>NZ_JBLEFH010000006.1:0-225077 GCF_047345645.1 Jujubicoccus corallicola | reverse complement strand
GGCCTAGAGCCGAGCGCCTATGGCACCCACTCTATGCGGCGCACCAAGGTCGCGCAGATATACCGCAAGACCGGCAACCTACGCGCGGTTCAGCTTTTGTTGGGCCATACGAAAATGGATAGCACGGTGCGCTATCTCGGTGTTGAACTCGAAGATGCGCTGACCATCGCCGAGGCGGTAGAAATCTGAAGGCTTAGGGCCGTCTTAACAGACGGCCCTTTAGCTGCCATTCGAGCTTGGCGCGGGGCATGACCGTTCTTGGCCCTTTGCAGCTATTCATCACTTTTGCCGCAAATTAGTACAACGAGCCACCTAGAACTAAACGCCCGGAAAAGAGGGGCAAAAAACAGAAGTGACCCGTGTTTTGTATGCAATGCCAGCCTCAGGACTTGTACATTGGGGCGAGATATCGTTTTCCGGGAACCGAGATGCCTTCCTTGATGCTTTTCACCTGCGCAGGCAGGTTAGGCAAGGCACCACCAACGGCGACTGCAACCTGAGGATACGGATCGACCAGTTGCGGATAGGTTTCCCTCAACTCATACGGCATGGGTTCGGCCAATGACAGTTGAACCCGCCTTCCGTCCCGTTCAATCGAAACCCCGTCCAGCGCCTTGACAACTGGAAGGCCAGCTCCCCCGCCCGTGGCTGTCACGTTCACGGTATTTTGGTCGCCAGCAACACAGAACGCCGCATCAATTGCGAGGTCCGTGATCTTCTTGAAAAGCCCTTTGATGATCGGATGTTCAAGAAAGTCGTCCAGTTCGATGTCGACTACGTCCCCCGTCACCAAGCTAATACTGAGAGCACCATCCATAAAGAGCACTTCTTTGTCCCCGCGGATGGTGCGCTTCAGAGCAGCTTGAACGCGCCTATACTCAGCTGTGCCATCGGCGAGGCCGCTTTTGTCCATGATCTTCTTTAGCAGGGCGTTATCTATGATGTTACCAGCTTGATTTATTGCACGCGCTGCTGTCGTAACTTCGGCCACCGTGACGCGATCGTTGCTGGGGTTGTTCACGCAAATGCATCCGGCGACATCCGTCGTGCCGGCGCCGATATCCAGAATTACGTACGGCACCCTACGCTGCGCGGGAGTGCCTATGAGAGCACCAGCGCCCGCGGCTGTGGCCTCGAGGACGGGGTCGGCAATCAACCCAAATGGCAGTTCGTCATCCTTGGCCTTGCGTGCCAATTGGACAATCTTGCACGCTTTCTCTAGCGAAAGATTGCTGGAAAGGTCGTCGCCACAGCATCTTCCAATTGCGATCGCCTCGGCGATGATCCGACGCATTGCCTCACTATTGTCCTTGAAATGATCCGGCGTCCAAGCGGGGTGTGCATATCTGCGTTTCAGGTCAATGCTGGGGCGCTGCCCGCGCAGCGCCTGCTCAGCGCGAAGGTTCAAGTGAGCAAGATACAACACCAGCGCGTCGCGTTGCGTCAGGGTGCCCGACGGATCCTGGGCCTTCTCTAGCTTGCGCCTGTGTAGATCCGTCACGTCTTTGGTGAGCGTAATGAACTGCTTTGGACTGTCGATCAGCCGATCTTGTGTCGCCTCGACGGCGTTAAAGTGGGCCCTCGCTGCACCCCCCAAGTAAAGCTCGCCACCGTCAACGAAGAGCTCCGATGGCAGCAAGAGTTCCGGATCGCCAAAGGCGTTCGTTCCAAAAGCCAATGGGAATAGCTCAGGCACGTCGTCAGTGTCGTCGACTGAACACGCGAATGCCTTAGAAAATGACGTTCCGAAGTCCAGACACATGAGGTGATCCTCATCGATATCTTCCGGTGTTGGACATGTGATAACGGGAATTTCGAAAGCCGGTTCAACAGTTGGTACCGCTGGAGCATCGACGACAGCGGTAGGCTCCAGATCGAGGATAGCGCGCAAGGACTCTGCTTCGAAGGATGTGAGAAAAACGTCGGAGGACTTATCGAACCGTTCGAGAAGACTCTCAAGTACAATTCTCGCAGTTACTTTATCCATTGCCGTTCTCAACTTCTGCCTTAACCAATATCACACTGACACCGCCTCGACCTTCTTTGACGACACCCGGTGTCAGGACGCGAACCTCACTCCCAATTCTTAGATCGTCCTCTCCAACGTGTGCGGCTGGATCATATCTCACCAGCTCTGAGCGCTGAGGACTGAGGGCGATGCGGCGCGTACGGGCGACTGCACGCGCCCATTGAGACGCAAGCGCACCTCGCTTCAGCGCCCCCTCCAAGAGGTCACCCTCTGCAGCCATGATGTCCTTCACATCGTTCAGAGCCTGCTCGACCGCGGTTGCCTGAAGCTCAGGGAGATCCAGCGCTATCAAAAGTCGGCCGACATACTCGTCCAGTTTTGCTTCCGAAAGCGCCTCAACGCCGCGAACCGAGCGTTCCTCCTTCGGCTCTTCGCCGTTCACGAACCAATATGCGATGGACTGGTCGAGGCTCGGCGTACGCGCGGCAGACTCTTTGGCCATGTTGTTGATCGATCGCGCGCTGATCGAAGTGACCAGTGCGTCCCTAAGAGGCTTGTTTATCACACCTTGCTTCGCAAACATGAGAAGCGTCTCGACTCCAAGGCGCGCAATACTTCGCACTGCGCCCTCAAAGTCCTGAGACGGAGACGCGGGTCGCCACCATCCACGAATTGCGTCGATGATCTTGTAGCTTTCTGGGTCCGTGCGCGCGCTGAGGTTAAGCCTCACGATCTTCTGGATGGCAGAAAGAAAATCTTGGCACGCCTCCTCTCGCAGAATGCGATCGTCGGGGCCTGACTTCGGCAAATGGCCAACGAAAAGAACTTTTAGCTGCTTGCCGATTTCATCCCCCGCATCGACGTCGACCGTTGCAACGAAGTCGTCGATCGAAGCAACGATGCGGCGTATTCGCCGACAGAGAGCATCCGGTCTCAGATCGTTCTCTCTAGCGACTGTCTCAATCTCGTTGTTCAAACGCTGCAAGAACGCTGTCAAAGAGGCGCCTCCAGAACCGGCGATACTGGCCCAAACGCGGCGCGCCGTCTCGGCCGTTTCTTCCTCGGCAAGTTCCCGATAAGAAATGGCGATGATTTCGCTTCGTTTGCTGCCCTGAAGGCTTCTTGCAAGGTAATAACGATCCTCACCATCCGGCAGGCGAACAAATTCAGGGAGAGCTGCGTCTAGCCTCTCGCCCAGCAACGGCTCTACGAGACGCTCGGCTGGTTTTGATATTGCAGCCATGCGTCCAAGCATTGCGAATGTTGTCCAAACTACAGAGGGGTTATCGTCGTGAAGATAGGATCCGACGCTTTTCCAAAGAGCTTTGAATTCCGATGTTTCGAACTGCTCCTTCGTGAGCTTGCGACTCTGGATCAAGGCGCGCAGTTCGGCAAGCGCATTGGGTAGATCCGAGGATACTGTTTCCGATGAAGATGTGTTCACGAAGACTCCGTAGCTCTAATTCAGCACCGCAGCCGGAAGCTATAGTGGCTATGTAAAGCATTTTGCCTAAGCATGCAAAGCGGTCGTTGATGCCGTCCGCAGCGAACGACCGCTCCCCGCCCTAACCGCCCAATCATGATGTAGCGTGTGTCATCTGCGGCCAGCAGATATCACCGGCCACAGGCTTGCCGAAACTCCAGGAAGAGCGCGATCCGATCCTTGCGCTCGGCCCCCTCGACGGTGCCGGGATGGCCCGTCAATTTGGCGATCGCGAGGTAACGCGTCCAGAGCTGCCGCGAGCGGCTGTGAACGTCGGAGCAATACTAGGCCACGGTAGCGACGGCATAGTGTTGTCGCGGGCGGCGTAAAAGTCGTCCACTTTTGCCCTTTCGGATTTCGGGAGGGCTTGGGGATATACACTGTGGACTTGTATTTGAAGGTGCGTCACGCTCATTTCCAGGATGGATTGAGCGGGCGTCAGATTGCCCGGGATTTTGGGATCAGCCGGGACAGTGTTGCGAAGATGTTGGCCTATTCGGAACCGCCGGGATATCGGCGGACAGCGCCGATCAGGCGCCCGAAGCTGGATGCGTTCAACAGCCAGATGGACCAATGGCTTGCTGAAGACAGGAGCCGCTCTCGCAAGCAGCGTCACACCGCCAAGCGTATTTTCGAGCGGTTGCGGGACGAGTGCGGTTTTGATGGCAGCTACACCATCGTCAAGGATTACGTTCGAGACCGGAAGCGGACCGGCAAGGAGATGTTCGTGCCGCTGAGCCATCCGCCCGGTCATGCACAGGCCGATTTTGGTGAAGCGCTTGTCGTGATCGGCGGCGTCGAGCAGAAGGCACACTTCTTTGCCCTCGATCTGCCGCACAGCGACGCATGCTACATCCGGGCCTATCCTGCGGCCAATACCGAGGCGTGGCTTGACGGCTATGTCCATGCCTTTGCGTTCTTCGGCGCGGTTCCCCAGTCGGTTCTTTATGACAATGACCGCTGTCTGGTGGCCCGGCTTCTGCCGGATGGCTCCCGGCAAAGAACTTAGCGGTTCAGCGCGATGTTGTCGCATTACGTGATCCGGGACCGCTATGGCCGTCCCGGCAAGGGCAATGACAAAGGGGCCGTGGAGGGGCTGGTCGGCTACGGACGTCGCAACTTCATGGTGCCGATCCCGTCCTTTCCGGGACGGCCAAATCAGCCCGATATCAGCTCCAAACTACCATCTGGAAGTGGACGCTGAAGGGCCTTCGCTTCATCCCATGGCGCTGCCATCCAAGCGCTCCATTCATCCGGCTCGGTCAGGATGACCGGCATGGCCTTTGGGTGGATCTTGCCGACCTCATCGTTGGCCGCGGTTGTGAAGAAGGCGAACAGATCATCGGTCGAGAGACCATCTCTCACTTTTCGGACGCTGGTCCAGTCAGGAACGAAAAGACCTGCGAAGAATGCGGGCTTCTCGTCTGGCAGAGCGAACCATTGATTGCCGCCACGTTTCGGCTCGGCGAAAGAGGTGAACGGAACCAGGCACCGATGTTCTGGCGCGAGCCATTTCGCCCAGTGAGACGACTTAGGATTACGGATATTGGTCACGCCTTTGTCGTAGTTCTTTCCCTGCAAATAGTAAGGCGGCGTGGGGAGGCCCCATCGGGCCATCTGCATAACCGGCACGTCGGAACCACGTATGATCGGAGCCAGTTGATCGGGATATATCTTGTCCAATGCGGGCAGATTGCCGGTGCGATCAACAAGCCCTTTAAAGAGCTGGCGCATCGCGTCCTGCGCTTTGGTTTGCGAATAGAGATTGCACATGAGATCGACCTCAATATTTCTAGGACGGTGTGTCCAGGCGGTGATGGCGGTTTCCGGGCGACCACGACGACCACATTGGCTGCAGACGAGACGCGCCAGCGCGTCCTCAGAAAAGTGGCCGCACCAACTGCCGATATAGCCCGGATGCCATTCCCGCGTGGGACGACAATCTTCGTGGCCGCACTCGCATTGAAAAAATGTATAGTGTCCGCCCATGTGAGAACAATGGGCGAACGCGCGTGAGTCGCCAAGGGCCTATTCGCCGCGCGTTGCGAAGCGTTTCGTCTCGTCTCAGCGGCGCACTCGCGTATGCTGTCGTGAAAGGAGTGAAGTGGTCCTAACCTTTCGGACAGGTTTGCAGCGTTTCTAAGGTGTATCGGGTTTAGGTTTCATGCTGCTTTTTGCTCTTCCAAGCCTGCCCAATATGCGTCGTCTGGCGTCCGCCGATCAAGCCCGGAATGGGGCCGCTTGGTGTTGTAGAAGGCCATCCAGTCCTTAACGACGCGCCGCGCCTGGAAGCCGTCGGTGATTTCCTCAAGGTAGATGGCCTCTTGTTTCAGGCTTCGCCAGAGGCGCTCGATGAAGATGTTGTCGAGGTAACGGCCGCGCCCATCCATCGAGATGCGCACGCCTGCCTCGGTCAACGTCGCGATCCAGGCTGAACCCGTGAACTGCGACCCTTGATCTGTATTCATGATCTCCGGTGGGCCGTGTTTCGCGATGGCCTCGTTCAGAGCCTCGACACAGAAGTCGGCATGCATCGTGTTCGACAGCCGCCAGCTGAGCACCTTGCGCATGGCCCAATACATGATGGCAAGCAGATACAGAAAGCCGTTCTTGACCGGCACGAAGGTGATATCCGCACGCCAGACCTGGTTGGGTCGGTCGATCTGCATTTTCCTCAGCAGATACGGATAAACCGGGTGCTGCGGATGCCGCTGGCTGGTTCTGGGGCGCTTGTAGATTGCCTCCAGCCCCATCTTCGCCATCAGTCGGCGCACGCGATGGCGGCCCACGACGGTGCCTTCCCGGCGCAGATAGGCCGCGATCTGGCGTGACCCGAAGAACGGATACTTTGTGAACACGCGGTCAATCTCTTTCATCATCGCCAGCGTCTCGACATCAACACCGACCGGCGTGTAGTAGAACGCCGACCGGCTCAGGTTCACCAGCTTGCATTGCCGGCTGATGCTCAGTTCGGGATGGTCGCGCTGGACCATCGACCGTTTCTTTGCCGGGCTCACCTCTTGAGCCCTTCCGACAAAAAATCGTTCTCCACCGCCAGCCTCCCGATCTTGGCGTGAAGCTCCTTGACTTCGGCTTCGGTCGGGCCGCTTTGCTTGCCGCCCGAGAATACGTCCGCCATGCCCTCGATGGCCTGCCGCTTCCACGTGCTGACCTGGTTAGGGTGCAGCTGATGCTTCGCCGCGATCTCCTGCACGGTCTTGTAGCCACGCAGCGCTTCCAACGCCACCTTGGCTTTAAACTGGTCTGTAAAGTTCCGCCGCTTCGCCATTCGCGTATCCCTTCAAAGGTTTGGGATACACCTTAGCCGACTGTCCGGATTCCTGGGACCACTTCAGTTCAGACTAGTGAGCGATCAAGGATCTGCATATTGAATGAGTCGGCGCCGGGCTTCCTGGATGGACATTTGCCCGCGTGCGCGGTTTGCGAACTGCGTCACGAGGTGTACGTTTCCATCGTAGTAGCCGAGGGAGTTGTCGAGCCGGTCGAGAGACATTCGATCATCCTGGACGCCCCGCTCCGCGGCCGAGCGCTTTTCGAAAGGCTGGCCGGTCAAAGCGCAGCGACCTTTCTGCTTTTTAAGAAGTTGGCTCGTCAGAAGACAAAGCTCCGAGTAGTTCCCAGAGCCGACGTACTCCTTGCCGACCTTTACTGTCATCTTGCCGAACCCATTTACACGGTGGATCGCGTTTGAGACTGCCCGACGTATCTCGGCCTCCAGTGGCGGCTCTGGCATGACCGATCGTGCGTAGTGATATTCCGTTGGAATAGGCTCCAGCGGTCCGAGCACTGCCTCATAGGCATCGAACCAAATGCACCGGTTCTGCTCACGGGGGACTTCTGAGATCTGGATCTCATTGAGCTTGCTTCGGCGTGCCTCAAAAGCGTCCTCACTGGGCTGCCCGGTGGCTGCGTTCACCACCAACATGGTGAGATCTGGGAATCCCAAAGGAGAAATTGCAAAGCTGTAGACGTCATCCAACCATCTGCCGTTTTGCCTATTTCCATAACCCCGAAGGTTGATCGCATCGGTGTAAGTCACACGGCACTTGCTGACCGCGCATCTCGCCAAGATATAAAGATCCTCCAACACCCGTGCTGCGAGAGCTTCGGTTCTCTTGATGCCGTAATCCGGATAGACCTCCGGAATCTGGTCAGAGATCATCGCCAGAAGATCTGCGCGCGGTATTGGGCTTTCAACATCCATACTTCGGTGCTCCGATGCTCTAGGCCATCCTATCAAGTGGAGGTAGCGGCGCAACATCACCGGCGTCTACTCTGGTTGCTGTCGGCGCGGAAATCTGGGTCGCCTCTGCGCCCTTTGCGATCAAGACGTCTCCGGCCCTTACCGGTTACTTGCAGACGGCGGCGTGCCGCAGTGCAGCTTCCCCGAACCGGCCATTCGCATGTGCGCCGCAATCTCTGACCTCCGGTCGGTTCCATGGAAGGTCGATTCCTGCGTGCAAAAGAACAACCGGCGCGATATGCAATATAAAACAAGCCCTTTTCGTGAGTAGTCGCCCCGCATGTCCGACAGTCTGACCAATCTCATCCTTTCCTTCACCCCCGAAGACGGCTCCTCGATTGGCAATGGCGCGATGATGGCGCGTTTGCGCGAGCATGTGCCGGGCCTTTCCGACGATGACTATATTGCCGCTCGTGATGCGCTTGTCGATGACGGACAGCTGGCCCGCGGCCGTGGGCGTGGCGGGTCGATCATGCGGGTGATCGACGACCAGGGCGGCGATCAGGAAGCCTGGGACGAGGATGAGGACGGCGAAGATGCGGATGGGTTCGAACTGACCCCGACCAGTGAACCGGTGTCGCGGCAGCGCGCGGCCTCGGGCAAGCGACGCGCCGCGCGCAGACCGGACGGGCCGGTGCAGGTGCTGTCCTACCGCCACGGCGAGACGCGGGTGAACAACCCCGAGGTGGGCATGGTCCATGCCGGCACCGATCCGGATGGCGACAAGACGCTCTGGGCCTATGACCCGCATCTGGACCCGGTGCTGAATTTCGACTCCGCGCGGGCGGGGATCGAACGGCTGATCGACGATGCGCTGGCCTCGGGCGATGCGGAGCAGATGAAGGATGCGCTGCAAGAGCTGAAGCGACTGCAGGCGCCCTATCTGAACTGGACGGGCAAGGCCGAGCGGACGACCGTCGAGGTCGATACCGTCTCGCTGCATGTCCATGAACGGGTGGACCCGGCGACGATCCTCGCCAATGCTGCGAAGCGGCTGAATGGCAAAGACGCCGCAACTCAGTGGCGGCAGCCGGACCTGTTCGCGGCGCCGTTCGAGAACCTGCCGCTGCGCCAGGCGCTGGATTTCTATCACCACGAAAAAGGCTGGTCGAACCGGCTGGTGGCGGGCGACAGCCTGCTGGTGATGAACTCGCTGCTGACCAAGGAGAGCATGGGCGGCAAGGTCCAGATGATCTACATCGACCCGCCCTACGGCATCAAATACGGGTCGAACTTCCAGCCCTTCACCAACAAGCGCGACGTGAAGGACCGGTCAGACGCCGACTTGACCCAGGAACCCGAGATGATCAAGGCGTTCCGGGACACTTGGGAACTCGGCATCCACTCCTACCTCACCTATCTGCGCGACCGGCTGATGCTGGCGCGGGAATTGCTAACCGAGAGCGGGTCGGTGTTCGTGCAGATTTCGGATGAGAATTTGCACCTTGTACGAGACATTCTTGATGAGATTTTCGGCAAGGCGAACTTTTGCGGGCTCATTTCCTACAGAACCACTGGCGGACAGTCTGCCGCCCTATTGTCAGGGTCTGTGGATTTCTTGCTTTGGTATGGGAGGGACAAAAAGAAGGTTCGCGAAAAATTCAAGCAGCCACGCGAACCCAAGCCCATTGGTTTCGACGGAAAGAGCCAGTATACCCTTGTTGAAGCCCGCAATGGAACTGAGCCTGTTCGCTCAATGACCACCGATGAGAGCAGCGATTTAGAGACCTTGAGCGTTTCGCATCGCGTACTGTCCCACGACACGCTTTACTCCCAGGGCGCCCCCTCTGATCCTGAGGAACGCAAGTTTTCGTGGCGGGGCATTCAATTCGAGTGCCCAGGAAACAACCATTGGAAGCCGGGCACTAAAGGACCCGGTATGGATCGTTTGTCGAAATCCAACCGGATGCTCCTGATCGGCAACACTTTGCGCTACCGGCGCTACTTTGAGGATTACCCAGTCAAGGAGTTGGACAACGTTTGGAATGATACGGCAATCAGCGGATTTGGCCGGAAGAAAGAATATGTCGTCGAAACTCTCGAACGAGTCATCGAACGCTGCCTCCAGATGACCACCGATCCCGGCGATCTGGTGCTCGATCCCACCTGCGGCTCCGGCACCACCGCCTTCGTTGCCGAGAAATGGGGGCGGCGCTGGATCACCTGCGACACGTCCCGCGTGGCGATCACGCTGGCCAAGCAGCGGCTGATGACCGCCGGTTTCGACTACTACGCGCTCCGCTATCCGCATGAGGGGCTGGGCGGCGGCTTCGACTATGAAACCGTCCCGCACATCACGCTGAAAAGCATCGCCAACAACCCCGACATCGACACGATTTACGACGAGGATCACCCAAAGATCACGGCGGCGCTGGCCGATCTGAATGCCGCGCTGGCCGCCAATCCGCCGAAACCGCTCAAGCCCACCCAGGGCGTGCGCAAGGGCAAGCCGGTGGATTTCGCCAAGGGCGACACGCTGCACGAATGGGAGGTTCCCCTCGACTGGCCGGACGACTGGCCCGAGGCCGCCCGCGCGTCGTTCGACGCCTTCCACGCCGCCCGGCAGGCGATGCAGCGCCGGATGGACCAGTCTATCGCCGACCATGCAGAACAGGAGACGCTCTACGACAAGCCGCGCGTCGACAAATCCAAGCTGCGCATCTGCGGGCCCTTCTCGGTCGAGGCGGTTCCGGCGCCGACCGTCCTGTCGCTGGACGACAGCATGCCCCCGCAAGAGGCCGACGAGACCGTCGCCCGCTCCGGCGAGACCTCTCGCCAGGCGCTGTGGCGCGACGAACTCTTGAAGACCGGCGTGCGCGGCAAGGGCGGCGCCGTGCTGCGCTTTGCCGAATTCGAGACGCTGCCGGGGCTGAAGCACATCCATGCCAGCGGATCGCTAGCCGAGACGGGCGAGCGCGTTGTCGTCAGCTTCGGCCCAGAGCACGCGGCGCTGGAGCAGCGGCAGGTGGAACTGGCCCTGACCGAGGCCGAGACCCTGCGCCCGTCGCCGAAATTCATCCTGTTCTGCGCCTTCACCTTCGACCCGGAGGCCGCGAAGGACATCGACGAGGTGAACTGGCCGGGCGTGACGTTGCTCAAGGCGCAGATGAACACCGACCTCTTGACCGAGGATCTGAAAAAGAAGCGCACCTCGAACCAGTCCTTCTGGCTGATGGGCCAGCCGGACGTGGAGCTGCGCAAGCGCAAGGACGGGCTTTGGGAGGTCGAGGTGAACGGCTTCGACTATTTCGACCCGAAGGCGGGCGACCTTGTCTCAGGTGGCAAGAAGCAGATCGCGATGTGGTCGCTGGACGTGGATTACGACAACCGCTCGCTGATGCCGCACCAGGTGTTCTTCCCGATGGCGGATGCGAAGGACGGCTGGAACCGCCTGCGCAAGACCGTCCGCGCGGAGCTGGACGAGGATCTGTTGGAACAGTTCCACGGCACCGTCTCGCTGCCCTTTGAGGCGGGCGAGAACCGCCGGATCGCGGTCAAGATCGTGGACGACCGCGGGATCGAGTCGCTCAAGATCATGTCGCTGGAGGGATAAGCCCATGTCCCTCATCATCAATTCGCCCTTCGTCTGCCCAGGCCAGCATTGGGTCGAGGCCAAGGGCGGCAAGCTGGAGATCAAGTCTGAACGGCGGCCGGCGAGCTACGAGGTCTTTGACGCGCGCAACAACACCAAGCGCACCGAGGTGCTGGATCTGGTGAACACGATCCGCACCCGAGTGGATCAGTGGCGCGAAGACGGCTGGCCCGGCGTGACCATCGTCACCCGCAAGCTGTTGGAGCACTGGCACGACCGCGAGGCGCGGCAGCATCCGTTCTACTTCTGCCAGCTCGAGGCCATCGAGACGCTGATCTGGTGGGTCGAGGGGGCCGAGGCCTACAAGCAGGGCATCGCGATCCCCGGCGATGGCGGGGTGTGGGAGCGTCTTTGCAACAAGATGGCGACGGGCGCAGGCAAGACCACGGTGATGGCGATGATCATCACCTGGCAGGTGCTGAACGCGCTGACCTATCCGAAGCGAAACAAGGATTTCAGCCGGGCCGTGTTCATCGTGGCCCCTGGCCTGACCGTGAAGGAACGGCTGCAGGTGCTGCTGCCCAGCGAGGGCAGCTATTACGACGAGTTCAACCTTTGCCCGTCCGAGGCGCTCCGCCAGAAGCTGAACCAGGCCGAGGTGCTGATCGAGAACTGGCACACGCTGATGCCGCTGAAGGAAGCGAAGCGATCCGTGATAAAGAAAGGGCGCGAGTCCGACGAGGCCTTCACGCGGCGGGTGCTGGGCAAGCTGGCGGCGCACAAGAACATCATCGTCATCAACGACGAGGCGCATCACGCCTATCGCAAGCCGCCCGAGGTGAAGATCAGCAAGAAGCATGCCGAGGAGCATGGCATCGACCTTGACGAGGCGACGCGCTGGATCGAAGGCCTGGACCGCATCCACAAGACCCGGCGCATCCAGCGCTGTTTCGACCTGTCAGCCACGCCTTTCGCGCCGACTGGCAAGAAGAGCACCGATACGGCGCTGTTCGACTGGATCATCTCGGATTTCGGCCTGAACGACGCGATCGAGGCGGGGCTAGTGAAGACGCCGCGCGTCGTTGTCCGCGACGATGCGGTTCCGGACGCCAAGACGCTGCGTTCGAAGCTCTACCACATCTACCGCGACCCGACTGTTTCCGAAGACCTGAACCGCAAGGCCGAACCGCATGAGGCGCTGCCGAAGCTGGTCCAAGACGCCTATACGCTGCTCGGCGCCGACTGGCGGGAAACCCGGGCGCAATGGCAGGAGGCCGGGCATCATTCGCCGCCGGTCATGCTGACGGTCTGCAATCGCACTGAAACCGCAGCCCGCATCGAGACCTATTTCAACAAGGGCGATGCGCATTGGCCCGAATTGCACGCACCGACCCGAACGCTCCGTGTCGACTCCAAGGTGCTGGAGAAGGCAGAGATCGGCGAGACCTCGACCTCCGACAAGGATTACGAGGCACGGCTGAAGGCAATCATCGACGCTGCGACCATCCCCGAGACCCGCCGCCAGCAATTCCGCTCGCTGAAGAAAGAAGAACTGCTGCGTGAGATCGTGGACAACGTCGGGAAGCGGGGAGCGGCCGGACAGGATCTACAGAACGTCATATCGGTTGCGATGCTGTCGGAGGGATGGGACGCCAAAAACGTCACGCATATCATGGGTCTCCGGGCGTTCACCTCCCAGCTGCTCTGCGAACAGGTCGTCGGGCGCGGATTGCGTCGGGTGTCCTATGACACGGACGAGAATGGTCTGTTCCTGCCCGAATACGTCAATGTCTTCGGTGTGCCGCTTTCCATTTCGGAAACAGGCGAAGGCGGGGAGGCTCCGCCGCCTCCGAAGCCGACCACCCAGATCGAAGTCGTGCCCGAGCGGGCTCATCTGGAACTTCGCTGGCCGAACGTGCTGCGGGTTGAAACGGTCGTGAGACCGCAGCTGGCCATGGACTGGGGCAAGGTAACGCCGCTCGCGCTCGATCCCGCCAGCACGCCAATCAGCGCGGAATTGGCTCCTGCGCTCGGCGGCGCGACGGATATGGGCAAGGTGACAGCCATCGACCTCGAGAAGCTGCCGGACGGCTTCCGTCTGCAACGTCTCGTCTTTCAGGCAGCACGGAAGGCCTTCGCCGAACTCAGCCACGGTTTTTCGGGTAGCCACGAGTATCTCGCGGCG
Organism: Jujubicoccus corallicola; assembly: GCF_047345645.1. Classification (GTDB taxonomy): domain Bacteria; phylum Pseudomonadota; class Alphaproteobacteria; order Rhodobacterales; family Rhodobacteraceae; genus JBLEFH01. The sequence goes on along the minus strand of NZ_JBLEFH010000006.1, from coordinate 211,644 downwards.
CAGCTGGTCAGGATCGTCGAGGCGTTCCTCAGCTCCGACCGCCTCGACATCCCGTCGCTGTTCCACTCCGACCCACTTCGGCGGCGGATTCTGATCGCGCTCAACATCGACCTTGTCGTTCAGCATGTGCTGAGCAATGTGACCGAGCAGAACACGGAGCGCCTGACGCCGGTGTTCGACGAGGAAAACCCGATCGGCGCCACCGGCCAGATGCGGACCTGGTACACCACCAAGCCCTGCTTTCCGACCACCAAGTCGCATATCAGCCATCTCGTCGGGGATTCATCCTGGGAGGGACATGCCGCCAACATCTTCGAGAAGCGCGAAGACGTCATCGCCCATGCCAAGAACGATCATCTCGGCTTCCAGATCTATTACATGTGGGCCGGTTCACGACGCCGTTATGTTCCAGATTTCCTCGTTCGCCTTGCCTGCGGCACCATTCTGGCGCTTGAGATCAAGGGCAGCGACAGCCCCCAGAACAAGGCCAAGCGGGACGCGTTGAACGAGTGGGTGAAGGCGGTCAACGCGGCGGGCGGCTTCGGCCACTGGGCATGGGATGTCGCGTTCAACCCGGCGGAAATTCAGGACATAATCTCGAAACACGCAGCTGCGGACGAACTCGTGACTTAGCTCTGAGCGATGACCAAGTGCGAAAGCCTGCTGCCTGCCTTAGCCCACCGTTCGGAAAGCATTGCCGGAGGCATTGCGCGACGTCCGCCGGAAGTTTGGAATACGAAAACGTGAGCAAGCAGGAGCGTATGTCTGAGGAGATCAGAAGAATGCACGATAAAGGTTACGAGGCACTCAACGATGTGCCAGTCCAAATGGTGAATAGCTATACGCGCCTTTGGCAACTTGAGACTTGGCTGCGTACCATGGTTTATTTCGAGCTCGCGCCCTGCTCGGCGACGACGGGGCGCGAGACCTAAACGCAAACTCCTGCTCGTTCCAGGCGGATAAATCGCTGACACATATGCCAAGGCCCGAGATGAATGCGCTGAGCTATGCACAGCTGTCTAAGCTGCTCATGCGGATCGATAAACACTGGAACTGCTTCGCTAGCTATTTTCCGCCCAAGGCCCTCTGGAAGCAAAGCTGCACGAGATTTGCCAGATCCGACACCGGGCCGCCCATTTCCAGGTCGGCCATGCAAACGATCTGTCTCGCCTGACGCAGTTCCTGCGAGAAGTGGACAAGGGCTTCTGGCGCTTCTGCACCAGCTATAACGATAGTGCGCCGATCCTGCCCAATGTAGCGACCCGGTTACAAATCAGTTCCTCCCGCTTGATCCGCTCCCTTGGGTTGAAGTTGAGGCCAGAAAATGGGCGCTCATCGGCGCACCCGACAAATCGCTGCCGGTTGGCTTGACCGTTCGCGCTCAGCGTCGTCCGTGGATCGTTAACCCGTTCGAGGCCGGCAGGGTCGGCGGTCTCTATGATCTGCATGTCTTTGCGCAGAACTGGCGATCGTTCGACCTGTGGCGTTTTCTCGAAAGGACGCATTCTAGTCATCAGGGGCTGGGTTATCTGCGCCTAGACAGCGAAGGGGCTTCGGTGCGTCCTGACAGGCCCAGCAGTGCTCGGGGCAACAGCAGTGATCGAGCTGGTCCAGTATCTTTATGGCGCCGCGATCGACTCGCTTTGCCTCGATCGCGCCGGAGATATCGAAGCTATAAACGCACTTGCCAATGCTTGGCCCGAATATGTCATCGGATCGAAAAATCCGCTGACCTTCCTCGATCCTCTTTCAACGCCTGAGTGAAAAGCCGGAAATCGCTGCCACGACCGGACGCTATTTGGCCCGATCTGCGGGTCCCAGAAGCCCGACGTGTGTCGACCTCGAATGTCAGCTTGTTCAGGTTGCTGCGGCAGACGTGCCGCAGCGCCGCAAGTCAGCTTTCCGCCCGCTATGTAGGTCACGCCGGGTCCGGCGGCGTGATCCCCGCAGAATGTCCGCTTCCATGTCTTGGCAAGAGCGCGATCGCACGCGCAGTGAAGTTCGGCTAACCGCCCCATAGAGCCGCTCTCACCTTTGGGCCTCCGAATTTTATGCCTAACGCCGCGCAAATTGCCGCAAAGGCGGGAGGCGCTATGATAATTGAGGCCTCGGCCCCTCCTGCCTTTTCTTGTGATCTGGAAAACTGGATTAACAAGACACAGTTGCTCGTGAGCGCAAGTGTGCGTTGCACGATCGCTGTTTACGCAGAGCTAATAGGTGGTACACATGGGTACACTTGACATGAGATAAAATGATTTATAATTAATAACTTATGGATCAAATCAATAAATCCCTCCTCCGCTACCAGATTTCCTGAGATTTTGGTTAGATTCTGTTTGGACCTCGGTTCCTCAGTTTTGCTAGTCGCTTGCTAAATGCGCGACAAGGATTTTGACGTACTCATCTTTTTAATTAAGGTATCAAAAGGATGAGCACATATATTGTCGCTGGTCATTCTGTACTCAGCTACAGTAAAAATTTTGCCTGACTATTCATCGGTCACGCGCAAAGATATCAGGTGATACGCCCCTTTAACTTCGCCCCCTGCATCTGCGTATTCCATGTATCCGCTAGCTGCATTTGAGCGCCTTGAAGGTCCGCCCCCTGCATCTGCGCTTCCCAAAGTATCGTGCCTTGCAAACAAGTTTGTTGCAGTGCTGCACCTTTTAGAGAGGCCTGCCTGGCTACAGCCCCTTGCAACTGCGCATTTTGAAGAAGGGCCCCTTGCAACTGAGTGTTCCGTAGGAGAGCCCCTTGCATGCACGCCCCCCTAAAATCGCAACCACGTAGATCAAACTTTTCGAGTTGAGCTGCCTGAAGATTGGTTTCACGGAGGTCGATACGATAGCCAGTATACGCTCCGAAGCGATCAAGGTAGGGCTTAATTTTTTCACTGTAGTTATCTTCTTGCTGTGAAGATCTAATATCCCCCGGTTCGGGAAATTCCTCAGCGAAAGGCCAGTCAATATCTAGATTTTCCCTATGGAAGTTTGCTTCTATTGTCTGTTGCTCCTGCGTGCGGCGACCAATCACTTTTAGCGCGCCGTGAATATCTGCACGCGTTGGCGGAAGCGTTCCAATCCAATCTCGAAGCATATTGCGGTAGTTTTTTGATCGAGACTGATGGTTGGAGGTGTCATTTCTCGCTTCAAACGCGTTTAGCGCACGCGCTTCGCTTGCGGGCGCATTTTCGCGGACATATGCGCAGAGTATCTCCATGATTTGAATGTGAACGTCGAGATTCTTCTGAGCAAGTCGCTCAAGCGCGAGAATCGCTCCGATGCGCACCTCAAGATTAGGCCGGGTTTCGGTGTAAACTTTCGCTCTGCGCACATAGCTATATTCCTTTTGGCTCCCCAGCGCGGTGACGGCCTCGTTGATCCTTGTCGTTAGCAGGTCCTCCTCCTGCGCTGTCGTCTGACGGTGCATATCTCGAGCTCGCAGAAGCGAGAAAGGTAGTGCGATTACTGCCGCCAAAGTTGCCGTTATCGCGGCCACTGAAAGTAGACCGAAACGGGCTTTTACGAGGTTTTCGTCAGTAATCGGGAATGCGCTGAAGACCACCCGACCGATTGTCAGCATGAGGCCGCAAAGCAGGAACAGAGCGACACCCGCCCAAATGATCGCGACGCCATAGAACAGCCAAGGATGCATATTTTCTGCGCCTAAAATACCCTTTAACTCTGCCAATTGTTTTCGCGGATAGAGGATCAGCAGTGGAAGGATGATGCAAAACAGGGTCATCATCACGCCGAGGGTCAGCGCAGCTCCTATCTCTATGGAAATATTCTCTGGAAGAGTCGAAAGCATCACCAAGCACCGCTTTGATATTTAAAATATATCTATTCATAAGCCACATTCCCCTCAAATCTAAACCCCTTCTTCACCCGCCCTCTCCGCGCCCCCCAATCCCACCCATGCCCCTTCCCCCGCCGCGCGAGATCGTCTAACGCTGCGATATGCTTGAAGTCGCACCGGAAATTTTTGCCTTGCTCATCGCGGCCGCGTTTGCGGCGGGGGTGATTGACGCCATTGCGGGTGGGGGCGGGCTGATCACCGTGCCGGTGCTGCTCATCGCGGGCGCGCCGCCGGCGACCGCGCTCGCGACCAACAAACTGCAAGCGGTGTTTGGCTCGGGCGGCGCGGCCTATGCTTACGCGCGCGGCGGGCATGTGGATTTATGGGCGCAGCGTTATGACGCGCTGCTCGCGGCGTTCGGCGCGGCCATCGGGGCGGGGCTGGCGCTCACGCTCTCGCCGGATCTTTTGATGAAGGTGCTGCCCGTGCTGCTCATTGCCGTGGCGCTCTATTTCGGGCTCAAACCCAGCATTGGCGCAGTGGAGGCGGAGCCGCGGTTTCCGCCATGGCTCTTTACCGCGCTGATCCCGCCGGTGATTGGCTTTTACGATGGGATTTTGGGGCCGGGGACCGGGTCGTTCTTCATGCTCGCCTTTGTCGCGCTTGGCGGCTACGGGATTTTGCGCGCGACGGCGCATACCAAGCTTTTGAATTTCGCGTCGAATTTCGGGGCGCTGGTGATTTTCGTGATCTTCGGCACGCCGTGGTGGATCACGGGGCTCGCCATGGGCGCGGCGCAGTGGATCGGGGCGCAGGTGGGGGCGCGGCTCGCGATGCGGGTTGGCGGGCGGATCATTCGCCCGCTGCTGGTCGTCACCTCGCTGGCGCTGGCGCTGAAACTGCTTCTCTAAGCTGCGCGGCGATCAGGGCGGGGATTTGCGGGGCGAGGCCGATGGCGGGCAGGACCGGGCCGTTGAAGCCGCCCTGTTCGAGCAGTTCCGGCACATCTTCCAGCATATGCCCGCCTTCAAACGCAAAGAGCGGCAGGCAGAGGCGCGGGCGGCCCGCCGTTGCCCGGGCGGCGGCGTCGAGAAACGGCTCTTCCTCGATAAAGCCGAGCGACATCTCCGCAAAATGCGTGTGGGTGCGGATCTGTGCCATCGCGTCCTCCGCTGCTTTGCGGGCCGCATCGCCGGAGCCGGAGCCATGGGCGGCGAGCAGAAGATGCGTTTCGCGTTCCTTCAGGCCCGCGGCAATCGCGCCGTCCTTGGCAAAGCGGGCGGCATAGGCCAGCACATCGGGGCGCATCCCGAGGGGCGGCAGGATCTCTGCATCGGAGCCTGCCGCATCGCGCCGTTTGGGCAGAACGCGCTTGGTGAAATAGCCATCGGCCATGAAGCAGGGATAGATATGCGTGACGCCTTCAAGCCGCGCTTCAAAGACGCCTTCCGCCGCGAGGGTCGCGCCGCGCAGCTCCAGCTCCGGCGCTTCGGCGGCGACGGCGGCGCGGAGTGTTTCGAGGCGGGTTTCCCCCTCATCCGGGGCCGAAGGCTGGCCATGGGCAACGAGCAAAATTGTCATCTTGTTAAGCTAGTCTGCGCGAGGATCATTTCAACGGCGAAACGCTGCGGGCCGGATCGCCCGAAATTGGGAACGAAATTCCGGACGGGTTGCGCTACCATATATTGACAGCATTCGGTAAAGAGCGTCTAAATGATGTGGTCTTGGTGCCCGCGCGGAGCGTGGGTGAAAATGGGAAGCCGGTGGGAATCCGGCGCTGCCCCCGCAACTGTGAGCGATGAGCCGAGGCCCGATAAGCCACTGATGCGCAAGCATCGGGAAGGGGGGCCAGGGCGTTGAGGCGCGAGTCAGGAGACCTGCCAGGGCGTGTTGAAAACCGGACGGAGGGTCCAAGAGATGGCGTATCCCCGCAGCGTGACTGCGCCGATTCGTGTCTGCCCCGGACCGCCCAGAAGTGAGAGTGAAAAGGAGTGGCCATGACCATCACCGTGTATTCCAAGCCTGCCTGCGTGCAGTGCACCGCGACGACCCGCGCGCTGACCGCCAAGGGCGTGGCCTTTGATGTGGTCGATCTGACCGAAGATGCGGATGCGATGGAGCGGGTGACGGCGCTTGGCTATCGGCAGGCGCCGGTGGTGATGGCGGGCGACGATCACTGGGCGGGCTTCCGTCCCGACAAAATCTCCGCACTCGCGTCGTAAAATGTCCGGGCTCGTCTATTTCTCGTCCCGTTCGGGAAACACGGCGCGCTTCGTGGACCGGCTCGGCCTTCCGGCAAGCCGCATCCCGATCGCGCCAGACGCGCCCATGCCACAACCGCGCGCGCCCTTTATCCTCATCACGCCGAGCTATTCGGACGGGGCAGGGCGCGGCGCGGTCCATAAACAGGTGATCCGGTTTTTGAATGACCCGGACACCCGCCACCATCTCCGCGGCGTCATCGGCGCGGGCAATCGCAATTTTGGGGCAATGTTCGCTTTGGCGGCGGATGTGGTGGCGCGCAAATGCGGCGTCCCCGTTCTCTACCGCTTCGAGCTGGCTGGAACACAGACGGATATCGCCCGCGTCAGTGAAGGACTGGACAGATTTTGGAACAGAGAGTTCTCGACCGCGATCTGAATGATGCCGCGCCCGCCAAGGGTGTACCGACAGAATGGCAGGGCATGGATTATCACGCGCTCAACGCCATGCTGAACCTCTATGACGAGGCCGGCAATATTCGCTTCGATGCGGATAAGATGGCCGCGCGGCAATATTTCCTTCAGCATGTGAACCAGAACACCGTGTTCTTCCATTCGCTGGAGGAAAAGCTGCGTTATCTGGTGGAGGAGGGCTATTACGAGGAGCCGGTCCTCAAGCAGTATAGCGAGGCGTTCATCGCGCAGATCTGGGACGCGGCCTACAAGGTGAAATTCCGCTTCCCGACGTTCTTGGGCGCGTTCAAATATTACACCAGCTACACGCTGAAGACCCGCGACGGGCATCGCTATATCGAGCGGTTCGAGGACCGTGTGGTGATGGTTGCCCTCACGCTCGCGCGCGGCGACGAGACGCTGGCGATGCAGCTTATGCGCGAGATGCTGGCGGGCCGGTTCCAGCCCGCAACGCCGACCTTTCTCAACGCGGGCAAGGCGCAGCGCGGCGAGCTGATCTCCTGTTTCCTGCTGCGGCTGGAGGACAATATGGAGAGCATCGGGCGCGGGATAAACTCGGCTCTGCAACTCTCCAAACGGGGCGGGGGCGTGGCGCTGCTCCTCTCCAACATCCGCGAACATGGCGCGCCGATCAAAGGCATCGAGGGGCAATCCTCGGGCATTATCCCGGTGATGAAACTCCTGGAGGACAGCTTCTCCTACGCCAACCAGCTTGGCGCGCGGCAAGGGGCGGGGGCGGTTTATCTGAGCGCCCACCACCCCGACATCCTGCGCTTCCTCGACACCAAGCGCGAGAATGCCGACGAGAAAATCCGTATCAAGACCCTCAGCCTAGGCGTGGTGATCCCGGACATCACCTTCGATCTGGCGAAGAAAAACGAGGATATGTATCTCTTCTCCCCGCATGATGTGGAGAAGGTCTACGGCGTCGCTTTCTCGGAAATCTCCGTGACCGAAAAATATCACGAGATGGTGGACAACCCGAAGATCCGCAAAAAGAAGATCAATGCGCGGCAGTTCTTCCAGACCATCGCGGAAATCCAGTTCGAGAGCGGCTATCCCTACATCATGTTTGAGGACACGGTGAACCGGGCGAACCCCGTTGAGGGGCGGATCAACATGTCCAACCTCTGTTCTGAGATATTGCAGGTCAACGAGGCGTCGAGCTTCAATGACGATCTGAGCTACGCCACCATGGGCACAGATATTTCCTGCAATCTCGGCTCGCTCAACATCGCCAAATCCATGGATGGCGGCGATCTGGGTCAGACGGTGGAGACCGCGATCCGGGCGCTCAACGCGGTGTCGGAAATGTCGGCGATCGACTCAGTGCCCTCCATTCGGCGCGGCAATGATGAGAGCCATGCGATCGGCCTCGGCCAGATGAATTTGCATGGGTTCCTGGCCCGCGAGCGCATCCATTACGGCTCCCGCGAGGGCGTGGATTTCACGAATATCTATTTCGCCACGGTGCTGTATCACTGCCTGCGCGCCTCGAACGCGCTGGCCAAGGAGCGGGGCCGCAGCTTCAAGGGCTTCGAAAAATCCCGCTACGCCGATGGCGCGTTCTTCGACAAATATATCGAGAAGGACTGGCTCCCGGAGACAGACACGGTCCGCGACCTCTTCGCCCGCTTCAACATCCCCGTGCCGACCCGCGAAGAGTGGGGCGCGCTGAAAGAGGCGGTGATGAAAGACGGGCTCTACAACCGCAACCTTCAGGCCGTCCCGCCGACCGGCTCGATCAGCTATATCAACAATTCGACCAGCTCGATCCACCCGATCACCTCGAAGATCGAGATCCGCAAGGAAGGCAAGATCGGCCGCGTTTACTACCCGGCGGCCTATATGACCAACGACAATCTGGAGTACTACCGCGACGCGTACGAGATCGGCCCCGAGGCGATCATCGACACCTATGCCGCCGCGACCCAGCATGTCGATCAGGGCCTCTCGCTGACGCTGTTTTTCAAGGACACAGCGACCACGCGGGACATCAACCGCGCCCAGATCTATGCGTGGAAAAAGGGCATCAAAACAATCTATTACATCCGCCTGCGTCAGATGGCCCTTGAGGGGACCGAGGTGCAGGGCTGCGTTTCCTGCACGTTGTGAGGGCTCCCATGAAAGACGTTATCGACACACAGCGCCCGGTCCCGCGCGCGGTCAACTGGAACCGGTTGCAGGACGACAAGGATCTGGAAATCTGGAACCGGCTGACGGTGAATTTCTGGCTGCCGGAGAAGGTGCCGCTCTCCAATGACATCCAAAGCTGGTCGCAACTGACCGAGGAAGAGCAGCGCCTGACGATCCGGGTGTTCACCGGCCTGACCTTGCTCGACACGATCCAGAACACGGTCGGCGCGCCGGCGCTCATGCCCGACGCGGTCACGCCCCATGAGGAGGCGGTGCTGACCAATATCGCATTCATGGAAGCGGTCCACGCGCGCAGCTATTCCTCGATTTTCTCGACCCTCTGCTCGACCGCCGAGGTGGATGAGGCCTTCCGCTGGTCGGAGGAAAACGCGCAATTGCAGCAAAAGTCGCGCCTGATCCTCGATGAATATGACACGGCGGGCAATCCGCTGAAAAAGAAGATCGCCAGCGTGTTTCTGGAGAGTTTCCTTTTCTATTCCGGCTTCTACCTACCGATGCACTGGTCGAGCCGGGCACGGCTCACCAACACCGCCGACCTCATCCGCCTCATCATTCGCGACGAGGCGGTGCATGGGTATTATATCGGCTACAAATTCCAGCGCGCCTTCGAGCGCCTGCCTGCCGCCGAGCAGGACGACCTCAAAACCTTCGCCTTCTCGCTGATCTACGAGCTTTACGAGATCGAGAGCAAATATACCGAGACGCTTTACGATCCGCTGGGCCTCACCGAAGACGTGAAAGCGTTCCTGCATTACAACGCGAACAAAGCGCTGCAAAACCTGGGGTTCGAAGCGCTTTTCCCCGATGAGCTCTGCAAGGTGAACCCGGCGATCATGGCCGCGCTCTCGCCCAATGCGGATGAAAACCACGACTTTTTCTCCGGCTCGGGCTCGTCCTATGTCATCGGCAAAGCGGTCGCGACCGAGGATGAGGATTGGGATTTTTGAGGGGCCAGTAGATGCCACTCCGGCGCGCCCTTTATCGACGGAATCCGTGCTGCGCGGGAGAAGATCGTCGTGCGGTCGGCCGAGGACCTTCAGAATTTCCTCCGCAAACGCGGGTTGTCAAAGGCGGCGACTACGCGGATCTTCGACACAGTGCTGGCCGAGGAGGGCCACCCGCCAGAGAGCGTCTTCGATTTCGTGCACGGGATCACGGGGGTCGCGCGCTCGAAGCCCTATAAAGATGCGCGGTTGGTGATGGAGGGAACCGCGAATGTGTTGTCACATGCCTCAGCCTAGTGCAGACTGGTCATCGATACGATTGAAAGGGCTATTCAATGACCCGATGGCTATGCGTTATTCTTTGTAGTTTGCCGTCCCTCGCTTGGTGTCAGGCACTTCCGGAAAGCGCACAGACACTTCTGCGCACAATGGTAGCCAGCGACGACCAAGAGTTCTTGAGGATGTTTAACACTCCGGGTTCGGGATATATTCATTCAGCAATTTCTGGTGAATGCGACCTGCCCAACGACGATGCTGTCCTTTGTGGAATGTACGCCGAGCAGGCGGCGGCACAAATCCCGGCTGAGGTTCGTTCGGCAGTGCGACAGGGGGCGGACTACAAAGTATTCGCGTTAGAAGAGTGCGGGGTTAAGTTGCGTCCTTACGGCATTCCAAGCTACGCGAATTTAACAATGGAGAATTTCCGGCCATTAGACGAATCTCTTCTACGCGCAGAGATAGTTTATCTTCGGCTTGAATTTGCGCTTGCAGAAGAGGGATTGCGACTTTCTGGGAACTTTAATTCCGACCTATATGACGATAGGCAACTTTTGTCCCTTAATCAGTCGCTCTTTTCAACGCGCAGATCTCCGATCCTTATTGCTGTGAACTTCTATGAGGGGTGTGGTGCGGGAGCGAACTTTGTTCGTCTTCTTTCGGCGCAGACACTGGATAGCCTCAGCGCAATACCCGCCTTTTACTATGATCTATGCGTTATCGAAGGTGTTTTTCCATGGGACATGAGTTCTTGCCCCGGAGTTGTGCCCAATCCGCAAGTTCTGTCTTCCGGTGTCTGGCGATACCGTGCATCGCTTTCTGGATGTGCAATTGAAGGTTCGTTTGACACGGAGTTCTTGGATGTTAATCAAAGTACATCTGATGCAGAGTTTAATATTCCAACTCCAAGCTGCTGAGTGATGAAATGAAGTTCACGGAAGTCTTAGAAAATTACCGCCAAACTCTCGCTTGGGCTGTAGGTGGATCTGCAATTATTCCACTCCTCAGCCAGTTCTCCGGCCTAGCACCAAACTCTGGAATTGGCATCGTGCTGTTGAGTGGCCTCTATACTCTAGCGCTTGTGGCTTTGGCATTTCAGTTAAATTCAACGGTGAGCAAAAAGAAGCTTTCTCGCACCATGGTTATTTCGCTAATCGCCGCCACGCTCATCTTAATCATATACTTAATTATCAAGCCGACGTTTACCTATGAGATCCCCAATGATCCTGATAGAACGGTTGTAACCCTCGGATGCGGCTGGTCCGATGAAAGTTTGAAACTCATTGCAGCCAATCCCACAAGGTATCTTGCAAGCGCCGAAGATAGTTGCCCAGGGCAGTATCGTGAGCTGCTAAGGTCTGCAAACTACGAGGCCAAGGTAGTCTACCGTGGGTCGACCGTGTCAATCGTGCAAACGGGAATTATAGCTCTATGGATAGGATTCTTCTCCGCATATTCGTTTTTCCTTGGGTCATTCATCTCCCGTCAAACGGTTCTAAATCGAAACAACCATACTTGAATTGGCAAAATTCAAGAGAGTGAGAGGGCTGCCGGTTATCCCGTAACGGTTTTGAACGCTGGGAGCGAGGCTCTCGGCAGCACCGTCGCGGCGGTGCCAAAGGCGATGCGCTCGGTCGTGGCGGCCATCGCGCCGAGCATGGTGAACGGGTCCGGATGGCCGATGGTTTCGGGATACCACGGCCCGCTCAACGGCACATCGCGCACCCAGATCGCGTCGAAACCAAGCTGATCGGCCAGCGCCGCATGAGCCAGCTGCGTCCGAAAATCCACAGTCTCGTCAGCATGTTGCCGCATCGGCAGCACGATCCCGACGGACATCTGCCCGTCCTGATACAGCCGGTCTCGCAGGGGGAGAGGGGTCTCGGCCATGGCGGCCTCCTTTCATGGGTCAGAGGGAGATAAGCGCCGCGTCACGACGTTCAACCCGCCCTTGATCGCCCCGTCGCGCATCCCTACATGCGCCGTCCACTCAGAAGGAGTCAGACACATGACCCAATCCGATCTTTTCGAACCCTATTCGCTTGGCCCGATCACGCTCAAAAACCGCGTCGTGATGGCCCCGCTGACCCGCAACCGTGCGGCGGACGGCCTTGTTCCCGGCCCTCACGCGGCGGAATATTACGCGCAGCGCGCCTCTGCCGGGCTCATCATCGCCGAAGCCACGCAGGTCTCCGCGCAAGCGCAGGGCTATCAGGACACGCCGGGCATCTACACCGACGCGCAGATCGCAGGCTGGCGCGAAGTGACCGACGCGGTCCACGCCAAGGGCGGCAAGATGTTCGTGCAGATCTGGCATACGGGGCGGATCTCGCATGTTTCGGTCCAGCCGAATGGCGACGCGCCCGTTGCGCCGTCGGCCATCCGCGCCGAGGCAAAGACCTTTGTGAATGGCGGTTTCGAGGATACATCCACGCCGCGCGCACTGGAGCTGGACGAAATCCCCGGCATCATCGCGGATTTCCGCCACGCTGCCGCTTGCGCGATGAAAGCGGGCTTTGACGGGGTCGAGATCCACGGCGCGAATGGCTATCTGCTCGACCAGTTTTCCAAGGATGGGGCGAACCAGCGGGACGACGCTTATGGCGGCTCCATCGAGAACCGCGCGCGTCTGCTGATCGAAGTTGTCGAAGCGGTGGCCGAGGAAATCGGCGCGGAGCGCACAGGCGTCCGCATCTCGCCCGTCACCCCCGCCAATGGGATCAGCGACAGCAATCCGCAGCCGCTCTTCGAGCATATCGTGGCGGAGCTCGACAAGATCGGCCCGGTCTATCTGCATGTGATCGAAGGGGCGACCGGCGGGCCGCGCGATGTGGCGCCGTTTGATTATGACGCTCTCAAGGCCCTCTATAGCGGCACCTATATCGCCAATAACGGCTATGACCGCGAGCTGGCGGAAAAGATGCTGGCAGAGGGCGCGGATCTGATCGCCTTCGGTCACCACTTCATCGCGAACCCCGATTTGGTTGCGCGTCTGGAAACCGGCGCCGCGCTCGCCGAGCCGGATCGCGACACGATGTATGGCGGCGGCGCGGAGGGTTATATCGACTATCCGACCCTGCGCGAGACCGAGGACGCCTGAGCGCGCCCTTTTCGCCTTCGCGTAATCACGCTATAGCACCGGCGCGGGCCATTAGGTCCGCGCCGTTTTTGCAATTAACCCCAGCTTGCCACCGCAATGGATCACAAAGCCCCCGCCACACGCTTCAGCGTCGCCCCGATGATGGATTGGACCGACCGGCATTGCCGCGTCTTTCACCGCCAGTTCACCCGGCACGCGCTGCTCTATACCGAGATGGTCACTGCGCCCGCGCTGATCCATGGCGACCGGGACCGGCTGCTCGCGGGAGACCCGGTGGAGGCCTCTTGCGCGCTGCAATTGGGCGGCTCGGTTCCGGCGGAGCTTGCCGAGGCCGTGAAGATCGCCGCGCCGCGTGGGTATGATGAGATCAATCTCAATGTCGGCTGCCCGTCGGACCGGGTGCAGTCGGGCTGTTTCGGGGCGGTTTTGATGAAGTCGCCCGCGCTCGTGGCCGATTGCGTCAAGGCCATGCAGGACGCCGCGCCGGGCGGCCCCGAGATCACGGTGAAATGCCGTATCGGTGTCGATGAGCAGGACCCCGAGGAGGCGCTGCCGACCTTCCTTGACGCCATGCAGAATGCGGGCGTGCGCCGGGTCACGGTCCATGCGCGCAAGGCGTGGCTGGAGGGCCTCTCGCCCAAGGACAACCGCACCATTCCGCCACTCGATTATCCGCTGGTCCATGCGATGAAACGGCGGTTTGACTTGCAGATTTTCCTCAATGGCGGGCTGACCTCGCCAGAGCATGGGCTGGAGGAAATGGGCGATCTCGACGGTGTGATGCTGGGCCGCGCGGCCTATCACGAACCGGCCGGTCTTGGCCGGGTGGACCGGCTCTATTTCGGCGCCGCGCGCGATGTCACCGGCGAAGAGGCCGTGCGCGCGATGCTCCCCTATATCGAGGCGGAGCTGACCAAGGGCGAGCGCCTCAACCGCATCACCCGCCACATGCTCGGCGCGTTTCAGGGACGACCCGGCGCGCGCGGCTGGCGACGGATGCTCTCCGAAGGCGCGCATCAGGACGGGGCGGGGCCGGATCTGGTCGAGGCCGCGCTGGCACGGGTCACGGACCTCGCCGCCTGAGCCTTTTCTTGAAATACGGTTAAACATTCTTAACTTTCTCGAAACTGTTCGGAAGAAAGTGAAGACATGACCATGAATAGCACCGCCCTCATCACCGGCGCATCGAGCGGCATTGGCCGCGAGCTGGCGCGCATCCATGCGAAAAAAGGCGGTGATGTGGTCGCGATTGCGTCACGCCAACCGGGGTTGGATGCGCTCAAGGAGGAGCTTGAAGCGGCGCATGGCATTTCTGTTCATGTCATCGCGAAGGACCTGTCGAAACCCGGCGCGGGCGCGGAAATTTACGACGAGGTGAAAGCCGCTGGGATCGAGATTTCGACGCTTATCAACAATGCCGGTTTCGGCGGGCAGGGCGCATTTCACGAGCGGGAGTGGGAGCGCGACCGGGCGATGATCAATGTCAACATCATGGCACTGACCGAACTGACGCGGCTGTTTTTGCCGGATCTGATCGCGCGCGGGTCGGGGCGGATTTTGAACGTCTCCTCCACCGCGGGCGAAATGCCGGGGCCGCTTCAGGCGGTTTATTACGCGACCAAGGCCTATGTGACCTCCTTCAGCAACGCCATCGCGGAGGAGTTGAAAGACACCGGCGTGACCGTCACTGCGCTTTTGCCGGGCGCGACCGAAACCGGGTTCTCCAACGCTTCGGGGCTCGACAAAACCGATCTTTTCGCCAAGACCGCGTCCGCCGAAGATGTGGCCAAGGCGGGCTATGAGGCGATGGAGGCGGGCAAGCTCGACGTGGTCGCCGGTGTGAGCACGATGCAGCGCGCCATGATCGCGCTCGCGCCGCTGCTGCCCAAGCGGATGCTGATGCAGCAGGTCGCGAAATTGCAGGAGACCAAGGCGTAACGCCGGTCCTTGCATACTCGCGCGCGCCGTGATCTGACTGTCGGCGACTGAGGCCGGAGCGCATCCATGGATTTTCTGCTACTTACCCTGTTTCTCGCCGCCATCGGGGCCTTTGCGGGCGTGATTGCGGGGCTGCTCGGGGTGGGGGGCGGTATCGTGCTGGTGCCGGCCTTTTATTATGCGTTTCAGATCCTTGGCTATGAGAGCGCGCAGCTGATGCAGATCTGCGTGGCGACCTCGCTCGCAACCATCGTCGTGACCTCGCTGCGCTCGCTCGGCGCCCACAACAAAAAGGGCGCGGTGGAATGGCCGATCCTGAAGCTCTGGGCGCCGTTTATCGCGGTTGGTGCGCTGGTCGGCGTGGTGGTGGCTTCTGGGCTGAAATCCCGCGAATTGATGATCATTTTCGGGGTGATCGGCTTTGCGGTCGGCGTCTGGATGGCGATTGGCAAGCGGCCCGCGGCAGCGTCGGATGACATGCCGACGGGCGGCAAACGCGCGGTGATCGGCACCGGGATCGGGTTTTTCTCGACCTTGATGGGGATCGGGGGTGGCAGTTTCGGGGTGCCGCTGATGGTGCTCTATGGCCGCCCGATCCACCGCGCCGTGGCGACCGCTGCGGGCTTCGGCGCGCTGATCGCGGTGCCGTCCGTGGCCGGGTTTCTGCTGGCGGGTCAGGGCATTACGGGCAAGCCGCCTTATACGATTGGCTATGTGAACCTGCCCGCCTTTGCCATTGTGGTGTGCATGACCATGCTGACCGCGCCTTACGGTGCGGCGCTCGCGCATCGGCTCGATCCGGTGCGGCTCAAGCGTGTGTTCGCCTATTTCGTGATGCTGATGGCGCTGAACATGCTGCGAAAAGCGCTGTTCTAGACGGCGCGCGGCTCAAGGCCGAAGGGCCTCTCGCCGCCCGCAAGCGGCGTCGCCGCTCTTCTCAGCCGCGCCGTTTGTCCGCGAGCCGCGCCCGCCCGCTGCGACGCGGGGGTGTGTTGGTTTTGGCGCGCTCGGGCAGCAGGGCCATGACCTCTTTGCGCTCCTCCTCGCTCATCCGGCTCCACGCCCCGATCTCATTGATGGTGCGGTGACAGCCGAGGCAAAGCCGCGTCTCGCGGTTGATCTGGCAGATGCCGATGCAGGGGGAGGTGAGGGTCGGGATACTCATCGCAGGTTCCGCAGCCGGTCGAGAGCGCCCTGAAGGATGTAACTCGCCGCCACATGGTCGATCACCTGGGCGCGTTTGGCGCGGGACATGTCGGCCTCCAAGAGCGCGCGTTCAGCGGCGACGGTGGAGAGGCGCTCGTCCCAATAGGCGATCGGCAGGTCGGTCAGCCCGGTGAGATTGCGGGCAAAGGCGCGGGTGGACTGGCAGCGCGGCCCTTCGGAGCCGTCCATATTGCGCGGCAGGCCGAGGATGATTCCGGCAATTTCGCGGTCTGTGATGATCTCCAGCAGGCGCGTCGCATCGGCGGTGAATTTCTTACGCTTGATGGTCTCGACGCCGCTGGCGACACTCAGGAGCCGGTCCGACACCGCCACGCCGATGGTTTTGGTGCCCAGATCGAGCCCGGCGAGGGCGCGATGCGCGGGCAGGGCGGCGGCGAAGTCGGCGATATCCTCATGGATCATGGCAGGCTCTCCGCGGCGGCGCGAATGTCGGCGAGCGCATCGGGCGCGTCCGCAAAGCGGGTTTCGGCCTCTTCGGCAATTGCGCGGGCGCGGTCCGTCTCGCCAAGTACGCCGAGCGAGCGGATCAGCCGTGCCCAGTCCTCCGGGCTGCCGCCTTCGGTGGCGAGCCGCGATTCCAGACCCTCAACCATGGAGCGGATGAAGGCATCTCGATCCTCGGGGGCCATGTCTTCGGCGGCGTCAATATCGGCGGCGCTCGGCCCGCGCGCTTCATTGCGGAGCGGGGCAAGCTGCGCCATCTGCGCCTCGATTGCGCCAACCCAAGGGGCCTCGGCGGGGCTGTCCGCGAGCAAATCCTCCCACACCGCGATGCCGCCCTCTTGGTCGCCATCCTGCAAGAGCGCCTGCCCGAGATAATAGCGGGCGCGCGGCTCGGCCGGGTCGAGATCGAGCGCGATTTGCAACTCGTCGCGGGCCTCGGGCGAGAGATAGCCGCCCGCCGCGAAGAACATATATTCGACGAGATCCACCCGGTCGGCGAGGGCCGCATCCTCGGACGCCACGACATTTTGCTGCGCTTCACGAGCCCGGACAAAATCGCCCAGCCGGGCGCTGCTGCGAGCAAGGAGCCGCCATCCGGTGGGATCATCGCGGGTCTCCAGCGCGGTTTCGAGTTCCGCGACCAGCCCTTCGAGATCGGGGTTCTCCGGGAAATCGAGATCGGGCGCGTTGGCCTCGGCTTCCGCTTGGGTCGGCATGGCGGCGCGGGCCGCGTCGGCGGCGGCGCGGCGCTCGGCCATGGGGTGGTCGCGATAGCCGGGCGCGCCGATGGTCCAGTAAAGCGCGCCGCCACCTGCGAGCAGAGCCAGAAGCACCGCAAGACTGGCATAACGCGCAGCGCGTGACGGAGACGCGGCGGGCTCTTCCCTGTTCCGGCGGCGCGCCTCACGGGACAGATGCGCCGAGTCCTGCGCCACATCCACAAGCTCTGCCTGCGCTGCGGCGGCGCGCTGCGGCGCAGCATCGCGCAGAATTGCACGGCCCGCGAGCAGAAGCGCGACCAGCGTGACCGCGAGGGTCAGAAGGATCAGAAGAATGGTCATCAAAGCCTTTCGACACAGGGGGCAACGGGGCACATCCCTTTGCCGTGACATAGCCCTGCGCGCCTCGAATGTCCATGCGCGGGCGTCGCGTCACACGTGCTTTCAGCTTGACGGAGGGGACGCGCTTTCACATTCTTTCCCCAGTTCAATTAGGGAGAGTATCAATGAAAACGCTACTGACCACCGCTGCGCTTCTCGCCAGCACGGCCATCGCGGCACAGGCGCAGGACCTGCGGATCTGTGTGGAGGGCGCCTATCCTCCGTTTTCGGAAACCTCGGCAGATGGCTCGATCACGGGCTTTGATGTCGATATCGCCAATGCGCTTTGCGACGAGATGGGCACCGAGTGTTCCATGGTGAAAGTGGATTGGGACGGCATCATTCCGGCGCTTCTGGAGCGCAAATGTGACGCCATCGTTGCCTCCATGTCGATCACCGAAGAGCGCAAGCAGGTGATTGATTTCACGAATAAATATTACGAGACTCCGACCCAGTTCGCCGCCGCTGCGGACAGCGATGTGGACTTTGCGGGCGATCTTTCGGGCGTGACCGTGGGCGTGCAGCGCGGCACCATTGCGCATGACGCTATGGAAGGTCTGCACCCCAATGCCGAGCTGGCGCTTTACGCGACGCAAGACGAGGCGGTTCTGGACCTCGTGGCGGGCCGCGTCGATGCGGTTTATGCAGACGCGCTGACCCTCTCGCAAGGCTTCCTTGAGACCGACAATGGCGAAGGCTATGAGTTCAAGGGCGAGCCGGAAAGCACCG
This sequence comes from Jujubicoccus corallicola, assembly GCF_047345645.1. Lineage (GTDB taxonomy): Bacteria > Pseudomonadota > Alphaproteobacteria > Rhodobacterales > Rhodobacteraceae > JBLEFH01. The sequence goes on along the minus strand of NZ_JBLEFH010000006.1, from coordinate 193,256 downwards.
TGGAGATCCACGGCGAAGGCATCGGAATCGGCATCCGTCAGGGTGAAGATGACCTGAAAAGCAATCTGAATGACGCAATTGCGACCATTCGTGAAAGCGGGCGCTACAGCGAGATCGCCGGGAATTACTTCGAGGTCGATATTTACGGCGAAGATCCGAACCCGAATGCGGCCTCCCCGGAGACCGAGGGTGAAGTGGATACCACCGACAACGCCGAGATGGACGAAAGCGCTGCCGAGACGCTCGCTGAAGAAGCAGATGACGCAGCAGGCGGCGATGACGCGATGACCGACGATGCGGCCACCGAGGAGGGTGCGACCGATGACGCGGCGACGGATGAGGGCGCAACGGATGACGCGGCCTCGGACGACGCAGCTTCGGACGCCTCCAGCGACGACAGCGCTTCGGACGACAGCGCGTCGAGCGATGCGGGCTCGGATGCTGGCTCTGATGCCGGGTCCGATTCCTCCTCCGACTCCAGCGACAGCGGGTCCGACTCCGGCTCCGATGACAGCGGCTCGGACAGCGACTCCTCGGATGGCGGTTCGGACAGCTCGGACAGCGACAGCAGCGACTCGCCGAGCTGATCCCTTCTGACCCGTGCGGCAGGCGCATCGCTCGCGCCTGCCGACAACCAAAGGACGCCGCATGACTGTGCAGGTTCAGGGCCTTCATCACATCACCCTCAACGGTGCCGACCGGCAAACCTCCGTTGATTTCTGGGAAGGTTTGCTGGGGATGCGCCTTCTCTTCGAGCAGCCCAATCTTGACGATTTCAAAACCAATCACCTCTATTTCGACACGGGCGACGGTACGACGATTACCGTCTTTACCGAAGAGGGCCGGGCGGTGCCGAAAAACCAGCAGCGGCAGCCCGTTGGCGGCTTACATCACATCGCGCTGATGGTGAGCCAGGCGACGATCCGCGTCGCGGCGGAGCGGCTGACCGAGGCGGGCTATGAGAACACCGGCATCGTCGATCGCGGCTTTATGGATAGCCTCTATTTTCGCGACCCGCTTGGTCTTTTGTTGGAACTCGCGAGCTATAAATTCGACCCGCCACAAGGCACGACCCATGCGCAAGTGTTGGCGAAAGCCTATGAGATCCGCAAGGCGCGCGGCGCGGACGCAACCGAGACGCAGGATGTGGCCGACGCCCTCCGCGCCCTCGCGGCGGAGGCGCGTTAAGTGGACAGCCTCATTGCCTATTCCGAACTTCTGATGCGCGGCGCGGTCGTCACCGTGGCCCTTGCGCTCGCCTCCCTCGCGCTTGCGACCTTTCTCGGCGCGCTCTCGGCGGCGGCGGTGATTGGCGGCGGCCCGATCTTGCGCGGCCTCTCGCTGATCTACACCACCTTTATTCGCGGCATCCCGGACCTCGTGATGATGCTGCTCCTCTATTTCGGCGGCCAGCGCCTGTTGAACGACATCGGCACCCGGCTCGGCTGGGATTATGTGGACCTTTCGCCTTTCCTCGCCGGGATGCTCGCCATCGGGCTGATCTTCGGCGCATACCTCTCGGAAACCTTCCGGGGCGCTTATCAAACCGTCCCGCGCGGGCAGGGAGAGGCGGCGCGCGCGCTCGGCCTGCGCCCGCTCCCGACGCTCTGGAACGTCACCCTGCCGCAACTCCTGCGCTTCGCCCTGCCGGGCTATGCGAATGTCTGGCAGGTGCTGGTGAAATCAACCGCCGTCGTCTCCGTGATCGGCCTCAACGACCTCGTGAAACTCGCCGGGGACGCGGGCAAAACGACGCGCGAGCCCTTCACCTTCTACCTCTTCGTCTTCGTCTTTTATCTTTTCCTGACATGGGTGTCGCAGATCATCTTCGACCGTCTGGAACGCAAATATGCGAAGGGGATCGTCGATGCGCACTGAACTGATCTGGGAAAACTGGCAACTCTTCGCGGACGGGATGTGGATGACGGTCCAACTCGTCGCCCTCGCGCTCATGATCGGCTTTTGCATCGCGCTGCCCTTCGGCATCATCCGCGCCCGCCGGGTGCCGGTGCTCAGCCAGATCGTTAAAGCCTATGTCTATGTCTTCCGGGGCACGCCGCTGCTCGTGCAACTCTTCCTGATCTATTACGGCCTCGCGCAATTCGAGGTGATCCGGGACAGCTTCCTCTGGACCTTCCTGCGCTCGCCCTGGTGGTGCGCGCTGATCGCCTTTGCCCTCAATTCCGGCGCTTACGGGACCGAAATCATCCGCGGCGCGGTCGAGCAGATCCCGAAAGGCGAGGGCGAGGCGGCCAAGGCACTTGGCCTGTCGAATCTGCAAGCCCTGCGACTCGTCATCATCCCCTCGGCGCTCCGCCGGGCGCTCCCACAATATGGTAACGAGTTCGTGTTTATGCTGCATGGCTCTGTCGTCGCGTCCATCATCACCATTCAGGACATTCTCGGCGCGGGCCGCACCCTCAACGCCAAATTTTATACGGCTTATGAGGGGCTTATCGCGGCGGCGGCGCTTTATATGATCCTGACCTTCATCATCATCGGCGCGTTTCGCCTGCTGGAGCGGCGCTATCTGAAACATCTGGCCTTCCGGTGAGCCATAACGCCCGCGCATAGCGGGTTTTGCCTTTTTTGCGGTGCAAAAACTCGGTGAGGGCGCGTATCTATCTCCCCGAACACGAACTTGATCATTGCTAGAGGCAAACGAAATGACCCGTACTTACCTGACCAACCGCGAACGCGAAGACATCCTGAACCGCGCCCACGCCATGCGCAGCGCGTTCATCGCTGAACACATGAGCAACTTCCGTGCCCGCATCGCACGCCTGTTCCATGTTGGCGCACACGCCTGATCTTTCAAAAAGATCGTTTGAAAAAGGGTCGCCCCGAGGGCGGCCCTTTTCTCTTTTCCGCCGCCAAGCTATGAGAGCGCATGACAGATCACCCCATCATCCGCCTGCGCCCGAAGGCGCGTTTTCGCCGCTATGACAGCCCTTGGGCTTTTGTGGATCAGATCGTTCTCGACCGCCGCAGCAAGGCGCTCGCCCCCGGCACGGTGGTCAGCCTGCAAGACAGCGAGCGGCGCGATCTGGCGGTGGCGACCGTTAATCCCGCCTCGAAAATCGCGATCCGGGTGCTGGACTGGGATCCCGAAGCCGTCATTGATCGCGGCTGGCTTGAGGCGCGGCTTTTGCACGCGCTGGCGCTGCGCGAGCGGCTTTTCAAGGCTCCGTTTTACCGTCTCATCCACGCCGAGGGCGACGGGCTGCCCGGCGTGATCATCGACCGGTTTGGCGACGTCGCGGTGATCCAGCCCAATGCCGCTTGGGCCGAGGCGATGTGGCACGATCTCACGGCGGCGCTGACGGCCGTCACCGGCGTCACAACCATCGTGAAAAATGCCTCGGGCCGTGCCCGTGCGCTCGAAGGTCTGGACGAGGACAGCGCCGTCACCCATGGCGCGGTCAGCGAGCTGATCCCGGTTCCGATGAATGGCGCGACTTATATGGCGGACCTTCTGGGCGGGCAGAAAACCGGGCTTTTCTACGATCAGCGCCCCAATCACGCCTTCGCCGCGCGGCTCGCAAAGGGCGGCGATATGCTGGATGTGTTTTCCCATGTCGGCGGGTTTTCCCTCGCCGCGCTGGCGGGCGGCGCGGCCTCGGCGCTGGCGGTCGATGGCTCGGCGGCGGCGCTGGAACTGGCCGAAAAAGGCGCGGAGGCCAGCGGTGTTTCCGAGCGGTTCCACACCCGCCAAGGCGATGCGTTCGCCGTGATGGCGGCGCTTGAGGAGGAAGGCGCGCGTTTCGATGTGGTCGTCTGCGATCCGCCCGCTTTCGCCCCGCACAAGGGCGCGCTGGAGGCGGGGCTCAGGGCTTACGAAAAGGTCGCCAAAGCCGGGGCGGCGCTGACCAAGCCGGGCGGCTATCTCGTCCTTTGCTCCTGCTCCCACGCCGCCGATCTCGACAAATTCCGCACCGCAAGCTTGCGCGGTGTCGGGCGCGCCCGCCGCGCCGCGCAACTCATCGCGACCGGGGCCGCCGGGCCGGATCATCCGGTGCATAGCGCCCTCGCGGAAACCTCTTATCTCAAAGCCATTTTCCTGCGGCTCGACTGATGCGGCTCCTGCTCGACGCCTGCGTCCTCTACCCCAATATCATGCGCGAAACCTTGCTTGGCGCAGCGAAAGCGGGCGCGTTCACCCCGCTCTGGTCGGGCCGGATTTTGGAGGAATGGGCGCGGGCGGCGGCGCGGCTTGGCCCTGAAGGCGAGGTGATTGCGCGCGGCGAGATCGCGGCGCTGAAAGCGGCATGGCCAGCGGCGGAGGCCCCCGTGCCGCCCCATGACGATCTGGTCCTGCCCGACCCCAACGACGCCCATGTCCTCGCCGCCGCCATCGGTGCGCAGGCGGCGGGCATCGTGACCCTGAACCTCTCGGATTTCCCGACACGGGTTCTGGCGCGCCACGACGTACTGCGCTTCCATCCCGACGCGTTTCTGGCCGATTGGGCAGGCGAGTCGCCGGATGCCGCGTGCGCGCTCGCAGCGCGGATTCTGGCCGATGTGGAGCGGTTTTCCGGCGAGGCGTGGACGCAGCGCCGTCTTTTCAAAAAAGCGCGCCTGCCCCGTTTCGCCAAAGCGGTGGCCGGATAGCGCGCCTTTCGGGGCCAGACAGCCCCTCAAGACCCGCCGCCTGAAGGCGTGGCGCCGCTGCATTTTGAGGAAACATCGCACTGCGCCGGGAAGGTGCGCGTTCATCTTTCGGCCGCGCCCGACCCGGCGCTTGGTTACCGGAGCGCCGCCTCAAAGGCGGAGCGGATATCCTGCGGATCATGCTCCCGCGCCAGCGCCTGCAAGCCGAAACGGATATGCGCCATGTTCTTGTAATAATTGATGAAAGCGTAGTTGATTGTCGCCCCGGCCACACCGCCAAGGATCGGCACCGTCTGCGCGCCGAGTTTCTGGCCCATGGTCAGCGCGAAACGCGGCGCGACCTTCTGGATGATCTCACGCAGCGCCGTGCCGTGGATCGCGAAACGCGAGGTCAGGAAGGACGTGTCCACCCCGTCATCGCCGGTGCCGGGACCGCCCGCGCCGAGAACCTTGAGACATTCCTTGCGCACGGCCTCGTCATTCGGGTCAAACCCATGATCCGCCGCAACCCGCTGAATCGCCCGCAAAATCAGCGTGGTCGTGACCGGAAGTTCCGCCGCAACCGCCGAGAGGCCCGCCGCGCCGCCTACGCCGCCCGTCATCACAACGGCGGCCTCATGGGAGTATTTCCCGAGGTCCGGCGCCCGCCCGCCAACGCGGCTCGCGGCGTTATAGGCGGTCTCCAGCGCGGTGGCGGTGATCCCCTCCATCTGGCGCTGCACCGGGCCGGGCAGGGCGGTGAGAACATTCTCGAGCTGCCCGCCCATGGCGTTAATCGCCCGCATCATCAGCGTGTTGGCGTTTTTCGCACGTTTCGCCAGCGCGCGGATCTCGTCGCGATCGGCGCTGGTCAGCGGGCGGAACTCTGTCTTGGCCTTGCTCATGGGATAAAAGATAGCGCGGGCGCGGCGCATCGCAAGGTGAGACGCGCGGCTGCACGAGAATGCGCGCGAAATTGTGATGGGAAAGCAAAAGCCTAGAGCGCGCGGTTAAAGCGCCAATTTCTTACCGCGCCAGCGCTTTGGTCGCCTCTTCCAGCCCCTGAAGCGTCATCGGATACATCCGCTCTTCGAAAATCTGGCGGATCATGCCGATGCTCTCGGTATAGCCCCAATGTGCCTCCGGCACGGGGTTGATCCACACCGAATCCGGCCAGTGCTCGCGCAGGCGCTGGAGCCAGACCTGCCCGGCCTCAGCGTTCACATATTCATTCGCGCCGCCCGGCACCGCGATCTCCCACGGGCTCATCGACGCGTCGCCGACAAAGATCGCCTTATAGTCCCCGCCGAAGCGGTGCAGCACGTCCCATGTCATCGTCACCTCGTTGAAACGGCGGCGATTGTCCTTCCACAAACCCTCGTAAATGCAGTTGTGGAAATAGAAATATTCGAGATGCTTGAACTCGGCCTTGGCGGCGGAGAAGAGCTCCTCCACCATGCGGATATGCGGGTCCATCGAGCCGCCGACATCAAGGAAAAGCAACACTTTCACCGCATTGCGCCGCTCGGGACGGGTGACGACATCGAGATAGCCGTGATGGGCGGTGGAGTGGATCGTGCCGTCGAGGTCCAGCTCCTCCGCCGCGCCGTCCCGCGCCCATTTGCGCAGGCGTTTCAGCGCGACCTTGATGTTGCGGGTGCCGATCTCGATGGAATCGTCGAGATTGCGAAATTCTCGTTTATCCCACACTTTCGCGGCGCGCTGATGGCGGCTCTTGTCCTGCCCGATCCGCACGCCCGCAGGGTTGGAACCGTAAGCGCCAAAAGGCGAGGTGCCGCCCGTGCCGATCCATTTATTGCCGCCCTGATGGCGGTCCTTCTGCTCGGCCAGACGCTCGGCCAGCTTTTTCATCAGCTCGTCGAGACTGCCCGCGCCCTCCATCTCCGCCATTTCTTCGGGGGTCAGGTGCTTTTCGGCAAGCTTGCGCAGCCAGTCTTCGGGAATGTCCGTCGCGGCCACCACATCGGCGAGGCTCATCCCCTCCATGCCCTTGAAAACCTGACCGAAAACGCGGTCAAATTTGTCGAGGTTACGCTCATCCTTCACCAACGACGCGCGGGCGAGATAGTAGAATTCCGTCACATCCATATCCGCCAGCCCCGCGTCGAGCGCACCTAGCAGGGTCAGATATTCGCGGATGCTGACCGGGATTTTGGCGGCGCGGCAGGCTTCGAAGAGACGGACGAGCATCAGCGCCTCACAAGAGCCGGATGATGAGGGTCAGAACATAGAAAAGCAGCGCAAAAGCAATGGCATGGGCGGCGGCATATTGCGCCTTGTCCGCCTTGTCGCCGCCGCGTTTGCCCGCGCGATACCAGCCGAATGCTGCGGCGGCGAGGACCACAAGAAGGAAGATCATCGCTGCGCCTCCCGGCGGCGGGCCATGAAGGCGAGCCGTTCAAACAGATGCACATCCTGCTCGTTTTTCAGCAGCGCGCCATGGAGTTTCGGCAGCGCGTTTTTCCCGTCACCCTTGAGGTCTTCCGCGTCGAGATCCTCGGTAAGCAGCAGTTTCAGCCAGTCCAGCATTTCCGATGTGGAGGGTTTTTTCTTCAAACCCGGCGTCTCGCGCACGGCGAAAAACTGCTCCATCGCGGTGCTGAGCAGGCGTTTCTTGATGCCGGGATAATGCACCTCGACAATCTCGGCGAGGGTCTCGGTGTCCGGGAAGCTGATGTAATGAAAGAAACAACGGCGCAGAAACGCATCCGGCAGGTCTTTCTCGTTGTTCGAGGTGATGATGACGATGGGCCGCTGCTTGGCGCGGATCGTCTCGCCAGTCTCGTAAACGTGAAATTCCATCTTATCGAGTTCTTGAAGCAAATCATTGGGAAACTCGATATCCGCCTTGTCGATCTCGTCGATGAGCAGCACGACGCGCCCGTCCGACTCGAACGCCTGCCAGAGCTTGCCCTTGCGAATATAGTTGGAAATCTCATGCACGCGCTCATCGCCAAGCTGGCTGTCCCGCAACCGGCTCACCGCGTCATATTCATAAAGGCCCTGCTGCGCCTTAGTCGTTGATTTTATGTTCCATTCGATCATTGGCAGATCGAGCGCCGCGGCCACCTGACGCGCCAGTTCCGTCTTGCCGGTGCCGGGCTCGCCTTTGACCAGCAGCGGACGGCCCAAGGTGATCGCGGCATTGACGGCGACAGAGAGGTCGTCGCTCGCGACATAATCTTTCGTGCCAGTGAATTTCATGGATATCCTCACATGCAGGCAATGGAATTTGGCGTGACCCTAATTCACGGCGATTTTTAACGCAATCCAGCCGCCACGTCTCGACATTAGCGCGGAAAGGGCCTATTGGAGCGCCAGAATGTTGAACTCTATTTTGTTCAACACGCTGAGGAGGGGGCATGGGAGACGCACTTATGAAGTCCGAGCAGATTCTCGACAGCGATTATCGTCCGGCAGAAGACGAGCCGTTCATGAATGAGCGGCAGCTCGAATATTTCCGCCAGAAATTACTGGCGTGGAAAGCGGAAATTCTCAATGAGAGCCGCGAGACTATTGAAGACATGAAAAGCCAGACGCGGAATATTCCCGATCTCGCCGACCGCGCGAGCGAGGAGACCGACCGTGCGCTGGAACTTCGGACCCGCGACCGCGAGCGCAAGCTGGTCTCGAAGATCGACTCGGCGCTGCGCCGGATCGAGACGGGCGAATATGGCTATTGCGAAGTGACGGGCGATCCGATTTCGCTGAAACGCCTCGATGCGCGCCCGATTGCGACGATGAGCCTTGAGGCGCAGGAGCGTCACGAGCGCAAGGAACGGGTGCACCGCGACCGTTAATGGCGCGTCCGCCCGTGAAGATCATTGGTGCCGGTATTGGCGGCACCGCAGCCGCGCTGACGCTTGCCCGGCGCGGCTTTTCTGTTTCCGTGCATGAGCGCCGCCCGGCACTCGCGACCGAAGGGGCGGGGTTCCAGATCGGCCCGAACGGGGTGAAGGTTCTGCGCGCGCTTGGCGTCGATGCGGAGCCGCTCGGGCATTTGCCGCGCGAGGTGCAGCTTCGGCGGATGGCCAGCGGGCGCTTGCTCGCGACCGTTCCGATGGGGCAGACGGCGGAGGCCCGATGGCGCGCGCCGATGCAGCAAATCCGGCGGCAGGTTTTGCTGGAAGCGCTTTATCGCGCGGCGCAGGATGCGGGCGCGATGTTTGAGTTTGGCGCGCAGGATGCGCAGCCCGAAGGTCTCACCATCGCCGCCGACGGGATGCGCTCTGCGACCCGCGAACGGCTCTTCGATGCAGGCGCGCCCGACTATTCCGGCTATGCGGCATGGCGCGGCGTGGTGCGAGGCGTGGATGTCCCGCCTGCAGCGCAGATTTTCATGGGGCCGGAGCGTCATTTGGTCTGCTATCCGCTTGGCGGAGGCGAGGTGAATTTCGTCGCCATTGAGCGCCGCGCCAAGCCCGTTGCGGAAGATTGGGACCATAGCGGCGCGCAGGCCGACATGCTGGCCCGCTTCGCGCCGCTCGCGCCCGCCGCCCGCGCGGTTCTGGAAGCGTGCGATGCGCCGAAACTCTGGGGCCTCTATGTCCACCCGCCCATGAAAACATGGGTGTCTGGCGAAACCGCGCTTCTCGGCGATGCGGCGCATCCCATGCTGCCCTTCATGGCGCAGGGCGCGACCATGGCGCTGGAGGATGCGTGGGTGCTGGCCGCGTGCCTCGCCGCGTCGCCCGATGCGGCGGGTCTCAGCGCCTATGAGGCCGCTCGCAAACCGCGCTGCACCCGGATGCAAAACACCTCGGCGGGCAATAGCGGGATTTACCATCGCAGCGGGCTGATCGGGGCGGCACTTCATGCCGGGATGTGGGGTGTCGGGAAGCTGCTCCCGAGCGTTTATCTCAGCAAATTCGACTGGATTTACGGCGCGGATGTGACCGCCAGCTCCGCAATCTCCTCGACACGCTGACTCATCGCCAGCGCCTTGTCGCGGATCTCCGCCAGCGGCACCCAACGGGCATCGAGCGCATCATCGGCGGCGACGGGCGTGCCGTCCTCATAGCGGCACAGCACGGCGGTCAGCAGGTAATGATGGGTGAGCGCGCCGTTTGCATCCCACCCAATCTCGTCGATATTGTCGAGATATTTCAGTGCGGTGGCCCGCACGCCGGTTTCTTCGGCACATTCCCGCGCGGCGGCGTCCAGCGCCGTTTCCCCCGGCTCGACATGCCCGCCGGGAAAGCCCCAGAGCCCCGCATCGGGCGGGTTCTTGCGCCGCACGAGCAGCACATCCTGATCCCGCAAAACCACGGCGAGCGCGGCGAGACGGGGGGTCATTCCGAAAGCTCGATCCAGACCGGAACGTGATCGGACGGCTTGTCCCGCCCGCGCATCTCTTTCTCGATGGTGCAGGAGGCGAGACGGTCCGCGGCTTGGGGCGAGAGGAGGAAATGGTCGATCCGGATCCCGTCATTATTGCGCCACGCGCCGCCCTGAAAATCCCAGAAGGAATAGGCGACGGTGCCGGGATTCCACATGCGGAAGGCTTCGGTGAAGCCAAGGTTCACGATCCGCTGATAGGCCGCGCGGCTCTCGGGCCGAAACAGCGCATCCTCGCGCCAGTTCTCGGGATGCGCCGCGTCCATCGCCTGCGGGATAATGTTGTAATCCCCGGTCATTACGAGCGGTTCCTCAAGCGCCAGAAGCGCCTCTGCCCGCGCTTCCATCCGCTTCATCCACGCCAGTTTGTAGTCGTATTTCGGCCCCGGCACCGGGTTGCCATTGGGCAGATAAAGCCCGCAAATGCGCACGCCCTCGACCGTCGCTTCGATCCAGCGGGCCTGCTCGTCCTCGTCGTCACCCGGCAGGCCGCGCGTCACGTCCTCCATCGGCGCTTTCGACAGGATCGCGACCCCGTTGAAGCTTTTCTGACCGTGGGTGGCGACGTTATAGCCAAGCTCCTCGATCTCCATGACAGGGAAACCCTCATCGACGGTCTTGATCTCCTGCAAGACGGCCACATCGGGTTTGGCGGTGCGGAGCCAGTCCAGCACCAGCGGCAGACGGGCTTTGATCCCGTTGATATTCCAGGTCGCGATTTTCATGGGCGCGACGGTAGTGCGCCGCCCGCGCGCCCGCAAGTTCTAGATGCGGTTCACATCGAGAAGGAGGTGCCGCAGCCGCAGGAACTCGTGGCATTAGGGTTGTCGATAATGAAGCGCGCGCCGATCAGCTCTTCTGTGAAGTCGATCACCGCGCCGGTCAGGAAGGGCATCGACACATCGTCGATCAGCACTTTGCGGCCATCTTTCTCGAACACCGTGTCGCCATCTTCGGGCGCGTCGGTCAGCGAGATGTCATATTGAAAGCCCGAACAGCCGCCGCCCTCAACCGCGACACGCAAACACTGGTCCGTGCCGGCGCTGTCATTGATGCGGCCAAGCTGCGCATAGGCGCGGTCGGTGACTTTGGGAGGCAGGTTGAGGTCCATATTTCTTTACCCGGATTGATCCGTTAGGGTGCCTCTCAAATGTAGAGGGCAAAGCCCCACATTCCAAGAGGTAGAGATGTTAACAAACTACGCGAGCCACCCGGGTGAGAGCCGGGGACGGCTTTTTGAGGAGGAGGGGTCCGCGCATCGCTCCCCGTTTCAGCGCGACCGGGACCGGATCATCCATTCCTCGGCCTTTCGGCGGCTCAAGCATAAGACGCAGGTGTTTGTGGAGCATGAGGGCGATTATTTCCGCACCCGGCTCACCCATTCCATCGAGGTGGCGCAAGTGGCGCGGACCATGGCCGGGGCGCTTGGCTTCAACACCGAGCTGACCGAAGCGGTGGCGCTGGCGCATGATCTCGGCCACACGCCCTTCGGCCACACGGGCGAGGATGCGCTGGACGCGAAAATGGCGCCCTATGGCGGATTTGACCACAATGCGCAGGCACTCAAGATCGTGACTCAAATCGAGTGCCGCTATGCCGCGTTCGACGGGCTGAACCTGACATGGGAGACGCTGGAGGGGATCGCCAAGCATAACGGCCCGGTCACCGCCCCGCATTTCGCGCTGGCCGATTACTGCGCGCGGCATGATCTGGAGCTCGCCACCCATGCGAGCGGTGAGGCGCAGGTGGCGGCGCTGTCGGACGATATTGCTTATAACAATCATGACCTTGAGGACGGTCTGCGGGCCGGGCTCTTCACGGTGGAGGATCTTAAAGACCTGCCGCTGGTCGCCCGCGCCTTTGCCAAAGTGGATGAAAAATACCCCGGTCTCGACCGCAAGCGCCGCCGTCATGAGGCGCTGCGGCGGGTGTTTGGGGTGATGGTCGAGGATGTGCTGGAGGCGAGCCGCGCGGAGATCGCCGCGCTCGATCCGCAAAGCGTGGACGATATTCGCGCGGCGGATCGGCAGATCATCCGCTTCTCGCCCGAGATGTGGGAGGAGATGAAAGCGATCCGCGCCTTTCTTTACGAGCGCATGTATCGCCACTGGACCGTGCGACGGATGCGGCGGCGGGCGGCGGCGATTGTCGAGGATCTGTTTGATATCTTCCGCGAAGACCCGATGCTGCTCCCCGCCGAATGGTCGCGCGGGCTGCCCGAGGATGAGACCGGGCAGGCGCGGCTCATTTCAGACTATATCGCCGGGATGACGGACCGCTATGCGCTCTCGGAACATGCCAAGCTGACCGACGCCACCTTGCGGATTTGAGGGCCGCGCGGTAATCGGTTCGGCAACACGAAGGATATGACGATGAACCTGTTTTCCGACATACGCGCCGTGGTGATTTCGGCGCTGGACGCAATGACCGCCGAGGGCGCGCTGCCCGCGGGGCTCGATTTTGGCAATGTCACGGTTGAGCCGCCGCGCGATGCGGCGCATGGCGATATGGCGACCAATGCGGCGATGGTGCTGGCCAAACCCGCAGGCGCGAAGCCGCGCGATATTGCGGAAAATCTGGTTGGCAAGCTGACCGAGGATGCACGCATCGCCTCCGCCGAAGTGGCCGGGCCGGGCTTCATCAATCTGCGTCTGGCGGAAGGCGTTTGGCAAGGGCTGCTCCCGGCGATCCTGAAGGCAGGCGAGGATTTCGGCCATTCCAAAATGGGGCAGGGCGAGAAGGTGAATGTGGAATTCGTCTCCGCCAACCCGACCGGCCCGCTCCATGTCGGCCATCTGCGCGGCGCGGTCTTTGGCGATGCGCTGGCGAGCCTTCTGGGGGCTGCGGGCTATGACGTGACCCGCGAATATTACATCAATGATGGCGGCGGGCAGGTCGATGTCCTCGCCCGTTCGGTTTATCTGCGCTATCTCGAAGCGCATGGTCAGGAGGTCGCTTTCCCCGATGGCACCTATCCCGGCGATTATCTGATCCCGGTCGGCCGCGCGCTCAAGGACAAGGTCGGCGATGCCTATGTCGGCAAGCCGGAAGAGGACTGGCTGGCCGAGGTGCGGGTTTTTGCGACCGACGCGATGATGGATCTCATCCGGTCGGACCTCAAAGGTCTGGGCATCGAGATGGATGTGTTCTCGTCCGAAAAAGCGCTCTACGGCACCGGCAAGATCGAAGGCGCGTTGAAAAAGCTGGACGATGCCGGGCTGATCTATGAGGGCAAGCTGGACCCGCCCAAGGGCAAGCTGCCGGAGGATTGGGAAGCGCGGGAGCAGACGCTGTTCCGCTCCACCGAATATGGCGATGACAGCGACCGCCCGGTGAAGAAATCCGACGGAAGCTGGACCTATTTCGCCCCGGATATTGCCTATCACTACGACAAGATCGAGCGCGGCTTCGGCCAGCTCATCGACGTTCTCGGCGCGGATCACGGCGGCTATGTGAAGCGGATGAACGCGGCCGTCACGGCGCTCTCCGATGGCAAAGTCCCCTTCGACGCGCGCCTCTGCCAGATCGTGCGGCTCTTCAAAAACGGCGAAGAATTCAAAATGTCGAAGCGCGCGGGCAATTTCGTGCTGGTCAGCGATGTCATCGACGAGGTGGGCCGGGACATCGCCCGTTTCGTCATGCTGACCCGCAAGAACGATGCGCCGCTCGATTTCGATTTCGACAAGGTGCGCGAGCAGTCCAAGGACAATATGGTCTGGTATGTGCAATATACCTATGCGCGGATCATGTCGGTGCTGACCAAGGGCGGCCAGCCGAGCGATGCCGAGATGGCGGCGGCGGATCTCTCCAGCCTCAATCATCCGGCGCAGATCGCGCTTATCCGCAAGCTGGCGGAATGGCCGCGTCTCGTTGAAGCGGCGGCCCAGCATCACGAGCCGCACCGCATCGCGTTCTACCTCAATGAGCTCGCCGCGGAGTTCCATTCCTTCTACAATTTAGGCAATTCTGAGCCCGCTTTGCGCTTTGTCGATGAGGGTGACCAAAAGGCAACGCTGACAAAATTGGCACTCGCCCGTGCAGTTTCCGTTGTTATTTCTGCCGGATTGGGTATCTTGGGGATTGAGCCGATGGACGAGATGCGGTGAGGGGCCGTCCCCAAATCGACATCACCATATAAAAATCGCCGTCGGATCGAGCAGTAAATAAGCGTGGAGAACCGCGCGTTAGTAAGGCAGGCGTTATGACGGACATCTATTTCGAAGAGGGTCGTTCCCAGAACGATTCCGGTGAGGCTGGCGAGACTCTCGCGGTTGGTGCGGTGAAATGGCTTGGCGCTGTTTCGGCCATTGCGCTGGTCGTCGGGGTCGCGGTGTGGACCTATAAACTCGGTGCGCGGGACGGCTCTGAAGTGCCGATCATCCGCGCCATGGACGTGCCGGCGCGCGCCAAACCCGAGGATGTGCAAGGGACCGATTTCCCGAATCAGAACCTCGCCGTCAATGACGTGATGTCGGACGCGGAGACCTCGCAACTGCCCGAAACCATTGAGCTTGCCCCGAGTGTCGAGTCGCTGAGCGCCGAGGACCTGCCCCTTGGTGAACTCGCTGGCGCGGACAGTCTCGAAAGCCTGATCCCCGAGGAAAACGCGGCGGATGATCTTGTGTTGGCCGAAGCCGATCTCGCGGAAGAAGAGATGGTGGAGCGTGTGGATGATGCGGAGATTGCCTACCGTCCGCGTCCGCGCCCGGCCAATCTCAACCGTGCGGCGATCCTGGAAGCGCGCGGTGTGACCGAGACGGCGCCCGCTGCCGCGCCGGCGATTGCCTCGACCGATAGCAACCCGCAAGTGACGTCCGCCGAGCGCCCCGAAGAGGTGACGCTGGCCAGCGCCGAAGCGCCGCAGCCCCAACCGGAACCGGCCGTGGCGACCAAGACGAATACCGACTTCCTCGCCCCCGAGGATGCGACCGCCGGAAGCTGGCTCGTGCAGCTTGGCGCCTTCGACAGCCGCGAGATTGCCGAGTCCGAATGGGGCCGGATCGCGGGCAAGAATGGCGATCTTCTGGGCGGCAAATCGCCGATGATCCAGCGGATCGAAAGCGGCGGGCGCGTGTTCTACCGTCTGCGCGCGGTTGGCTTCCAGTCGGCGTCTGCGGCGAAACAGGATTGCTCGGCGCTGAGCGCCCGCGGTCAGGCCTGTATTCCCTATAACGTGAAATAATGGCCGAGCGCGCCTGTATATTCGGGCCCGCCGGTCTGGAACTGGGCGCGCGCGAGCGTGCCTTTTTCGACGAGGCGGACCCTTGGGGCTTCATCCTTTTCGCGCGCAATCTTGAAGATCCCGAGCAGATTCGCCGCCTGACCGGCGATCTGCGTGACGCCGTGGGCCGCGATGCGCCCATCCTGATCGACCAGGAGGGCGGACGGGTCCAGCGGCTCCGCGCGCCGCATTGGCGCGAATGGCTTCCGGCCCGCGATCAATGTGCGCTGTTTGCTGATCCGGCGATCCGGGCGGAATCCATGCGCCTGCGCTCGCAGCTCATCGGCGCGGAACTTCTCGACCTCGGCATTGACGTGAACTGCGCGCCCGTCCTCGACGTGGCGACGGATGTGACGCACTCGGTCCTCGCCAATCGCTGCTATGGCGAGACGGCGGAGGATGTGGCCCGCATTGGCCGCGCCGTCGCCGATGGTCTCTTGGACGTGGGCGTGCTGCCGGTGATGAAACATATGCCGGGGCAGGGCCGTGCGATTTCTGACAGTCACAAGGAACTGCCGCGCGTCTCCGCCGAGCGCGACCGGCTCGATGCCCGCGATTTTGCCCCCTTCCGCGAGCTGGCCGATCTGCCCATGGGGATGACCTCCCACATCGTTCTGACCGCCGTGGACGCCGAGCGCCCGGCCACCCAGTCGAGCGACGTGGTGGAGCTGATCCGCGACGAAATTGGCTTCGACGGGCTACTCATGACCGACGATCTCTCCATGCACGCCCTCTCCGGGGCCTTTGGTGAACGTGTGCGAAAGTCCCTCGCGGCGGGCTGTGATATGATCCTGCATTGCAATGGCGACCCGCAGGAGATGGCCGAGGTGGCCGCCGCCGCGCCGGAATTGCGTGGTCAGGCCGCCCGCCGGGCGAAAGACGCATTGGCGGCGAAAGCGCCGAAAGAGGTCGATCTGGGCTATGCGAACAGTCGCCTGAACGAGATTTTGCGCGTCTAACAGGACGGACCGCCAAAAGCCGTCGCATTCGCGCAGATATTGTGTTAGCACTGGAGGCGATCACAACATGCGCGGTAGCGAAACGAGATGAACATACAGACGGGCGATATCGAAGAGCGGATCAGCGCGGAGACGCTGGTGCTCGATATTGCGGGGTTCGAGGGGCCGCTCGACCTGCTGCTGGTGCTTGCGCGCGGGCAGAAGGTGGATCTGATGAAGGTCTCGATCCTAGAGCTGTCCGAAGCGTATCTGAGCTTCATCGAAACCGTCCGCCGCCTGCGCATCGAACTTGCCGCCGATTATCTGGTGATGGCCGCCTGGCTCGCCTTCCTCAAATCGCGCCTGCTGCTGCCCCCCGATCCCGAGGAAGAGGGGCCGAGCGCGGATGAACTTGCGGATCACCTCGCCTTCCAGCTTCAGCGCCTTGAAGGGATGCGCGATGCGGCGGCGCGGCTCATGGGCCGCGATCTTCTGGGCCGGGACGTGTTCGCGCGCGGTGAGGAGTTGGACGAGCGCCCCATCACCCGCACGATCTGGACCGCCAATATCATGGACCTAATGCAGGCCTATGCCCGCACCCGAACCCGCGACGATTTTACCCCGCTCCATTATGAGCGCCGCAATATCTTCACCATGGAGCAGGCGCTGGAGCGGATGCGCGGGCTGATTGGTGCGCGCGAAAGCTGGACCGAACTCTCCGCCTTCCTGCCCGAAGGATGGGCCACGCCGAAAGAACGCCGCTCCGCCGTCGCCGCGAGTTTCGCCGCCGCGTTGGAACTGGTGAAATCCGGCCGCGCGGACATCCAGCAAGCGGACACTTATGCGCCGCTCATGCTCCGGGCCGCGCAGTAATGGCCGTTCTCGAATTTTCCGATCAGATGCGCATGGTCGAGGCGATCCTCTTCGCCTCCGCCCAGCCTCTGACGGTGCGCGAAATTGAATCGCGGATGCCAGATGGGGCCGATGCCGCCGAAGCGGTGAAGCGTCTCTTTCCGGTCTATGAGGGCAGGGGCGTCCATCTCGTGCGCATCGGCGATCGCTACGCGTTCCGCACCGCCCCCGATCTTGGCCCGCTGATGAGCCCCGAGCGGGTGGAGGAGAAAAAACTCTCCCGCGCCGCCATCGAGACGCTCGCCATCATCGCCTATAACCACCCCGTCACCCGCGCCGATATCGAGGAAATTCGCGGCGTCTCCGTCTCGCGCGGCACGCTGGATTTGCTGATCGAAATGGGCTGGGTGCGCATCGGGCGGCGCAAAATGACACCGGGGCGGCCCGTCACCTATCTTGTCACCGACGCTTTCCTTGACCATTTTAGCCTAGAGAGCACCAAGGATTTGCCCGGTCTGGACGAGTTGAAGGCCGCCGGGCTTCTCGATAACCGTCCGATGCCGGGGGCGCTCCAGATGCGCGAAGCCGATGATGAGGATGACGCGCCGGAGATGCCGCCCGAGGATCAGGGCGATATGTTTGCGTAAGGACACGCCATGAGCATGATGCGGTATGTGACCCGGCTTTTGCTGAACAAGGGTATGAATTACGGGATCAACAAGGGGTCCGACTATCTCGCGCGGCGCGGGAAGGTGGCGGAAACGCCGGAAGAGCGGGCGGCGCAGAACCGTGCGGCCAAGACCAACCGGAAGATGGCGCAGCGTTTGCGCCGGGCGATCAACCTCGGGCGGCGGCTCTAGCCCATCCGGAACTGTTTGGCGAGCTTCAGCCCCTGCCCCTGATAATTTGATTTGAGATCCGCGCCATAGAGATGCTCCGGCGCGGCGGCCATGCGCTCATAAAGGAGCCGGCCGACGATCTGCCCATGGGTCAGCGCAAAGGGCGCTTCGTGGCAGCGGACTTCGAGAACGCCGCGCGCACCCGACCCGCCCGCCGCCGCATGGCCGAAACCGGGATCGAAGAACCCGGCGTAATGGACCCGAAACTCGCCCACCATGGCGAGATAGGGGGCCATTTCGGCGGCAAAGCCGGGCGGGACATGCACTGCCTCGCGGCTCGCCAGAATATAGAACGCGCCGGGATCGAGGATGATCTCGCCATCTTTCGCGCGGACCTCTTCCCAGAAATCGGCGGGGTCATAGCCGCCGATTTTATCGAGGTCGATGACGCCGGTATGGGGCTTCGCGCGGTAGCCGACCACATCGCCGAGGGTCAGATCGACGGAGAACCCCAGCCCGTCATCAATATGCGCATCGCCATTGACGAGGGTTTCCGCACTATGCAGATCGCGAAGCGCCGCGTCGTCGAGCCGCGCTTGCCCGCGCCGGAAACGGATCTGGTTCAGCCGCATGCCGGGCCGCAGCAGCACCGAGAAACTGCGCGGGCTGATCTCCGCATAAAGCGGGCCGGTATAGCCGGCGGGCACCGTGTCGAACTCGCCCGCGCGGTCGGCAATCAGGCGGGTGAAAAGATCGAGCCGCCCCGTGCTGGATTTGGCGTTGGCGAGCCCCTCCACATCGCCGGGCAGCGCCAGCGACTCCATGAGCGGGACGAGATAGACGCAGCCCTTTTCGAGAACCGCGCCCCCTTCGAGCGAAAATCGGTGCATCTCATAGCGGGGCAGGCGGCCTTCGACAGTGTCATCGCCGGGCAGGAACGAGGCCCGCAAACGATACGCCACCGTGCCAAGGCGCAGATCAAGGCTCGCGGGCTGGACCAGCGCCGGACCCTCCGTCGCCGCGCCGGTCGCAATCTCGCCGCGCTCCATCATCGCCGCGATCTCGTGATCGGGCAGCACGCCCTCGGCTTTGCTCATTCTCGTCCCCCCTCTATCGCGCCGATAAAACGCAAGTTTTCCGCGCAATACAAGGCAAACAAAAACGCCAGCCCAAAGGCCGGCGTTTTGATGGTCGGGCTAGCGAGATTCGAACTCACGACCTTTCGTCCCCCAGACGAACGCGCTACCAGGCTGCGCTATAGCCCGTGACGCCGCTTTATAGAGACATCCGCGCGCGCTGCAAGACCGGATTTCGCCGCTCAGCTTTTCGAAGCGGCGGCGGCCATACGGTCGCGCAGCGCCCCAAGGCGGCCGGCGAGGTTTTGCAACTCGCCCGCAGGCTTGGCTTTCTCCTCCGGCTCAAAGAGCGGCAGGTCCAGCGCTTTGGCCTCCGGCTTCGGCTTCGGCTTGACCGCGACCTCGGAGATATCCGTGCGGCGCGGACTGTCCGTCGTGTCGTAAAATTCCTCTTCCGGCGCGGTCTCGACGCGGGCAATCCCGGCGATTTCCTCCGGCAGATTGCCGAGGCCCGCCACGCGGCGCACACCCTCGCTGCGGATGCGGCGTTTCGCATCGGCGATGGTCAGCCCTTCCTCATGCAGAAGATGGCGGATGCCAGAGAGCAGCGCGATGTCATCGGGCCGGTAATAGCGGCGATTGCCGCCCCGTTTCACCGGCTTGATCTGCGTGAACTGCGATTCCCAGTAACGAAGCGTATGCGCGGGAATGCCCATCAGAGTCGACACTTCGCTGATGGTGCGAAAGGCTTCGGCAGATTTTCTCGACATATTAGCTGCGGTTTCCGGCGGCAACGCGGTCCTTCAGGAAAGAGGACGGGCGGAAACTCAGCACCCGGCGCGGCGAGATGGGTACTTCCTCACCGGTTTTCGGGTTGCGTCCCACACGCGCATTTTTATGGCGCACGGAAAAACTGCCAAAGGACGAAATTTTCACCTGCTCCCCACGAACCAGCGAGTCGGACAGATGCGTGAGCACATCCTCCACCAGATTCGCAGATTCGCTGCGGGAAAGCCCAATTTCGCGCACGATGGCATCGCTTAAATCATTTCGGGTCAGCGTCTTGTCACTCATTCTTCATCCCCCCCGGACAGCGGAAAGCTTAGGCGTTTCTGCTTTTCTGAGTCAACAATATTACAAAAAGGTTAAATCAAGCGCCAATTTGCAACCTTGTTTACTTCTACCAGCGTAGTGCAGCCGCCCCCCAAGCCAGTCCCCCGCCGATGGCTTCCATTAATAGTAAATCCCCCGCCTTCACGCGCCCTTCGCGACACGCGACAGACAGGGCCAACGGGATCGAGGCCGCTGAAGTGTTGCCGTGATCCTGAACGGTTAATACCACCTTTTCCATAGGAATACCAATTTTTTGGGCGGTACTCTTAATAATGCGGGAATTGGCCTGATGGGGGATCACGAGGTCCACATCTTCGGCCGTCAGATCGCAAGCCTCCAGCACCTTTTCCCCCGCTTCGGCAAGCTTGGAAACGGCATGGCGGAACACCTCTTTGCCCAGCATTTTGAGAACGCCGGTGCTTTGCGTCGAGGAGACGCCCCCATCGACGAACAAGATATTGTTATAGCTGCCATCCGAGTAGAGCGCGGTGCCGAGAACGCCGCGATCGGTGTTCTCGCCGGGCTGGTCCTCGGCTTCGAGAATCAGCGCGCCCGCGCCGTCGCCGAAGAGAACGCAGGTGGAGCGGTCGTTCCAGTCCATGATGCGGGAGAAGGTTTCCGCGCCGATCACCATCACGCGCTTCGCCTGGCCCGCGAAGATCATCGCGTTGGCGGTGGAGAGGGCGTAGATGAACCCGGCGCAAACCGCCTGCACATCGAAGGCGAACCCCTTCGCGCCAATCGCCGCCTGAACGCGGGTCGCGGTGGAGGGGAAGGTCTGGTCCGGGGTCGCGGTGGCGAGGATGATCGCGTCGATCTCGCTGCCGCTGATCCCGGCATTCGCAAGTGCATCATTGGCTGCAGCAATCGCGAGGTCTGACGTGAGCTGGCCCTCGGCGGCGAAATGGCGGCGCTCGATCCCGCTGCGCGAGCGGATCCACTCGTCGGAGGTCTCCAGCCAGCTTTCAAATTCGGAGTTTTCGACAACACGTTCAGGAAGATAATGGCCTGTGCCGATGGGGACTGAACGCAGCGTCATTTTATCACTCTTTTTGTTGCGTTCCGCTAATTTGGCCAATCTCAGCGCCAGATGCAACCCGCGCCGCGAGGCGTTCGTTGAACCCGCTTTTGGCGAGGTGGAATGCAAATTTGATGGCCGCGGACACGCCTGTCGCGTCGGCGCCGCCATGGGATTTCACCACCGCGCCATTCAGCCCGAGGAACACACCGCCGTTTTTGCGGCGCGGGTCGATCCGTTTGGCGAGGCGGCGGAGCGATGTCGCGGCAAACACCGCACCGATTTGGCTGAAGATCGTGTGTTTGAACGATTCGCGCAGCAATTCGCCAATCAGCGAGGCCGTGCCTTCGCCGGTCTTGAGGGCGATATTGCCGGAAAACCCGTCGGTGACGATCACATCGGCGCGGTCGCCGGGGATGTCGCCGCCTTCCACATAGCCGACGAAATCGAAATCATGCTCCGGCGCGGCGCGGGTGATGAGGTCATGCGCCTCATGCAGCTCGGCGCGGCCCTTATGCTCTTCGGTGCCGACATTGAGAAGGCCGATGCGGGGGCGGGTGATGTCGAGACCGTTGCGCGCATAGGACGCGCCCATCACCGCATATTGCAGCAGGTCCGGGCCGTCGGCGCGAATATCGGCGCCCACATCGAGCATCACATTGAAGCCCTGCTCCGAGCGGCTCGGCCAGAGAATCGCAATCGCCGGGCGGTTGATGCCGGGCAGGCGGCGCAGGCGCAGCGTGGCGGAGGCCATCAGCGCGCCGGTGTTGCCGAGCGACACCGCAATCGCCGCTTCGCCATGTTTCACCGAATCAAGCGCGCCCCACATGGAGGAGCCTTTCCCGGTCCGCATGGCGCGGCTCGGCTTGTCGGTCATGTCGATGGTTTTTTCGGCGTGGCGGATTTCCACGCGGTCCCGCAAATGCTTTTTCTTCGCCACCAGCGGGCCGAGAACCGCCTCATCCCCGTGGACGATGAAGGCCAGTTCCGGGTTCTTCTTGGCGGACATATCCATGCCCGACACGACCACGGCCGGCCCTTTGTCGCCGCCCATGGCATCAATAGAAATGACCACCCGCTCTGGGGCGCCCGGTTGGGAGTCCTTAGGGGTGGTCATCATTCTCGACCAATCATTTCAGCAGCTTACGCCGCGTCTTCGTCGATTTCGATCTCGTCTGCGACGGAAACGACTTCACGATCCGCATAGTGGCCGCAGGCGCCGCAAACGTGGTGCGGGCGCTTCAGCTCACCGCAGTTCGGGCATTCATTCGGGTTCGCCGCGACCAGCGAATCATGCGACCGGCGCATACCGCGCTTGGAGCGCGTGATTTTGCTCTTGGGGACAGCCATGTCTCAACCTCAGTTCTGGATGGCCACAATCAAGGGCCGGTTCACCATTACCAAAACACGCGGGCCTTCCCGCAACACATCTCGGAAACAGTCTTGAAAACGAAGTGCGGAAAATAGCAGCATCGCCTGAATGTTCAAGTGAAAAGACGGCGGTTTCGCGCCCTTTTTTCACCCCTTCTGCATCTTGTCGCGCAAGGCTTTCAGCCCCGCAAAGGGTTTCACATCCTCATCGGTCATCGGCTCTGTGCCTTCTGCGGCAAATTGCTGCGCCGTCTCGGGGGCATCGTCCTTGCGCGGATAGGCGGGCAGGGCGAGGGCGAGTTCCTCCTGAACGGCCAGCCCCACATCAATCACCGCGCCAAGCGCCTCGACCTCCTCGCCATGCGTGTCCTCCAGCGCCTCCATCTCCGCATCCTCGTCGAGATCGGCGACGTAAAGCCGGTGCAGATCCGTATCGATCCGGGTTTTCACCGGCTCCAGCGTCACGACGCAGCGTTGCGTGACCGTCGCGCCGAGCTTGCCCGTCAGCCGCCAGTCGCGCTTGCCGACCGGCGCAAGCTTGCCCTCGAAGCGCAGCTTCTCGACCTTCAGAATATCAAGCAGCCGGGCCAAAACCTCCAATTGCCCCTTCTCGGGGGCGAGCGAAACCGGATAGCTTTGCGACGGGCTCAGATCCGCGGTGCGCATCGGATGGGACAGGTCGGGAAGGGCAGCGTCTGACATGGTGACTCCATCGGATTCTTGAACTTGCGCGCGTCTCGGTATAGCTGACACCCTGAGTTTGGATTTTCAAGCGAGGTCGAACAATGGCGTCTTATGGCAAAAAAGCGGGGCTTGGCCTGCTCGTGGCTGGAATGATTGCCTGTTCGCCGACCTATGATGTCCACGGATATGTGCCCTCCGAAGAGGATCTGGCGCAGATTTCCTACGGCCAGACAGACCGGATGAGCGCCGAGGCGATTCTCGGCGTGCCTGCCGCGCAGGGCCTTCTTGACGGCAATGAGTGGATCTATCTGCGCAAGCGCGTCCGCAATTTCACCTGGAACGCGCCCGAAGAGGTGGACCGCGAAGTGATGGTCGTGACCTTCAATGAAAACAACACGGTGGCGGACATCACCCGCTATGGCCTCCGCGATGGCCGCGTGATCGACCTGACCCGTGATGTCACCGTCACCAGTGGCCGCTCGCTCAATGTGCTGACGCAGCTTCTGGGCAGCATCGGCAATCTCAATGCGGGCGATTTCCTCGGCGGCGACGACTAACCGCCGCCGCGCGCGGCGTGGTTAGCCCTCGTTTTTCGCGTCGAAATTCAGCGCAACCCCATTCATGCAATAGCGCAGCCCCGTGGGCTGCGGGCCGTCGGGAAAGACATGGCCCAGATGCGCATCGCAGCGCGCGCAGGTGATTTCCGTGCGCCGCATGAAAAGCTTGCGGTCCTCATGCTCTTCCACCGCGTCTTTCGAAATCGGCGCGTAAAAACTCGGCCAGCCGGTCCCGCTGTCGAATTTCGTGTCCGCATCGAAAAGCGGCGCACCGCAGCAGACGCATTCAAACACCCCGGCGGATTTGGGGAAATTGTCATGGGTGAAGGCGCGCTCCGTGCCGCCCTTGCGGGTCACCTTATAGGCCAGATCGCTCAACTCCTGCCGCCATTCAGCATCGGATTTGGTGATTTTGTCGCTCATATCGTCCTCCGGGTTTGCGCCCGCTCCGGTGACATCTTCCGCAAAGGAATATGAAACTGTCACAGGCGCGTCATGGTTTCTTGAAATTTATGCGCTTATCTTGGTCATGCAAGGGACTTGGCCGCGGCGAGGAGAGCGAGCGATGCAAAAGCTGGCAGAGAGTTTCGGGCGGTATCACCTGCGCCAGGCGCAGCGCGCGGAGGATCTTATCGCCTGTCAGGCCCTGCGCGGGCGGGCCTTTCGGGGCGGCGCGCTCGACGCCGATGATTTCGATTCCCTTTGCGATCACATCATGGTGGAGACGGGGGAGGGCCAGCTTGTCGCCTGTTTCCGGATGCTCCCCTTCAGCAGCGGCGCGGAGATCGGCAAAAGCTATTCGGCCCGCTATTATGAGCTGTCCGCGCTCCATGGCTACACCCAGCCGATGGTCGAGATGGGCCGCTTCTGCGTCGATCCCGACTGGCGCGACCCGGACATTCTGCGCGCCGCATGGGCCGGAATGACCCGCTATGTCGATCAAAATGGCGTGCGTATGCTCTTTGGCTGCGCGTCCTTTCACGGCACCGATGAGCAGGATTATCTCGACGCCTTTGCTCTGTTGCGCGCCCGCCATCTTGGCCCGAAACGCTGGCTCCCGCGCGTGAAAGCACCGCGCGTCTTTCGCTTCGCCAAGGTGCTGGCCCGGATGCGCCCAGACCTCAAACGCGCGCAAAAACACATGCCGCCCTTGCTCCGCAGCTATCTGGTGATGGGCGGATGGGTCTCGGATCACGCGGTGATCGACCATGATCTCGGCACGCTCCATGTCTTCACCGGCCTTGAGATCGACCGCATCCCGCCCGCCCGCGCGCGGCTCATGCGGCAAAGCGCGGTCTGACGCCGGACGTCGCCGCCACCCGCGCACGCACCCTTGGCAAGCGCCGCCCGATTGGTCATGGTGCGAGGCTGAATTCACTGCCAGACCCCGGAGTGCGGATGCGCCTGATTATTGCCTTTGTCCCGATTGCTTTTCTGACCGCCTGCGCGGCGAGCGGGCCGGTGACGCCGACCGACGATCCCTTGCGCATGAGCGGCACGCAGCTCATGGCCGCGCATAATCGCGGGCAGGGCGGCGCGGTCTATGGCGGGGGCATCGGCGGCGAGGCGGGCGAGTCGAGTGATCCTTATGGCGGCCTCGCGCCGAGCTATGGCGGCAGCCCGATTGACTTTGGCACGGCGCAGGCGACCCCGATGCCGCTCGATGCCGCCGCTGGCGCGCCCGCAGGCGACAAGGCGGCGCAGAAACAGGCGGGCGGCGGCGCGGCATCCTCCGGCGGCAGCGCTGGGCAGGCGGGCAAAACCACCGCCAGCCTCGGCTCGCTCTCTCAGCCGCAAATGAGTCTGGAAACCGGCCTCGTCAGCCGCCAGACTCAAGGCACCGTCACCAATCTCGGCAACAACCGCAGCGCGACGCTGACCCTGATCCCAAGCGGAAAAGGCGCGTCCAGCGGCTCGCAACTCTCCATGGATGCGATGACGGCGCTTGGCGCGGACATCACGGAAATTCTCGACCTCGACGTGAAGCCGAATTAAGAAGAGATTAAGCTAACTCGGCGCAATGCAACGCCTTTTCGCCATGGCAGGAGTTACAGATGGAACCGGCACTTCTTTTCGCAATCATCGGCGTGCTCGGCGTCGGCTCGCAATGGCTGGCGTGGCGGTTGCAGCTTCCGGCCATCGTGCTGATGCTCGCCGCCGGTCTCATCGCGGGGCCGATCACCGGGCTCATCAACCCGGCGGAAGATTTTGGCGAATTGTTCCGGCCCATCGTCTCCGTCGCCGTGGCGGTGATCCTCTTTGAGGGCGGGCTGACGCTCCATTTCCACGAGCTTCGCGAAAGCTCCAAGGCGGTGCGGCGGCTCGTCTATATCGGCGCGCCGCTCGGCTGGGCACTCTCGACGCTGGCCTGCCACTACGCGGCGGGCCTGTCGTGGGAAAGCTCGCTGGTCCTCGGCGGCATCCTCATCGTGACAGGCCCGACCGTGATCACCCCGATGCTCCGTCAGGCGCGGCTGGCGCAAAAACCCGCCTCGGTGCTGAAATGGGAAGCCATCATCAACGATCCCATCGGCGCGCTCGCCGCCGTGCTGGCGTTTGAACTCTTCTCCGCCTTCTACGGCGCAGGCACGCTTGGCGGCGCGCTTGGCCATCTCGCTTACGGCATCTCTTGGGCGGTGATCCTAGGCTATGCGGCGGGCTGGTTCCTCGCCCGCGTGTTCATCCGCGGCTATGTGCCGGAATATATGAAAGTGCCGGTTCTCTTTGCCGTGCTGCTCGCCGTCTATGCCGTGACCGATGTGGTCCTCCACGAATCCGGCCTGCTCGCCGTGACCGTGATGGGCGTCTATATGGCCAACGCCAATATGCCGTCGCTGGAGGAACTGAAACGCTTCAAGGAGCATGTGACGATCCTGCTGGTCTCCGGCGTCTTCATCCTGCTCGCCTCCGATATCAGCTTCGACATGATCGCCTCACTCGACATGCGGGCGCTTCTGTTCGTCCTCGCCATCGTGTTCGTGGCCCGCCCGATCACCGTGCTGGTCTCGCTTATGGGCACGTCGCTGACATGGCAGGAACGCGCCATGGTCGCCTGGATCGGCCCGCGCGGTGTGGTCGCCGTGGCGGTCTCCGGCCTCTTCGGCGCGCGGCTGGTGGAACTTGGGGTCGAGGACGGGGCTATGTTGCCCGCGCTCGCCTTTGTCCTCGTCGCCGCCACCGTCGTCCTGCACGGCTTCTCCATGGGCCCGCTCGCCCGCATCCTCGGGCTGACGTCGCGCGAAGTGCCGGGGGTGATGTTCGTCGGCGGCTCCCGCTGGGTCACGGCGCTGGCGCAAACGCTGATGGCGGCCAAAGTCCCGGTCCTCATCGCGGACCGTAACTATTTCCGCTTGCGCAGCGCGCGGCAGGAAGGTGTCGCCAATTTCCACGGCGAGATCCTGTCCGAACGGGCCGAGCATCATATCGAGTTCAACCGCTATGGCACGCTCATCACCGCCACCGACAATGACGCCTATAACGCCCTGATCTGCACCGATTTCGCGCCGGAATTTGGCCGCAATGAAGTGTTCCAGATCGGCCGTCACGAGCGCCGGGAAGGGGGCCGCGATCTGCCCATCACCCTTGGCGGACGCACCCTTGGCGAAGGCGGGCTGACCTATGAGGATTATTCGAGCCGTCTCTCCGATGGCTGGGTCTTCGTGACCACCCGCGTCTCCGAGGAATATCCTATCGAGCGCTACCGCGAGCAGCGCCCCGAGGCGGTCGTCATCGGGGTGTTGCACGAGAATGGCGAGGTGGAGTTTGCGATGGACAAATACACGCCGAAGCTTAATCCGGGCGATTCCGTGATCGCCTTCGCGCCGCCGCAGCCGGAAAAAGACGCTGAGGCCGAGGCCCGCCGCGAAGCGCGCCGCGCCAAGAAACAGGCCGGGGCGGAGAAGAAAGCGGAGAAGGAATCGAAGGATGAGGAGCCGGGCGGCGCGGCGTAATCAGCCGCGTTTGACGCTGTCCATCAGCGCGGCGATCTCCGCGCCGGGCATCGCGTCCTCCGCATAGGTGAAACTGCCCGCCCGGACCTCCTCCGCCGCCCGCTTGAGCGCGCCGAAGGCCGCGCGGGCGAAAGAGCCGCCGACGCTGATCCGCTTGACGCCTGCGCCCGACAGCTCCTCCACCGTATAAAGCGGCGCGCGCAGGCCCATCACCACATTCACGGGCTTGTCCACCTCGGCGCAGAGGGTGCGGATCGCCTCCAGATCCGGCAGGCCGGGCGCATAGAGCACATCCGCACCGGCCTCTGAGAACGCCTGAAGCCGGGCGATGGTGTCCGCAAGATCCGGGCGGCCGCACAGGAAATTCTCAGCCCGCGCGGTCAGCAGAAACCCGCGCCGCTGCGCGACCTCCGCAGCCGCCGCAATCCGCGCAACCGCCTGATCCATCGGGAAAATCGGCGCGTTCTGATCGCCGGTCGCATCCTCGATCGACCCGCCGACAAGGCCGACCGCAATCGCCGCCTCGATCGTCTCTGCGCAGGCCTGCGGGGTCCGCCCGAACCCTTCTTCGAGGTCGGCGGAGACCGGCAGATCCGTCGCCTCCACAATCGCCTGCGCATTGGCCAAAATCTCACCACGTGTCAGTGCCGCAAAGGAATCGCGCTTGCCGACGGAGAAGGCATAGCCCGCGCTCGTCGTCGCCAGCGCGTCAAATCCGACCGAAGCGAGCAGCCGCGCCGAGCCCGCATCCCAAGGATTCGGAATGACAAAAGCGCGGTCCTGCTCATGAAGCGCCTTGAAACGCGCGAATTTGCTGAGGCGGTCATCCATGGCCCGAGCCTAACAGCCCTTGGCCAAAAAGCGAGGGCGGCGTTATTCGTCCACCGCCAGCCGCCGCCCGAAGACAATCGGCGCTTCTTCCTGAAGCCCAAGCGCGGGATAAGCCTGCGCCGAAGGGTTCGTCGGATGGGCCAGCCCCATCATCTTGACGCAGCCGATCTCCCGCAGCCATTTCTCCGCCGCCTTGATCATCGCGCGGGCGATCCCGTCGCCGCGTGCCTCCGGCTCGACGGCAAGAAAGTAGAGCCAGCCGCGATGCCCGTCATAACCCACCATGACCGAGCCCTTGATCGGCGAGCCGTAAACGATGATCCGGCAAGCCGGGGCGGCCAGCGCCCGCGTGATATCCTGCCTAGGGTCATGCATGGGGCGCACCAGCCCGCAGCTATGCCAAAGGGCGATCAGGTCATCGCTCTCCGATTCCCTGAACACCCGGATATGTCTGTTCATTCCACCGTCACCGACTTCGCCAGATTGCGCGGCTGGTCCACATCGGTCCCCTTCGCAATCGCTGTGTAATAGGCGAGCAACTGTGCCGGGATCGCGTAAAGAATCGGTGAAATAAACGGATCGACCTGGGGCAGGGTGAGGCTCGACCACACATCCTCGCCCGCCTCGCCAAGCCCGGTGGCATCGCTGACCAGCAGCACCCGCCCGCCGCGCGCCATGACCTCCTGCATATTCGAGACGGTTTTCTCGAAAAGCGGGTCCGTCGGGGCGAAGGTGATGACCGGCACGGATTCGTCAATGAGCGCAATCGGCCCGTGTTTCAACTCGCCCGAGGCGTAGCCTTCCGCGTGGATGTAGCTGATTTCCTTAAGTTTCAGCGCCCCCTCCAGCGCCAGCGGATAGAGCGCGCCGCGACCCAAGAAGAGAATGTCGGAGGCTTTGGCGAGTTCATAACTGATCTCTTCATAGGGCGTCAGATCGTTGAGCGCGCCATTGATGAGCCCCGGCACCGCCGCGAGCGCCGCCGTCAATTCGCCCTGCCGCGCGCCGTCCAGCGTGCCGCGCGCCGCGCCGATCTCGATGGTCAGCGCCGCGAGCAGCGCGAGTTGGCAGGTAAACGCCTTGGTCGAGGCCACACCAATCTCCGGCCCCGCATGGATCGGCAGCGCCACATCGCTTTCGCGAGCGATGGAGCTTTCCTCCACATTCACGATCGCCATGATGGTTTTCGCCTTGCCCTTGCAGTAACGCAGCGCCGCGAGCGTGTCGGCGGTCTCGCCGGACTGGCTCACGAAAATCGCCAACGTGTTCTGGCCAAGGGGCGGCTCGCGGTAGCGAAATTCGCTCGCCACGTCGATCTCCACCGGCACCCGCGCGAGATCCTCCAGCCAGTATTTCGCCACATGACAGGCGTAAAACGCCGTGCCGCAGGCGACCATGACGATGCGGTCATAGGCCGTGAAATCGAGATCGAGACCAAGCGCGATCCCGTCCCGCGCCGGGTTGAGATAATGGGCCAGCGCGTCGGAAAGCACCGCAGGCTGGTCATGGATCTCCTTGATCATGAAATGGCGATAATTGCCCTTTTCCGAATGGCTGGCCTTGAGATCGAGGCTCCGCACCTCGCGGGTCACTTCCGCACCGCTCTCATCATAGACGGTCGCGCCCGCGCGGGTGATCTCCGCCCGGTCACCCTCTTCGAGAAAGGCCACGCGGTTGGTCATCGGGGCAAGGGCCAGCGCGTCCGAGCCGATATACATCTCACCCTCGCCATAGCCAATCGCGAGCGGCGAGCCCTTGCGGGCGGCGATCATCAGATCCTCCTCACCCTCAAAAAGAAACGCGACCGCAAAGGCCCCATGAAGCTGCGCCAGCGTGGCGGCGACTGCGGCACGCGGGTCTTTGCCGCGGGCCAATTCGCGCGCGCAGAGCATCACGATGGTTTCCGTGTCCGTCTGGGTCTGCGCCTCATAGCCGTCCGCTTTAAGATCGGCGCGCAACTCCTTGAAATTCTCGATAATCCCGTTGTGGACCACAGCCACCGGTCCCGACTTATGCGGATGCGCATTCTCGACCGAGGGCACCCCGTGCGTCGCCCAGCGAGTATGCCCGATGCCGCTTTTGCCGCGCAGCGGGTTGTGGACCAGCTCGTCCGAGAGGTTCACCAGCTTGCCAACGGCGCGGCGGCGGTCCAACTCGCCCCCGTTGACCGTCGCGATCCCGGCGCTGTCATAGCCGCGATATTCCAGCCGCCGCAGCGCATCGACAAGGATCGGCGCGACTTCATTCTTTCCCAGAATGCCTACAATTCCGCACATTACTTTTTCTCCTTGAGCGCACGCAGCCGGGCGAACAGCTTGGTCGCCATGCCGGTTTTATTCTCCTGACGGGCGCGGGAGAGGGCGATATCCCCCTCCGGCACATCCCGTGTGATCACGGAACCGGAACCGACCAGCGCGCCCGCGCCAATCGTGACCGGGGCGACCAGCGCCGAGTTGGACCCGATGAACGCCTCATCGCCGATCTCGGTGTGGTGCTTGAACACGCCGTCATAATTGCAGGTGATCGTGCCCGCGCCGATATTGGCCTTTTTGCCGACCCGCGCATCGCCGATATAGGTGAGGTGATTGACCTTCGCGCCCTGGTCGATCTGCGCGTTCTTCACCTCGCAGAAATTGCCGACCTTGGAATCCTCCGCCAGTTCCGCACCGGGGCGCAGGCGGGCGAAGGGCCCGACCGTCGCACCGCGCGAGATATGGCATCCTTCGAGATGGCAGAAGGGCAGGATCGTTGCGCCGCTCTCGACGGTCACATCGGGGCCGAAAACGACATTCGGGCCGATCTCCACATCGCGGCCAATCACGGTGTCATAGGCGAAAAAGACGCTGGCCGGGTCCGTCAGCGTGGTGCCGTTCACCATCGCCTCGCGGCGCGCCTGATCCTGAAACGCGGCTTCGGCGGCGGCGAGATCGAGACGGGAATTCACCCCCATCGTCTCCGCCTCATCGCAGCGCACGGCGGCGCAGCTAAGGCCCTGCTCGCCGGCGAGGCCCACAATATCGGTCAGGTAATATTCGCCCTTGGCGTTCTCGTTCCCCACCTTGTCGATCAGCTCGAAAAGCAGCGGCGCAGGTGCGCAGATCACGCCGGAATTACAGAGACTTACGGCGAGTTCTTCAGGCGTCGCTTCCTTCGCCTCGACGATGCGGGTGAGCGCATCGCCTTCCATAATCAAACGGCCATAGCCGCCCGGCTCCGCCGCCTCGAACCCCAGAACCACCACGGACGCACCCGCCGCGCGGGCTTCGGTCATCGCGTCAATCGTCTCCGGGCGGATAAAGGGCGTGTCGCCATAAAGCACAATCGCATCGCCCTCGAACCCGTCGAGCGCCGCACGCGCCTGCGCGACCGCATGGGCCGTGCCAAGCTGCTCGTCCTGCCGGGCGATCCCGACGCCCTCGTCAAACGCCTTGGCCGAGGCTTCCACCCGGTCACCGCCATGGCCCACAACCACGACCGAGCGCGCCGCATCCTTGCCGCGCATCGCGTGCCAGAGCATCGGCGCGCCCGCGACCTTGTGCAGCACCTTCGGCAGATCCGACTGCATCCGGCTGCCTTGCCCTGCGGCGAGAATGATAAGTGCCCGTTCCATAACCACCTGCTTTATCGTTTCGGCTGCTATAGCAATGTGGCGATGATGCGGGAAGAGCGCTCACGCTCATATCATGTTTCGGTTTGTTGCGGGCTGTGGCATGAGGGTGGGATGAAAACCATTCTCTTCGATCTCGACGGCACGCTGGCCGACACCTCCGCCGATCTCATCGCCGCCGCCAATCACTGCTTTATCACCGAAGGGTTCGATGCGCCGCTCGATCCGGTGGCCGATGCGCTGACCGGCATGCGCGGCAGCTATGCGATGCTGAAACTCGGGAGCGAACGGGTCGGCGCGGACCTGACCGGCAAGCGCGGGCTGCTGCTGGAATATTACGACGCCAATATCGCCAATGAGACGCGGCTTTTCGACGGGGTCGAAGCCGCACTGAGCCAGCTTGGCGGCGCGGGCTACAAACTCGGGGTCGCGACCAACAAACCCGAAGGGCTGGCCGAAAAGCTGATCGGCCTTCTCGGGATCGACCACCATTTCGGCGCGCTTGTCGGGGCGGACACGCTGCCCGTCAACAAGCCGGACCCGCAGCATCTGTTCGAGACGGTCCGCCGCGTCTCCGGCGATCTGTCGCAATCCATGCTGGTTGGCGACACCGATACGGATGTGAAGGCCGCGCGCAATGCGGCGATGCCTGTGGTGCTGGTCGGATTTGGCCCGGAAGGTCAGGGGCTTGCGCGGCTGGAGCCGGACGCACTCTTTGACCATTACGACGCCCTGCCGGAACTCGTCGAAAAAATCCTTCCCTGAATCGCAACTTTGCGCTACCTTCACAACTGAACAGTCGTTCATAAGAACGCGATGAGGGAGTGAAGATGTTTACGCAAAGCCTGAAATTTCCGCTCGATGAAGAGACCGAAGCCCTGCGCGAGATGGTGCATCGCTGGGCGCAGGAGCGGGTGAAGCCGATCGCCGCCGAAGTCGATAAGACCAACGAGTTTCCCCATGAGCTGTGGAAGGAAATGGGCGATCTGGGCCTTCTCGGCATCACGGTGAAGGAAGAAGATGGCGGGGCCGGGATGAGCTATCTCGCCCACACCATCGCGGTGGAGGAAATCGCGCGGGCGTCGGCCTCGGTCTCGCTTTCCTATGGCGCGCACTCCAATCTCTGCGTCAACCAGATCAAGCTGAATGCGAATGCCGAGCAGAAAGAGAAATATCTACCGGGGCTGATCTCGGGCGAGCATGTCGGCGCGCTCGCCATGTCCGAAGCGGGGTCCGGCTCCGATGTCGTCTCGATGAAGCTGCGGGCGGAGAAGAAAAACGACCGCTATGTGCTGAACGGCACGAAATACTGGATCACCAACGGCCCCGATGCGGACACGCTGGTCGTCTACGCCAAGACCGACCCCGAAGCCGGCCCGAAAGGCATCACCGCCTTTATCATCGAGAAAAGCATGACCGGCTTCTCGACCTCGCCCCATTTCGACAAGCTGGGGATGCGCGGCTCGAACACGGCGGAGCTGATTTTCGAGGATGTCGAAGTGCCCTTCGAGAATGTCCTCGGCGAAGAGGGCAAGGGCGTGAATGTCCTCATGTCCGGTCTCGATTACGAGCGCGTCGTGCTGTCGGGCATCGGCGTCGGGATCATGAATGCCTGCCTCGACGAGTTGATGCCTTATCTCCACGAGCGCAAGCAATTCGGCAAACCCATCGGGGATTTCCAGCTTATGCAGGGCAAAATCGCCGATATGTATGTCGCGATGAACACCGCGCGGGCCTATGTCTACGCCGTCGCCGCGTCCTGCGATCGGGGCGAAGTCACCCGTCAGGATGCGGCGGGCTGCGTCCTCTACGCGTCCGAGCAGGCGATGTTCCAGGCGGTGCAGGCCGTGCAGGCCATGGGCGGCGCGGGCTACATGAACGAGACCCCGGTGAGCCGCCTCATGCGCGACGCCAAGCTGATGGAAATCGGCGCGGGCACCTCGGAAATCCGCCGGATGCTGATCGGCCGCGAGCTGATGAAGGTCACCGGTTAATGCGCCATTGGCTGGCACTCCTTGCGATCTGCGCCTCGCCCGCGGCTTTTGCCCAAGGCGATGCGCCGGTCGAGGGCTTTGATCCGAAAATCGCCGAGATTTGCGCGGATCAGGGCGGGGAGGACTGTGTCGGCCTCGCGGCCAGCCATTGTATCGAGACCTCGGAGATCGGGTTTTCCAATGTCGGCATGGGCTTTTGCGTCGGTGCGGAACTGGACTGGTGGGACACGCGGCTCAATGCCGTTTACCGCGAGTTGAGCGAAGCCGAGGCGAAAAGCGACGCCGAGATCGCCGAATTGGGCGGCGCGCTGGCTCCGAGTTCTGCGCCCGACCTCAAAGCGATGCAGCGCGCCTGGATCGCCTATCGCGACGCGCTTTGCGAGAAATACGAGGCGTCCCAATGGGGCGGCGGCTCCGGCACCTATCTCGGCGTTGCCAATTGCATGCTGCACGAGACCGCGCGGCAGGTGCGTGTTCTAGAAGGTTATATGAGGCAGAAAGATGAGCGGTGAGGGTAGAACCACGAAACGGAGCTTGGGCCAGCGCTTTTCAGGCTTCGCTTGCCCGAATTGCGGGTATTTGATGACCTTCTTCATGCTGCTTTCAACTCTGCGAACCGCGCCCTTCCCGCGATCTAAAGAGGCGATAACCTGCCCGCAATGCGCGAGCCATGTGCGTCTTTCGCACCGCTTTCCGTGGATATTAAAGTCTCTCATGCTGGGCCTGCTCTTGATGGTGATCTTCTTTCTCATGTTCACGCCATTCATGATGTCAGGCACAGCACCGCCTCCATTGCTCATCCCTCTAGCGCCAATTGTCGCGTTCATTGCGCTGCTGTTCGTCATGAGCGTCATCCGTAACCGCCTCTACAAAGTGGAGCTTTTGCCATGAAACTCAAATCTTCCCTCTCCCCGCAATCGGATGATTTCGCGGCCAATCGCGACGCGCATCTCAAGGCGATGGAGCCGATCCGCGCGGCGGCGGAGCTGGTCATGGCGGGCGGCGACGAGAAGGCGCGGGAGCGGCACCTTTCGCGCGGCAAAATGCTGCCGCGCGACCGGGTGACGGCGCTGCTCGATGCCGGATCGCCCTTCCTTGAGGTCGGCATGACAGCGGCCCATGCGATGTATGACGGCGCGGCCCCCGGTGCGGGGGTGATCGCGGGGATCGGCGTGGTGCATGGTCAGCAGGTCATGATCGTGTGCAACGACGCGACGGTGAAGGGCGGCACCTATTACCCGATGACGGTGAAAAAGCACCTCCGCGCACAGGAGATCGCCGAAGAGAACCGTCTGCCTTGCATCTATCTCGTGGATAGCGGCGGCGCGAACCTGCCCAATCAGGACGAGGTCTTCCCGGATCGCGACCATTTCGGGCGGATCTTTTTCAATCAGGCGCAGATGTCGGCCAAGGGCATCCCGCAGATCGCGGTGGTCATGGGCTCTTGCACCGCGGGCGGCGCTTATGTGCCCGCCATGTCCGATGTGACGATCATCGTGAAAGAGCAGGGGACGATCTTCCTTGCCGGTCCGCCGTTGGTCAAAGCCGCGACGGGCGAGGATGTGAGCGCCGAGGATCTGGGCGGCGGCGATGTGCATACGCGCCTCTCGGGCGTAGCTGACTACCTTGCCGATAATGACGCCCATGCCATCGCGCTTGCCCGCGACGCGGTGCGCAATCTCAATTTCCAGCCAGCACATGGCCCGCTGCTCGCCAGCCCCGAGGACCCCGCTTACGACCCCGATGAGCTGCTTGGCGTGGTCCCGGCCAGCCTCTCGACACCTTACGATATTCGCGAGGTGATCGCCCGGATCGTGGACGGCTCGCGCTTTGACGAGTTTAAGGCGCGTTATGGCGAAACGCTGGTCTGCGGCTTTGCCCATGTCGGCGGCATCCCGGTGGGGATCGTGGCCAATAACGGCGTTCTTTTCTCGGAAAGCGCCACCAAGGGCGCGCATTTCGTCGAGCTGTGCAGCCAGCGCAAAATCCCGCTGGTGTTCCTGCAAAACATCACCGGCTTCATGGTGGGCCGCAAATATGAGAGCGAAGGGATCGCCCGCCACGGCGCGAAAATGGTGACGGCGGTGGCGACGACTTCGGTGCCGAAAATCACCATGCTGGTCGGCGGCTCTTTCGGGGCGGGCAATTATGGCATGGCCGGGCGCGCCTACAGCCCGCGCTTCCTATGGACATGGCCGAACAGCCGCATCTCCGTCATGGGCGGCGCGCAGGCGGCGGGGGTTCTCGCCACGGTTCGCCGCGCCGGGATCGAGCGTAAGGGCGAGAGCTGGAGCGCCGAGGAGGAGGCCCAGTTCAAAAAGCCCATTCTCGACCAGTTCGAGGAGCAGGCGCATCCGCTCTACGCCTCGGCCCGGCTCTGGGATGACGGGGTGATCGACCCGCGCAAAACCCGTTCGGTGCTGATCCTCTCGCTCCGCGCCGCGCTGAACGCCCCGATTGAGGAGACACGCTTCGGCGTGTTCCGGATGTGATGGAGCGAAACGGGTTCATTCTGGGCGACTCGCGGGCGCTCAACACCGCGCTGCTGGAGCAGATCCGCACGGGCGCGAAAACCGCAAGCTGCGGTGCCTTGCGCGATTTCGAGGAAGATGGCGAGGCGCTGCCCGAGGTCGGGCGGCGGGATATGGCGCTCGATTGGGATGCGGAGCCCGCGCTGGTCGTGGAGACGACAGCCGTGGAGATCCTGCCGTTCAGTGCCGTCATCGAGGATTTCGCCAAAGCCGAAGGGGCGGCGGATCTCGCAAGCTGGCAGGCCGACCACCGCGCCTATTTCGAACGCAATGGCGGGTTTGCGCCCGACATGAAGGTGGTTTGCGAGCGGTTCAAGCTGGTGGAGGTGTTCTCATGATCGAGATCATCACCGCCGACATCACGGGCCTTGAGGTCGATGCCATCGTCAATGCCGCCAATGAAAGCCTGCTCGGCGGGGGCGGTGTGGACGGGGCGATCCACCGCGCTGCCGGGCCGGAATTGCTGGAGGCTTGCCGCAAGCTGAATGGCTGCGCCACGGGGGACGCGAAGGCGACGCCGGGGTTCAACCTGCCCGCCAAATGGGTGATCCACACGGTCGGCCCGGTCTGGAAGGGCGGCGATCAGGGGGAGGCGGATCTGCTCGCCTCCTGCTATCGCCGGTCACTGGAGGAGGCGGAGGCGCTTTGCGCGCAATCGGTCGCTTTTCCCGCGATCTCGACCGGGGTCTATGGTTACCCTGCGGACGAGGCCGCGCGGGTGGCGGTGCGCGCCGTGCAGGATGCAAACCCCACCCAACACATCATTTTCTGCTGCTTTTCCGAAGACAGTGCGAAGGCGCATCGCGCCGCGCTGGAGGAGGTCTGAATGTTTACGAAAATCCTGATTGCCAACCGGGGCGAGATTGCCTGCCGCGTGATCGAAACCGCCCGCGACATGGGTGTGCGGACGGTCGCGGTTTATTCCGATGCGGATGCGCGGGCGCGCCATGTGGAGCTGGCCGACGAGGCCGTGCGCCTTGGTCCGCCGCCGGTGGGCGAGAGTTACCTCAAGGGCGATCGCATCATTCAGGCGGCCAAGGACACCGGCGCGCAGGCGATCCATCCGGGCTATGGGTTCCTCTCGGAAAACCCCGAATTTATCGCGGCGGTCGAGGCGGCGGGTCTACGCTTCATCGGTCCGTCGGCGGATTCGGTCCGTAAAATGGGCCTCAAGGACGCGGCGAAAAAGCTGATGGAAGAGGCCGGGGTGCCGGTGGTGCCGGGCTATCACGGGACCGAGCAGGACGCGGATTTTCTGGCCAAAGAGGCGGAGCAGATCGGCTATCCGGTGCTCATCAAGGCCCGCGCGGGCGGCGGCGGCAAAGGGATGCGGCTCGTTGAAAATTCGAAGGATTTCAAGGCCGCGCTTGACGGTGCGCAGCGCGAGGGTGAGGCGAGTTTCGGCGATGGCCGGGTGCTGATCGAGAAATTCATCACCTCGCCGCGCCATATCGAAATTCAGGTTTTCGGCGACGATCATGGCAATGTGGTGCATCTTTTCGAGCGCGATTGCTCGCTCCAGCGCCGCCACCAAAAGGTGATTGAGGAAGCGCCCGCACCCGGCATGACCGAAGAGATGCGCGCCGCCATGGGCGATGCGGCGGTGAAGGCCGCGCAGGCGATTAACTATTCCGGGGCCGGGACGATTGAATTCATCGTGGACGGCTCGGACGGGCTGCACCCGGATAAATTCTGGTTCATGGAGATGAACACGCGCCTGCAGGTCGAGCATCCGGTGACCGAGGCGATCACCGGGCAGGATCTGGTGGAATGGCAGCTTCGGGTCGCGAGCGGGGAGGAATTGCCGCTGGCGCAGGAGGAACTGGCCATTGACGGGCACGCCTTCGAGGCGCGGCTTTATGCGGAGGATGCGGCCGCCGGGTTCCTGCCCGCGATTGGCCGCCTCGATCGGCTGGAATTTCCGTGGGATGCGCGGATCGACACGGGCGTGGATGAGGGCGACAGCGTGACGCCGCATTACGACCCGATGATCGCGAAGGTCATCACCCATGGCGCGGACCGGACCGCCGCGCTCGATGCGCTCGCCCGTGCGCTGGCGGAAACGCGGGTCGCGGGGCTGACGACGAACAAGGCGTTTCTCCATGCGCTCACGCAGCATGGGGGCTTCCGCGCGGGCGAGGTCGATACGGGGCTGATTGGCCGCGAGCTGGACGCGCTGACGGCGGAGGATGATGCGAGCGATGCGGCGATTGCGCTGGCGCTTCTCGTCGCGCGCGGCCATGCCCATGCGGGCTATCATGATGGTGGATTGGACGGGCAATTGGCGGGCTTCCGCCTCTGGTCCCGCCCGCGAGAATTGGTGCGGATCCGCCGGGGCGAGGCCGTGATTGACGGGTTCATCCGCCAGACTGGTCCGCATGATTATGTGGCGATGTGGGAGGACAAGGAGGTCGCGCTCTCCATGCCGCAGTATCAGGAGCGTGGGCAGGTTTGGGTCGCCGGGCGCGCCCATGATGATGCGTTTTTCGCCCGCGAAGGCGGGGATATCACGACCTTTCTGGAAGGTGTGACGACGGTGTTCCACTGGGTCGATCCGCTGGAGCGCGAGGATGAAGCGGGCGGCGGTGACCGTGTGATCGCGCCGATGCCGGGGCTGGTGAAGCTGGTTGCCAAAAGCGGCGGTGAGACGGTCGAGGAGGGCGATCTGGTGATGGTGCTGGAGGCGATGAAGATGGAGCATTCCATGACCGCGCCGCGCGCCGGAACGCTTGGCGCGCTGCCGGTGAAGGAAGGCGCGCAGGTGACCGCCGGGGATCTGCTCTTCGAGATGGAGCCGGAAGATGGCTGATATCCGCATCTTCGAAATGAGCCCGCGGGACGGGCTTCAGAACGAGAAAAAGCAGATCGCGACGGCGGATAAGATCAAGCTGGTCGATCTGCTGTCCGGCTGCGGGTTCAGCCATATTGAGGTGACGAGTTTCGTCTCGCCCAAAGCGGTGCCGCAAATGTCGGACGCGGCGGAGGTGATGGCCGGGATCGCGCGCCACCCCGACGTGACCTATGCGGTGCTGACGCCGAATATGCGCGGGTTTGACGGCGCGCGGGCGGCGATTGCCGACGAGATCGCGGTGTTTGCGAGTGCGTCCGAAGGGTTCAGTAAGGCCAATATCAACGCGACGATTGCCGAGAGTCTGGAGCGGTTTCGGCCTGTGATGGCGCGCGCGAAAGAGGAGGGGCTCAAGGTGCGCGGCTATGTGTCTTGCGTGACCGATTGCCCTTATGACGGGCCGGTCGCGCCCGCGCAGGTGGCCAAGGTGGCCAGTGATTTGCATGAGATGGGCTGCTACGAGATCAGCCTTGGTGATACGATTGGGGCGGGCACGCCGGAGACGATTGGCGCGATGCTGGACGCGGTCACGCAAGCCGTGCCGCCGGCGGCGCTGGCCGGGCATTACCATGATACCGGCGGGCGCGCGCTGGAGAATATCGCGGTGTCGCTGGAGCATGGTTTGACGGTGTTTGACAGCTCGGCGGGGGGTCTTGGCGGCTGTCCCTATGCGCCGGGGGCGAAGGGGAATGTGGCCACGGAAGCCGTGGTCGCGATGCTGGAAGAGCGCG
Organism: Jujubicoccus corallicola; assembly: GCF_047345645.1. GTDB lineage: Bacteria > Pseudomonadota > Alphaproteobacteria > Rhodobacterales > Rhodobacteraceae > JBLEFH01. The sequence continues at coordinate 153,147 of NZ_JBLEFH010000006.1, read as the reverse complement.
GGCTAAGCGCCGGGATTGACCGCGAGAAACTGAACGTGGCCGCGCAATTTGCGCGCGGTTTGCGAAGCTGAAGGGCGAAGCGCCGTCCCCGGCGTCGAGCCTGGACGGCGCTGCCCGGCGAGCCGGGCGCGAAAGGGGAGAGGTCTCATGAGGTATCAAACGATTACGCTGGATGTGGACGGGCGCGGCGTCGCGCTGCTGACGCTCGACAATCCGGAGAAGCATAACGCGCTCAGCCCGCAGATGATTGCGGAGCTGACGGAGGTTGCGGGCGAGATTGGCGGGCGCGAGGATATTCGCGTCGTGGTGCTGACCGGCGCGGGCAAGAGTTTTTGCGCGGGCGGGGATCTGGCGTGGATGAAGACGCAGATGACCGCGTCCCGTGCGCAGCGGATGAGCGAGGCGCGCAAGCTGGCGGATATGCTCGGCGCGCTCAACCGGTTGCCGAAACCGCTGATCGGCAAGGTGCAGGGGCAGGCCTTTGGCGGCGGGATCGGGATGATGTCGGTCTGCGATGTGGTGATTGCCGCCGAGGGGCTGAAATTCGGGCTGACGGAAGTGCGGCTCGGGATCATTCCGGCGACGATTTCGCCCTATGTGCTGGCCCGGATGGGCGAGGGTCACGCGCGGGCGGTGATGCTCTCGGGCGGGCTCTTTGACACGGCGCGGGCGCAGGAATTGGGGCTGGTGGCCAAGATGGTGGCGCCGGACGCGCTGGACGCGGCGATCGAGGCGGAGATCAAACCGTATCTTTCGGCCTCGCCCGTGGCGGTGGCGGCGACGAAAAAGCTGATCCGCGATGTGGGCTATCAGGTGCGCGAGGCGGAAATCGACGCGTCGATTGAAGCGCTTGCGGATGTTTGGGAGACCGACGACGCGATGGAAGGCGTCTCTGCGTTTTTCGAGAAACGCAAGGCGCGCTGGATGCCGGAGTAAGGTTACTCCGCCTTCGGGGCGAGGGCTTTGAAGGCGGCGGGATCGGCGGGCAGGATGTCGCGCAGGGTCTTGTCGTTCAGCTTGGCGATGAAGGCGCTGCGGGCGTCGACAAGATGGTGGCGAAGACCGCAAATCTCGGTGATGCGGCAGCCATTGCTCTTTTCATCGAAACATTCCACGAGATGAAAATCCGGCTCAAGCTGCGACACAATGTCGCCGACCGGGCGGTCGAGCGTCCCTTTGGCGAGCATGATGCCGCCGCCTTTTCCGCGCGATGTGACAACCAGACCGGACAGCGAGAGCTGATGCACGACCTTCACGATATGGTTGTAGGAAATTGAATAATAAGCGGAAATCTCGCGCGCGCTGCAACGGCGCTCGGCATGGATGGCGAGATAGATCAGGCTGCGCAGCCCATAATCAGTAAAATTCGTCAAACGCATAGGTTCAGCCATAACGGCATCGCCTCGTGGTTGTAAGGGGGAAACAGGGCTGCTATTGAATATGTATTAAGAATGCAGATTAAGGAATCTCCCGATGCTGAGCCAAGAGACAATCGCCACAGTGAAATCGACCGCGCCGGTTCTGGAAGCGCATGGGGAGACGCTGACGCGACATTTCTATGCGCGGATGTTTACCGAGAACCCGGAGGTGGCGCCGTTTTTCAACCGCGCGAACCAGCAAGCGGGCACGCAGCAGCGGGCGCTGGCCGCCGCGATTACCGCCTATGCGGCGCATATTGATGATCTGGAGGCGCTTGGCGGGGCGGTGGAGCTGATCGCGCAGAAACATGCCTCGCTGATGATCAAGCCGGAGCATTATCCGATTGTGGGCGCGAATCTGCTGGCGTCGATCCGGGAGGTTCTGGGGGAGGCGGCGACGGATGAGATTGTGGACGCCTGGGCCGAAGCATACGGATTTCTTGCCGATATTCTGATCGCGCGGGAGGCGCAGATTTACGCGGACACGGCGGCGGTGCCGGGCGGATGGGAAGGGTTTCGGCCCTTTACCGTGGCGCGCAAGGTGCCGGAAAGCGCGAATATCACGTCGTTTTATCTTCAGCCCGCAGATGGCGGGGCGCTGCCGGAATTTGCGCCGGGCCAGTATATTACGGTGCGGGTGCCCACGGCGGACGGGTTGACGACGATGCGGAATTATTCGCTGTCGGACCGGCCGGGGCAGGCGCATTTGCGCATATCGGTGAAGCGGGAGGAGGGCGCGCCGGATGGCTATGTCTCCACGCATCTGCACGACTCGGTGGGAGAGGGCGACCAGATCGAGGTGGGGCCGCCTTGCGGGGAGTTTGTGCTCAAGAACCCGGAGGGCGACTCGCCGTTGGTGCTGATGGCGGGGGGTGTCGGGATTACCCCTCTGATGAGCATGATGCTGAGCGCGCTGAAGGCGCAGCCGGATCGCGAGATCGTTTTCCTCCATGCGGTGCGCAACCCTGAGGTGCAGGCGTTTGCTCCGGAGATCGCCGCATTGGCCGCGCGCCATGACGGTTTGAAGGTGGTTTTTCAGTATAGCGAGGCGATGCCGGCGACGCTGCCGGGGGCGGTCGAGATGGGAAAGGGCTTTGTTAACGATGCGTTAATTCGCCGCATCGCGCCGGAGACAGAAGCAGATTACTACTTTTGTGGCCCTAAACCATTCATGAGCGACGTTCACCAGTGCCTCGCGGCGCGCAGCCTCCCCCCCGAACGCGTTCACTTCGAATTTTTCGGGCCGAAAGAGGGTCTTGAGCGGCTTTAGTGAGCTGGCCGCTCTGGATAATGGGCGCGGCAATGGTGGGTATCGCCGCGCCTGTTCTGCTTTACTGAGGGATCTGCATATGCCGCACACGGGCACCGCGCTCGATGGAGGCGGCGTGGAGGCGATCCACTTCTAATTCATAGCGAATTTCTTCGAGGAACCGCAGCTCCGCCTCGTCCGTGCGGCCATCGGCGGCGACCACGTCGCAGGCCATGGCATAGGCGGTTTCGTTGAAACCTTCGGGCAGGGCCGGGCGGACGAGACCGAAGAGCGCGTCGAGACCGTCCTCTTCCTCGAACAGCTCATACACCAGATTGGCCACGGTCCCGATGCGGGCCGGATCGTAATCGGCAAAGACCGGGAAGTGGTTGACGATCCGCTCGATGGTCACAAGCTCGGCGGTGGCGATATGTTCGTTGGACACAGAGGTGGCCACCATGATGGCGACGAGGGCGTCCTGGGCGCTCAATTCAGTCATTTCAACTCTCCTTTGCCTTTGGATTTATTGACGCGAACGCGAAGCCGCAATAGGGAGAAGCCAATCTTACAATGGAGAGAGTGATGACCGAAATGCGCGATCTGGCAATGGCGGCGAAGGCGTGGCCTTTTGAGGAGGCGCGCAAGCTGGTCAAACGGCTCAACGGTAAGACACCGGAAAAAGGCTATGTGCTGTTCGAGACGGGTTACGGGCCGTCGGGTCTGCCGCATATTGGCACTTTCGGCGAGGTGGCGCGCACGACCATGGTGCGCCGGGCCTTTGAGATGCTGTCCGACATTCCGACGAAACTCATTTGTTTCTCGGATGATATGGACGGGTTGCGCAAGGTTCCGGGCAATGTGCCGAACCAAGAGGAGATGGCGCAGGATCTCAATCTGCCGCTGACGGTGGTACGCGATCCGTTTGGCACCCATGACAGTTTCGGAGCGCATAACAATGCGCGGCTGCGGGCGTTTCTGGACCAATATGGGTTTGACTATGAGTTCGCCTCGGCGACCGAATATTACAAATCCGGCCGCTTCGATGAGACGCTGCTGAAGGCGCTGGCAGGCTATGAAAAAATCATGGAAATCATGCTGCCGACGCTGGGCAAGGAGCGTCAGGCGACCTATTCGCCCTTCCTGCCGGTGAGCCCGAAAACGGGCCATGTGCTGCAAGTGCCGACGCTGGAGCGCAATCTCGACAAGGGCACGATTGTCTATGAAGAGCCCGATGGGGAGCGCGTGGAAGTGCCGGTGACGGGCGGGCATGTGAAGATGCAGTGGAAGCCCGATTGGGCGATGCGTTGGGCCGCGCTCGATGTGGATTACGAGATGTCGGGCAAGGATCTGACGGATTCGGTGACGCTGGCGAGCAAGCTCTGCAAGGTGATGGGCGGGCGGCCGCCGCAGACCCTGACCTATGAGCTGTTTTCGGACGAGGACGGGCAGAAAATCTCCAAATCGAAGGGCAATGGCATTTCGATGGAGGATTGGCTGACCTATGCGAGCCCGGAATCGCTGTCGCTCTTCATGTATCAGAAACCGAAAACGTCGAAGCGGCTCTATTTCGATGTGATCCCGAAATCGGTGGACGAATATCACCAGCATTTGCGGGCCTTTGCGGGGCAGGAGCCGAAGCAGCGTCTGGAGAATCCGGCGTTCCATATCCATGGCGGGGATGTGCCGGCCTCTGATATGGAAGTGTCGTTCTCGATGCTGCTCAACCTCGCCTCGGCGGCGAGCGCGGAGGACAAGGATCAGCTTTGGGGCTTCATCCGCCGCTATGCGCCGGAGGCGAGCGCCGAGACTCATCCGGGGCTCGATGCGGCGGCGGGCTATGCGGTGCGCTATTTCAATGATTTCGTGAAGCCGAACAAGACCTTCCGCGCGCCGAGCGATCAGGAGCGGGCGGCGCTGGAGGATCTGGCGACCCGGCTGGCGGCTTGGGATGGCGGCGCGGACGGCGAAGAGCTGCAAAGCATGGTGTTTGCGGTCGGCAAAGAGCATGGGTTCGAGCCGCTGCGGGACTGGTTCACGGCGATTTACGAAGTGCTTCTGGGCGCATCGCAAGGGCCGCGTTTCGGCGGGTTCATCGCGCTTTACGGTGCGCCGGAGACGGCGGCGATGATCCGCGAGCGACTCGGCTAACCATTTCTTAACCTTCTTTGGGTATTTCTCTTCGACGCGAGAGAGTGTGGGGACGATCGGCATAGCGTGCCCTCACCCCTCGCGATTTTTATGCAGAGAGTAATACGATTTCATGCCCAATTTTGCGGGCAAAGACCGGGCGGTTAACCCCCTTCTTGCGGCATGAGCAAAAGGGGTTGTTATGGTTCAGAATACAGGGTTGATGCCGCCGGCATTTTCGGACGGGCTTATCAAATGGTCGGCGCGGGCCGATGGCGGGACAGAGCGGACGCTGGCCGATCTGGAGGCCATGGTGATCCCGTCGGACAATGAGTTCGGCACCTGTCTGGAGGTGCGCGCGGCGGGCGGGGTGCAGCCCATTCGGGCCGTGGAGCGAACCCTAGTGCAGAGCGGGCAATTTTTGCGGATCACGGCGCGGGTCAGGGCGGTGAGCGGGGGCATCCCGTCGGTGCGGATTGCCGCCTGGGCCGGAGACACCCGCGGCAACCATGTGGCGGATATGGACGAATATGGCGCCTATGGCCGCCCTGCCGAGATGGGTGGTGTGGTCGAGGTGACGGCGATGGTCGGGATCGGGGTGCGCTCCGGCTTCGACATGCCCTGGACCAGCGATGTGCGCTATGCCCATTTCGGCATCGATGTGAATGTGAAGGCCGGGTCGCTCTACCGGGTCGATGACATTGTGATCGAGGATGTGACGGCGCTCTATCTGCGGGAGCTTCTGGACTTCGTGGATGTGCGGGATTTCGGCGCGGTCGGCGATGGTCAGGTCGATGACCATGCGGCTTTTGTTGCAGCGGACAATGCAGCAAAAGGCAAGACCGTGGTGGTGCCGGAGGGGATTTACAAAGTCTCGCGGAACCTCACGATGCGCTCGCCGATGCGGTTCACGGGCAAGCTCGATATGCCCAAAGCGGCGGTGTTGTCGATTGGGCGCAACTTCGATTTCCCGACTTATGCTGCGGCTTTTGGCGATGACACGATCGGGCTGGAAAAGGCGCTGCAGGCGCTGTTTCGCAATGGTAATCATGAGGAGCTGGACCTCATGGGCCGGCAGGTGCGCATCACGCGGCCGATTGATGTGGCCGCTGCGGTCGGCGATGTGACGAATTTTGCGCAGCGCCGGGTGCTGCGCAATGGCGCGCTGAAGCGGGTCGGCACGACGCCGTGGAATACGCGGGTGAAATATTCCTATGCGCGGTATAACGCGAACAAGCCCTACGAGCTTTTCGACGTGGGCAATGTGGACAAGATCCAAGTCGGCTCGCTCATTGAGGGCGTCGGCGTCGGGCGCGAGGTGTATGTGCGGGCGGTGTCGATCCGCGACAAGACGATCACGCTGAGCCAGCCGCTCCACAGCGCACCGGCGCGGCAGCAATACACCTTCCGCCGCTTCCGCTACATGCTGGATTTCTCGGGCTTTGAGCGCATCAGCCGGTTCCGCATTTCAGGCGTGCAGTTTCTCAACCAAGGCCGGGGCAGCGGCTATATGCTCCCGCCCGAAGGGATCGCCAACGAGATCAACGAATGTTGGTTTACCAGCCCCGAAGATCGCGCGATCACCTCGATCGGGGAGGGGTGTAACGGGCTCTCGATTGAAAGCTGCCAGTTCGTCTCCAGCGAGGGCAGCAAGCTGGCGATCCAGCGCCGCAGCATCGCCTTCAACACCAACAAAAACGACATGAAAATCCGCGACAACCGCGCGCTCTATTTCAAACATTTCGCGGTGATGGCGGGCGGCGGCCATCTGGTTTCGGGTAATCATTTCTTTCAGGGTGACAGTGGCACCGCCGGGGGGCGCACGGCGGGTCTGATCATTGGCGCGACCAATTGCAAAACCTCGCTGATCGGCAATTATGTGGACAATTGCTGGATCGAATTTACCAATGAGTTTGATGAAACGCCCTCGGGCGACAGCTCGCTCGCCTTTGGCAGTTTCGCGATTACGGGGAATATTTTCACGGCGCATAAAATTCCGTCCTGGTTCTCCTTCATCCATATTCGCCCTATTGGCACCGGGCATTCGCTGGACGGGATTTCCATTACGGGCAATAATTTCAAAGTGTTCGGCGGCTCGCCGATCAACCGGGTGGACCGGGTGAATTTCTCGGGCGGCCGGATCGACCACAAGAAATCTCGCGCGATTGACATGCACAGCAACACGTTTTTCGGGGTCGATCAGCGCACGCAGAGCCCGCAATCGGTGAAGGTCTCCTCACGCGGGCGGTTGTTGCGTTATTGGAACTCCGGGCCGGTTATTCTGCCGTTTTTCGGGGAAACGCTGACCTGCGATGGCTTCGCGCCGATGGGCAAGCTGGAGGCGCAGGGTGGCGCGCCCTTGCCGGATATTCAGACCTCATTTGGCAAGCGCGGCCATTATGTACGGCTCGATTGGGGCAAGGAAGTGCGCGGCGAGGCGGTGGTGCGGATCCGCTCCGACAAGATCGACTAAGCGCCGCGGGGGAGGGTCAGAAGGCCGATCCCCGCGAGCAGAAGCGCAACGCCGCTGGCAATCGTGCGGATCACATTCCAACGCTGCCAGCGGGGCGAATACTCGGCCCAGATGGCGGCACCGTTGGCGGAGATCTCGTCCGGGGTGACCTGGGCGAGCGCTTCGTTCATCGGGACGTTCACCGCCAAGGTGAGGATCACCCCGCCGACGAGGTAAATGAGCCCGCCCGCGGCGAAGGCGGTCATGGCGGTGCCCGCGCCGCTGCGATGCGCGGCATAGGCGGTGATCAGCATGACAAAGGGCGTGGCGAAGAAGGCGGGGGCAAAGACAGCGTTGCGCACGGAGGCGTTCATCGCTTGCATCGCCGGGATGGCGATCTCCGGGTTCGCCGTATCGAGGCCCCACATGGTCGAGCAGACCCAAGCATAGAAAAAGCCGAAGATCGCCCCCGAGAGGATCAGTGAGAGCAGGCCGAGAATTTGGGGCAGCGCCATGGTTATCTCCTGTGTCAGGCTCGCGCAGCATAGGCCGCCATCGTGACGGTTTTGAGGCGATATGCGCGAAGACTTCACGGCTCGCGCTTTGTTTTGTATCTTTGGGGCAAAACAGGGGGACACGCCATGGAAATCACGACACAGCAATCCTGCCAGACCGTTCTATGCACCTTCGAGGTGACGCCCGGCACCGCCGATGATGTGATGGAGATGTTGCAGGACGCCTATGCCGAGGTGATCAGCAAGCAGCCCGGTTTCCTTTCGGCGAGCCTCCACATGAACGACGCGCATACGCGGATCGCGAATTACTCGCAATGGGAGGGGCGCGACGATTACAAGGCGATGCTGCGAACCGATGAAATGCGGGCGCGCAACCGCGATATTCACGGGCTCTGCAAGAGTTTCGAGCCGGTGATGTATGAGGTGAAGGGGGTGTATTGAGGGCCGCGGCCCTAATGCACCAGATGGCTTTTGTTCTTGAGATGTCGCGCGGCGAGGCGGCGGGCTTTTTTGCCGGGGATGAGCGGACGTGCGGCGGGCGCAGGGCGGCCGAAATGCAGGTGCCGCAACTCCGGGAAGATCGCGAAAATCTCGGCCCGCGCTGACGGGCTGAGGGATTTCAGCGCTTGCGGGCCGGTGTAAAGGCTCTCGGTTTCCGCGCCATTGGCGAAGATGATTTCATGCCGGTCGCAGAGGATGTGGAAATATTCGACCTCCTCCAGATCCTCCGCGCGGGCGATGCCGTCGAGTTCCAGGAGCTGTTTGGCGGCGACCAGCACCTCCTCGCTGTCAAACATTCGCGCCGCGATTTTTGAGCGGACCAGCAGGCGGTGTTGCGGCGAGACGATGAGGTCCGTCTCGGGGATCTTGTCGTCGAGCGCGCCGGCGCTGATCCTGATGGGCTGGAAATTCGGGAAGGCTTTGATCTGCGCTGCGGACAGGCGCTGCCCGCCGATCCAGCGGATCGGTTGATAGCCGTGATCGCGGGTGCGGACGCGGTCGCCCTTGGCGAGATTTTCGACCGGGACATGGCCCTTTTCCAGCTCGATCCACGTGCCGCGGGCGAAGCAGACGATCTCGGTATTGTCGATGGTCCGGCGGGGCGGCGCGCCGTAGTAATTGCTGCCCACATAGCTGTCGAGCCGGATGGATTTGATGTTGAGATCGCTCAGATCGGCGGCTTCATTGGTGAAGATATCGCCGTTTTGTAACTGCACGAAATGGATGCGGCGGGCGACCTCTTCGCCGCCCTGAAGGGTGACGGTCGCGTCCCAGAGAAACACGCTGTCGATCTTGGAAGCGACGGTGCCGTCCCCGAGATTATAGACGAACCGGTCGGCCTCAAGCGGGTTCGGCCGGCGGCCCTCGATGTCGTCCTCTTCGAGCCGGATGCGGCCCTCGCGAATGGTGTCGTCTTGCAGGATATCGGTCACCGCCATCTGGTCGATGGTGTATTCCTGACCCGCGCCCCACCCGGCGACGGCTTCGTTTTCATTGCTGAAATTCTGGCGCGAGGGCGTCGACTCGACGGGGTCGAGATCGGCGTAATTGCCCATATAAATCTGGGTGACGCTGTAAACGGGCATGGCTGTCCTCAAGGGTGTAAGGGCGCTTCGGGAGGCGCCGAATGTGAGGGCAAACTACGGATCGCGAGGAGCGTGCGGTTAAACTTAGTTTAGTTAATGGTAAGAATTCTTGCTGAAATATGAATTTTTTATTGCGGGGGGGGAGGGGTAAGGCCGGGGTTTGACGGGCGCGCTGTCTTGCCGGGAGATGGGCTTTGCCTGAGAGGGGTAGCGGGGCGAAACGTCTCCCAAAAACCGGGGCGCGGCCCGTGGCTTAGGAGCGTTTCTGCTGGTCTAAGCCGTCGGGCGCTGTGTCGGCAACGCCCGCTACGCCGCGCCGGTTCACCTCGCCGCGCAGGCGCAGGATGGCGGGGATGCGGGCGGGCAGGATCGCAAGCGCGCCGCATTCGCGCAGGCTGGCTTTGAGGAAACTGCGGGGATGGGTGCCTTTGAACGGCGTCGCGCTCCCCTTGGCGTAGAGGCCGAGGAGCCGCGCGGTGGCCCGTGCGCGCGGCAGGTGGTAGGCGTCGCTGATCAGCAGCACATCGCGCGCGCCGAGACGGCGGAGGATCGGCAGCGAAAAGGCGATGTTTTCGATGGTGTTGGTGGCCGCGCCTTCCTGATGGATCGCGTCCAGCGGGACGCCCGCATCCGTGAGCAGCCGGGCCATTAAGGCGGCTTCGCTCGGCGGATGCGCGCCAAGCCCGCCGGAGCAGATCACCGCGTCGATCTCCCCCGCATGGTAAAGACGGCTCGCCTCCGCCACCCGCCGCCGCAAAGTCGGCGAGGGCCGCCCGCCAGGCCACACTGCGGCGCCGAGGATGAGGCCGACCTTAGTCATCGCTCTGCCCATCCCTGACCCGAAGTTTGTGATCGGGATATTTCTTTTGCCATGTCTCGATCAGAAACAGACAGAGGACGCTTGACGCATTCACCGCGAGGCGCGCAATTCTTGCATCAACACGTTTCGTTCCGGCACGTTTGCCATGCGCGTCGCCCCCGTGGGTGCGCAAAGAGCCGATACCATCGACGACGCTTCCGAGCGCCGACAAGATCGTCCGCACATCATTGGCGATGTCATCGCTGATATCTGCCTTGCCGGGTGACAGGCCCAAGGGCTCACGAACGGCTTTGTAATAGGCGTTCATCTCCGATTTCTTTTTGGGCAGGGGAAGATCGCATTCGAAGAGGATAGATTTGAAAACGCTCTCCAGAACCGCCCGCGCGGCGGTGAGGGCGTCCTCGGGGTCCGTATCGACATTCGCCAAGGCCCTGTCGATTTCCGCTTCAACCGTGTCGAAGGTCCAGACCGACGCTAGATGCCGGAGTGACGCGGTGGAAGCATGCTCTTGGCCCTCTTTCAGGCTCTCGAGAAATTTCTCCAATTCCTCGCATTCGATTGCGTAGGCGTTGGCGAGAATATCCGCGTATTCGGGATCGCCGTTCAGGCTTGCAAGCTGAAGTTCCCTTTCTATCTTCTCGATTTGATCGGCATGTTTGAGATCCCATAGCTCTTGGACCAGCTCTGCAACAACGCGCGGCGGTGATAGCGCAATGAAGGCCATGAATCGCTTGGCTTTCGACTTGCCCGATTTTGCAAAGCGATCATCATAGATATCGACTTGAAAATGATCCTCGAAGAATTCCGCAAATGTGCGATCTGAAAAGTTGAGGATGTAGCCGGGTTGCGTCTCAAACGTCGCCGTTAGCCAATTTCTCTGCCAATGCTTCAGCTCCATCCCTTACCCCGACCGTTTCCGCCGTTTCACGCCGCCCCTTTGCCCCGGTCGGCCGGCGGTGGAGCGGCCGGTTTCGGACGCGGCGGCGACGGCTTGTTGGCGGGCCATGGGGTCGTCGGCGACGGCGAGGTCGACCGCTTCGAGACGTTTGATCTCGTCGCGCAGGCGCGCAGCTTCCTCGAAATCGAGATCTTCGGCGGCCTTGAGCATCTGCTTTTTGAGCGCGTCGAGATGGGCGGCGAGGTTCGCGCCGACCTGCGCATTGTCGATTTTCGTCGTGATGCGGGACTGGTCCGTGTCGCCGTCCCAGAGCCCTTCCATCACATCGGCGACGTTCTTTTTCACCGTCTCGGGGGTGATGCCATGGGCCTCGTTATAGGCGAGCTGCTTGGCGCGGCGGCGGTTGGTTTCCTCCAGCGCGCGCTCCATCGAGCCGGTGACGCGGTCGGCATACATGATCACCCGGCCATCGGCGTTACGCGCGGCGCGGCCAATGGTCTGGACCAGCGAGGTTTCTGAGCGCAGAAAACCCTCCTTATCCGCATCGAGAATGGCGACGAGGCCGCATTCGGGGATGTCGAGACCCTCGCGCAAGAGGTTGATCCCGACCAGCACATCGAAGGCCCCGAGGCGCAAATCGCGCAGGATTTCAATGCGTTCGATGGTGTCGATATCGCTGTGCATGTAGCGGACCTTGATGCCCTGTTCATGCAGATATTCGGTGAGATCCTCGGCCATGCGCTTGGTGAGGGTGGTGACAAGCGTGCGGTAGCCCTTGGCCGAGACCTTGCGGATTTCGTCCAGGAGATCATCGACTTGCGTGTTGACCGGGCGGATTTCGACCTCGGGGTCGAGCAGGCCGGTCGGGCGGATGATCTGCTCGGTGAAGATGCCGCCGGTTTGCTCCATTTCCCATTTCGCGGGGGTGGCGGAGACGAAGATCGACTGCGGGCGCATCGCGTCCCATTCCTCGAATTTCAGCGGGCGGTTGTCCATGCAGGAGGGCAGGCGGAAACCATGTTCCGCCAGCGTCGATTTGCGCCGGAAGTCGCCCTTATACATCGCGCCGATTTGCGGGACGGAGACGTGGCTTTCATCCGCAAAAACAATCGCATTGTCGGGGATATATTCGAACAGGGTGGGGGGCGGCTCACCGGGGGCGCGGCCCGTGAGGTAGCGCGAATAGTTCTCGATGCCGTTGCAGACCCCGGTGGCCTCCAGCATTTCGAGATCGAATTTCGTGCGTTGTTCGAGCCGTTGCGCCTCCAGAAGCTTGCTCTCCGCCTCAAGCTGTTTGAGCCGGATCTCCAGCTCCTTCTTGATGCCTTTGATGGCGGTCTGCATGGTCGGGCGGGGCGTGACATAGTGGGAGTTGGCGTAGATGCGCACCTGTTCGCGCTCGCCGAGTTTCGCGCCGGTGAGCGGGTCGAATTCCGTGATGCTTTCCAGCTCATCCCCGAAGAAGGAAAAGCGCCAGGCCATGTCCTCCATATGGGCGGGCCAGACCTCCAGCACATCGCCGCGCACCCGGAAGGTGCCGCGCTGAAACGCCTGATCGTTGCGGCGATATTGCTGGGCGACGAGATCGCTCATCACCTTGCGCTGGTCGTAACTCTGGCCCGCGGTGAGATCCTGCGTCATGGCCGAATAGGTTTCGACCGAACCGATGCCGTAGATACAGGAGACCGAGGCGACGATGATCACATCGTCCCGCTCCAGAAGCGCGCGGGTGGCCGAGTGGCGCATCCGGTCGATCTGCTCGTTGATCTGCGATTCCTTCTCGATATATGTGTCGGTCCGCGGAACGTAAGCCTCGGGCTGGTAATAGTCGTAATAGGAGACGAAATATTCGACCGCGTTCTCCGGGAAGAAGCCTTTGAACTCCGCGTAAAGCTGGGCGGCGAGCGTTTTGTTCGGCGCAAGGATGATCGCCGGGCGCTGCGTCTCCTCGATGATTTTCGCCATGGTGAAGGTCTTGCCGGTCCCGGTCGCGCCGAGAAGGACCTGATCCTGTTCCTCCTCGCGAATGCCCATGGAAAGCTCGGCAATCGCCGTCGGCTGGTCGCCCGCCGGTTTGAACTCGGTGTTCATTTTGAAGGCCTTGCCGCCTTCGAGTTTGGGCCGCGTCACCTCGGGCGGGCGCTCGACCGGCATATTGGTGTTGTTATGGCCCATGGCTGTCTCCTTCTTGCTTTCTCAATGTGGTCTTTTGAGGGAACAAATCAAGACCGCCGGGGCTTGCGCGGGCGGCGCGCTTGGCGGTAAAAGGAGGCAAGCCAAAGGAGTTCGGTCATGCGCGCAAGAATTTATCGTCCGGCCCGGAATGCCATGCAGTCGGGGACCGCCAAGACGAAGCATTGGGTGCTGGAATATGTGCCCACGCAGGCCAAGCCGATTGACCCGCTGATGGGGTGGACCGGGAGCCATGATCCGAGCCAGCAGATCCGGATGCGTTTTGACAGCGAGGAAGAGGCGGTGGCCTATGCCGAGAAGAACGGCATTGAGTTCACCATCGCCCAGCCGAAACCGCGCAAGATGAATGTGCGGCCCGGCGGTTATGGCGAGAATTTCGCGACCAAACGCCGGGGGCCGTGGACGCATTAAGTGGGCGTTGACGTGGACGCGGTGATTGCGCCAGCCGACCCGCGCGAGGCCCGTTTTCAGCCCATCCTTCAGATCCATCAGGCGCATTGCGAGGCCGAGACGCCGATTGGCAGTTGTCACCGGCTCGATGCCGCGAATCTGGCCGCGCCGGAGATCCGCTTTTATGCGCTGACCGTGGGCGATGATGTGCGCGGCATGGCGGCGTGGAAGCGGCTCACCGCCGATCATGGCGAGGTGAAATCCATGCATGTTCTGGGCGCGCATCGCGGGGCGCGCTACGCGGATGCACTTCTGGCGCGGGTGGTCGCGGACGCCATGGCGGCGGGGATAAAACGCCTGAGCCTTGAGACCGGCGCGCAGCCCAATTTCGCACCGGCCCGCGCGTTTTATGCCCGGCATGGGTTTGCGATCTGCCCGCCCTTTGGCGACTATCGCGAAGACCCGAACGCCGTCTTCATGACAAAGGCACTTTGAGCGCCAAGCCCCATTGCAAGGGCGCGCGCCTTGCGGCAAAAGAGCCGCAGCGGTCCCATAGCTCAACTGGATAGAGCAGCTGACTTCTAATCATATTCAGCCCACCACATAGCTACTCATGCTGACCGTAAGTGATTGAAAACAAAAAACTCGTGTCTCATTGTGACCATATCTGCTACCCTCAACACCTAGGGAGAAAGAGACATGAAGAGACATTTGACCGAGCTTGCTATCAAGCAACTACCATTTGAGAAACGTGGAAGCGTCAAATACTGGGACACAGTGCAGAAAGGCTTTGGCGTACGTGTCTCACAGTCTGCTAAAAGCTACTTTGTCATGTATGGCGAGCGCAGACAGCTTCACACCATTGGTGCGTTTGGCTCTGTAAGCCTCTCTGACGCACGAAAAGAAGCAAGACGATACATTGACCATGTTCCTACTAAAAAACGCTTAGAATTGACTACAGAGGCTCTGACAGCCTATCTGAAGGAGTGTGTGGGACGCTTAAAGCCTAAGACAGTGGCAATGTACCGCCACAACCTCAAAACACGGCACAAATACATCAGTGACATCAAGCGTGCAGACATCAACCTCACCAATCCGTATGAGGTGGCGTCATGGAAGGCATTTTTCAATTGGTGCATCAAGAACGACATCATAGACCGCAACCCGCTACAGTTTGCGTCTGCGGTGACACGTAAGCGAGACAGGGTGCTCACCATAGGCGAGCTGAAAGCGATATACGGCTACCACAATCCACCGTTTTCAGACCATGTGAAGCTACTACTGCTGACAGGTATGCGCCGTAGTGAGCCGTCACACGTTGAGGTGCAAAACGACCTTTTAATCGTTCCGCCAGAGCACACCAAAAACGGCAAGCCATTGGTGACACCATACCTGCCACCTATGACCGTCCCTGTGCCGTTTAATGGTTGGAGCAAGGCGAAGACTGCCATGGATACGGTAGTGCCGTTGCCACACTGGACACTGCACGACCTGCGCCGAACCTTTGCCACCATACATGCACAGCTAGGCACGCCGATACACGTTGTTGAAGCATTGCTCAATCATGTGTCGGGTGAAATATCGGGACTCAAGGCAATATACATTCGACATAATTTCCTTGCGGAAGCAAAGACCGCACAGCTACGGTATATAGACCATTTACAAAAAGAGGGAGTTGTACCGTGTTTAAGTGGTTGATTTTTCTGTTTCCGTTGCCCGCCGCGTTTGTTGGACTGTTTCTCGGCAGTGGCGAGGATAAAATGTATGGCTTTGTGGCACTGCTTATCTCTGCCTATGGTGCGTACTTGATATACAAAAAGCATTTCGCTAAGTATTAACGGCTCGGGTCAACTGAGCGTGCGCACGCTCCTAACATGGAGTACGCGCATGTCTCGCCTTTTGACGAAAAAAGCCGTGTGTCTGAAAGTTGGTTTTTCTCGCGCTCACATTGACCGTCTAGCGAACGATGAACACTACGCACACCTTGGGTTTCCCAAACCGTGTCGCATCGGGTTCAAAGTCCTTTGGTCGGAGCAAGAGATTGACGAATGGATAGAAGCACAGTTGGCACAGCGATGACTCCTTTGTGGAGTGGAGGGGATAGCTTTCGGGCTGTCCCCTTTTTAGTACAAAAAATACCCGCACTGTGGCGGGCATCTTTTGATACACAACATATTCCCTCTACGCCCGACACAAGGTCAGACGCTCAAATTCATATACCAATCTTACGACTGGCGTAGAGGGAACAGTCTTTAGGTTCTTTTGACAAGTTTTCACTTGCACTATCTATCATACACGAGTACACAGCAGTATCAATCACACACATGGGGATAACTATGTCTACGCTCGATAAAATCAAAGAGCTTGATAAGCAAAAAGAAAAACTGCTCGCAGAAGCGAAACAAGAAGCACTGCAAAAAGCAGAAGACGCGGTAGCTGAACTCAATAGCCTCGGCTTTCAGTATCAACTGGTACAGTCGGGATTGTCTACCTCTGGTACTGGCAAGCGCCGTACAGGTATCAGAAAAGACGTACTGTCTGCGGTGCAGTCAAAACCGTCTACCCGCGCCGAGCTTATCACGTCCTTTAATGCCGATGATGACAAATCGCTACAGCAGTCAATCAGCAATGCGTTGGCAGCGCTCAAGAAAAGTGGCGAATTGACCTTGAACAACGGCACATATACAGCGAAATAACGCTACCGTACAAAGAGCTATAGGTTGGCAATACGTGACCTGCCTATAGCGCGACTTATACCGTCTCATATATACCATTCCGCATCACAGTGCCGTCAGGCTCACGCCATGACCCAACGCCTTTATATGTCTCAAAGACACAAGCCATAAAGGTAAAAGTCATTGGGTCATGTCGCTTACGCTTAGACGGACACAGTGAGCGGACTACGGTACAATATAGACAGTATGTTCTTTAACGGTACAGTGAGAGATACTGGTACACGCACGACACACGTCACTGCCGTTATTGGCTTACTATACCGTTATGGCGCATCATCACGTGATAGGTGGCTCTGGCATGGGCAAATCCACCTTACTCAAACAAGACATTCTTGAAGACATTACAGACGGACATGGTGTCCTATACATTGACCCCCACGGTCACGATACAGACGAACTGCTACAGTACATTCCACGAAAACGTCGCAATGACGTTATTCTTTTTGACCCCACACAGTACAGTATTCCGTTCAATCCACTGGCGATAGGTGGCGAGACACCTTTCATCGCATCAGCCTTTACCGATAGCATCAAAGACGCATGGGGCTATCGAGATATAGCTACGCCCCGCATTGACAGTTTGCTCTATAACAGCGTGCATACACTTATCGACAACGAGCAATCATTGCTTGGCTTGTATTTTCTTATCACCTCGCAACCGTACCGTGAAAAGTGTGCGCCAAACATCACCGACCCTATGGTGCAACGGTATTGGCAGTGGTATGCCGACCTCAATGAAAAAGACCGCTTCAATATCTCCGAAAGTACACTCAACAAAGTGCAGATATTGCTATCGGACAAGCGTATAAGACACTCTATCGGACACAAAAAGACACAGCTCAATCTGTCTGATGTCTTTAAGGGCAAGATTGTGTTTGTGCGTATTCCGCAAGGCGCACTTGGACTGAGCAAAACATCTTTAATTGGCTCACTGGTACTGTCTAACTTTCACCTTACAGCGCTCTCACAAGCTCCAACAACAACCCGCGTCTACGTAGACGAAGCGCACCTCTTTTCACCGTCTGTGCTCAATGAAATGCTATCGGGTATACGAAAGTTTGGTGTGCGCTTGAAGCTCTCACACCAATACATGCACCAATTGGATATGAAACTGCGTCATTCAGTGCTGGCTAACTGTGCGAGCTTTGTCTTTCGATGCTCATTTGAAGACATGCAGTACTTCCCAAGCTATGAGTACCGCACCTCGCCGTATGAGCTGTTTGAGCTACCGCCGTACAATGCCGTGGTGTTTGGTGACGGCAGACCATACGCAATCTCCACTACCGCCTTTTACGCCGAGCCGTTCCCGAAGTCAGAGGCTCATATCCGCACGCGCATGGTCAATCAACTCATTCGCTCACCTAAGACTGTTGACAGCCTCTTTTCTCAATTCTAGCCTTTTGTGAGGGATAGGAGGGAACATGCTTAAATATATGATTGCGGGCTTTTTAGCCTTGAGCGCACCTGTGTCTGCGCAGGAGTGGGGGAGTACTCAGACAGCAAGAGATATTGAAGGTGGTTTATATAAATGGCTTGAAACCTTTGAAGTCAGGTCTGGAGCGTGTCGTATAACATTTAATCAGATTAGTGTTCTAGTGGTTTTCACATCGCCAAATAGCGCAAGAGGCATTTTGGAAGCTAATGTGTTTTGTTCGCAAAAGCCAGCAAAAATTGAACCGTTCTATATGGATATTCATTATGTATCCAACTACCAAGAATGGTTTGGATTGAGGATTTACGACCCAGAACCTTCTTTTTCTACTAATAGTTGGAATATAAATTGGAATTTGAAAGAGGGGTACGAATGAAAGTAGATATTACGCACAGTGAGGTGAAAGAGGGACTGGTCATGCGCAAGACCTATCCTGTGGTGACAGTTGCCGTGCAATTCACCGAAAAAGAGAAAGCTATCATCAAGAAAGAAAACATCAGCAGGGACTTCATCACGCAGTCTGTGCCGATAAATGCACGCAAAGACCGTGACGAGCGCATCTACTACATGACCGCGCACGACTTGATGAAAAAGCCATACAGCTTTCGTGCGCGCGACAGTGTGGAAGCACACGCCTTTGAAGACGAAGCTATTGAGGGATTGCAATTGCTCGCTCGCTATTTTGAAGCATCAGAAGTGGAGCGAGAAAACAAATCGTTTGAGCTGTGAGAGAGCTTGAGGAACTGTTTTTCTGGGGAGTGGCGACAGGTGTCGCGCTCCTCATTTTCTTTTTTGCGGTAGTATACTTCGCACCATTTGCTATTGCGGGTACGGCACTTGTCGCAGGTGGCGCGTACTGGCATCGCTCACGCAAAGAGCGACAGGCACGCCAACGTACCAGAGCGCTAGAGGAAGCATACACCGCACCTAAAGACATAGACCTTTCGCGTTTCACGGCAAACATACAAGCACAGCTTGCGCCGATTGTGGCAGAGCTTACCCCACAGCTACCACCTGCACCGCATGAGCACGATAGCGTAGAGGGAGCGCGCTACCGTGAGGCGCTGTCCACCACGCATGACTTTACCGCCTTGCAACACGTCTTTGATATGGTGCTGTCTGTATCTCCGAATATCGAGAGTGAAGTCACTGCGCCAGTTACGTATCTGCACAGCAACCTGCCGTATTTAGTACAAGATGTTGCAGGTGAGATAGTAGAGAGCAGACAGTTTACACAGCTAGCTAAAAAGCTAGAGCATAACTTTCAGCGTGCGCGACAGGTATACCCCTTTCAGTATGAAAAGCCTGATATTTTAGACGTCTACTTTACTGGCACACCACTGCGCCAACTGTTTGATGTGCAAGTGCCAATTGTCATACCAGACGAATTGCGCTTTGAGCATACTTACCTGCTTGCGAGTTGTTTGCATGCAGATACACCAATTTATGACCCTATAGATGAAACCAATTACACTGTAAAAAAACGATACGAGCTTGGCGTCCCATTTCACGTGTTCTCAGTTACCGCCGATAAGCAAATAGTAGTTGCTAAAGCAGAGCCACCACGCCGTTTTTATCGTGCTCAGATGTTTAATCTTACAAACGGCACTAAGAAGCTTTCCGTAACTGGCGACCATCTCGTTTGGTACGGCGACGGATATGTGAAAGTGCGACACCTTCACGAATACGGCGCTTGCCATCTTCCGACCATTTCGGACACTTCCCTTTTAAGGTTGCAGCAAGATGTTCAGCATTTGTTTTATACAAGCGAAGATTGCAGAGACGATTATCATTTTTCTTACCATTTATGTGGTCAACAACTTCCGTCTTTTTCAGGTAGCGACCTAAATGTTTTTCCATTACAAGGCGATGTTCGCGAACTTTGTTTGAAGCATTGCGATATGGGTGTTTTGGAGAATACACTAGAACATAGCCTGATTTATCAATTTCCCTACCACCCTTCCATGCAGGATTACGTTCACCTTGGCTGTAATACGCACGTGAACGAATTGGGATTTGGTTTTCAAGCAAGTACCGACGAATTGTCTTTGAGTCACATGTCATCAATTCTTCTATCGCCTTTTGGCTCAGACCTTTCTTATAAAGTGAAATCATCTTATTTATTTTCTCTTGGTTCCATTTTTTCATACTCACATGATAGCATGTGGTGGGCGGAACCGAGCACGGACGATGTGTATTACGATTTTACGGTACCAGTGCATCACAATTATCTTGCAAGTGGCATCTTCCACCATAATTCAGGACATGGCAAAACGCAGTGCATGCAATACAACATCGTGCAGGACATCAAAGACGGCAAATCTGTCATTGTGATAGACAGTCAAAATGAGATGATACAAAAAATCCTCAACATGGATATAGACAAAGAGCGTATTGTCTACGTGAACCCCGAAGACATCGAGCACCCTATAGCACTTAATCTCTTTGCTACTGGCAAGGAACGCTTTGAGCAATACAACGCCCAAGAAAAAGAGCAACTGCGCACGTCTATCATTGAGCTGTATGAGTATGTGCTGGCGTCTATCATGGATACGTCACTATCGGGACAGCAGAGCGTTATCTTTCGCTACGTGACACGTCTGTTGTTGGAGATACCTGATGCAACACTGAAAACCTTTTTAGATGTCTTAGAGCAACCAGCCAGTGCGTACAGTGAGTACATCGACAAGCTCGATGATGTGGCAAAATCATTTTTCTATAATCAGTTTGACGATAATGAGTTTAAGCGTATGCGCAAGGCAGTGATACGGCGCTTATATCTGATACTTGAAAACAGCACCTTTGAGCGCATGTTTTCACAGCCAGAAAGCACGCTCGACCTTTTTGAAGAAATAAATCAAGGCAAGGTCATATTGGTGAACACCTCACAGGCGATGCTCAAAGAGCAAGGACTGCGCACGCTTGGCAGGTTCTTTATTGCACTGTTGGCGCAAGCTAGTGCCGAGCGGGCGCTTTCAACGTATAAGCACCCGACCATCTGCTACATAGACGAAGCGCACGAGTATTTAGATAAAAACATCAGTGTCCTACTCGCTCAAGCCCGCAAGCAACGTATTGGGCTTTTCATGGCGCACCAGTATCTAGGACAAGCCAGTAATGACGTACGACAGGCACTCATGGCAAACACCAGTATCAAGCTCGCAGGTTCGATGTCTAACGCAGACGCGCGTGCTATGGCGTCTGAGATGAACGCAGACCCCAAGCTGATACAAACGCAAGCACCGCACCATTGGACACTCTACGCTAAAGGTGTGACCGCACAGGCTGTCCCTGTCCGTTATCCTGTGGGCTACCTTGAGCGCCAAGAACAGCGCGGAGACTTTGACATGCTTATCGAACACCAGCGCCTTACCTATGGCGTTGCGCCAAAGCCCAAAGAAGCGCCAGAGCCAGAAGAAGACACCGAAGAATGGAAGTGGTGACGCAATTGTGACCTTGTACTCATAAGGTACAAACACACTCACTGTACACATCACTACTCATAGCGCTGTTTGGTAGCTGTACTGTTCCGTGGCATATATCTCCTATAGCAAGGGAGGTATGTATGTTGGACGAACTCGAACAGCTCTGCACGCAAGGCGGTGTGTACGCTCGCTCTAGCGATAGCGAGTATTTCATCTACTGTGTTGGACAAAGCATCGTAAAGCAGAAAGCGTTTGTTGCATTTGCGTTGGCACATGACATCGGCGCAAAACCGTTGCAAGGGTGCTATAAAGGCGTCCCAGAGCAGTCTTTCATCTCGAACATGAGCGACTATCCACGCATTGTGTCATGGCTCTTAGAGGAAGAAAGCATATTGCATCTGCATAGCCACAACTACAGCAATGAGCCAAAAGCCACACTGCGGTACATGAGTGGTGAGGCTATCGAGCTAGGACGTCTGCGTGCCGTAAGTCGCAAAACAGCACTGCAACACCAGAGTTGGACGTACGACTATCTCTATGAGCAGTACTTCGTTACGGTATAATAGGGATATGCGCGGACGAAAACATCGTCTTACTCCACGCCGAGAGCAACGCACCAAAGCATGGCGCTTCACTGATAGTGACCGCAAAGTGCTTGAGTGCCTTGCCCGCTATCGCTATTTGCGCTCTAGCTCTGTCGGCTTGTTGACTGGACTGCCTGAACGCACACGCAACTATTCACTGCGTAAGCTTTTTGACCGTAGGCTACTGGATAAGCCCAAGAGCCAAGCTATCGGCTATAACTCATTAAATGACCCAGACATTTACGAAATCACACAAAAGGGGTCAGAGTACCTGACAAGACACTACCCAGAAACTACGAACCTAATACGCCACCGTGGCGATATGCCTGTAAAACAGTTTCGCCATGCGATGATGATATGCGACACACTGTCTGCGATTGAAGCAGGTGCGACACAGGCGGGCTATCGGTTTATCTCCGCGGGGGAGATTATCGAACGCTCACCTGTAGAGCGTCCGATGAAACTATCTGCATGGCTACGAGGCAAGCAAGTGTCTTTCATACCAGACGGCATGTTTGGACTGGCGAAAGATGACAACTACCAGCTTTTCTTTTTAGAGGCGGAACACTACAACCCCTTGAAGCCTAAGAAACTCAACCGTGCCAGCTTTTACAAGAAGATATTGCTCTATGGCTCGCTGTCAGAGACAGATACACTCAAACGGTTTGGCAAAAAGCGTTTTCGTACATTGTTTGTCTTCCCGAATAAGACGCGTTCAGAAAATGCACAGGCTATTGTGGCAGAGGAATACAAACAGTCGGCTATGTTCCTCATGACGCACGTACCAATTCAAGAAGAACGCTTTGAAGCACCTGAACCGTTCCCTGAACTATTCACAGTACCGTGGCTACGCGGCGGCTTAGAGCCTAAAACTTTGGTATAATACACACAGACAACCGTGGAGGTTACTGTGTCCTTTCTCAACTTTGACGAAATCAAGAACAGCTATGCGATTGAAGACGTCGCACAGTTGCTCAGTCTAAAGCTCACCAAAAGTGGCAACTCATTGCGGGGCAAGTGTCCCGTGTGTGAAAGCAGTGGCGACAGAAACCTTGTCATCACGCCGAGCAAAAAAGTCTACTACTGCTTTTCAGACCAAAAGGGTGGCGACGTGATAGCTCTCGTCGCACACATCAACGGAATTGGCGTCAAGGAAGCCGCACAATGGCTTACAGGCGACAACAGCCCCAACAACAAGCTGTCTACCAAAGACACTCCGCCCAGTGAGGGCTTTAAGCCTTTGCAGTATCTACAGCATGAGCATGACGCGGTGATTGCGTTAGGCTTTGAACCCGAAGACGCACAACGTCTCGGTATCGGATATGCGCCAAGAGGTGTACTACGTGGAACTGTCGCCGTGCCAGTGAGGCTCGAAGACGGAACTATGGTCGGGTATATCGGTATCACCGAAGCAACCTTGCCCAGTAGCTGGAAATGGTAACTATAGACCGCCTTAGCTGGCGGTTTTCTTTTATCCCTACGTGTTTGACGTGTTGTCAAAATGTGTGTGGTATAATGCAAGTGGTGGAAGCGACCGACCACCGCGCCCCGAATAGTTTGTATTTCTAACAATTCTCCTTGCGCACAAAACCAGAGTGCAATTCTCTGGCGGGGCATATGGCAAAGATATTATTCTTTGATATAGAGACTACTCCCAACGTCTCATACACATGGGGAAAGTATGAGCAAAACGTGTTAGCGTTCGTCCAAGAGAGCGAGCTATTGTGTTTCGCATACAAGTGGCAGGGAAAGCCCACGAAAATAGAAACGGTAGAAAATCAAACAGAGCGCCAACTAGCACAAAAGCTTTGGCGTCTTTTTGATGAGGCGGACATCATCATCGGTCATAACGGCGATGCGTTTGATATTAAATACTCAAACGGACGCTTTCTCTATCACGGCTTTCAACCGCCATTGCCGTATAAGACAGTCGATACACTCAAGATTGCACGACAAATGTTCAAATTGAACTCAAACAAGCTTGATGACTTAGGAGAAAAGCTAGGACTGGGGCGAAAGGTGCAGACAGGTGGCTTTTCACTCTGGCTTGGCTGTATGGCAAACAAACCTAGCTCATGGCGGAAGATGCGCAGATATAACAAGCAAGACGTTGACCTGTTGGAACAAGTGTATGACCGCCTAAAAGGCTGGAAGAAATCGCACCCCAATCTCAATTACATAGACGAGATAGAGCGACCAGCGTGTGCCACCTGTGGTAGTGAGCAGGTAATCTCAAAGGGGGTAGATAGAACCTTGAAAACACCGCGCCAGCGTTGGAAATGCAAGAGCTGTGGCGCAAACCAGTATGCATTAAAAGATAACCCCTTACGTACATGAGAGATGAAATTGAACAAGCACTCTTTGAAGCGAAAGACAAGATGCTCGACTACTCCGAGGTAGATGAAGAAATCTTAGACCGCTTTATTGAGTTTGCTATGGAAAATGTGGATAACGCAGGTTTTTAAGCACGCACCTTGATACAATGCATGTATGAGCACCGATGAGCGATTGTTTTGCCAAGCTACCATAGACAGTAAAGATAGAGAGATAGCAGAGCTAAAAGGTGCTGTGGCATATTGGCAGGAAGCATTCAAAAAAGCGTCAGAGCCAATTTTGATAACGGAAGAACCGCACATTGTAACGATGAAATGCCAAGAAAAGCTTGAGAACATCATAAAGCAACGTGACGAGTACAAAGAGAAATATAAGACATTAAAAGACTACTACGACAAAAACGTAGTGACCGTATTTAAGAGCCGACATGATTGAGATTTGTACCTATTGCAAGAAAGAAGCAGACTATATGTCTATCATGGACGGTAAATGGATTTGTGTCAGTTGCCGCGCGAAGAAAGAGCGATATACTTTGTAATATGGATATTAAAGAAACACTAGAAGAACGAAAGGTGACACACGGTAGCTTTGTTGATAATTCTGAAGTGTCACAAGCTATCAAGCGCATCATACACACCTCTACTAACGGTGATACCTTTACGAGTGTACAAAACGAAGCACTTGAAATGATAGCGCATAAGATAAGTCGTATTTGCGCTGGTAATCCCAACGAGATTGACCATTGGCGTGATATAGCAGGGTATGCAAGCCTTGTCGCAGATGAATTGGAAAAGACACAGGCGCAGTAGTGTTGTATAATGTTTGTATATGTATACATCTTGTAATAACTACCTCGTTGTTTCAATCAACGACAAAGACATTGAAAAGGATTATGTGAAGCGTTTGAAAGACGCAGACCGTAGTACTAACTCTATTATCACAGAGGTGACAGTGTTATCAGCGCCCGAAGATAAGCAGGAATTGAAAGACAAGACCGTTGTTGTGCATCGTGGACACCTTGCACTGCTTACTCCTAATGATAAAGCTAAAGAATA
The DNA here is from genome assembly GCF_047345645.1 of Jujubicoccus corallicola. Taxonomy (GTDB): domain Bacteria; phylum Pseudomonadota; class Alphaproteobacteria; order Rhodobacterales; family Rhodobacteraceae; genus JBLEFH01. The sequence goes on along the minus strand of NZ_JBLEFH010000006.1, from coordinate 127,934 downwards.
TGCACTCGCTGTTGAGTATGTTCTAGCGGCTAAACTGTAGTATGGGTGGACGTCCGCTAAAGTTTGAAAGCGTTGAAGCTCTCGAAGAGATGATTGAGAGCTACTTTGTTGATTGTGACCAAAGCAAAAAGCCGTACACAGTTTCAGGGCTAGCAGTATGGCTAGATACGTCACGACAGACGCTTATTAACTACGAAGACAAAGAAGAGTATTTTGACACTATTAAAAGAGCAAAGGCACGATGTGAGGCATGGGTTGAAGAAAATGCACTCATGAGCAAAACGAATGCCACGTTTTCAATTTTCAATCTCAAGAATAACTTTGGCTGGAAAGATAAGACAGAGCAAGACGTCACGTCTAACGGTGAAAGCATTGTGTTGATGCCTCAAGAGGTAATTGACCGTGTAAATGGAACTACACCAGAAGCAAAGTGAGTTTATACAAAGCAATAAACGCTACAAACTACTAAACTGGGGGCGTCGTTCAGGTAAGACGTTTGCTGTTGGCTATGAGGCATTTATCACTGCGTACAGCAAAGATAAAGCACGCATTGCATACTACGCACCTACAAGCGAAGACGCGCGTGACATTGCGTGGGGTGACTTTGTAGACCTGTTTGAGCCTATTACAATTAAGACGAACGAAGTACTACTCGAAATCACTGTCAAGAATAAGTTTGGTGGTACGTCACTTATCAAGCTGTATGGGTGGGAAGCGGTAAAGAACCGTGACAAAGGACGTGGGGTAGAGAATGACCTCGTTATCTTAGACGAGTGTGCTTTCTATCCGATGTTCAAGGAAAAGTTTGAAAAGGTGATTGAACCGACGTTGCTCACGTCACTTGGACGCTTGATTGTCACCTCTACACCTAACGGCTTTAATCACTTCTATGAGCTGGTGACAGAGGCACAGAGCGATGATGATTGGTACTACTCGCACGCCACCTCATACGATAACCCGCACAACCCAATAGAAGAGCTTGAAAAGCTAAAGGCTAAGAAAGGTGAAGACGCCTTTGCGCAGGAGTATCTTGCAGACTTTCGACGCCTTGAGGGACTTGTCTACAAAGACTTTGATTTTAACCGTCACGTTGTAGATGAGCTACCGCAAGAGCATTTGATTGTAGACCGTATCGGTTTCATCGACTTTGGATACAAGAACCCCGCCGCTATCGGTACTGTGCTTGTTGATAAAGACAGCAACTACTACATCACCGATGAGTACTATCAGACAGACAAGGTGCAGGACGAACTCAATCAAGAGATGTTGTCGCGAAAGCTTAATAGCTGGTATCCCGACCCCGCAGAGCCAGACCGTATAGAAATGATGCGCCGAGCAGGATTGCGCACCAAAGAGGTATCGAAAGACGTCAAGTCAGGTATCGGAACAGTGTCGCAATTGTTTCGTGAGAATAGGTTGTTTATCCACAATGGGTGCAAGAACCTCATTTTCGAGCTGAACTCATATCGCTGGCGACAGAGCACAAATAGCAACATCAACTTAAACGAACCCGAAGAGCCTATCAAAGAGAATGACCACATGCTCGACGGCTCACGCTACGTTTTGCACAACTATGAGAACGTACGAAAGCCCAACCACGACCTCGATAACTACTATCGTGAGGCGCGGAATAATTCTAGCTATCGGGCTGGCGTGGTATAATTTCTAAAACTATGAACATTTTTCAATATGTGCGAGACCAAGAGTTTTCGTATAAAAATGACACTATAGAGGTAGTTGAGGGGTACAGCTTTTCTATGTACGACACCTTGCGTCTTGTCGAGCTGTACTGGGCGAACAAATACAAGGAAAAGTATGTTGACCCCATTCTCGGAGAGCTACCATTTGACACTATTGTAAAAGCGCCAACTCTTAAAGAGGCGGAAGCTACTGACTTTGACTATAGCGATGTGTTGTTACCACCAAAGAAAGGTGTGTATGAAGCTCGTGTAAAAGCGATGTTTCAGCAGAAAGCTACCCGTGAGTACATGGACGAAACAAACTTCTCTAAGTTTCTTAATGAGTTTTGTCTTACACGTGCGAAGTATGGTGGTGTGCTCACTAAAGACACCAAAGACGGTGAAAAGGTGGTGAACTGGCACAATGTGATTGTTGACCAAACAGACATCATGTCTGGGGTGATTATCGAACGTCACCTATACACGCCAGCTGAGCTTAAAGCGAAAGCAGGGACGTGGGAGAACGTAGATGATGCACTCGCGCTTGCTGAGGAAGTAAAAGAGAACCGCGACGACCATGACAACGAAAGTCTCGGACACTTTATTGAAGTCTACGAGCTACACGGTGAGTTGCCTATGTCACTTATCGAAGAAGACGGCAACCCGCACGAGTTTAAGCGCATGATGTTTGTGCTTGCAGGTGTCAATGACGTTGATACTGACGAAGATGATAATGAAATCGAAAACGGTATCATTTTGTACCAATCAGAAGAAAAGAAATCACCATACAGATACCTCGCACGTAATCCAATTGCAGGGCGTGGACTAGGTGTTGGTGTTATCGAAGACCTGTTTGAACAGCAAAAGTGGCACAACTTCACTCTTTCAGAAGAGCTGCGTATCGTGACTATCGCGGGCAAAGTGTTCTTTGAAACAAACAACGAAAAAGTGCCTCGCAATATGAAAGAGCTAGACCATATGACGGTCATTCGTAACTCTGATGATAATGAGTATTTCAGACAAGTAAACACCGCGCCAGCAGGGTTGCCGTCACTACAAGCAATCCGTGAAAACTTAGACGTGAGCCGTCGAGACATCACAGGTATGCACGAGGGTGTGTCAGGTGAACAAACAAAATCAAACACGCCATTCCGTCTCGCCGCGCTACAGTCAATCGAGGGGCACGCACGCTACGATAAATACCGTGAAGAAATTGGTATCTTCCTAGAAGAGCTGATCACCGAAGACGTGTTGCCAAAAGCACTCAAAGCGTATCGAGAACGTGACGAAATCTACACGTCATTTGATACCAGTGAGCTAGCACTGATTGATACTGCTATCACTAACACATTCATCAAAGATGAAATCCTTGAGGGACGTGTGGTGTCACCAATGCAGATTGAAGACTTTAAGCGAGAGCTAGGACGATATGGCTCAAAGCGGTACGTCACTGCTATCAAAGACCTGCTAAAAGACGCCGACGCGTCTGTGCGTGTCATCACGACCAATGAAAAGCGCAACCGTTCAGTATTCTTTGAGACACGTGTATCGCTTATCCAGCTACTCGGTGTTGAACACCCATACAGTCAAGCAATGATACGCTCAATCATCACTGAAAGCGGTATCACCGAAGACGAGCTACAACTTGCTATCGACCAGCAGATACCAGCGACAGGTAATCCGTCGCAAGTGCAAGGTGAAGAGTTAGCGAAAGAAGAGCAGTCACCAGTTGAACAAGTAGCATAATATGACCAAAGAAGAACGCGACCAGTACCTAAAAGGGCTGTCACAGGCTCAAATTGACGCTCTAAAGGCCCTTTTCTCTGATTTGGGTGATGCACCCCATGAGGGTGTGGATTATCGCGATATAGGCGCATTTTACGTCGCACGTGCTAAAATAGAGAGGAAGTTGAAGACACACTTCAAATACATAAGCAATTTGTTGACTGATGAGGGGGAGTAAGACCCCTACACCAGTCCGTAAATGACTGCGTTATAAGTTTCGCTCACTTACGAGCAGTATAAATATCCCACCATATGGAGAAATATGAGAATGACTATCAGAATGATACTGATACTTCGACAACTGACCAGACGACGACAGAAGACACAAACGAACAGGTAGAAGCTAACACATCAGACAATGAAACATCTGACAGCACGCGACAGAGTGATGATGAACCGACAGGGGACTCTCTCAACCGAAAGCTCGAAGAACTCGGACTCGACCGAGCGGAGTACTTCAAGCTCAAAGGTAAAAAAGACGGCGAAGAAAGTGGCGAAAGCCGTAAAGAAGACCGTACGTCGCAAAAAGAAGTAGCTTCAAATGACGCACTACTCGCTCGACTAGAGAGCCGAGGTGTCATGGACGCAGACGACCAAGACTATGTGATTAAAACCGCAAAAGCACTTGGTGTCTCACCAGTAGAAGCCTTGAACGATGCAGTCGTAAAAGACAGGCTAGACTACAATAAAAAAGCGAGAGCTAACGCAGAGGCTACAGGCGAGAGCAATCGTACCAGTGCACGCAATCCTAAGAACTCGGTAGAGTACTATCTCAAGAAACCAGACATCAAACTGTCTGCAATTGAGGATAAGGATTTGCGTCGAAAAGTGATGCATGCGCGAAGTGCGCAAAAGAATAAAAACGTAATGTTCCGAAATTAGCATCACAGTAGCCATATATTCACTAACTAATAATATATGGATTTCACAGGAGTAAATAAAGAAGAGTGGACTGAGTCCCTACAAGAGTTTTTAGAGGAGCCAAAACTTTGGAAAGAAGTATTTGATGTGATGTACACGTCTACAAAGACGTTCCACATGCCATACTTTGACCAAGGAACCGCCACCTCCTACAATCGTGGTTCACAGTATACTCGTTCTGTTCCCGAAAGTGTTGATGACATCATGGTTATCAATGACTCAGCAATTCTCCCTTATTTCATCGACCGAGCTGACCTTGCGCAAAACGGTTACATCGATGAGGTAGAAATGGCACGTGAACAAGGTATCGCGCTTGATGAGCAAATGCAGCGTCAAATCTTTACTGACATTCACGCAAATGCAACAGACTTTGATGATGGAAACATGGGCGGTACAGGTGGTACTGCTATCACGGTCACTGGTGGTGCAGCAGGAAACATTGGCGACCTTTTCCGAAAGGCTCGTACTGCAATTGCATCAAGTAAAGGTGGTCTCAAGGCACTTAACAGTAAAAAGCTAATGGCTATTGTTCCACCAGAAATCTACGAACATGCCGTATCATATGCACAAGCTAACGGCTTCCAGTTCGCAGATACGTCACTCGAAAGTGGAAAGGTCCCAGTAATTAATGGTTTCAAGATTTACGAAAGTAACTTACTTGATACTACAACTGACTCTGGTTCTGTTCACTGTATCTTTGGTGTAAATAAAGCTATGAAGCTTGGTATCTTGAACACAACGTTCGGACAAGTGGTAACTGTAGATGACCCAGACAACCGTTCAGGTGTTGGTGTCACAAGTCGCGTTGACTATGGGGTAAAACTTCGTAACAACGATAAAGAGCACGTTCTTGACGTTCTAGTTGCTACATCATAACCAACGTCCCGCTTTCTAAGCGGGGGATAGCCCACATGGTATAATGTGTATTATCCCCCTCTATGAAAACTCAAGCACAGTACATCACAGAATTGCGCGAAGATTACACAGGCGACACAGTAGGCTCACTGTCTGATGCACGTGCGGTACGTGCTCTAAATCGCGCTATAGACAGTTATTCATACCTCGCCGCGACCTCTAGTGGACAATGGCAAGGGGTATCAACTCCAACAACAAACCGAACAGAGTACACGCTCGCCACAGGTGAGACGTCTTTGACGTTCGATGAAAGTGTCATGAGTATTGAACGTATCGACATCGAAGAACGCCCACTCAAGCGTGAAGAAAAGATATATACAGACGGTACAGGCAAGCCAACAGCGTACGAACTACATGGCTTCACTGCTCACTTTGATACAGAGGCAGACGCAGAATACACAGTGACGGTCTTTCATCGTAATGCGTTCCCACACTTAGTTGAAGAAGATGAGAACAGCACTGTCGGTATTCCGTACTTTCATGATGAGTATATTCTTGCGTACGCGGCACACAGTCTCTCTTTGTATACAAATGATGAGCACCGTATCGCGCTAGAGCGAAAGATTGAAGTCAAGAAACGTGAGATTACAGACCTCTATGCACGACGCACTGAAAGCGAGTTATCAGCTAAAGCAAATGCCCCTGCATGACGCCCGAAGAGCAACGACAGTTTGAAGAGCTACAGCAACTTGTTTTCGCGATGCGCCACGGTCAAGACAATGAGTTTGTTGAAGCGATAAAACGTATCTATGGCAACTAAACGACTGCAAAACATTCAAGGACGTATCACACAGCGCAATGTTGGTGATTATTTAGGTGAGCTATGGTCGAGCCGTAACATCGACATTTCATCGTCTATGGGTAAGTTGCGACTCTCACGTCCCACAGAGGTGCTTATGAACAACCTTGAGTTAGACGGTAACATTGTCGAGGCAATCTGTTTCGGTGACAGAAATATGTTTATACTCACTGATGATGACTTGTATGTGTCAGGTGGTAATTTTGATAGTTTTCTATTAAATGACGATTTGAGTGTCGGCTCTAGACCGCATGACTTAGTGCAATTTGAGCAATACGTACTTGCAGTAGGTTCTACCACTATCGCCGCCATAGACACTAAAAACAGTAACAGCATCAACAATGATTGGTGGTCAACAACTGTAAACGGTGGCGCTCTCGACTCAAGTTATCAGCACCACATGACCGTCATTCGCACGAGCGGGCAAGACACGCTATCCGTTCTAAACGGCGCGGAGATTAAATACTACAACCCCAGTGCTGGTCATTCGTCTATTTCATGGGACGAAAACCTCATTGGTATCACTCAGACGGCAGGATTGAACGAGGGGTGGGTAGGGACACGTAACGCTAACGGTTTAGGTGCAGAGGTGATTATGTGGCGTGTCGGTAACGACCAGTATTCACAAGCCTATCCAGTGTACGCAAACGCTGTGCTTTCGATGTGTACGGTGAACAACATTCCATATCTTGTCACTGAACGTGGTGAAATCAAAAAGTTTAATCAGGCAGGATTTGTGACTGTCGGTACATTGCCGATGTATCTCACAAACGAATACCTAGACGGTAGCGTGACATCACAACTCATTCAGCCGAACACACATGCGCGTCCTATTCACTCTAAAGGCATGGTAGCGGTAGACGATAAAATTTACATTTACGTAAACACTACTGGCGTAAACAATACCGCAGTCAATGAGCGTATGCCGTCTGGTGTATGGGAGTTTGACACTGTCACAAGCTCTCTAACGCACCGCTATGACGCTGGAGAGCTTCTTACAGGCGTGAGTAGTCCCCTTTACTACCACAATGATGATAACGGACGTTTTTACTTCGGCGCACGCTTAGAAAACAGCGATTACGTTTTCTTGCGTGAAGACCTTACGCCCGATGTTGTGACACGTGGCTCATTCGTAAAGACAGAAATGCAATCAAACAGTTTTGTCGATATTTTTAACTCTGAAAACGTCGCCTCTCAAATGAGTGAGGGAGACCGTATCGTGGTAAAATATAGAGAGCAAAAGGATATTTCACTACCTGTATGGGCGACACTTAACTGGACAAACAGCACGACACTTACCTCTACAAGTGACCTATCAGACATTAAAGCTGGTCATGAGTTGGAGATTTATACAGGTATCGCCAGTGGCTACTGTGTGCATGTAGTGTCTATCAGTGAAACTGCTGGCACGTATACAGTCACGGTAGATGAGCCAGTCGGTAGTGTTGGAGAGTGTCAAGGTTTTTTTGATAACTGGACTAAGCTCGAAACCATTACAAAAGATACCCCAATAAAGCGTGTAGCAATTGGTAGTCAAGCACACACCAATCAAGTGAAGTTTTATCTTGAGGGCAAAAATGGCTATCCAATCATTTCTAATGCCGTCACAAAGTCAATAAATAAAGAAGAGCTAAAATAGTATGAACCCAACACTAAATGATGCAACAGAAGAATTGCGAAGTCGCGTACAGTCGATGATTGATACACGCAACAAAGCACGCAATGAGAACATAACTGGTGCAGACATTCTCCAACAACAAAGAGCAATTAAACCGCCAGAGCCAGCGCAGGGACAGTCTGCTAATGATTTTGTGCGCACAAGTGTCACTCCAACCATTCAAGCCAATCAAGACGCTATTGTTCGTTCAGAGAGCGTGTTTGCTAAAGAGCGCGACAATGTGTTCAACCAGTTTCGTGCATTAGGTTCGGAAGAAGCACCGTCATTTTCTAGCTATTTTGAAAACGAACTCGGAAAGCTAGGGACACCCGACGCAGTAAATCAGCTTCGTGAGGCTAACAACGAGCTAGTGCGCCTTAATACGCAGTATGACGTACAGAATGTGCAGATTGAAGAGGGCAACTCTATCGGACAGGCACAGCGGGAGGTGACACAAAATGACCGCGAGCGTGCCGTAATGACCGCAGGTGTCGCCGCTCGTGCACAACTTCTCCAAGGCAACATTGAGATAGCGCAGTCTATCGCTCGTGATGCTACTAACTTCGCGTTTCAAGACCGCCAGCTACAGCTTCAAAACATGGGAGCACAGCTTGATTATCTATCTCGGATTGTTGAGGGTGAGGAAGCACAGCTCATTGCTGAACGCCAACGCTTACTGCAACAAGAAGCGGAAGAGCTACAATTCGTCAAAGACAATGTGTCTATGGCTATCGCCTCTGGTGGTGCGTCACAGTCTGAAATTGCTCAGATGACAAACCCTATGACAACAGACGAACAAAAGCTTGCTATTGCACAGTCGATTGTAGGGCGTACTGCTACCAGTGACCGACAATTACAACGCCGTGCACAGGAAGCTAGTATCGCTAATGTCTATGACCAAATGGCTCAACGGCGTATTGCTGCCGCTCAAGCCGCTCGTGCTCAAGCTGATGCTCAAGCTGATGCGGCTGAGAAAGCGAAGGCACAGAAGACTGCCGCCAGTGAAAGTGCACTTGAAATTAAACGCATCGCAGAAAGCCTCAAAGGTCATTCAGGTATGGGTGGTGCAGTTGGTGCTGGCTTCAAGAAGACTGTCGGCTCTATTCCTCTCGTTGGTAGATTGGTTGGTGGTAGTGACGCAATTTCAGGAACGGCTCGTGCGAACTTTGAAGCTGACGCAAACCGCCTCGCCAATCTTCTAACTCTTGATAATCTTGATTTGATGTCTGGTGTTCTTTCAGAAACGGACATCAAAATTTTGGAAACATCAGGCTCAAACCTCAAGAACTTTAGCATGAGTGAAGCGGCATACAATGATGAAGTTGACCGTATCATCAACACCATGACCCGCTCAATAAATGAAAATGGAATGACGACAGAACAGGCTACGTTCTATGGCTACATTCAAGATGATGAAGCTAGCGAATTAGATTATTTGTGGGATAACTTATAGTATATGGCACTTACAGCAACTGAAATTGAAATACTACGCGGAGCAAAGCGTGAGGGACTATCAAAAGAGCAAGCGCTCGCTAAGATGACGTCTTTTCGTCAACAATCACCTCAAAGTACTAGCACAGCCAGTCGTTTCTCTGACGCTGGTAGTGACTTGAAAGAGGGCTTCTTAGGAGTTGGCGACGACCTGTATCAGCGTGGAGAAAATATCGCCGATACAGTGAAAGCAGGTGCTCAAAACAAGCAGTCTGTGTGGGAAACTGGCTTACAGACAGTAGGGCAGGTGCTTGGTGGTGCAGGTGATGTGGCGTATAGAGCTGTGAGCACACCTATCAAAGCAATGATGTCACAGGACACCGAAGACCGCATCGCTGAAACTGCCAGCTCTGCAATTAACGCCACTGGACTACCAGAGTATAGAGAAAACCTAACAGAGCGTGGACAACGTAACTTTGATGCGTCCCTTGGCTTCTTAGAATTGGCAGGTGCTAAAGGTGTTTCGCCAGCAGTAAAGTCAAGTCTTAAAGGTGCTGACGATGTTCTATCAGCCGCGCGCAATGCAGTACCTAAAGCTCCTACCGTGACTGATGTACGGTCAGCTCTCCGTGATGTGCGCTTTAATCTTTCAGACATCGACCCACAAGCTGAAACAGCTATCAAACGTGCTACATTTGATGAAATCAACCGCTACGCGCAGTACGCGAAGAACGCTAAACTTGATAGTAAAAAGGCTACACCATTAGAGATTGTCGGAAGTAAAGCAGAGGAAGCGTACGAACTCTTTGATGCTTCTATTACTAAAGCGACAGAGGCAAAAAAACGTCTTATTTCTGAAACAGGAAGCTCGACACTTGCACCTGAAACACTATCTACTATCAAAACATCTATTGCAGATACGTTACGTGACCGCTTTGGTGTTACGCAAACAGAAGACGGTTTTCAAATCGTTGAGGGGCGAGCAGGGCGTCTTGATACCGCTGATGAACGTCTACTCTCTGAGTTCACTACTCGCCTCAATAGTTTAGGTGAAGCGCCTACACTGCAACAGGTCGATGACTTTATAGACGGTATGCAGTCACAACTCTACAAGCAATCAAAGACAGTATCTCGCTTGGACGCCGCCGATAGCAAGGTTGTAGGAACACTCAAAGGGCTTACAGGTGAAATTAACGGAGCGCTTAAAGAAAGTGTTGGAAATGGCTACGCTGAAATCAACGCACGCATCTCTAAGCTACTAGATTTGCAAGATGAAATCTCACGCGGACTAGGCGCTGACGGTCGAAAGGGCGGTGGATTTGTGAAACGTTTGTTCAGTCCGACAGGTGGAAACACTCGACGCATTTTTGAAGAAATCCGAAAAGAGACAGGTATTGACCTTGATAAAGAAGCAAACCTCGCTCGCTTCTTTATGGATAATGTAGGAGATAATCGTCAAAAAAGCCTACTCAAAGAATTGGACAATAGTATTAAAGACTTTTCAAAGTTTTCTTTCACAGAGCCTGCATCATGGGCAAATTGGCTACGCGAAAGAGTAGACCTTGACGCGCAAGAGCTTGCAAATGAAATTGTGCGCCGAATTAACGACTCCACCACTTCAAGATAGATATAAAAATACCGAGCGCGATGCAAAATAGGTATGCGCCGATGTATAAAGTCAGAAAACCGATGATAAGTCCCATAAATGGTATAATTGTATAAAAGTAACTATTCGTCAAGCATGCAACGTGGACAACTCAATGTAAATCAACTCCTTAAACGACTACAACTCGCCGCCGATAACCCTGAAATCGGTGTTGCTTTTGATGACAAAGACACCACAGCGTTACTTGTAGCGATACTCACACTCTTCAAAGAAACTCGCCAAGATGTCATAAATGGACGTATCAAAGGTGAAGACGGCTATACCCCACAAGCAGGTAAAGACTACCTCACACCACGCCAACAAGAGCAAGAAATTGCTCGACTTTTTCGTGATTTAGCTGATGACTTCAACAAAGACACCTCAAAACTCGCAAAGTCACTTGATAAGCGTGTCGATGACCGTTTGAAACGCCTACGTGACGGTGATGACGGTGTAGTATCTGACAAAGAGATTGAACGTGCCGCGAAAATGGCGCGAGAGCTTATCGTGCTACCTGATTTTGATGCACTGGTGATGACACAAGTAACACGAAACGGCGAAGCTATCCGTGATGCGCTTGAAATGCTCCCAGAGGGCGAAAAATTGTCTATAGAAGCTATTGAGGGACTAGCTGAAGAGCTAGCAAAGCGTGTTGAGGGACAGCTACAGCAGTATGGTGGCGTTTCACCTGCTGGCGTTGTGCAGATTGTCGCAGATTACATTGAAAAGAACGGTGGCACAGGCGGTGGCACAACCGACCACGGCGCACTTTCTGGCTTAAATGATGACGACCACGCACAGTACGCGCTAGCAGACGGCTCACGTGGTAATTTCGCAAGCACAGCGCAAGGTGCAAAAGCTGACACCGCCGTACAACCAGCTCAACTTGCAACGGTAGCAACATCAGGAAGCTACGCAGACCTTTCAGACACGCCAACGACATACACACAGGAACAAATCGAAGACCTCGTGGGCGCAATGTTTCAAAACGGCACACACTCTAACGCTTCTATTTCTTATGACGATACCGCAGGGACTATTTCTATCACCGCAAGCGGTGGTGGTACAGGTGGCACAGTATCAGAGGAAGAAGTCGAAGACTTTGTGGGCGGTTTGGTCACACAAGGCACTGGTATCTCGGTAAATTATGACGACGCCAACAACACGCTTACTATCTCGCTTGCAGGTGAGAGTTTCACGACTGCCTTGAAGAATAAGCTCGATGCAATTGAAGCAGGTGCTACTGCAAACGACACTGACGCTAATTTACGTGACCGAGGCACACACACAGGCACGCAACCCGCTTCTACAATCTCTGACTTTGACGCAGAGGTTTCTAATAACACCGATGTTGCCGCAGCAACGAGTCATACTTCAAACACCTCAAACCCACATAGTGTCACCAAAGCGCAGGTGGGACTAGGAAACGTACCCAACACCGACGCAACACAACGCAGTAATCACTCTGGCACACAGCTTGCGTCTACTATCTCAGACTTTGATACAGAGGTAGAAAACAACACAGAGGTAACTGCCAACACTACTCATCGCAGTCGTACTGATAACCCACATAGCGTCACTAAAGCACAGGTGGGGCTTTCAAACGTAAACAATACATCAGATGCTGATAAACCTGTCTCAACAGCACAGCAGACAGCCTTAGACGGTAAAGCAAACAGTTCACACACTCACTCTGCATCTGACCTTACTGCGACAGGTGGTAATGCTACGTCTTTTCTCCGCAAAGATAATACATGGACGACACCAACTAACACCACCTATTCTGAAATTACTACAGCAGAAATCGACGCTGGTACTGCTTCTACGTCGCGTACTATTTCAGGGCGACGAGCACAGTACATCGCTGATAAAAACTTTGTCACTACAACGACAGCGAACACCACCTCACTAACCCCTACAGGTGGTCGCAGACGCTCTATTGCTACAGTCACCGCGCAAACGTCTAGCACAATCACCGTCAACGCTCCAAGCGGTACAGTGGCGGCAGGTGACATGGTAATGGTGATGATTAAAGCGAACACTGCCGTTACTGTGTCATGGAACGCTGTGTACGTAGACTTTATGGAAACAAAGGAAACTGCTATCGCTAGCGGCGAGGAGTTGGTGTGTCTCTTTGTATCTAACGGAACTAACCTGCGACTAATCGCGCAAAAGAAAGTGTAGTATGGCAGTAGAAATATTTTATTTTGATGGTCACATTTCAAGCACGTTTGGTTCAGGGTGGTTCAATACCACCAATGTTTTTGATGGGAACGAAGCAACTCTTACTGAAAATACTTCTACTAGAAGCAGTATATCTTTTGAGGGTGTCAATTGCCCCACAACAGGAGGAGAGATTTCTCAGGTGCGAGTACGCGCCTACACTTACCAAGATGGAGAGCACAGCGTAGTCAGTTACGTAAAAAGTGGGGGAGAGGCAGTGTCACCTAGTCTTGGAGCAGATTACACAGGATTATGGGCTAGCGACTCGACCCCTGTTTGGGACACATGGAGGGTTATGGACGAACCCTCTGGTGGTTGGTCATGGACTAAAGTAAATGAACTTCGCTTTGAAGGGTTCTCATACGAAGGTGCACCATTTGGAAATGATTTCCAGTGGGGTGTTGGTAAGGTGGAAGTGGAAGTCACCTACACCCAACCCCCACAACCCCCAACACAAAAGTTTCTCCTCTCAACAACCCAAGCAACAGGGACACACACAAACTTCCCTGCAGCGGTAGACCTGTCTATCCTAGGCATCACCACACAAGCAGAAGCAGATAGTGTTCGTGTCTACACAGATGAAAGTAAGAGTGTGGAATTGCCGCGTGAGATTGTCTCACCGTCTATCATGTGGGTGAAGCTAGATGCACTTTCAAACAGTGACACGTACTACGTAGAGTATGACGGTGTGAGTGCTGACTATGCGGTGACTGACACGTATGGGCGTAATGCGGTGTGGAGTGACTATGAACTTGTAATGCATTGCCATAATGACATTGATAGTACTGGAAATTACACTCCGACTGTAAGTGGTGGTGCTAGTTTTGGAAATACTCCAGGAATTATTGGAGATGCTTTATACCTTGATGGTTCAAATGACAGTTGGTCAGTCAGTGGTTCTACTAATCTGACAGAGCTTGAAAATAAGGACGTGACAATAACTGCCTTTGTTAAGAATTACTTTAATACGTATTCACCACCTAGAGAAGCACCAGTTTTTGGTAATTACCCAGGTACAGGTCCTAGTCCAAATCAGTTTTTCTCTCTATCGGTAGATAGTGATGGAAATACTAAAGTTGCTTCTCGTCGAGATAATGACGCAGAGGTTATTACAACAGCTTTCGGACCGTCTGTAAAAACTAACTCTTGGCAAAAGGTTACTTTAAGAAAAAACGGGACAACATTTTCTCTTTTACAAAACGGTGTGCAACCAGTGTCTTCTGTAAGTTTTAGTACAGAAGGCAAGACGGATAATCAATTTGAATTTGGTGGCGGTGTATCTATTGTAAATCGGTATAACCAAGGGAGCTTTACTGAATTACGTTACAGAAACTCTGCGGTATCTAACGACTGGGAAGCCACCGAATACGCCAACCAATCAAACCCCGACACTTTTTGGACAGTCACCCCAGTTATAAGTAATAACGGCTTCTGGCACTTCTTTTAGTATGGCAGAACACGAAATATACAAAGCACTCATGGACATAAAAGAAGAGCAGGGGCGACAGTCTGCGGTGCTTTCTGCTACCTATGAGCAAGCAAAGAAAACAAACGGACGCGTGACAAAGCTCGAAAAGCGTGTAACACAAATGGAGAAAGCACCAAAGATTGAAGTGAAGCACGCGGATGTTGTGAAAGGCAAACCAGTCATTCAGCAAATCTTTAACAAAGAAATGCTGGCGTTGGCGGTCTTTATTGCCGCAGGAGTAGGCTACTTTGTCATTACAATCTTAGAATACTTACAAACACTATGATTTTTATTGCACTACGCATACTCATATACCTATTCGTTGCAGGGATAGCGTACAAACGTAAGTTTTACCCATTTATGACACTGTGTCTGATGTCTGTCTTTGTGGCAGGTACATCAGAGCTAGACAGCACACACGGCTTGCGCCAGCTCGTATTATCACTCCTACCACTAGGCTATCTATGGGTGGGCTATTATCTATGGCGTAACAAATAACTATGAAACATCTCTACCACCTAAAAATCGTCACTACAGACGCAGACGTTCTAAACTGGCGCACAATCAAAGCAAAGTGTGACGCTATCGAGGCTGTACTGAACACTGTGCAAAACGGACGCTTCACCGTGTCTATCGAATATCAAAAGCTACGACCAGAGGTAAATGCAGAGGGACGTATCACGCACGAATGGTTCGACGCTACACTACGCTCTAAATACGTAGACTTTACCGTGTTGCACATGACGTCTAAGCAAAAAGAGCAGTGGGGTATCAAAACTACCTTGCGCGGTTCACGCCACAATGACGCTGATGATACAGGCGAGCTGTATATGTGGGCAGACGAACACACACGGCGCGGACGCAAGTTCAACCAATTCATTGAAACAATCTTGCACGAAGTACGTCACGAATTGAAAGCAGGGACAGGTGAAAAAGACGACACACACGACTTGCATGGGCAAGACGGTACGCTACGTGAAGCCTTTGCTGACATCGACATGGCGAAGTATCGACCTATCCGCACACTTTGGGCGAAGACACTGCGAGCGGTGCTCATTCGTATCATCGAGCTATTCACCGCAATCCTTGCAAAAAAAAAGCCTCAAACGCTGACACTACCAGTACGTGATTTTGCTATCTCGCAAGCGTACGGCACGCACAATTGTAACTGGTATCCAACAACATGCCGACACATTGGACTTGATTTTGCCACCCCTGTCGGCACACCTGTATATGCTCCACTTGATTGTGAGGTGATAGCATCAGGCTACAGTGAAAGCTTAGGTAATTTCTGCCATGTACAGTATGAGTATAATGGTGAAACCTTTGTCGAACGCTGGCTACATCTCAACTATATCCCGAAGCTAGGAACGTACCGCCAAAGTGCCTTAATCGCTCACACAGGCAACACAGGGTACACCACAGGTGCGCATTTTCACATGGATATTTGGTATAATGAGGTCAGACTTGACGCTATCACATCGTCAAACTGGAACGCATTAACGATTAACCCAAAAACACATTATGGTATTGAGTAAAAACGGTGTCGGACTGATTTTGTTCGCACTCTCATTCTTTGGCGTAGAGGTAAGCGAAGACGCTGTTATTGAAACGGTGGCGGCTATCGGACAAGCTGTATCTTTCATTCTTTTGATTTGGAATCAGCTTGACCGCCCAGACGTGAAAAGCTTTATCTTCAAACGCTAATGAAAGCACTACACCACCTGCAAGGCTGGCTCTCATTCGTGGGCGCAATGCACCCGCTTATCGGCATGATAATGATTGTGCCAATCATCTTGATAGAGCTCCTAGCCTTTGGTGGTGATAATCCACATAGAACATCTTGATTGTGGATAACTACTATATATGTATATATGATTGTGTACTATATAGACAGGCATTCGTGCCACATTAAACGATAATCCAATAGGCTTATTAAACCTAAACACATTATTTTTGCAGTTATACTGACATTAGTAGTGGGAATGGCGGTATTGTCATCTCAAACTACCTCATACGAAGCTCAAAACGAGCCTGTGACGGTAGAAATAGAGAAAGAGGTAGATAGTACCGAGAAACGAATAAAGGACGCGCAAAACACCGCTTTAAGTGAGATTGAAGCGGAAGCAGACAAGCAACGACAAGCGTACATCGAGCTTGAGCTTCAAAAGATTGAGGCACAAGTGCTCGCAGATGTCGAAGCAGAGCTGAAAGAGCGTCGATTGAACCTTGAGGACAATTGAAGAGAGGAAGCGCCTGCGCGTGCACTGGTGTCGCCAGTGCGAAAGGAAGCGCCTGTGCGAGCTGTCGTAACAGCAGGGCGAGAGGAGATTGTGGCGCTGATACGTGCCACGTTTCCAGAGGACGAAGAGACAGCTATCGCGGTAGCTATGTGCGAGAGTGGGCTACGAGCTGATGCTTATAACCCCGCCAACAACAACGGCACAACAGACGGAGGGCTATATCAACTGAACTCAGTGCATGATGCGCGTCTCGCAGAGCTAGGACTTGATAAGTGGAATGTAGAAGATAACATCGCGTATGCTCGTATGCTGTACGATGAAAGCGGTTGGACACCATGGGTGTGCCACAACAAAGGATTGCACCTAAAATATCTCGCTCAAGCATAAGAAAAAGCCCCGATGTGGGGCTTTTCTCTTTGTCTACTTTTTCTTGCTACCTTTTAGACGTCCGCGCTTTCGTTTTTGTTTCACCCAGATAGGCTCGTCTACAAGGTACGTGTCGTGGTTGTGATTGTACTCATAGCCAAGCAATTCTCCAAGCGCTGTTAGCTCTTTCTGTAGGCGCAAGGCTTGCTTTTGTGACATGCGTTCGTCGCGCTCTGATACCTCTGATACCTTCAAGGTTTCAAGTATCTCTAGCATCACCTCTCGACGTAGCTTGAGAGCTTTATTGCCTAGCATGTACAGCACTACAAGTGCTAGGACAGTTACAAATAGAATTGGTGTCATATGTTATTTGTTAGAAAGGAATATCCTCTGGATTAATGTCTTGCTCTGGGTACTTTTCGTCTGTGTCACCTACTTTACTTGGCGCTTTACCGACAAAGGTAACATTGTCTGCAATTAGCTCTGTGATGTATCGCTTTTCCTCTCCAACCTCATAGGTGCGAGTTTCAGAGCGTCCCTCTACAAGTGCTTGGCGTCCTTTTGCAAGGTATTTAGAGCACGCCTCTGCTTGTGCACCAAACACAACAACATTGTGGAATTGTGCTTTTTCTTGTGTGTTGCCGTCTTTGTCTTTGTATGTGCGATTGGTCGCAACTGCGAAGTTGCAGACTTGGCTTCCACTTGGCAACGCTTTCAATTCTGGGTCACGTGTGAGGTTTCCTAAGATAATGTGCTTATTCATATTATTTTGTTACTGGTTTGATGCTAATGTACTCGTTTTCGACAGGCTCTACGAAGTCAGGTAGAGTTTCAAGCTTTTTGAGTTCCTGCGCCGCGCGTGTTTTGTCAATAGTTGTACAACGATGCTCTGTAGCCCATTTCATTGCTTCAACTTCGTTGACAAACGCATAGCCTTTGCGTGATGCAATCGAGAAATTGGCGTGCTCTGTTTTGACCGAGCGCATACCATTCTCTTTCATATCTTCAATAAGCTCTTCTTGCAGATTGTCGCGCAAGTCTTTGAGTGGTTTCATCTCAATGTCTTGCTTTTCTTTTAGCTCTGCAATCTCATTGCGTACCGCTAAGAGCTGTTCTGTTCGTTTAATATCCATATTATTCGAGATTATCGGCTAACTCTTTAGACATCGCACGCACCTCTGTGTCACTACGTTGCGATGCAGAAAGTGACTTCCAAATATCTGTCAGCTCGTCTTTAGTAGTAGCTTTCTTCAACTGCGCAATTGCATCTTTTTTCGATACGTCTGGTGTTTCTGTTTGCTCAGGCGCTTTAGCGTTATCGTCTTCAAACGCCTTTACTTCGTCATACGACGCAATCTCACCGCCTGCGAGATAGCCAGCAAATGCGAGTGCTCGCCCGACTGCCGTTGTCTCTACTTTTTCAAAGGCTTTCTCTTTGCCTATTTTGCCGAAAGCATGACCAGTAAATGTACGGTTATCATCGAGTGCGATTATCGCTTTGAAAATAACGTACCCTTCGTTGAAAAGTTGCTCTGTTTCGATAGTACCTTTTTTATGGTCGCTATGAAACTGCTCTAGTCGCGCACTTACAGGCGCATACTCTTTTCCTTTTAGATTTATTGTCTTCATAATACTATGTTATATATTAAGCCCTTTTAGCGTCATGGTGGACGTATAACTACTATACTACTTTTTAATCACTATATCTATCTTCCCCTGTGCATAAGCTTCGCGCAGTATGCGGAGTATCTTTTCACCGCTACCTGCTACCGTCACGTCTAACTGTCGATACAGTTCTTGTTTTGCTTTGATGTCACCTGTGATGTAGGCTTTAATTTTTTGTGTTTGTGTCATATTTCATTGTTATTCTATCTCTAAAATCTTACATAACTGCTCATAAACCTCTGGCTGTTGGCGTTCGAATGGCTGGGTGAGGTCTATTTCAATATTCGTAGCATCGTAATGCTCATCTACACCAGAGCCATACATTCTACAAATCCGAGCGTAATATCGACCTTTGTTATCGCGAGTGGTTTCAAGACCATACCAATATGGATTATTTTTGTAATTATCTTTATCTAACACCAACAGCAAGTGCCGTAGCTCTACTTCTGGGCTGTAGCCAGACAATGTTTCTAACTCATCTTCGTCAGAATAATACTTATGTCTGCGAAAACGATAGGACCACTCTAGCTTTTGTTCTTTATCAAGAGAACTCCCCTCCATTAAATCCCCTCTACACACTTCGTGGTTGCGGATGTGGTGGAGTAGTTTTTGTTTCACGCCCTCGTACCACCTCACTCTCATTTTTTTGTTTGGTGTCATACAACTTTCTTATTGTCTGTAGTGGTAATATCTATCACCTGTATGTCTTCTATACCTTGTCTTATATATTCTAAGTCGTACATATTTTTCATATCTTGGTCTGCTTTTTCGTACTCTTCCATAAGACTCTTCAAGTGTTTATAAAACTCCGCTATTGCTAATTCCACAGCCTTAAATGAGTCTCCTCTGGTCACAATGATTTTATAAACTCCATTTATGATTATTAGTCTTTCTATTTCTTTCATACCCTTATTTTGTTAGTGTTTTAATTTTTTTATATCTTCCGCAATACCTGCGCATACCTGTTCTTCTGTGTAGAAGGCATTTTTTGTTGATATTGCCAAACCATATCCATTTACAATGGCAAGGCATTCTTTGAGAACCTCCTCCCGCACCGCCTTTCTATCTGCTTCTAGGGTGGTGGGCAGCATTTCACGCAGTTTTTTCGGCATTTCTTCAACATCAAAATACCACTCGATAGGTTCACCATTTTGCCATTTAAACTCTGACATTTTAGTTGCCTCTTTTACAAACTCCTCCACTATTTCTGTGATTGGTTTCATACTATTTTTCACTAGCTTCTAATAACTCCAACAGCTTTTCGGAGTGTTTATCGTACGCGCTCGTCTCCGCACTGATTTCCGCACCCCTCGCCGCACTCTCCGCTGCGCTCGCCGCGTTCGCAGCACTCGCCGCACTCTCCGCACTCACCGCGCCCCACACCGCGTTCGTCGCACTCGCTGCGCCCCACACCACACTCACCTCAATCGCCGCATTCCGAGCCGCGCTCGCCGCACCTTTATTCCACACACCAGTATTTAACGCATCATCTGCTACTTTTTGTGTGCCTTTAATAGCATCAAGCACCTGCTTCTTTAGGTCTGCGTCGATGTCAAGCTTTTCTACTCTAGCGATATTCTCGTCCATAAGGTACGAAAGGAACTGCCACTTCACGCGCTCTAGCGTTTCAAACTCCACACCTGCTGGGATAGCCGCGACAAAACGCTCTGGCCATGTTTTATACTCTGTTACGTTTTCAAAGAAAGTGTCTTGCAAGTATGCCAACCATGCTGGATACCACCCCTCTGTTTCTAAAGCTTCGTGGTCTCCGTTGTTATAATCTTTCCCAAGCTTGCGATTGAGTGTGTCAACAGCACAGCCGACAGCACAGCCCTTAAATGTTTCGCTATCTGTTTCGTTGTATGTACCACGCACCAACTCATCAGCTTCACGATGTGCAATGGTTTCTTTGAGTAGTAGCTCTTTGAGAGCTGGGTCGTCGTTAAATGTTTTCATACTATATTTGAGATAGTGCTGGCAGGATACGCACATCGGGGGTGTTATCTACAAGGATGCAAGGACATTCTTTAGTGTGCATATACTTGATTGCATTTGGTCTTTCAGTATTGAGAGTGCCGTCGCTATTCCAGTAACCACAGACGCAAATGTTTTTATTGGTGCTTTTGTAATCCTTTTTCATATCTCTAAAATAATTCGATAAATGCGTCTGTTAGCCCTGCCCACTCTGCTACCAGAATGGCTACTGCAATCACTATCAGTGTGATGATTGCGCTTGTTTCTTTTGATGTCATGTTAGTCAAACGGATTAGGTTTTCGCTTGTAATCTTCTACCTCATTCATCTGGTGATACACTCGTGCGTTCCAATCTTGTGAGTGGTGCAGGTCTGTATCGCCGCTATACTCTTTCGTGTGTCCGTCTATTGTGATTGTGATTTTCATAGAATTGGTCGCTTAAATGGATTGGCATACGTTTCGATTGAATGCGGGTGTGAGGGTCGTGCCTCACGCTTTTTAATAGATTGCTCGTGCGCTTTCATTTCAAACGCGTTTCGTCTAATACGTACCATATCCCGATTGTGCTACTTCGTACTGATAATCAAGTTGCACGTCTGCTTCTTCTTTTGCTTCGGTGATGATGTTGCAAATGGCAACCTCTGTGCGCTCTGCAATGTTTTGTAGTTGTAATGCTTCTACGACATCGTAGAAGCTAACTGTGTTGATGTCGAAGATGTCGAGCGTATCAAGATATGCTTTTGCATCTGCGACCATTGTTTGTTGTGCTTCCCAGTAACCGTCTGTGTGTTGTGTACTCATATTTTTGTATTTCTTATTGCTATACATATATAGTATATTGCTACAGAAATAATGCAAGCACTACTGCTGTGGATAACTAAAAACAGCACGTGGTATACTAAACGTAGAAGCTCATTACAGGAGAAAAAAGATGTGGCGAGTTTGGCTTTCACGTAAAGCGAACCGCTACCTCTGTGGCGGTGTTGAAGAAATGCTTTGCTCTCGTGCGTATCGTGAGGGCTGGCTCATTGTTCCACTGCTGGACTTCGTATGCTTCTGGCATCCGCGTCCACACTGCAAAGCTTGTTTTTACTGGGAGGTATCAAATGGCTTACTCAAGAAAATACAGACTGACCAAGGGTCAACTCGAAAAACGGAAGAAACGCCGTGCGAGAAACAAACCAGAGAAACAGCAAATGAAACGGTGGCTCACGTGGCTCATCAAAACACACAAGGAGATATACAATGATTATCCTACTCCCATACGTTACGTGGAGTATATGGACAACTACTATCGAGTTGATGTTTGAGGAGATGCAGAAATGAATTGCAACCTCTCAGATTCAAATTATAAATAAACTGTGAAAAAATATAGTTTGTGATAGTGGTATATAAGTATTTATACTTTCCACTGCTACAGAGAACATTTCTCACTCAATCGGTATGACCGCAATCGTACCGATGGAAGCAATTGGCGAAGATAGAGAAGGCACGGCAAGACCGAACCAATCGCCAATACAACTAGCACGCTACGGTGTGCTTTTCTTTCTCACAAACATATGAAAAAACTAACTGTCTCACAAAAACATAAAGGCGAATATCATGCAGATGTTGCATTTTGCTTAATGGAGAATGAGCATTCCGAAACTCGGAGCATAGATAAGACAACAAGTCCAACAACATACTCGTGGACTGTTGCGGATTTACTAAATGACGGTGGTATTCTCATAAGAGAGATGTCTGTGAGTGAGTATCAGAAATACACGAAAGAAAAATCGTAGGTTGTTATGAGGGGTGGCGGAATAGGTAGACGCATAGACATGCACTGTTACGGTCAATAGGAGAGTGCATCTCCGAAGGCAATGTAAGGTGACTACACAAATGATGGGCTTCCGTATGGTTGCTCTATACTCTTTTGGCAAATCCTTACCCCCTCATAACAGCTTGTGAAATTGGCTTTTCGTCTAACGGTAGGACGCCTGTTTTTGAAGCAGATAATCGGGGTTCGACTCCCTGAAAGCCAACAAAAAGGTTGACGTCGAATCGCGTCCCGCTAGACTGTCCCGACCATAAAGAGTGAGGGTCAAGTGAAAAGAGTTTCAATTTTTATCGTAGGCGCAATGTTGCTACAAGGCTGTGCCGCCGCAGGTGGCTATGCAATCACAAACGCCGCCACAAATGCACTTTCAAGCGACCAAAACGATTATAGGCATCGCATATCGCAGATGTCGTGCAGTGAGTTGCAAGCAGAGTATCAAAAGCGACAGGGTGGCAATGTCGGAATGCTCATAAATCCAATGTATTCTGGCAACACAGAGTCTATAAGAACCGAGGCAATGCTGAAAGACTGTCCTATCGGCTAACTGCTATAATAGAGAGGTGGCAAAAACTCAAACTGTCGCCTCTCTTAAAAAGACACTCTGGCGACACTTCGCACGCTATATCAAAAAACGCGACAAGAACATCTGCTTTACCTGTGGCAAAAAGGTAGAGGGACGCAACGCACAGGCTGGACACTACATGCCAAAGTCTGCGTGCGGTTTAGAATACTACTACAGCGAAACAAACGTGCACTGCCAGTGTGGTGAGTGTAACTGTTTCTTGCATGGCAATATCCCTAACTATCGAAAAGCAATCGTTAGAAAGTACGGCAAAAAAGAGCTTGAAACTATCGAGCGCAACTTTCGCAAGCCGTATACTGGGGATAGCAAAGCTTGGCTTTTAGAACGTATCGCGTACTATAAGAGCAAATGAAACGAACCACTCTTCAAAACCGTAGCTTGCACAAATTATTTGATAACACCTCAAAAGCGTTAGTCGAGGAAGGTGTCACTATGCGTACTATCGTTACCAAAATGGAACAGCACCGCATAGAGCCTACGCCAGAGCTGGTCAAAGCCGTATGGCGTGCTATTCAAGAAAGCATGTACGGTACGAAAAGCACTACCGAACTCACCACCGACCAAGTCAACGAGGTGTTTGAGGAATACAATAAGCTCATGTCAGAGCTAGGTGTCTACGTGCCGTTTCCTAGCATCGACAGCCTCTTAGATGCCTACAGAGACAGTTTGCTATAATAGGCAAATGACACTCCAAAAAGGCACGCGCTACATTCGCACAGCGCCCGACAACGAACAAACCATTGCAGTTATCAGCAACGACAAAGACCTTGCGTATCATCAAGACCTTGCCGAAAAAGGCTACACGTACAAAGAGGTGGTGGTAAACGCTGCACCAGACAGCACTTGCGTTTCGTGCGAGGGGTAGTAAAATAGAAGTATTCAATATTTGTAATATTGAGCAAAAAGCCTTCATGCCTCGTAGACACGGGGCTTTTTTCTTATCCACAACCGCCCCCACAGGCGGTTTTTGTGTATTGGTATAATGTACTGTAGTACTACGTTGTAACGCGCGGAGTACTGTGTTATACATCTTCTTCGCTTAAATTAAGACCGTTATCAAGGGGAAGAGAGGGGAGAAACCCCACTAGTGCGCGAAGACACTAGCGTTACTCTCTTCTCTTTGAGAGCGGTTTTTCTATTATGTCAGTATCAAAATCGAAGCGACAGCCTAGTGGTTTTACACAGGTTACTAACAAGTTGTTAGAGGACAGCTCATTGTCGTGGAAAGCAAAAGGTATTTATGCCTTTATCTATTCAAAGCCTGACGGTTGGAACTTTTCAACGCGTCGTATTGCTGAAGAAGCTTCAGACGGCGTTGACGCAACACTTTCAGGCATCAAAGAGTTAGAGCAAGCAGGTTTCATCAAAAGGGAACGTCAAAATAACGGGCGTGTGCTTTATCATATTCTCATAAAGCCCCATACGGAAAACCCGTATGAGCCACATACGGAAAATCCCAACGTGGGAAAATCCCAACGTGGGAAAACCCGTACGGTAAGTAATACTATAAGGGAGCAATACTATAAAGAAAGTAATACTCATAAGGAAAAGGCGAGCTTTTCCGTGTTGGGAGCAGACATAATCAAAGCTTTTGAAGCGGTGGACGGAAAAAATAAAGCCTACTATGGAAACAAAACGCAACGCACAGCCTGTGACTTCTTGATTGAAGAATATGGCTTTGACGAAGTTATGAAGCGAGTGAGCTTTCTTCCGAAAACAAACACCATGCGCTATTGCCCGACAATCACTACTCCCGTGCAACTACGTGACAAGTGGAAGCAGTTAGAGCATGCAGTTATCAGATACAAAGAGGAACACAATAAAACCGAAATACTATGAAACAATATCGCTATCTCGTACGCTACGGCTACGACCAACTAAGCAAAGTGTCTATCGAAGCAGGAAAAGACTTAGAACGTGTCATTCACGCAAAAATGGCTCAAAAACCCGTAGAGGTTGGCGGACGCATTTTTGACGGCAAGCACATTATCGACATTCGACCCGATTATCACTTTTACACTGGCTGGTTTCCGCACTACCAACCCAACACAGGTGATGATTGGAAACAGATAGAGCGCGATTGTCCGCCTGAAATGGAAACACTGCTCTCACAATACACAGATAAGGTGCGTCAACTTGTCGTAAGTGGACGCACAGCAGAGATTGGTAAAGGTGAGCCGTTGCCACTGCCGTTGCAATCTGCTGATACCCGTGCCATAGAGCACAGCGTCTCGCAGTCAGCTTGAAAGTCTAGCTTCAGCAGCGTAGAGATGGAAATACGCGGTCGCGTAGCTAAACTGGATTAGCATCCGTCTTCTAAACGGAAGTATGTGGGTTCGAGTCCCACCGCGACCACGTAGAGACATCAAAGAGACACGCACTACCTAACCCATTGAAAATACATACGGACGAGCTGACTTCTAATCAGCAGGTTCGGGGTTCGAGTCCTCGTGGGATCGCCAATCCTTGATTTTTGTCCAACGCGGGTTGGCTTGGGTGTCCCTCAAAATCAGGGCGTGGGACACGTGAGGTCGTTCCCGTCAGTTGGGGACCTGCTCGATCCAGCGAAGCCGGAAGGCGATCAGGATGAAGGCGATGAGCAGGCCGGTCGCGATCAGCCAGTGGATCAGGATTTTGCGGCGCTTGCCTTTTGACGGCCACCATGGGGCGGCACGGAGGCTCTGCATCTTGTCGAGATGCCGGGTCATAAGATCGTAGAAACCGAAGATGACCGCGTCGAGGATGGCCAGCAGCACCAGAAAATACCGGACAAAAAAATAGAGAAACAGGATGATGAGGACCGGCAAGGCGAGCGGGCTGTTGATCACGAAATCGGACGTGCTGGCGCTCGGTGTGTCGGGCATGGTTTTGCCTGTTTTCTGAGTGTCTGAGGGGGAGTTTTAGGGCGCTATCGGGTGCCGGATCAACCGATGAACCCTCGTTTAGGTAAAAAGGGGCCGCGTGGCCCCTTTTCTGATCTCACTTTAATACCCAACCGTCGCAGCTCCCGCTGCCCTCGGGTCAGACGCGCCCAAGAAAAACCCCGTCTCCGGATCGTTCAGGATGGATTGGGTCGAGCCCATCACGTCCATTTCCACCGGCGTGTGGCCCTTGCCGCGCAGGATGTTGAGGGTGTCGGCGCTGAAGCCTTCCTCGATCCGAAGCTCATCCGGCAGCCATTGGTGGTGGAAGCGCGGCGCGTTGGTGGCTTCGGCGACGTTCATCTTGTGGTCGATGACGTTGGAGATCACCTGAAGCGTCGTCGTAATGATCCGCGCGCCGCCGGGGGAGCCGGTGACGAGGAAGACCTCGCCGTCCTTCATCACGATGGTCGGCGACATGGAGGAGAGGGGGCGTTTGCCCGGCTCCACCGCGTTGGCGTCGCCGCCGATCAGCCCGTAAGCGTTCGGCACGCCCGGCTTGGCGGAGAAATCGTCCATCTCGTTGTTCATCAGAACGCCGGTGCCGTCCGCCACCATGCCCGAGCCATAGGAGAAGTTGATGGTGTAGGTGTTCGACACCGCATTGCCATCCTTGTCCATGATCGAGAAATGGGTGGTTTCATTCGACTCGTAAGGCGCGAGATCGGCGGGTTTGATGTTCTCCGACGGAGTCGCGTAATCGCCGATTTGCGCGCGAATGTCTTCGGCGTAATCCTTGGAGGTCAGCTCCGCGATCGGGACATCCACGAAATCGGAATCGCCCAGAAATTCGGAGCGGTCCGCATAGGCGCGTTTCATCGCTTCGGCCATCAGATGCACGGTTTGCGCGCTGTTGGACCCGAGCGCGCCAATGGGCCAGCCTTCCATGGTGTTCAGGATCTGGATGATATGGATCCCGCCGGAGGAGGGCGGCGGCATTGAGACGATATCATAGCCGCGATAGGTGCCGGTGACGGGCTCGCGGATCTTGGCCTCGTAATTGGCGAGATCCTCGACGGTCATCGGGCCATCGGCAGCCTGCACGGCGGCAGCGATCTGCTCGGCGACCGGGCCTTCATAGAAGCCCGCCGGACCTTGCTCGGCAATGGCTTTGAGAGTGTTTGCGAGATCCGCCTGCACCAGCGTGTCGCCGGGAGCGTAGAAGCCGTCTTCAGTGTAGAAAATCGCCTCCGAGGACGGCCATTTCTTCAGCCGCTCTTCGAGCGCGATCAGACTGTCCGCAAGGGCGGGGGTGACTTCGATGCCCTCTTCGGCGAGACGGATGGCGGGGGCGATCACCTCGGCCATGGTCATGGTGCCATATTCATCGAGGGCAAGCTGCATCCCGGCGACCGTGCCGGGCACGCCCGCGGCCTTGCCGGTGAAGCGCGACAGCTCGCTATCGGCGTCGCCATTCTCATCGAGGAACATATCGCGCTCCGCACCGGCGGGGGCCATTTCGCGGTAGTCAATCGCCTTGGTCTCGCCGCTTTCCGCGTCATGCACGATCATGAACCCGCCGCCGCCCAGATTGCCCGCGCGCGGCAGCGTCACCGCCAGCGCGAAGGCCACGGCGACCCCGGCATCGACCGCATTGCCGCCCTGTTCGAGGATCTCAAGGCCGACCCGTGCGGCCACCGCTTCCTGCGCGGCGACCATGCCATTTTCGGCCCAGACCGGATGAATCCGGTCCATCCCGGAATAAATCGCGTCCTCCTGCGCAAGGGCGGGGAGGGTGAGTGCAAAACTTGCAGCAATAGGAATGAGAGACGTCATGACATGTCGCATGGAAGCTCCTCCGTTTGTTTTTGGCGCGAGTGAGTTCGCGCAGGGCCAGCTTAGACGCGAGGTCGCGCGCGGCGCAATCTTTGAGGCGTTGCTTGCCCGCGCGCGGGCGGATAGGGAGGGGACGAGCAGAAGGAGACCCCCCATGATCCGCGCATTGCTATTTGATAAAGACGGCACGCTGTTTGATTTTCGCAAAAGCTGGCAGGGGCCGTTTTTGAAGATGGTGCGGGGCGTTGCGGGCGGTGATGACGCGCTGTTTGCCGAGCTTTGCGCGTATTTGCAGATCTCGCCGGAGGGGCATATCGCCGCAGGCTCGCCGCTGGTGCACGCCGCCGGGCCGCAGATGGAGGAGATCATCCGGGACGGGTTCCCACAGGTGTCGCACGAGCAGATCCAGCGCGCTGCCCATGCGGCCTTTGCGGGCGCGATGCCGGTGCCGGTGATGGAACTCGCGCCGTTTTTGAAAGCGCTGGCGGATGAGGGCTATGCGATGGCGATCGTCACCAACGACGGCGAGACCTCCGCGCGCGGGCAGATGGCGCATTTCGGGGTGGAGCGCTATTTCCGCGCCGTCGTCGGGTTTGACAGCGGCTTTGGCGCAAAGCCCGATCCGGGGATGGTGACGGCGGCGCTGGAGAAGCTCGACCGCAAGGCCAGCGATGCGGTGATGATCGGCGATTCCATTGCGGATATGAAAGCGGGCCGCGCGGCGGGTTGCACTTGTGTCGCCGTTCTGACCGGCACGCGCAGCCGCGAGGAACTGGCGCCCCATGCGGATGTGGTGCTGGAGGATATTTCCGAATTGCCGGGCTGGCTCGCTCAGGTCCAGTGAGGCACATCGCCGCCGGGGAGCGCGGCGCGGGCTTCGAGCACGCGCTCCGGCGGGATTTGGGTTTCCTGCGCGAAATCGAGGATTTGCGCCTCATCCGTGAGCAGCCAGTCGAGCAGGCCCGCCAGAAAGGCCGGATCGCCGGCACCGGCGCGCAGCTCGGTCACGCTGTTGCCGGTGCCGTTCATGAACCCGGCGAGCCGGTCCTCCTGCTGGATCAGCCAGAGGATATAGTCCTGCGCGAAAGAGACCGCCGTTTCCTGTTTCATTTGCGGCCCTTCTTGCCGCGCGCCCCGTGGTCGCGGAGTTTCTCGGCAAAATCGGCGCGCTCTTCGGGGGTCATCTCGCCGACCTGCTCGATCAGCTTGCTGCGCAGGTTGGAGAGGTCTTCATCGGTGCGCATCTGAAAGGCTTGCAACGCGGCCTCAAGGGCGGCGGGATCGAAGGGCTCGGCCTCGACCGCCGTGGTGATGGCGCGGACCTGCGCGGCGCGCTCCTCGCGGCGGTTCTCCGGCCCCTTGCGGCGCTCGCGGAAATCGCGGCGCATCTCGTCTTTCGCCGCCTCGGGCAGGGCGTGGATCATCCCGGCCACGAGATCGCCCGGCGGGGGCGGCGGGGGTTTGCGGTCCGCTGAGACCAGCGGCCCGAGCACCACCCCGGCGAGGATCACATTGACCAGCACCGAGGCGAGCAGCAGATAGCGCAGTTTTTTCAACGTCATGGTGAAGGGCATTACTCAGCCTCCGCGAAACTGTCGAGGGTGGCGGCGATGTCGTAGCCGGTGAAGGCGCTGGCCGTGTCGGTCACATTGCCCATGCCGATCCAGAGCCCCATGAGCGCGCCGCAGGCCAGCGCCGGTGCGCCTTTCCAGCCGCCGAGGAAGCGCCACAGGGTAAAAGGTTTGGGCTGATGCGCCGCCGCATCGGCCAGAACGCGCCCCAGGAGATCACCGGGAACGCCCGGTTCCGCCTCGCGGGCCGCCGCGAAATAGCTGTCGAGATCGTCACTCATGACCCAGTCTCCAAACTGAGCGCCGCACGGCGCGATTCCAATGTTGCGGCCAGACTGCGCTTGCCGCGGGCAAGGAGGCTTTCGACGGCCTCTTCGCTGATCTCCATAACCTCTGCGATCTGCGCTTGGCTATGGTCCTGAAAATGGCGCAGCACCAGGGCGAGGCGCTGACGCTCGGGCAATGTGGCGAGCGCGGCGCGCAGGGCAGCGGCGCGGTCGGCCTCGCCAAGCTGGGCCTCGGCGCCGGGCGTGTCGTCCTCCTGCTCGGGGACCTCCTCGCCGCTGATGCGTTTGCGGCGGCGCAGACGGTCCGTGCAGAGATTGGCGGCAACGCGGTAGGCCCATGTCTCGGGCTTGGCGCGTCCGGCTTCCCAGTTCGGGGCCAGTTTCCAGAGCCTTAGCAGCGTTTCCTGCGCCACATCCTCGGCCTCCGCCGGATCGCTCAGCATATACCGGGCGAGGGAAAGGACAGGCGGCAGCAGCCGGTCCGCGATTTGCCGCGCGGCCCGCTCGTCACCGCCCGCATAGGCCGCGATTAGCTCTTCGTCACTTTGCACGCTGCCTGTGCCCTGCCTTGCCGTCGGTTGCTTGCGGTGGTTCCGGGGCGAGAGGGAAATCCCGCCCCGGAGATATGCCTGTATTGCCTGCTCTTACTCGCTGTCGGCGGCGTTGTCAGCCTCGCCTTCGGCCTCAGGCGCCATCGGCGGCTCGCCATTCGGGGCGTCAGCATTGGGCGCATCGCCCTCCGGCGGCTGCGGACGTTCACCCCGATCGCCGGGACGCTCACCACGTTCACCGCGCTCACCGCCGCGCTTGCCCATTTTCGGACCGTTCTCGGCCTCTTCCTGGGAAATCGCGCCGTTTTCATCCGCGTCGAGATGCTCGAACATGCGCTCGGCCATATCTTCGCGCGGTGCGAGTTCTTCGGCGCTCAACACGCCGTCATCATTCTCATCGCGGGCCTCGATCATCCGCTCGACACCGGCGCGGCGGCGCGCCTCGGCTTCCGCCTCTTGCCGGGCGATCAGCTCATCCGCATCCAGATTGCCATCGCCATTGGCGTCGGCGGCGTCAAACTTGGCCTCCTGAAACGCGGTGAACTCTTCGGGCGTGATCTCGCCGTTGCCATCCGAATCAATTTCGCCGAATTGCATCATCATCGGGGCCGGGCCGCGGCGGTCGTGATGCCCGTCCGGGCCTTTGGCATAAGCGGCGCCCGAGACCAGAAGGGTTGCGGCGACGGTGCTCATCAGAAATGTTTTCATGTGAACGTTCCTTTATTTTTGCTCGAAGCTGTTTCTTGCTGCTTCGTGACTGATACGCAGCAGGGCCGCCGGACCCGTCGAAGAAAAACGAAAAAAATCGCATAAAAATATCCTTAACTAATAAAATCAAGGACTTGAGGCGCGCGGCGGAATGCCGCAGAGTGATGCAAGAGCTTTTCAAAGCGCGGTTTGATCCGTATTGTATGCCATACTATGGATGCAAACGCCCTCAATGACCGCCCGCTAATGCCAGCCGTCAAACACGGATGGGGATTGCGCTGTCCCAACTGCGGACAGGGCCCGCTGATGGATGGCTATCTCAAGACCCGTGACGACTGCATGGTCTGCGGGCAGGTGTTCTCCCATCACCGCGCCGATGATGGCCCAGCCTGGATGACGATGCTCATCACCGGCCATGTCATGGCGCCGCTGATGATCACGGTTTACGAGATCTGGGAGCCCAATCCCGGCGTCATGGCGGCGGTGTTCTCGCTCTTTTTCATTGCGCTCTCGCTTTATCTTTTGCCGCGACTCAAGGGTTGTTTTGTGGGAACACAATGGGCAAAACGGATGTACGGTTTTGACAGTGACGCTCCACCGGGTCCCCATACGGGTGCCATGACGCGTGAGGGGGTCTAATTTCTATTTTATCCACATCGCGGCGAGGTTCCCGCATGACCCCGGAAACGGACAAATCGAAAATCATCCGTGATGCGGCGTCGCTTGTGCTTATTCGCCGGGATGGCGAGCCCTCGGTTCTGATGGGCAAACGCGGGCGCGGCGCGGCCTTTATGCCAGACAAATTCGTGTTTCCCGGCGGGGCGGTCGATCCGCAGGACGCCGATGTGCCGGGGGTGCCATTGCGCGCGCTGCCTGCTTGCCGGTTGGGCGATCTGGGGCCTGCGCTCGCCAATGCGGCGATCCGCGAGCTTTACGAGGAAGCGGGGCTGATGCTCGGCGATGCCGATCCCGGCGCGGACGCCATTCCCGCCCCGACCGAGGACTGGGCGCAGTTTTTCGCGACCGGGCATTTGCCGGACGCCTCGGGCCTGCGCTTCATCTTCCGCGCCGTGACCCCGCCGGGCCGCACCCGCCGCTTCGATGCGCGGTTCTTCATGGCCGAAGCGGATGCGCTCAAGGGCGACCCGGATGATTTCTCCGCCTCCGATGACGAGCTGTCGGATCTGCAATGGATCCCGCTCTCGAAGATCGAGGACTATCCGATGCCCTATGTGACCACGGTGGTGCTGGAGGAGGTGAAGGCGCTTCTGGATGATCCGAGCCCGGTCCGTCCGGTGCCTTATTTCCGCGAGGAAGACCGGATGCAGCAATTCACCTATATCGAGGATCTGCCCAAATAAACCGCGCCGATTCGCCTTGACAGCAGGGCTGAGAGGCGTAAAAGGCAATTTCCGAATTTGCCCGTTTCACGGGCGCTTTATTTCATGCGGATCGCCGTTCACGCGCCGCGAGGAGAGTTTGAGATGGCTAAGCCTACCACGATCAAGATCCGCCTGAACTCGACGGCGGATACCGGCCACTTCTATGTGACCAAGAAAAATGCCCGCACCATGACCGAGAAAATGGTCGTGAAGAAATACGACCCGGTGGCGCGCAAGCATGTCGAATATAAAGAAGGCAAGATCAAGTAAGTGATCGGCCTGACGCAAAAGACCCCGCCTTTGCGCGGGGTTTTTTTGTGCCGTTTTGCAAGGGGATCCAGCGGAGAAAGCGCGCGGCGCTTTCACGGGGTTTGCTGGGGATGGGCCGCGTGGGTGTGCGCGCGGGCGCGGTGCCGCCTGTCGGGTATTCTGTCGCCAAGGTGTTTGATATGAAAGAGATTTTTATCGCTGCCGCCGCGATCCTGCGGGCCGATGGGGCGCTGCTTTTGGCGCGCAAGAAGAACACGGCGGCCTTCATGCTGCCCGGCGGCAAGATCGAGCCGGGGGAGAGCGCCGAGGCGGCGCTGATCCGGGAGTTGCAGGAAGAGCTGGCGCTGGATCTGGCCCCCGGCACGGCCCGCTATCTCGGCCGGTTCGAAGCGCCCGCCGCGAATGAGGCGGGGCATGTGGCGTATGGCGAGATTTACCGGTTTGAGTGGGACGCGCCGATCACCGTGCAGGCGGAGATTGCCGAAGCGGTCTGGGTGCAGCGGGCGGAAGCCGAGGCGCTGGTTCTCGCGCCGCTGACACGCCAGCATGTGTTGCCGCTGATCTGGGATTGATCCGCCGCGCCGTTCCGAGGGAGGCTGGGGGCAAAAGGGAGGCGATGATGAGCGAGACCACGGGCGGCTGTCTCTGCGGCGCGGTGCGGTTCACGGCGACTGGCGCGCCGGAGCGTGTCGGGCTTTGCCATTGCCTTGCGTGCCGGAAGCATCATGGGGCGGTGTTCTATGCCGCCGCGATCTTCGCACCGGATCAGGTCAGGATTGACGGCGCGACGCAGGTCTATGAGGGCCGTCATTTCTGCCCGATCTGCGGCAGTTCCGTCTATGCGCTGAGCGAGGACGAGGTCGAGCTGCATCTCGGGGCCTTTGACGCGCCGAGCCAGTTCACGCCGACCTATGAGCTTTGGACCTGCCGCCGCGAGGCGTGGTTGCCCGCGTTTGACGGCGTGACGGCGTTCACGCGCGAAAGGGACTGAGCCATAAAAAAAGCCCGGCGCTTGGCCGGGCTTTCTATCGTCTCTGTCAGGTCTTACTCGTTGGTCGCGCCGAAGAGCGAGAGCATCGACATGAACATGTTGATGAAGTTGATGTAGAGCGAGAGCGCCCCCATCACGGCGGATTTGCCGATCATCTCTGCCGCTGCGCCGCCATGCTGGGCGAGGGCCAGATAGGTGTTCTTCAGACGCTGCGTGTCATAGGCGGTCAGGCCAGCGAAGACCAGGAGCGCAACCACGGAGACCGCGAATTGCAGCGCCGAGGAGCCGACGAAGATGTTGATGATCGATGCGATAACTACGCCGATCACACCCATGAACAGGAAGCTGCCCCAGCCCGAAATGTCGCGCTTGGTGGTGTAGCCCCAGAGCGACAGGGCGGCGAAAGCACCTGCGGTTGCAAAGAAGGTCTGCGCGATGCTCATGCCGGTATAGAAGACGAAGATCGAGCTGAGCGACAGCCCCATCAGCGCGGCAAAGGCGTAGAGCATGAATTGCGCCGTGCTTTGGCTGACGCGGTTGATGGTCGCGCTGAAGGCGAAGACGAAGATCAGCGGCGCGAACATCACCGCCCATTTCAGCGGCGAGTTGAACAGGCTGAGCAGAACGCCTTCCGGGATCACGGCAGTTTCCTGGCCGCGGGTGAGGGCGTAAAGATCGGTGCCGAACACATAGGCCACAGCGCCCGAGACGACCATTGCGATCGCCATGAGGCTGTAGACCTTGTTCATATAGGCGCGCAAGCCCGCGTCGATGTCACGTGCACCGGTGCGGACGGTCTGTTGGCTTTGATAGCCATGCGGTTGGGCCATGAGGTCCTCCAAGTTGAAATCCTCCCAAATATCGGACTTTTCGGGCCGCATTTCAAGATTGGACGGTGCGGATTCCGCACGGCTCGCATGGTTTTGCTGAATTGGGCGGAAAATCAGCCCTCGTCGCGCAATATCCTTGCTGGCTTGACCCGGAGCGGCCCGGCCACGAAGGCGAGGCGGGCGAGAAGCGCGGTCAGCACGCCAAGGCCGATGGTCAGGAGCGCGTTGGTCCAGTCGAACCGCCAGCTGGCCTCAAAAACGAAGCGCATGATCGCCCAGCTTCCAAGCGCGCCGGTGACAAGAGCGATGAGGCCCGCCGCAAGCCCGGTCCAGCCCGCGCCGAGGGCGTGAATGGCGAGGATGCGCGGGCGGCTCGCGCCCACGGATTTGAGGATCGCGGCCTCCTGCATCCGGGCGCGGGCGGCCATGGCGGCGGCGCCGATCAGCACGGCAAAGCCGGTGAGCAGCGTCGCAAGGGCGCTCCAGCGGGTGGCGGCGGCCAACTCGTCCAGTGTCTCGCGGGCGCGGGCCAGCCCTTCGCGGACGGAAATGGCGGTGACATTCGGCGTCGTTTCGGCCATGGCGCGGAGCATCGCGGTCTCGCTCTCCTGCGGCGCGTAGACGGTGGCGAGTTCCGTGTAAGGCGCGCCCGCGAGCGTCGCCGGGCTCATCACCATCACGAAATTGATGCCCATATCCGAAAAATCGACCGTGCGGAAATTGGCGATGGTGACGGTGACATCGCGGCCAAGGACGTTGACGGTCAGCTCATCGCCAAGGGCAAGGCCGAGTTCCTCGCCTTCCTCGGCGGCGAAGCTGACAAGGGCGTCGGGGGTGTCCGGGTCCCACCAGCTGCCTTCGACGATCTCGCTGCCTTCGGGCTGCGGGCCGGACATCGTGACGCCGCGATCGCCGCGCAGGACCCAGTGTTCGCCCGCGACGCTGCGGGCGTCCTCGCCGTTGATCCGGGTCAGAACGCCGCGCAGCATGGGGGCGGTTTCAATGTCGGTTGCGCCTTGGTCTGTGAGGAGGTTCTGCAAGGGGGCGCTTTGATTTTGTTGGATATCCACGAGGAAAAAGGCGGGGGCACGCTCGGGGAGTTCATTGGCCAGCGCATTGCGCAGATTGCTGTCGACCTGCCCGATGGTGGCCAGAACCGTCAGGCCGAGACCGAGCGAGAGCATCGCCGCGCCAAGATCGCTGCGCGGTCCGCTGAGCGAGGCAAGGCTGAGGCGCGAGACGGGCGAGCCCGCGCGGCGGCGCATGTTTTCGGCGAGTTTGGCGATCCCGCGGGCGGCGAGGGCGAGGGCCAGCATCGCGCCCGCAAGGCCGAGGGAGAGCCAGAGCGTGAGCATTTCCATGCCCGAGAACCAAGCCGCCGCGCCGACGAGGACGACCAGCAGCGCCGCGACGACCACGAGCGCCCAGGTGCCGGGCCGCGCATCGCCCCAATCCCGGCGATAGAGCACGGCGATTTTAACCTCGCGGAGGCGGGCGAGCGGCAGGATGGTGAAAATCGCGGCGATCAGCGCGCCATAGAGCAGAGCTTCGAAAATCGGGCGCGGGTAGAGGGTGAACTCCGCCGGGAAGGGCAGGCGGCTGGTGATCGGGCCGGAGAGAAGGATCGGGATACCGATGCCGAACAGCAGGCCAATGGCGATGCCAAGCGCGGCCATCAGGCTGATTTGAATGGCAAAAAGCCGCATCACGCCGCCGCCGGTCATGCCGACGCTGCGCAGGGTCGCGATGGTGGGGATGCGGGCGTCGAGCCAGGCGCGGACCGCCGCGCCGACGCCGATCCCGCCCACGGCGAGGGCGGCGAGGGAGAGCAGGATCAGGAAGCCGCCGAGCCGTTCGGTCATGCGGCTCGCGCCGGGGGCACCGCGCCGCACATCGCGCCAGCGCATCCCCTTGCCCGCAAAGACCTCTTCGGCCTCGGCGCGGGTGCTGTCGAGGGCGGAGGGGTCGACGCGGAGGCGGTAGAGGCTGTCGAAAAGGCTGCCTTCCGCCGTGAGACCCGCCGCCTGCACATCGGCGAGGCGGGCGAGGGTGGAGGGCGCGAAATCGAAGCCGCCGAGGTCCTCATCGGGGCGGGCGATCAAGAGGGCGGAGAGGTAAAACTCGTTGCCGCCAAGGGTCACGATATCGCCCGGCTCCGCGCCGATGCGGGCGGCGAGATTGCTGTCCGCGACAAGGCCGGGGCGGGTGCCGTCGCCCGCGAGCGCATCATCAAGCGGCATGGCGGGGATAAGCTCGACATCGCCGATGAGCGGATAGGCCTCATCCACCCCGGCCACCAGCGTGAGCGCCCGGTCCGCCGCCGCTTCGCTGGTGCCGATCATGGAGCGAAACTCAACGATTTCAGAGAGATCGCCCGCGCTGTTCAACCAGGCGCGCTCGGTCTCATCGGCATAGCGATAGGTGAGGGTCAGCTCCGCCTCGCCGCCCATGATCTCGGCGGCATTGTTTTCCAAACCGGTCTCGATGGCGGCGCGCACCGTGCCGATCCCGGCAATCGCGGCGACGCCGAGGGCGAGGCAGAGCAGGAAGATGCGGAAGCCCGCGATCCCGCCGCGCAGGTCCCGAAGGGCGAGGCGCAGAAGGGTCATGCCAGCCGCCCGTCATTCATGCGGATCACCCGGTCGCAGCGCTCGGCGAGGTCCGGGGCGTGGGTGACCATCACCAGCGTCGCGCCGTGGCGCTCCTGCAATCCGAACAGCAAATCAAGGATTTGCGCGCCGGTGTCGCTGTCGAGATTGCCGGTCGGCTCGTCGGCAAGAAGCAGTTCCGGGCGCGGCGCGGCGGCGCGGGCGAGGGCCACGCGCTGCTGCTCGCCGCCCGAAAGCTGCGACGGGTAGTGATCGGCGCGGTGTCCGAGGCCGACGGTTTCGAGCTCCGCCTGCGCCCGCTCCATCGCATCGGAGGCGCCTGCGAGCTCCAGCGGGGTCGCGATATTTTCAATTGCCGTGAGCGTCGGGATAAGGTGGAAAGATTGAAAGACGATGCCCATATGATCCCGGCGAAAGGCGGCAAGGCCATCCTCGCCAAGCGCGCCAAGATCCTGACCAAGCGCGGTGACGCGGCCCCCGGTGGCCCGCTCCAGCCCGCCCATGAGCATAAGGAGAGACGATTTGCCAGACCCCGAAGGCCCGATCAAGCCAACTGCTTCGCCCGCTTTAACGTCCAGCGATATGCCTTTGAGAATATCGACTTTTCCGGAAGATGCGTCGAGGCTCAGCTCTACGTTGTCGAGGGCAAAGGCGGTCATCGGCAATCTCCTGTCGGCTCGCGCCCTATTTAAGGGTCGCCGCGCCGTTTACCACCTTTCAGCGGCAATTTTTCTTGTGTCCACACCGGTTTCGGCGGAGGTCGTGATCGCGGCCTTTGGCGACAGTCTCACGCAGGGTTATGGCTTGCCGGTCGAGGAAGGGTTCGTCCCGCAGCTTGAGGCGTGGCTCGCGGAGAATGGCGCGGAGGATGTGCGGCTTCTCAATGCCGGCGTCTCCGGCGACACCACGGCGGGCGGCTTGCAGCGCATCGGCTGGACGCTGACCGATGAGGTCGATGCGGTGATGGTGACGCTCGGGGGCAATGACCTCTTGCGCGGGTTGAGCCCGGCGGAGATGCGCAGCAATCTCGACGGCATCATGGGCCAGATCGCGGCGAAGGATTTGCCGATCCTGCTTTCCGGGATGCCCGCGCCCGTGAATTACGGGGCGGAGTATCGTGATGCGGTGCGCAGCCTCTATCCCGAATTGGCCGAGAAGTATGACGCCTTGTTTTTCAGGAATTTTCTGGCCGGATTGTCGGGGCAGAACCTATTCCGGCTGATGCAGGATGACGGGATCCACCCCAATGCCGAGGGGGTCGCGCTGATCGTCGAGGAGATCGGCCCGCAGGTGAAGGCACTCGCGGACCGCGCTCGCGAGTGAGGCTCGATAGCAAGCGCGGTCACGCCTCGTTTGTGATCACAACCTTGCCGAGCGCGCGGCGTTCGGTGAGCATGGCGAGGCCCTCCGCCGCGTCGTCCAGCGGCAGGCGGTGGCCGATTTGCGGGGTGATTTTGCCCTCCGCCGCCCAGGCGTAGATTTTGGCGAGGCTGTCCCGCAGCACGTCGGGAGCGAATTTCAGATAGCCGCCCCAGTAGAGGCCGATCACCGTGATGTTTTTGACGAGTAGGTGATTGGCCGGGATCGGGGCGACGTCGCCGGAGGCAAAACCGATGGGGATGATGCGGCCCTCGGGGTTGGTGGCGCGGAGAAGCTGGGTGAAAATCTCCCCGCCGACCGCGTCGTAAACCACATCCGCGCCGCCGAGATCCTTGACCGCCTGGCGCAGATCGGTATCCGACTCGATCAGATGATCCGCCCCGGCCTGACGCGCGGCCTCCAGCTTGTCCGCGCCGCGGGCCACCGCGATGACTTCGGCGCCGAGCAGTTTGCCCATCATCACGCCCGTCAGCCCAACACCGCCGCCCGCGCCGGTGACAACCAGCCGCTCGCCGGGTTTGAGCGCGGCGCGGTGGTCGAGCGCCAGATGCGCGGTGCCGTAGGCTATTGGTAGGCTGGCGGCCTCTGCGAAATCAAGGGCTTCGGGGATCTCGGTGAGGGTGTCGGGCCGCACGGCGACGCGCTCCGCCAGCCCGCCATAGCCGATAAATCCCGCCATGCGGCGCCCCTCCACCAGCCCCGCAACCTCCATGCCGGGAGTGAGGGGGTAGGGCGGCTTCTCCTGATATTTGCCCTTGAGCATCAACGTGTCCGCGAAATTGAGGGCGCAGGCCCGCATCTCCATGATCGCTTCGCCGTCCAGCGCCACGGGCTCCGCGCGCGTTTCCATAACCGGTGCCGCGCCCGGTGTTTCACTCACCAAAACCCGCATCAGAGGCTCTTGAGGTGGTCTTGCTTGATCATTTCGACCTCCATGCGGCGCGGCATGAAGGGGCGCACAAAGGTCTGGTAGAGCCGCCAGCGCAGGCTGTCCCATGTCACCAGATCGCCGTCGAGCATCCCCAGATAGCCCTGCCGGGCGACCTCTTCGGGATCGAGCGCCAGTTTGATGAAACCCTTGCTGGAATAGCCCGCCACATCGCCAAACTCGGTTTTCACCGGGCCGGGGCAAAGGGCGGTAACGGTCACGCCCTTGTCAGCAAACTCGCCCGCGAGGGACTGACTGAAGCTCTGCACATAGGCTTTGCTGGCGAAATAAACCGCCTGATAGGGGCCGGGCATGAAGCCCGCCACGGAGGAGACGTTCAGCACCTTGCCGCCGCCATTGGCGACGAGGTGGGGCAGGAAGGTATGGCACATGGCGGTCAGGGAGCTGATGTTCAGGTCGATCATGCCCTGCCACTCTTCCAGCGGCTTGTCGGTAAAGCCCGCGATGCCGCCGAACCCGGCATTGTTGATGAGGTAATCGACCGTCAGGCCGCGCGCCTCGACCTCCGCGAGAAGCTTTTCGGCCGCGCCCGGTTCCGCCAGATCCATGGCGATGGTGTAGACATCGACGGTATGCGCATCCATCAGCTCTTTTTTCAGCGCCTCCAGACGGTCCTCCCGGCGCGCGACCAGAATGAGATCGCCGCGCCGCTCGGCGTGATGGCGGGCCAGAGCCATCCCGATGCCGCTCGATGCGCCTGTAATCAGTGCGGTTTTGGTCATGCGCGCTCCTCCTCTTTGCTCCTAGAAGAGATAGGGGTTTTCCGATTCGCTGCAAGTTTTGGGTCCTACCTCGGCGGCGGAGCGCTGCGGCACGGGCGCAAAAGCCTTGCTATTGGGCCGCGTCCCCCCTATGGCGAGCGCAAACCCGAGTTTTCTTCCCTAAGGATCCTTTCATGGAACTGCGAAATATCGCCATTATCGCACACGTCGATCATGGCAAAACCACTCTTGTTGATGCGCTTTTGAAGCAATCGGGCGCGTTCCGCGAGAACCAGCAAGTCGCCGAGCGGGCGATGGACAGCAACGATCTGGAGCGTGAGCGGGGGATTACCATTCTCGCCAAAGCGACCTCCGTGGAATGGAACGGCACCCGGATCAATATCGTGGACACGCCCGGCCACGCCGATTTCGGCGGCGAGGTGGAGCGGATCCTCTCGATGGTGGACGGGGTGGTGCTTCTGGTGGACGCCGCCGAAGGCCCGATGCCGCAGACCAAATTTGTGACCTCGAAAGCGCTGGCGCTTGGCCTGCGTCCCATCGTCGTGCTGAACAAGGTGGACAAGCCGGACGCCGAGCCGGACCGTGCCCATGACGAGGTGTTCGACCTCTTTGCCGCGCTCGATGCTAATGACGAGCAGCTTGATTTCCCGATGCTTTACGCGTCCGGCCGTTCGGGTTGGGCCGATGACAGCATGGACGGGCCGCGCGAGGATCTGACGGCGCTTTTTGATCTCGTCGTCAAACATGTGCCCGCGCCGAAACAGGCCGAAGCGCAGAACGAGCCGTTCCGAATGCTTGCCGTGACCCTGAGTTCCGATCCGTTCATCGGGCGGATGCTGACGGGCCGGATCGAGTCGGGCCGTGTGAAGGCGGGCGATACCGTGAAAGCACTGTCGCGTAAGGGCGATCTCGTGGAGAATTTCCGCGTGTCCAAGGTCATGGCCTTCCGCGGTCTCTCGCAGCAGCCGATTGATGAAGGGCAGGCGGGGGATATCGTCTCGCTCGCCGGGATGACCAAGGCGACCGTGGCGGACACGATCTGCGCCCCTGCGGTGAGCGACGCGATCCCGGCGCAACCGATTGATCCGCCGACGATTTCCGTGACCTTTGGGATCAATGACAGCCCGCTGGCGGGCCGCGATGGCTCCAAGGTGCAGTCGCGCGTGATCCGGGACCGGCTGATGAAAGAGGCCGAGTCTAATGTCGCGATCAAGGTCGAGGACACGCCGGGCGGCGAGGCGTTCGTCGTCTCAGGCCGGGGTGAATTGCAGATGGGTGTGCTCATCGAGAACATGCGCCGCGAAGGGTTCGAGCTGTCGATCTCCCGCCCGCAGGTGATCATCCGCGAGGAAGATGGACAGCGTCTGGAGCCGATCGAGGAAGTCACCATCGACGTGGATGACGAATATTCCGGTTCGGTGATTGAGAAGCTGACCGGCGCGCGGCGCGGCGATCTGGCGGAGATGAAACAGGCGGGCGCGGGCAAGACGCGCATCGTTGCGCATGTCCCGTCGCGCGGTCTCATCGGCTATCACGGCGAGTTTCTGACCGATACGCGCGGCACCGGGGTTCTCAACCGCGTGTTCCACGAATGGGCGCCGTTCAAGGGTGCGATTCCGGGCCGCCGTCAGGGCGTTCTGATCTCGATGGACAATGGCGAGTCGGTTGCTTACGCGCTCTTCAACCTCGAAGATCGCGGCAAGATGTTCATCGGCTCGGGCGAGGCGGTCTATCAGGGCATGATCATTGGCGAGCATAGCCGCGACAACGACCTCGAAGTGAACCCGCTCAAGGGCAAGAAGCTGACCAACGTCCGCGCCTCGGGCAAGGATGACGCGGTGGTGCTGACCCCGCCGGTGAAGATGAGCCTCGAAGAAGCGATTGCCTATATCGACAATGATGAGCTGGTGGAGGTGACGCCCGAAGTGGTGCGCCTGCGCAAGCGTCACCTCGATCCGCATGAGCGCAAGCGGGCGGCGAAGGCGGCTTCGTGACGACCAGCGAGGAGATGCTTAGGGTCGCGCACCGGCTGGCGGATGCCGCTGGCCGCGCGATCCTGCCCTTTTTCCGCGCGGATTTTTCGGTTGAGAACAAAGAAAAAGGCGGCTTCGATCCGGTGACCGAGGCCGACCGCGCGGCGGAAACCGCCATGCGCGATGTGCTGGCGGAGCTCAGGCCCGACGATGGCATCCTTGGCGAAGAGTTCGGCACCAGCGCGGGCAGCAGCGGCTGGCAATGGGTGCTGGATCCCATCGACGGGACGCGCGCCTTTCTCTGCGGAGCGCCGAGCTGGGGCGTTCTCATCGGCGCAGGTCAAGGCGATGCGCCGGAGATTGGCATTGTCGATCAACCCTTTACGGGCGAGCGTTGGAGTGGCGGGCCGGAGGGCGCGCTTTTTCATCACCGCGAGGCGACGCGGGCGATTTCCGTGCGCAAAGGGCGGGGCTTGCGCGAGGCGGTGGTCCTGACGACCTTCCCCGAGGTTGGCAGCGACGCCGAGGGCGCGGCGTTCCGGCGTGTGGCCGAACGGGCGCAACTGACGCGCTACGGTCTCGATTGCTACGCTTATATGCTGCTCGCAATGGGGCAGGTGGATCTCGTGATCGAGGCGGGGTTGAAGCCTTACGATATTCAAGGCCCGATGGCGGTGGTCGCGGCGGCGGGCGGCATCGTCACCAACTGGCAGGGCGGCCCGGCCCATCAGGGCGGGCAGGTGATCGCCGCCGGTGATCCCGATCTGCACGCGGCGGCGCTGGACCTGCTGGCGGGATAGCCCCGGGTCCGGCGTTAGGGGCAGACGCGAGACCGCGCACCCGGCGCGCTGCGAAGGTTTCCGAAAGAAGCCAAAGATCAGGCGGTTGCGGTTGGCTCTTGAAGCTGCGCATCGAGGAAAGCGCGCATTTCTTTGGCTGCGGCCTCTTTGATGGGCGGCCGCTCCATCCAGATTTCATGCCGCGCGCCGTCGATCTCGACCAGCTTCATCTGGGGCATTTTGCCGGTGAGTTCGCGGATCCGGGTGGGCGAGACGACCGCCTCGTCGCTACCAAGAAGGCAGAGGCCCGGCAGGGTTGGCATCGCCGCGCGGCGCATTTCGGCGCAGGCGGCGAGGGCTGTGGCGACCCAGCCGATGCTGGGGCCGGAAATGCCAAGCTCGGGATGGCTGGTCATCTGGCTGCGCTGGAGTTCCATCGCCGCCGGGTCGGAACTGAGCGGGTTGCTTTCATCGCTCCAGCGGAAGGGCAGGAACTGGTCGTCATAGCCCGGTGCATAGCGCTCGGCGAGGCCGAAGCGGCTCATGCAGACAGCCATGGGCGCGCCGATGATCGCCATGGGGCCGACGAAATGGATGTTCCACATGGGCGCGGAAAAGACGGTGCCTTTGAGCGTGGCTGCCGGAACCGTGCCTTTTTGCAGGGCTGCGAGGGCGATGGCGCCGCCCATGGAATGCGAGAAAAGAAAGCGCGGGCCGGGCAGGGCGGCGACCTCGGGGGCGGCGAGCAGGGCGGCGACGTCTTTCTGGTAATCGTCGAAATCGCCGACATGCCCGACGCGGGGATTGTCGAGGAGCCGGTCCGACAGCCCTTGACCGCGCCAGTCGATGGCGGCGACCGCGAACCCTTCGCCGGTCAGAAAGCCGAGAAGCCAGCCGTATTTTTCGAGATATTCGGTGCGGCCCGGAAAGAGCAGCACGGTGCCGCGGGCGGGCCTGTCGGACGTCCAGATGCCGATGCGCAGGCGCACCCCGTCGGACGCGTGGATAAACTGCGCGGCGCCCCCCTCGGGCGCGCCGGCGATGTCGTTATGGAAGGGCGCGCCCTCCGCCAAGGTTCAGAGGACCTGTGCCAGCTTCATCGCGGTGCCCATGTCACCGTCGATCTTCAGCTTGCCGGACATGAAGGCCGAAGTCGGGTCGAGATCGCCCGCGAGGATCTGCTCGAAGGTCTCCGCATCGGCGGAAAGGGTGCAATCGGCGTCCTTGTCGGCCGCTTCGGCACCATTGCCGTCGAGATAGATCTTGCCCTCATCTTCAATGTCGAACAGCGCCGAGCCGTCGAAATCGGCATCGGCCATCTTCGCGTT
Source organism: Jujubicoccus corallicola (assembly GCF_047345645.1). Classification (GTDB taxonomy): domain Bacteria; phylum Pseudomonadota; class Alphaproteobacteria; order Rhodobacterales; family Rhodobacteraceae; genus JBLEFH01. The sequence continues at coordinate 83,734 of NZ_JBLEFH010000006.1, read as the reverse complement.
CAGAACCTCAACGGCTTTGTTCAAAATGTCACTCATCATGATTCTCCCTTTGACATGACGTTCGGGTCAACCTTGACGAAGCCTTAAGGATGCTGCAAGCCGTCAGGACACCATGTTTCGTGACGTTTCGTTTGAAGATGAAGGAATTCTTACGATTCACCATAATGTGAAGAAGATCTCTATTATTTTTAAATAAAATGCCATATACATGGTTTTCATCTCAGGTGGGTGCCTGAGATTTGTAAGACTGTAACAAATTGGGTGGGAACAATGACATTTATTTCCAAAGCCGCGTTTATCGCGGCAACTCTTGTGAGCACGAGTGCTTTCGCAGCTACGACAATCAACTCGATTTCCGGCACGTGGACTGGTGCGGCTCCGGCCAACAATCTGTCCGGCCTGAACACCGACACGATTCAGTGGGGCGGCAGCAATGGCGCACGCAGCTCCTACAGCTTCGGCGCTGCAGGCACGCCGCTGACGGTGGAGATCGACGAAGTGTTCGATCTTGGCCAGTTCACGCATAACAACCAGGCGATCACCGCTGGGACGTCCATCACGACGGCGACCCTTGAAGTGAACGTTGTGGGTGACATCGACGGGACGGCGTTCAACCTGACCTCCGTGTTCAACTTCGACCACGACGAGACACCGAACAGCGGCGCGCTTGCCAACTGTCCGTATCCGAACAGCCAGACTGTTTGCGATGACAACGTGTCGGCGACGCTGAATGTGGGTCAGTCCCAGGGCATCATGGTCGGCGACCGTGAATACTTCTTCACCATCTCCGGTTTTGAGTATGGTGGCGGCGTGTTCGACAGCTTCCTGACGGCTGAAGGCTTCAACAACACGGCGGTCCTGAAAGGCTCGCTCTCGGTTGCGCCTGTGCCGGTGCCGGCTTCGGTCGCATTGCTTCTCGGCGGTGTTGGCGCGCTTGGCGCGGCGGCACGTCGCAAGAAGAAATCCGCATAAGCATCGCTTAGGGCTTTGCCCTTCGCATGTGACGCAAAGAGGCGCGGCAGGGATCCTGTCGCGCCTTTACATTGCGGGCGGGCGCGCTAGGATCGCGCGGCAACCGCAAAGGCTTTATTTTCCCGATTATGTCTCTTCAAAACGCCCGCGTTCTGGCCGTTCTCGGCCCGACCAATACGGGCAAAACCCATTTTGCGATTGAACGGATGCTGGCGCATCGGACGGGCGTGATCGGCCTGCCGCTGCGGCTCTTGGCGCGCGAGGTTTATGACCGGATCGTCAAGCTGCGGGGGCCCTCCGTCGTGGCGCTGGTGACGGGCGAGGAACGGATCGTGCCGCCGCGCGCGGCGTACTGGGTTTGCACCGTCGAGGCGATGCCAGAGGGGACCGGCGCGGATTTTCTCGCCGTCGATGAGATCCAGCTTTGCGCGGATCCGGAGCGCGGGCATGTGTTCACCGACCGTTTGCTTCATGCGCGCGGGACGGTGGAGACGATCTTCATGGGGTCGGACATGATGCGGGGGCGGATACTCTCGCTGATCCCCAATGTCGAGTTCCGCCCACGTGAGCGCTTTTCCGAACTGACCTATACAGGCCAGAAGAAAATCAGCCGCCTGAAACCACGCTCGGCGATTGTCGGGTTCTCCGTCGATGATGTCTACGCCATCGCCGAGCTGCTGCGGCGGCAGAAGGGCGGGGCGGCGGTGGTGATGGGCGCGCTCAGCCCGCGGACCCGCAACGCGCAGGTCGATCTCTATCAGAATGGCGATGTGGATTATCTGGTCGCGACGGACGCGATCGGCATGGGCCTCAATCTCGACATTGACCATGTGGCCTTTTCCGGCACGGCAAAATTTGACGGGCGGCGGCACCGGGATCTCTTCCCGCATGAACTGGCGCAAATCGCGGGCCGGGCCGGGCGGTATCGGCAGAATGGCACTTTCGGGGTGACGGCGGATGCGATGCCGCTGGAGGAGGGGCTGGCCGAGGCGATTGAGAACCACCGTTTTGCGCCGATCAAGAAGCTGCAATGGCGCAACCCGGATCTGCGGTTCGGCTCCATCGACGCGCTGATTGCCTCGCTGGAGGCGGCTCCGACCGAGCCGGATCTGATGAAGGCGCGGGAGGCGGACGACCTGATGACGCTCAAGGCGCTCGGTCAAATCCCCGCGATCCGGGACCGGGTGCGCAGCGGGCCGGATGTGAAGCTCCTCTGGGATGTCTGCCGCGTGCCGGATTTCCGCAATGTGGCCATGAATGAGCATGTCACGCTGATTCAGCGGCTTTTCGAGTTTTTGCACGAAGATGGCGGCGTGATCCCCGCCGACTGGCTCCGCCCGCGGATAAATCGCATCGATAAGACCCAGGGCGACATTGATACGCTCTCAAAACGCTTGTCCTTTATTCGCACATGGACCTATGTTGCCCAACGAAACGGGTGGGTTGAGGATGGCCCGGCCTTTCAGGAAGAAACACGCGCCGTGGAGGACCGCCTGTCCGACGCGCTTCACGCCGCGCTGACGCAAAGATTTGTCGATCGCCGCACCTCGGTGCTGATGCGGCGGTTGAAAGATAAGGAGAGGCTTGTGGCCGAATTGAAAGAGACCGGCGAAGTGCTTGTTGAGGGCGAAACGGTGGGCACGCTGAAAGGGTTCCTGTTCGAGCCTGACGCCAGCGCCACCGGCGAGGAAGCGAAAACCCTCAAATCGGCGGCCCGCGAAGCGCTCGCGCCGCGGCTCTCCGTGCTGGCGGATCGGTTTTACAATGCCTCCGATACCGATATCGAAATGACGGAAAGCGGCGGGTTCCTCTGGAACGGCGCGCTCGTCGGGCGGCTGGAGAAGGGCGCGGATGCGCTCTCGCCCGCGGTCAAGCCGCTGGTCGATGAGGATGCGCCCGCCGATGTGGGCGAGAAAGTGTGGCGCCGTCTGACCCATTGGATCACCCGCCGGATCGCCGCGCAGTTCGAGCCGCTGATTGCGCTTCGTGATGATGAGAGCCTGTCGGGTCTGGCGCGCGGTGTGGCGTTTCAGATCGTCGAGCATATGGGCGTGATGCCCCGCTATGTTGCTGCGCAGGATATCAAATCGCTCGATCAGGACGCCCGTGCGACGCTCCGCAAGCATGGGGTGCGGTTCGGGCAATATACCGTGTTCCAGCACGCGCTGCTGAAACCCGCGCCGACGCAGCTGCGTCTGGCCCTCTGGGCGCTCAACAATGATGTGGAGGCGCCCGACGCGCCGCCGCCGGGTCTCGTGACCATTCCGGCGGTCGATGGTGCGCCGGAGAGTTACTACCCGATGGCGGGCTATCGTCTGGCCGGGCCGCGCGCGATCCGCGTGGATATGGCCGAGCGTCTGGCCGATATGCTCCGCGATGTGGATGCGCGCGGCGGGTTTGAGGCGACGCCGGATATGCTGTCGATCACGGGCCTGACCCTCGATCAGTTCGCCGAAATGCTTCAGGGCATGGGCTTTGAGGCCGAGCGCGGTGAGCGGGAGAAGATACGTCCGGTCGCTGATGTGGCGATGCCGCAGACCGCAGGCGATCCGCCCGCAGAGCAGGCAGACGCGCCCGCAGAGACACCAGACGCGCCCGCCGGGCCGAGCGCCGCAGAAGAGCTGGGGCTGCTGCCCGAAGAGGCGCAGGCCGAACCCGCGCCCGCAGAACCGGAAGCGCCGGTGCAGCCGGTGGATGAGACGATCATCCCCGAGCCGGGCCGCGAAGATCAGGCGAATGCGACCCAGGACGAGGTGGAGGGCGCTGCGCCCGAAGCCCCGGAGATGGAAGTCTTTTACACCTTCCGCCGGGCACCGCGCCCGCAGCGCGGCGGCGGCAAGCCGGACCAGCGCGGCGGCAAACCGCGCGGCAAGGGCAAGCCCAGAGGCAAGGGCGGCAAACCGCAGGGCAAGGGCGGCCCCCGCCAGCACAGCGCCGCACCGCCGAAGAAAGATAAGCCTATCGACCCCGACAACCCCTTTGCGGCCCTGATGGCGCTCAAAAAGGATAAATGAGGGCGGATAAATGGCTCTACGTGGCGCGGTTCTTTAAAACCCGCGCCCTGGCCAAGAGCCTGATCGAGGGCGGCAAATTCCGGGTCGATGGAAATAAGACCCATAAACCCGGATACACGCTGCGCGCGGGACAGGTTCTTACATTTCCGCAAGCGGGCCGTATCCGCGTTATTCGCGTATGCGGCTTTGCAGAACGGCGTGGATCGGCGACAGAGGCGCAAAGCCTCTATCACGACGAGACCCCGCCACCCCCTCTTGCAGAGCCACGCGGCCCGGCGTAAATACGGAGCCGCTCGCCAAGGAGATTCCTATGACCTATGTCGTGACCGACAATTGCATCGCCTGCAAATATACAGACTGCGTGGAAGTCTGCCCGGTGGACTGTTTCTACGAGGGCGAGAACATGCTGGTCATCCATCCCGATGAGTGCATCGATTGCGGTGTCTGCGAGCCGGAATGCCCCGCCGATGCGATCCGTCCGGATACCGAGCCGGATATGGAGAACTGGGTGGAATTCAACCGCAAATACTCCGAAGCCTGGCCGGTCCTGACCACCAAGAAGGATCAGCTTCCCGAGGCGGAAGAGATGGACGGGGTCGAGAACAAGCTGGAGACGCATTTCTCCGAAGCGCCGGGCGAGGGCGACTGAGCGCGCGCGGGCCGGACGGCTTTCCAAAGCGGTTTTTTTGCAATGCGGGGTGATTCGCCTCGCATTTTATTTATCTCGTTGTAAATAATGGCTTTACCGGCTTCTGTGATATGTTTCACAAGACGGCTTTTTTGTGTTATATTACGTCAATGGACAGATGCCGCTTCCCCGCCCTGCACAACGCGAGCGCCCGGAAATAATAAAGATATAAGCACGTTGCCCGATCTCCTAGGGAGAGCGGTCAGTTTGCTTGTGTTCGGCTGTCGAGTGAAAGGATGTCAGTAATGACTAAGAAAAAAACCGCTGAATTCCGCCCCAATGATCACATTGTCTATCCCGCACATGGGGTTGGCAAGATTGTCTCTATCGAGGAGCAGGAGATTGCCGGGACGAAGATGGAACTCTTCGTCATCAATTTCGAGAAAGACAAAATGACCCTGCGCGTCCCGACCGCGAAGGCCAATTCCGTTGGCATGCGGTCACTGTCGAGCCCCGATATCGTCGAGAAGGCGCTGGAGACCCTCAAGGGCCGCGCCCGTGTGAAGCGCGCCATGTGGTCGCGCCGTGCGCAGGAATATGAGCAGAAAATCAATTCGGGCGATCTCATCTCGATCGCCGAGGTTGTGCGCGATCTGCACCGCAATGACGATCAGCGCGAGCAGAGCTATTCCGAGCGTCAGCTTTACGAGGCCGCGCTGGAGCGCCTGACCCGTGAACTGGCCGCCGTGGATGGCGTCGCCGAGGACAAGGCGCAGAAGCGCGTCGATGATGTCTTGGGTGCGCGCGCCGCGTAAGCCTTTTTCAGATGTGATGATGGAAGCGGCCCCGATTTCGCGGCCGTTTTCATGTCTGGCTTAGGGGGGTGTCAGGGCTGCGGGTCCGGCCCGCGCGCATATTTGCGGTCGCAAAGGAGCGGCGCGAGGGCGGCGGCGAAGGCCGGAACGGTGATTTTCGCCATGCCCGCGCGGCTCGGATGCAGCCCGTCCGGCATCAGCGCCCGCCGCTCCGCAGGGGCAAGGGCGCGCCAGCTCTCCACCGTGTCGATCAGCCCGATATCCCGCCGCGCCGCGATGTCGCGGTAAAGCGCGTGGTACCGGTTCTGACCGGGGCGCTCCCAAGCGTTCTGGCCGAAAGCGGGGCTCATGGTCGCGAGCATCATGGGGATCCCCGCCATCTCCGCCTGCCGGACCAGTTGCTCATGGCGGCTCCGGCTGAGAAAGAGCGGCATCCCGTTCCAGGGCGAGGCGTCATTGCCCGAAAACTCCGCGATGATGAGATCGGGCAGGGTGCCTTGCCGGAGCCGCCCGCGCAGCGCCGTGATCCCCCAGCGAACCGACGCGCCGGGTTTCGCCAGCGTCTCGACGCGCAGACCCGTAGCGCGGCAGCGGTTGAGTTCGGTCTCCAGCGTCGCGGTCCAGTTGCCGCGGCTGGTGAGGCTCGTGCCGAGGATGAGGATATGGGCGGGCCGGGTTGCCGGGATGGCCGCGCCCGCGCTTTGCGTGATGATCGCGCCCGGCGGGGTCGGCGTGCGGCCGATGACGCCGTAGAGATAGGCCGCGCCGATCATGCCCATAAGAGCCAGCGTCATCAGCGCCGCTTTCATGCCTGCTCCATCGTCCGGAGCGCGTGGCGGTCGATCTTGCCGCTGGCGGTGACGGGCATGGCGTCCAGCAGCACCACCCGGCGCGGGACCATATAGACGGGCAGGCTCGCGCGGCAGGCGCGGCGAATCTCGGCGGCGCTGACCGTGCTGCCCGCGACATAGGCGATGATCTCGCGGCCCGCGCCGTCGGGGGTGGGGGCCGGAAGCGCGGCGACTTGCGGGGTGTCGGCGACCGCGCGCAGCACCGCGTCGATCTCCGCCAGTTCCACCCGATAGCCGTTGATTTTCACCTGATCGTCCTTGCGGCCCTCGAAGATCAGCCCGTGCTCGGGATCGCGCCGAACCAGATCCCCGGTGCGATACCAGCGCATCCCGAAGGCTTCGGTGAAGGCTTTTTCGGTCGCCTCCGGATCGAGATAGCCCGGCGTGACCTGATCGCCGCCGAGCAGCAACTCGCTGAGCCCATGGGGCGCGGTTTGGCGGATGAGGTGCAGGTGTTGCCCGCCGATGGCTTTGCCGAGCGGGACGGTCTGGAACCCGGTGAGCGGTCGGTCTTTGCGGATCTCATAGGCGGTGAAGGCGATGGTCGCCTCGGTTGGGCCGTAGAGGTTCCAGTGGCGGGCCTGCGGTGCGGCGGCTTGCATGGTCTCGGCCAGCGAGACGGGCAGGGGCTCGCCGCAAAAGAGGACGGTTTTGAGGTCCGGAAGGGAGCCGGGCGCGATCTGCCCCATCCGGCTTGCGAAAGCGGCGAGGGAGGGGACGGAGAACCAATGCGTCAGCTTCTCCCGGCGGGCGAAATCGCCAATGGCGAGGCTTTCGGTTTTCGGCAGCACGATAAGCTCCGCGCCTGCGGTCCATGTGACGAAAAGGTCGTGGATGGCGAGATCGAAGGAGAGGTCGAAAAACTGCGAGGTGCGGTCGCCCGGGCCGATGGCGGCAATGGGGGCGATGGCGTCGAGATAGGCGAGCAGGTTGCTTTCCGTGACCCGCACGCCCTTGGGCCGTCCGGTCGTGCCGGAGGTGAACATCATGTAGCAGGCCCTAGGACCCTGCGGCGCGGTAGTGGGCAGGGCGCCGGTCGCCGAAAAATCCTCGCCGAGATAGAGCCGCGACGGGCCGGCCAGTTGCGCCGCGCGGAGCGCCTGATCGGGGCTGACGATCATCGCGGCGGCTTCGGCCCCGTCGAGGATCATTTGCTGGCGGTCTTCGGGAAAGCCGGGATTGACCGGCACGAAGGCACGGCCCGCGAGGGCGCAAGCCAGAACGCCGAGATAGGCGCTCAGATCGCGCTGGCCGAGAATGGCGACGGTGCTTCCCTCGGGGAGCGTGGCAAGATCGGCGGCCAGCGTCTCGGCGCGGGCAAAGAGCGCGGCATAGGTAAGCGTCTCGCCCGCGACGGTGAGGGCGGGGGCGTCCGGCTGGGCGGCCGCGACCCGGCGCAGGCGCTCAGAGAGCGTCATCGGTCTCGGCCTCACGCTGCATGGGCATCTCGAAGGTGGCTTGCCCGGCGCCCGGTTCAAACTCGAAAATCGTGACATTCTCGCGGAAGCCGATGCGGGACCAGAAGCGCCGCGCGGTGTCGTTATTGGCCAGCACGCGCAACTGCAACCGCTGCGCGCCGCGCCGGTCGAGCTCGGCCCGCACCGCGTCGAAGAGCTTTTCCGCCTGCCCGCCGCCGCGTGCATCGGGGCTGACATAAAACTCCTCGATGGAGCCGACATTGGGTTTGATCTGGCCCGGCACGATGCGGATCTGACCATAAGCATAGCCGATGATCGCGCCGGTCTCGTCCTCGGCGAGTTGCACCACCATGCGCGGATTGTCGAGAAGGCGCGGCGTGGTTTGGGCGACCATCTGTGTCGGGTCGAGCGGCAGATCGAGCAGCCCCGCCTCCCGCTGGCTGGCGTAATAGGCCTGCCGCAACGCGGTCAGCGCTTCCGCATCCTCGCGGGTCGCCAGACGCAGCGCCGTGTCCGGTTTTTTCAGCGCCAGTCCCATATCAGGCGGCGACCATGGCGGTCGAAATGGCGGTCTCGATCCGGGCGAGGGTGGTCAGGCTGCCGATTTCGATATCGGTGAAGGTCATGCCGAACGTGTCCTCAATGGCCATGATGAGATGCATATGCGCGACCGAGTCCCATTCCGGGATGGTCTGATAGCCCGTCTCGGGGGTCAGCGCCGCCGGGCTGATCCCAAGCTCTTCGCTGACAATTCTATGCAGCAGGGCGATCTTGCTGTTCGACATGGTGATGTACCTCTTGAGTTTCTTCTGTGGAATGATCTGCGGGCGCGGGCAGGCGTTGCCCCCACCGGCCAAGGGAGAGGCCGCTTTCCATGACCCGCGCGGGATTGCACATCACGAGCGAATGGGGCGGCACGTCGCGCATGACGATGGCGCCGGGTGCGACGATGCATTCATCGCCGACGGTGACCCCCGGCAGAATGATCGCGTTCATGCCGATATGGCAGTTGCGGCCAATGCGGGTGGTGACATGACGGTCGCCTATGAAATCATGGGTGAGGACGACCGCGCCCGCGCCGATCCCGGTCCAGTCGCCGATGACGACGCCTTGCGGGTTCGTCCGGTCGAGCCGGGCTTTCAGCGAAATCCGCACCCCGGTCCCGATCTGCATGTGCCAGACGCGGCGGAGGGTGAAGACCTGCGCGCGCACCAGAACGGCGCGGAGCTTTGTGCGAAAAAGAGCAGCCAGAGAGCGGGACATCGCGTGACCTCGAAACGTGGTTTACGAGGTCTAAAAACAGCGAAGATGCTTAATCGAGCGTTAAAGCGAACGCATTTGAGATGATTTCTTTGCATAATGATATGTGCGCGACCTGTGCTTTCTTTTCCGCGCGCGTTCGTGTGTTGCGCTGTTGACTTTCACGTCAAAAGCGCGCAAGAAGGCGCGTCGCTGAGCCGCCGCGTGAGCAGGCCATGCCCCTTTGAGGCAATCAGCACAGCAAATTTTCAGTTCCCCATCACGCAGGGTTCCTGACATGTCGGCCGGATGCCGCACGATCCGCGTGCGCAACCCGAGGCCTGCATGGACCCTCGTTTGCCGCTTGAGTGCGGCCATGTATGGCGTGCGCCGTTTTGGTGCGGCCTAAAGGATATATTGTGTTCGACTTCGACTCGCTCGGCCTTGCGCCGAAGCTTCATGCCGCCCTCAAACGTGGCGGTTTCAAAGAGCCCACTCCGATTCAGGCCAAAGCGATCCCGCTGGCGCTGGAAGGGCATGACATTATGGGTCTCGCCCAAACCGGGACCGGCAAGACGCTGGCCTTTGGTCTGCCGCTCATCAACACGCTGATGGCGCAGCCGGGCCGTCCCGACAACAAGACCGCGAAAGCGCTGATCCTCGCGCCGACCCGTGAGCTGGTGAACCAGATCGCGCAGAACCTGCGGCCGCTTGTGGCGGGGTCCAAGATCCATGTGGCGACCGTGGTGGGCGGACAGTCCATCCAGAAGCAGATCAACGTGCTGGCACGCGGGACGGATATTCTCGTCGCGACGCCGGGCCGGTTGCTTGATCTGATGGACCGCCGCGCCGTGGATCTGAGCCAGACGCGTCAGCTTATTCTCGATGAGGCGGATCAGATGCTCGATATGGGCTTCATCCACTCGCTGCGGAAAATCGCGCCGAAACTCGGCACGCCGCGCCAGACCTTCCTGTTTTCGGCCACCATGTCGAAACCGATGGAAGAACTCAGCAAGGCGTTTCTGAATGATCCGCAGCGCGTGCAGGTCTCGCCTCCGGGCAAGGCCGCGGACAAGATCACGCAGTCGGTGCATTTTCTGGAGAAGGGCGACAAGCCCGCCAAGCTGCGCGAGATCCTGTCCCGCGATGAAAAGGCGCTGACGCTGGTTTTCGCGCGCACCAAGCATGGCGCGGAGAAGCTGATGAAGGGGCTCGTCGCCGATGGTTATAACGCCGCCTCGATCCATGGCAACAAGAGCCAGGGCCAGCGGGATCGGGCGATCAACGCGTTCCGCGCAGGTTCCGTCACGACGCTGGTGGCGACCGATGTGGCCGCGCGCGGGATCGACATTCCGGGCGTCTCCTATGTCATCAATTACGAGCTGCCCGAAGTGCCGGATATCTATGTGCACCGGATCGGGCGGACGGCGCGGGCCGGGCGGGAAGGCGAGGCAATTGCCTTTTGCGCACCGGAAGAAGCCGAGCTTTTGCAGCAGGTTGAGAAGCTGATGAAGATCGAAGTGCCGGTCGCCAGCGGATCGCGCCCGAAGCTGGAGCGCCCGCAGGGCCGGGGGCGCGGCAAGGCGAAACCGGCGCGTCCGCAGCGCGGCAAAGCGCCACAGCCCAAACAGCAAAAACAGGGCGCGCCCTCGGGCAAACCGCGCCGCCCGCGCCGTCGCCGCCGCGCGGCGTAATCGCGGCTGATCGAAAAGAGACGGATGGGCGTGCCAAGAGCGCGCCCATTTTGCGTTTCGGGCGGCGGATCTGTCTCAAACAGGGTGGGAAAATCTGGAGGCGACGACCGGAATCGAACCGGTGTACACGGATTTGCAATCCGCTGCGTCACCACTCCGCCACGTCGCCATCCATGGCGGTTTCTAGGCGGAACGGCAGAGCGCCGCAAGAGTGATTTTCGAGCCCGCGCGACATGACGCGGCGCGATCGGCAGTGTTTGGTCATTCTTGAACAAGGATTGGCTGATACCGTTGCCCCGCCCCGTGCAATGTGCCAAAACGAAATAGATCTATCACAGAGGCCCGCAATGACCGATTTCGCCGCCGCCAGACATGCCATGGTTGATTGCCAGATCCGGCCCTCGGATGTGACGCGCTATCCGATTATCGACGCCATGCTCAATGTCCCGCGGGAAGAATTCGTGCCGGTCTCGCAGCGCCCCGTAGCCTATGCAGGGCAGGAATTGCCGCTCGGAAATGGCCGCGTGATGCTCAGCCCGCGCGAGTTCGGCAAGATGCTCGATGCGATGGAAATCACGCCCGAGGAGTTGGTGCTGCATATCGGCACCGGGCTTGGCTATGGCGCCGCGGTTCTGGGGCGTCTGGCGGAGGCCGTGATCTCGGTGGAAGAAAACGAGGATCTCGCCGGGAATGCGGCGGAAACGCTGGCCGCGCAGCAGGTGGACAATGTGGCCATTACCAATGGTCCGCTGACGGCAGGCGATCCCGATCACGCGCCCTATGATGTCATTCTGATCGAGGGCGGCGTGGAGGAAGTGCCCGTCGCGCTGACCGATCAGCTGAAGGATGGCGGGCGGATCGGCGCTTTCGTGATGGAGGGGGCTGTCGGCCAATTCCGCGTGGGTTACAAGTCTGACAGTAGCATATCATGGCGGGCGGTTTTCGACGCAACCTCCCCGGTTCTTCCCGGCTTCATTGCCGAAGACGCATTTTCACTCTGAGGTGGTTTCAATATGACTGTTTTCCGTTCTCTGACCGTCGCGGCGGCGATCGTGATTGCCGCGCCCGTGCAGGCAGAAACGCTGGGTGACGCGCTCGTCGCGGCCTATCGCAACTCCAATGATCTCAAGACGGCCCGGGCCGAACTGCGCTCGGTAGACGAGAATGTCGCGCAGGCCCGTGCGGCCAAGCGCCCGCAGGTCTCGGCACAAGGCCGGGCTGCGCTCGCGGCAAGCGACAATGCGCCCGTGCATCTGACCGACAGCTATTCGGTCTCGCTCAACGCCTCGCTCAATCTCTTCGATTCGGGCCGGACTGAGGCGGCGATTGAGGCGGCTAAGGAGCTGGTCCTCTCGCAGCGCGCGTCGCTTGTGCAGGTGGAGCAATCGGTGCTTCTGGGCGCGGCGCAAGCCTATTTCGAAGTGCTGCGCGCGCAGTCCCTCGTGGCGCTTGCCGAAAACAGCCGCGGCGTCCTTTCGCAGCAGCTTCAGGCCGCGCAGGACCGGTTCTCGGTCGGCGAGATTACCCGCTCCGATGTGAGTCTCGCGCAGGCCAGCCTTGCCGAAGCGGAGTCGAATGTCGCCGCGCAGGGCGGCACGCTGCAAACCGCGATCAACGCCTATATTCTGGCAACCGGCACCCGTCCGGGCGATCTCGCCGCAGCCCCGCCGACCCCGGAAATGCCCGCTTCGCTGGAAGCGGCGCAACAGATCGCCATGCAGCGCCACCCCAGCATCGTCGCCGCGCGCTATGCCGAGCGCTCGTCGCAATGGGATCTGCGCCGTGCCGAACGGGGCGGGCGTCCCTCGGTCGATGTGAACGCCTCGGTCGGCTATGAGGACAGCGAAAGCGCGGCCACGGGTGAGCGCTCGTCGGATCAGGTCGGCAGCGTCTCCGTCACCGGAACCGTGCCGCTCTATCAGGGCGGTCAGATCGACAGTTTGCGCCGCCAGGCACAGGCCGCGCTCGATGCGCGCCGCTCGGAGCTGCAATCCGCCGCCCAGACCGTGCGCCAGAACGTCGCCGATAGCTGGTCGCAGCTCACCGTCTCCCGCGCCGCCATTGCCGCCAACAGCCAGCAGGTGACCGCCGCGCAGGAAGCCTTCGACTCGGTTTCCGAAGAGGCCGCGCTTGGCGCCCGGACAACGCTCGATGTGCTCGATTCCCAGCAGGATCTGCTCGACGCGCAAACCAGCCTCGCCAATTCGCGCCGCAATCAGGAGATCGCGCATTACGCTCTTTTGACCGCTATGGGGCTGATGACCGCCGATCATCTCGGTCTTCGGGTTGAACGTTACGATCCGAACATCAATTATGGACGGGTGCAGAACGCACCGCTGTCGACCTTTGACGGCACCATTGTGGAGAAACTTCGGGACCGCTTCTGATGAGTTCGGACGACGAGGAAATTAACGACGTGCTCGGGGCCATCCGCCGTATGGTGGCGGATGAAACCCGTGCGCGCGCCTCGGCGGCGAATGATCCGGGGCCGTCCTTCATGTCCGACACACTCGTTTTGACCGAAGACATGCAGGTTGCGCCGCCACGCCGGGACATGGCGCTCGCCGCCTCGGTCGATCCTGAAATGATGCGGGAGCTGGTGCGCGAGATCGTCCGCGACGAGCTTCAGGCGGAACTGGGTGACCGCATCAGCCAGAATGTCCGCAAGATGGTGCGCCGCGAGATCGCCCGCGCCATGACAGCCCGTAAGCTCAGCGACTGATTAGGCCAGCGCGCTTTCGCCGCTCCGCCACCCGTTTTCCAGCGCAGACATATCCGCTTTCGGCTCGTATTTCGGCAACGCCGCGAGGCGCGTGGCGACCGAGGGGTCAATCGTCTCACTCGGAAACCGCCCCACCTCGCGCGGCACCCGAATGAGAAACAGCATCGCATTGCCGCGCCGGTCGCCGCGCATCGGCGCGGTCGGGTCCGCCGGGAAGCGGTCGCGCCAGCCTTCGGGCAGGATCATCTCGGCGGCCTGCGCTTCCTCCAGCATCCAGTTGAGCGAGACATTCCCAAGGGGCCGCGCCCGGCCAAAGCTTGGAAAATGTCCGCCCACATCCGAATGCGCGCCCGGAAACCAACGCTGCTCCAGCCGTCCGGGCCAACTCCCGTCAGGCCGCCACAGCACCGGCTTATAGGCGCGGCGGGTCTCGTCGAGCGCCAGCGCCTGACGGGCATGGGTGATGTGATGCCCCAGCCGGTGATTGTGAAATTCCGTCGCCATCGGTGCGACGCGCGACAGGATCGGATAGGGCAGGCCAAGCGCCTTCACCGTGTCCCAGACCCCGATAAAGGTCACCGGCACATTGAGGTGGCAATAGGCGCGGGTAAACCGCAACCGGCGCGGCGCGGGCGTGCCTTGCTCGTAATGGCGATAGGCGGCGCTGACATGACGGGCAGTGGCAAAACGCGGCTTCAGCAGCCCCACCTCTCCGATCATCCCGGCGAGCGAGCGCACCGCATAAGCGCCGCGGCTATACCCGAACAAATAGATGCGATCTCCGGGCCGGTAGCGCATCGCCAGCGCCCCGTAAGCCGCCCGGATCGCGCCGTTGATCCCGACCCCGGCAAGCACGTCGATCAGCTTGCGAATCCCGCCGCCCTGAATGCCCGGATGGTAAAACAGCGTCTGCTCGCGCGCGAAACCCGCGCCTTGCAACAGTTTGTAAAGCAAGCCGATATTGGTTTCGCGACCCTCATCGAGGCGGCTCATCGTGCCGTCAATCAAGATAACGTGATTGCGCGGTGACATATCGGCTTCGGTTTTCCCATTGTCGTGATAGGGTTAGGCTCACGCAAGAAACTTAACGCACCGTCTCAGGAGGGCAATAGCTATGAAATTAATTCGACCCGGCGCCATCGCAGTCTCGGCGGGAAGTGTCCTAGCCATCGTTGCAGGGGCGAGCTTGCTCAGTGGCGGAGACGAGGATCATGCGCAGACAACGAGTGCGCCTGCCGCGAGCGAAGCGCCCGCGGAGGAGGCGGCGGCAGCGGAAGGTGAAGCTGCGACGGAGGGCGAAGCTGCGGACAGTGAGGCTGACGCGGAAGGTGAAGCTGACGCGGCTGACGCTGACGCAGACGCTGCCGCGGAGGGTGAGGCTGAGGAAAGCGCGGATACAGCAGAAGGCGAACCCGATGCTGCTGCTGAGGGTGACGCAAATGCAGATGCCGAAGCCGGTGATGCGGCTGCGGAAGAGGCTGGTGCGGATGCTGCAAGTGCTGAGGGTAATGAAGCCACTGCTGAAGGTGACGCCGCTGCCGAGGATGGTGCTGCGGAAGGCGACATGACCGCCGAGGAGAGCGCCGAAGCGGCGGGATCTGGTGAAGCGGCGCAATTTAGCGCTAGCGAAGAAAGCGCGGACGCAACTGACGACGCTGCGGCGGATGGTGGCGATGCGTCTGAAACAGAAGGCGACGCTGCTGCAAGCGATAACGCGGAGGCTTCAGCAGAGGGCGAGGAGTCTGCGGAGAGCGGCGGCAGTTCCGACGCGGCGGCGAGCGATGCTGACGCGGCAGAAGGTGCCGACGCCTCCGAAGGAGGCGAAACGGCTGCATCTGACGATACGGCTGCTAGCGGCGACACCGCGCCGACCGAGGATGCGAGCGGTGACGCGGCTTCCAGCGAGAGCGATAGCGGCGATGCGGAAGCTGCCGCCGAGGGCGATGCGGCTGAAACTTCGGAAGGTGCGGATGGTGAGTCTGCAGAGTCCGCTGGTAACAGCACGGCGGCGTCCGGCGAAAGCGGCGACGCAGCTCAAGCTGATAGCGCTGACGCTTCTGCTTCCGGTGAGGCCGAGACGGCCGCGGCCGCTAGCGAGAGCGAAGGGGCAAGTGAGGATGGCGGGTCTAGCGACAACGCCGATGCGGCCAGCGGTGACAGCCAAGATGCAGGCGCGGAAAGTGCCGCGAGCGGTAACGCTGACGCATCCAGCGACGAGGGTGAGTCTTCAGACGCAGCAGGCGCGACCAGTGGTTCGGATGATGCTTCCGGAGAAGCGGATGCAGCCAGCGGTTCGGATAACACTTCCGGCGATGCAAGTGCAGCCAGCACTTCGGGCGAAGCTTCCGGCGAACCGGCTGCTGGCGAAACCGCGCAGGCTTCGGGTGAAGCTGGCGAGGGTGACGCTGCCGGGTCTGACGCGGACGCAGGCACGGGCGAAAGCGCTGCTGCAGCGAGTGAGAGTTCCGCAGACGCCGAAGCGGGCGGTGAGGATGCGACATCTGATGCGAGTGGCGCAGATGCAGATGGCGGGAGTGACGCAAGCGCCGACTCGGGTGCTGCCGACACCGGCGATGGCGAGCAGGTGACGGCGGAGACCGCTGAGCGGGCCATTGAGGCTGCGGAAGCGGCGGCGGAGGCGGCGCAGCAGGCTGCGGAAGCGGCGCGGCAGGCGGTTGAGGCGCTCAAGGAGCAGATGGGGCAGTAGGCCGAAGCCTTTCGATCTGGCGCAAATGAAAACCCCCGCCGGTTCACTCGGCGGGGGTTTTGCTTTGTCTTGAAAGATCAGCCCAGGACGTCAATCAGTGCCTTCTGTCCTAGCGCGTCAATCAGCGCATTTTGGCGAACGCATTAATCTTGGCCTAGCGCGTCGATCAATGCGTTTTCACCTAGCAAATCAATCAACGCGCTAAAGCCGATAACCTTCCGCCCTCCGATCAATCTACGCAGAGCGTGGGCGCGTTGCCGTTCTCCCACAAGGCGAAACAGCCGAAACGGGGAGTGACATCGGCGCAGGTGCCGCCGGTGCGATCCTCATTGGCTTCGCAGGCGGAGACGCAATCGGCGGAGCTGTCGCAGACCTGACCGGCATCAGGTGTCGGCATCAGGCATTGCTCGACCGGGGCCATGCCGAACCGGCCCCATGTGCCGCCCGCATCCACGCAAGCGCTTTCGGTTTCCGGCATGACAAAGCTCTCGGGGGGCGAGATCTCTGGCCCGGAGGGCGGCGGCGGTCCTTCCTCGGGCTCGCACGCCGCGAGCGCGAGGAGGAGGGCGGCCCCGCAAAAGCGGAGCCCCTTTTGCTTAAAGTTTCTGGAGAAGCGCATCGACACTCGCCTTTGCATCGCCGTAAAGCATCCGGGTGTTCTCTTTGTAAAAGAGCGGGTTCTCGATCCCCGAATAGCCGGTGCCCTGACCGCGTTTGGAGACGATGACATTCTTGGCCTCCCACACTTTGAGAACCGGCATCCCGGCAATCGGGGAGTTCGGATCTTCCTGCGCGGCAGGGTTCACAATGTCATTCGAGCCGATGACGATCACCACATCGGTGCTTTTGAAATCGTCATTGATCTCGTCCATCTCCAGCACGATGTCGTAAGGCACCTTCGCCTCGGCCAGAAGCACGTTCATATGGCCGGGCAGACGCCCCGCAACCGGGTGAATGGCGAAGCGCACATTCTTGCCCTGATCGCGCAGTTTCTTGGTGAGCTCGGACACCGAGTTCTGCGCCTGCGCCACCGCCATGCCGTAGCCGGGCACGATGATGACCTCATCGGCTTCGTTGAGCAGATCGGCCACACGGTCGCTGTCGGTCGGGACCATTTCGCCCTCGATCTCCGCCGCCGGGCCGGACGCGCCGCCAAAGCCGCCGAGGATCACCGAAACGAAGCTGCGGTTCATCGCCTTACACATGATGTAGGAGAGGATCGCACCCGAGGAGCCGACCAGCGCACCGACGACGATCAGAAGATCATTGCCGAGCGAGAAGCCGATCGCCGCCGCGGCCCAACCCGAATAGGAGTTGAGCATCGAGACGACCACGGGCATGTCCGCGCCGCCAATCCCCATGATGAGGTGATAGCCGATAAAGAGCGCCGCGAGCGTCATCAGCAGGAGCGGGAAGAAGCCGCCGGAGTTCATATACCAGATGAGGCAGAGGAGCGAGATCGCCGCCGCCGCTGCGTTCAGGATATGCCCGCCCGGAAGTTTCTTGGCCGCCGAGTCCACCTTGCCGGAGAGCTTGCCGTACGCAATGACCGAGCCGGTGAAGGTGATCGCCCCGATGAAGACGCCGAGGAACAGCTCCACTTGCAAGATGCTGATCTCCACCGGCTCTTTCTTGGCGATGAGCTGGCCGAAGGTTCCGAGATCCGCCGTCGCACCCGAGGCCACCGCCTCCGCCACATGGCCGATCATGAAATGCGCGTTAAAGCCCACAAAGACGGCGGCAAGGCCGACAAGGGCGTGCATCCCGGCGACAAGCTCGGGCATTTGCGTCATCTCGACGCTGGTGGCGAGTTTGTAGCCGATCACACCGCCGCCGGCGATGAGGATCAGAGAGACGACCCAAAGGCCGGAGCCCGGCCCCATGAGGGTGGCCACAACCGCCAGCGCCATGCCGACGATGCCATACCAGACCGCCCGTTTCGCGCTTTCCTGCCCCGAAAGACCGCCAAGCGAGAGGATGAAGAGAACTGCCGCGACGACGTAAGCCGCTGTCGTAAAACCGAAATCCATGATCTCTCCTCCGCCTTACGATTTCTGGAACATGGCGAGCATCCGCCGGGTGACAAGGAAACCGCCGAAGATGTTGATCCCGGCCATAAAGACCGACAACACCGCCAGCACGATCACGAGGAACGAGCCGGAGCCGATCTGCATCAGCGCGCCGAGGATGATGATCGACGAGATGGCGTTGGTCACGGCCATCAGCGGGGTGTGCAGCGAGTGGCTGACATTCCAGATCACCTGGAAGCCGACAAAGACCGACAGCACGAAGACGATGAAGTGCTGCATGAAGCTGGCCGGGGCCACGAGGCCGACCGCGAGGATCAGCACCGCGCCGACGGCGAGCAGGCCGATTTGCGTTTTCGTCTCTTTCTGGAAGGCCGCGACTTCCTGCGCGCGGCGCTCTTCCGGGGTCAGCTCTTTCGGCTTCTCCTTCGGTTTCTGCGCCGCGATTGCCTTGGTTTTCGGCGGGGGCGGCGGGAAGGTAATCTCGCCGCCATGGGCCACAGTCATGCCGCGGATCACGTCATCCTCCATGTCGATGACCGGGTTGCCGTCATTTTCCGGCGTCAGGTCATCCATCACATGGCGGATATTGCTGGCGTAAAGGTTGGAGGACTGCGTCGCCATCTGGCTCGGGAAATCGCTGTAACCGACGATTTTGACGCCGTTTTCCGTCTCGACGATCTCGCCTTCCTTGGTCAGCGTGCAGTTGCCGCCACGCTCGGCCGCAAGGTCCACGATCACGGAGCCGGGCTTCATCGCGTGAACCATATCCTCGGTCCACAGCTCCGGTGCCGGACGGCCCGGAATGAGCGCCGTGGTGATCACGATGTCCATTTCCGGCGCCAACTCGCGGAATTTCTCAAGCTGCTTTTCGCGGAACTCGGGCGAGGAGGGGGCCGCATAGCCGCCGGTCTCCGCGCCATCCGTCTGCGCTTCCTCGAAATCGAGATAGACGAATTCCGCGCCCATGGATTCAATCTGCTCGGCCACTTCCGGGCGCACATCGAAGGCGAACACCTGCGCGCCGAGGCTGGTCGCGGTACCGATGGCCGCAAGACCCGCGACGCCCGCACCGACCACGAGAACCTTCGCCGGGGGCACCTTGCCCGCCGCCGTGACCTGCCCGGTGAAGAACCGGCCAAACTGGTTGCCCGCCTCGATCACGGCCCGGTAGCCCGCGATATTGGCCATGGAGGACAGCGCGTCCATCTTCTGCGCGCGGGAGATCCGCGGCACCATATCCATCGCCAGCGTCGTCGCGCCGGTGTCGTTCAGCTTGGCCAGCAACTCTTCATTCTGGGCGGGCCAGATAAAGGAAATCAGCGTGTGCTTGTCGCTCAGGCGACCAATCTCGCTCTCCTCGGGCGCGCGCACCTTGGCAATAATATCGCTGTTCTGCCAAAGCGCGTCGGTGTCCAGAACCTCCGCACCGGCCTCGCGATATTTGTCATCGGAGAATCGCGCGCGCTCACCGGCACCCGCTTCCACCGCGACGTCATAGCCGAGTTTTTGCAATGTCTTAACGGAATCAGGCGTGATGGCGACCCTGTTCTCCCCGTCGATTAACTCTCTTGGCGCGCCAATTTTCATCCAGACTCTCCCTTTCCGCTGCAATCCGCACCTAACACTGACGATTTTTTTGTGCAGTGCAAGCTAGTTTGGGACATTTTCCGCTACGTTTACGTTAGCGTCACGAAATAATCTGTCGGGCTTTCCCTTCCCGCAGGGCCGCGCTACAACGGGCCAAGACCAATGGATGGGGCATATGGACAAGACCTTTGACGCGGCCCGTGAAGAGGCGCGCATTTCGGAAAAATGGGATCAATCAGGGGCTTTCAAGGCCGGAGCGGGTGCCAAAGAGGGCGCGGAGCCGTTCACCATCATGCTGCCGCCCCCCAATGTGACCGGCTCGCTCCATGTCGGCCACGCATATGACCACACGCTTCAGGATATTCTGACCCGCTGGCGGCGGATGCAGGGGCGCGACACGCTCTGGCAGCCGGGTCTCGACCATGCCGGGATCGCCACGCAAATGGTGGTGGAGCGCCAGCTTGCCGAGCGCGGTGAGCCGGGCCGGCGCGAGCTTGGCCGCGAGGCGTTCACCAAGAAAGTATGGGACTGGAAGGCGGAATCCGGCGGCACGATCCTGTCTCAAGCCCGCCGCCTGGGCGACAGTTTCGATATCTCACGCAACGCCTTCACCATGTCCGGCGCGCCCGGTGCGCCCGAAGGCGAGGACGGGAATTTCCACAACGCGGTGCTTCAGGTCTTTGTCGATCTTTACCACAAGGGCCTGATCTATCGCGGCAAGCGCCTCGTCAATTGGGACCCGCATTTCGAGACCGCGATCTCCGATCTGGAGGTCGAGAATATCGAAAAAGACGGTCATATGTGGCACTTCAAGTATCCGCTGCAAGATGGCGAAACTTATGAATATATCGAGAAGGATGAGGACGGGAACGTCACTTTGCGCGAAACCCGCGACTATATCTCGATTGCTACGACCCGCCCCGAAACCATGCTCGGCGATGGCGCGGTTGCGGTGCATCCGTCCGACGAGCGCTACGCCCCGATTGTCGGGAAACTTTGCGAAATTCCGGTCGGACCGAAGGCGCATCGCCGCCTGATCCCGATCATCACCGATGAGTATCCGGACCCCGATTTCGGCTCCGGTGCGGTGAAGATCACCGGCGCGCATGATTTCAACGACTACGCGGTCGCCAAGCGCAACAATATCCCGCTTTACAACCTCATGGACACCAAGGCCGCGATGCGCGCCGATGGGTTGAGTTACGACGAATCCGCAACGCTCGCGGGCCGGATCGCGCGCGGCGAGGAAACCCGCGACGACGTGACGGAGATTAACCTTGTCCCCGAAGAGCTGCGCGGCCTCGACCGCTATGAGGCCCGCAAAGCCGTGATCGACGCGATCACCGAAGAGGGCCTCGCGGTGACGACAGAGGATGAAGAGGGCAACCCCATCCCCTTGGTGGAAAACAAGAAAATCGTCCAACCTTTCGGCGACCGCTCCGGCGTCGTGATCGAGCCGTTCCTCACCGACCAATGGTTTGTGGACGCCGAGGAACTCGCGAAAAAACCCATCGAGGCGGTCCGCTCCGGCGAGATCAAGGTGATCCCGGAGGCGCAGGAAAAAATCTTCTTCCACTGGATGGAAAACATTGAGCCCTGGACGATCTCCCGCCAGCTTTGGTGGGGCCATCAGGTGCCGGTTTGGTATGGGCCTGCAATTGGCGAAGGCCGGTCTATCGAAGCTGACGGGATTGACGCTTTCGATAGCGTCGACGGTAAGGTTTTCTGCGCAGAGAGCTTCGATCAAGCGCTTTCGCAGGCTAGGGCGTACTACGGTGAAAAGGTAAAAATTTTCGAAGGCGCGAATGTCGAGTCTGACAATCCTCGCAGAGCGCAGGCTTTCCCGACGGTTGGTGGCGATCCGTCTAGCCGCGAGCTTCGTCATATCAGCCTAAAGCGCGATCCCGACGTGCTCGACACATGGTTTTCCTCCGGTCTCTGGCCCTTCGGCACTTTAGGATGGCCGGAGAACACGCCGGAATTGCAGAAATATTTTCCGAACAGCGTGCTGATTACCGGCTGGGATATTCTGTTCTTCTGGGTCGCGCGGATGATGATGCTTTCCTATGCTGTGACGGGCGAGAAGCCGTTTGACACGGTCTATCTGCATGGTCTCGTGCGCGACGGCAAAGGGCAGAAAATGTCCAAGTCGAAGGGCAATGTGATCGACCCGCTGACGGTGATTGACGAATACGGCGCCGATGCGCTGCGCTTCGCGCTGACCTCGATGGGGCGCGACTTGAAGCTTTCCAATGATCGCTTTGAAACCGCAAGGAATTTCGGCACCAAGCTTTGGAACGCTGCACGGTTTGCGCAGATGAATGAAGCGCGTCCGACGCCGGGTTTCGACCCGGCGAGCCCGACCGCGACGGCGAACAAATGGATCATTGGCGAGACCGCGCGGACGCGTCTGGCGCTTGACGAGGCTCTGGAGGCGTTCCGTTTTAACGAAGCGGCAAACATCCTTTACACGCATATCTGGAACAAGCTGTGCGACTGGTATGTCGAGCTGGCGAAACCGCTCTTCCAGTCGGGCGACGAGGCGGTGATTGCGGAGACGCGGGCGACCATGGCCTGGGCGCTCGATCAGTGTCTCAAGATGCTCCACCCGCTGATGCCCTTCATCACCGAAGCGATTTGGGAACAAACCGGCGACCGCGCTGCCATGCTGGCGCAGGCAGATTGGCCGGAGTTTGGCGCGGAACTGGTGGATGACGCGGCGGATAAGGAAATGGGCTGGGTCATTAACCTTATCGAGCAAATCCGCTCGGTCCGCGCGCAGATGCGGGTGCCTGCGGGTGCGAAAATTCCGTTGCTGACGCTGGAGTTGGACGCGGCTGGTCAAGCGGCGCTGGATCGTAACCGCCCGCTGATCGAACGCCTCGCGCGGCTCGAAAGCATCACCCCCGTCGAGAGCGCGCCGAAGGGCGCGGTGACGATTGCGGTTGGCGGCGGTTCGGTTTGTCTGCCGCTGGCCGATGTGATCGACGTGGCCGCTGAAGAGGCGCGTCTGGAGAAATCCGTCGCGAAACTCGACAAGGAAATCAAAGGCCTGTCGTCAAAACTTAGCAATGAAAAATTCCTTGAAAAAGCGCCCGAAGAGGTGGTGCAGGATCAGCGCGACCGTCTGGCCGAGGTCGAGGAAGAAGCCGCCAATCTGCGCGGCGCATTGGCGCGGGTGAAGGAGATGGCGTGATGGCCCGATTAACCAAACTCATCCGCGAGATGCCCGCCACGGTGCCCTTCGTCGGCCCCGAGGTGATCGAACGCGAGCGCGGGCGCAAATTCCGCGCCCGGCTCGGCGCGAATGAGAGTGGTTTCGGGCCGTCGCCCAAAGTGATCGAGGCGATGCGCGCGGCCGATGCCGAGGTCTGGAAATATCCCGATAGCGGCTCGTCGGAACTGCGCGAGGCGCTCGCCGCGCATCACGGCGTCGAACCTGAAAATATCGTTGTGGGCGCTGGAATTGACGGGCTTTTCTCGACCCTCGCGGCGCTGATGATCGACGAGGGCACCCCGGTCGTGACCTCTGAGGGCGCGTATCCGACCTTCAATTTCTCGATCAATGGCCGGGGCGGGGCGCTCCATAAAGTCCCTTATGTCAATGACATGGAGGACCCTGCGAGCCTTGTCGCGAAGGCGCGGGAGGTCGATGCGGCGCTTGTTTACCTTGCCAACCCGGACAACCCAATGGGTGGGATGCACGGCCCGGATGTCGTCGCGCGAATGGTGAATGAGTTGCCCGAGGGCGCGCTGCTGCTGCTCGATGAGGCCTATGCCGAGCTTGCGCCGAAAGACATGCTGCCGAAGATCGACGCGAATGATCCGCGCGTGATCCGGATGCGCACCTTTTCAAAGGCTTACGGCATGGCGGGCGCACGGGTTGGCTATGCCATCGGCGCGCCGGAGCTGATCGCTGAGTTCGAAAAAGTCCGCAATCATTTCGGCATGAACCGCTCCGCGCTGATCGGCGCGCAGGCGGCGCTGGCCGATCAGGGCTGGCTGACCCATATCCGCACGGAGGTGCGTAGCGCGCGGGATCGCATCACCGAAATCGCGCGAAGAAACGGGCTCAACGCCTTGCCAAGCCACACGAATTTCGTGGCCATCGAGGTCGGATCGCCAGAGCGGGCGAAGGCGATCATCACGGAACTGGCGGCGCGCGACATCTTCATCCGGATGCCCTTTGCGGCGCCACAGAACCGCTGCATCCGCGTCTCGGTCGGCCCGCGTGAGGAGCTGGACCTCTTCGCCGAGGCGCTGCCCGAGGTTTTGAAAGCGACCGATGACCTCGGCTGAGCTTTATCGGCGCCTATGGCGCGACTGGATGGCCCCGAAAAGAAAGGGTTTTCTGATCGTGGGCGTGGTGATGGTCCTCGCCGCCATCGGCTCCGCGTTTTACGCGAAATTCATCGAATGGATCATCGCCGCCTTCGAGGAACGTTCGGACAGCGTCATCTGGTGGGGTCCGCTCGGGGTCATCGCGCTGACGAGTTTTAACGGCGTTTTCGGCTACTTACAGACGACGCGGACCAACAAATTGCTCGCCGGCATCCAGGTCGACATGCAGGAAAAGCTGTTCGACACGCTGGTCACGGCGGATCTCGCACGGCTCCAAAGCGAGCCGCCGGCGGCACTGGCGACGCGATTCAGCACCGATATCGACCTGATCCGCACGGCCATGCGGCGCGGATTCGAGGCGATCCGGGCGCTGCTGGTCCTGATTTCGACCTTCATCGTGATGCTCACGATCGACTGGTCGTTAACCTTGGCGCTGATTTTCATCTTCGGCCTCGCGGTCTTTCCGGTCAATAAAATCGGGGCGCGGGTCCGGGTGATCTCCCGCGAGACGCAGGCCGACATCGCCAGTATGGCGGCAAATATTAACGAAGGTCTGAGCGGGATCCGCATGGTGCGCACCTACCAGCTTGAGGACCATCTGCGGCGCGAGGCAAACGGCCTGTTCGCGCGGCTCTACAAGCTCCGCGTCAAGCTCGTCGAATGGCAGGCGCGGACCTCGCCGCTCATGGAAATCCTCGTCGGCATCGCCATCGGCGTGCTTCTGTTGCTGGTCAGTTGGCGGCTCAACCGCGAGACGATCACGCTGGCGCAATTCATGGGCCTGCTGACCGGTCTCGGCGTCGCGGCCAGTCCGGCGCGGCAATTGGGGCAGGCTTATGCGACCGCGCTGCAAGGGCAGGCGGCGCTGGAGCGGGTCTTCGATCTTTACGATGCGCCGAACCATATTCGCTCGGGGGATCAACGGGTTGAGAATACCGAGGGGGCGATCCGGTTCGAGGATGTGGGCTTTACCTATCCCGGCGGGGGTGAGGCGTTGAAAGATTTTGACCTTTCGATAGACGCCGGGCAAAAGGTCGCTTTCGTCGGCCGGTCCGGGGCGGGAAAGTCCACCGTTTTCAATCTATTGCCACGGCTTTTTGATGCGAGCGAAGGGCGCGTGTTGCTTGATGGTCGCGACATTACGACGCTCGATTTGGGCGATCTGCGGCGGCAGATTTCCGTGGTCAGTCAGGACTCGGTGCTGCTGACCGGGACCGTTGCGGAGAATATCGGCTTTGGCCGCCCCGAAGCGAGTCGCGAGGCGATCATCACGGCGGCTAAGGACGCAGCGGCCCATGATTTCATTGAGAAATTGCCGCAGGGCTATGACACGCCGATCACCGGCGCGCATCAGTTTTCGGGCGGTGAGCGGCAGCGGCTCTCCATTGCGCGGGCGATGCTGCGGGACGCGCCGATCCTGCTCCTTGATGAGCCGACCTCGGCCCTTGATGCGCAGAGCGAAGCGGCGATCCGCGAGGCGCTGGACCGGCTCGCCAAGGGCCGCACGACGCTGGTGATCGCGCACCGGCTCGCCACGATTCTCGACGCCGATCTGATCGTGGTAATGGAGGCCGGGCGCATCGTCGAGACCGGCACTCATGCGGCGCTTTTGGAAAACGACGGCGCTTATGCGGAGCTTTACAACTTGCAGTTCAGCGGGGCGGAGCCCATGTCAGTCTCATGAAAACAGTTGCGAACCGTGCCATCCTGCGCGTCTCCGGCCCGGAGGCCCGCGATTTCCTTCAGGGGCTTGTCAGCAATGACATGCGCAAGCTCGATCAAGGGGCGGTCTATGCCGCGTTGCTGACGCCTCAGGGGAAGTATCTCTTTGATTTCCTTCTCTATCCGGACGGCGACGACATCCTGATTGACGTTGCCAGCGACCGGGCGGCGAGCCTCGCGCAGCGGCTCTCCATGTACAAACTGCGCCGCAAGGTGGAGGTCGCGCCAACCGATTTGGCGGTGGCCTGGGGGGAGGGCGACGCGCCCGAAGGGACCTTCGCCGATCCGCGCGATCCGGCGCTTGGCTGGCGTCAGCCGGTCGAAGCCGCGGGCGAGGCGGTGGACCTGGCGGACCGCTTTGTGGCGAACACCGTACCGCAAAGCGGTGTCGAGCTCATCCCGGATGACAGCTATATTCTGGAGATGGGGTTTGAGCGGCTGAACGGCGTCGATTTTCGCAAGGGCTGCTATGTCGGGCAGGAGGTGACCGCCCGGATGAAGCACAAGACCGAGCTCAAAAAAGGGCTCGTGCCCGTTGCGATTGAGGGCGAGGCCGCGCCTGGCACCCCGATCATGGCGGGGGAGAAAGAGGCGGGGCGGCTTGGGGCCGTCCATGGCGATAAGGCCTTGGCTTATCTGCGGTTTGACCGCGCCAAGGGGAAGTTGCGCGCCGGTGAGGCGACGGTGATCTGGGACGGCACCAAGCCTTAATCGCAGCGCCGGGTTCCGCAGATGGACTCGCAGGGGATGCCGTCATTGTCGCCGTCGCGCGCCGTGTCGCCGCAGACCGTCAGCTTATAGCAAGCTTCGTCGCAGGACCGCATTTGCCCGCAGGTTTTGCGTCTACAATCATAGGTTTGCGCGAGCAGCAGGCCGTCCAGATCGACACGCGGTGTCATATCGCTTTGCGCAAAACCCGCGCTGGCCAGCATAAAAAATCCGAGAAAAAAACGCATAAAAAAACCTCCGTGCCAAAAGCTTAGCATGGAGGTTTCGTTTGTTAACTTATTTTAATAAGACGTTACGTCTCGCGCAGGATTTCCGCGAATTTCGGAAAGACTTCGAAATTGGAGGCGATGATGGAGTCCGATCCGACGGGGTTGCTGCCGGGCTCGAACCCTTCGCAAAAGCCGCCCGCTTCCTTGACCAGAAGCACGCCGGCGGCGATGTCCCAATCGTTGATGGTGCGCTCCCAATAGCCGTCATAGCGGCCCGCGGCGACATAGGCGAGGTCGAGCGCGGCGGAGCCGAAACGGCGGATCCCGGCGGTCATCGGGGTGATGCGGGTGATGTCTTTCATGGTCGCCGACAGGCCCTTGCGGCCGCCGAAAGGCACGCCGGTCGCGAAGATCATTTCGTCCATATGCACCCGGCCCGACACGCGGATGCGGCGGTCGTTCACATAGGCGCCGGAGCCTTTTTCGGCGGTGAACATCTCGTCCTTGGCCGGATCGTAGACCACGGCGGAGACGATCTCGCCCTTATGCTCCAGCGCGATCGAGACCGCCCAATGGGGCAGGCCATGCAGGAAATTCGTGGTCCCGTCGAGCGGATCGACGATCCAGCGGCGCGTCGGGTCCGCACCTTCGACAGGCGCGCTTTCCTCGCCCACCCAGCCATAATTGGGACGCGTTTCCATCAGCAATTCGCGGATGATCTTCTCGGCATTCATATCGGCCTTCGAGACGAAATCGCCCGGCCCCTTGCGGGAGACCTGAAGCTGTTCCACCTCGTTGAAATCATGAATGAGGCTGCGGGCGGCCCGCCGCGCGGCTTTGATCATGAGATTGAGATTGGCCGATGCTTGCGCCATGGTGCGTTCCTTGTAATGCAAGTGCGGCTTATCGCCGAAGGGGCGGGGCAGATCAAGGGGCCAGATGCGCCCAAAAGAAAAAGGCGCGGGCTGTGCCGCGCCTCCTTTCGCCGGGCTTAGGCCCGTTCCACATATTCAAAGGTTTCCGTCGCGACGATGATCGCCTCGCCTTCACCGACGAAGGGGGGCACCATGACGCGCATCCCGTTGTCGAGCACGGCGGGTTTGAAGCTGTTCGCCGCCGTCTGGCCCTTCACCACCGGCTCGGTTTCCTCAATCGTGCAGGTCACTTTCTCGGGGAGCTGCATGGAGAGCGCCTCGGTGTCGTAATATTCGACCTGCACGGTCATGCCGTCCTGCAGGAAGGGGCGGCGCTCGCCAAGGATGTCCGCGGGCAGTTCGATCTGCTCAAAGGTTTCCTGATCCATAAAGACCAGCATCCCGTCATTCTCGTAAAGGAATTGCTGATCCTTCTGCTCCAGACGCACGCGCTCGACTTTATCCGCCGAGCGGAACCGTTCGTTGAGCTTCGAGCCGTTGCGCAGGTTCTTCATCTCGACCTGCGCGAAGGCGCCGCCTTTGCCGGGCTTCACGTGATTGACCTTGACGGCGACCCAAAGTCCGCCATCATGCTCAAGAATATTGCCGGGGCGGATCTCGTTCCCGTTAATTTTAGGCATATTGCACTCCTGAAACGCGTTTGCCTCCCTATAGAGGCGGCGCTGGAGCCATGCAAGTGGGGTGAACGGTTAGCTATGCGTTTCACGCATGGCACCCATACGATATTTGCAATTCTAAAACTGTTACGAAAGCGTCATATTGCGCTGGAACGAGAATATTACCCAATAGTTAAGGAGATTGCGCGATGTTCGATGACATCGATCAGACCGCATTTTCCAACGAGCAGGGTCAGCGGTCGCAGAAACTCTTTGCCGCCGTGGTCCTTGCAGCGCTGGACGATGCAATTGCAGACGACAAGAAATATGGCAACGGCGAAGAAGTGATCGCCCGCTGGGCCCGCTCGCGCGATGGCCGCGAAGTGCTGACCTGCGCCGGGATCGAGCCGAATGAGCGGACCGTGAAGGGCATGGTCGAATTCGTGTCCCGCGGCGTGCGCACCTCGGTCGCGCTCTCCCGCGAAGAAAGCGAGCGCCGTGCGGAAGCCGAAGCCGCGGCGGAAGAAGCTGCGTAAGCGGTTCGGAAGCCTGAGAGACACATAAACCCCGCTTCGGCGGGGTTTTTTATTGCCGTGACCTTGGGTTCATATTTGAGTGCGCCGCGCGCTGCGTTAGCCTCACCGCAGGGAGTGCTTTATGAACCGTTTGCGCCTTCTTCTGTCTCATCCGCCGCTTCAGGGCGTTGTGCTGGCGATCTGTCTCGGCCTCTGGCTCACGGCGCAGGGTCCAGCGGCGGTGTGGTTGCTCGCATTGCTCGGCATCCCGCTGCAAATGCTCAATGAATACAACCTCCACCGCTTCATTTTCCACCTGCCGCCGCCAAAGCGGCAATGGGCGTTCAACCTGCTCTACCGCGCCCATTACGGGCATCATGATTTCCCGACCAACCGCGAGTTGTTTTTCGTGCCGGGCTTCATCGTGTTTCCGGTGATGGCGCTGAATTTTCTCTGGGTTTGGACGCTTCTGGCGGTTCTCAACCTGCCTTGGGCGGTGCCGGGCGCGGCGGCGCTGGTGCTGGTCGGCGGGAGCCTGACCTTTCTTGCCTATGAGTGGTTTCACGCGACCGCGCATCTGCCGGTGCCGAAAACTGCCGTTGAGCGCCATGTGACGACGCTCCACAATCAGCACCATTTTCGCGATTTCTCGAAATGGTTCCATGTCACCGCAGGCGGCGCGGTGATCGACCGCGCCATGGGCACCGCCATCGACCGCGACGCGCTCAAAGGCCAGCAGCGGATGGAGTTTATCCGCACATTGGGGCTTCAGCCGGATGATCCAAGACTGGTCGCGGCGCGGACGCGATATGCCGGAAAATATGGTTTGACCGAGGAAGAGATCACGCGCGCCGCGAAAACCTAAGCGGCGCGCGTCGCCTCAATCATCCATCTTCAGCGCATTGATAAATGCTTCCTGCGGGATCTCGACTTTCCCGAACTGGCGCATCTTCTTCTTCCCCGCTTTCTGCTTGTCGAGCAGCTTGCGTTTCCGGCTGACATCGCCGCCATAGCATTTCGCGGTCACGTCCTTGCGCAGCGCCGAGATGGTTTCGCGGGCGATGATCCGGCCGCCAATCGCCGCCTGGATCGGGATTTTGAACATATGCTGGGGGATCAGCTCTTTGAGCTTCTCGCACATGGCGCGGCCGCGGGCTTCGGCGCGGGCGCGGTGGACCATGGTGGAGAGCGCGTCGACCGGTTCGTCATTCACCAGAATCTGCATTTTCACGAGCTGATCCTCGGCATAGCCGATCATCTCATAGTCGAAGCTGGCATAGCCGCGCGTGACCGATTTCAGCCGGTCGTAAAAGTCGAACACCACCTCGTTGAGCGGCAGATCATAGACCGCCATGGCGCGGGCGCCGACATAGGTGAGATCGAGCTGGATGCCGCGCCGGTCCTGACAGAGTTTCAGTACATCGCCCAGATATTCATCCGGCACGAGAATGGTCGCCTTGATGCGCGGCTCCTCGATATGGTCGATATAGACGGGGTCGGGCATGTCGGCGGGGTTGTGCAGCTCGATCATCGTGCCGTCAGTCTTGTAGATATGGTAGATCACCGAGGGCGCGGTGGTGATCAGGTCAATGTCATATTCGCGTTCCAGACGGTCGCGGATGACTTCGAGATGGAGAAGCCCAAGGAACCCGCAGCGGAAGCCGAAGCCGAGCGCGGCGGAGGTTTCCATCTCATAGGTGAAGCTGGCATCGTTGAGCGCGAGTTTCTCGATGGCGTCGCGCATATTCTCGAACTCGGATGTGTCCACCGGGAAGAGGCCGCAGAACACCACCGGGATCGAGGGTTTGAAGCCCGGCAGCGGTGTCGTGGTGCCGTGTTTTTCGAGTGTGATCGTGTCGCCGACGCGGGTGTCGCGGACCTGTTTGATCGAGGCGGTCAGGAACCCCATTTCGCCCGGCCCGAGGCTGTCCACCTGCACCATGGCGGGTTTGAACACGCCCACCTGGTCAATCTGATAGGTGCCGCCGGTTTTCATCATGCGGATGCGCTGGCCCTTTTTCATCACCCCGTCGATGATGCGCACCAGCACGACGACGCCGAGATAGGGATCGTAGCGGCTGTCCACCAGCATCGCTTTGAGCGGGGCCGACGCATCGCCGCCATGGGGCGGGGGCAGACGCTTGACGATGGCCTCCAGCACCTCGGGGATGCCGACACCGGTTTTGGCGGAGATCATCAGCGCGTCCGAGGCGTCGATGCCGATCACATCCTCGATCTGCTCTTTCACCCGGTCGGGCTCCGCGGCGGGCAGATCGACCTTGTTCAGCACCGGGACGATCTCGTGATCCGCCTCGATCGCCGTATAAACATTGGCGAGCGTCTGCGCCTCGACGCCCTGCGCCGCATCGACCACCAGAAGCGAGCCCTCGACGGCCTTCATCGAGCGGCTGACCTCATAGGCGAAGTCCACATGGCCGGGCGTGTCGATCAGGTTCAGCACATAGGTGTGGCCGTCCGACGCCGGATATTCGATCCGCACCGTGTTGGCCTTGATCGTGATGCCGCGCTCGCGCTCGATATCCATCGAGTCGAGGATCTGGTCCTTCATATCCCGCTCGGACAGCGTGCCGGTGAGCTGGATCAGACGGTCGGCGAGGGTGCTTTTCCCGTGGTCAATATGGGCGACAATGGAAAAGTTACGAATATGGGCTAGATCGGTCATAAAGGCGCTTATGAGGGCGCGTGAGAGGCCCGTCAAGCGGGGGAAATTGCCGGGGCCGCAGATCGTGACTTGCAAGGGCGATTCCCGCACGGCAAACTGGGGCAAAACAAGAGCAGTGGCTAAAGAATGAGGGCAGTTATGACTATCAAAACGAAGATTGGGGCGCTTGTCGTCACCGCCGCCGCGCTGTCGGCTTGCGGGGTTGGCGGCTCGACCACGGTGACGAAGAGCTGCATGGGTTCCTCGCGCAGTCCGGGCGGGTCCGCCTGTTCCTGCGCGCAGCAGGTGGCCAACCAGTATCTGAGCGGGTCGGATCAGGCGAAACTCGCCAAGATGGTGAACGAGCCGGATCTCTACCTGCGCTATAAGGAGCGGGATCGCGGCTTTATCAATCGCCTCAGCAACTACGCCGAGGCCGCCGAAGCCTATTGCGGCTAAGGGCTTAGATAGACACGAAAAACCCCGCCTTGTGAGCGGGGTTTTCTTTTGGCCGGGTTACTGCTCGTTGGCGACTTCGGGCTGATGATCCATGTTTTCATGGTCCATTTCTTCGCCCGCATCCTCGGGCATCCGGGCGTTATCGACGGTCACATCGACGGTCATTTCCCCTGCCGTTTCAAAGATCAGCGTGAGCGGGAAGGTCTGGCCGTCCTCAAGGCCCGTGACGCCGAACATCATGATGTGATCTCCGCCGCGCTCCAGCGCATGCTCGCCCTCCGCCGGGATCACCGCGCCATCTTCGAGCGGGCGCATCCGGGCAATGCCGTCCTCCATAATCGTCGTGTGCAACTCGGCGGAACCCGCGACATCGGTGGTCGCGCCGATCAGCCGGTCATCGGTGTCGGTGTGATTCTCAATGACCATATAAGCCGCGCCGGTCGGGGCAGGGCCGCCCGAACGGGCATAGGCATCGACAATCGCCAGCCCGTCATGGGCAAAAGCGGGCAGGGCGATAGTGGCGGCAAGGGCCGCGAAAAGAGTGGTTTTCATGATTTTTCCTCTGATTTGAACTGCGTTTTGTAGACTCACGCAGACAGAGGCGGCTCCCGCGCTCGGAATCGTTTCGGCAGGATCGGCGCGGCACTGGCGCGCGCCACCTGCGGCGCGACAAAATCCAGCTCCACCCAGACCGCATCCGCCTCAGGCGTCTCGCCCGCGACGAAATTTGCCAGACAGCACTCATGATGATGCGCGCTCGGCGGCGCATTCGGATCGGGGATCTGTTTCGTCTCACCGCCCGCGCAAATCGTGATCATCCGCGCGGGACCGGGAACGGTCGCCGCCGAGAAACTGACGATCAGCAGAAGGGCAATGAGACGCAACATCGGGCGGACTATAGGGCGCAGATGTTTAAGGAAAAAGTCACAAAACCGCGCCAGACACAAAAAACCCCGCCGAGGCGGGGCTTTCATCAATGCTGTCGAGCCAGATCAGGCTTCGAGCGCAGCCGCTTCGTCCGAGGACTTGGCGATCAGCTTTTTCACTTTCAGCGCGTTCGGCGAAAGCTGGGTGTCTTTGGCTTTCTGAAGGAACGCGTCCAGGCCGCCGCGGTGATCCACGGTGCGCAGCGCTGCCGCCGAGATGCGGAACTTGAAGTTGCGGCCGAGTTTCTCCGAGGTCAGCGTCACGTCGTTGAGGTTCGGGAGGAACCGACGACGGGTTTTGTTGTTGGCGTGGCTGACATTGTTCCCGGTCTGCACAGCCTTGCCGGTGAATTCACATACGCGAGACATGGGACTGTCCTATCTTTCTATTAGCGTCATTGAGCGTGGCGCCGGCCAAAGCCCTGCGCGAAAACTTGAAGCGCGTCTATACGTCCGCCTTGGGCTGCCGTCAAGCCTTTGGGTGGGGTATTTTTAACGCTTGGGGGCAAAAACACTCTCGATAAGCTGCGCCGCCGCGTCGTCGGGGGCAATCTCGCCTGCGGCGGTCTGATTGGCAAGGGTTTCGAGCCGTGTGCGCGCCGCCTCATCGGCCGTCAGCCGCGCCATCAGACCCGCCTCAACCTCCTGCCGGAACCAGTGCCGCGCCTGCTCGCGCCGCCGGGCCTCGAAATGGCCCGACTCGCGGCGCCAATTGGTGAGCGCCTGCATCTCGTCCCAAAGCGTATCCAGCCCGGTGTTTTCATAGGCCGAAATCGCGACCGCCTTGGGGAAATCCTCCGGGTCATAGCTGCGCTTGCGCAAGAGCCGGAGCGCGCCGGAGTAATCCGCCCGCGTGCGCTCGGCCTGCCGCTTCATCTCGCCATCCGCCTTGTTGATGCAGATGATATCCGCCGTCTCCATGATCCCGCGCTTGACCCCCTGCAACTCGTCGCCGCCCGCAGGGGCGAGCAGCAGCAGGAAGAGATCGGTCATATCCGCGACCATTGTTTCCGACTGGCCGACGCCGACCGTCTCGACAATGATCACGTCGTAACCCGCGCCCTCACAGAGCAAAATCGCCTCCCGCGTGCGCCGGGCGACGCCGCCAAGGGTGGAGCGGCTCGGGGAGGGGCGGATGAACGCATCGGGATGGCGCGAGAGGGTCTCCATCCGCGTCTTGTCCCCCAAAATCGAGCCGCCGGAGCGGGCCGAGGACGGGTCCACCGCCAGCACGGCGACTTTCAGACCCATTTCGATCAGCATATTGCCAAACGCTTCGGTGAAGGTGGATTTGCCGACCCCCGGCGTGCCCGAAAGGCCGACCCGCAAACTCGACCGCTCCGCCGCCATCACCTCCCGCAAAAGCGCCCGCGCCGCCTCGCGATCATCGGCCCGCGTCGATTCCACCAGCGTGATCGCCCGCGAGAGCGCACGGCGCTGGCCCGCCAGCAAATCAGCGGCAAGGGTGGCAGGGTCGGGAAGCGTGCGGCTCAAATCATCCTCACATTAGAGTCAGCCTTGATATTGCGCCCTTTTGTGCCGAAGCCAAACGGGCTATGTCCAGTGTAAATCTGATTATGGAGCGTGATATGCGTCTTGTCGCAACTCTTCTGACCCTGGCCGCCGCGCCGATGGCGATGGCCGAAAGCATGACTTACACCGCCAAAGTGTCCGGCGCGCGGATCGGCACGATCACCATGAATGGGGAGGCGAACAGCAGCTCTTACGCCGTGTCGGGCCAGCTCTCCGGCTCGGGTGTGCTCGGGGCGATTTTCGACATCAGCTATAACGGCACCGCCTCAGGGAGCCGCGCCGGTGAGGCCTTCCGCCCCGCCAAGACCGATTTCACCTCGGGCAGCCGCGGCGATGTGACGAACACGGCCATTCGCTGGAATGGCACCACGGTTGCAAGCGCCACCCGCGGCGATGGCGAACAGGCGAGCAATCTCGGCGCCTATTCCGGCGCGCTGGATCCGCTTTCCGCCACCTATTTCCTCGCCCGGACCCAGCCGAAGGCAAGTGTCTGCAACGACCGCATGAAGGTGTTTGACGGCAAACGCGCCGTCGATATCGTGATCGGTGCGCCGACCGCGACCGCCAATGGCGTGACCTGCAACGCCCGCTGGACCCGTCAGGAAGATGAAAATCTCGGCAAGGTCATGGAGCGCTCCGGCAGCTTTACCCTGACCTATACCGGCGGCGATCAGGTCAGCCTCCAGCGCATCGACGTGCCGAGCCCGGTGGGCCGTGCCGTCATCTCCCGCTGATCCGCTCCCGATAGACGCGATCCTGCCCGAGATCGGGCAGGCCCTCGCGGACCGCGCCCGCGTTGTCATCGAAGCCCCTCCGGGGGCGGGGAAAACGACGCGGGTGCCGCTATTTTTGCTGGACCGTGTCGAGGGGCAGATCCTGCTCTTGGAGCCCCGACGTCTCGCCGCCCGCGCCGCCGCGGAGCGGATGGCGGATACGCTCGGCGAGGTGCCCGGCGGGACCGTCGGCTACCGGATGCGCGGCGCGGACAAGACCGGCCCGAAGACCCGCATCATCGTCATCACCGAGGCGCTGCTGACCCGCATGATCCAGGCGGATCCGGGGCTGGAGGGCGTCGGCTGCGTGATCTTCGACGAATTCCACGAGCGCAACCTGCATTCCGATCTCGGCCTCGCCCTTGCCCTCGAAGTGGCGGCCCTGCGTGAGGATCTGGCGCTGGTCGTCATGTCCGCTACCCTTGATGCGGAGCCGGTGGCGACACTGATGGACGCGCCGCGCGTGCGCTCCGAAGGGCGAAGCTATCCCATTGAAACGCGGTGGCTTCCCCGTCCGCGCGGGCAGGGGCGGATCGAGGGCGACATGGCCGATCTCATCCGCACCGCCTTTGCGGAGACGGAAGGAACGCTGCTCGCCTTCCTGCCCGGCGAGGGCGAGATTCGCCGCGTCGAAACCCTGCTCGGCGATCTCGCCCCCATCTTCCCCCTCTATGGCGCGCTGCCGTGGAAAGCGCAGCAGGCGGCGCTCCGGCAAACGGGCGCGCGCCGCATCGTGCTGGCCACCGCCATCGCCGAAACCTCGCTGACCATCCCCGATGTGCGCGTCGTCGTCGATGCGGGCAAGGCGCGGCGGGTGGCGTTCGATCCCGGTGCGGGGATGAGCCGCCTCGTGACCCGCCCGGTCTCCCGCGCCGAAGCCGCGCAGCGGGCGGGCCGCGCGGGCCGGGTCGCCGATGGCTGGGCTTACCGCCTCTGGGCCAAGGCCGAAGAGGGTGCGCTCCCGGCCTTCCCCCCGGCGGAGATCGAGGAGGCGGATCTGACCGGCCTCGCCCTCGACCTCGCCGCTTGGGGGGCGGAGGATCTGCCCTTCCTCACCCCGCCCCCGGAGGGCGCGCTGACCGAAGCGCGGGCGCTTTTAGAGGCCCTTGGCGCGCTCAAAGACGGGCGCGTGACCCCCCATGGCGAAGCGATGGTGCAACTCCCGCTCCACCCGCGCCTCGCGCATATGCTCCTCGTTGCGGGCGCGCAGGCGGCACCGGTCGCGGCGCTCCTCTCGTCCCGCGATGTGCTTCTGCGCGGCGCGCCAGTGGACTTTAAGTATCGCCTTGAAGCCCTTGCGGACGAACGAAAGTTCCGCGCAAATCGATCCTACGGCGTCAACAAAGCCGCGCTGGCCGAAGCCCAAGCCGAAGCGCGGCGGCTCACCAAACTCGCCCCGAAAACGCAACACATCCTGTCCCCCGGAGCCATCGCCGCGCTGGCCTATCCCGACCGCATCGGGCTGCGCCGCCCCGGCAATGACCCGCGCTATCTGCTCTCGGGCGGCAAGGGCGCGGTGCTGCCCGCCGAGGACGCGCTGGCGGGCGCGCGGATGCTGGTGGCGCTCGATCTCGACGGCGATGCGCGGGAGGCGAAAATCCGGCTGGCGGCGGAGACCTCGGAGGCGGAGCTGCGCGAGGTCATGCCGGAGGCGTTTTTCGAGGCGTCCGTCTGCGAATGGGACCGCCAGACCCGCCGGATCGAGGCGCGGCGGCAAACCCGGCTCGGCGCGCTTGTTCTCGAAAACCGCCACTGGCCCGATGCGCCGGAGGACGCCCGCGCCGAGGCGGCGGTGGCGGGGCTGCGCCATGTCGGCTTGCAGGCGCTGAACTGGACGCCCGCCGCGAAACGCTTTCAATCGCGGGTCGAATGGCTGCGCGAGAAGGGGGGCGAGGTGCCGGACCTCTCGGACGCCGCCCTCACCGAGACGCTGGAGACATGGCTCGCCCCCTATCTCGGCCAGATCAAAACCGCGCAGGATTTCGGCAGGATCGATCCGCTCGCGCCGATGGAAGCGCTGCTCGACTGGGACGCCTGCCAGCGGCTCGACCGCGAAGCGCCGATGGCGATCACCGCGCCGACAGGGACCAAGCTGCCGATCGATTACGGCGCGGCCAATCCCACGGTGGAGGTCCGGCTTCAAGAACTGTTCGGGCTGACCGAACACCCCAAAGTCGGGCCGAACCAGATGCCGCTGACGCTCTCGCTGCTCTCGCCCGCCCGCCGTCCGGTGCAGGTGACGCAGGATCTGCCGGGCTTCTGGGCGACAAGTTACGCCGATGTGCGCAAGGATATGCGCGGGCGCTACCCAAAGCACCCCTGGCCCGAAGACCCCACCACCGCCGAGGCGACCACCCGCCGCAAACCGCGCGGCCAATAAGCCGCTGAAGATAAAGCCTTGCCGCGCCGCGCGCGCTCCGCTTAAGTCGCGCCTATGAACAGTGATCCGATGATCCTCGCCGCCACCGCGCTGGCCGTGACGCTGGTCGGCCTTTCCAAGGGCGGGCTTGGCGGCATGGCGATCATGGGCGTGCCGATCATGGCGCTGGTGATGTCGCCCGTGACGGCGGCGGCGATCCTGCTGCCGATCCTGCTCGTTATGGACGCCGTGAGCCTTTGGACATGGCGCGGCTGGCGCGATCTCAAAACGCTGAAACTGCTGCTCCCGCCCGCCTGTTTCGGGATTTTCATCGGCTGGGCGACCGCGTCCTTTGTCTCAGATGATGCGATCAAACTCATTATCGGCATTGTCGCCGCATGGTTCGTGTTGCGGCAGGTCTTTCAGGCGCGGGCCGGGCGGGTGGAGCCGCGCGCCCATGCGGCGGGCCCCGCATGGATCTGGGGGAGCGTCGCGGGCTATACCAGCTTCGTCGCCCATGCCGGCTCGCCCCCTTTCCAGATCTACACCCTGCCGCTGCGCCTCAGCCCGCAGATTTATACGGGCACAAGCGTGGTGTTTTTCGCCGTGGTCAACACGGTAAAACTGATCCCCTATGCGGCGCTCGGCCAGCTCGATGCGAGCAATCTCAAACTCTCGCTGCTCTTCGTGCCGCTGGCGATTGCGTCGACCTATGCGGGGGCGTGGATCGTGAAACGGATGCGCGCCGAAGTCTTCTACCCGATGATCTACAGCTTCGTCGCGCTGGTGGCGGTGAAACTCATCTGGGACGGCCTCGGCGGCCTTCTCACCTAGCGCGCCCACCCAAACGGAAAAGAGGCCCGACACGCGGACCTCTTTGCGGTTTTTGCTGGGAGATTACAGACCCTTGGAGCGATAACTGCTGGTGATCCGCTCGATGGCGAGGATGAAGGCCGCTGTGCGCAGGTCCTTCACATCTTCCCGCGAATGCCAGATCTCGCGCATGTCCTGATAGGCGGTGCGCATGGTGTCATCGAGACCCGAGCGCACGAGTTCCAGCTCGTCCGAGCCTTTCAGATACTCGTCCTTGAAATGCGGGGTCATGGACCATTTGTCGCCCAGGTAGCGGTCGAGACGCTCCAGCTCCGCCACGATCAGGCGGTGGCGTTTTTCCTCCGCGCGGCGCTCCATCCGGCCAAAGCGGATATGCGAGAGGTTCTTGACCCATTCGAAATAGGAGACCGTCACACCGCCCGCGTTGGCATACATATCCGGGATGATGACGACGCCCTTTTTGCTCAGGATCTCATCCGCGCCGAAGGTTACGGGGCCGTTCGCCGCCTCGATGATCAGCTTGGCCTTGATCCGGTCCGCATTGTCGAGATTGATCACGCCTTCAAGCGCCGCCGGGATGAGGATGTCGCATTCCATCTCCAGACCCGCCGCGCCGTCGTCATGGGTGGTCGCGCCCGGAAAATCGCGGATCGAGCCGGTTTTCAGTTGGTGCTGTTTCAGCGCCTCGATGTCGATCCCGTCCGGGTTGTCCACACGGCCATCATATTCGATGACCGAAATGAATTTCACGCCGTCCTGCTCCGTGAGGAACTTGCCCGCGTGATAGCCCACATTGCCGAGACCCTGCAGAACGGCGGTCTTGCCTTCCAGTGTGCCGTCCATATTGGCGATCTTCACGTCCTCTTCATGGCGGAAGAATTCCTGCAGCGCATATTGCACGCCGCGGCCCGTCGCCTCGACGCGGCCCGCGATCCCGCCCGCATTGCGCGGCTTGCCGGTCACACAGGCGCGGCCATTGATGTCGGTCGTGTTCATCCGCTGATACTGGTCGGAGATCCACGCCATCTCGCGCTCGCTGGTGCCCATATCGGGGGCAGGGACGTTCTGTGCCGGGTTGATCAGATCGCGCTTCACCAGCTCATAGGCGAAACGGCGGGTGATCTGCTCCAGCTCGTTCTCGTTCCACTCTTTCGGGTCGATCGCGAGACCGCCCTTGGAGCCGCCATAAGGCACCTCCACGATCGCGCATTTATAGGTCATGAGGGAGGCCAGCGCCTCCACCTCGTTCTGGTTGACCTGCGGCGCGTACCGGATCCCCCCCTTCACAGGCTCCATATGCTCGGAATGGACCGAGCGATAGCCGGTGAAGGTGTGGATCTTGCCGCGCAGGCGGACGCCGAAACGCACGGTATAGGTGGAGTTACAGACCCGGACTTTTTCGGCCAGCCCCTCGGAAATATCCATGATGGACACGGCCTTGTCGAACATCAGCTCGACGGATTCGCGGAATGTTGGTTCTTTGCCACTGGTGCTGGACATGATTCCCCCCTCTGATCGGTTGATCCACAGGGCTAAGCTATGCACAGAAGTTAAGCAATTGGCAAAAACTTCGTGACATTTCCGTGAATTACGCGCTGCACTGCAACAAATTCGGAAGCGGTCTTTTCGGGGGAGAGAAAGGGGGGAGATGGTACCGACGCCCCGGCTCGAACGGGGGACCCCTAGATCCACAATCTAGTGCTCTAACCTACTGAGCTACGTCGGCACGCTCTTCCCATGCGGCGCAAGCGCTGCACTGGGTGAGGGACATAGCGCGCAGGTCTGGGGAATGCAACCGGGATTTGGGGGAATTTCGCGCCAAATCGGGGGAGCGCTTTCCCTCAGGATGCGCCATGGGGACCGGCGGGCGGTGCGGCGAAGGGAACGTTGTTTTTCAGATGCCGCATCACCAGCCGGTCGATCTTGCGCCCGCGCAGGATGCCGTGGGCGGGGATGGGGGTGAAATCCGGGTCGGTGAATTCGGGAAAGAGGGCGGAGAGTTCCGCCCACGCGTCTTCGCCAAGGTTCTTGCGCGTGATCGGGCCGGGAAAGAGCGTCTCACAGGGCGCGCCATTGGCGGTGATCACGGCGTGATGGTCGAGCAGGATGTGGAAATAGGCTGTGCTCTCCACATCCTCGGCGATCTCCACACCGTCCAGCGCCAGCAGGCGTTTGGCGGGGATGAGCACCTGATCGGCGGCGCACATCCGCGCCACGATCTTCGATTGCACGCGGATGCGGTGCTGCGGGCTCACGAGCAGATCCGCCGCCGGAACACCGGGGCCGAGCGCGCCCGCGCGGATACGGATCGGGCGCAGCTTCGGCTGGCGCGTGAGATCCGCCGCGCTGAGTCGCCGCTGGCCGATCCAGCGGATCGCTTGCGGGCCGTGGGTGGCGGTCTCCACCACATCGCCGACGCTCAACGTCTCGATGGCGCGCGGTCCGGTCTCTGTCTCGATCATCGTGCCGCGGGTGAAGCAGACAAACTCGACATTTTCCGCAAACCCGCCCCCGTCGAAATTGCTCGCCAGCATCACCTGCGTCAGATCCACGCGGCCGCTGCCCGTCCCGACATAGTTGCCGAGCGTCACGCTGGTGATGCCGACGCCCTCCTCCTGGGTCTCGGCATTGATGCTGTCGACCATATTGTCGCCGAACAGCACCGTCTGATAGCTCTCACCCGTCACCGTATTCGTGATCGTCACGAGATTGACCGCGCCCGTCACCGTCTCGCCATTGTTGAGCGTGACCTGCGTGCCGCCATAGCGGGCGATCTCGGTGATCCGCAGCCAGCTGTCATCGGCTTCGCTGCCATCGTCATTCTGGTCGATGCGCATGGCCTCGCCGAGTTCCAGATAGACGTCATCCTGCGGATGGTCCTCGGGAAAAACGGTGGACGTGTTGCTCGCCGGTATGCCGCCGACCTGCGCCGAGCTTGGGTCCGTATAAAAGGAGGATTTGGTGAAAAAGGAATTGGCGCGGGTGAACACCGCCCCATTGCCGCCCGCGCCGCTATAGCTCGTGTCGCCCAGATAGAGCGTGGAAGCGTTGATGAACTCATTGGCCATGGGGCACCGGGCTTTAGGTTAATATGTCATTTTTATAAGGCTTTAGTTCTGTTACGCAACCCTTCGCCGCGCGTTCTGGCGCCGCGTTTGTGCTGCCGGAGTTGCGTCAAACTGTCGCGATCTTGCGGCAGTGCATATCCGGGCAGCCGCGCGCTGCGTGACCCCTTGTTCTTCTCGCGCAATCAAGGGAGACTGGCGGCGACATGAGGCGCGCTGCGCCGCAGACGGATCAAGGAGTGACAAATGGGCATTAACCGCCAGAGCGATGATGTCGCGAATTTGCAGATCGGGCCGACCGATCACGGCATGGTGCGGCTCTATATCGAGACCAGCAAAATGGATTATCCGATGGATTTCGACCCCGATGAGGCGGAGGAAATCGCCGAGGAGATCATGGCGGCGGTGAAGATCGCGCGCTCGGTCAGCAAGTGAGCGACTGCCAGGCGCCGAAGACGGTCAAATTGCTCTCCGGCGACAATCCCCAGATTCCAAAAGGTTATGGCGATGCGCCGGTCGAGGCGTGGCTTGCTGCCGTGCCGGGCTGGAAACAGCGCGTCTGCAAAGAGGTGGACCGGCTCATCCGCGAGGCGGTGCCCGAAGCGCAGCGGGCGATCAAGTGGAACTCGCCGCTTTACGGGCTGGAGCGGGATCTCTGGTTCACCTCCATGCACTGCTACAAAAATTTCGTGAAGGTGGCGTTTTTCCAAGGCGCGTCGCTGGATCCGGTGCCGCCGGGTCCGTCGAAACAGGCGGCGGTGCGCTATCTCGATCTTCGTGAGGACGACCCCATCGACGCCGACCAAATCCGCGATTGGATGCGGCAAGCGGCGGCGCTTCCGGGCGAGAAAATGTAATCAGCCGGGCAGGGCGGCATCGGCCAGCGCCTGCCAGCGGCGCAGCCCGTCTCGGGCGAGCTTCAACGTTACCGCCTTGCGCCGCGCCCCCGCCAGCGCATCAAGCGGCGCGTCCCGGATCACCTCCCCGTCCCAGGCATCGGCGCGGATAAGCCCCGGCTCCGGCGGCAGGATCTCTTCCGGGAACCCCGGCGGGACCGCGAAAAAGAACCGGTCGCACCATTCGAGATAGCCCTGCCATTTCCGGTCCGACTGGAAATCGGCGCGACTCGATTTGCACTCGACGATCCAGATTTCCCCCTTCGGCCCGAGCGCCATCACATCCGCCCGGAGCCGCGTTTTCAGCGTCATTTCCGTCAGGCAGGAAAAGCCATGGCTCGCCAGAAGGCGGCAGGTGCCACGCGCGATGGCGGGGCCGAAAAGCGGGGTGTCGGGTGCGATTTCCATGAAAAAGAATATAACGTGAACATTTACCGGCAAGCAAGCGCCAAACCCTTATTTTGTTATACGTTAACGCCTTGCCGCGCCCGACTCATCCGCGTAGATTTCGCCCCATGGCACATAATCACGACGATCACAGCGGACATAATCACAGCCACGGCGCAGGCCATGTTCATGGCGGCGGCGATGCGAAATCTCTCGGCTTTGCGGCAGCGATCACCGGCGGCTTCATGCTGGCCGAAGTGGCGGGCGGCATCATCTCCGGCTCGCTCGCGCTTCTGGCCGATGCCGGGCACATGCTCACGGACTTCGCGGCGCTCACCATGGCGTTCTTCGCCCTGCGCTTTGCGCTGCGCCCGGCGGATGCGAAACGCAGCTATGGGTTTGACCGACTCGCCGTCCTCGCGGCCTTCGTCAACGGCATCGCGCTCTTTGCCATCGCCATCTGGATCACCATCGAGGCGATCGAGCGCTGGCGCGAGCCGGTGGAGATCCTCGGCGGGCTGATGTTCTGGATCGCCCTCGCGGGCCTCGCGGTCAACGCGCTGAGCTTCTGGATCCTGACCCGCGGCGAAAGCAACACGCTCAACGTGCGCGCGGCGGCGCTCCATGTGATGGGCGACATGCTCGGCTCCGTCGCGGCGCTGGTGGCCTCCATCATCATCATGTGGACCGGCTGGGTGAAGATCGACCCGATCCTCTCTGTCCTCGTCTCCGTCATCATCCTGCGCGCGGCTTGGACCATCGTGCGCGAAAGCGGGCGCATCCTGCTCGAAGCGGCCCCGTCGGGCTTCGATCAACCGGCGGCCAAGGCGGCGCTGGAGAAGGTCAGCGGCGTTGCGGATATCCACCACATGCATGTCTGGTCGATCAATGAGGCCCGCCCCATGGCGACGCTCCATGCCCGGCTGACCGAAGGCAGCGATGCGGAAACCGTGAAGCGCGACCTCAAGGCGGTGCTGGAAAATGAGTTCAACATCAGCCACGCCACCGTCGAGATCGAAGCCCCCGGTGCCGATTGCGCCGATGAGGGCGCGCCGGACGGCCATGGCGCGGAGGGCGATCATTCCGGTCACAGCCATGGCGAAGACGGCGATCACGCTGGCCATGACCATGACGAGGAGGAAGAGCGCCCCGCCCGTCCGGGCGAGCTTCCGGCGACCTGACGCGCGACTTTCTCAACCGAACCCCTTGCGCCCGCCCGGCAAACTCCTATCTCATGTCCTCGGCGGGTGCTGTTCCTCGCGTGTGGGCCCTGTATTCCAGTGGCCTTAATTTCTCGAAAGGGAGCCGGCTCTGCGACTGGCCCTGGCCTATCGCACCTGGCGCCCACCTGGTTTACCAGGCTCTCGGGAATCTGTGCGCCCCACGGTTGCTACGGGCCCGCCACCTGCGCTAAAGGCGCTTATGCAATCGGTAGATGACGATCCCAAAGCCGCGCTCCGGCGCGAGATTCGCCAGCGCCGCGACACCGCGGAGCGCGCGGCGCTGAGTGCGGCGCTGAACACGCGGCTTGCCGGTTTTCTCGCCGATGCGGCAGAGGATGCGATCATCGCAGGCTACTGGCCCATTGGCAGCGAGGCGGATATCCGGCCCGCGCTGGAAGACCTCTCCGCCCGCCACAAGGTCGCGCTCCCGGTCGTCACCGCCAAGGCCGCGCCGCTCACCTTCCGCCTCTGGACGCCCCAAACACCCATGACCGAGGGCCGCTACGGCGTGCAAATCCCCGAACAGGGCGATCCCGTCAGCCCTGACGTTATCCTTGCGCCGCTTCTGGCCTTCGACAAAAATGGCACCCGCCTTGGCTATGGCGGCGGATATTACGACCGCAGTTTCGCGGCGCATCCCGCCGCCCGCCGCCTTGGCGTGGGGTTCGCGTTTCAACAGGTGCCGCTGGTGCCCGCCGAGGCGCATGACATCCATCTTGAGACCATCATCACCGAGGAAAGGGTGATCCAGATATGAAGCTGCTCTTTCTTGGCGATGTGATGGGCAAGGCGGGCCGAAATGCGGTCGCCGAAAAACTGCCGGCGCTGCGGC
Source organism: Jujubicoccus corallicola (assembly GCF_047345645.1). Taxonomy (GTDB): domain Bacteria; phylum Pseudomonadota; class Alphaproteobacteria; order Rhodobacterales; family Rhodobacteraceae; genus JBLEFH01. Next base: position 39,061 of record NZ_JBLEFH010000006.1, on the reverse strand, counting down.
GCGATCTGGGGCTCGATTTCGTCGTGGTCAACGGCGAGAATGCCAGCCATGGACGGGGCCTCACCCGCGATCACGCCAACCTCTTGTTCGAGGCGGGAGCCGATTGCGTCACCCTTGGCGATCATGCGTTCGACCAGAAAGACATGCTCCGCGCGGTGGAGGACGACCCGCGAATCCTGCGCCCGATGAACATCGCCAAGGATGCGCCCGGCGTGGGCGCGCGCGTCTTCACCATCGGCTCGCGCAAGGTGCTGGTGGTGCAGGTGCTCGGGCAGGTTTTCATGAAACAGCCCTTTAGCGACCCGTTCTCCGCCCTCGATCAGATCCTCAAGCGCCATCCGTTGGGGCAGGGGGTCGATGCCGCCATCGTGGATATCCACGCCGAAGCCACCTCGGAGAAAATGGGCGTCGGGCATTTTTGCGACGGGCGCGCCTCGCTCGTCGTCGGCACCCACACCCATGTCCCGACCGCCGATCACATGGTCCTGCCGGGCGGCACGGCATATCTCAGCGATGCGGGCATGTGCGGCGATTATCATTCGGTGATCGGCATGGACAAAACCGAGCCGATGCGCCGTTTCATCACCGGCATGGCCAAAGGGCGGTTCAACCCCGCCGAAGGCCCGGCGACCCTCAGCGGCGTTCTCGTGGAAACCGGCCCACGCGGGCAGGCCAAATCGGTTTCGCCGCTGCGCGTCGGCGGCCATCTCAGCCAGACACACTGACGCCTGCCTTGACACACCCCGCCCTGAAAAGGGTTTCATTGCGGCGCGCGACTCCTCTTGCAACTGCCCCCCCGATGCGCCATCTTCAGCGCCGTTGCCCTAATTTCGGATAACAGCTTGGACTTTCTGACACAGATTCCACAGTTCGAGGCGTGGTTGGCACTGGCGATCGTCATGGCCATGTTGGCGCTCTTTATCTCCGAGAGATATCCCCCCGAAGTCACCGCCATGCTCGGCGCGACGGCGATGGTCGTCACCGGCCTTCTGCCCGCCGATGATATGGTCGATGTCTTCGCCAACCCCGCCCCATGGACCATCGCGGCCATGTTCGTCCTCTCCGGCGGGCTGGTGCGCACCGGGGCGCTCTCCTACATGTCGAACCAGATCACCGAATATGCGGCGGTCTACCCGGTCCGGGTGCTTGGCGGGATCACGGCCATGGTGCTGATCGCTTCGGCCTTCATGAACAACACGCCGATCGTCGTCGTCATGATCCCCGTGGTGATGCAGCTTGCCCAGGTGCTGAAAATCCCGGCCTCCAAACTGCTGATCCCGCTCTCCTATTTGGCCATCCTGGGCGGCATGTGCACCCTGATCGGCACCTCCACCAACCTGCTCGTCGATGGTGTGGCGCGCGGCTCCGGCCTCGATGCGTTCTCGATGTTCGAGGTCACACCCGTCGCCGCCGTCATGGCCCTTGTCGGCGTGGTCTATATCCGCCTCATCGGGATGCCGCTCCTGCCCGCCCGCGAGAGCATGGGCGACATGCTGATCGGCAAGAAACAGATGAAATTCTTCACCGAGGTCGCGATCCCCGAAGGCTCCCCCGTGGCGGGCCGCATGGTGAGCGAGGTGGATCTCTTCGCCCGCGAAGGGATGCGCATCATCGACGTGCTGCGCCATAACGAGTCGCTCCGCCGCCAATTGCCCGATGTCATGCTGGAGGAGGGCGACCGCGTCGTCCTGCGCACCGGGGTCAACGAGCTTCTGGGCCTCAAGGAAAGCCGCGCGCTCGCCATGGTCGATAAACTCAGCTCGCAGAAGACCACCACGGTCGAAGCGCTGATCTCGCCGGGCTGCAAACTCGTGGGCCGCTCGCTCGGCTCGCTGCGCCTGCGCCGCCGCTACGGTGTGTATCCGCTCGCCGTCCACCGCCGGAACCAGAACCTTGGCCGCCAGCTTGACGAGGTGATCGTCCGCGTCGGCGACACGCTGCTCCTCGAAGGCGCGCCGGAAGACATCTCGCGCCTCGCCCGCGACGTCGACCTCGTGGACGTCTCCCAACCGACCGATCTGCCCTATCGCCGCCAGCACGCCCCCATCGTGATCGGCGTGCTCGCCGCCGTGGTCGCGCTCTCCGCCTTCGGGGTCGCTGCGATCCTGCCGCTGGCGCTGCTCGGCCTCGTGATCGTCCTCGCCACCCGCTGCATCGACAGCGACGAGGCGTTTTCCTTCATCGACATTCCGCTCCTCGCGCTCATCTTCGCCATGCTGATGGTCGGGGCCGCGCTCGACAATTCCGGGGCCGTCGCGCTCATCGCCGCCGCCGTCGCCCCAATCCTCGACGGGCTCCCCCATTGGGCAATCATCACGGCGGTCTACCTTATCGCGACCATCCTCACGGAACTCGTCTCCAACAACGCCGTCGCCGTGGTCGTGACCCCCGTGGCCATCGGGCTCGCCAGCCAACTCGGCGTCGATCCGCGCCCGCTGGTGGTGGCCGTCATGCTCGGCGCCTCCGCCAGTTTCGCGACCCCCATCGGCTATCAGACCAACACGCTCGTCTACGGTCCCGGCGGCTATAAATTCACCGATTTCACCCGCGCGGGCCTGCCGCTCAACCTCATTATGTGCGCGGTGGCGAGCGTGATGATCCCGATTTTCTTCCCCCTCTGATTTCGCGCGTAGATTCTCCCTTTGGCGAGAGGGCAAGAGCGGTTAGGCTACACGCAAACAAGGGAGACACCGATGGCCAACCGAACCGGATCCTGCCGCTGCGGCGCGCTTGAAATCAGCCTCGCCGGCCCGCCGCTGATGAGCGTCGCCTGCCATTGCAAGGGCTGCCAGAAAATGACCGGCAGCGCCTTTTCCATGAGCGAAATGCACCCCGAACCGGCCTTCTCCGTCACCAAGGGCGACCCGGTCCTCGGCGGCCTCAAAGGCGAGACCGAGCATAATTTCTGCCCCGAATGCCTGTCCTGGGTGTTCTCCCGTCCCGCCCGCCTCGACGGGCTGGTCATGGTGCGCGGCTCGATGATGGACGACGCGGACCAGTTCCCGCCCTTCGCCGAAACTTGCACCGCCGAGAAATTCGCTTGGGTTGAGACCGGCGCCGAACACAGCTTCCCCTCCTTCCCGCCCGAAGAGGCCATGCCGGAGATTCTGCAAGCCTACGCGGCGCTCCACGAGCCCCAAGCCTGACGCCCACACCGAACCTGCCTTGCACCGGGCGCGCGCCGGGTTATATTGCCCCCCAAATCATTTCACGGGGTGTCACATGGCTGGCCATTCAAAATGGGCAAATATTCAGCATCGCAAGGGCCGTCAGGACGCGGCGCGCTCGAAGCTGTTCTCGAAACTGTCGAAGGAAATCACCGTCGCCGCGAAGATGGGCGACCCGGACCCTGAGAAAAACCCGCGCCTGCGCCTCGCGGTGAAGGAAGCCAAAGGGCAGTCCATGCCCAAGGACAATATCGACCGGGCCATCAAAAAGGCGACGGGCGGAGACGCGGACACCTATGACGAAATCCGCTATGAAGGCTACGGCCCTGCCGGGGTCGCGGTGATCGTCGAAGTGATGACCGACAACCGCAACCGCAGCGCCTCCAATGTCCGCTCGATCTTCTCGAAAAACGGCGGCAATCTGGCCGAAACCGGCGCGGTCTCCTTCATGTTCGACCGCAAAGGCCAAGTGGTCTACCCGGCCTCCGCAGGCGCGCCCGACGACATCATGATGGCCGCCATCGAAGCGGGCGCCGAGGATGTGGAAAGCGACGAAGACGGCCACATCATCTGGTGCGCCGACACGGACCTCAACGATGTCTCCAACGCTTTGGAAGAGCAGCTCGGCGAATCCGAGACCTCCAAACTCGTCTGGAAACCGCAAAACACGACCGAGGTGGACGAGGATTCCGGCCGCACCCTCATGAAACTCATCGACGCGCTCGAAGACGATGACGACGTGCAGAACGTCACCGCGAATTTCGAGATGTCGGATGAAGTGATGGAAGCGGTGATGGGGTGAGGTTCATTCCGCTATCTTGGAATATTATGATATTTAAGGTTCGTATGGTGAGGGGTCCTCGTATTTAATAAAATTATCGAATTTATCACGATGAATCGGAGTCTTATCGTTAAATTGGATCGATTCGATCTCTTCGTCCTCTTTACATGTGCGAAAGAATTTGCTTCTAGCCTCGATTGCTCCTTGGCTAAGCTCGCTATTTTCTTCCGTCATAAAAGTATCGAATTCTTTCCGTAGCTCTTCACCGGCATATGCCGCCCATTCAGGAAAGTTTTTTTCGGTCAATCCTTCCAGAAAAGCATTAGTTAAATCGCTTTCAGATGCCTGGCTGATTGCAACTAGAATTGCAGCGAAGTTCACCCAGAAAATTGACTTAAAACTTCCGAATTCGGGAGGGACTATATTTATAAGATCATCGCTATGATATATGTCATGACTAATTGTATCTAATATATTACTGTATAAAATTTCATGAAGTACGTATATTACACATTTATTTGTTTGATCGTATGTTTGTAATTTAAGATGAAAATCCTCTGTATAAACATTCTTGAATTTAATTTCAATTTTAACGACATATTTACCTGGATCTATTCGGTTTTTATCTATCATTTTATTTATCATATTGTCGCTCCTTGTGTAGTATTTTCTTGAGTATGTGGCCGAGTAAACTATTTTACAATAGGCAATCTCAATCAAACCGATAGGGCAGCAAATCCCGGCTGTCCGGGTCCACCCTGAGCGGCCTGTCCATGGGCGGTACGGCCCGTTGGTGGCAGCTTTGCCTCGGGCAAATCCGGCAGGAAATCCCGATGGGCTCGAAGGCGCTGTCGCGGTTGGGGGCGAGGTCGTCCGCATAGACGATCTGGTCCGCATGGGTGATCTCGCAGCCGAGGCCAATCGCGAATCGGCGGGTGGGGGCGCGGAAATGGCCGCCCGGTTTGAACACGTCGCGGGCGAGGCAGAAATAGCGCCGTCCGTCCGGGGTTTCGGCCAGTTGGCGCAGGAAGCGGCCCGGCGTTTCAAACGCGCGGTGGACGTTCCAGAGCGGGCAGCCCCCGCCGAAGCGCGCGAATTGCAGGGCCGTCGCCGAGTGGCGTTTGGTGATCGTCCCCGCCTGATCCACCCGCACGAAAAAGAACGGCACGCCCTTGAGGCCGGGGCGCTGGAGGGTGGAGAGGCGGTGCGCGACCTGCTCGATGCTCGCGCCAAACATCTCGGCGAGGCGTTCGAGGTCGTGCCGTGTCTCTCGGGCGGCGCGGTGGAAGCGGGTATAGGGCATCAGCATCGCGCCGGCGAAGTAATTGGCGAGGCCGATCTTGCAGATCTCGCGGCTCTCGGCATTGCGGAACCGGGCGAGATCGAGGGTGGCGTCCAGCAGATCGTCCCGTGCGATCAGCGCCAGTTGATGGCAGAGCTGGAAGATGCGGGTGGCGGGTCCGGCGCGGGCGGAGAGCAGCACTTCGCCAAGCGCGTAATGGCGCAGCGGCGCGTCCTGCGCGTGTTTCACCTCGATCCCGATGGCGCCCAGATGGGCGATGATGGCGGCCTCGGTGAGCGGCCCGTCGCCCACGATCTGGCGGGTCATGGTCTCCGCCGAGCGGTCGATCGCGTCGAGGTAATTGTCGCAATAATGGAAGAAATCGCGGACCTCCTCCCAGGGCGCCGGGCTGTGGACGCTTTGATCCATCCGCGCATCGAGGCTGGCGAGCCGGTCATTGGCCCGCAGATGCGCGTGGTAAAGGTCCAGCAGGGCGCGGCCCATGGCGGGGGCGTTGGAGGCGATGAGGGAGAGATCCGCCTGCTGGATGCCATGATCGCCAAAGAGCGGGTCCGCCAGCGCCTCCTTCATATCCGCAATCAGCCGGGCATTGTCGCCCGCAGACAGCTCGGTCACGTCGAGGCCGTATTCCGAGGCCAGCGCGAGGACCACGGCGGTTGAGACGGGGCGGTTGTTGTTCTCCATTTGGTTGAGATAGGAGAGCGACACGCCGAGGCTCGCGGCGAAGTCTTTCTGGGTCAGCCCGCGCCCGGTGCGCAGGCTGCGGAGTTTGGTGCCAGCGTAAAGTTTTTGCATCGCTTCGCAATTTCGCAATTCACAAGATTTATGCAGAATAAAATTTGCAAATTTGCTAATCAAGGCTTTTCGCGCGCGTCAACTTCTCTATGCTGCTCTGCAAGATAACAAGACGCGGAGGGACGGCCCCATGGACATTCTCGATGAGCTTGAGCAGCGGCGCGACGTCGCGCGGCTTGGCGGCGGTCAGAAGCGGATCGACGCGCAGCACGAAAAGGGCAAGCTGACGGCGCGGGAGCGGATCGAGGTCCTGCTCGACACCGGGAGTTTTGAAGAGTTCGACATGTTCGTCCAGCACCGCGCGACGGATTTCGGCATGGCGGAGCAGAAATATCCCGGCGATGGCGTGGTCACGGGCTGGGGGACCATCAATGGGCGTCAGGTCTATGTGTTCAGCCAGGACTTCACCGTGCTTGGCGGCTCGCTGTCGGAGACCCATGCCCAGAAGATTTGCAAGATCATGGATATGGCGGTGCAGAACGGCGCGCCGGTGATCGGGCTGAACGACTCTGGCGGGGCGCGGATTCAGGAGGGCGTGGCGAGCCTTGCGGGCTATGCCGATGTATTCCAGCGCAACATCATGGCCTCGGGCGTCGTGCCTCAGATCAGCGTCATCATGGGGCCTTGCGCGGGCGGCGCGGTCTACTCGCCCGCCATGACGGATTTTATTTTCATGGTGAAGAACAGCTCTTACATGTTCGTCACCGGCCCGGATGTGGTGAAAACCGTGACGAATGAGGTGGTTACGGCGGAGGAGCTTGGCGGGGCCAAGACCCATACGACCAAATCCTCGGTCGCCGATGGTGCGTTTGACAATGACATCGAGGCGCTGGAAGAGGTCCGCCGCCTTGTCGATTTCCTGCCGCTTTCGAACCGCGAGAAGCCGCCGGTGCGGCCTTTCTTTGACGATCCGGCGCGGGTGGAGGACAGTCTCGACACGCTGGTTCCGGCCAATCCGAACACCCCTTACGACATGAAAGAGCTGATCGAAAAGCTCGCCGATGAAGGCGATTTTTACGAGATCCAGGAAGCCTTTGCGCGCAACATCATCACCGGGTTCATCCGCCTTGAGGGGCAGACGGTGGGCGTGGTCGCGAACCAGCCGATGGTGCTGGCGGGGTGTCTTGATATCGACAGCAGCCGCAAGGCCGCGCGCTTCGTGCGGTTCTGCGATGCGTTTGAAATTCCGATCCTGACGCTGGTCGATGTGCCGGGCTTCTTGCCGGGGACGAGCCAGGAATATGGCGGGGTCATCAAACACGGCGCAAAACTGCTCTTTGCTTACGGCGAGGCGACGGTGCCAAAGGTCACGGTGATCACCCGGAAGGCCTATGGCGGGGCCTATGACGTGATGGCGTCCAAGCATCTGCGCGGCGATTTCAACTATGCGTGGCCGACGGCGGAGATTGCCGTGATGGGCGCCAAAGGGGCGGTGGAGATCCTGTATCGCAAGGATCTGGGCGACGCGGAGAAGATCGCGGAGCATACCAAGAGCTATGAGGACCGGTTCGCCAACCCCTTCGTGGCGGCGGAAAAAGGCTTCATCGACGAGGTCATCATGCCCCATTCCACACGTCGCCGTGTGTCACGGGCCTTTGCGAGCTTGCGCAACAAAAAGCTCTCAAACCCGTGGAAGAAACACGACAACATCCCGCTTTGAGGCCGTAAGTCATGGAAAAGCATCGCGGATTTCCGACACGCCTGCCGGGGACGGACTTTCAGTTCACCATCCGGCGCGCGTCGAAAGACCCGACCGAGATCAAAAGGCGGGAACGGTTTCGTGACCGGCGCCCGGCGGATCGAGAGGCGGATGACAATTTTCTGGCCTGTCTGATCGAGTATTTCGGCTATGAGCCGTTTGCGCGCGGAAATCTCGATGCGGGACGGCTCTCATGGCTCTTTGGTCGCGAAGTTGTGCCCGCAGAGGAGCCCTTTGATTCAAAAAGTTACGACGCCTTGTTAAGAGTTGATGAACAGGCCGCGCGTTCCGCTTTCCCACATGTCTTTGACATATTAGACTCGCGCCAAGTGCGGTGAACCGCGCTTAACGTTAACAGGAGAAAAACATGAATAAGATCATCCTTGCCCTGGCCGTCGTGAGCAGTCTCGCAGCATGTGCAACCACCAGCCGCCAGACCAACAACGCCGCGATCGGCGCAGGTATCGGCGCAGGTGCGGCTGCCATTCTCGATGAGGACGTGGCAACCGGTGCGCTCATCGGTGGCGCAGCTGGCCTCGGCTGCACCGAAGCAGGCATGTGCTAAGCACCGCCTGACGTAACAAGTAAGAAGGAGACAGATATGAACAAGATCGTTCTCGCTCTCGCCGTTGTCGCTGGCCTTTCGGCATGTGCGCAAGGCCCCAGCCGTCAGACTCAAGCCGCTTCGGTCGGCGGGATTATCGGCGCTGCTGGCGCGACCATTCTTGATGAGGACCCGGCAAAAGGCGCGCTGATCGGCGCGGCTGGTGGTCTGGCCTGTGCCGAAGCTGGCGCTTGCTGAACCATTTTGAATACGGGGGGCGGCTTTCGGGCCGCCCTCTTTTTAAGACCTGATTTGATGCCTTTTTCTTTTTTCATTTTTTCGCGTGAGGACCGTTTGTCCGTTTCCGGTGAGGCCAGAACTGGCCCCGCCCGGAGGGATGCGGCCCGCTAGAGACAGATCACGAGGTTACGCGCGTGCCGCGAGGGAGCGGCGCGCCGGAGAGGGAGACAAGAATGATCAAGAAAATCCTGATTGCCAATCGCGGGGAAATTGCGTGCCGGGTCATCAAGACCGCGCGCAAGATGGGCATCAAAACGGTGGCGGTCTATTCGGACGCCGATGCGCGGGCGCTGCATGTGGAGATGGCCGATGAGGCGATCCATATCGGCCCGCCGCCGGCGAACCAGTCCTATATCGTGATGGAAAAGATCCTCGATGCGGTGAAGCAATCGGGCGCGGATGCGGTGCATCCGGGATATGGGTTCCTCTCGGAGCGCGCGGATTTTGCCAAGGCGCTGGAGGATCTGGGCGTCGCGTTCATCGGCCCGCCCGCGAGCGCGATTGAAGCCATGGGGGACAAGATCACCTCGAAGAAGCTCGCCGATGAGGCCGGGGTTAGCACGGTGCCGGGCTATATGGGGCTTATCGAGGACGCCGATGAAGCGGTGAAGATTTCGGGCGAGGTCGGCTATCCGGTGATGATCAAGGCCTCGGCTGGCGGCGGCGGCAAGGGGATGCGCATCGCGTGGAATGACGAGGAGGCGCGGGAGGGCTTCCAGTCGTCCAAGAACGAGGCGGCGAGTTCCTTTGGCGATGACCGGATTTTCATCGAGAAATTCGTGACGCAGCCGCGCCATATCGAAATTCAGGTGCTGGCGGACAAGCATGGCAACTGCATTTATCTCAATGAGCGGGAATGTTCGATCCAGCGCCGCAACCAGAAGGTGATCGAGGAAGCGCCGTCGCCTTTCTTGGATGAAGAGACCCGCCGCGCCATGGGCGAGCAGGCGGTCGCGCTGTCGCAGGCGGTGGATTATTGCTCGGCCGGGACGGTGGAATTCATCGTCGATGGGGACAAGAATTTCTACTTTCTGGAGATGAACACGCGGCTTCAGGTGGAGCATCCGGTGACGGAGCTGATCACCGGGATCGATCTGGTGGAGCAGATGATCAAGGTCGCGGACGGTCAGGAGCTGGAGATCGCGCAAGTGGATGTCGGGATCAACGGCTGGGCCATGGAGAGCCGGATTTACGCCGAGGACCCCTATCGCAATTTCCTGCCCTCGATTGGCCGGTTGTCGCGCTACCGCCCGCCGGAGGAAGCGCAGACGGAGAAGGGGATTATCCGCAACGATACGGGTGTGTATGAGGGCGGCGAGATCTCGATGTTCTACGATCCGATGATCGCCAAGCTCTGCACATGGGGCGAGACGCGGGACGAGGCGATTGACCTGATGCGCGACGCGCTCGACAGTTTCGAGGTGGAGGGGATCGGCCACAATATCCCGTTCCTGCAAGCGGTGATGGACCATGACAAATTCACCTCCGGCAACATGACCACCGCCTTTATCGCCGAGGAGTTCCCGGACGGGTTTGATGGCTCGGATCTCGAAGAGGTCACGCGGGAGAAACTCGCGGCGCTGGCGGCGCTGATGAACCTGATTGAGGAGGAGCGCCAGACGAAGATTTCGGGCGCGATTGCCCATCACGAGCGGGCGGTGAACCCGGTGCGCGTGGTGTTCTTGAATGACGAAAGCTACACGGTGGCGCTGGAGCAGGCGGGCGAGGTCTGGACCGCCGAGATCGACGATGGCCGCCAGTTCACCGTGACGACCGACTGGACGCCGGGCCAGAGCCTTTGCGAAGCGGAAGTGGACGGCGCGCCGATGACGGTGAAGGTGAATATGGTCCGCGGCGGGCGGCGTCTGCGCTATCGCGGTGCGGATTTCAAAACCGCCGTGCGTTCCGAGCGGGTGGCCGCGCTGATGCAGCATATGCCCGAAGATGCGGGCGGCGCGGGCGAGAATGCGCTGCTCTGCCCGATGCCGGGGCTCATCATGTCGATTGCCGTCAATGAAGGCGACGAGGTGCAGGAGGGTCAGGCCCTTTGCACCGTCGAGGCGATGAAGATGGAAAACGTGCTGCGCGCCGAGCGCAAGGCCGTGGTCAGCAAGATCGTCGTGGAGCCGGGCGACAGCCTCGCCGTGGACGAGGTCATCATGGAGTTTGAGGCCAGCTGATGTTTGACGAGCGGGTCATAGCCTCCATCGCATCGGCCCTGATCGGGGCGATCGTGGTGGCTGTCGGCTGGCTCGTCACCGCGCATCGCGAGCGCGCGGCCTATCGGCGCGATGCGGAGAAGGAGCGCCGGGCGTCCTTGCGTCTGCGGATCGAGCGGATGGAGGATGTGCAGCGGGCGCTCAAGGCGGAGATCATGACCCATATCGCGCAGCTGGCGCGCAATGATCTCTCGGCTTTTGCGGCGAAGATGATCGGGCGGATGGAGTCGGATGAGAATTTCATCCCTTTCGTTCCGCGCGAAAAGCATGACGCGATTTTCGAGGCGCTTTTGCCCGATATTCACATTTTGGGAACGGAGATCGTGCTGCCGGTGACGTTTTACTACGCGCACACGATTTCACTGTCGATGATGGTGGAGGATTTGCGAAGCGATGGCTTCAAGCAACTGAGTTCAGAACGCCGGATCGCGATGTTCCGGCACTATATGTCGATGCTTCAGGTTGCGGAGGAATCGGGCATGAACGCCCTTGAGGCGCTCGATCTGGAAGATGACGAACGCGCTTGGCTTACGAGCTTAAGCCGTAACTCGGGTCCGGACCATTCCGACCCTGAAACGGGGGCTTAAAAGGTGTCTTTTGCATCGCTTGCTCCTTTATTCCGGAGGTTAAGTCTTACCGCTTACACTCCAGTTAACAAGAAGATAGGCGAAACAGCCTAAATAATCAAGTTTTACGGCCCATCAGGGGGATGAGATGACCAAGGCAAGCATGGATGATTGGAAGGCGCTGGCGGAGAAAGAGCTGAAGGGCAAGGACCCGGAAAGCCTTGTCTGGAACACGCCAGAAGGCATTGATGTGAAACCGCTTTATACGGCGGAGGATCTGGAGAACCTGGAGCATCTCGGCGGGTTGCCGGGGCTTGCGCCCTTCACCCGCGGGCCGCGCGCGACGATGTATGCGGGCCGCCCCTGGACGATCCGGCAATATGCGGGCTTCTCGACGGCCGAAGAATCGAACGCCTTTTACCGCAAAGCGCTGGCGGCGGGTCAGCAGGGGGTGTCGGTGGCCTTCGATCTGGCGACGCATCGGGGCTACGATTCCGACCATCCGCGTGTCGTGGGCGATGTGGGCAAGGCCGGGGTGGCGATTGACAGCGTTGAGGATATGAAAATCCTCTTTGACGGCATCCCGCTCGACCAGATTTCCGTGTCGATGACCATGAATGGCGCGGTGATCCCGATTCTGGCGAATTTCATCGTGACCGGGGAAGAGCAGGGCCATGACAAATCGGTGCTGTCGGGGACCATTCAGAACGACATTCTGAAAGAGTTCATGGTCCGCAACACCTATATTTACCCGCCTGAGCCGTCGATGCGGATCATTTCGGACATTATCGGCTATACCTCGGACAACATGCCGCGTTTCAACTCAATCTCGATCTCCGGCTATCACATGCAGGAGGCGGGGGCGAACCTCGTGCAGGAGCTGGCCTTTACGCTCGCCGATGGCCGCGAATATGTGCGGGCCGCGATTGGCGCGGGCATGGATGTGGACAAATTCGCGGGGCGTTTGTCGTTCTTCTTCGCGATTGGCAAGAATTTCTTCATGGAGATTGCCAAGCTGCGCGCGGCGCGGCTCTTGTGGCACCGGATCATGAGCGAGTTTGAGCCGAAGAAGCCGCAAAGCTCGATGCTGCGGACCCATTGCCAGACGAGCGGTGTGAGTTTGGCCGAGCAGGACCCTTATAACAACGTGATCCGCACCGCCTATGAGGCGATGAGCGCGGCGCTTGGCGGCACGCAAAGTCTGCACACCAATGCGCTGGATGAGGCGATTGCGCTGCCGACGGAGTTTTCCGCCCGGATCGCCCGGAACACGCAGCTCATTTTGCAGGAGGAAACCGGGATCACCAATGTCGTCGATCCGCTGGCGGGGTCCTATTATGTGGAGAGCCTGACCGCATCGCTCGCGGAGGAAGCGTGGAAGCTGATCGAGGAGGTCGAGGCGCTTGGGGGTATGACCAAGGCGGTGGAAAGCGGGATGCCGAAGCTACGGATCGAGGAATCCGCCGCGCGCTGGCAGGCGCGGGTGGACCGGGGCGAGGAGGTGATTGTCGGGGTCAACAAATACCGGCTGGATAAGGAAGGCGATCTCGACATTCTCGATGTGGACAATGTGAAGGTCCGCGAGAGTCAGGTGGCGCGGCTCGAAAAAATCCGCGCGTCCCGCGATCAGGCGGCCTGCGACAAGGCGCTGGCGGATCTGACGGAGGTGGCGAAATCCGGGCGTGGCAACCTGCTCGGGGCCGCCGTTGAGGCCGCGCGGACGCGGGCCACGGTTGGCGAGATTTCGGATGCGATGGAGGCGGCTTTCGGGCGGCACAAGGCGGAGGTCAAGACATTGGCAGGGGTGTATGGGTCCGCCTATGAGGGCGATGACGAGTTCGCGGCGATCCAGAAGGATGTCGAGGCCTTCGCCGAGGAAGAGGGCCGCCGCCCGCGGATGCTGGTCGTGAAAATGGGGCAGGACGGGCATGACCGCGGCGCCAAGGTGATCGCGACGGCCTTTGCGGATATCGGGTTTGACGTGGATGTCGGCCCGCTTTTCCAGACGCCCGAGGAAGCGGCGCAGGATGCGGTGGACAATGACGTGCATATCGTCGGGATTTCATCGCAGGCTGCGGGGCACAAGACTCTGGCCCCGAAGCTGATCGAGGCGCTGAAGGCGCAGGGGGGCGAGGATATTCTGGTCATCTGCGGCGGCGTGATCCCGCAGCAGGATTACCGGTTTTTGAAAGACGCCGGGGTCTCCGCGATCTTCGGGCCGGGGACGAATATTCCCGTGGCGGCGCAGGAGATTCTCGGCCTCATTCGCGAGACGCGGGGGTGAGCCCGAAGCGCCGCATCGTGCTGGCCGGGATGGCTGGCGGTGCGGTCTGGGCGGTGCTGGTGGTGTGGCTTGGCACCGGGCCTGTTCGGCGGATCGTGCCGGAAGGACCGGGCGCGATGTTCACAGGGGCTTTTCTGCCCGGCCTTGTCTATATGGCGATGATCGGACGGCTCGCGGCCGTCCGTTTCTTTTCGGACACGCTGATTGATGGCGGCAAACCCGCGCCCGGAAGCGGCACGGAGATTGACCTGCGCGTCTTGCAGAACACCAGCGAGCAGCTTTTGCTGGCCGCGCTCATCTGGCCTTTTGCCGATTGGCAGCTTGGGGCCGGGGGCGCGCTGGTGCTGACGCTTGGCGCGGCGTTCGCGCTCACCCGGCTGGCGTTCTGGATCGGTTATCACCGCGCGCCGGCGCTGCGCGGCTTCGGCTTTGCAGGCGGATTTTATCCGACGATCCTTGCGGCCTTGCTTGCGCTTGGCGCGGCCTTTATCTGATAAGGCAAAGCACAAGGACGGGTTCATGAAACGCACCATCGCCTGCCTCAAATGGGGCACGAAATTTCCGCCGGATTATGTGAATGTCCTCCACCGGGCGTGCCGGGCCAATCTCAAGGGAGAGTTCCGCTTCGTCTGCATGACCGATGACGGGACGGGGCTGGACCCGGAAATCGACGTGCTGCCTTTCCCGGATTTCAAAGTGCCGCGCAAGACGTGGCGGCATAGCTGTTTTCCGAAAATCGGCCTGCTTGCGCCGGGGGTTCTGGACGATGACGAGGTGGTGCTGCATCTCGATCTCGACATTCTGGTGCGGGGTGATTTGCAGCCGTTTTTCGATCTTTATGCGGAGAAACCGGCGTTTTACTCCCTGCGCGAATGGAACCCGGCGATTTACCGCACGGCGGTCCCGCTCTCGATGCGGCCGGATCGGGGCACGCAAGGCTCGGTCTATCTCTACCGGGTCGGCGATCAGCGGCATATGTTCCATGAGTTCAACGACAATATCGAATGGGTTTTTGCCAATTACCGCTCGGACCGGCAGTATTTCCCGACGATTGCGAAGGATCCGACCTATTTCCCTTACGACTGGATCGTGAGTTTCAAGAACCATTGCCTGTGGTATTGGCCGCTCAACAAGGTTTTTACGGAGCCAAAAGCGCCAGCCTCCTCGAAAATCGTGGTGTTTCATGGGGATCCGAAGCCCTCGGATCTTTTCGGGCCGGACGGCCGCCGTTGGGGGACGAGCCGGAAATTCGGCTTTGGCCCGGTGCCCTGGGTGCGCGATTACTGGACCGGCTATGGCGGGCGGCTCGATGTCGATACGGGGCCGGGCGAGCGGGTGGTCGCGCGGCCAGAATGAGCCTTTCCTGAATCGTCACAGATGCCTACACTCCTCCGGCACACTAGCGGAGGACGAGCATGGCAGACGATCAAAAACAAAGAACACATCGCGACGCGGCACTGGATTATCACCGTCTGCCCAAGCCCGGTAAGCTGGAGATTCGGGCCACCAAGCCGCTCGCGAACCAGCGCGATCTGGCGCGCGCCTATTCGCCGGGCGTCGCGGAGGCCTGTCTTGAGATCAAGGCGAATGAGAGCGCCGCTCGGGACTACACGGCGCGCGGCAATCTCGTGGCGGTGGTGAGCAACGGCTCGGCGGCGCTTGGGCTGGGGAATATCGGGCCGCTGGCCTCCAAGCCGATCATGGAAGGCAAGGCGGTTCTCTTCAAGAAATTCGCCAATATCGACTGTTTCGATCTGGAGATTGACGAGAGCGACCCCGAAAAGCTCGCCGATATCGTCGCCTCGCTCGCCCCGACCTTTGGCGCGATCAATCTCGAAGACATCAAGGCCCCGGATTGCTTCATCGTGGAGCAGAAATGCCGCGAGAAGATGAATATCCCGGTCTTTCATGACGACCAGCACGGCACCGCGATTGTGGTCGGCGCGGCGGCGACCAATGCGCTGCATATCGCGAAGAAGGATTTTTCGGAGATCAAAGTGGTCTCGACGGGCGGCGGCGCGGCCGGAATTGCTTGCCTCAATATGCTGGTGAAGCTGGGGGTGCGGCGCGAAAATATCTGGCTCTGCGACATTGAGGGGCTGGTTTATAAGGGCCGCGAGAGCGACATGACGCCGCAAAAAGAGGCGTTTGCGCAGGAGAGCGATCTCAGAACCCTCGATGAGGTGATCGAGGGGGCGGATTTCTTCCTTGGCCTCTCCGGGCCGGGGGTTTTGAAAGCCGAGATGGTTGCGAAAATGGCCGAAGCGCCGATTATTTTCGCCCTCGCCAACCCCAACCCTGAGATTGATGTCGAGGCGGCCAAGGCGATTGCGCCGAAGGCGTTGATTGCGACGGGCCGGTCGGATTATCCCAATCAGGTCAACAATGTGCTGTGCTTCCCCTTCATCTTCCGGGGTGCGCTCGATGTGGGCGCGAGCGACATTAATGACGAGATGCAGATCGCCTGTGTCGAGGCGATTGCCAAGCTGGCGCGGGCCACATCGACGGCGGAAGCGGCGGCGGCCTATCAGGGCGAGACGCTGAAATTCGGGCCGGAATATCTGATCCCGAAACCGTTTGATCCGCGCCTTCTGGCGACCGTGGCGAGCGCCGTCGCGAAGGCGGCGATGGATAGCGGGGTGGCGAGCCGCCCCATCGAGAGCCTCCAGCGCTATCGCGAGAAGCTGGATCATTCGGTCTTTAAATCCGCGCTGATTATGAAGCCGATTTTCGAAGCCGCACGGACCCGCTCGCGCCGGGTGATTTTTGCCGAAGGCGAGGATGAGCGCGTGCTGCGCGCCGCGCAGGCGATGATCGAGGAAACGGTGGACAAGCCGATCCTGATCGGTCGCCCGGATGTGGTGCAAAACCGCTGTGACCGGCTGGGGCTGGAGATCCGTCCGGGCACGGATTTCGATCTCATCAACCCCGAGCAGGACGACCGGTTCCGCGACTATTGGGGCACCTATCACAAGCTGATGTGCCGCCATGGGGTGACGCCCTCGATTGCGCAGGCGATCTTGCGGACGAATGCCACGGCGATTGCGGCGGTGGCGGTGCAGCGCGGCGAGGCGGACAGCATGATTTGCGGCACCTTCGGGCAATATCTGTGGCATCTCAACTATGTGGCGCAGATCCTTGGCTCGGAGAAACGGACCCCGGTGGGCGCTTTGTCGATGCTCATTCAGGATGGCGGCGCGCTCTTTGTGGCTGACAGTCAGGTGCTGGCGCAGCCGAGCCCGGAGCAGATCGCGGAGATCACCATCGGCACGGCGCGGCATATGACCCGCTTTGGCCTTGCGCCGAAAATCGCGCTGATTTCGCAGTCGCAATTCGGCTCGCTTGACACGGATGCGTCGCGGCGGATGCGTGCGGCGATGGATATTCTCGACAGCCTTCCGCGCGATTTCGAATATGAGGGCGAAATGAATGTGGACACGGCGCTGGATCCGGCGCTGCGTGAGCGCGATTTCCCGCAGAGCCGCCTCAAGGGCAAGGCCAATGCGCTGGTCTTCCCGTCTGCCGATACGGCGGCGGCGGTGCGCGACACGCTGCGCGCCTCAGCCGGGGCGTTGGAGGTCGGGCCGGTGCTGATGGGGATGAAGAACATGGCCCATATCGTCACCCCGTCGATCACCGCGCGCGGGCTCCTCAACATCGCGGCGCTGGCGGGCACGCCGGTGCAGAACTATGCGTGAGGGCCTGCCGGAGAGCGCCGTGAGCGGCGAGGAACATGACCTGCGCGGTGTCGCGGGGCTGTTTCTGGCGCTGCTCGACAAGGTGAATCTCCGGGCGCTCGATCCTGACGATGCCGTGACCCTGCGCGCGGCGCTGACCTCGGGGCGCGCGCTGGCGGCGCGGCTCGATGAGGTGGTGGCGCAGCTCAATGGCGATGCGGCGACGGAGGCGGCGCAGAGCATCCGCCCGATCCGCGCGCTCGCTGACCGGATCATCGACCGCTGGCAGGGCGTCGCGGCGCATCTCGGCGTGACCGCCTTTCGCGTGGAAGCGGGGGACGGCGCGGGCCGGGCGCTTTTTGCGGACCATCAGCGGCTCGACCGGCTGATCGATAATCTCTTCGGCGCGGCGACCGTGCAGTCCATCGGGGCGGAACTCGCCGCGATTTTCGTCGATGAAGGGGAGGGGCTGGACCTCGTCATTTCCTATGGCGGCGACGGCCCGCGGTTCCTCTCGCGCCATGCCGCGCGCGGTTTGGCGGCAGCGGAGGACAAGGCCGAAGCGCTTGGCCTGACCATCGCGCGGCGCGTGCCTGCCGAGGGCCGCAGCGAGTTGGTGCTGAAACTGCCGGGTGATCTTCTGCTGCCGGGCGGGTTCGCGCCGGAGCGCTTGCCGAACCTCTCGTCCCTGCGGATTGCTATTTCCGGCGTGGATGTGGCGAGCCGCCTGCAAACCGCCGCCATGCTGCGCAGCATGGGCGCGGTGGTGCGCGATGCGGGTGATGCGCTCGACCGGGTGGATATCCTGCTCGTGGACCTTGATGGGCTGGACGGGCGGGAGGCGGCGACGGTCTCGCGGCTCGCGCTCACCGCGCAGAATGTGCCGCTGGTCGCGATGGCCTCCGACCTCTCCGCCTTGCCCGACGATATTGGCGGCATGGTCTCGGCGCTGGCGGGCAAACCGCTCGCCAATCTGGAGGATTTCGGCGGGCTGATGCTGGCCCTCGCCGCCGGGCGCGATCCGGCGGAGGTGCCGCTGGAGCCGCGTCTTTATGAGGAGCTGACCCGCACCGTCGGGCCGGACCTCATGCCCGATATTCTCGGCCAGTTGTCGCATGATCTGAATGATATCGCGGCGCAGCTTGAGGCGGCGCTGGCGGGCCCGACGCGCGGCAAGATCCGGGTGCAGACCCATCTTCTGAGCGCTGTGGCGAGCCTGATTGGCGCGACGCGCTTAGGCAAATTGGCGCGGCAGGTCAGTCATTTGAGCCTTGATGGCGAGGACGAGCCCTTGCGCGATGCCGCCGGAATTTGCCTCCAGGCGGTCCGCGCCCATGCTCGTGACGCAGCGCGCGCCGCGGATCATCGCCGGGAGACCGCGCGCGGCTCTTGAACTTTCGCGCGCCCCGTCCGATGAAGGAAGGGTAAACGCGGCGGCAGAGATCGGCGCGAGGGAGAGTTTATGGATTTGATTGAAAAGGCCCTTGAGGCCATGGCCCGCGCCTATGTGCCCTATTCGCAGTTCCATGTCGGGGCGGCGATCGAGGCGGAAAACGGCGATGTGTTTCAGGGCTGCAATGTCGAGAATGTCGCCTATCCCGAAGGCACTTGCGCCGAAGCGGGGGCGATTGCGGCGATGGTTCTGGGCGGGCAGACCCGGATCAAGCGGATCGCGGTGACGGCGAACGGGTCCGAGACGATCACCCCCTGCGGCGGTTGCCGCCAGAAAATTGCGGAATTTGCGCCGCCCGAAGCCGAGGTGATCCTCGCAGGCCCCGAGGGCGAGCGCGCCAGAATGACAGTGAAAGACTTGCTGCCGGGCGCATTCGCCAAGGCGCATCTTTCGGGAAATGAGGACAAATCATGAGCAAAGACACCCCCGCCCTCCGCGCGCTGAAAGCGCTGGATCTGACAAATCTCGACGAGGCCTGCACGGATGAGGATATCGACGCGCTGATCGCCCGCGCGCAGACCAAATACGGCAATGTCGCGGCGGTGTGCATCTGGCCGCAATTCGTGTCCAAGGCGAAGCGGCAATTGGCGGGCACGGGCATTCGCGTGGCCACGGTCGTGAATTTCCCGTCGGGCATGGATGACAGCAATCTGGTGCGCGAGATGACCGAGAAGGCCGTTGAGGATGGCGCGGATGAGATCGACATGGTGATCCCCTATCCGCTGCTCATCGAGGGCGATATTGGCCCGGTCGCGGCGACGGTGGCGCGGGTGCGCCGCGCGGCGGGCAATGCGCGGGTGAAGGCGATTTTGGAGACTGGGATGCTGCCGGATCCGGACACGATCCGTCTGGCCGCCCGCGAGGCGATTGGCGGCGGCGCGGATTTCATCAAGACCTCGACCGGCAAAGTGCCGATGAATGCGACCCCGGAGGCCGCGCGGATCATGCTTGAGGAGATCAAGGAGTCCGGCAAGAAATGCGGGCTGAAACCCTCCGGCGGGGTGAAAACCGTGGCCGATGCGGAGACCTATCTGGGGCTTTGCGACGAGATCATGGGGGACGGCTGGGCCGATGATCCGGCGCATTTCCGCATTGGCGCGTCCGGCGTTTTGAGCGCGCTTCTGGCCGATCTTGAAGGGCAAGACGTGCCCGAAGCGGGCGAGGGTTACTGATGCTTCCGCAGGAGGTCATCGCGCTGAAACGGGACGGCAAACCGCTGCCCGAAGCGGCCATTCAGGGGTTCGTGGACGGGCTGACCTCCGGGGACTGGTCCGACGCGCAGATCGCCGCGCTCGCCATGGCGATTTTGCTGAACGATCTTGGCAATGACGAGCGCGTCACGCTGACGACCGCGATGCGCGATTCCGGCGATGTGCTGGACTGGGATCTGCCCGGCCCGGTGGTGGACAAGCATTCGACCGGCGGGGTTGGCGACAATGTCTCGCTGATGCTCGCGCCCGCGCTGGCCGCCTGCGGTGCCTATGTGCCGATGATTTCGGGGCGGGGGCTGGGCCATACCGGCGGCACGCTCGACAAATTCGATGCGATCCCCGGCTATGACACCGCGCCGGACTTGGACACGCTGCGGCAGGTCACACGGGACGTGGGTTGCGCGATTATCGGCCAGACGGGGGACATTGCGCCGGCGGATAAGCGGTTCTATTCGATCCGCGACATCACGGCGACGGTGGAGAGCATTGATCTCATCACCGCGTCGATCCTGTCGAAAAAGCTGTCGGCGGGGCTCGATGCGCTGGTTCTCGACGTGAAATGCGGCTCCGGCGCGTTTATGGCGACCCCGGAGCGGGCGCGGCGGCTGGCCGAAGTGCTGGTCGAGGTCGCCAATGGCGCGGGCTGCAAAACCTCGGCGCTGGTCACCGATATGAACGAGCCGCTGGCGAGCGCCGCGGGCAATGCGCTGGAGATGCGCAATGCGGTGGAATTTCTGACTATGCGCGAGGTTGATGGGCGGCTCTGGGATGTGACGACGGCCCTTGGCGGCACGCTTCTGGCGAGCGCGGGTTTGGCGACGGATGCCGAGGATGGCGAGGCGAAAATGGCCGAAGCGTTCCAGTCCGGCGCGGCGGCGGAGCGGTTTGGCCAGATGGTTTCGGCCCTTGGCGGGCCGAGCGATTTCATGGAGCGGTTTAACCATCATCTGCCGGTCGCGCCGATTGTGGAGGAGATTTTCGCGCCGGAGCCGGGCTTTGTGCAAAGCGTGAATGCTCGCGAGATCGGGCAGGGCGTTGTCGAGCTTGGCGGCGGGCGGCGGCAGGTCAGCGATACGCTCGATTATTCGGTCGGCTACGACTGGCTCGTCGGGGTGGGCGATATGGTGGATGGCAGCCGCCCGCTCGCCCGCATCCATGCGGCGACCAGCACGGCGCTGGAAGAGGCGAAGGCGCGGCTTCTTGGGGCCTACGTCCTTGGCGAGACCGCGCCGGAGGAGACGCCGCTCATCCTCGAAAGGATCGCGCCATGACCCGCGCCTTTGTGGTTGTCCTCGATTCCGTCGGCGCAGGCGGCGCGCCCGATGCGGCGGATTTTGGCGATGAAGGGGCGAACACGCTCGGCCATATCCATGCGGCTTGCGCGGCGGGCGAGGCGGAGGAGGAGCGGTCTGGTCCGCTTCGCCTGCCCAATCTGGCGCGGCTTGGCCTGTGGAATGCGGTCGAGGCGGCAAGCGGCTATCGCGGCGATGTGGCGGAGGCACCCGAAGGGTTCTGGGCCGCCGCGACCGAGCATAGCAATGGCAAGGACACACCCTCCGGCCATTGGGAACTCGCGGGCCTGCCGGTCCCCTTCGACTGGTATTACTTCCCGCAGGAGGTCCCGGCCTTCCCCGCGAGCCTGACGGATGCGCTGATCGAAAAGGCGGATCTGCCGGGGATCATCGGCAACAAACACGCCTCCGGGACCAATATCATCGACGAATTGGGGGAGGAGCATATCCGCACCGGCAAGCCGATTTGCTATACCTCGACCGACAGTGTGTTCCAGATCGCCGCCCATGAGGCGCATTTCGGGCTGGAGCGGCTCTATCAGCTTTGCGAAATTGCCGCCGAAATGTTGCACCCGCTGAAGGTTGGGCGTGTCATTGCGCGGCCGTTTGTCGGCGAGAACGGCGAGTTCACCCGCACCCCGAACCGGCATGACTACGCCATCACCCCACCGGGCCGCACGATCTGCGACGCGGTGATCGAGGGCGGCGGGCGGACCATTGCGATTGGCAAGATCCGCGATATTTTCGCCGGGAAAGGTATCAGCGAGGTGCTGAAGGGTAAGGATGACATGGCCCTGTTCGACCAGCTTTTGGTGCAGGCGGAGACGGCGGAGAGCGGGGATTTCGTGTTTACGAACCTCGTGGAATTCGACAGCCTTTACGGCCACCGCCGCGATGTATCGGGCTATGCGCGGGCGCTGGAGGCGTTTGATGCGCGGCTGCCCGAGCTCACCGCCAAGCTGAAAACGGGCGATCTGCTCATCATCACCGCCGATCACGGCAACGACCCGACATGGCGCGGCACGGACCACACCCGCGAGCGTGTGCCGGTGATCGGCCTTGGCGCTGCGGGCGCGTTCGGGATCATCAATTTCGCGGATGTGGGGCAGACGGTGGCGCGCCATCTCGGCCTTTCCCCGCTCGATCATGGAGAGAGTTTCCTGTGAAGAAAATCGAACTGCATTGCCATCTGGAAGGCGCCGCGCCGCCTGATTTCATCCGCCAGAAAGCGGCGGCCAAAAAGCGCGAGCTTGGCGATATTTTCGATGAAAAGGGCAATTATCGCTGGGTCGATTTCGCCGATTTTCTGGAAACTTACGGCAAGGCCTCGGCCATGCTGGAAACGCCGGAGGATTTCCGCGATCTGGTGGAGGAGGTGCTGCGCCACTCCGCCGAGCATGGCGTGATTTACCAAGAGCTGTTCATCGCGCCGGATATTTACGCCGATGGCGATCCGGGGGCGTTTCCCGATTATCTCGCCGCGATGCGCGAGGGCGCAGAGGCGGCCAAGGCCGCGCATGGCATCGAGACGCGGCTCATTTCCACCATCATCCGCAATTTCGGGGCGGAGCGCGCGCGCAAGACGGCGGCGCTCTCAGCCCGCTATGCGGATGATTTCATGACCGGATTCGGCATGGGCGGCGAAGAGCGCATGTATGAGATGAAGGATTTCGCCATGGCCTTTGACGAGGCGCGCGAGGCGGGTTTGGGCATCACGGTTCATGCGGGCGAGTGGCGCGGCGCGCCGGAGGTGGCCGCCGCGCTCGATCACATCCGCCCGGCCCGGATCGGCCACGGGGTGCGCGCGATCGAGGAGGACGATCTCGTCAAGCGGATCGCCGATGAGGGCGTGGTGCTGGAGGTGAACCCGGTCTCCAACATCGTCCTCGGCGTCTTCCCGACCATGGCGCAGCACCCGATCCAGAAACTCCGCGAAGCGGGCGTGAAGGTCACCGTCTCCACCGATGATCCGCCCTATTTCGACACCACGATGAGTCGCGAATATCGCGAGCTTGGCGAGACATTTGGCTGGGAGGAGGAGGATTTCCGCGAAATCAACCTCAACGCCATTGACGCGGCTTTCTGTGATGAGGCAACCAAGGCGCGTTTGCGCAAGGAGTTCAGCTCATGAAAAATCTCACCATCGTCGATCACCCGCTCGTTCAGCATAAACTCACGATCATGCGGGAAAAATCCACTTCGACGAGTGAGTTCCGGCGGCTCCTCAAGGAGATCAGCCATCTGCTTGCCTATGAGGTGACGCGCGATCTGCCGCTGACGACCAAGCAGATCGACACGCCGATGACCGAGATGGAAGCGCCGACGCTCAAGGGCAAGAAACTGGCGCTGATCTCGATTCTGCGGGCCGGAAACGGGCTGTTGGACGGGGTGCAGGAGCTGATCCCCTCGGCCCGCGTCGGCTTTGTCGGGCTCTACCGGGATGAGGAAACGCTGAAGCCGGTGCAATATTACTTCAAGGTGCCGTCGGAGCTGGCCGACCGCCCCGTCATCGCCGTGGACCCGATGCTGGCGACCGGCAACTCGGCGGCGGCGGCGATTGATTTGCTGAAAGAGCAGGGCGCGAAAGACATCCGCTTCCTCGCGCTGCTGGCGGCCCCGGAGGGGGTTGAGACGTTGAGCAAAGCGCATCCCGACGTGCGGATCGTCACGGCGGCGCTGGATGATGGGCTGGACTCGCGCGGCTATATCATGCCGGGGCTTGGGGATGCGGGGGACCGGCTGTTTGGGACGAAGTGAGGGTGTGGCCGCGCGATGCGTAGCCTTCGCGCTCTGAAATAAGCCGGTGATCGCTGCGAAAATGAGGATTTGCTATGCCTGACCGATTGAAACCATGGCAAATCGACCTCATCGAAGCGCTGCCTTCTTTGGTGTTTATGGCGATCTGGCGCGCCACTGGCGATCTTGAGGCGGCAGGCTGGACGGGATGCGCGCTCGCGCTTCTCGTTTTGATTGGCCTGCGGAGCGCACGGGCGCCCTTCAATCCGATTTTCCTCGAGATCAATCTCCATCTGATTGTGATCACGCCGTTGATCATCGGGCTATATCGGTTTGGTGCGAGCGATAGTGCAGCGCGCCTTGAAGGCGTTTCCTATCACGCTGTGCTCGTCACGATCTTTCTGACCGGCCTGATCCTTACGGTGGCATCGCCGCGCGGATTTGTGGGGCAAGACGACCCGCGCAGTACTGGGTCCGTTCGAGCAAAATCAGCGCTGATGCTTGCGGCGAGTTTCATCGGCATCATCTGGGCGTCGTTGAATGACGGGTCCGCTTTTATCGCGGTCGGTCTGCCGATCATCGCGCTGTTTGCGCTGCGGCGCGTGTTGCTGGCAC
Source organism: Jujubicoccus corallicola (assembly GCF_047345645.1). Lineage (GTDB taxonomy): Bacteria > Pseudomonadota > Alphaproteobacteria > Rhodobacterales > Rhodobacteraceae > JBLEFH01. The sequence continues at coordinate 14,419 of NZ_JBLEFH010000006.1, read as the reverse complement.
GCTAGAGCTTTGAGGCATCTTCCCGTTTCGGGGCCGGATTGAATAGAGGAGGGCGGTTCCCCGAAAACACCGCCCCTCCACCCCGAAAACTATCCAAAACGTCGCAGGTGAATTCTTCACCGCCACACCAAAACCACCTTCCTACAGCGCCATCCCTTTGCTAAAAGACGCGTGGACGTCCCGTTCCCAGCCCAACATCGCCAACGCCTTCAGGAGAATCGCCCATGAGTGAAATGGACCTCGCCGACGTGATCGAAGATGCGGATGCCTATGAGTTGAAAGCGGCGACGGTCGCGGCGATTTGGGAAGCGGTTGAGAATGAGGATCGCGACCGGCTGCTGGCGTTGCTTGATGGCGAGCATGCGGCGGATATCGCCGACCTTCTGGAGCAGTGGAATCAGGAAAACCGTCTCAAGCTGCTGACGCTTTGGGGCGAGGATCTGGACGGCGATGTGCTGTCGGAGCTGGAAGAGGGCGCGCGGGACCAGATTTTGCAGGATCTGCCGCCGGAACTCCTCTCCGCTGCGGTCAAGGATCTTGAGACCGACGATGTTGTTTACCTGATCGCGGATATGGAGGACGCCGACAAGGCGCATGTCCTCGATGCGCTTGATGCGGCGGACCGGGTCGCCGTCGAGCAATCGCTGACCTATCCCGAGGAGACGGCGGGCCGGATGATGCAGCGCGAGCTGGTGCTGGCGCCGCCGCATTGGACCGTGGGCGATACGATCGACGCGCTTCGGGCCAATGACGATCTGCCGGACGAGTTCTATTCGGTCTATATCGTGGATGAGCGGATGCGGCCCCTCGGGTCGGTCAAGCTTGGGCAGATCATGGCGCGGCCGCGCGACGCCAAGCTGGTCGATCTGATGGACGAGGATTTCCGCACCATCCCGGTCGATCAGCGGCAGGAAGATGTGGCCTATGCGTTCAACCAGTATCACATGGTCACGGCCCCGGTGGTCGATGAGGACGGGCGGCTGATCGGGGTGATCACCATCGACGATGCGATGGAAGTCCTTGAAGATGAAGCGGAAGAGGACATGATGCGCCTCGCCGGTGTGGGCGATGAAGAGATTTCCGACAGCATTTGGGAGACGACCCGCCTGCGCTTTCCGTGGCTGGCGGTGAACCTCATTACGGCGATTGTGGCCTCGTTGGTGATCTCGATGTTCGAATCGACTTTGCAGGCGATTGTGGCGCTGGCGGTGCTGATGCCGATTGTCGCCTCCATGGGCGGGAATGCGGGCACGCAGTCGCTCACCGTCGCGGTGCGCGGTCTGGCAACGCGCGATCTCACGGGCACCAACGCCTGGCGGGTGATCCGCCGCGAAGGGATCGTGGGGCTTTTGAACGGCGCGGCCTTCGCGATCATTATCGGGATCATCGGCACGATCTGGTTCGGGATGCCGATGCTTGGCGTGGTGCTGGCCGTGGCGATGGTCATTAACCTCTTCGTCGCCGGGCTGGCGGGGATTCTCATCCCCATTGTTCTCGACAAATTCGGGGCGGACCCGGCACTGGCCTCCGGCACCTTCGTGACCACCGTGACCGATGTGGTCGGTTTCTTCGCCTTCCTCGGGCTTGCGGGCGTGCTCTTGCTTTAAACCATGGCCGCCAGCGGGCCGTCGAGATCGAGCCAGATCGGGCGGTGATCGCTTGGCCGCTCGGTGCGGCGGCGGCCGCTGCCCTCGACCTCGGCATCGAAAATCTCATGGGCAATCCTGGCATTGCTGACATGGGATTTCAGGCCCGGTGAGACCAGAAAATGATCGAGCAGAAGCGGGCGGTCCTGCACCCCGTCGATGAAATCATCGAAACGGGCGGTGAAGAGGGACGGCGTTTCGACATGGCGCAGGAGCGGGTGATCGAAAAGCAGGTCCGGGTAGAAGGTGCTGCCGAGCAGGATGTCCGTCAGGTTGTGGGTGAGATAGTGTCGCTCGAAGAGATCCGAGCCGGGGCCATCATTGAGATCACCCGCGACGACCACCCGCGCTTCGGGGTCATTGGCGACCAGCGCGTCGAGATAGGTCCGCATCATGAACCCTTCGGCGGAGATGCGGCGGCGGGCCTCCAGCGCCTCGACGATGAAGCTTTGCCGGGTCGCCGGGTCGAGATATTTCGCTTGCCCGTTATGCACATATTTCGATTTGGCATGCATCACGGCGACCCGGACCGGCGCGCTGCCAATGGGGTCGATATCGACGACGAGGGGCAGGCGGGTGAAGTCATACGCCTCCAGCATCATGTCGCCATTCACATCGGCGTCCCACGGGATTTGCAGGGCGCGCGTCACCTCGTCGGTGGCGTAATCCATCGCCGCGATCCCGCCATCCTTGCGCCGCAGGACATACATTTTCTGGGCTCCGCCATCGGCGGCGATGAGCGCCTCATAGTTGTCATCGAGGAAATCGGTGATGAAGAGCCCCATCTCCTGAATCGCGCTCGGCCCTTCCTGAAGGCAGATGAGATCCGGCGCGATGTTCCCGATCACGCGGGCGACGCGGCCCGCGACCTCCCGCGCCTCATCGGGCCAGAGCGAGCCGGGATCATCAGGCGCGAGTTTGCTTCCCCAGACCGGCTCCGCATTGCCCGAGAACCAGTTGTTCATCCATTCGATATTCCAGTTGAGGATTCGCATGGGCCGCTCCTTTTCGCCGCAGTCTAGCAGACCCGCGCGGCAGGTCTGTGACATGCGCCACGCAAAGGGCCGGATGCGGCATGAAAACGCCGCCCGGAGGCGGCGCATTTGCGATTATTGCAGGCCGAGGGTGGCGCTGCGTCCGCCCGAGGCGGTGAGCTGCACCGTGCTGGCGGTGATGTCCGCCACGGTCCAGCCGCCGACGGTTTGGCCCGGCTCGACCCGGACGAATTTGCCGTCGGGCATGCGCAACATGGCGCGGCGCGCGCCGGAGCCGCCGAAGATCCCGATGATCCGAATCCCGCGATTGCTGCCCGCCGAGGGTTGCGAGGGCTGTTGCGGAGCAGGGGTCGCCTGCTGCGGAGCAGGGGTCGCCTGCTGCGGAGCCGGGGTCGGGGCGGGTGTTGGTGCCGGCGTGGGCGCGGGAGCGGGAGCCGGGGTTGGCGCCGGCGCCGGTGTCGGAGTCGGTGCGGGACGCGGGGCCGGATCGGGTTGGCGCGCCGGTGCGGGCGCGGGTTCCGGTTCCGGCTGCGGCGCAGGACGCGGGGTCGAGGCCGGACGCGAGGCGCGCTCGCGCTGCTCATCCCACCGGCGCTGCATCGCGGCGGTCCGCTCGCGCGGTGTCATCACGCCGTCAGGCACTGGGGTCAGCGACGCGGTGCGGGTCTCTTCCTCCGCAGGTTCCGGGCGCTCGCGGGTTTCGGGCCGGGCTTGCGGTTTCAGCCCGCCATCGAGATCGGCCATATTCACCGACCCGGAAGGCGCTTGCGCCGGAGCGTCCCCGGACGCGCTTTCCGCATCCTCCGGGCGCGGTTCGGGCCGCAAACCGGCGGTGCTGGGGTTGCCCGAGTTCGCAGACGCAGCGGGCCGGGCTGGCGGCGAGGTGCGAGCGCGCGGTGTCATGATGGGATTGGCCGAGGCGGCGCTGGTGGCTGGCGCGGCAGCGGGTTCCGCACTCGGTTCGGAAGGCGCGCTGATCCCGGCGGGCCGGGCGCGCGGTGTCATATCCTGCGCGAGGACCATCGGCGCGGCGGTCAGCCCGCTTCCAAGGAGCGTGGCCAGAATCAACGGCGTGCGTTTTGCAATCATAATAAGCCTCTGCTCGCGGGCAGTTCTCCGCCCGATTACCTCTTTCGGCCACGTCACGGACCGTTTCCCAGCACTATAAATCGCGGCATCGCTCATGGCCAGAAGAACCCCAAAAATGTGACAAAAAGGTGAGTGGACGAGGGCGGGCCGGGCGCGCAGGATGACGCCGCATAAGGAGTTCTCATTATGAAAAAATTGGTTAAATCTTCCCTTACAGTCGCGCTTCTTGCGCTGCCTTTTGCGGGTTTTGCGCAGGAAAGCGCGCCGCAGAGCCCGCCGCGCCTTATCAGCGTGACCGGCGAGGGTGAAGTGACCGCGAGCCCTGATTTCGCGACCATTCGTCTCGGCGTGCGCGAGGAAGCGGACACAGCGGAGGCGGCCATGCAAGCGGCGGCGGAGAAAATGTCGCAGATTTTCAGCGGTCTGGAAGAGGCCGGGATCGCGCCCGAGGATATGCAGACGAGTCAGCTGCGCCTTGGCCCGGTCTATAGCTACCCCGAACGGAGCCAGCCGCAGCTTGAGGGCTACGAGGCGCAGAACACGCTGGCGATCCGGCTGCGCGATATCGACACGATGGGCGAGACGCTGGACACGCTGACAAGCCTTGGTGCGAATGACATTCAGGATATCGGGTTTGACATCGAGGACCGCGCGCCGCTCAGCGACGAGGCAATGCAGGCGGCGGTGGTCGATGCGCGCCGCAAGGCGGAGCTTCTCGCCGAAGCGGCGGGTGTGACATTGGGCGATGTGGAGAGCATTAATATCGGCGGGCGCTCCGGCCCGGTGCCGGTGGTGGCCGTGGGACGGATGGCGATGGCCGAAGATTCGTCGGCGAAAACACCAATCGCGGCGGGCGAGCTCACCATCTCCAGCACGGTCCAGATCACCTATGGTATCGAGTAATTAGCCGCTTTTCTCCAAGCGCTTATGTTCGATCTTGGTGCATTTGTTCTGCACCACATCCCAACCGGCGGCGCGGGCAACCTGCGCCGCTTCTTCATTCTGGATCCCAAGCTGCATCCAGATCGTTCGCCCTTCGCCATCGGGAAAGGCCGCGAGCGCTTCGCCGACCACGGGGGGAATATCCTCGGAGCGGCGGAAGATATCGACCATATCCACGTGAATTTCATCCGGAATATCCGCGAGCGACGCATAGGTGATCTCGCCGAGGTGTTTCTCCCCCGCAATGCCGGGATTGATAGGGATCACGCGATAGCCGTGATGCGCGAGATAATGGCCGACCGCATGGGACGCCCGCTCGGGCTTGGGCGAAAACCCGACCAGCGCAATCGTTTTGGTGCGGGTGAGAATCTCATCAATATCAGCCATCTGCGCCCCTGTTTCCGAAATGATGCTGGAATGATGCGCCTTTACGCGCCGCGCGGCAAGCTTGCATAGAGCGCGACGGCGGCGGCGTTCGACACATTGAGCGAGCCGAAGCTGCCTTGCGCGGGCAGGCGGCCGAGTTTGTGGCAGGTCTCGCGGGTCAGTTGCCGCAGCCCCGGACCCTCCGCACCAAGCGCGAGCGCCAGCGGCACATCGGGAAGCTGGCCGAGAACGTCGGCCACCGTTTCCTCCGCCTCGCCATCGAGGCCGAGGATGAAATAGCCCATTTCTTTCAGCGCGTTCATGGCGTTGGCGAGGTTCTTGACCCGCAGATAGGGCTGCCGCTCCAGCGCGCCCGAGGCGGTTTTCGCCAGCGCCCCGGTTTCCGGCGCACTGTGCCGATGCGGCGCAATGACTGCCCGCGCGCCAAACACCTCCGCCGAGCGCAGAATCGCACCGATATTATGCGGGTCCGTCACCCGGTCGAGCAGCAGCACCCGCGGCGCGTCATTGTCGATCCGGCACAGCTCCGACACCGATCCCCAATCGAGCGGGGAGACTTCCACCGCCGCGCCCTGATGTACCGATTGCGGATCGAGCGGCGCGTTGAATTTGCGCGCATCCGCGATCTCCGGCGTCATCCGGCTGGCCGCCAGCGCGTCCTCCAGCTTGTTCGCCGCGTTGAGCGTGAGGATTAGACGGTGCTTCTTGCGGTTCGGGTTCATCAGCGCATCGCGCACCGCATGGATGCCAAACAGCCAAACCCGTTCCGGCCCGGCTTTGCTGCGCTCCTTGTCGATCACCCATTGAGGTTTTTTCTGTGCCATAGCGCGGGTGTGACCGATTGCGGCGCTTTGTGCAAGCGAGTCCCAAAAATTTGGACTTCTCTTGTTGACGCCGCTTTGCACCTCCCGTATCAGTCCCTCCACGCACCACCGGGGAGGTGGCAGAGCGGTCAAATGCAACGGACTGTAAATCCGTCGGGGCAACCCTACGCTGGTTCGAATCCAGCCCTCCCCACCACGTCTTTTCATGTGGTGTTTTCCTGAAAAAAGAGCCGCGCTTGACCGTCTATCGGTTTCCGATGCCGTCGGCGCCTTTCCCATCTTCCAAATGACAATCTGCCGCATTGCGGCATCGTTAACCTTTGCCTTATTCCGCGCGGAAGGCGCGCTTGGCTGCGCCAATATATCGCGCTTTTTCGGAAGAGTTTTATTTTAAAATTTTAAGAACAAAGTGCAATGTTTTCAGGACATTATGCGTTGCGAATCGACATGTAATTTTTTAACCAGCCACGTGTTAACGGAAGGTTAACGCTTCAAAAGTCTTAGAAGAAAAGGAGTAGTGGGTATGGGTTTTTCTTTTACGAATCCGTTTAGCGGGTTGCTCTCATTTGCTGGTCATGTGGTGGAAAATGTGGCGACCGGGCTGGCCAATGGCATCAGCACCGCGGTGAGTGTCGTCGATGAAGGGCTGAGCCATGTGGGCAATGTCATCGCCGATAGCACCGCGCATATTCCGGTGATTAACGGCGTGACGGCGGGCCTCGCGACCATCGTTGACGATGCGACCGATGCGGTGGAAATCGTCGCGCATCACGCCATGATGATGGTGGCCGAGGCGGGCCAGGCGGTCGAGACCGTGGCGAGCACCGTGGGCGACAGTCTCGATGCGGTGGCGAGCGGCGATCTCGATTGCGTGGCCTATATCCTCAAGGATGGTCTGGGCGAAATTCTCGTGGCCAATCAGCAATATACTGCGGCGCATATCGCGCATGACGTGGAGCTGGTGATGATCCCGATCGGCATGGTGTCCGAAGCGGGCAGCGAGATCCTCGAAGGCATTCTCGGCGATAATTTCATCTCCGACGCGCCGCTGATCCTCGATGATGTGCAGCATCTGGCGATTGATGCGGGTCTTTACGACAGCCTGCTGGTCCCGGCCATGGAAGCCTATGCGGACGCCAACAGCGCGATCTTCGGCGATGATTACGAGGTGCTGACCCATGCCGATATGGGCATGGGCTATCTCTGGGATCACCCGATGAACGCCGAGATGGACATGTTCGCTCTGGCCTGAATCGCGCCAAAGCGCCTGCCGGGCGTTTGTGCGAGAGGCGAGGCGGATCATTGTTCCCACGTCTCGCCGGAGGGTCTCCCAATCGGGAGGCCCTTTTTTCTGCGCGCGGCTTTTCCGGGCGGGCAAATCATGAGATGAGAACGCCATGAAACCCGCGCCGCTCCTCCATTACACTCCGCCGACCGATCCGATCCGGGTGCTGCACCGGGACGCGGATTTGCTGGTGGTCGAAAAACCGGCGGGGCTGTTGTCTGTGCCGGGGAAGGATCCGGCTCATGCGGATTGCCTGATCACGCGGCTGGAAGGCGAGGGCGCGCTTCTCATCCACCGGCTCGATATGGACACCTCGGGCGTGATGGTATTTGCGATGAACCGGCCCGCGCAGCGGCATCTGGGGCTGCAATTCGAGCGGCGGCATGTGGCTAAAACCTATGAAGCGCTGGTTGAGGATAAGCCGGGTGTCGGCGGTGTGATCGACCTGCCGTTGGTGTGTGACTGGCCGAACCGACCGCTGCAAAAAGTATGTCATGAGACCGGGCGACCCGCACGAACGGAGTGGCGCAGGATCGGGCCGTCGCGGCTGGAACTCACGCCGTTGACGGGCCGCTCGCATCAGTTGCGGGTGCACTTGAAGGAACTAGGGCATCCTATTGTCGGGGATCGGTTTTATGGCACGGAAGGCGCGCGGCTCTGCCTGCACGCGACGCGGCTGGAGCTCTATCACCCGGCAGATGGACGGCGCGTCGCCTTTGAGAGCGCCGCGCCGTTTTAGGGTTTTATTTTCGCGCCTTACCCCGCGATCTTCATGTTATTTCGGAGCCATCCGCAGCGCGCCGTCGAGACGGATCGTCTCGCCGTTCAGCATGTTGTTCTGCGCAACGGCCATGACCAGCGCGGCATATTCGCCGGGATCGCCGAGGCGGGACGGGAAGGGCACCTGCGCGCCGAGACTGTCCTGCGCCTCTTTGGGCAGGCTTTGCAGCATCGGCGTGAGGAACAGGCCCGGCGCAATCGCGACGACGCGGACCCCGAGGCGGTGAAGATCTCGCGCCATCGGCAGGGTCATCGCGGCGACGCCACCCTTGCTGGCCGCATAGGCGATCTGGCCGATCTGCCCGTCCATCGCTGCGATGGAGGCGGTGTTGATGATGACCCCGCGGCTGCCATCGGCATCGAGCGGGTCGAGCGCGGTCATGCCCGCCGCCGCTTGGCTCGCGACGTTGAAGGTGCCGATCAGGTTCACGCCGACGGTTTTCTGGAACAGCTCCGCGTCATGCGGGTTGCCGTCGCGGTCCACCGTCTTGGCGGCGAAGGCGACACCGGCGCAGTTGACCGCCAGCCGCTCCGGGCCATTCGCGGCGCGCGCTTTGTCGAACCCGGCGCCGACGGAAGCGGGGTCCGTCACATCAACTTCGCAGAACACGCCGTTGATCTCCTTGGCAAAAGCCTCGCCCTTCTCCGCATCCCGATCAAAGATCGCGACTTTGACACCCGCGTCGCTCAGTGCCGCCGCCGTGGCCGCGCCGAGACCAGATGCGGCGCCGGTGACGACCGCAGATATTCCATTCAAATCCATGCTCAAACCCTTTCGATAGCCAGCGCGGTGCCTTCACCGCCGCCGATGCAAATGGCGCTCATGCCGCGTGTTTTGCCGGTCTGTTCCAGCGCGTTCAGCAGCGTGACGAGGATCCGCGCGCCGGAGGCCCCGATGGGGTGGCCGAGCGCGCAGGCCCCGCCATAGATGTTCATCTTCTCGCGCGGCACATTCAGCTCCTGCATCAGCGCCATGGGGACGACCGCGAAGGCCTCGTTAACCTCCCAGAGATCGACATCCTCGACAGTCCAATCGAGGCGCTCCAGCAGCTTTTTCACCGCAGGCACGGGGGCGGTCGAGAACCATGCCGGTTCCTGCGCATGGGTGGCGTGACCCAAAATCCGCGCGCGGATCGGCAGGCCCTGCGCTTTCGCCTCGCTCTCGCGCATCAGCACCAGCGCCGCCGCACCGTCTGAAATCGACGACGCGTTGGCAGCGGTCACCGTGCCATCCTTGGCAAATGCGGGCTTCAATTGCGGGATCTTGTCGGGACGGGCGTTCTGCGGCTGCTCATCGGTCGCGATCTCTGTATCGCCCTTGCGGGTGGACACCGTGACCGCCGCGATCTCTTTGCCGAACGCGCCGCTTTCGGTCGCCTTCAGCGCGTTGTCGAGCGAGCCGAGCGCATAATCGTCCTGCGCCTCGCGGGTAAACTGATATTTGCGGGCGCAATCCTCGGCGAAGGTGCCCATGAGACGGCCCTTGTCATAAGCGTCCTCCAGCCCGTCGAGGAACATCGAATCCTGCGTGACCTGATGGCCGATCCGCGCGCCGCCGCGCATTTTCGGGATGAGGTAAGGCGCGTTGGTCATGCTCTCCATGCCGCCCGCGACGATCACATCGCCATTGCCTGCGCGGAGCTGATCATAGGCCATCATCGCCGCCTTCATGCCCGAGCCGCACATTTTGTTCAGCGTGGTCGCGGGGACATCCTGCGGGAGCCCGGCGTGAAACCCGGCCTGCCGGGCAGGGGCCTGACCTTGGCCCGCGGGCAGAACGCAGCCCATCAAAAGCTCGTCCACCTCCGGGTTGCCTGCATCGTCCAGCGCCGCGCGGATCGCCGCGCCGCCAAGTTCGCTCGCGGTCAGTGGGGCCAGCGCGCCCTGAAACCCGCCCATAGCGGTGCGCTTTGCGCCGACAATCACAATCGGATCCTGATCTGACATTAAATGACCTCCCGTTCAGTTTCGTTTACATTACTTTGCCGCGATGCAGAAATCCAGCGTTTCGGCTCTGGTCAATCCTAACGCAGATGCCTATTCTCCGCCCATAATTTTAAGGAGAGTCCCATGACCCGTGATTGGACGAAAAGCGATTGGCGCAAGAAAGACCGGATCCAGATGCCAGATTATCCCGACCAGGGTGCTCTGGGTGAAGTGGAGACCCTGCTTGCCTCCTATCCGCCGCTCGTTTTTGCGGGCGAGACGGCACGGCTCAAGCAGGAATTGGCGGAAGTGGCCGAGGGCCGCGCGTTCCTTTTGCAAGGGGGCGATTGCGCGGAGAGCTTTGCCGAGTTCCGCGCCGACAATATTCGCGACACCTTCAAGGTGATGCTCCAGATGGCGGTGGTCCTGACATGGGGCGCGAAAATGCCGGTGGTGAAAATCGGGCGGATGGCCGGGCAGTTTGCCAAGCCGCGCTCCGCGCCGACCGAGACCGTGGGCGGCGAGGAGCTTCCGAGCTACCGCGGCGACATCATCAACGACATCGCTTTCACGCCGGATGCGCGGATCCCCGATCCGGCCCGGATGCTGCGCGCCTACACGCAGGCGGCGGCGTCGCTGAACCTGCTGCGCGCGTTCAGCCAGGGCGGCTATGCGGATATTCACCGCGTCCATAGCTGGAACAGCGATTTCGCCGCGGGCGGCGAAGGATATGCGCAATATCAGCATCTTGCGGACCGGATTTCCGACAGTCTCGACTTCATGGAAGCCGCCGGGATCACGGGCGAGAGCGTCGATGCGCTTGCGAAGGTGGATTTCTACACCTCCCATGAGGCGCTCCTGCTAGAGTATGAAGAAGCGCTCTGCCGGACGGACTCGATCAGCGGCAAGCCCGTGGCAGGCTCTGGTCACATGATCTGGATCGGCGACCGGACCCGTCAGCCCGATGGCGCGCATGTGGAGTTCTGCCGGGGCGTTCAGAACCCGATTGGCCTCAAATGCGGCCCGAGCATGGAGACGGATGATCTCAAACGTCTGCTCGCCGCGCTCAACCCGGAGAACGAGGCCGGGCGTCTCACGCTCATTGCGCGGTTCGGGCAGGGCAAGGTGGGGGACCATCTGCCGAAACTCATCAAGGCGGTTGAGGAAGAGGGCGCGAAGGTCGTCTGGTCCTGCGATCCGATGCACGGCAACACGATCAAATCGGAGAGCGGCTTCAAGACGCGGCCCTTCGATTCCGTGCTGGGTGAGGTCACCGAGTTCTTCGACATTCACGCGGCCGAAGGCACCTATGCGGGCGGCGTCCATTTCGAGATGACGGGCCGCGATGTGACCGAATGCACCGGCGGCGCGAGCGATGTGAAGGATGAGGATCTGAGCCTGCGCTACCACACCGCCTGCGATCCGCGCCTCAATGCGGAGCAGTCGCTGGAGCTCGCCTTCCTCATCGCGCACCGCATGGAAGAGACGCGGAAAGGCCGCTGATGCCGGTTCTCGTTCTGACCTCTGCTGGCGGCGTCTCGTCGGATCATGTCGAGGCGGCGCTGGCGAGTTGCGCCGCGCCCGGTGCGCCGAACCGGTTGGCCGATACGGCGGTGGAGATCCCGTGCGCCGCGGCGGCGGTGTCGCTCCGCGGTGTGGATTGCAACCTGCTCCCCGATGGTGTGCGCGAGAAAAAGCTGCTCATCGCCGATATGGACAGCACGATGATCACCGTCGAATGCATTGACGAGCTGGCCGATTATGCCGGGGTCAAGGCCAAAGTCGCGGAGATCACCGAGCGGGCCATGCAGGGCGAGCTGGATTTCGAAGGCGCGCTCACCGAGCGTGTGGCGCTGCTCAAAGGCTTGCCGCTGTCGGCGCTCGATCAATGCTATGCCGAGCGGGTGCATCTGTCTCCCGGCGCGGCGGTCGCGGTGAAAACCATGGCTTCGCGCGGCGCGATGACGGCGCTGGTCTCGGGCGGCTTCACGGCGTTTTCGTCCAAGGTGGCCGAGGCGGCGGGCTTCCTGTCCCATCAGGCCAATGTTCTGCTTGATGATGGCGAGACGCTGACCGGCGATGTGGCGCGGCCCATCCTCGGGCGCGATGCCAAGGCCGAAGCGCTGGCGAAGATCTGCGCCGAGCGCGGGATTGAGGCGAGCGACGTGATGGCCGTTGGCGATGGTGCCAATGATCTGGCGATGATCGAGGCGGCAGGTTTAGGCGTGGCTTACAAGGCGAAGAAAACGCTGCGCGATGCGGCGACGGCGCGGCTCGATCATTCTGATCTGACGGCGCTTCTGGCGCTGCAAGGGATCCCGGAAACCGACTGGGTTCGCGACTGACAAAACCCGCCAAGCGCGGGTTTCTCTTTATCTGGCTAAAGCGTTTAATCCTCGTTCGGCACCACCCGCAGATCAGCGGTGTTCGCGGGCGTGCGCCGCCCGCCGCCCTGAATGGTGCGCAGACGCGGCGTTCCCGGCTCCGGCCCTGCGAAGGCGGCTTGCGCGGGCTCGCCGAAACCGGGTAGGGGCGCGCTGTCAAAGCCCTGTTCTTCATAGATGATCCGGTCGATCGAGAGCGACTGGATGGTCAGTTTCTGCGGCCCGCCGAGCTCCGTCACCCGGCTGCTGATGACCCCAAGCCCGCGGGAGATTTCGCCAAAATCGCTGAGCATCGGCATCAGGATCATGTCGGCGGCTTCCTTGCCCTCGCTCTCGCGCACCCCGGCAAAACGCACACGCATGATGCCCGGTGTCTCGAACATCTTTTTCAGCCCGTCCTCGAATTGCGGGCGGCTCTCCATGTCGAAAAGGTTGGAGGGCCGCATCCCGCGCAGTTCCATCCCGGCGAGTGAACACATATAGGCGCCGGCCAGACGGATGCGCACATTGACGGCGTTGAGCCGCTCGACGATGAAAAGCTGCTCCAGCGTGCCTTCGATCTGGCGCGGGTCGAGTTCAGAACGATAGGGCGCGCGACGACCGGCGCGGAGGGTCTCCCAGTAACTTAGAACCTTATGCACTGTGTCCATCGGGTGCCCTCTCCTGACATGTCCCGGCAGCATTTAACCGAACATATACCAAATCGACCCGGTTTTCTCAATCACGGCGTCTCGAACAGATTAAGCAAATCGATGTGGCTTTGCCATAATAACTTACAAAAGATTACTGGAATTTTTCGTGATGAGTTAATGATTTATAAAGGTTTGGTTAACCTTGCGCGGAAGTTTCTGTCTTTATTTGGCCTTAGCTGTGACACCCTCCGGGCATTGCTCTGCGCCGCGCTGCGCGTTAAGCCAAGGCAAATGTCGCAGAAGGGCCATTCATGACCACACCAGATTTTCGCCGCGGTTTGCTCATCATCCTGTCCTCACCTTCGGGGGCGGGCAAATCGACCCTCTCGCGGCGGCTTCTGGAGGATGACCCGCAGGTGAATTTCTCCGTTTCAGCCACGACTCGCGCGCCGCGTGAGGGGGAGGTGGACGGAAAGGATTACCATTTCAAATCCCGCGCGGATTTCGAGCATCTGGTCGAGACCGGCGGGATGTTGGAACATGCGACGGTCTTCGGCAATCTTTATGGCAGCCCGCGCGCGCCGGTCGAGGCGGCGATCGAGGCGGGGCGCGACGTGCTTTTCGATGTGGACTGGCAGGGCGGGCAGCAGATCCGCAACTCGCCGCTGCGCCATGACACGGTGTCGGTCTTTATCCTGCCGCCCTCCATCGCTGCGCTGGAAACCCGGCTTCGGACCCGCGCGCAGGACAGCGAAGAGACGGTGGCCCGCCGCATGGCGCAAAGCCGCAGTGAAATTTCGCATTGGGCGGAATATGATTATGTTCTGATCAATGATGATCTGGCGAAATGCGAGGCGGAGCTTCGGGCGATCCTGACGGCGGAGCGCTTGCGGCGGGAGCGCCGTCCGGGGCTGAATGCCTTTGTGAAGGGGCTGAACATCGAATTTGAGGAGGGCGATCATGCTGTATGAACTGGAAGGACGGGTGCCGCAGGTGGCGAAGAGCGCGTGGATCGCGCCAAATTGCCATGTGATCGGGGATATCGTGCTCGAAGAGGACAGCTCCGTCTGGTTCGGCTGCGTTCTGCGCGGCGACAATGAGCAGATCCGCCTCGGCGTCGGGAGCAATCTTCAGGAATATGTGGTCTGCCACACCGATATGGGCTTCCCGCTGACCATCGGGCGCAATTGCACCATCGGGCATAAGGCGATGCTCCATGGCTGCACGATTGGCGACAACACGCTGGTCGGCATGGGCGCGACGGTGCTGAATGGCGCGAAGGTCGGCAAGAACTGCCTGATCGGGGCGGGGGCGCTGGTCACGGAAGGTAAGGAGATCCCGGACGGCTCGCTCGTCGTCGGCGCGCCCGGCAAGGTGGTGCGCGCGCTCGATGAAGAGAGCATCGCGGCGCTGGAAACATCGGCGCAGAACTACCAAGCCAATGCCCGGCGATTCCGCGCCCATCTCAAAGAGATCAAAGAATAAGGGGCCGGGGGGGGGGGGGGGGGGGGGGGGGGGGGGGGGGGAGG
>NZ_JBLEFH010000005.1:0-54152 GCF_047345645.1 Jujubicoccus corallicola | reverse complement strand
GCCGCGCGGGCCGGTGGATCAGGCCACGGCCCGCGCGCGCTGCGGCTCGACCCGCAACGTAATTTGAGTGTCGTCCGCGGAAATTTCGAGCCGCTTGTTCTGCTTCTCCAGCTCTTGCGCGAGAAGGACGATATGCACATCGCCCGCACGGATATCCTCCGGCATCTCGCCGCCATCGAGCATTTTCCAGACCGGCAGTTCGGTTTTGACGCGGCGGCCCGTTCCAGAGATGAAACCGGCCCTGAGCAGCAAGTCCCCCCCAAAGGGCAATGCCGTTTCCATCGCCATAAGGATCAGAAAATGCAGACGAATATCCGCACGATCTTCCAGCCCGATGGCATCGAAGCTCAGCGTGTAGCGGGATTCGCGGAAATAATCCTGCCCGATCCGGGCGAGTTTTTCTGGCGGCATACTGCTCGCGCCGTCTCCTGCACCGAAGGCAACCCGGTAGAATTCCAGCTTGGCCCGCGCCATGTCGCTTCCAAGGGTAATCAGGTCCAGTTCCGGCGAGGGCGATATCTTCGCCATTTCGAGACCGTTGCCGATCGCGCCCACAGGGCTTATGAGATCGTGGCAGATACGCGAAGCGAGGAGGGCGTGTATCTCTTTGCTCATCATGGCTCTCCATGTCGGGGGCGTTTGGAGGTCAGCCTATGGCATCCCTGTTAACACCCGGTTGTCTTGTGCGGCACCCCGACCACCCGGAATGGGGATTGGGGCAGGTTCAGTCGGTCATAGACGGCAGGGTGACCGTCAATTTTGAAGAGGCGGGTAAGAAAGTTATCGTGGAGGACCGTGTCACTTTAACAATTGATCGCCTTATGGATTAACCACCTAGGCGTGAAGTGTTAACGGAAGGTTAATATGAACAATGTTAACATATACTCGGCAAAACTCTGCCCATGCCTGTAAACAAGGGATTTATGTTGCGCCAAATCGAAACCGTTGGTCTTTACTTTTGCGAGAAGGTGTCCGGGCGTTATGCAGATTGATCTTTCCCGCTTCGAGACCCGTATAGCACAAAACAAGGCCGAAATCACGGCCTCGCAGGCACTTAGATACCGTGTTTTTGTCGAAGAGATGGGCGCGGATACCGTGAATGCAGATCATGAGTCGCGTCTGGAAGTGGACCAATGGGACGACGTGTTCGATCACTTATTGCTGATCGATCATGAAAAGGGCGGCGAAATCGTCGGGGTGTATCGGTTGCTGCGCCGAAATGTCGCAGAACAGGGGCCCGGTTTTTATTCGGATGATGAATACGACCTGAGTCGTCTGGCGGATTGGCCGGGGGAGATTCTCGAACTGGGCCGCTCTTGCGTCGCGCCGGAATATCGCGGCGGGATGGCGCTTCAGATGCTCTGGGACGGGTTGGCGGATTATGTGCTGGAGCATGAGATTTCGCTGCTTTTCGGGGTTGCATCCTTCCCCGGAACCGATGTGGACGCGCTGGCGCAGCCGCTTGCCAATCTCCATTACAACCACGCCGCGCCCGAGGCGCTCCGCGTTCCGGCCCGTCCGGCGCAGCGGCTGGAGATGGACCGGGTGGCGAAGGATCAGCTTGATCGGGCCGCCGCTCTGCGCGCGACGCCGTCGCTGATCAAATCCTATCTGCGCCTCGGCGGCGTTGTTGGGGATGGCGCGTGGATCGACCATGATTTCAACACCACCGATGTCTGCATCCTCGTCGAAACCGGCCCGATGAAGGACCGTTATCTCAAATCCCGCGAGGCGCGGGCCAAACGGGGCGCGGCGTGAGCGTCACTTGGGAGAACCCCGAAGGTGAGGTCGATTTCCCGCCCATGGGGGTGATGGGCTGGCTGAATTTTCTCCTCCGCGGGGCCGCGATTGCGGTGAGCCTCGCCATTGCTTTCCCGTTGTTTTTCCTCGTTGATTTGCTTGGGCGGCCGGTCCAGCACGACGCGCATTGGATCGTCAAAGGCTGGGCGCGGCTGGCGGTGTGGCTGGCGGGCGTGAAGATCGTCACCAAGGGCGCGCCGATGGCCGCCCACGGTGCGCTGGTTTCAAACCATGTCTCCTGGATGGATATCTGGGTGCTGTTTGCGACCGCTGATGTGGATCTCGTCTCCAAGGCCGAGGTCGCGGATTGGCCGGGCGTTGGCTATATGGCGCGGCGGTTTGGCACGGTGTTCATCCGCCGCGATCCGCGCGAGGCCAAGCGGCAGGAAGCGCAGATGCGCGAGAAGCTGGAGAAGGGGCGAAAGCTCGCGTTTTTCCCCGAAGGCACCAGCACGGACGGGCTTCGCGTGCTGCCGTTCCGCTCGACGCTCTTTCAGGTGTTTATGGGCCATCCCGAAGGCTCGGTGCAGGTCCAGCCGGTGACGCTGCGCTATCTGCCGAAACCGGGGCTCCGCCGCGATTTTTTCGGCTGGTGGGGGGAGATGGATTTCGGACGGCATCTGAAACACGCGCTCGCCCATGGGCATGGGAGCCGCGTGGAGGTGACGTTTCACACACCGCTCGCGCCCGAAGCTTTTGACGGGCGAAAAGCCTTGACGGCGCAGGCGGAAAGCGCGGTGCGGTCGGAGATTGTGGAAGCTTAGGCGGTCAGCACCTTGAGGGCCGCGAGCGCGTCATCCTCGCGCCAGATCTCGGGGCCGATGGCGAGGAAATCCGCGAAGGGCGCGACGGTGGCGACGGCCTCCGGACCCAGATGACCCTCGGCCACCAGCGGCACCTCGATCATCTGCGCCCACCATTGGAAGAGCTCCGTCCCGGCCTGCTCGCCATTGCCAAGCGCACCGGGCGCGCCGACCGGGCCGAAGCTGACATAATCCGCCCCGGCTTCCCCGGCGATCAGCCCATCATGGCGCGAGGTGCCGCAGTAACAGCCGACAATCGCATCGCCGCCAAGCTCGTCGCGGGCCTCACGCAGCCCGCGCGTGCCGCTCAGATGCACCCCGTCGAGGGCGAGTTTCTTGACCAGCCCCACATGTTCGGCGACCACCAGCGGCACGTCGCGCGGATCGCAGATCGTGCGCAGCGCATCGGCGGCGCGGGTCAACTCATCCTCGTCCTGCGTCGCCATGGCAAGGCGCAGACAGGCGATGTCCACTCCGTCCAGAACCGTCTCCAGCCGCGGGCAGAAATCGGCCAGCGAGAACGAAGGCGGGGTCAGGAGATAGATCTGCGGCGCGTCTTGGGGGTCAGTCATGGGAACACTCGATAAAGGGCGGGGCAGGGCGCCCCGAACCCGATTTCAGTTTGTTATTTTTTCAGGATCGACGTGCCGGCATAGCGCGCAGTCTCGCCCAGTTCTTCCTCGATGCGGATAAGCTGGTTGTATTTCGCGAGACGATCCGAGCGCGAGAGCGAGCCGGTTTTGATCTGCCCGCAATTGGTCGCGACGGCGAGATCGGCGATGGTCGCGTCCTCGGTCTCGCCCGAGCGGTGGCTCATCACGGCGGTCATGGAGGCGCGGTGCGCCATCTCGACCGCTTCAAGAGTTTCCGACAAGGTGCCGATTTGATTGACCTTTACGAGGATCGAGTTGCCCGTGCCTTTCTCGATGCCGTCAGCGAGACGTTTCGGGTTGGTCACGAAGAGATCGTCGCCCACAAGCTGAACCTTGTCGCCGATCTTGTCGGTCAGCATCTTCCAGCCGTCCCAGTCGTCCTCGGCCATGCCGTCCTCGATCGAGATGATCGGATAGTTGCTGACGAGTTCGGCAAGGTAATCGGCGTTCTCCTCCGAGGAGAGCGATTTGCCCTCGCCCTTCATCTCATATTTGCCATTGGCGTAATATTCGGTCGAAGCGCAATCGAGCGCGAGATAGATGTCTTCGCCCGGCTTGTAGCCCGCTTTTTCGATGGACTTCATGATGAAATCGAGCGCGTCCGTGGTCGAGTTCAGGGCCGGAGCAAACCCGCCTTCATCGCCGATCCCGGTGTTATGGCCCGCGCTCGAAAGCTCTTTTTTCAGCGTGTGGAAGACTTCCGCGCCCATGCGAACCGCCTCGCGGATCGAGGTGGCGGAGACCGGCATGATCATGAATTCCTGAATGTCGATGGGGTTGTCCGCGTGCTCGCCGCCATTGATGATGTTCATCATCGGGACCGGCAGGGTGCGCGCACGGGTGCCACCGACATAGCGGTAAAGCGGCTGGCCGGTATATTGCGCGGCGGCCTTGGCGACCGCGAGGGACACGCCGAGGATCGCGTTGGCGCCGAGACGGCCCTTGTTCTCCGTCCCGTCGAGTTCAATCATCGCGGCGTCGATTTCTTCCTGCTCGGTCGCATCCGCCCCCACAAGCGCTTCGGCGATCTCGCCATTGACCGCCGCAACCGCCTTGGTCACGCCCTTGCCCATGTAGCGGCCCTTGTCGCCATCGCGCAGTTCCACCGCCTCGTGCGCGCCGGTCGACGCCCCCGAGGGCACCGCTGCACGGCCAAGCGTTCCATCCTCAAGAAGCACGTCAACCTCAACCGTCGGGTTGCCCCGGCTGTCGAGAATTTCGCGGGCGGTAATGTCGATAATCAGGCTCATCTCAATTCTCCTTCTTGAGCGGAACAGCATAGAGTTCCAAGCGGTGGCCACGCAGCTTGTAGCCAAGCCGCTTCGCAATCTTTTCCTGCAATGCCTCGATCTCGGGGTCAACAAATTCGATGACATCCCCGGTGGTTAAATCAATCAAATGGTCATGGTGATCGCGGTCGGCGTCTTCGTAACGCGCACGTCCATCGCCAAATTCGACCTTTTCCAGGATCCCCGCCTCTTCAAAGAGCTTCACCGTGCGGTAGACTGTGGGCAGAGAGATATTCGGATCCGCCTCCGCCGCGCGGGCATAGAGGGTTTCCACATCAGGATGATCGTCAGCGCTTTCCAGAACCTGCGCAATGACGCGGCGCTGGCCGGTCATGCGAAGCCCCTTGGCCTCGCAGCGTTCGATAATGGTCTGACGCATGGCTCCCCCGTTTGTGGGCGGTGTAACGCAAAAGGCGAAACGGGGGAAGGGCGCAAGAAAAAAGACAGGTCGCGTCTGGCGCGAACCTGTCTTTCCCGACCGTGAACGGTCTCTTCTTCCAAATCCGCTGGTGGCTCTCGCATCGCACGCAAGACCGGCGCGGTGGCCGTTTTCGTAAAAACGGTGATAAGACTATGGGGCCGAAGTGCCTTTTCGTCAATTTCCAATTGCGGGCGCGTTCACAAAATGCAGTGAGCGGCTAGCGGGTTTTTGCGGCCTGCCAATGAGTTTCCATTTCATCGAGACTGGCGTCGGCCGGGCTGCGGCCCTCCTCGGCGAGCCGATCCTCGATATAGGCGAAACGATGTTCGAACTTGTCATTGGTGAGCCGCAACGCCGCCTCCGGGTCGAGCCCGTAATGACGTCCCGCATTGACCACGGCAAAGATCAGATCGCCAAATTCGGCGAGGCGCTGATCCTCGGGCGCGTCCGCCAATTCCTCCGCTTCCTCGGCGATCTTGGCGATCACATCGGCGCGGTTATCCCAGTCAAAACCGACCCTTGCAGCGCGTTTTTGAAGTTTCTGCGCACGGGTCAGCGCGGGCAGGGCGCGGGCGACCCCGTCGAGCGTGCGCACCCTGCCGCGCTCCTCCGCCTTGATCCGCTCCCAATCGACCCGCTGCTCTTCGGCGTCCCGCGCGCCCGCATCGCCGAACACATGCGGATGCCGCGCGACCATCTTGTCGCTGATCGAGGCGATCACGTCATCCAGCGTGAACGCGCCCGCTTCCTCCGCCATCTGCGCATGAAACACGACTTGAAGCAGCAAATCACCAAGCTCGCCGACGAGATCCTCGCCGGTTTCAATGGCGTCATAGACCTCATAGGCCTCCTCCAGCACATAGCCGGCGATGCTCTTATGGGTCTGCTCCACATCCCACGGACAGCCGGTTTTTGGGTCACGCAGCGCGCGCATGATGTCGCGGAGACGGTCGATATCGGTCATCACTAGTTTTTCATCCAAGATTCAGTTGCAACTTCGCAAAAAGTAGGGCGCTCTTCGCTTAGCATTAATAGACCGAAAATGCTGCAAATCGAAAAGCTTGAAATAAGAACTGCGAACTTAATGTATATTTTTTTATATTGAAATATTATTGGAGTCAAAGATATTAATAATAACGAATATGTTGCATACATAACTAAATATATTGCCAATGTAAATTCTTTTATTTTAATGTTATCGCTTTTAAAATATTGATATATTTCTTCGAATGTTATCAAAGATATTAGGACTCCGATAAGAAATCCTAACGCGCAAACACAAGATGTCGTTATTCTATAAGTGAAGCTGGTGGGGCTAATCCCATCTCGCGAGTGAAATATTGCGAGGCTTGACGAAAGTAAAATAGCGGAAAAAATAGGCGTTATTGTTTCCGGGTCAGCTATAGGCAGAAAAGCGCAAAGTGGATCTTGACCTAATCTAAATTTAGAAATTCTTTCTATAGAACGACTTAAGTTGCCGGTGGTACATAAAAGTACGCCAGCTACAAAGCCATATGAAGAATTTAAGTGAAAATTCTTCAGAAAGCTATTATACAGTCCTTCTTGATTGCGATCTAGATTAAGCAATATCAATCTTCACCGCGATAGGGCTGGACATATTGCAGCGCCATGTCCCAGGGGAAGAAGATCCATGTGTCCTGGCTCACCTCGGTGATGAAACTGTCCACCTGCTCGCGGCCCTTGGGCTTGGCGTAGACGGTGGCGAAATGCGCGTTCGGATAGGACTCGCGGATCTTTTCGAGGGTTTTGCCGCTGTCCACCAAATCATCGACGATGAGAACGCCGGTGCCGTCGCCCATGATGTCCGCGGCGGCGGCTTTCATGATCCGCACCTCGCTGACTTGCGACTGGTTGGCATAGCTCTTCGCGCCGATGGTTTCGACCACGCGAATGTCCAACTCGCGCGCCACGATCATCGCCGGGACCAGCCCGCCGCGGGTGATCGCGACAACGGCTTTCCATTCGCCGCCGGTCGGCTTTTCGTTTTCCAGACGCCAGGCGAGGGCGCGGCTGTCGCGGTGAAGCTGGTCCCAGGAAATATGGAACCCTTTTTCATGGGGCAAACGATCACTCATGACTCTTTGCGCCCCGTGACCACGTCGATATCCGGCGCGTCTTCGGCCTTCATCCCAACCACATGATAGCCCGCATCGACGTGATGCGTCTCGCCGGTCACGCCCGAGGAGAGGTTGGAGAGCAGATACATGCCCGCGCCGCCCACATCTTCCAGCGTCACATTCCGGCGCAGCGGTGCGTTGAGCTCGTTCCATTTGAGAATATAGCGGAAATCGCCGATGCCCGATGCGGCCAGCGTTTTCATCGGGCCAGCCGACAGCGCGTTGACGCGGATGTTTTTCGGGCCGAGATCCATCGCCATATAGCGCACGGAAGCCTCAAGCGCCGCTTTCACCACACCCATGACGTTGTAATGTGGCATGACCCGCTCCGCGCCATAATAGGTCATGGTGACAAGCGAGCCGCCCTCGCTCATCAGCGGCAGGGCGCGTTTGGCGACATCGGTGAAGGAGAACACCGAAATATCCATGGAGTTGAGGAAGTTCTGCCGCGTTGTGCTTTCCGTATAGGTGCCGCGCAGCTCGTTCTTGTCCGAAAACCCGATGGCGTGGAGGATGAAGTCGATCTTGCCCCATTCCTTCTCCAGCGTCTCGAACAGCGCATCCATCGACGCCGCATCAGTCACATCGCAGGGGATCACCAGCGAGGAGCCGAGGCTCTGCGCCAGCGGCTCGACCCGCTTTTTCAACGCATCCCCCTGATAGGTGAAGGCCATTTCGGCCCCTTGATCCGCACAGGCCTTGGAAATCCCCCAGGCAATGCTTTTATCATTTGCGAGGCCCATGATAAGCCCGCGTTTGCCTGCCATAATTCCGGTCATGTATATCCTCGCAATTGCAACGCTCTATCATTCGGGATTACGGCAAAGGACAGGATGCTTCAAGCCGGATGCAAAGGGAGAGACTTTTCAATGGCGGATATTTTCGCGGGGGACGACCCGATCGAGATCACGAAACGCTGGCTGGCAGAGGCAGAAAAAGCCGAGCCGAATGATCCTAACGCCATCGCGCTCTCGACGGTGGACAGTGAGGGGCGGCCCAATGCGCGGATGGTTTTGCTCAAGGATATCAGGCCCGAAGGGTTCCGATTCTATACCAATTACGGGAGCGTCAAAGCCGATGAGCTAAAATCCGCCGGTTTTGCGGCCTTCGTGATGCACTGGAAATCCCTGCGCCGTCAGGTGCGTGTGCGCGGTGAAGTCGAGAAAGTGGAGGGCGCGGAGGCCGATGAATACTTCGCCAGCCGGTCCCAGCAGAGCCGCATCGGGGCCTGGGCGTCGGAGCAGTCGAAACCCTTAAAAAACAGGGCCGAGCTGATGGGGAAGGTGGCGAAAATGACGGCGCAGCACGGGCTCAATCCCCCCCGTCCGCCGTTCTGGGGCGGCTACCTTATTCGCCCCTTCGAAATCGAGCTTTGGGCCGATGGCGCGTTCCGTCTGCATGATCGGTTCCGTTGGGTGCGACAAGGCACCACGTGGCACGTTCAACGCTTGTATCCCTAAAGCAGCGTTATTAAGAATAGTGCATTCACTTTTGGTTGAATAGGCGAGTCTCCGGTTGACGTAATATGGTGTTTGGTCGCGTAAAATGGTTTGATGCGGAGCTTGGATATGGCTTCGTCGATTTGGGAGATGGATCCGGCGACGTGCTGCTCCATGCCAATATCTTGCGGGGATATGGACGATCCTCCGTCGTGGAAGGAGCCGAAATCGAATTCGAGCTCAAGGACACGGCACGTGGTCGTCAGGTTGCCGAAGTCTTTAATATCACAGCGAATATGAGCGAGACGGTTGCCTTCATGGGCGACAGTGCCGCGCAGATCTCGCCGAGCGATCTCGATGAGAGCGAGCCGGCGCGGGTCAAATGGTTCGACAAGGCGCGCGGCTTCGGCTTCGTCAATGTGTTCGGCTCCAGCGAGGATGTGTTCGTGCATAAAGAGGTGCTGCGGGCCGCCGGTCTTGCGGATCTCCAGCCCGGCGAAGCCATTGCGGTGCGCACATGCAGCGGCGATCGCGGGCGTCTGGCTGTGGCGATTTTCCCTTGGGACGCGCTGCAAAAGAAAAATGAGGACGGCGAATGAGCCTGCTCGCGGGCGTTCTGGCCGCGCAGGTCGCAACCGGTGCGGTCTGCGCCGAGGAGCGGCTCGATCTGCGCCATGAGGGCATGAGCGCGGAATTCACCGTCGAGGTCGCCGATGATGCCGAAGAGCGCGCGCAGGGTCTGATGTTTGTCGAAAACATGCCGCGCCGCTCTGGAATGCTCTTTGTCTATGAAGAGCCGCAGTCGGTCGCCTTCTGGATGAAGAATACCGAAATCCCGCTCGACATTATCTTCGCCGGGTCCGACGGGGTTGTGCGCCGCGTCGCGCCGATGGCCACCCCGCATGATCTCACCCCCATTCCGGGCGGCGACGACATTCAATATGTGCTGGAGATCAATGGCGGCATGGCCAAGATGCTCGGCATCGAAGAGGGCGCGGAAATGCGCCATCCGGCGATTGCCGATGCGGCGTGGTCCTGCGCCCTTCCGGACGACGCGATTTCTCCGCAATAAACGCAGTCCGCTCTTTCCATCGCCGCGCGGCTCGGCTATGACGCGCGGGATCGGGGCGTAGCGCAGCCTGGTAGCGCGACGGTTTTGGGTACCGTAGGTCGGAGGTTCGAATCCTCTCGCCCCGACCAGTTTCCTTTAAAAGAGTTCACATTGCGCGGCGGGCTTCGCCGATGTCTAATGGTCTGTAAAGGAGCCTTTCGATGCTGGATCTACGTCAAAGCATGAAACGGGACGCACCGCTCGATGCGCTCGCCGCCGCGCCCGGTGTGCTGGCGGTCATCACCGGCACCGAGGGGCCGAGCTATCGCAGCACCGGCGCGATGATGGCTTTCCTTGATGATGGGCGGCGGGTCGGCTCGCTGTCCTCGGGCTGTATCGAGGCAGATCTGGCGCTCCGGGCCGATGAGGTGCGAAGCACGGGCGCGCCGGTCGCGGTCCGCTATGGGCGCGGCTCGGCGATGGTGGATCTGGAACTGCCCTGTGGGGGCGGGCTTGATATTTTTCTGGTGCCGCAACCAGATGAGGCGGTTTTAGCTGCACTCGCAGCAGCGCATCGCGCGCGGCAGGCGGCAACTTTGCGGATCGCGCGCAGCGATGGCCACGTCTCGCTGGACGCAGCGGGCGCGGAGGATGATGTGACCATTCCCCTCCCGCCGCCGCTCCGTTTCGAGATTTTCGGCAAAGGGCCGGAAGCGGTACATTTCGCCGAACTGGCTCGCGCGACCGGATATCACGCCGCGCTCTCCTCGCCGGACAGTGAGACCCGCGATGTGGCGAGTGCCGCAGGCGTTGCGGTCTCCCCGCTGCTGACCCCGCGATCCGTGCCTGAGATCACGGCGGACCCGTGGACGGCGATTGTCCTGTTTTTCCACGATCATGATTGGGAGCCACCCTTGCTCGCCGCCGCCCTAGCGAGCGAGGCTTTTTACATCGGCGCGCAAGGCAGCCAGCGGGCGCGGGATGCGCGCAACGCGGCCCTCGCGGCGCGCGGTGTGGCGGCGGATGCCATCGCCCGCATCCACGCCCCTATCGGCCTCATCCCGTCCGCGCGCGACCCGGTGACACTCGCCGTCTCCGTGCTCGCAGAAATTCTCGACGCGGACCGCAAGCGCACATGACCGTCGCCGGGCTTTTGCTCGCCGCCGGACGGTCCGAGCGCTTCGGGCCGGACAACAAATTGCTGGCCGAACTCGCGGGCCGCCCGCTGATCGCCCATGCCGCCGGCGCGCTGCGCTGGACGCCGCTCGACATGCGGATCGCGGTGATCAGCGACCGCGCGCTGCACCCGTTCCTCAAAGGCTTCATCGTCATCGAAATGGTGGAGGGCAGTTTGCAGGCCGACTCGCTCAAGGCGGGCGTGCATCTCGCGCAGAAGCTGAAAGCGGAGAAACTGCTCGTCACCCTAGGCGATATGCCGCTCGTCACGGCGGATCTGCTCTATGAGATCATCCTGCGTGCGGACGGCGGCATCGCGGCGGCGAGCGACGGCACGCGCCCTATGCCGCCCGCCTGCTTCCCTGAGGCTGTATTCCCCGAGTTGATGACCATGAGTGGCGACCGCGGCGCAGGCGCGCTCCTCAAAGATTTGCCCTCGGCTCAACGGGTTGCCGCGCCCCGGATGCTCGCCGATGTGGACCGCGAATCCGACCTTCAAGACCCTGATCTCAAAATATTTTAACTAATTTAGGCTTACGCCTAATCGATTTGGTGTTACGCTTCTGGACAGCAAGCGAGGAGCGAGCCATGACAACATTCTACGTGAATGGGGAAGAGGTCACGATGGACCTTGATCCCGACACCCCCCTTCTTTGGGCCATCCGAGACCAACTGCAACTGACCGGTACGAAATTCGGCTGCGGCATCGCGCAATGCGGGGCCTGCACCGTGATGCTCGACGGGATGCCCCGCCGGGCATGCGTGACCCCGATCTCGATGATCGAGGGGTCCGAAGTCACCACCATCGAGGGGATGGAAGGCGCCGAATATGACGCCGTGCAGGACGCCTGGAAAGCGATTGACGTGCCGCAATGTGGCTGGTGCCAGTCCGGTCAGGTGATGAGCGCGACGGCGCTTTTACAGTTCAACCCCGCCCCGAGTGACGAGGATATCGACAACGCGATGGCCGGGAATGTCTGCCGCTGCGCCACCTATGTGCGCATCCGTCAGGCGATCCATGACGCCGCCGGAAAGCTGGAGGGGTAAGCCATGACTTTTGAGACAACACGTCGTGGATTTATGGCCGCAGCGGGCGGCTTCGTGATGGCGCTGACCCTGCCGGTCAAGGGCGCGCGGGCGCAGGCCGCGGGCGGCAATGCGCCGCTGGAGCCGAATGCGTTTGTGCGCATTGGCGAGGATGACCTCGTGACCGTCATGATCCGCAACCTCGAAATGGGGCAGGGTCCGCTCACGGGTTTGACCACCCTCGTCGCCGAGGAACTCGATGCGGATTGGAGCCAGATGCGGGCCGAGCCCGCGCCGGCCAATCCGGTCTATGTGAATCCGGCGCTTGGCCTTCAGGGCACGGGCGGCTCGACGGCCATTCCGTCCTCCTATTACCAGATGCGTCAGGTCGGCGCGACGATGCGGGCGATGCTCGTGGCGGCGGCGGCCGAGGAATGGGGCGTTCCGGCGGAAGAAATCACCGTCGAGAAAGGCCGCATCAAGCACAGCTCCGGTCAGGAAGCGGGCTTTGGCGCCTTCGCGGCGGCAGCGGCGGAGATGACCCCGCAAGGCGAGCCGACCCTCAAGGACCCGGCGAATTTCACCCTGATCGGGACGGACACGCCAAAACTCGACACCTCGGACAAGAGCAACGGCACCGCCAAATTCGGGATGGATTACTATCTCGACGGGATGCAAACCGTTGTCGTCGCCCATCCCGATGTGATCGGCGCGACCGTGGCATCCTATGACGATGCGGCGGCGCTTGAGGTGCCGGGCGTGCGCGCGGTGCGCCAGTTGCCCATGGGCATCGCGGTTTATGCGGAGAACACCTTCGCGGCGATGAAGGGCCGCGAAGCGCTCCAGATCGAGTGGGACATGGCCAGTGCCGAGACCCGCAGCACCGATGAGATCCTTGCCAGTTTCGCCGAGACCGCGCAGGAGCCGGGGATCGAGATCGAAACCGCAGGCGATCTCGCGGTGATGGACGGCGAGGGCGTGACCTTGCATGAAGCGGAATATGTGTTCCCCTTCCTCGCTCATGCCCCGATGGAGCCGCTGAATGGCGTGATTGAGTATACCGGAGACAGCGCAACCGCTTGGTATGGCGCGCAATTCCCCGGCGGTGAGCATCCGGCCATTGCGCAGACGCTCGGTCTTCCGGCGGAAAACGTGACGCTCAACGTCACCCTTGCGGGCGGTTCTTTTGGCCGCCGGGCCCAGCCAACCATGCATTTCGCAGTGGAACTGGCGCAGGTCGCGCAAGCGGGCGGCGAAGGGTCTTACAAGCTCGTCTGGAGCCGCGAAGATGACGTGCGCGGCGGCTATTACCGCCCGATGGCGGTCCACAAGATGCGCGGCGGGCTCGATGCGGACGGCAATATCGTCGGCTGGGAGCAGGTCATCGCGACCCCGTCGATCATGCGCGGCACGCAGTTTGAAGCGATGATGATGCCGAATGGCGTGGACATGACCGCCTTCGAGGGCGCGAATGAGCTCCCGTATAATCTCGGCGCGCATCGTCTCGGCTGGGCGGAGACGATGGTGGACATCCCGCTCCTCTGGTGGCGTTCGGTCGGCTCCAGCCACACGGCGGGCGCGGTCGAAGCGTTCCTCGATGAGCTCTTCACCCAAGCGGGCAAGGACCCCGTTCAGGGCCGTCTCGACATGCTCAAGGAGGGCGAGGACCGCCCGCGCGGCGTGATCGAAAAGGTCGCCGAAATGGCGAACTGGCAGGGCGGCGCGGAGGAGGGTAAGGCCTACGGTTTCGCTTATGCCAAGAGCTTCGGCACCTATGTCGCGCAAATCGCGGAGGTCGAGGATCGCGGCGGATCGCCCCATGTCACCCGCGTCTGGTGCGCGGTGGATTGCGGCGTTCCGGTGAATCCCAATGTGATCCGCGCGCAGATGGAAGGCGGGATCGGATTCGGCCTCGGCGCGGCGCTTTTCGACGAAATCACTTTCGGTCAAGGGGGCGCGGTACAGCAGAGCAATTTCAACGATTACCGCATGATCCGCATTGGCGAGATGCCCGCCGTCGAGGTGGAGATCATCGCCAGCACCGAAGATCCCACGGGCGTCGGCGAGCCGGGCGTGCCGCCGATTGCGCCCGCCGTGATGAACGCATGGCGCAAGCTGAAGGGCGAAAATGTCCGCCAGCTTCCCATGGTCCGGGCGATGGTCTGAGAGGAGTGACAAAGATGACTAAGATCACAACACTGAGCGCGGTGCTCGCGCTCACCGTCGCCGCTTCGGCCTTCGCGCAGGACAATCAGGCGGCGGATGAGGCGGACGCGGCGAACTCTGCGGCCACGGAAACGCAGGTCGAAGAGGCCGCGCCGCCGGAGGAAACGGTTGGCGAGGCTGCGGCTTCGGGGGAGGCCGAGGCGGACGTCGGGGCTGAAGGTGAGACGGAAGCTGACGCGGAAGCGGGGGCTGAGGCTGAAGCCGATGCTTCGGCAGAAACGGATGCGTCTGCTGAAGGTGACGCATCGTCGGATGGGTCTGCGGGTGAAGCTGCACCGGCTGACGATGCGAACACGGAAGAGGTGGCTCCTGCTGACGATGCTGCGGCAACTGATGAGGCTGGCGCAGAAGACGCGGCATCCAATGAAGACTCGGATGTTCAGGAGGGTGAAACCTCTGATGACGGTGCGGCGCAGGATGACGCAGCAGCTTCGGATGATAGCGGCGACGCTGAAGGCGCGGCTTCTGAAGAGGCGGCACCTGCTGAGGGCGCCGAATCGGACGACGCTGCGGCAAGCGCAGAAGCTGAGGCGAGCGACGCGGCTGCCGAAGGTGAAGCTATCGACGCACAAGACGCTGAGTCCACCGAAGCGGACGCCACCGGCGCCGAAGCGGCCACTGATGACGCGGCAACCGAAGAAGCGGCCACCGATGCCGCCTTGGATGAAGCCGCATCAACAGACGCCGCCACCCCGTCGGACGCACCCGCACAGGACACCGCCCTCAACGGCCCCGACAGTTTCTCCGCCATCGCTGACGAGGGCGAGCGCTCCGCCGCGATGTTCGAGGAAATGGGCAAGGTGCTGACGCATCCGCGCTGTCTCAACTGCCACCCGGTGACGGGCGGGCCGACGCAGGGTGACGACATGCAGCCACACCAGCCGCCAGTCATTCGCGGCGATGCCGATTTCGGCGCGCCGGGTATGCAGTGCATCACCTGCCACGGGCCGGACAACTTTAACTTCCCGACCGCCGCGGGCTCGATCCCCGGTCACGAGCCTTGGGCGCTGGCGCCTGAAAGCATGGGCTGGGTCGGCAAGAGCCTTGCGGAGATTTGCGAGCAGATCAAAGATCCCGAGCGCAATGGCGGCAAGGATCTCGAAGAGCTGCATCACCATAATGCCGAGGACGGGCTTGTCGGTTGGGCATGGCATCCGGGTGATGGCCGCACCCCGGCTCCGGGCGATCAGGAAACCTTCGGGGCCCTGACGCGGGCATGGATCGACACCGGCGCGGTCTGCCCGACGAGCTAAAGGCTTGAGAGAAAAGAAGAAGGGGCGCTCCGATGCGCCCCTTTTTTATGTGCGGTCGATCTCAACCGGCTGCGCGCCCCAGATGTCGTTCATATAGCCCTTGATCGTGCGGTCTGACGAGAAAAAGCCGGAGCGGGCGATGTTGAGAGCGGCCATGCGGTCCCATTTGGGCTTGTCGGCAAAGGCGGCGTCCACCTCGCGCTGCGATGCGTAATAGGCATCGAAATCCGAGGCGACGAGGAACGGGTCGTCGTCCCATGTCCGGCCCAGAACATTGCCATAACGATCTGTTACGCCATCCGAAAACGCGCCATCGGCGATGGCGATCAGCGCGGCTTTCAGGCGCGGGCTGGCCTCGATTGCGGCGCGGGCATGGCCGGGTTTCGCAACCTCTCTCGCCGCTTCCTCCGCCGTCAGCCCGAAGAGAAAGAAATTCTCCGGTCCGACATGCTCACGGATTTCCACATTCGCGCCGTCCAGCGTGCCGATGGTCAGCGCGCCATTCATGGTGAATTTCATGTTCCCGGTGCCCGACGCCTCTTTGCCGGCCATCGAGATCTGCTCCGAGAGATCCGTCGCCGGGATCAGCTTTTCGGCCATCGAGACGTTGTAATTCGCCGGATACGCGATCTGGAGCCATTTCGACGTGACCGGATCATTGTTCAGCGTCGCCGCCACATCATTGATAAGGTGGATAATATCCTTGGCCAGCCAATAGCCGGGCGCCGCCTTGCCACCGAAAATCTTGATCCGCGGCGTCCAGTCCGCGTTCGGCGCATCGTGCATTTCCTGCCAAAGCGCGACGGCCTCCAGGATGTTGAGAAGCTGGCGTTTATATTCATGGATGCGTTTCACCTGCGTGTCGAACATCGCGTCCGGGTCGGCCTTCACACCAAGACCCGCCAGCAAGCCATTGGAAAGCTGGACCTTATTGGCACGTTTGGCATTGTCGAGCGCCTTGAGGAACGCCGCATCCTCGACATGCGCCTCCAGCTTCTCAAGCTCGGACAGATCCGCCGTCCAGCTCGTGCCGATGGTCTCATCGATCACCGAGGAGAGCGCCGGGTTCGCCATGCGCAGCCAGCGGCGCGGCGTCACGCCATTGGTTTGGTTGACGATTTTCTCGGGGCTTTGCGCGTGCAGATCGGCAAACACCGTCTCGCGCATGAGGTCCGTGTGAAGGGCCGAGACGCCGTTGACCTTATGCGCCATGATGAAGGCGAGCGGGCCCATCAGAACCTCGTCATGCTCAATCACGCCTTGCGCGCCGCTGGTCGCGTCGCGCTGCTCCGCGTCGATTTTGCCGATGATTTCCATATGCCGCGGCAGCACGCGGCCCATGAGCCAGGTGGACCAGCGCTCCAGCGCTTCGGGCAGCAGCGTGTGGTTGGTGTAGCTGAGGGTGCGGGTCGTGAGGTCCCGCGCGCGGTCCCAGTCGAGGCCATGCACATCCATCAAAAGACGCATCAGTTCCGGCCCGGCAATGGCGGGGTGCGTGTCGTTGAGCTGGATCGCGACCTTATCGGGCAGGGCGGCGAGGTCGTCATGCTCGGCGAGGAAGCGGCGCAGAATGTCCTGGAGCGCGGCGGCGGTGAGGAAATACTCCTGTTTCAGCCGCAATTCCTTCCCGGCCTCGGTGGTGTCGTCGGGATAGAGAACGCGGGAGAGGGTGCGGGCCAGCGCCTCCGGCTCCGCTGCCGCCGTGTAATCGCCGGAATTGAAGCGTTTGAGATCAAAGAGTTCCGTCGGCAGCGCGCCCCAAAGGCGCAGCGTATTGGCCCAGTTGCCGCCCCAACCGATGACCGGCGTGTCATAGGCGCGGGCGAGAACGCTTTCATCGGGATGCCAGATGCGTCGGCCCCCGCTCTCGGTCACATAGCCTTTGAACCCAATGGTATAGGCCGATTCCGGGCGGGCGAATTCCCATGGATGGGGCTGGTTGAGCCAATCCTCCGGGGTCTCGACCTGATAGCCGCCCTCGAAACGCTGGCGAAAGAGGCCATGCTCATAGCGGATGCCATAGCCATGGGCGGGGCATTGCAGGGTGGACATCGACTCCAGAAAACAGGCCGCGAGCCGCCCCAGACCGCCATTGCCGAGCGCGGCGTCCGGCTCATCCTCAAGGATCTCACTGCGGTTGAGGCCGAGGCTGTCAAACGCCTCTTCCATCGCGCCCGCGAGGCCGAGATTGGTGATCGCATCGCCCAAAATCCGCCCGATCAGGAACTCCATGGAGAGGTAATAGACGCGCTTGGCATCCTTGCCATAGGTCGTGCGGGTCGCGTTGAACCACGGGGTGACGATCAGATCGCGGATCGCAAAACTCGTCGCCATGCGCCAGTCATAGATGCTCGCATGATCGGCGTCCTTGCCGATCGTATAGGTCAAATGATGCAAAATCTGGTCGCGCAGATCGTTGGCCGAAACGGTTTGAGGCTGAATATCGAGGGTCATGATCGGAATTTCGTTCTGTTAGCAGGGCAGGGATTAGCTGAGCCAGACACGGCCGTAGGGGGGAAGATCCAGGTGGTCGTCGCGCAAGGTGACGTAAGCGTCTGACAAAAGGTCGTAAAAATGCTGCGCAGCATGGTCCCGGAGCCATTGGCCCGGCACGCTGCGCCAGTCCTCGGTAAAGTTGAAGAGGCAAAGGGTCGGGCCGGTCGGAGTTCGCCGCGCAAAGGCGAAGATCGCCCGGTCCGGCGCGTGGAGAATTTCGGTCGGCAGGCCGCCATGGAAACCGGGGATCGCGGCGCGGCGCTGGAGAATGTGGCGGGTGCCGGCGAGGATGCGGCCCTCGGGCGTCTCCGGGTTCACCTCGGCATGGACGGCCTTGTCCCAATCCATCGCCGGGCGGTGCAGCCAGCGGCTGTCATGGGCGTGATCGGGCCGGTCGTGATAGCCGTAATCATTCATCAGCCCGAGCTCATCGCCCATATAGATCAAGGGGATGCCGCCGAAACTCGCGATCAGCGCATGGCCGAGCAGGATGCGGTCAATGGCGCGGTCCACCGCCGCCGGGTTGTCTGCCTTGAGCGCGGTTTCAAGACCGGCGAGCGAGGCGAAGCTGCCGGAGATCCGCTTGTCGCCGGTTTCCTCATTCTCCTGAAAGAGCTCCCCGCGGGCGAAACTGCCGGGAAAGCCGCCCTCGTAGAAATCCGACAGATACGCCCGATGCGCCGCCCCCGAAAAGCCGAGCGCGCCCGCATCCTCATCGGTGATCGCCCAGCCGATATCGTCGTGACAGCGGATATAGGTCGCATAGGTCGCATTGGTCAGGGTTTGCGGGAAATGGGTGCCGAGAACATGGCGCATCATGGCGGTGTCGCGGGTCGCGAGCGCGCTCCAATATTGCACCATGAGATTGTTGTGATAGGCGAGATTGCCCTCCCGCCCGTCATGCTCGCCGCGCCCGAAATAGGTGAGCATTTCGGCGGGGCCGACAATCGCCTCTTCGAGATGAATCACCGCATTGGCGGCAATCCTTGTGCAGGCCCGGAGCGCGCGGAGCAGCATATGCACCTCCGGCTCCGACTGGCAGCGCGTCCCCATCCGTTTCCACATGAAGGCCACCGCATCGAGGCGCAGCACATCGACGCCCTGATTGGCCAGAAACAGCATCACATCGACAATCTCGAGAAAAACCTGGGGGTTCGCCCAGTTGAGATCCCATTGATGCTCGTTGAAGGTCGTCCACACCCATTTATCGAAGTCAGGATAATGGGTGAAACTGCCGGGTGCGGTGTCTGGGAAAATCTCGATCAGCGTCTGCTCATAGGCTTTGGGGAGCGTGTCGCTTTCGAACATCAGGTAATAATCCTGATAGTCCGGATCGCCCACCGCCGCCTTCTGTGCCCAGTCATGTTCCTTCGCGGTGTGGTTTAGTACCAGATCAATGCAGAGCGACATGCCGCGCGCCCTGAGCGCTGCGGCAAGGCGTTTGAGATCCGCCATCTTGCCGTAATCGGGGTTGATCTGGCGGTAATCCATCACCGAATAGCCGCCATCACTGTCGCCCGGGCGCGGCATCAGGCAGGGCATCAGATGGACATAAGTGACGCCGAGATCGGAGAGATAATCGAGCCGTTCATGGATCGCCGCCAGATCGCCTGCGAACCGGTCGATATAGAACACATAGCCAACCATGCCGGGGCGCTGGAACCAGTCCGGCTCCAGATCGCGGGCGAGATCGAGCTGTTTGAGATCTTTCGGGCGGCTTCGCCATGCCGCGCGCAGGCGCTCCGTCAGCCGCTCGCAGAACTCGGGATAATCCGGGCGCTGGCCGTAAAGCTGCTCCAGCATCGGCCAGAGATCAGCCGCGCTGCGCTGAAGGCGCATGTCGAAAATATCGCCCGCGCTCATGGCTGCACCGCGCCGTCGCCAAGCAGGAACACCGCGACACTGTCGCCCGCGATCCGCTCGCGCGGTCCGGCCTCAAGGTCAATGTCGCCCTCGACGGCGGTGTCGAGGCGGCGGTTCCAGATCTTGCCTTCGGGGGCAGGCGGAAGCGTCACCTCCATCTCGCCGCCCGCATTGAACACCACGAACATCGCGCCCTTGCGGGTGTTGTATTCGGGCGTGCCGGAGGCCATGCGGAACTCGGCGGCCAGCAGCTTCAGCGTCGGGTTGTTCCAATCGGCGGCCCCCATCGGCTCGCCATCCGCGCGGCGCCAGAAAAGATCCGGGAACCCGTCGGTCAGGCGCGAGCGGGCGTGCAGGAACCGCTTCTGCCGCAGGATCGGATGGGCCTTGCGGAACGCGATCATCCGGCGGCAGAAGTCGAGAAATTCCGTATCGGCCTCATCCCAGTTGATCCAGCCGATCTCATTATCCTGACAATAGGCGTTGTTGTTCCCACCTTGCGAATTGCCAAGCTCATCCCCGGCCAAAATCATCGGCGTGCCTTGGGAGAGCAGCAGCGTCGCCATCAGGTTGCGGCGGCGGCGGGCACGGGCGGCGAGAATGGCCGCGTCATCTGTCGGCCCCTCCACCCCGAGATTATGCGAGCAGTTATGCGCATGGCCGTCATTGTTGTTCTCGCCATTCGCCTCATTGTGCTTTTCGTTGTAGCTGACCGTGTCCATCAGGGTGAACCCGTCATGGGCGGTCACGAAATTCACGGAGGAGGTCGCGGGCCGCCCGTCATGGTCGAACCGGCTGGCCGAGCCCGCGATGCGTTTCGAAAGCTTCGCCACCATGCCCGTATCGCCGCGCCAGAACTGCCGCACCTGATCGCGATATTTGTCGTTCCATTCGGCAAAGGGGGCCGGGTAGGCGCCCAGCTGATAACCGCCCGGCCCGATATCCCACGGCTCGGCGATCAGTTTCACCTTGTTCAGCACCGGGTCCTGCCGCACGGCGCGGAAGAACGGCCCGTCGCGGTCGAACATGCCGCGGGTGCGCCCCAGAACCGAGCAGAGATCGAAGCGGAACCCGTCCACATGCATCACCTCGACCCAATAGCGCAAACTGTCCATCACGAGGCGCAGGGCGAAGGGTTTGTCGAGGTCCAGCACATTGCCGGTGCCACTGTCATTGATGTAGTAGCGCGGGTCTTCGGCGAGGCGGTAATAGCCGTGATTGTCGAGACCCCGGAACGACAGCGTCGGCCCAAGCTCCGCCCCTTCGGAAGTGTGGTTGTAAACCACGTCGAGGATCACCTCGATCCCCGCATCATGGAACCGCGCCACCATCTGCTGGAACTCCGCAATCCCGCCGCCATCGAGATAGCGCGGATCGGGGGCGAAGAACCCGTGGGTCATGTAGCCCCAGTAATTGGTGAGGTCCTTTTCCACCAAAAACCGGTCATTGAGGAAGGCTTGCACGGGCAGAAGCTCGATCGCGGTGATGCCCAAATCCGTCAGATGCTCCAGCATCGGGTCCGAGGCGAGGCCAAGGAAGGTGCCAGGGCGCGGCACATCGCGCCGCAGCGCGGTCATGCCTTTGACATGGGCCTCATAAATCACCGTTTCGGTCATCGGCGTTTGCGGCGGGCGGTCGCCGCCCCAGCCGAAACTGGGGTCCACCACCACGGATTTCGGCATGAAGGGCGCGCTGTCCCGCGGATCGAAACTCAGATCGCCCGCCTCGTCGCCGACCGTGTAGCCGTAAAGCGCATCATTCCATTCCGGGTGGCCCGTCAGGCGTTTGGCATAGGGGTCGATCAGCAATTTGTTGGGGTTGAAGCGGTGGCCCTCCTGCGGCTTATACGGCCCATGCACCCGGTAGCCATAGCGCTGGCCCGGTCCCATCCCCGGAAAATAGCCATGCCAGACATGGCCGTCCCGCTCCGGCAAATCGACCAGCAAATGCTCGTTTCCCTTCTCATCGAAAAGGCAAAGCGTCACCCGCGTCGCGTGCTGGGAAAAGACGGCGAAATTCACGCCGCCGCCATCAAAGGTCGCGCCGAGCGGATAAGCACGCCCGGCGGAGATCGAAATGTTACTGCTCATGCGGCTCCGGTCAGCTCTTTATAGAGGGCGGCATAGGCACCGGCGGATTGGTCCCAGCCCACGGGCTGGGCCATAGCATTGCGCTGCATCTGTGACCAGATTTCTTTGTCTGCGTAAAGCTCGCAAAGCTGGATGAGCGCCGTGCGCAGCGGCTCGGCGGCGACGGGCGCGAACTGGATGCCGGTCGCAACCCCTTGCGCAATCGCGGCGGGCGAGGCGTTGATCACCGTATCGGCCAGCCCGCCCGTCAGCGCCACCAGCGGGACCGTGCCATAACGCAGCCCGTAAAGCTGCGTGAGCCCGCAAGGCTCAAACCGCGACGGCACCAGGATCGCATCGCCGCCCGCGATCAGCCGGTGGGACATCGCCTCATCATAACCGATATGAACGGCGACATTGGGGTTCTCTTCGGCCAGCTTGCGGAACGCTTCCTCAATCCAGAACTCGCCGGAGCCAAGCAGCGCCAATTGCCCGCCGCGCTCCAGAAGCGCGGGCAGGGTTTCGAGCAGCAGATCGAACCCCTTCTGGCCCGTCAGCCGCGAGACGACGACGCAGAGCGGGCCGTCCGCCTCGGGCAAGCCGAACTCCTTGCGCAGCGCCGCCTTGGCCTTCGCCTTGCCCTTGGGGTCTTTGTAGGTGGCGATCGCCGGGTCCGTCGCCGGGTTCCACACCTCAAGATCAATCCCGTTCAAAATCCCCATCAGCGCGTCGCGGCGATAGCGCATCACCCCGTCGAGACCCATGCCGAAATCCGGCGTCATCAGCTCCTTGGCATAGGTCGGCGAGACGGTCGTCAGCGCATCGGCCATCATCAGCCCGGCCTTGAGCGCCGAGACCTTGCCCCAGAACTCATAGCCGCCCTGATGGAACCGGTCCGGATCCAGCCGCAACTCGTTGATCTTATGCGGCTCCGTCCCGCCGGTGAAGGCGATGTTGTGGATGGTCATCACGGTCTTGGCGGTCCCGTCCATCTGCGCGAGATAGTCGGGGCCGAGACCGGCCTGCCAGTCATGACCGTGCAGAATGGCGGGCTTCCAGTCGCTCACCCCATTGGCGGCGATATAGGCGCCAACCCAGGAGAGCGCGGCAAAGCGCTCCGCATTGTCGGGCCAGTCCAAACCGTCGCCGCCCAGATAGGGCCCGCCGGGCCGGTCATAGAGATGCGGCGCGTCGATCACAAAAAGCTCCAGCCCCGCGACCTCGGCGCAGAGAAGCCGGGCCTTGCCGCCGAAAAGATCATCGAAATCAATGACCTCTTCTGGAGCATCGAGCGCCTTCATCACCGCCGGATAGCCGGGGATCAGCGTGCGCATCTCCACACCATGCGCCTTGAGCGCCCCCGGAAGCGCGCCCGCCACATCGGCCAGACCGCCGGTTTTAATGAGAGGCACCGCCTCGGATGTGACCGACAGAACCTTGATCATGATTCCGCCGCGCGCCGGTCCAGCATGTCCTGCGTAATCAGCGTCGTGCCTTTTTCGCTGACCCGGAACCATTTTGCGTCCTCTTCGGGATCCTCGCCGACGATCAAGCCCTCGGGGATGATCACCCCGCGATCAATCACCACCTTGCGCAGCCGCGCAGAGCGGTGGACCGTCACATAGGGCAGCACCACGGCATGATCCAAGACCGCATAGGAATTGGTGTGGACCTGCGTGAAGAGCAGCGAGTTGCGGATCTCGGTCCCGGAAATGATGCAGCCGCCCGACACCATGGACGAGATCGCCATCCCGCGCCGGCCCTTTTCGTTGTGGATGAATTTCGCCGGGGGCGCGCCTTCCGAATAGGTCCAGATCGGCCAGTTGTGATCCCAGAGATTCAGCTCCGGCGTGAAATCGGTGAGGTCGATATTGGCCTCCCAAAACGCATCGACCGTGCCCACATCCTTCCAATAGGCGGGCGCGCCGTCATCGCGAATGCAGCTCTCGTCGAAGCGATGCGCCATCGCCTTGCCGTTCTTGACGATCTCCGGGATCAGGTCATGGCCGAAATCATGGCTGGAATTGGGGTCCTCGGAATCCTTCATCAGGATCTCGCGCAGGAATTTCCAGTCGAACACATAAATCCCCATCGAGGCGAGCGCGACATTCGGGTCATCCGGCGTGCCCGGCGGGTCCGCCGGTTTTTCGAGAAACGACGTGATCCGCCCGGTCTCATCGGTCGCCATCACGCCAAAGGCCGAGGCCTCCTGACGCGGGACCGTGAGGCAGCCGATGGTCACATCCGCGCCGCTGTCCACATGCTGTTGCAGCATGATCTCGTAATCCATTTTGTAGATGTGGTCGCCCGCGAGGATGATGACGTAATCCACATCATAGCTGTCCACGATGTCGATATTCTGGGTCACCGCATCCGCCGTGCCCTTATACCAGCTTTCATCGCCAAGCCGCTGCGAGGCGGGCAGAATATCGAGAAATTCGTTGCGCTCGGCCCGGAAGAAGTTCCAGCCGCGCTGCATATGCCGGATGAGACTATGCGCCTTATATTGCGTCGCCACGGCCATCTTGCGGATGCCGGAATTCAGCGCATTGGACAGTGCGAAATCGATGATCCGCGTCTTGCCGCCGAAATAAACCGCCGGTTTCACGCGCTTATCCGTCAGCTCCTTGAGGCGGCTTCCGCGTCCGCCCGCGAGCACAAAGGCCATCGACCGTTGGGTCAGTCTCCGGTTTTCAACCATAATTTCCCTCCCACTTATTTTGTCTCTTCAGCCACGAAAATCACCGTCGCCAGAGGCGGCAGGGTGATCTCGATGCTGGCCGGTTGTCCGTCATGGGGCGTCTCGTCGGCCGTGACGCCGCCCATATTCCCGCGATCGCCGCCGCCATAGACCGCCGCGTCGCTGTTCAGCGCCTCGCGCCAGCGGCCCGCCTGCGGGACACCCACCCGGAACGCGCTCCGCTCCACGGGCGTGAAATTGCACAGCACCACCACGGGCGCATCGCCGGTCTCGCCGCGGCGAATGAAACTGAAGGTGGAGCTTTCCGCATCCGTCGCAATCCACTGGAACCCATCCGCCTCGCAATCCTTCACATGCAAAGCAGGGGTCTCGCGGTAAAGATGGTTGAGATCGCGCACGAGGGTCTGCACCCCCTTATGCGGCGCGGCCTCGGCGGCGGACCAGTTCAGCTCGCCATTGTGGTTCCACTCCTCCGGCTGGGCAAATTCGCAGCCCATAAACAGAAGCTTCTTGCCCGGATGCGTCCACATGAAGCCGTAATAGGCGCGCAGATTGGCAAATTGCTCCCACTCATTGCCGGGCATCTTGCGCAGCATAGAGCCTTTGCCATGGACCACCTCGTCATGGGAGATCGGCAGGATGAAGTTTTCCGAGAACGCATAATGGATCGAGAAGCTCATCTGGTCATGGTGATACTTCCGGTGAACCGGCTCTTTCTCCATGTATTTCAGGCTGTCATTCATCCAGCCCATATTCCATTTGAACCCGAAGCCAAGCCCGCCCGCATCCACCGGGGCCGAGACTTGCGGGAAGCTGGTGCTTTCCTCCGCGACGGTCATGATGCCCGGCGTCTCCGCATAGGCCGCGATGTTCATGTTTTTGAGAAACGCAATCGCCTCGTAATTCTCGCGCCCGCCATCCTGGTTCGGAACCCACTCGCCCTCCTTGCGCGAATAATCGCGGTAAAGCATCGAGGCGACCGCATCCACCCGCAGCCCGTCCACATGATACTCGTCGAGCCAATAGAGCGCATTGGCGATGAGGTAGTTCTGAACCTCGGTCCGACCGTAATTATAGATTAGCGTGTTCCAGTCCTGATGGAAGCCCTCTTTGGGGTCTGCATGTTCATAAAGATGCGTGCCGTCGAACCGGGCGAGGCCATGGGCGTCCGTCGGGAAATGCCCCGGCACCCAGTCGAGCAAAACGCCGAGTCCCGCCTCATGCGCCGCCTCCACCAGATCGCGAAATTCATGGGGCGGGCCGAAGCGGATGGTGGGGGCAAACATACCGACCGGTTGGTATCCCCAAGACCCATCGAAGGGAAATTCACTGACCGGGAGAAACTCCAGATGGGTGAAGCCCATATAGCTGGCGTAGTTGACCAGATCCTTTGCGAGTTCCTTATAGGACAGGGGCCGCCCGCCATCATCATAACGCCGCCGCCATGAGCCTAAGTGGACCTCGTAAACCGAGATCGGCGCGCGGCGATCATTGCGCTCGGCGCGGCTCTTCATCCATGCGTCGTCTTTCCAGCCATAGCCGGATATGTCGCGGACAATGCTAGCTTTTTCCGGCGGGTGCTGGGCGCCGAAGCCGACCGGATCGGCCTTGAAGAATTGCCCGCCATCCGCGCCGATGATCTCGTATTTATACACCGCACCATCGCGCACATCGGGCAGGAAAATCTCCCAGCACCCGGTCCCGCCGACCCGGCGCATCGGGTGGCGGCGGCCGTCCCAGCCGTTGAAATCCCCCACAACCGACACCCGCTGCGCATTCGGGGCCCAAACGGCAAAGTGCGTGCCGTCCACACCCTCATGGGCCATCACATGCGCCCCAAGGGCCTTCCAAAGCTGGCGATGCGTGCCTTCGCCCATGAGATAGGCGTCCATGTCGCCAAGGACGGGGCCGAACCGATACGGATCGTCGAAAGTGAACTCATTTCCACCCGAAAACCGCACCTTGAGGCGATAGTCGCGGGACGGCACTTCGCCCGCAAACACATCCGCCCCGACCCGGCGCAAACTGGCTGCATCGCCGCCGTTGGTCACCGCTTCAACAGCGGTCGCGCCGGGCAGATTGGCGACGGCCCAGAGGGCACCTTCGGCCTCATGCGCGCCAAGCACGTCGAAGGGCGAATCGTGGCGGGATTCGCGCAAACGCTCAATATCGGAAGGGGTGAGATGCGGGGGCAGGGCTTTCTCATTCATGGCCCGTATCTTAATGGAAACGTCGCGTCACACAATGATTGAGTTTGCGCTAACATTTTTGTCGCACCCCACCCGTTAAGGGGTTTTTCGATGCGGCTCAAACCGCTATGAGCGGGCGATGGATGCAGCCTCAAAAAGGGGGATTTGAGATGACAGAATGGTGGCGCGACGCGATCATCTACCAGATATATCCGCGGTCTTTTCAAGACGATAGCGGCGACGGGATCGGCGATCTGAAGGGAATCATCCGCCGCTTGCCGCATATCGCAGATTTGGGGGCGGATGCGGTCTGGCTCTCTCCGATCTTCACCTCGCCCATGGCGGATATGGGGTATGATGTTTCAAATTATACAGATATTGATCCCATGTTCGGCACGCTCGCCGATTTCGATCAACTGGTCGCGCGGGCGCATGAGCTGGGCCTCAAGGTCATCATTGATCAGGTCATCAGCCATTCGAGCGACAAGCACCCCTGGTTCGAGGAAAGCCGCCAGAGCCGCGACAATGCCAAGGCGGACTGGTATGTCTGGGTCGATCCGAACCCCGATGGCTCGCCGCCGAACAACTGGCCGTCGGTCTTTGGCGGTCCCGCATGGGAGTGGGAGCCGCGCCGCCGGCAATATTATCTGCATAACTTCCTGATCGAGCAGCCCGATCTCAATATGCACAATACCGAGGTGCAGGACGCGCTGCTGGAGACCATGCGCTTCTGGCTGGAGCGCGGCGTGGACGGGTTCCGCCTCGATACAGTGAACTATTATTTCCACGATCAGGAGCTGCGGGACAATCCGCCGAACCCCGATTATGACGGGCCGGAAACCTATGGCTATCAGCGGCATATCTATTCCAAGAACCGGCCGGACAATATCGCCTTCCTGAAGCGTCTGCGGGCGCTGACGGACGAATTTGACGACCGGATGATGGTTGGTGAGGTCGGCGATGGCGGCCAGCAAGCCATTGACATCATGGCAGATTACACCCGCGGCAATGACCGCCTGCATATGTGCTATTCCTTCGAATTGCTCGCGCCGGAATTCACCGCCGCGCATTTCCGCAATGCCATCAAGGGTGTGCGGGATGGCGCGCCGGATGGCCATTCCTGCTGGAGTTTTTCCAACCATGACGTGCCGCGCCATGTGACCCGCTGGGCGCCCCATGCGGAGGATCGCGAGACGCTGGCGAAACAGGCGGCGGCGCTGATCCTGTCCTTCCCCGGCACGATCGGGCTCTATCAGGGCGAGGAGTTGGGGCAGACGGAGACGGAGCTGGTCTATGCCGAGCTGACCGACCCGCCCGCGCTGCGCTTCTGGCCCGAGGTCAAGGGCCGCGACGGGTGCCGCACGCCGATGGTCTGGGAGAAAGACGCCGCCAATGCGGGCTTTTCGGATGGCGAGGCGTGGCTCCCGGTCAAGCCGCCGCAAGCCGCCAATGCCGTCGATCAGCAGGGGCAGGGCAGCGTGATGGAGGCGTATCAGCAGACGATTGCTTTCCGCAAAGCCCATGACGCGCTGCGCTATGGCGAGATCGCGTTTCTCGATCTGCCCGAGCCGCTTCTGGCCTTCCACCGCAAGGGGGAAGACGGAGTGGTGACCTGCGTCTTTAACCTCTCGAAAGAGGGGCGCGAGGTGGCTGTCTCGGGCGAGGTCTCCATCGAAGGGCCGCAAAATGCGGTGCTGGAGGGCGAGCGTCTGAAGCTGCCCGCCAATGGCTTTGCCTATCTGCTTTCATCCGAAGGGTGCGATGTGAGCGCGGGTTAATCCGCGCTTTCGAGATCCACCACGAAAATCCCGCCATAGCCGCCCTTGCAGGCGGCTATGAGCGTTTGGCCCGCCGCCTGATGGATGGGATGCGCCTCATAGGCGAGATGCGCGGCGCGGTCCCGGAAGGTGACGGTAAAGCCGTAGTCATAAGCCCCGGATTTATCCTCATAATCGCGGTTCTCGCCATGGGTGAGGGCGTGCATTCCGTCCACCTCTTGCGTGAGACCGGCGAGGCTTTCGATGGCGGAAATCGCCTCCGCGCGGGCGCTTTCCTTGAGGGACAGCATGACGATATGGGTCAGCATCACGGGGCTCCGAAGATGAGGATGGCGCGGAAGTCGTTCACATTGGTCAGCGTCGGGCCGGGGATGAGCTGCGTGCCGAGGGTTTCGAAAAAGCTGTGGCTGTCGTTGCGGGCGAGCGCGTCCGCCGGGTCGAGGCCCTTCGCTTGCGCCTCTTGCAGAGTCTCCGGGGTGATCCACGCGCCCGCGACCTCCGCAGCGCCGTCCACCCCGTCCGT
The DNA here is from genome assembly GCF_047345645.1 of Jujubicoccus corallicola. Taxonomy (GTDB): domain Bacteria; phylum Pseudomonadota; class Alphaproteobacteria; order Rhodobacterales; family Rhodobacteraceae; genus JBLEFH01. Next base: position 25,258 of record NZ_JBLEFH010000005.1, on the reverse strand, counting down.
GTCGCCCGCCAGCGCGTAGATGCCGTCCGCGCCGTTCAGGGCAATCGCCAGCGCCAGCGCATATTCCGCATTGGGGCCGCCGACGCCATTGCCGCGCCGGGTGACGGTTAACTCACCGCCCGACAGGAGCAGGCGCGGCGGATCGCCGGGGATCATCGCCGCCTGGTGTTTCTTGGCCAGTGCCGCGTGATCTGCGGCAACATCGCGCGCTTCGCCCTCCAGCGCATCGCCGAGGATTTTGGTGCCGATGCCCTCCGCCTCCGCCCGCTCCTTGGCGGCGGCGAGGGATTGCGAGGGCGCGGCATAGATGCGGGTTTCGGTGGTCGCGAGGCGCGGATCATCGGGGGTGAGGACCTGCTGCGGGCCGCTCAGAACGGCGGCAACCGAGGGGGGCGTTTCGATGGTATATCGGCGCAGCAAATCCGCAGCATCTTGCGGGGTGGACGCATCGCCAACCGTGGGACCAGAGCCGATATCGGCGGGATCGTCGCCCGGCACATCGGAGATGAGAAGCGCCAGCATTTTTGCAGGATGCGCCGCTGCGGCGAGCTGCCCGCCCTTCACCCGGCTGAGATGTTTGCGGACCTTGTTCATCGCGGCGATTGGCGCGCCGGAGGCCAGAAGCGCTTCGTTGATGGCTTGTTTTTCGGCCAGCGTCACCTCGCCCGCGGGCTGGACCAGCAGCGACGACGCGCCGCCGGAGATGAGGGCCAGCACCGTATCGTCTTCGCCAAGCCCTTGCAGCAAGTCGAGCATCCGCGTGGTGGCGGTCAGCCCCGCCTCATCGGGCACGGGGTGGCTGGCCTCGACGATCTCGATGCCCTCGCAGGGGCGGGCGTAGCCGTAGCGGGTGATGACGAGACCCTCGCAGGGGCCCCATTCTGTCTCCACCGCCTCGGCCATTCGCGCGGACGCCTTGCCCGCGCCGATGACGACGAGTCGGCCCTTGGGCTTTTCGGGGAGCGCGTCTTTGAGGCTCAGCATCGGGTCCGCCACGGCGACCGCGTGGTCGAAGAGATCTTGCAGCAGGGCAACGGGGTTGGTCATGAGCGGTCTCCCAGGGTTGAGGCGCGGGTGGAGAGGGTGACGGGCGCGCGGGTCAGCGGCGCGGGTTTGGTGCCGTGTTCCAGCCAGGCGATGATGGTCTCGGCGCTGCTTTTGCCAAAGGCGCCGATGTCGCAATGGACCGAGGAGAGGCGCGGCCAGACGAGGGCGCAATCCTCGATATCATCGAAGCCGACGAGCAGGAAATCGCGGCCCACGATGCGGCCCGCTTCGGCGAAGCCGGCGCTCATGCCGAGGGCGATCTGATCGTTGAAACAGAGCGCCGCGTCGATCTCGGGATGCTTTGTCGCGAGGGTCAGCGCGGCGTCGCGGCCAAAGGCGCGGGTTGTGGGGCCGGGCAGCGTGAAGGGGTCGCGACCCGTCTTGCCCAGCACGGAAAGATAGCCGGACATGCGTTCCTCGGTCACGCCGCGCCCGGCAATCCCGCCGACAAAGGCAATGTTTTTCGCGCCTTGCGCGAGAAGATGCGCCGTCGCCTGTTCGCCGCCATCGCGGTAGTCGAAACTGGCGAAGGGGAAACCCTCTGGCTCCTCCATCGCGCGGAGGACCAGAAGTGTCGGAATACCCGCCGCCGCGAGCCGTGCGAGCCCCGCCTCATCGCCATAAGCGGGGGAGAGGATGATCGCCGAGACGCCATGCTCGATCATGGTGCCGATCTGGCGGGCCTGTTCCTCGGGGTCTTCGGCAGCGTTCGCGATCACCGTGGCATAGCCCTTCGCGCTGAAATGGCCCTGCACGGCGGCGGCAAATTCGGTGAAAAACGGGTTGCGCAGATCGTTGATGACAAGGCCGATCAGCCCGACCGACGCGCCGCGCAGCGTGGCCGCGGAGCGGTTGTAGACATAGCCGATCTCGGCCATGGCGGCGCGCACCGCTGTCACTGTTTCCGCGCGCACCGACGGGCTGCCGCGCAGCACCAGCGAGACCGTGCTTTTCGACACGCCCGCCGCTTTGGCAACATCGAGAATGGTGACCCTTCTGCTCATCCCTCAGGCGATACCATGAAGGGCGAGCAGGGTCTGCATCCTTTCTTGGGCGAGATCGGGCGCGGTCAGCAGGCGCGATTGATCGGCGAGGCGGAAGACTTCGGCGTAATGCGTGATCTCGCGGGCGGACTGGAAGCCGCCGGGCATGATGAAATGGTCCTGCGCGCCGTTGAGCCACGCAAGGAAGGCGATCCCGGCTTTGTAATATTGTGTTGGCGCTTTGAAGATTTCCCGGCTGAGCGGGACCGTTGGGGTCAGCAGCGCGTGGTAGAGGCCGCGATCCCCCTTGGCGAGCGCTTCGAGCGCTTGCGATGCGGCGGGCGCGATGGCGGCGAAGATGCCAAGCAAGGCATGGGAGTGATGCGTCTCGTCACCCTCGATGAGCGGGGCATAGTTGAAATCATCGCCGGTATAGAGGCGGACGTCTTCGGGCAGGCGGGCGCGGAAGGATTCTTCATGGTCCTGATCGAGCAGGGAGATTTTGATGCCGTCGACCTTCGCCGCGTTGCGGGTGATGAGATCGAGAACGGCCTCGGTGGCCGCCTCCACATCGCCGCCCCAATAGCCCTTGAGGGCCGGGTCGAACATATCGCCGAGCCAGTGGAGAATGACCGGTTCCGCCGCCTGCGTGATGAGCCGGTCATAGACGCGTGAATAGGCGGCGGCATCCGCGCCGATGGCAGGCAGGGCGCGGGTGGCCATGAGGATGACTTGCCCGCCGGCCGCCTCGATCGCTTCCATCTGCGTCTCGTAAGCGGCGATGATGGCGTCCTCGGTCGCAAGCTCGGCGAGGGTTTTGTGATCCGTCCCGGCACCGCAGGCGACGCGCGGGTTTTGCGGATGCGCCTTGGCGTTTTTCATCGTGCGTTCGATCAGCTCTTTCGCGGTCAGCCAATCCACCCCCATGCCGCGCTGCGCCGTGTCCATGGCTTCGGCGAGACCGAGACCCTGATCCCATAGCGTGTGACGGAAGCGCAGCGTCGCGTCCCAATCCACCGCCGGGCGCGGCTGCCACGGATCACGCTCGGCCAGCGGGTCGGAGACCACATGGGCGGCAGCAAAGGCGGTGCGGGTGAACGGCACCTCCGGCGCGCGCGGCGTCAGCGGCTCCCCGGTGAGCGTGTAGTCTTCGAGCGTTCCAGAATATGTTGGCAGTTTCATCAGCTTATCCCGTGATCTTCGCGGATCATATCGGCGGCTTTCTCGCCAATCATGATGCTCGCGGCGTTGGTGTTGGAGGTGATGATGACCGGCATGACCGACGCATCGGCGACGCGCAGCCCTTCGATCCCGTTGAATTTTAGGCGGGGGTCCAGCACGGCGGTTTCATCGGCGCCCATGCGGCAGGTGCCCGCCGGGTGGTGCGAGGTTTTGGAATGCTCGCAAATGAAGTTGAAATAGTCCTCATCTGTCCGCACATCCGGCCCCGGCAGACGCTCGGCCCGGATGAAGGGTTTGAGCGGGTCTTGGGCGAGGATCTCTTGCGTCAGTTTCAGGCCCCGGATCGACATCTCCCGGTCCTGCGGGTCTTGCAGATAATTCGGATCGAGCAGCGGCGCGTCCGCAGGGTCGGCGCTGGCGAGCCGGACGGAGCCGCGCGAGCGTGGTTTGAGATAGCAGGAATTAAGCGTCACCCCACCGTCCGGCATGGCCGCGACCCCGGCCTCAATCCCAGTGCCAAGGCCGAGGTGGAATTGCAGATCGGGCGTGGCGCCATTCGGGTCCGCATACCAGAAGCCGCCGGTCTCGAAGAGCGACGAGGCAACCGGGCCTTTGCGGGTGAAGAGATATTGCAGCGCCGCCAGCGCGGAATAGTGCGGCTTGGCATAGCGGTCATAGGTGTGGGGGCCGGAGACCTCGCAGATGCAGTAGAGATCGAGATGATCCTGCAAATTCGCGCCGACTTCGGGCTGGTCGAGCACCACGTCGATCCCGAGACCGTGCAGATCCGCACCCGGCCCGATGCCGGAGAGTTGCAACAGGCGCGGCGAGCCGATGGCGCCGGAGGAGAGAATGACTTCGGCGCTCGCGTGGATGCGCGAGCCGTCCATCATCTCGACCCCGGTGGCGCGCCCGCCCTCAACGGTGATCCGCCGGACCTGCGCGCCGGTGCGGACGGTCAGGTTCTCGCGGCCCTCATTCGGGGCGAGATAGGCCATGGCGGAGGAGGAGCGGCGGGCATTGCGCTGCGTGAGTTGGTAGTATCCGACGCCCGCCTGCTCCGCGCCGGTCATGTCCGCGTTGAACGGGATGCCAAGCTTCGCCGCCGCCTCGAAATAGGCGTCGCATATGGGCAGCGGCGCGATCGGTTTCGACACCCCCAGCGGGCCGCCTTGGCCGTGATAGCGGTCGTTATAGGTGTCGTTATCCTCGGCCTTGCGGAAATAGGGCAGAACGTCCTCATAGCTCCAGCCGGTGCAGCCCATTTGCCGCCAGAGATCGTAATCCGCCGGGTTGCCGCGGGTGTAGATCTGCGCGTTGATGGCCGAGCCGCCGCCGATCACCTTGGCTTGGGTGTAGATGAATACCCGGTCCTGCATGTGCTTTTGCGGCGTTGTGCGCCAGCCCCAACTGCCGATGCCCTTGGTCATTTTCGCAAAACCCGCGGGCAGGTGGTAGAAGGGGTGGCGGTCGCGCCCGCCGGCCTCCAGAAGCAGGACTTGCGTGTCCGGGTTTTCGGAGAGCCGGGCAGCGAGGACGCAGCCCGCGCTGCCGCCGCCGATGATGATGAAGTCAAACTGATCGCGCATAAATCCTCACAATCTCGGCAGGCTAAGCGCGCCATCGACCGGGATGGTCGCGCCGGTGGAAAAGGCCATCTGCCCTTCGGCGAGCGGCAGGAGCGCCGCGCCGATGTCCTCGGGCAGACCCCAGCGGCCTTCGGGGACGAGACCGCCCGCGAGCGCCGCGTCGTATTTGGCGGCGACCTTTTCGGTCATCGGGGTGCGGATGATGCCGGGGCGCAGGTCGAACACGCCGATCCCGTGGGGCGCGAGGCGCAGGGCGAAGAGTTTCGCCATATTCGCGGCGGCGGCTTTGGAGAGGCAGTATTCCGCGCGGTCGATGGAGAGCATCTCGGCGCTGACGGAGGTGATGAAATGGAGCGAGCGGTAATGATCGCTCGGCTCGGCCAGCATCTCTTTGGCGACGGCTTGGGCGAGGAAGAACGCGCCGCGCAGGTTGATGTTCAGGGCAAAGTCGAAATTCTCCGGCGGAAGGTCGAGCATGTCGCCGCGCTCTTTCGCCCCCACCCCGGCATTGGCAACGAAGGTGGTGAGCGGCCCTTGCGCGGCGGCGATTTGGGTGAGCAGGCTGGGGATCGCCGCAAGATCCGCCTGATCGAAACGGTAATAGCGCGCGCCGGGAAGGGCGGCGCAGGCGGCTTGCGCGCTCTCGCTATCCGGCGTGTCGAGCCCGGCGAGGGCGAGATCATATCCCGCGCCCGCCAGCGCCTTGGCGATGCCGAAGCCGATGCCGCTATTCCCGCCGGTGATGAGGGCGCGTTTCATGCCATCTCCTCCGCGATTTTTTTGCCCGCCCGCAGCGACAGTGCGGCGATGGTGAGCGACGGGTTCACAGCCGCCGAGGTCGGCAGGACGGAGGCGTCGGTGATGTAGAGATTAGCGAGGTCATGGCTGCGCAGATCGGTGTTGACCACGCTCGCCGCCGGATCGTCGCCCATCCGGGCGGTGCCGCATTGATGGGACGGCGTGCGCCGGTCGAAGGGGCGGGAGAGGACGATGGGGAAGCCCGCCTTGCGCAGGAGGCGCTTTAGCGTCGTCACCAGTTCCTCATGTGCGGCCATATTGGAGCGCTGCCAGTCGAGATGGATCACGCCGTTTTTCACGGTGACGCGGCTGTCGGGCGAGGGCAAATCCTCGCTCATAGCGTAAATGTCGAAGCTGCGGGCGGTGATCCAGTCGATCAGCGAACGCGGCAATTTTGTTTGCGAGGCCAGAATGTCGCCGGTGATCTTGCCGAGCATCTGGATGTTCCCGAGGGGGCGCGCGCCGCTGTAAAAATCATTCACCATCAGCGTCTTTTGATAGACGGAGGTGTTTTTGCGGAAGGGATGCAGGGCGAGAACGGCGCTGCAATTGTGGTTCATGAAATTGCGGCCCACTTGATCCGAGCGGTTGGCGAGCCCTTCGGGCATGGCCTCATTCGCGCTCGACAGGAGCAGGGCGGCGCTGTTCACCGCACCCGCCGCGAGGGCGTAGCGGGTGGCGGTGAAGCTGCGCGGCTGGCCCTCCACGGTGGCGGTCACGCCGGTGACGACGCCGTTTTCCGCCGCGATCCGCTCGACCTTGGCGTTGGTGATGAGCCGCACATTGTCATGGGCGAGGGCGGCGGCGAGCATGGTGCTCTCCGCGTCCTTCTTGGCGGGGGTGGTGCCGGGGAAGGAGTCCCACCCCGTTTGCCCGCCCGCGAGCCAGCCCTCGATGTCGATGCCAAGGGGGATGGGTGAGGGATGAAGGCCGACCCGGCGCAGCCGTTCTGCGAGATCCGCGACGGGCGGCTCATGGGGAACGGGCGGGAACGGGTAGCGGCCGGAATGGGGCGGCTCGGTCGGGTCCTCGCCAAGTCCGCCGCGCACCTCCAGCATCTCCTCGGCCTGCTGATACCACGGCTCCAGCGTCTCATAGGCGAGCGGCCAGCCGGGGGTGTCGCCGCCTGGATGCGCACGCGGCTCGAAATCCTCGGCCCGGTAGCGGATCAGCGCCGCGCCATAGAGCTTGGTGTTCCCCCCGACATAGTAATAATTGCCGGGGCTGAAGGCGTTGCCCGCACCGTCGCGCCATTCCTCATTCATCCGGTAGAGGCCGCGCCCGAAAATCTGCGCCGTGTCGCGGGCTTCGGGCCCGTGTTTCATGTGATCGCCGCGCTCAAGGATGGTGATCTTGAGACCGCTTGGCGCGTGGGCGCGGGCGAGGCTCGCCCCGCCCATGCCGGAGCCGATGATGAGAATGTCGCTATGGTCGGTCATAAAAACTCAACGTCTGGAACGTTCCAATTTCAGCATACATTCCGGCCCCTTAGGGCCGAAATCTCAGGCGATGCGCTCTTCGGTGTCGGGATCGAAGAGAACGGCCTTGTCCATGTTCACGGTGAAGGTGAAAGGCGTATCGGGGGCGGCTGTGGTGTCTGCGCGCATCCGGGCGATCACGTCTTTGCCCGAGAGATGGGTGGTCACAAATGTGTCCGCGCCGGAGGGTTCGATGACGCTCACCTCATTGGTCAGCTCCTGCAAATTGCGCGCGTTGCGATCCGCGCCATCGGCATCGGTGATCGCCTCGGGGCGGATGCCAAGCACCACCTCGCGGCCGATATGCGCCTGAAGCTGGCCGAGCGCCTGGCTGAGTTGCAGCCGCAGTGGCTCGCCATGCGCGCCGCGCAGCTCCGCATAGGCCGCGCCGTTCTCCTCCACCAATGTCGCTGGCATGATGTTCATCGCCGGGCTGCCCATGAAGGTCGCGACGAACATATTCGCCGGGTCGTCATAGATCTCCTTCGGCGTGCCAAGCTGCTGGACATAGCCCTTATACATCACCGCGATGCGGGTGGAGAGGGTCATGGCCTCGATCTGATCATGGGTCACATAGACGATCGTGGTGCCGAGTTTCTGGTGCAGCTTCTTGATCTCCGTCCGCATATCGACGCGGAGTTTGGCATCGAGATTGGAGAGCGGCTCGTCAAAGAGGAAGACGTCGGGATCGCGCACGAGCGCGCGTCCCATGGCGACCCGCTGGCGCTGACCACCCGAAAGCTGGCCGGGTTTGCGGTCGAGCAGGTTTTCGATCTGCAAAAGCTCCGCGACTTTGCGCATCGCCTCATCCCGCTCCGCCTTGGGTGTGCCGTGCATTTCCAGCCCGAAGGTGATGTTCTGCCCCACGGTCATGTTGGGGTAGAGCGCGTAGGACTGGAACACCATGGCGATGTTGCGTTTCGAGGGGTGGACGCCGTTCATCACCCGGTCCTTGATGCGGATCTCGCCGGAGGTGATGTCCTCCAGCCCCGCGATCATGTTGAGCAGAGTGGATTTGCCGCAGCCCGACGGGCCCACGAGGACGAGAAATTCGCCTTCCTCAATCGAGATGTCCACATCATGCAGGACTTCGACAGCCCCATAGGATTTCGTGGCGTTGTTGATATCGAGAAAACCCATAATTACTCCTTAGCACCTGCGGGAGTTGAACCCGGCGCAGGGAAGTGTCCCTGCGCGTGTCGCATTTGAAACGCGCCACTGGCGCCTTTCATTTTGTTCCACAAAACCATGCTTCACCCTTTTACTGAACCGGCCATCAGACCGCGCACGAAGTAGCGGCCCGCGACGATATAGACGAGAAGCGTCGGCGCGGCGGCGAGGATCGCGCCCGCGAAATGGACGTTGTATTCCTTCACCCCGGTCGAGCTTTGCACGAGATTGTTGAGCGCGACGGTCATTGGCGTGCTGTCCTGATCGGCAAAGGACGCGCCGAAGAGAAAGTCGTTCCAGATATTGGTGAATTGCCAGATGACCGAGACGACGATGATCGGCCCCGAGGAGGGGAGCAGGATCCGCCAGAAGATGCGGAAGAACCCGGCCCCGTCGATCTGCGCAGCGCGCACCAGCTCTGTCGGAAAAGCCGCGTAGTAGTTGCGGAAATAGAGCGTGGTGAAGCCGAGGCCGTAGACGAGATGGACCAGCACCAGACCCCATGTCGTCCCTGCAAGGCCGATGGTGCCAAGCACGCGGGCCATGGGGATGAGGACGATCTGGAAGGGGATGAAGCAGGCAAAGAGCATCAGGCCGAACACGATCTTGTCGCCCTTGAAGCTCCATTTCGTCAGCACATAGCCGTTGAGCGCGCCAAGCAGCGTCGAGAGCGCCACGGCGGGGACGACCATTTTGATCGAGTTCCAGAAATAGGGCGCAAGCCCCGTGGCCTCGACCCCGACCTGCGCCTCGTTCCATGCGCTTTTCCATGGGGCGAAGGTCCAGGTTTGGGGCAGGGCGATCATGTTGCCGCTGGTGATTTCATCGAGCGGTTTGACCGAGTTCACCAACATTACGAAGAGCGGCAGCAGGTAGAAGAGCGCGAAGAGCAGGAGGACAAGATAGATAAAGGTCCGGGTGATCTTCGACGTGCTGCTGATGGCGTTATCTTGGGAGGCTACTGACATCAGTTACGCTCCTTCAGCTCGGAATAGAGATAGGGCACCATGATCGCGGCGATGGTCATGAGCATGATCACGGCCGAGGCCGCACCGATGCCCATCTGGTTGCGCGCGAAGGTGTAGCTATACATGAAGGTCGCGGGCACTTCGGTCGCCCGTCCGGGACCGCCGCCGGTCAGCGCGATCACGAGGTCATAGGTCTTGATCGCGAGGTGGCAGAGGATCACGAAGGCCGAGAGGAACGCCGGGCGCAGTTGCGGGATGATGATCCGGCGATACATCTGGAAGCTGCTCGCCCCGTCCATCTGCGCTGCTTTGAGCATCTCGTTGTCGATGCCGCGCAGGCCCGCGAGGAACATCGCCATCACGAAGCCGGAGCTTTGCCAGACAGCCGCAATGACGACCGTATAGATCGCCATTTCGCGATCCTTGATCCAGTTGAAAGTGAAGCTTTCCCAGCCCCACATCTGCATGGTGTTCTCCAGCCCAATGCCGGGATCGAGGAACCATTTCCATGCGGTCCCGGTCACGATGAAGGAAAGCGCCATCGGGTAGAGATAGATCGGACGCAGCACATTCTCGCCGCGGATCTTCTGGTCGAGCAGGATGGCGAGGCCGAGCCCCAGCACCGTGCAGATCAGGATATAGAGGAGGGCGAAGATCCCCAGATTGGCGATCGCCACATCCCAGTGACTGAGCTTGAAAAGATTGGTGTAATTCTTGAGGCCCACCCAGTCGTAACTCGGCAGCATCCGGCTTCCGGTGAAGGACAGATAGACCGTGTAGAGGATGAATCCGTAAACGAAAAACAGGATGAGCGCGAATGACGGGGCAAGCACGAGCTTGGGGAGCCAGCCTTGCAGTCGCGTGCGGAAATCGGCGCTGGTGTCAGCGGCCATAACGTCCTCCCATAGATTTTATTGTTATGGGGTGGGGCGGCATGTGACACGCCGCCCGCGCCGTTTTTATGGAGCGAAGATTACTGGGCGATCTCGATGGCCGACACCAGCTCTTCGGCCGCGGTTTCCGGGTCCATATCGCTGTTGAAGAAGGCCGTGACCGCGTCATAGTAAGCGTTCTTCACCGAAGCCGGTGCGCCGTAGCCATGCGCCATGGAGCCGAACACATTGCCGCTCTCATTGGCCGCTTGCAGATCGGCGATGCCTTTCTTGCCGCAAGCGTCAAACGCTTCGTCGCTGACATCGGTGCGCGCCGGGACGGAGCCTTTCACCACGTTGAACGCGGACTGGAATTCCGGCGACATGATCGCATTGGCGAGCGCTGCTTGCTCTTCCGAGACTTCGCCGCCCTGATCGAACATCGCAAACTGGTCGGCATTGAAGATCACCTGATCCTGCGTGCCGGGCATACGGAAGCAGAGATAATCCTCATCCGGGGTCAGCTCGGCCTTGACGAATTCGCCCTTGGCCCAGTCCCCCATGATCTGGAACGCCGCTTCGCCATTGATGACCATGGCGGTGGCCAGGTTCCAGTCGCGGCCCGAGAAGTTGTCATCGACATTGTCGCGGATCACCCCGAGACGGCGGAACGCCTCGACCATCTGCTCGGAGCCAAGCGCTTCGGGATCGAGGTCGATCATCGTCGCCTGATAGAACTCCGGCCCGCCGACGCCCATGATGAGGCTGTCCATCACGGTGGCTTCCTGCCAGGGCTGGCCGCCCTGTGCGATCGGGGTCACGCCCGCTTCCTGAAGGGTGGCGAGGGCGGATTCAAACTCTTCCCATGTCTCGGGCGGGGTGATGCCGTTCTCTTCCAGCACCGCCTTGTTGGCCCAGACCCAGTTGACCGAGTGGACATTGACCGGCGCGGCCACCCACTGATCTTCATATTTGGAGAAGGCCTGAAGCGCTTCGGGCACCACATCGCCCCAACCGCCTTCTTCGGCAATCGCGTTGAGATCGGCCAGAACGCCTTCGCTGGCCCAGTCTGTGATGTCGAAGCCGAGCATCTGCACGGCGGTCGGCGCATTGCCGGAGGTCACACGGGCGCGCAGCACGGTCATCGCCTGCTCACCGCCGCCGCCAGCGACCGGCATATCCTGCCAGGTGATGCCTTGCGTTTCGAGATCCTCTTTCAGCACGTTGAGCGCCGCGGCCTCGCCGCCAGCGGTCCACCAGTGCAGAACCTCAACTTCCTGCGCCTGCACGAAGCTTGCCGTGGTGGCGAGCGCCAGCGTGGCGGTCATGGTTTTGAACATACGCATAATAATCCTCCCTGATTGCGTAAGTTAGTCTGTGGTCAGCTTGGCACCCATTCGCTGCGCGTCTGTCCGATGCGCATCTGAACGGTTTTGACTTCCAAGAACTCCTCCAAGCCATAGCGGCCGAGCTCGCGGCCTTGCCCACTTTCCTTGACACCTCCGAAGGGCAGCTCTGAAAAACCGTCCATCCAGGTGTTTGTCCAGACCGTGCCCGCACGAACTTTGCGGGCGAAATCCAGACATGTGTGAACGCTAACACTCCACACCCCAGCCGACAAGCCGTAAGAGGCGTTGTTCGCAAGAGTGACAGCCTCGTCAAAGTCTTGGAAGGTCAGCACCGAAAGCACCGGGCCGAACACCTCCTCGCGGGCAATCGGCATATCCGCGCGGACGTTGGTGACGACGGTGGGCTGGTAATACCGGCCCTTGAGCGCATCCTCCTCCAGCGGCGCGCCGCCAAGGGCGAGGGTTGCGCCGGCTGCGACGGCGTCCTTCACATAGCCGTCGATCTTTTGCTGGTGATCGTCCGAAATGATCGCGCCGACGAGGGTGTCATTGTGGAGCGGATCGCCGAAGGGGACTTTCTTCGAGAGCGCCACGACCTTCTCGGTCAGCGTCTCGACCACATCCTCATGCACGATGATGCGGCTGCCGGAATTGCAGCATTCGCCCATGTTGAAATAGACGCCGAAGACAATGGCATCGGCGGCGGCGTCGAGATCGGCATCGGGGAAAATCACCTGCGGGTTCTTCCCGCCAAGCTCCAGCGACACTTTTTTGAGCGTGCCAGAGGCCGCATCGACGATCCGTTTGCCAACCCCGGTGGAGCCGGTGAAGGTGACCATGTCGACTTCCGGATGGGTCGAGAAGGTCTCGCCCACGGGATCACCATATCCAAGCACCAGATTGGCGACCCCGGCTGGCAGGCCCGCTTCTGCGAGAAGTTCGAAGAGGATCACCGTGGTCGAGGGCGTCATTTCCGAGGGTTTCACCACCGCCGTGCAGCCCGCCGCGAGCGCGAAGGGCAGTTTCTGGCTGATGATAAGAAACGGGAAATTCCACGGGGTGATGATGGAGGCGACGCCAATCGGCTCCTTCAGCACCAGCCCGAGCATGTCCGGCCCGAGGCTGTTGTGGCTCTCCCCATGGAGCGTGCGGGCGAGGGCGGCGGCGTAGCGCCAAAGATCCGCCGCGCCTTCGATCTCGCCCATGGCCTGAGAGATCGGCTTGCCGCTTTCCAGCACTTCGATCATGGCGATGCGTTCGCGCTCCCGGTCGATGAGATCGGCGACTTTGAGGAGCAACTCGGCGCGGGATTTGCCGGAGGAAAACGCCCAGTCTCCCGCATCAAACGCTGTGCGCGACGCCGCAATGGCCGCTTCCGCCTCCGCCTTTCCGCCGCGCGCGTTCTCGCTGACCGTCACGCCGTGGGACGGGGAGACGCGGGTGAAGGTTTCGCCATCCGCGCTGTCCTGCCAAGCGCCGTCGATATAATGCCGCCCGGTGCGGGTCTCCGGCAAGCGCGCCTCGGCGGTGGTGATGACTGTGAATTCGTTCATCGCTTATCCTTTGAACTCCGGTTTGCGTTTGGCGGCGAAAGCGGCGACGCCCTCGGCCTTGTCCTCTGTCGCCGCAATCATCCCACTGGCGAGCGCGTCGATCATGGCGGCGCGATCCTCGCCCACCCCGGCATGGATCATATATTTCGCGGTTTCCGTTGCGCGCGGCGACGTCTCGCTGAGTTTCGCGGCAATCTCGCGGGCGGTCTCCAGCGGCTCGTCCTCGACGGCGGCGACAAAGCCGAGATGCCAGGCGCGGGACGCATCGAGCCGCCGCCCGAAAAGCGCCATTTCCTTGATGACCGGCTCCGGCAAAAGCCGCGCGAGCCGCTGCGTGCCGGACCAGCCGGGCACGATCCCGACCTGCGTTTCGGGCAAAGCCAGCGTCGCCATCGGGGCCATGACGCGAATATCGCAGGCCGTGGCGAGTTCCAGCCCGCCGCCGAAGGCATGGGCTTGCAGCACGGCGATGGTGGGTTTCGAGAGCCGCGCGAGACGGTCGAATACGCGGTGGCCGTGGCGCACCCAGATCCGGGCGAAATCGTCGGGGGAAAGCTTTCCCCAAGCGGTGATGTCGGCACCGGCGCAGAAGGCCCGCTCGCCCTCGGAAGTAAGCAGAACGCCGAGAATATCGGGGTCGCGGTCGATGGCGTCGCAATGGGCGGCGAGCTGGTCCAGCATCTCCACGGTGAAAGCATTGAGCTTGCCGGGATTGTCGAGATGGAGGATCGCGAGGCGGTCGTCGCGGTTAAGATGCACGCTCATAGTTTCAGCCCCATCGGTCCTTGCGCGAGCAGCGCCATCGGCATGGTGGCCGCGTTTTCTGCCACCCGCACACGTCCACCGGCGGCGGCGACGATATCGCGCTCCGGGTCGATGCCGGGCATGATTTCGGTAGCGACGAGGCCCTCCGGGGTCAGCCGGATCACGCAGCGCTCGGTGACATAAAGCACATCCTGACCCTGCTCGATGGCGCGTTTGCCCGAGAAGGTTACATGCTCCACCTTGTCCACCATCTTGGTGAATTTCCCAGGGGTTTTGACGGTGAGGCCCGTGTCGGTCAGCGCAAGATCCGCGCCCGCTTCGAAATAGCCGGAGAACACGATCTTTTTCGCATGGGCGGTGATGTCGACAAAGCCGCCGCACCCTGCGGTAAGATAGGGTTTCTTGCCGAGTTTTGAGACGTTGACGTTCCCTTCCACATCGACCTCAAGGAAGGAGAGGAAGGACATGTCGAACCCCGCCCCCTGAAAATAGGTGAACTGGCTCGGCGAGGGCATGAACGCATCGGCATTGGAGCCGCAGCCGAAGGCGAAGCCGGTCAGGGGGACGCCGCCGACCGCGCCTTGCTCGATCACCCATGTGACGGCGCGCGGATGGCCCTCTTCAAGCAAAATCCGCGGCACGATGGCGGAGATGCCGAAGCCAAGATTGGCGGTTTGCCCGGCGGAAAGCTCCATCGCCGCGCGGCGGGCGATGATCTTCTCGACATTATGATCGGCGAGCGAAAAGCTCTCCCAAGGCCGGTCGATCTCGCCGGAGATCGCGGGGTCATGGAGCGTTTCGGTGGTCTGTTTCTGGTCCGGGTCGATCACGATGAGATCGACAAGATGGCCCGGCACGCGCACATCATGGGGGCGGAGCGAGCCGCGCGTCGTCACCCGCTTGACCTGCGCGATCACCAGCCCGCCATGGTTGCGCACGGCAATGGCCTGATCGAGACCGCCGAGATAAGCGCCCTCATGTTCATAGGTGAGGTTGCCATGCTCATCGGCGGTGGTCGCGCGGATGATGGCGACAGTCGGCACGATATTGGGGAAGTGGAGCCAGTCCTGCCCGTCAAATTCCACACGGCTGACGATGGGATGCGCGGCAGCGGCGTCATTCATCGCGCAGCCCTCGCGGATCGGATCGACGAAGGTGTCGAGCCCCACACGGGTCAGCACGCCGGGCCGGTTCGCCGCCACATCGCGGTGCATGTCAAAGAGAATGCCCGAGGGCACATTATAGGCGCGGAGCCGGTTTTCCGTCAGCATCTTCCAGATCTCTGGCATCGGCAGGGAGGACGGCCCGGAAGGGTAGGAGCCCGCGATGATGCAGCTCAAAAGCCCATCCTTGGCAATGTGATCGACGCCCTTGATCCCATACATATCGCCCGCGGCAATCGGGTGCAGGGTCGTGAGATCCCGCGGATGGCCCTCCGCATCGAACCGCTCGCCAATGGCGCGGAGCATCGCATCGGGGCAACCGAGGCCCGAGGAGGAGGAGACGGAGACGACCGCGCCATCCTCAATCCGCGACGCGGCATCGGCGAAAGAGACGACCTTGCTCATGAGAACCCCTGATAATCGACGCGGGTGCGCTGGCCGCTGGTGGCCGCTTCCATCACCGCTTCGGCGACGGCGAGGGATTTCACGCCGTCCACCCCATCCGCCGCCGGGCGGCCCGTGCCATTCACCGCGTCGGTGAATTTTTGCATCGCGAAGCCGTAGAGATCATGGTCGAGAAAGTCGATTTCCTCGTCGCCGGTCTCAGTAGTGAGGATCACCGTGCCCGCCGGTTCCTGCGTCATCACATTGGTCGCGCGGATCACGCCCTTGGTGCCGTTCACCTCGATCCCGGTTTTGGCGAAAGGATGGGTGAAGCTCTCATGTGTCGAGACCATCACGCCCGAGGGCATGGACCAGATCGACATATTGCTGTCCTCGACGCCTTCGCCCATGCCGCCGCTGGTTTTCATTGCGACCACCTCCACCGGGTCTTCGCCGAGATGGAAGCGCACGGTATCCGCGTCATGGACCACAATGTCCGCGATCACACCGCCGCCCGCTTCGGGATTGTTGATCCGCCAGCCGCGGAGATTTTCCGGCAGATGGACGGCGTGGTGAATCTTGAAACTCAGCACCTCGCCGATCTTGCCCGAGGCAATCAGATCGCGGATCGCCTGATGGGAACCGGCATTGCGAAGGTGATGATTGGTGGCGAAGGTCACGCCCGCCGCCTCCGCCTTGCGCACCATCTCCGCCGCGTCCTTTGCGGTCATGGCGAGCGGCTTCTCACAAACAACATGCTTGCCCGCCGCGATCGCCGCCATGGCTTGCGCGAAATGTTTCTCGTTGGTCGTGCTGATATAAACCACGTCGATGCTGTCATCGGCGAGCATGGCGTCGAGATCCGTGGTCGAGCCGGGGATGCCGTGATTTTTCGCATACTCCGCGCCGCGCTCGCTATCGGAACTCAGCACCGAGCGGACCTCGCCGCCTGCGCCCCGGATGGCGTCGATCATATATTGCGATGCGATGTTGCTGGCCCCGATCAGGCCCCATCCGAGTGTCGGCATCGAATCCTCCCTTATGTTCGTTAATGAGAGATTGGAACGTTCCAATTCACAGGTCAAGAGGGTTTCTAACCGCCAAACGCAAAAACGCCCCCGAGGCTTGGGGGCGTTCAAAAAATCCGGGTGGGGGCGATGTTACGCGGCGATGTCCGAAAAGACGTGACCGGTGATCGCGTCGCGGGTCAGGGACAGCTCGGCCAGTTGGGCGTCGGTCTTGCTGAACAGGCGGCGCAGCTCCCCGATCCGCTCCATTTTGAGCGCGTAAGCGTTGAAGCCGAAGCCTTTATCGGCGGCGAAGGCATCGACGGCCTTGGTGATGGTCTCGTCGAGCGAGACGATAGTGCTTTGATACGACATGGAAACCTCGTTGATCCAGTTACTGGGTTTCCTCCCTAACGCTTTGTCAGATAGTCGGCGGGGTCCACCTGGCCTAGGGGTATTTGCGCATAACCGCTATTCGCCGGGCGCAGAGCGGCGTGGCGGCGCTCCGGGCCGCGCGGCGCTAAGCGCCCAAAATGCGGGCATTGTTTTTGCCGAATGATCCGCTAGGCTCGGGTCATAAGATTCTGGGAGGAATGTATGAAACTGATGAAAATGATTGTCGCCACCGGTCTCGTTGCGGTTGGCGCCCCCGCTTTTGCGCAAGAGCAGCTGTCCATCGCGACGGGCGGCACGGGCGGCGTCTATTACCCGATGGGCGGCGCGATTGCCGAGGTCATCAACAACAATGTCGAGGGCTATCAAGCCACGGCGGAAGTCACGGGTGCGTCGGTCGAGAATATGGGCCTGATTGCGACCGGCGATGCGGATATCGCCTTCGGTCTCGCCGATACGGTGGAGGCGAGCTTTGCGGGCAGCGGACCGTTCGAGGGCCAGCAACTGCCGATGATCCGCGCGATTGCGTCGGTTTACGCGAACAACCTGCAACTGGTCGTGCCAGCCGATAGCGATATCGCCTCGCTCGCCGATCTCGCGGGCAAGCGCGTCTCCGTCGGCGCACCGGGCTCGGGCACCGAGGTCAATGTGCAGACCGTGCTGGAGGCCAATGGCGTCACTTATGATGATTTCGAAGTGCAGCGCCTCAACTTCAACGAAACCGCCGACGCGCTCGCCAATGGTGATATCGACGCGGGCTTCTGGTCCGTCGGCGCGCCGACTTCGTCGATCATGAACCTTGCGACCACCAATGACGTGAAGATGCTCTCGCTCACCGATGAGGAGCGGGCCAACGCCATTGAGGCGAACGGGATTTACGCGGAAACCACCATTGCGTCCGGCACCTATGAAGGCATCGCCGAGGATGTGCAGACCATCGGGATCCCGAATGTTCTCGCCGTCTCCTCCGAAATGCCCGAAGAGGTCGCCTATAATGTGACCAAGGCGATGTTCGACAATGTGGCGGATATGCAGGCGGTCCACCCGGCGGCGAATGAAACCACGGTCGAGTTCACCATGAGCGCGACCCCGGTGCCGCTCCATCCCGGTGCGATCCGCTATTTCGAGGAAGCCGGGGCCGAGATCCCCGATGATCTGCGCGAGTAAGCGTTGATGCGCAGCGTTCTGGGGGGCGGCGCGCTCGCCCTCCTTTTTGCATCTTCGGTGGCCGCCGATGCGCTGACCGTGACGCTCGATGACGGGCAGCGGCTCGCCGCGATCGACATGCCCGAAGGCGCGGGCTGGTGCATCCTCTGGCGCCATTCCGTGCAGGGTTTCGAGGTGGAGGATTGCTATGAAAACCAAGGCGGTGCCATGGTGCTGACCCGCGCGCGTCTGCCGGATTTCGCCGCCGGGCTCGATCATATTCCGGGGCGCGGGCGGCAGGTCTCGGACGGGCAGGGCGGCTACTGGATCGAAGAGATCGACGAGCCTGTGCCCGGCAACGCCTATGTGCTGCGGCCCGGACGCCCCGCCGTCGATCACCGGATCGCCGCGGAGGGTGTGACCCTTTCCCTCACGGCGGCCTCTGAGCATCGCCCCGTGACCCTCGCGCTGGAGACAGACTGACATGACCCAAGACGACGCCCTCCAGACCGACCTGCCGGATCAGACCGAGCTGACCAGTCCCGGCGCGCCCGATCCGGCGCAGCCGAAAGCGATCCTGCTGCTGATTTCCGGCGTCGCCATCGCGCTGTCGTTCTTCCAGCTTTACGCCGCCGGGATCAAACCGCTGGGGCTGTTCTATCAGCGCCCGATCCATCTCGGTTTTATCCTTGCGCTCTGTTTTCTGATCTACCCCGTCACCGGGCGGGGCAAACCGCGCGGGCTCATCGGCTGGCTGATCGACGGGCCGCTGATCCTCGGCGCGATCCTTGTGGGGGCGTGGCTGCCGATGAATATCGACACCATCGCCAACCAGATCATCCCGCGCCAGATCGACATCAATGTCGGCATCATCACCACGCTGATCGTGCTGGAAGCCGCCCGCCGTGCCGTTGGCCTCGGGATGACGCTGATCGGGGTGTTCTTTATTGTCTACGCCTTCTCCGGCTCACGCGGGAGCCTGCCGTTCCTCGCCGATTATATGCCCGGCATCCTCAATCACCGCGGCTATGATATGGACCGGCTGGCGAGCCAGATGACCCTCGGGGCGGAAGGGATCTACGGTCTCGCCCTTGGCGTTGCGGCAACTTATATCTTTATTTTCGTCCTCTTCGGCGCGTTTCTTGAAGTGACCGGCGCGGGCAAGTTCTTCATTGATCTGGCCTATGCCGCGACGGGTCGCCAACGCGGCGGCCCGGCGAAAGCGGCGGTGATCGCGAGTGCCGGGATGGGGTCGATCTCTGGCTCGGCCATCGCCAATGTGGTGACCACCGGGGCCTTCACTATCCCGCTGATGAAGAAACTCGGTTACCGTCCGGCGCAGGCGGGCGGCATTGAGGCCGCCGCCTCCACGGGCGGGCAGATCATGCCGCCGCTCATGGGCGCGGGCGCGTTCCTGATGAGCGAGTTCACCCGGATGCCCTATATCGACATCGTCATGGTCTCGATTTTCCCGGCGATCCTCTATTTCGGCGTCGTCTATCTGCTCGTCCATATCGCCGCCGTCAAACAGGGCATGACCGGCATGACCGGGGACGAGCTGCCCAAGGTCCGCGAGGTCATGCGCGAGGGCTGGCATTTCGTGCTGCCATTGGTGGCGCTGGTCTGGCTGCTGGTCGCGGGCTACTCGCCCATGCGGGTCGGGTTCTACGCGATCGTGCTGGTCGTCGTGGTCGCGGCGCTGCGCGGGCTGTGGGATTGGATGCGCTCCGGCTCCGGCAGCTCGGGCTTTATCGCCATGTGCCGCCGGGGGCTCGGGCAGATGCTCGCCGCGCTGGAGCTTGGTGCGCGCAATGCCGTCGCGGTCTCCATGGCCTGTGCGGTCGCGGGCATCATCGTTGGCGTGGTGGGCCTAACCGGGCTTGGCCTCAAATTCTCCGCGATGATGCTGGCCTTCTCCGGCGGCAACCTGCTGATGGCGCTGATCCTCGTGATGATCGCGAGTCTTGTGCTTGGCCTCGGCCTCCCGGTCACAGCGGCCTATATCGTGCTCATCATCCTCGTCGGCCCAGCGCTGACGGAAGAGTTCGGCATCCCGCTGCTGATCTCCCATCTCGTCGTCTTCTGGTATTCGCAGGACAGCAATGTGACCCCGCCCGTGGCGCTCGCCGGATTTGCCGGGGCGGCGGTGGCGGGCGCGAAGCCCATGGAGACGAGCGTGCAGGCGTGGAAATACGCCAAGGGTCTCTATCTCATCCCGCTTTTCATGGTCTATAACGAGCCGATCATCGCCGGCGGGCCGCTGCATATCGTGATCTGGAACGGCGCCATTGCCATTCTGGCGCTGGCAAGTTTCGCGGCCTGTCTCGAAGGCTTCCTCTTCGCGCGGATCCCGGTTTGGCAGCGCCTTGCGATGCTGCCCGCCATCGTTGCGATCTTCTGGCCGAGCTTCCCGGTCGAGGCGGCGGGCGCGGTGGTGTTGATCGCGCTGATCTTGCTGAACCGGACCAGCGCGCAGAATGCGGCACCGGCCTGACGCGCATGAAAAAGCCGCCGGGAGAACCGGCGGCTTTCACGATGACATCAGGACTTACCCGCGCTCGCGGCCTTCCTTGCGGCAGATCGCATCGGCGGTGTCCACATCCATCGACTCAGGGCGGTCGATGGAGCGGTCCCAACTGTGGAGCGTGCGGGTGTAAAGCTGGCAGGTCACGGGGCCTGCGGCGGTGTTCACCACAACCGGCTCCGTCTCATAGGCTTCGGGGCTCGAGCACGCCGCCAGCACCAGACCAAGCGCCACCAGCGCCGAACATTTTCCAATCATCACACACTCCCTCTGACAAATATTCATGAAAAGTTACTGGATAATATAACGCCCTAGCAACAGGAATCGGGCCGCGATGCTGCGGCCATGCCGGTTTCCGCACATCCTCGCCAAGCTGTGTCGTGAAGTCGCATCGCGGGTTAAGAAGCGGTAAATTCGAATCTTTCGCACCTGCATCATTGCGCTTTTGCTCAAGCCTTCAAGGGTGATAGAGTTAACGGGTGAAACCTGACCCCCGATCACCTGCCGGGCGAGACTCAGGGATAACAAATTTTCAAGACCAAATCACAACATCGAAGTATAATAAATTTGTTGCAACACGCGTTTGGCTACGCCAGATTGTGTCCACACTGCGACCGACCACTATATGTAGTAGGTTACGCGCAAAGAGCAACAAAGCTTAAAAAGCGAGCAGTGACAAGGATTTAGGGCAAAGACAAGCGGGCGAGGCGCTCGCCTGTTTGTAACGAGGAGCGCGGCCGGAGGGCTGTCTTATGAAGGACCGGGGGACCCATGAAAATTGAACGCCGTTTTACCAAGGCGAAGGCCGATGCCTATAGCGAGATCGAATTCCGCAAGACCAGCTCGGAGATTCGCAACCCCGACGGCTCCGTCGTTTTTGCTCTGAAAGAGTTCGAGGTTCCGAACGCATGGAGCCAGGTGGCCGCCGATGTGCTGGCCCAAAAATATTTCCGCAAGGCGGGCGTCGCGCGGGCGCTGAAGAAGGTAGAGGAAAAAGGTGTGCCGGAGTTTCTCTGGCGCTCGGTGCCTGATGAGGCGGCGCTGAAGAAACTTCCCGAAGACCAGCGCTACGGTGGCGAGACCGACGCCCGCCATGTCTTTGATCGTCTGGCCGGGGCCTGGACCTATTGGGGCTGGAAAGGCGGTTACTTCTCCACGGAAGCCGATGCGCGCGCCTATTTCGACGAAATGCGCTACATGCTCGCCAAACAGATGGCGGCGCCGAATTCCCCGCAATGGTTCAACACGGGTCTGCACTGGGCTTACGGCATCGACGGGCCGGGGCAGGGGCATTTCTATGTGGATTTCGAGAGCGGCAAGCTGACCCGCTCCAAATCCGCCTATGAGCATCCGCAGCCCCATGCTTGCTTCATCCAGTCGATCTCCGACGATCTGGTGAATGAAGGCGGGATCATGGATCTCTGGGTCCGCGAGGCGCGTTTGTTTAAATACGGCTCGGGCACGGGCACGAACTTCTCCTCGCTCCGGGGTGGCAATGAGCCGCTGGCCGGTGGCGGGCGTTCGTCCGGTCTGATGTCCTTCCTGAAGATTGGCGACCGGGCCGCGGGCGCGATCAAATCCGGCGGCACGACCCGCCGCGCCGCGAAAATGGTGATCTGCGATATGGATCACCCGGATATCGAGCAGTTCATCAACTGGAAGGTGCGCGAGGAGCAGAAGGTTGCGTCCCTCGTCGCGGGCTCCAAGATCCACGAGCAGGAACTGAACGGCCTCTTCGCCGCCGTCGCCAAATGGGACGGCAAGGCAGAGGACGCGATTGATCCGAAGAAAAACGCAGCGCTGAAAGACGCGATCCGGTCGGCCAAGCGCCATCAGGTGCCGGAGACCTATATCAACCGCGTGCTGCAATATGCCAATCAGGGCTACACCTCCATCGAGTTCCCAACCTATGACACCGATTGGGACTCTGAGGCCTACAGCACCGTGTCGGGCCAGAACTCGAACAACTCCGTCCGCGTGACCGACAGCTTCCTGCAAGCGGTGAAGGATGATGCCGATTGGGAGCTGATCCGCCGCACCGATGGCAAAGTCTCGAAAACCGTCAAGGCGCGCGAGCTGTGGGACCAGATCGGTCACGCCGCATGGGCTTGCGCCGATCCGGGCATCCAGTTCCACGACACGATCAACAGCTGGCACACCTGCCCCGAAGATGGCGAGATCCGCGGCTCCAACCCGTGTTCGGAATATATGTTCCTCGACGACACGGCTTGTAACCTTGCCTCGCTGAACCTTCTGCAATTCTACAAGGACCGCAAATTCGACGCGGAAGCCTATATCCACGCGACCCGCCTCTGGACGGTGACGCTGGAAATCTCCGTGCTGATGGCGCAGTTCCCGAGCCAGAAGATTGCCGAGCTGAGCTATAAGTTCCGCACCCTCGGCCTCGGCTACGCCAATATCGGCGGCCTTCTGATGAATATGGGCTATGGCTATGACAGCGACGAAGGCCGGGCGATCTGCGGTGCGCTGACGGCGATCCTGACCGGCGCGTCTTACGAGACCTCGGCGCAGATGGCGAAAGAGCAGGGGCCGTTCCCCGGCTATGCGAAAAACGCCGATCACATGCTGCGCGTCATGCGCAACCACCGTCGCGCCGCTTTCGGCGAAGAGGCGGGCTATGAAGGGCTCGCCGTGCCGCCGGTGCCGCTCGATCACGACAACTGCCCCGATGGCAGCCTGATCAACCTCGCCCATAAGGTGTGGGACGACGCGCTCGCCCTTGGCGAAAAGCATGGCTACCGCAATGCGCAGGTCTCCGTGATCGCGCCGACCGGCACCATCGGCCTTGTCATGGATTGCGACACCACCGGGATCGAGCCGGACTTCGCGCTGGTGAAGTTCAAGAAACTCGCCGGTGGCGGCTATTTCAAAATCATCAACCGCTCCGTGCCGCAGGCGCTGGAGAACCTCGGTTACGGCAAGAGCGAGATCGAGCAGATCATCGGCTATGCGGTCGGTCACGGCACCATGGGCAATGCGCCGGGCATCAACCACACAACCCTTGCGGCCCAAGGCTTCGGCCCCGAAGAGATCGACAAGATCGAGAGCAAGCTCGACACGGCCTTCGACATCCGCTTCGTGTTCAACCAGTGGACCCTTGGCGAAGAGTTCTGCACCGGCACCCTTGGCATTCCTGCCGAGAAGCTGACCGACCCGTCCTTCAACCTGCTGCAACATCTGGGTTTCACCCGCCAGCAGATCGAAGAGGCGAACAACCATGTCTGCGGGACCATGACCCTCGAAGGCGCGCCGGGCCTCAAGCCTGAGCATTACAAGGTGTTCGATTGCGCCAATCCCTGCGGGAAGATCGGCAAGCGCTATCTCTCGGTCGAGAGCCACATCACCATGATGGCGGCGGCGCAGAGCTTCATTTCGGGCGCGATCTCCAAGACGATCAACATGCCGAATGACGCCAGCGTCGAGGACTGTAAGGCGGCCTATGAGCTCAGCTGGTCCCTCGGGGTGAAGGCGAATGCGCTCTACCGCGACGGCTCGAAACTGAGCCAGCCGCTCTCCTCCGCGCTGATCGAGGATGAGGACGAGGCGGAAGAGCTGCTCGAAGCGACGCCGACCGCCCGCGCCGAAGCGCTGGCCGAGAAGATCGTCATCCGCGAGATTCGCAAAGGCCGCGAGAAACTGCCGGAGCGCCGCAAGGGCTACACCCAGAAAGCGATCGTCGGCGGGCATAAGGTCTATCTGCGGACGGGCGAGTATAATGACGGCTCGCTCGGCGAGATCTTCATCGACATGCACAAAGAGGGCGCCGCTTTCCGCGCGATGATGAACAACTTCGCCATCGCTGTCTCCGTGGGTCTGCAATACGGCGTGCCGCTTGAAGAGTTCGTCGAGGCCTTCACCTTCACCCGGTTCGAACCGGCCGGGATGGTGCAGGGCAATGACAGCATCAAGAACGCGACCTCGATCCTCGATTACATCTTCCGCGAACTGGCGGTGAGCTATCTCGACCGTACGGATCTGGCGCATGTCAAACCGCAAGGCGCGGCCTTTGCCGAGCTTGGCGCGGGTGAGACGGAAGGCAAATTGCAGGATGACGAGCAGCAAAACAGCGCGCTCGACATGATCCGCGAGATTTCCTCCACCGGCTATCTGCGTAAGCGCCTGCCGCAGGATCTCTCGGGCTTTGGCGCCACGGTCCCGTCCCCGACGACCGCAGCGACCGGCATGGCCGAAGCCGCTGCGCCCGGTCTCAAAGCCCCGGCCACGGCGGTGATGGACGAGCGCGCCAAGGCGAAAATGCAGGGCTATGAGGGCGATCCCTGCGGCGAATGCGGCAACTTCACCCTGGTGCGCAACGGCACCTGCATGAAGTGCAACACATGCGGCGCGACCAGCGGCTGTAGCTGATCCGCGCGCGACGAGTTCGGTGTGAATGGACGCATAAATTGACCATTTTGGAACAATAGCTGTCCATTTTCGCACACAACAAATGACCATCGCCCGATTTTGGGCGGTGGAGACGAAAAGGGCGGCTCGCGTTATACGCGCTGCCGCCACGGGCCGGGACCCGGCTTTAGCGTCATACAGAGCTCATCCGTGCAAGGATGACGAAACCCGTCGATGCAGAGTCGCACAAGAGATGCGGCATACTAACCCGCCCAAGTTTTTGGGCGGGTATTTTGTTGGAAGGTGGCGGTGGCGCGTTGTTCTGCGTTTTCCTGGATATCTGATCGCTCATGATGCGAGATTCCTTGCGACATTGCTTGCCGTTCCATCGTATTCCTCATATCCAATACATGTTCATGTTATTTATGTGAAGAGTAACAAGCCTGCGATTTGAAGGGAATAGCGGTGTTCGCGCCGACATATTCTTATTTTTTGATGTAAAATGATGCCCCCTGCGACATT
>NZ_JBLEFH010000004.1:0-351438 GCF_047345645.1 Jujubicoccus corallicola | reverse complement strand
TCATCATCAGGGCTCATCACCCCTAAAAGGCAAGATACAAGGAAACGTCTCTGTCGCAATAAACGACAACCAAACCACCCTCATATCCCTTCAATCTTGGATACATAATGTCAAAGAGCATGTCGGTAAGCCTTTGCATTTGCTCGTCTTTCCGACCCCTTCAGCGTCTTGGCTCATTGCCTGTCCGCTGCCGGTGAGAGCGGGGTATAGGCCCCTGCGCTGGAGGCCGCAACACCTTTTTTCACAAAACTGCAATTTTTTCGCAGATCGAAAGAATACCACAGCCGACCCCGTGTCGCGAACAGGATTCTTGCGCTGTCTGTGAGAGGTTTCGCTCAGAGACCCCAATTTTCGGCGATTTTCGCGCTCCAGCCTGCGGTCACCCGCGTACCGTCTTCCAGAATCGGGCGCTTTATCAATGTCGGATTCGCCGCCATGAGCTTCGCAGCCCCCTCATCCGACTCGATTCCCGCCCTTTCAGACTCAGAAAGCGCCCGCCAAGTGGTCGAGCGCTTATTAAGAATCGCGTCGCGGCCAAGCGAGTCGATCCAGGTCAGAATAAGATCTGCCTCCGGGGGCGACTCGCGAATGTCGCGAAAGGTGAACGGAACCCCGCCGCCCTCAAGCTGCTTTCGCGCCTTGCGGCAAGTATCGCAATTGGTCAGCCCCCAGAAAGTCAGCATCAGACGATCAGGATATTGTCGACAAGATCGTCGAAGGTGAATCGCGCCAGATAATTGTTCACCTGGAACACATCCCCACCGCCGAAGTCGAAAACGAGGTCATCCCCATCCGCCGTCGCGAGATCCCGCAGCTCGTCAATCGGATCACCGTCGAAGAGATTGACGTCGAAATTGATCGCGTCGATCACATCGATGAAATCCGTGACGGTATCCTCGCCATAACCGACATTGAAAACAAAGGTGTCGCGACCCTTGCCGCCAGCGAGAAGGTCATTGCCGGTGCCGCCATTCATGAGATCATTGCCGATCCCGCCGAAAAGCTTGTCCGCACCATTGTTGCCAAACAAGCGGTCATTGCCCTGATTGCCTGCGAGAAAATCATTACCCCGGCCGCCGAAAACTTGATCCGCGCCGTTGTTGCCGCTGAGACGATCCACACCATCGCCGCCAGCAAGACGGTCTTTCCCAAAATCGCCCTTGATCACGTCGTTGCCCGCGTCACCGTTCAGGCGATCATCGCCGAGCGCACCAGACATGCGATCATTTCCGGCGCCACCCCTGACAACATCGTTGCCGTTGTTGGCGGAAATGACATCATTGCCTGCACCACCGAAGATAGTGTCGTCGCCGTTGCCGCCAAAGATTCGGTCGTTTCCTCCAGCACCCTGAAGAGTATCACTCCCGATCTGGCCGCGGATCACGTCATCTCCAATCCCGCCATTGATCGTGTCAGCGCCTTGGTTGCCGTTCAGCACATCGTTCCCGGCACCGCCGTAGATCATGTCGTCATCGAGATAGGCAAAAACGCGATCATCCCCATCGCCGCCGTAGATCTGATCGGCACCCGCGTAATTCGCGTAGATCACGTCGTTGCCGGCACCTCCCGACACACGCAATATACCGCCACGATCCCAGATCACATCATCACCAGCGCCTAGGAATACTTTGTCTTCGCCGCCGTCGGTTCTGTTCAGGCTGCCCGTGTCCAGAATGTCGTCTCCAGAGCCAGCATAAATAACCGCATTGTCCCGCAACTTGCGGATCAGATCGTCACCGCTACCGGCGTAAATCGTGTCATTCCCGGCAAAAGACCTGAAATAGTCAGCTTCGCTGGTTCCTGATAGCTCTTCCGACGCCTCAGTGCCTCGAATGCGCTGAACGCCTCTGAAAAATAGCTCTCGGTCGTTGAACAACGACTTGAACTGCACGCCAAAAGGCTGCGCTCGCAACGACTCTAAATATTCGCTCATTGAAAGATACCCCACTTACCTCGCGATTATATTTCTGAAATAACTGAGGTATTTACAGGATTCAATCTTTGTTAACGTTTGGTAATAAAAAAGCCGCATGCGAATGCGGCTTTGGTCCCTAGCTAATTGGAAGATCAGATAACCACGATGTTGTCGTAAAGATCGGACACATCATTTGACTGCATATAATCTTCAAGCTCAATGCGGTTGCCACCACCGAACGCAAGAATAAGATCGTCGCCATCCACTTGTCCGATCTTCCTGACAGTCTCTGCCGCACCGCCACGCATAAGGTCGCCGTCGATATGCAACATGTCCTGCGCGTCGGAGAAGTCCTCGACTTCGTCGACACCGTAGTCTTTCCTGTAGACAAAGACGTCAGCGCCTGAACCGCCACTCAACTCGTCATCGCCCAGACCACCGTCGAGGATGTCGCGACCCACGCCACCAAAAAGATCATCAGCACCTAAGTTACCATTCAGAAAATCATCGCCAAAATTGCCGGCAATGAAGTCATCGCCTCTCCCGCCATGCAGGCGATCGCTGTCCTCGTTACCGCTTAAGATGTCTGCGCCGGCATCGCCAAATAATGTATCAGACCCTTGGTTTCCGCTAATATTGTCGAAACCGCTGCCGCCACGAGCAATGTCGTCGCCATAGCCGCCAAAAATCTTGTCAGCGCCCAAACCGCCATCAAGTTTGTCGTCGCCAGCGTTTCCTGCAATCCAGTCGTTTCCGCGGTTGCCAGCAACTACATCGCGACCTTCTTGACCATTTAGAATGTCGTTTCCAGCATTGCCGTTCAGCCTGTCATTCCCATCGTTGCCATATACGACATCGTCGCCACGACCAGCATGAACGATATCGTTACCAAGATAAGCGTCGATCTGATCCCGACCATCGCCCGAACGGAAAACATCTCTCCCTGCGGCCCCTACGATCTTGTCATTTTGCGTTATGGTGACGCCCTCCATAGACGAAAAATCGATCTGGGTCGCAGGGCGAAAATTACCTGTGTTTTCTCTGATGTCGTAGTAATCGAAGTAGGTCTCTAACGCGCTGTAATCATCAGCAGATGGCGTCGCCATGCCATCGACGCTCGTCATGAACGCAACCGTCTGGCGAGAAAATCCATTCGGGAAAAATGAAAAAACTGTAGAATCTTCGCCTGCGCGAATTATATCGACGAAGCCATAGCCAGAATTTTCATCACCTTTGAACGTTCTTCCTAGGTGGTAAATATTGTAGATGGTGGGAGAGCTGATAGAACTTCCATCCGTATTTACGAAATAATAAAAATAATCGGTGTTACCCTCGAAAACAATTTTTACTCTTCTGTCAGAAATCACATCGCTCAAATAATAGCGATTTTCGTTCAGGGTTATACCGTCAAAAATAAGCGTCGTCACTCTTTCCTCCATAGGCAGCACCCCATCTCTTACAAAAAAGATAAAATTTAGCCAATACGCATTTAGGGTTAACCCAGAGATTCGGAAGTTAGTGTTAACAATGCCAGCGGCGGCGCGCACGGCGCTTTATGATATTGAAATTTAAAATATAATTTTTAATTTATCTCGCTCATACTTCAGATTTAAATAAGGTATCTAAGTAAAACCAATTAAATCGGCAATATCCCGCGACTCCCCTCAATCAAACTTCGCTGTCGGCGCGAGCACCAACGCTTCGCCGCGCAGCACGGCAGCGCCGTCCACCTCACAGCAGCAATCGAGCGAGACGCGACGTTTGGGATAGTCGATCGCGCTCACGGTGACTCGCGCCTCGACCTCATCGCCAGGACGGACCGGCGCCAAGAAACTCAGCGATTGTTTCATGTAAATCGTGCCATGCCCCGGAAGTTGCTCGCCGATCACTGCAGAGATCAGCGACGCCGTCACCATCCCATGCGCGATCCGGCCCGCGAAAATCGTCTGGTTGGCGTAGTCCTCATCGAAATGGACCGGGTTTCGATCCCCGGAGATCCGCGCGAAATATTCCAGATCCACATCCTCGACGATCTTCCGCAGGCTGCGTGTCATGCCCACGGAGATATCTTCAATGCAAATCGTTCCGCGGCGAATGTCGCCGAAGATCTCCGACATATGGTCCTCCCAGTGCGGGGACCATGCCATGCTGCATGTGCGAAATCAATGGGCGTGTAAGGATGTGACGCAGGGAAGCTTTTCATCGGAATTTTGTTTCAACGAGAAACTTCACATAAAAACCCGCCAAATCGGATGGCTGGCGGGTTTTCATAGGCTCGACCTATCACAGCCCCTGCTGCGGTGGCCTATCATCTTCCGTTTCGGGCGATGCTTCGCCCTCCGCCTCAGCCGCAGCACGGCGCTCATCATACTCTTCCTTCAGCTTGTCGATTCCCGGAAAGACGTCCTCCGGGTGGAAGTCGTCGCCGGGGCGCAGCGCGTAGCCGAAGACCGAGAGAAACATGCCGTTCATCATCAGGTCGATGCCGAGGAAGATCCCGAGAATGGTCAGCGCCGAGGCCGGGAAGTTCAACAGGATCATCGCGGCGAGCAGAAGCGACACGAGGCCGGAGATCAGCACGATCACCCAGTTGTCGTTCGGGCGCATCTTGAAGGCCGCGGCGATCCGCACCCCGCCCATCATGGCGATCAGGAAGCCGACCATCAGGGTCAGCGACGCCATGCCGGCAATCGGGTTAATCATGATCGCGAGGCCGAGCAGCACGGCCAGGATCCCGGTTGCCACGGTCCACCAGCTCTCGCCCCAGGCCGCCCAGGCCGAGACCCCGCCGACGATCAGAAAGCCAACCGCTGCAATCGTTGTGGCCGCCAAGCTGGCCGCAAATGGGTTAATCAGCGCAATGATCCCGGTGACAATCGACAAGATGCCGAGCCCCAGAACGATCCACCATCTCTTTGATTCCATGTCGCGCACTCCTTATTGGTTAACTTTGTATAACCTACGCGTCAGAAGGCGGCAAAGGAATGGGGCCGCTCAGGCGGCACTTCGCCGCATCAGCGCGGTTGCCCCACCCATGGCGATGAGGGCGCCGCCGCCAAATCGGGTCAGCCAACGGATCGCGGCGGGCTTCACGAGTCGCGCGCGAATGCGGTCGGCGATGAGTGCATAGGCCAGCGCATTGATCGCGGCGAGGCCCACGAAGGTTGCAATCAGGATCACGAATTGCGGCAGGAGTGGCGCGACCGGGTTCAGGAATTGCGGCACGAAGGCGATGAAAAACGCAATCGACTTGGGATTAAGCGCCGTCACCGCCGTGGCGTGGCCGAAGATCTCGCGGGTCGGTCTCTCCGGCGCGTCATCGAGCGCGAGGCGCGGCGCGCTTTGCAGCATCTTCACCCCGAGATAAATGAGGTAAACCGCGCCGCACCATTTCAGCAGGGTAAAGAGCTGCGCCGACGCCAGCACCATCGCCCCAAGACCGGCCAGCGAAGCACTCATCGCAATCAGATCGCCAAGCGCAACGCCCGCCACGGTTGCGAGCGCCACCTTCCGGCCATGACTAAGCGCATAGCTGAGGACGAGCAGCACCGTCGGGCCGGGGATCAGCAACAGCGCGGTCGATGCGGCAACGAAGGCCAGCCAGATTTCCAGAGACATGCGGTCCTCCCCTTTTTCCGAAGATCAATCCATGGAAAGCGGCAGGACGCAATCCTTAATCCCAGCTTTTGATCGCGTCCATGAAGCGCTGCTGCACCCGCGCGGCATCCACCTTCATCGCCGCCTGCACTAGACCGCCTTCGGGATCGCGGACGGTCGCCCCGATCTGCTCGCCCTCTTCGACGACCCGGAGACGCATCTCCTCAAGTGTGAAATCCTCGGGATAGAGGCAGGCCAGAAGCGCCGCCGGATCGTGCAGCGATGCGCCGTCGAACTTCCCGACCGTAGTATAGAAATGCAGATAGAACTCCGCTGCCTCATGGATGAACCCGCCAATACGCGGCGCGGCGGCTTTTAGCGCGGCGAAATCCTCTGCGGTGCAAAGCGTCCGGTGAGTCACGTCGAGGCCGATCATCACCACCTCCCAATCCGCCGCGAAGACGGTATTCGCCGCATGGGGGTCATGGTAAATATTCGCCTCGGCATGGGGCGTGATGTTCCCACCCTCATCGACCGACCCGCCCATGATGACGACCTGTTTGATCATCCCGGCAATCTCCGGCGCGCGCGTCACCGCCTCGGCGATATTCGTCAACGGGCCAATCGGGCAGAGCACCAACTCGCCCGGATGCGCCTTCGCCATGTCGATAATGAAATCCGCCGCATCCCGGCTGTCCGCCGTCCCCTTCGGCGTCTCCGCCGGAATATTGCCAAACCCCTCGGCCCCGTGGACATGCGCAGAGGGCGTGATCGCCGGCATCGCAAGCGGCTTCGCGGCCCCCTGCGCCACAGGAACATCCCGCCCCGCCATCTCAACCAGACGCAGCGCATTCCGCGTCGCCGTCTCGACCGTCACATTGCCAAAAATCGTCGTCAGCCCGACCAGTTCGATCTCCGGCAGCGCCATGGCCGTGAAAATGGCCATCAAATCGTCAATGCCGGGATCCGTGTCGATAATCAGTTTCATGCGTTCTCTTTCAAAAAATCATCCACCTCGGCGGCGGACGGAATGGCCTCCACCGCGCCATGCCGCGTGACCTGCAACGCCGCCGCCGCCGATGCGCGCCGAAGCGCCTCCGCAGGGGCCGCGCCGAGATCCAGCGCCGCGAGGAAATAGCCGGAGAA
The DNA here is from genome assembly GCF_047345645.1 of Jujubicoccus corallicola. Taxonomy (GTDB): domain Bacteria; phylum Pseudomonadota; class Alphaproteobacteria; order Rhodobacterales; family Rhodobacteraceae; genus JBLEFH01. The sequence continues at coordinate 344,780 of NZ_JBLEFH010000004.1, read as the reverse complement.
CGTATCGCCTGCCCCGGTCGTGTCAACGGGTTTCACGTGAAACGCTGGCGTCTCGATAGAGCCTTCGGGGCCGCGGAAGGTCGCGCCCTTCGCGCCATAGGTGATGAGCAGCATCGGAACAGGCAGATCGAGCGGGTCTTTCCCGACAGCCTCGGCCAGCGCGGCCGCCTCACCCTCATTTACCATGAGCAAATCCACATGGGGCAGTACGGCCTGCGCCGCCTCCGCCTCGAAGGGCGCTGCGACATAGGCGACCTTGAGGCCCGCGTCTTTCGCCGCCTTCGCCGCTTCGGTGACAAGCGTCGTCTCGTTTTGGAGTAGCAGCCAGTCCTCAGGCGACGCTTTGTCGAGAGCTTCAACCGAGACCGCATGGTTCGCGCCGGGGAAGATCACGATGGAATTCTCGCCCGAGCCGTCCACATAAATCACCGCATGACCCGTCGGCACATCGACGATTTCCAGATGCTCCAGATCGACGCCTTTCAGTTCCAGCACTTCGCGCGCCCAAAGGCCATCATGCCCGATCGCGCCCATATGCCAGACCTTCGCGCCCGCCTGCGCCGCCGCGACGGACTGGTTCGCGCCCTTCCCGCCCAGCCCGGAGTCGTAACCTGTGCTCGACAAGGTTTCACCGGGCGCCGGGAAATGCGGCAATGTATAAACATGGTCGATATTGACCGACCCGAGATTCCAGATCGCCATCAGCCGACCTCGCCCGCAGCCATCACCGCCATGTTGAGAATGTCCGACGAGGTGGAGCTGGTGGAGCAGAGTTTGATCTGCCCGTTCACGCCGGTCAAGATCGGCCCGATCACCGTCGCGCCCGCCAGTTCCTGCAACATTTTCACACAGATAGAGGCCGAATGCCGCGCTGGCATCACGAGGATATTCGCCGGGCCGGAGAGGCGACAGAATGGATAATTCGCCATAACATCCGCATTGAGCGCCACATCGGCGGTCATCTCGCCATCATATTCGAAATCCACCCGGCGTTTGTCGAGGACACTTGGCGCAACGTGCATTTTCTCGGCCCGCTCGGACATCGGATGCCCAAAATTCGAGAAGGAGCAGAACGCAACGCGCGGCTCCAGCCCGAAACTGCGCGCAACCTTCACCGCCGATTCCGCAATATCCGCCAGATCATGCGCCTCGGGCCATTCATGCACCAGCGTGTCCGCGATCAGCACCAACCGCCCGCGCACCATGAGCGCCGTGACACCCACCGCGCCCTGCGCCGGAGCCACGTCATAGACATGGCCGATCTCTTCGAGCACATGCGCCGATTTCCGGGTCGCGCCCGTGACCATCCCGTCCGCCTCCCCGCGCGCAACCAGCAGCGCCGAGAAGACATGTCGGTTCCGGTTCGCCATCCGCCGCGTGTCCCGCTGATCGAAGCCGCGCCGTTGCAAGCGACGGTAAAGGAAGTCCGCGAAGAGATCCATGTCGGGCCGAAGGCTCGCATTGGTCACCTCGATCTCGTTGATCGCCTCAGGCATCCCGGCCTCTTGCAACATCCGCTCAATGTCTTCGGGAATCCCGACGACGACCGCCTGCCCCAAGCCGCCGCGCGCAAAGGCCACCGCCGCACGCACCACGCGCGGATCGTCGCCCTCGGCAAAGACGATCCGCGCCTGTCGCGACATGGCCCGCGCATAAAGTGCCTGCACGATGGACGCCGTCGGATCGAGCCGCTCCCGCAGGCTCTGCTTGTAACTCGCCATATCGATGATCGGACGGCGCGCCACGCCCGTATCGATCCCGCTTTTCGCAACGGCAGGCGGAATCGTATAAATCAGACGCGGATCAAACGGCGTTGGGATGATGTAATCGCGCCCGAAACTCAACTTCTGTCCGTAAGCGAGCCCCACCTCATCCGGCACATCCTGCCGCGCCAGTTTCGCCAGCGCCTCGGCACAAGCGATCTTCATCTCGTCATTGATCGCCCGCGCATGAATATCGAGCGCCCCCCTAAACAGATAGGGGAAACACAGCACATTGTTGATTTGATTGGGATAATCCGAACGTCCCGTCGCGACGATCGAATCCTTGCGCACGGCCTGTGCTTCTTCCGGAGTGATCTCCGGGTCCGGGTTCGCCATGGCGAAAATCACCGGATTATCCGCCATGCTCGCGACCATCTCCCGCGTCAGCGCGCCCTTGGCGGACACGCCGAGGAACACATCCGCGCCCTTCATCGCGTCCTCCAACGTCCGCAACTCCGTCGCCACCGCATGAGCCGATTTCCACTGGTTCATCCCCGCGGTGCGGCCTTGGTAAATCACGCCCTTCGTGTCGCAGACGATGCAATTGTCATGCTGCGCACCCATCCGCTTCAGCAGTTCAATACAGGCGATCCCGGCGGCCCCAGCCCCATTGAGGACGATCTTCACATCCTCGATCTTCTTCTTGGAAATATGCAGCGCGTTAATCATCCCCGCCGCGCAGATCACCGCTGTCCCGTGCTGGTCATCGTGGAAGACAGGAATGTCCATCAGCTCCTTCAGCGTTTCCTCGATAATGAAACACTCCGGCGCCTTGATGTCCTCCAGATTGATCCCGCCAAAAGACGGCCCCATCAGCTTCACCGCATTGATGAAGGCGTCCGGGTCTTCCGTGTCCAGCTCCAAATCAATCGAGTTCACATCCGCAAAGCGCTTGAACAGGACCGACTTGCCCTCCATCACCGGCTTACTCGCCAGCGCGCCCAGATTGCCGAGACCCAAAATCGCCGTCCCGTTCGAGATCACCGCGACCATATTGCCCTTGGTGGTGTAGTCATAGGCTGTCTCCGGGTTCGCCGCGATGGCGTTCACCGGCACCGCCACACCTGGCGAATAGGCCAGCGAGAGGTCCCGCTGCGTGCTCATCGGCGTCGAGGCGCTGATTTCCAGCTTCCCCGGCGTCGGATGCAAATGATAGTGAAGCGCTTCTTCGTCGGTGACTTTACGGCGGTTGGACATAACCCCTCCCTTTTTATAAAGGCTTAGCAAGCGCTCACCGCTTCGGCAATCGCGCTGCGCTCTTTTCCGCGCCAAATCCCTGCGTTAGACGGGTAGGGAAAGGAACGCATATGTCCGCACCCACGCCGATGATGGCCCAATATCTTGAGATCAAGGCGCGTCACCCCGACGCGCTGCTCTTCTATCGTATGGGCGATTTCTACGAGCTGTTCTTTGACGACGCGGTTCAGGCGGCGGCGGCCCTCGACATTGCGCTGACCAAACGCGGCAAGCATGAGGACAAGGACATTCCCATGTGCGGCGTGCCAGTCCATTCCTCGGAAAGCTATCTGCTGACGCTGATCCGCAAGGGCTTCCGTGTGGCGGTGTGCGAGCAGCTTGAGGACCCGGCGGAGGCGAAGAAACGGGGCTCCAAATCGGTCGTGAAGCGCGATGTGGTCCGGTTGGTGACTCCCGGCACGCTCACCGAAGAGAGTCTCCTCGACGCCCGCGCCAGCAACTATCTCGCCGCCTTCGCCGAGGTCCGCGGCCAGTCCGCCCTCGCTTGGGCCGACATGTCCACCGGCGCGTTCCACGTCTCCACCTGTCCCGATGGCATGGGCCCGCTGCTCGCCCGCCTCGCCCCCAGCGAAGTGCTCACCGCGCCCGAGTATCGCGACCGCGCCGAAGCGTATGGCGTCACGGTCACCGAGCAAGCGCCTTCGACGTTCGACAGCCAGAATGGCGAAAAGAGGCTCTGCGATCTCTTCGGTGTGGAGACGCTGGACGGGTTCGGCAGCTTCACCCGCGCCGAGATCGCGGCCATGGGCGCGCTCGTCCACTATCTCGACCTGACGCAGAAGGGCAAACTCCCTCTCATGCGCCCGCCCCGGCAGGAGCGCCCCGGCGGCACGATGCAGATTGACGGGGCCACCCGCCGCAATCTCGAACTCACCCACGCCATGAATGGCGGCCGCGACGGGTCGCTGCTGCGCGCCGTGGACCACACCGTGACCGGCGCAGGCGCTCGGTTGCTAGAGTCCCGGCTCGCCGCCCCCTCCACCGATCACGACGAAATCGTGGACCGGCAAGATACGCTGCAATGGTGCCTCGACGGCCCGCTCGACGACATTCGCAGCGCCATGCGCGCCGTGCCGGACATGGACCGCGCCCTCTCCCGCCTCGCACTAGAACGCGGCGGTCCGCGCGACCTCGCCGCTATCCGGGATGGTTTAGCGCAGGCGGGAGAAATTTGTGATCACATTTCGGGCGATGTGCCGGAATTGCTGACCGCCGCGCGCACAGCCCTGACGGGTCACGACGAATTGCTGGACTTGCTCGACGCTGCACTCATCGCCGAACCCCCGCTCCTGGCCCGCGACGGCGGTTTCATCGCCGAGGGTTATAGCGACGACCTGGACGACGCCCGTAAATTGCGTGACGAAGGCCGCAGCGTGATTGCAGGGATGCAGAAAGATTACGCCGCCGAGACAGGTGTTAATGCCCTGAAAATCAAGCACAACAACGTCCTTGGCTACTTCATCGAAACGCCTGCGACACATGCCGACAACATGCTGGCGCGATCCGAGCGCTTCCGCCATCGCCAAACCACCGCCAACGCGGTCCGTTTCACCACGCAGGATTTGACTGAGCTGGAAACCAAGATCCTCAACGCGGGCGGCGCGGCGCTGGCGAAGGAAGCCGAAATCTTCGCCATCCTTCGCGCCGCGATCCTCGAACAGTCCAGCGCCATCAGCGCCGCAGCGGCCGCATTGGCCGAGATTGACCTCTCCGCCGCACTCGCAGATTTGGCACAGCGTGGAGACTGGATCCGTCCTGTGATCACAAATGGCAGCAATTTTGTGATCACATCAGGGCGTCACCCTGTCGTAGAAGCCGCGCTCCGCAGACAAGGCGAGTCCTTCATCCCGAATGACTGCGACCTCAGTGAAAACCCCGTCTGGCTGCTGACCGGGCCGAACATGGCAGGGAAATCGACTTTCCTGCGTCAGAACGCCCTCCTCGCCGTCCTCGCGCAGATCGGCGCGTATCTCCCTGCGGAGTCCGCGGAAATCGGCATCGTCACGCAGCTTTTTTCCCGAGTCGGCGCGGCGGATGATCTCGCCCGTGGGCGCTCGACCTTCATGGTCGAGATGGTCGAAACCGCCACGATCCTCAACCAGGCCCGCGAAGGCGCGCTCGTGATCCTCGATGAAATCGGGCGTGGCACAGCGACATGGGACGGCCTCTCGATCGCCTGGGCCGTGCTGGAGCATCTGCACGAAGTGAACCAGTGCCGCACCCTCTTTGCGACGCATTATCATGAGCTTACGGCCCTCGCTGCGGATCTCCCGCGCGCCAAAAACGCCACCGTCGCCGTGCGCGAATGGGAAGGCGAGATCGTCTTTTTGCACGAAATCCGTGAAGGCGTGGCCGATAAGAGCTACGGCGTGCAGGTCGCGAAGTTGGCTGGCCTCCCCCAAGCCGTAACCAGCCGCGCCAAAGAGATTCTCGAACGCCTCGAAAGCGGCGAATCCAGCCCGAGTGCGGCCGATCTCATCACCGATCTGCCGCTCTTCGCGATGGCCGCGCCGCCAGCTCAGGCGCAAGAAAAAGGCCCCTCCCAACTGGAAGAGGCCCTGTCCGAAATCCGCCCCGATGAACTCACGCCCAAAGCGGCGCTTGATCTCATCTACAAGCTGAAAGCCTTAATCGATTAACCCTGCTTGGCCGCCACGCCGACTTTGGCGGGGCGCAAGAGCCGGCCCGCAATGGTGAAACCGCTATCGGTCACCTGAATGATATGGCCCGGCTCCATATTCGGCACCGGCGCCTCAAACATCGCTTCATGAAGCTGCGGATCGAACTTGTCGCCAACCTCCGGGGTCAGGCGTTCGATCTTGTGCTTGGAAAACGCGGCCAGCAGCTCTTTCTGAACCAGTTCGATCCCTTCAACGAGCCCCTTGGCCTGCTCCGCCAGCTTCGGATCAATTGCGTCAATCGCCCGCGCGAGGTTGTCATGCACCGGCAGAAGGTCCCGCGCGAGGCGCGTGCCGCCGAAATTTTCCGCATCCTGCCGCTCCTTCTGGAAGCGCTTGCGCAGGTTTTCCTGATCCGCCAGCGAGCGCAGCAGACGGTCCTTCAGCTCGTCCCGCTCCGCCGTCAGCGCGTCAATCGGGTCCGGCGCCTCGTCATCCAGCGGCGAGTCGAATTCCTCGTCAAATTCCGGAACATCCATGTTCTTGTCGTCGTCTTGCATTAGCCTCTCCAATCGCCATCCGAGACGAGTCGTCCCAGAAGTTGCGCTGTATAATCGACAATCGGCACGATGCGCCCATAGTTGAGCCGCGTCGGGCCGATCACGCCCACAGCGCCAATAACCTTTTTCGATCCGTCCATATAGGGCGAAACGACCAAAGATGAACCCGTGAGCGAAAAAAGCTTGTTCTCGGAGCCGATAAAAACCTTCACCCCGGCTCCGCCCTCGGTGAGATCGAGCAGGCGGACAAGGTCGCGCTTGCGCTCCAGATCATCGAAAAGACCGCGCACACGGTCGAGATCCGCCGGATCCACCCCCGATTGGAGCAGATTGGCGCGTCCCCGCACGATCAGCCGCGCCTCGTCGCTTTCCTCATGGTCCCACTGCGCCACGCCGCTCGCAATGAGCGACTGCGCCAGCACGTCAAGCTCCTGACGACGCTTGGAAATCTCTTCGGCCACCACAAGGCGCATTTCTGAAAGCGTACGGCCTTGAAGGATCGCGGACAGGAAGTTTGCCGCCTCTCTGAGCGCCGAGGGCGTCACGCCAACAGGCGGCTGAAACACGCGGTTCTCCACCTGGCCGTCCGCCGTGACCAGCACCACAAGGGCGCGTTCCGGCCCGAGGGAGACGAATTCCAGATGGGTGATCGGCGTCTCCGATTTCGGTGCCAGCACCAGCGACGCGCCGCGTGTGAGGCCGGACAGCACCTGCCCCGCCCGGTCGAGCCGGGCCGTGAGGTCCGCATCCTCCATGCCCATATCCGCCTCGATGCGGCGCTGCTCCTCCATGTCGAGATTGCCGATCTCCATCAGCCCATCCACAAAGAGCCGCAACCCGCTCTGAGTGGGGATCCGCCCCGCGGATACATGGGGACTCGCCAACAGCCCGTGATACTCCAGATCCTGCATCACATTGCGGATCGTCGCCGGGGACACTTTTTCCGGAAAATCGCGCGACAGCGCACGGCTTCCCACAGGCTCACCCGTTTCCAGATAGGCCTCGACAAGGCGGCGAAACACCTCGCGGGCGCGGTCATTGAGGTCGGGTCTCTCTTGCATTGCCTCGAAATGTAAGCCTGCACCCTCGCAGCGTCAATCAAGCCCGGTGGACCTGTGGATAATCTCGCTCTATGGAGGGGCAGATGTGAAAAGGAGCTAGCTCATGCGCCCATCCGGACGGACCCCCGACCAAATGCGAAATGTCGTCATCGAGACGAATGTGACAAAACATGCCGAAGGCTCCTGCCTCATTAAGATGGGCGACACGCATGTCCTCTGCACGGCGTCGGTCGAAGAGAATGTGCCGCCCTGGATGCGCAAATCCGGCCTTGGCTGGGTGACGGCGGAATACGGGATGCTGCCCCGCTCCACCGGCTCGCGGATGCGCCGCGAAGCGACAGCGGGCAAGCAGTCGGGCCGCACGCAGGAAATTCAGCGCCTCATAGGCCGAAGCCTGCGCGCAGGAGTGGACCGCCTGTCCCTCGGCGAGCGCCAGATCACCGTCGATTGCGACGTCATTCAGGCCGATGGCGGCACACGCTGCGCGTCGATCACCGGCGGTTGGGTCGCCCTGCGCCTCGCGGTTAACAAACTGATCGAGAGCGGCGCGCTGAAGGAAGACCCGATCAAATCCCATGTCGCGGCGATTTCCTGCGGCGTCTATGGCGGCCTGCCCGTCCTCGATCTCGACTATCTGGAGGACAGCGAAGCCGGGACCGACGCCAATATCGTCATGACCGATGGCGGCGGAATTATCGAATTGCAAGGCTCCGCCGAGGGCGCAACCTTCACTCGCGCCGAGTTCAACCAGATGATGGATCTCGCCGAAAAAGGCATGGCCGAGTTGATCGCCGCCCAGAAAGCCGCCACCGCATGAGCCGTAAATTCGAAGAGACCAAGCTGGTCATCGCGACCCATAATAGCGGCAAACTCGAAGAGTTTCGCGCCCTCTTCAGCCCGCGCGGCGTCGAGGTGGTCTCCGCGGGCGAGTTGGGCCTGCCCGAGCCAGACGAGACCGAAACCACCTTCCTCGGCAACGCCCGGATCAAGGCGCGCGCAGCGATGGAGGCCACCGGCCTTCCCGCGCTCGCCGACGACAGCGGCCTTTGCGTGGACGGGCTAAACGGCGCACCCGGCGTCTACACCGCTGACTGGGCCGAAACCCCTGAGGGCCGCGACTTCCCCATGGCCATGGAAAAGGTCAACGCCGCGCTGGAAGAGGCGGAGATCCCGGCCCCCTGGACCGCGCATTTCAACTGCACCCTCGTGATGATCTGGCCCGACGGCGAAGAGGTCCGCGCGGTCGGTGAAGTCAACGGCACCCTCGCCTGGCCCTATCGCGGCCAGACTGGCCACGGCTTCGACCCGATGTTTCAGCCCGACGGCGAGACCCGCACTTTCGCCGAAATGGCGCCGGAGGAGAAAAACCGCATCAGCCACCGCGCCCGCGCGATCCACAAACTGATGGAGCAGATCTTTGGCTGACGGCCTCGGCGTCTACATCCACTGGCCCTTCTGCGCCGCTAAATGCCCCTATTGCGACTTCAACAGCCATGTGGTGTCGCAAGTGGACCAAACCCGCTGGCTCCGCGCGTTTCAGTCGGAAATCCAGCGCATGGGGCGTGAACTGCGCGAAAAACGCGTCGAAACCGTGTTTTTTGGCGGCGGAACGCCGAGCCTGATGGCCCCAGAGACAGTTCACGGTATCCTCGACGAAATCCGCAAAACCTGGGCAACCGCACCAAATATAGAGATCACACTCGAAGCAAACCCCACATCTGTAGAAGCCAACCGCTTCCGTGGGTACGCAGACGCAGGGGTCAACCGCATCTCCATGGGCATCCAAGCGATGAACGACGCGGATCTAAAACGTCTCGGCCGACTCCACAGCGTCGCCGAAGCCCGCACCGCCTTCGATACGGCCCGCAAGATTTTCGACCGTGTCAGCTTCGATCTAATCTACGCGCGCCAAGATCAAACGCTGGACGACTGGCGAAAAGAACTCCGCGAAGCCACCGCCATGGCCGTCGATCACTTCTCCCTCTACCAACTCACCATCGAGCCCGGCACCCGCTTCGGCGATCTCTACAAACGCGGCAAGCTGCGCGGCCTGCCCTCGCCCGACCTCGGCGCCGATTTTTACGAGTTAACCCAAGAAGAGACCGAGCGCGCTGGACTGCCAGCCTATGAAATTTCCAACCATGCCAGACCGGGCGCAGAAAGCCGCCACAACCTGATTTATTGGAATTATGGCGACTACATTGGGCTTGGTCCGGGCGCGCATGGCCGGTTTGTTTCACGTGAAACGAAATGGGCGACAGAGACACAGCTTGCGCCGGCAGTTTGGTTAAAGGACGCCGAGCGCGACAATGGAGAATCTCTCCGTCAGGCTGTGACCGCAGAAGAACAATTTGAGGAAACCGTCATGATGGGCCTCCGCCTCACCGATGGCCTCCCCCTCGAAAAGCTCGACGATGGCCTGAACCAATCCAATCTTCGCGACCTCATCGACAGCGGCTATCTCGCCCGCACCAACACAAAATTAAAGGCGACCTCGAAGGGCCGCCCTGTCCTCAATCGCTTGATTGAAATGCTGCTCACTTAACGGCTCAGCAACTGGCAAAGCGCTTCCAGTTCCTCCAAATTCTTGTAGCTGATCCGAAGTTCGCCCGTCTCCTTCGCCTGATTATGGCGGATATCGACCTTCATCCGCAGATGCGCCGCCAAATCCCCCTCAAGCGCCTTGGTGTCGCTGTCTTTGCCGGTGAGCTTCTCTTTGCTATCCGCCTTCGGCTCTTTCTCGGCGCGAACAAGCTTCTCCGTCTCACGGACCGACAGATCACCCTTCACAACCTTCTGCGCCAACTCAGCCGCATTCTCCGACGTAATCAACGCACGAGCATGACCCGCGCTCAACCCCCCGGACACAACGAGCGCCTGCACCGGCTCCGGCAACGTCAACAGCCGCAAACTATTGGCAATATGACTACGGCTCTTCCCGATCACCTCAGCGAGTCGCTCCTGCGTATGACTGAACTTTTCTAGCAGTTGCCGATAGCCAAGCGCCTCCTCAATGGGGTTCAAATCCGAACGCTGCACATTCTCGATAATCGCAATCTCGAGAACTTCGGCCTCGCTCAGATTGCGAATGACAACCGGCACCTCATGAAGCCGCGCCATCTGCGCCGCTCGCCAGCGCCGCTCCCCTGCGACGATCTGGTAAACACGTGGACTCTCCGGATCCTTCCGCACGATCAGCGGCTGAATAACCCCTTTACGTCGGATAGAAGAGGCAAGGTTTTCAAGATCTTCCTGCCGAAACGACTTCCGCGGCTGGTCTGGATTCGGACGGATCAAATCAATCGCAATATGGCTGTCCGCAGAGGTCGTCGGTTCGCTTTCTTCATACTCCGCATCCGCAAGAAGTGCGCTCAATCCGCGCCCAAGACCCCGTTTTTCGTTCGATCCGCTCATGATCCTGTCCTTTCCTCAAGCTCCTCAGCATCGCCTACACGGTTCAAAAGTTCCGCCGCAAGCTTCTGATACGCAATACTCCCCGTGCTTTTATGGTCGTAAATGAGCGCCGGAAGCGCATGCGACGGCGCTTCACTCAACCGCACGTTCCGCGGAATGATCGTCTCAAAAACCAAACGGCCAAGATTGCTCCGCACATCTTTCTCGACCATCTCCGACAGATTGTTCCGGCGGTCATACATCGTCAGCACAATCCCCTGAATCCGCAAACCGGGGTTCAATCCGTCGCGAATTTCCTTGATCGTCTGCATAAGTTGAGACAACCCTTCGAGCGCGAAGAATTCGCACTGGAGCGGCACAATCACATCGCTCGCCGCTACAAGTGAGTTCAAAGTCAACAGGTTAAGCGACGGCGGACAATCGATCAGCACATAGTCGAATTTCTCGCCATCATAGAGGTCGAGCGCTGTCTTTAGCCGAAACAGCCGCCCCTTCTCCGAAACGAGCGCCATATCGGCCGAGCTCAAATCCGAGTTCGACGGCGCAATCGAGAGGCCAGGAACACTCGACTCGCGGATAATCTCTTTCAGCGGCACGCTATCCACGATCAAATCGTAACTCGTCGCGGTCCGATCATCATAAGACACCCCGAGACCCGTAGACGCATTCCCCTGCGGATCCAAGTCGATCAGCAACACGCGTCGCCCGAAGACCGCAAGCGCCGTGCCGAGGTTAATCGCTGTCGTCGTCTTGCCAACGCCGCCCTTCTGGTTGGCAATCGCGAAAATCTTGGTTTCATGCCCCATGATAAACGTCTCCAATCTCCAAAAGCGCGGCTCCTCGCTCCGTTATACTGGGATGCACGGTGTAGCTAAAGCGGTGATCTTGCGCCGCCTGATCAATTTCAGCGCGATATTGCTTCCCCTTGAGAAAAAAGCAGCGTGTTTCGAGGGTTGCGTGGATCGCGGCATAATCCAAAAGCTGTGACAGAGGCGCGAGCGCGCGGGCCGTTATGATATCCGCACCTTGATTTGGCACATTCTCGACCCGATCAGCGATGACATGAGCGTTGGTTAAGCCCAACTCCAAGGCAACCGTACGCAAAAAGGCCGATTTACGTTTATCGGACTCGATCATGGTTGTTTTGAGAGCCCTGCTCTCGCCATCGGCCAAAATCGCCAAGACCAGTGCCGGCAGGCCCCCACCCGACCCAAAATCCACCAAATGCTGTGCATCTTCAGGCAAAACCTCGAAAACCTGCGCGCTGTCCCGAAGATGGCGATCTTCAATTTGATCCAAGGTTTTTGGAGAAACCAAGTTAATCGCAGGATTCCACTTCCGCAGAAGTGCCGCATAGGCGGTGAGCCCGGCCTGACTTTTCGCGCTATATTTTTCCGTCCAGAGAGACGTCACGCCGACAAACGCTTCTCATGCAAACGGATCCGCGCGATCAGCAACGTCAAAGCTGCGGGGGTCATCCCCTCGATGCGCGATGCCTGCCCAATCGTTTCCGGACGAATTTTCTTCAACTTGCCACGAAGTTCGTTCGAAAGACCGGAGATCTCCGCGAAGGCTAGGTCCGCGGGAATAGCCAACGCCTCATCGCGGCGCATCGCATCAATATCGCTCGTCTGACGCTTCAAATACTGCGCATAAAGCGCATCCCGTTCGATTTGGGCCGCAATCTCCGGCTCCGCATCTTCAAGCTCCGGCCAGATATTCTGAAGATCAGCAAAATGGATATCCGCGTAAGAAAGCAGTGTCACAGCGTCGCGGCGCACGCCGTCCTGATTCAGCTTCAGCCCATGTATCGCAGCCTCCTGCGGTGTAAGCTCCAAGCCCTCCAAAGTAGACGTCAAAGCCTCAATCTTCTCCGCTTTCTCCGAATAATGCTGCCAATGTTCATCATCAATGAGCCCGTATTCGCGTGCAATCGGCGTCAGACGCTGATCCGCATTGTCAACCCGAAGGCTCAGACGGTATTCGGCGCGCGAGGTGAACATTCGATACGGCTCGGAAACACCGCGCGTAACCAAATCGTCGATCATCACGCCGATATAGGCGGTTGCCCGGTCGAAAACCAAAGGCGCTTTGTCGAGCACACGAAGGGCCGCGTTGGCTCCTGCGAGCAGGCCTTGAGCGCCCGCCTCCTCATACCCCGTGGTCCCGTTGATCTGCCCGGCGAGCCAAAGGTTTTCGAGCGATTGGAGCTCCAACTCACGCGACAAAGCACGCGGATCGACGTAGTCATACTCGATCGCATAACCCGGCTGCAAAATCTCGACCTGCTCCAACCCCTTCATTGAGCGGACATAATCCTGTTGCACATCAACGGGGAGCGACGTCGAAATGCCATTCGGATAGACAACATCCCAGTCCAAACCCTCAGGCTCGAGGAAAACCTGATGGGAGTCCTTATCCGCGAAACGCGTAATTTTGTCCTCAATCGACGGACAATAGCGCGGGCCCACGCCTTCTATCGTCCCGCCATACATGGCCGACTTATCGAGATTGGCGCGAATAATGTCGTGCGTTTGGCTGTTCGTATGCGTGATAGCGCATGAAATCTGCGGGAGATGCGTTTCCTTCGTGCGGAAGGATAGATAGGTCGGCGAATCATCGCCGGGTTGCTCCTCCAGGCTTTCCCAGTCAATCGACGATGCACGCAGACGCGGCGGTGTCCCTGTTTTCAACCGCCCGAGCGGTAATTCCAAACCACGAAGACGCTGCCCGAGCGCTGTCGCCGCAGGATCGCCCATGCGACCAGCAGGAATTTGCTCCGTGCCCATATGGATGACGCCACTCAAAAACGTCCCGGTCGTTAGAACGACTGCCCGTGCATGGATTTCACTTCCATCTTCCAGAACAACGCCAGTCACTCGGCTGCCGACGGTCAGCAGATCATCTACGCCTGCGGAAATAACTCGGATGCTGGTGTCCGCGACCGCCCGTTGGATCGCCTCGCGATATTTCACACGATCCATTTGAGCACGCGGGCCCTGAACGGCGGGACCTTTCCGGCGGTTCAGAAGACGATACTGGATAGCGCCCTGATCTGCGCAAACGCCCATCAACCCGCCAAGCGCGTCAATTTCACGGACAAGATGGCCCTTTCCGAGGCCACCAATCGCCGGATTGCAGGACATCTCGCCAATACGATCCGCGCGATGCGTTACTAGTGCCACGCGGACACCAAGGCGCGCGGCCGCAGCGGCAGCTTCGGTGCCAGCATGGCCGCCGCCGATCACAACAACATCAAAATTCGCCTGTTTCACGTGAAACACCTATTTTCCGATGCAGAAACTCGAAAATATCTCGCCAAGGATATCTTCAACACCCACACGTCCTATCAAATTGTCGAGCGCATATAAAGCGTCTCTGATCTCTAGCGCGATCAACTCCGAGTTCTCGTCATTGTCTAACGCGACAGATGCTCGATCAATAGACGCCAGTGCTTGTTCAACCGCCCTCCGCTGGCGCTCACGAATGGCGGTGGCACCGATCTGAAGTTTGGGCTCAAGTCGCGACTTAATCTCGTCAAGAAGCTCGCTAAGGCCCTCACCCGACTTTCCCGAAACACCAGTGCTGCGGCCCGGGATATCCGCCTTTCCAAAGCGGACAATATCCTGCGGCTTCACGGTGACAGCCATGTCTTCTATTTCGCTGACATCTTCCTCAAGAAGAATGACGCGAAGATCCGCCTCCGCCGCGCGCTTCCGTGCCCAATCCACACCGACCGATTCGACAACATCCTCGGTTTCACGCAACCCTGCAGTATCGAGGAACGTCACCGGCAATCCACCCAGATCGGTTCGGACTTCGATCACATCCCGTGTTGTTCCAGCAATCTCCGACGTGATCGCCACATCACGCCCCGCGATACGGTTCAGGAGCGTCGACTTTCCGACATTCGGGCGACCCAAAATCGCGACCTCGAAACCATCGCGAATACGCTCCGCGACATGCGCCGCCGCAATTTCTCCTTTGAGACTTTCCTTTAGTCGTTCTAATAGCTCACTAACCTCAGGAGAAACATCTACCGGAACCTCTTCATCCGCAAAATCGATCGTCGCCTCAATCAAAGCCGCCGCTCGAAGCAAATCGTGCCGCCAAGACTCAACCTTTTCGGTTAACCCGCCCCGCATGACCACAAGCGCCTGGCGTCGCTGAGCCTCCGTTTCCGCGTCGATCAGATCAGCGAGACCCTCGACTTCCGCCAAATCGAGGCGGCCGTTTTCCATAGCGCGCCGCGTAAATTCGCCAGCCTCCGCAGCACGGACATCGTCAATCTCAGAAAGGATTGACGAAACGCGCGAGACGACTGCCGGACTCCCATGAAGATGCAACTCCAAAACCTCTTCACCGGTGAAGCTCTCACCCATAGGAAAATAGAGGACCAGCGCCTCGTCTATCGCGTCATCCCCATCGGAAATCACCCGAACTGCGGCGCGGCGCGGCGCCGGCATCGAGGACATAAGCCTGTTTGCCACACGAGCAACAGCTGGCCCGGACACCCGCATCACGGCAACACCGGCGCGCCCTGGAGCTGTCGATAGCGCAAAAATCGTGTCCATAGCCTCTCCAAATGCAAACACCCGCGTCTTTGACGCGGGTGCTTAACCTATTGAATAATATAGGTTAACTGTTCATTGAGTCGAAAAACTCGCCATTGGTTTTCGTCTGCTTCAACTTCCCAAGCAGGAACTCTACGGCATCCGTCGTCCCCATCGGGTTGAGAATGCGGCGAAGCACGAACATTTTTGTCAGTTCAGCCTTATCGACCAGCAAGTCCTCTTTCCGCGTACCAGACTTCATGATGTCGATGGCAGGGAAGACGCGCTTGTCCGCGATTTTGCGATCCAGAACCAGCTCGGAGTTCCCCGTCCCTTTAAATTCCTCGAAAATGACTTCGTCCATCCGGCTACCTGTATCAATCAGCGCCGTCGCGATGATGGTTAACGAGCCACCCTCCTCAACATTCCGCGCAGCCCCGAAGAGACGCTTGGGACGCTGCAGAGCATTGGAGTCGACACCGCCGGTCAGGACCTTACCCGAAGACGGAATCACCGTGTTGTAGGCCCGCCCAAGGCGCGTGATGGAGTCGAGGAGGATGACAACGTCTCGTTTACTCTCAACAAGCCGCTTCGCCTTCTCGATAACCATTTCCGAAACAGCCACGTGGCGCGACGCCGGCTCGTCAAATGTCGAGGACACGACCTCGCCGTCGACCGAGCGCTTCATGTCCGTCACCTCTTCGGGGCGCTCATCAATCAGCAGCACGATAAGAAAGCATTCGGGGTGATTTTTCTTAATTGAATGAGCAATATTCTGCAAAATCACAGTTTTACCCGTTCGCGGCGGCGCCACGATCAGGCTTCGCTGACCCTTACCGATTGGCGCGACCAGATCGATCACGCGCGCTGAGAAGTCCTTAATTGTCGGATCCTCAATCTCCAGACGCAGGCGCTCATCGGGGAAAAGCGGGGTCAAATCGTCGAAATGCACCTTGTGACGCGCAGCCTCAGGATCGGAAAAGTTAATTTGCTTTGCTTTCACCAGAGAAAAATAGCGCTCACCGTCATTGGGCGCAGAAATCACACCCTCAATTGTGTCGCCCGTGCGCAGCGCAAATTTCTTAATCTGGCTTTGGCTGACATAGATATCGTCGGGGCCCGGCAAATAGTTCGCTTCCGGCGAACGCAGAAAACCAAATCCGTCCTGCAAAACCTCAAGTACGCCATCACCGGTAATCTCGGCCCCGTCTTCAGCCATCTCCTTGAGAATGCTGAACATCATTTCGCCCTTGCGCATAGATGCCGCGTTTTCGACACCAACTTCTTCCGCCATCGTCAGAAGATCCGCAGGGCTTTTTGCTTTCAGTTCCGAAAGCGATAAGGAACGCTGTTCCATCAAAAGATCCTGTTTAAGATACTATATTTGGGAAAACATCACGCCGGACGGCGCATTTCGCGATTAGATGCCCATTTGGGACGCAAGAGTCAAGTCAGAAGGGTTTCACCACAATCATCGCGACGATGATAATCAACAGGATCGTCGGTATCTCGTTGATTAAGCGATAAAATTTCCCGTCTCGTCGATTTTTCCCATTTCTTAAATCAATAATGATGCTCTTCAACCAAAGATGAAATCCGGTGAGCGCAATGACGGCAACGAGCTTTACCCACATGTAAACCATGCTGAAATCGACGGCACCAATCGTTATGAGCGCTAAGCCAAACACCCAAGTCGCCATCATGGCCGGGTTCATGATGAGCCTGTAAAGCTTGTCTTCCATGATTTGGAAGGTTTCGACCGCCTGAGGGCGCTCGACATGGTAAACGAAGAGCCTGGGCAGATAGAACAATCCGGCCATCCAAGCGACCATGCTCACGATATGGGCAAATTTTAGCCAGAGATAAAGATTCATCACTCTTTCTCTCGTTTGTCTCAGGCTCTCGGTCAAGCCCCGGTTTTTCCCTCTTTAATATAAAGATATTTAGAAAAAGAATGTGATTGATGTAGTGCTGTGGACTGTGTGGATAAAATTCTATCTTTTATTTCCCCACAGAGTTATCCACAGATCGCTGGCAACACTTTGGGTTACGAAAATCTTAAAAATAACGGTTATATGGGAGAAAAAGCGTTTCTAGCTATGCAGTTAAACCGAGTCGTTCACAGCGCGGACCGCTCTGAGTCAGAACTTTCGTATCGTCACAAGACTGGTTGTCCCCAATGGCTAGAAAAATTTCGAGAGGCCGCGAACAACAGGCGGTCGGGGAGAGGGATGACTCTCGAATAACTTTCGCCGGACCGAGATCATTGTGGCTATCCGCGAGTTATCCACAGATTCTTCCCAAAATATGGAGGTTGCCGACCTCATTGGTATGAGGCAACGTCTCGATATGACCGATTTGACCCTCGCATCCGCGTCGAAAGCACGCGCGGCCATGCTTACTGAAGCAGGATTAACCATTGATATCCTGCCAGCGCGCATTGACGAGACCGCGATCAAGGCTGCGCTTCTCGCTGATGGCACTGCGCCGCGTGATATTGCTGATCATCTTGCGGAAATGAAGGCTGCGAAGGCGTCGTCAAAAGTCGCTGGTCTCGTTCTCGGGGCGGACCAGATCCTCGTTTGTGATCACAAAACCTATAATAAGCCCGAAACCAGAGATCAGGCGGCTTCACAGCTCAAAGAGCTGCGCGGCAAAACACACGAACTTCTTTCCGCAGCAGTCATCTTCGAAGATGGAAAACCGATTTGGCGGCATATTGGTCGAGCTAAACTCATGATGCGCCCCATCGGTGATGCGTTTCTGGACGATTATCTTGACAGTGAGGGTGATCAAATCCTCTCATCGGTGGGTGCTTACCGTCTAGAGGGCCGCGGCGCCCAGCTCTTCACGCGAGTCGAAGGCGACTATTTCACAGTTCTCGGGCTGCCCCTCCTCGAAATTTTGAATTATATGCGCGTTCGTGGAGTGTTGCTGACATGATCCTTGCTGGCGTTGTCGGATATCCGATTTCTCAAAGCCTTTCGCCAAAATTGCATGGCTATTGGCTTGATAAATATGCGTTAAATGGAGCTTATGTACCGCTACCCGTCGCGGTTGACGACTTCGAAAATGTGATCACGACGCTGCCTAAAATGGGTTTTCACGGCGTCAATGTGACGATCCCTCATAAGCAAACAGCGCTTCGTCTTGCCGACGAAGTGACAGAAACAGCGCGGGAGATCGGGGCATCGAATACGCTCTTTTTCGATGATGGTCGAATTCTCGCCGACAACACAGACGCTTATGGCTTCATGGCAAATATTGAGGCGAATGTCCCGGACTGGAATCCGAAATCAAAAGCGTTGGTTATTGGCGCAGGCGGGGCTGCGCGTGCCGTCATCTATGGACTGTTGTCGCGAGGATGCTCAAAAATTTATCTTTCTAACAGGTCTTTGGATAAGGCCGAAACGT
The DNA here is from genome assembly GCF_047345645.1 of Jujubicoccus corallicola. Classification (GTDB taxonomy): domain Bacteria; phylum Pseudomonadota; class Alphaproteobacteria; order Rhodobacterales; family Rhodobacteraceae; genus JBLEFH01. The sequence goes on along the minus strand of NZ_JBLEFH010000004.1, from coordinate 326,140 downwards.
TGGCAGAGCACTTCGGCGAGAAAGTCAATGTGATCACAAATGTTGAAATTGAGAAACACATCCCTGACGTCGATCTTCTGGTAAACACGACGTCGCTTGGGATGACGGGCTATCCACCGCTGGAAATAGACCTCGCCGGTTCGAAGAAGAGCTGTGTGATCACAGATATCGTCTATAATCCGTTAATCACACCCTTGATACGCTCAGCAGAGCAACAAGGATTATCCACGGTCACAGGGATTGGCATGTTGCTGCACCAAGCCGTGCCAGGTTTCGAGGGATGGTTTGGAAAGCGGCCGGTGGTTGACGACGAATTGGAACGGTTGATTTTAGGATGATGCCATTTCGTCTTGGGCTCACAGGGTCGATCGGGATGGGAAAATCTACGACGGCCAAGATGTTTGCAGATGCTGGCGTACCCGTTTGGGATGCAGATGCAACGGTTCACAAGCTTTATAGTAAAGGCGGAGCCGCTGTGGAGCCAATGAAGAAAATTGCGCCGGATGCGGTCATCGAAGGCGCTATTGATCGTAATGTGTTAAAAACCGAAATCGCGCGTGATTCGACGGTTCTCAAGAGAATTGAGAACTTCGTTCATCCTCTTGTCGTTGCAGATCGCCGCGAATTTATGGCATCAGCCGACGCTGACATGGTGTTGTTCGATATTCCGTTGCTTTATGAGACCGGTGCGGAGGTCGATTGCGACGCGGTTGTCGTCGTGACGGCTCCTGAAAATGTCCAACGAGAGCGCGTTTTGGCGCGGGGGCAAATGAGCGAAGACACATTTGAAAAGATATTGTGGCGTCAGTTGCCGGATGCGGAAAAGCGTGAGCGGGCGGATTTCGTTATTGATACATCGAAAGGGTTTGACGATGCGCGAGCGCAGGTCCTCGATGTGATCACAAAAATCAGGGCAGAAATGAATGCGTGAGATTGTTCTTGATACGGAGACGACGGGTTTTGAGCCGAGCGAGGGTCACCGCATCGTTGAGATCGGCGCGATTGAGCTGATTAACCACGTCGCAACGAAAAATACCTTTCACGAATATCTCGATCCGGAGCGGGATATGCCGCAAGAGGCGTTCGAAGTGCATGGATTGTCGAATGACTTTCTTCGTGGGAAGCCGAAATTCGCAGATGTTGCGCAGAGGTTTTTGGATTTCATTGGCGACTCGAAACTGATCATTCACAACGCTACTTTCGATATGAAATTTTTGAATGCCGAGTTGGAGCGAGCCGGCTATCCGAAATTAGGCGATATCGCGATTGATACGCTTTACATGGCGCGACGGCGATTTGCTGGAGCGTCGAATAGTTTGGATGCGCTTTGCCGGCGTTTTGGGGTGGATAATTCGGGTCGGGAGCTGCATGGGGCGCTTTTGGATAGCGAACTGCTTGCAGAAGTTTATCTAGAGTTGATCGGTGGACGGCAGCCGGAAATTGCGCTTGAAGCGGTGTCGTCTAAAGATGAAACCGTGAAAGGGGTCGGCGCAGATTGGGTTGCACCGCAACGGAAGCAAGCGCTTGAGAGTCTGTTGAGTGCAGACGAAAAAGCCGCCCACGATTTGTTCGTGGACGGCCTAAAAAATCCGATCTGGCGCGCTTAATTCGGCGCTTCGGTCTGCTGCGATGCCTGCTGACGGCGCGCGATTTCCTGACGATAAAGGCTGACGAAGTCGATTGGGTCGACATTGACCGCCTGGAAGCCGCCATCGCGAGTCGCGTCAGAGACGATGCGACGGGCGAATGGGAAGAGCATCCGCGGACATTCAATCATCAGGAACGGATGCAGCTGATCTTCCGGAACGTTTTCGATTTTGAAGCGGCCAGCATAGTCCAGCTCGCAAAGGAAGATCTTGCTCTCGGCGGCGCTGGAATCGACGGTGAGTTTCAACGAAACTTCGTAAATGCCTTCATCGTTCAGCTTGTTCGCGTCGAGATTGACCTGAACAGCGACTTGCGGCTTGGCGTCCTGCGGCGCGCCTTTGCGGGCGACGATGTTCTCGAAAGACAGGTCGCGGACGAATTGGGTCAAAATTTGAATTTTCGGGGCCGGTTGATTTGCCTGATCGGCACCGTTCGGCGTGCTTTGGTCTGCCATGATATCCTCGTTTCAGTCGAATTCGCGCCGTTTTAGCATCGGGTTGCCAAGGTCTCAATGGTGCGTGACCGAAGTCTCGCGTTCCAGATGCAGTTTGAAGGAGCCGCGCTGTAGAAATTCGAGCGGAGCGGGCTTGCCGAAAAGGAAGCCTTGCGCGTGGCTGGCACCGCGATTGATGAGGGCGCGACATTCTCTGTCCGTCTCAATCCCTTCGAGAAGCAGCTCGGAGTCGAGCCCGCGTGCCATAGAGAAGAGCGCATGGATGATTTCCATGCTGCGCGGTTCTTGCTCGATATTTCGGATCATGGAGCGGTCAAGTTTGATACGATCAAAACGGATGTCGCGGAGGACGCCGAAGGAGGAATAACCTGTGCCGAAATCGTCGAGCGCGACGCGGACGCCCATCTTTTGAAGGGCTTGTATCGTTTCGAACGCTTGAGTTGGGTTCGTGATAAGCGAGCTTTCGGTCAGTTCAAGCTCCAAGCGCTCGGGCGGAAGGCCGGTTTCGATAAGAAGGTCGCTGACTTCTTCGATCAGGCCCTCATCATGCAATTGCAGCGGGGACAGATTGACACCGATTTTCTGATCCTTGTCGAAGGACAGCGCGTCGAAACAGGCTTGCCGCAGAACGAAGCTTCCGATGGGCATTATGAGCCCGGTGGTTTCGGCAATCGGGATGAAGTCCGCCGGGGAGATTGGTCCCAACTTCGTATGCGTCCAACGGAGGAGCGCTTCATAGCCTGTGATCCGCCCTGTTGGCAGTTCAATCTGCGGTTGGTAAAAGATCGTAAATTCACCGCGTTGTAGGGCGGACGCGAGATCCATGCTGAGCGTCGTGTGACGCCGCATCATTTTGGCGAGATCCGGATGATAGGCATGAAAATCTTCGTTCCGGTTCTGGCGCGCTGCGGCCAAGGCGAGCTCGGCATTGGCGATCAAGCGGTCGGGATCGGTAGCGTCTTCCGGGAAGGTTGAGACGCCGAAATCGGCTTTGATCTGATGTTCGGTGTCGTCGCAGGTGAAGGGCTCTTTGAACACATTTCGGATGGCCTCAATCACCGGTCCTTTTTGCGCATCGGAGGTCAGTGCTTTGGCGACAAAGAAATCATCGCTGCCCGCGCGGGCGACGAGGGAGGTGCCGATATTCGTTTCCGTCAGGCGGTCCGCCAGTTCGCGCAGAACCATGTCGCCCTTTTCTCGGCCATTGCGGTCGTTGAAATAGCGAAATCCTTGCAGATCAACGGCGATGACCATGACTTTGTTCTCTTCATCATCTTTGTTCGACATCCACAGATCGAGCTGCTCGGTGAAATAGGGACGGTTCATTAGACCGGTGAGCAGATCGGAGCGGTTCATGTTCTCGATGGCGTCGCGGTTGCGCAGCTCGATGGAGAGGGCCGCGGCGCCGCCGCCGACGATGAGAGCAGTTAGAAGGGCGACGCCGACGGAGATCGGCAGGGCGTTGGCGGCGATGATCCCCGCATCGCCGGTTTGCGACGGGACGACCGTGAGGGCGGCCATGCCGGTGAAGTGCAGAAGGATTACGCCAACGACAAAAGCGCTGGTGGCCATGTAGCGGCGGCGGTCGTCCCGATCCATCAGGCCGAGAGCGAGCGCGCCAAAGATGACGGAGAGGGCGACCGACGCGGCGAGCATCGTGCGATCCCAGAGCATCAGAGCGTCAAGGCGATAGCCCGCCATGCCCGTGTAGTGCATGGTAGCGATGGCGAGACCGAGAACCCCGCCGCCGATGGCGCGGCCTTGATAGGTTTTCGCGCGCCGCGCCACATCCAGCGCGGCCAAGGCCCCGATTATCGCGATCAGAAGCGATAGCGCGGTGATCCCCAGATCAAACTGTGCCCCATAGGCATGGCGGTAGCCAAGCATGGCGATAAAATGCGTGGACCAGATGGACGCACCCGCTGTCAGCGCGCCAAAAAACATCCAGAGACCGGCGGATAAACCTACGACTCGGCGCGACATTTTAAACAGAAGCAGCGTCAGATAGGCCCCACCCGACATCACCAGCGCCGCCAGAAGGACCGACCATAGGTCATGGTCCTGATAAATACAGGTCACAACTTGCCACATAGCTCACCCCTTATGTTGCAAGCTGTAGGTATAGCCAAACGACTCAGGAAAAAGTTTTAACAGAAAATTATTTCCTCTTAGATTTTAGCTAAATCTTCTCGTTAAAGCGCTGCGAATACGATAAAAATGCCTCTCTTCTTATCCGCTTGCAATCGGTGGGAACCGGGCGTATATACAGGCTCAACAGCGGCGAGGCTTCGGCCTCCCACCGGAAAATGTAGCGGGCCGCGGGCCCGTTTTTTTGTATCCGGGGACGCAGGTTCCAAGGAGTGATATGTCCGATTTGATTGCAAAAGCGGCGATTGACCGGCGGCTGGCGGATATGGTTCGTCCGCTCATCGAAGGGATGGGCTATGAGCTGGTGCGCCTGCGTCTGATGAGCGGGAAGAAAACGACGCTTCAGATCATGGCGGAGAAGCCGGACGGGACGATTGAAGTCGATGATTGCGCCGAAATTTCGACGGCGGTGTCGGCGCTGCTCGATGTGGAGGACCCGGTGGCGGGGGAATATGCGCTGGAGGTCTCCTCTCCGGGGATCGACCGGCCGTTAACCCGGTTTAAGGATTTTGAGCGCTGGGAAGGCTATCACGCCAAGCTGACCACCAATGATCTGATTGATGGGCGCAAGAATTTTAAGGGCGTTTTGCAAGGCGTCGAGGACGGCGAAGTTCTGATCGAGATCGAGGAAGGCACCGTGGGGCTGACCTTTGATCTTCTGGCGGAGGCGAAGCTGGTTCTTACCGACGAGTTGATCGCCGAGAGCCTCAAGGCACAGAAAAACAAGGAGCTGGACGAGGGCCAGTTCGACGAGATCGAGACCGAAAAGGATGACGAAGAATGAGCATTACATCGGCTAACCGTTTGGAATTGCTTGAAATCGCAAATGCGGTGGCGCGGGAGAAGATGATTGACCCGGCGCTGGTGCGTGAGGCGATGGAAGAGAGCTATGCCAAGGCGGCGCGTTCGCGTTACGGGGCGGAATATGACATCCGCGCCGAGATCCACCCGAAAACCGGCGAGCTGCGGATGACCCGTTGCCGCACGGTTGTTGAAGAGGTGGAGAACCAGTGGACGGAGATCACCGTTGAAGATGCGCGCGAGGAACAAGCCGACGCGCAGATTGGCGATGTTCTGGAAGATGAACTGCCGCCGCCCGAAATGGGCCGGATCGCCGCGCAGAGCGCCAAGCAGGTCATCATGCAGAAAGTCCGCGAGGCCGAGCGCGCCAAGCAGTATGATGAATTCAAGGACCGGATCGGCACCATTCTCAATGGCGTTGTGAAGCGGACCGAATATGGCAATGTGGTTGTCGATGTGGGCCAGGGCGAGGCGGTGATCCGCCGTGACCAGCTTATCAATCGCGAGACCTATGCCAATGGCGACCGGATCCGCGCCTATATCCGCGATGTGCGTCCGGAGACGCGCGGCCCGCAAATTTTCCTCTCGCGCACCGCGCCGGAATTCATGGCCGAGCTGTTCAAGATGGAAGTGCCGGAAATCTATGATGGCGTGATCGACATCAAGGCCGTGGCACGGGATCCGGGCAGCCGGGCGAAGATTGCCGTGATCAGCCATGACAGCGGGATCGACCCGGTCGGGGCCTGTGTGGGTATGCGCGGGAGCCGCGTTCAGGCGGTTGTCGGCGAGCTTCAGGGCGAGAAAATCGACATTATCCCCTGGACGGAAGATGCGCCGACCTTCCTTGTGAACGCGCTGCAGCCCGCCGAGGTCAGCAAGGTGCTGATCGACGAAGATGCAGACCGGATCGAAGTGGTGGTGCCAGATGATCAACTGTCGCTAGCGATTGGTCGCCGGGGTCAGAACGTCCGTCTGGCGAGCCAGCTCACCGGGTTTGATATCGACATCATGACCGAATCCGAAGAGTCTGAGCGTCGCCAGAAGGAATTTGCCGAGCGCAGCCAACTCTTCATGGACACGATGAATGTCGATGAAACCGTGGCCCAGCTTCTCGTGTCGGAAGGCTTCGCGACCCTTGAGGAAGTCGCCTATATCGACGTCGAAGAGATTGCCTCGATTGATGGTTTCGACGATGAGACGGCGGAAGAGCTTCAGGCCCGCGCCCGCGAAAGCCTCGATGAGATCAACGAGAAGGCTCTCGCTCATGCGCGCGAGCTTGGTGCAGAGGACAGTCTGGTTGAATTTGAGGGCCTCAGCCCCCAAATGATCGAAGCGCTCACAGAGGATGGCATCAAAACCCTCGACGAGTTCGCAACCTGCGCAGATTGGGAGCTGGCTGGCGGTCACACTGTGGTCGATGGCAAGCGCGTGAAGGATGAGGGCCTGCTCGAAAAATTCGACGTGGACCTGACCGAAGCGCAAACGCTCATTATGAATGCGCGTCTGGCTCTCGGCATTATCTCGGAAGAGGAATATCACGCGGCTTTCGCTTCGGATGAAGAGGAAGAGGGTGACGAGACGACCGAAACCGAAGAAGGTGACGCTGAAGAGTGAGCAGAGGCGGAGCGAGACGGGAACATGCAGCGCCCGAGCGGCGTTGCATAGCCACAAGGGAAAGCGGCGATAAGGCGGAGATGATCCGTTTCGTCGTCGGACCGGAAGGGCAAGTGGTCCCGGATCTTGCCGGAAAATTGCCGGGGCGCGGGCTTTGGGTGTCCGCGCGCCGCGACGCTTTGGCGCAGGCGATCAAGAAAAACGCATTCGCCCGCGCGGCCAAACAGGGGGTGACCATCCCCGAAGGTTTGGCCGAGACGGTGGATCGCCTGCTCGCCGAGCGTCTGATTTCGCTCATTGCCATGGCCCGGAAGGCCGGGCTCGCAGTGGCCGGATTCGAAAAGACAAAAGCCGCACTGATGGATGGTGCGGCGCTGCTGGTCCAGGCCTCCGACGGCTCGGACAGCGGGAAATCCAAGCTGAGGCCTCCCAAGGGCCAAAATAGCTACATTACAACGCTGGATGCGGACGAATTGGGTTTGGCATTTGGCCGCGATCATGTGATACATGCGGCGCTCCTGCCGGATGCACTTACGGATCGTGTCAGGCAGGAAGGGCTGCGGCTCGCGGGGATGCGCCCCGATGCAGCAGCCGGAAAGGGACGAACGGAATGAGCGATACGACGGGCAAAGACGACAAGAAAACACTGGGGCTGAAAGCTGGAAAGAGCCAGGTGCGCCAGAGCTTCTCCCATGGCCGGTCGAAATCGGTCGAGGTTCAGGTGAAGCGTAAGAAAGTGGTTGTGCCGAAAACGGGCGCGAGCAAGGCGGATGCGCCGAAGGCGGCCGTGCGCAATCAGATGGGCGGCAAGAACCTCTCGGATGCCGAGTTCGAGCGTCGCCGCAAGGCATTGGAAGCCGCTCAGGCGTCCGCCGATGCGGACCGCAAGAAACTCGCCGACGAGGAAAAGCGCCGCGTCGAAGAGATGGAGCGCCTGCGCAAGGAAAAGGCTGACAAGGAGCGCGAAGAGGAGGCCCGCAAGGCCGCCGAGGAAGAAGCGCGTCAGGCTGAAGAGGCCAAGAAAAAGGCCGAAGCCGAGGCCAAGAAAGCCGCGAAGCCCAAGACCGACAAGCCCGCTGCCGCGCCCGATCCGGCAGCGGCACAGGCGGCAGAAGCGCGTTCGGCCAAGGGTGCAGAGCGTGGGGGCCGCCCCGAGAAAGAGCCGCGCCGCGATGATCGCGGAGCACCGCAGGATGATCGCAGCGGGAAAGGCCGCGGGGATGATCGCCGCCGCTCCGGCAAGCTAACCATCAATCAGGCGCTCGGCGGTGAAGGTGGCGGGCGTCAGCGCTCGGTTGCTGCGATGCGTCGCCGCGCCGAGAAGGACAAGCGCCGCCAGCAAGGCGGGAACGAGAACCGCGAGAAGGTCGCCCGCGACGTGCAGGTGCCGGACGCGATCACCGTTCAGGAGCTTGCCAACCGCATGGCCGAGAAATCCGCCGCAGTGGTCAAGATGCTCATGCAAAACGGCATTATGGCAACGCAGAATCAGACCATCGACGCCGACACCGCGACCCTTGTGGTTGAGGAATTCGGTCACAAAGTGGTCCGCGTGTCCGATGCTGATGTTGAGCAAGCGATTGATACCGTTGAGGATAAAGAGGCGGATCTCGAAAACCGTGCGCCTGTTATTACGATCATGGGCCACGTTGACCACGGGAAAACCTCGCTGCTCGATGCGATCCGCAAGACCAACATCGTCTCTGGCGAGGCTGGCGGGATCACCCAGCATATCGGGGCCTATCAGATCACGACCGACAATGGCTCGGTGCTGTCCTTTCTCGACACGCCCGGCCACGCGGCCTTCACCTCGATGCGGGCGCGCGGTGCGGATGTGACGGATATCGTCATTCTCGTGGTCGCCGCCGATGACGCGGTGATGCCGCAGACGATCGAAGCGATCAGCCACGCGAAAGCCGCTGGCGTACCGATGATCGTGGCGATCAACAAGATCGACCGTGAAGGCGCGGACCCGGACAAGGTGCGCACGCAGCTTCTCCAGCATGAGGTGATCGTCGAGAAAATGTCCGGCGATGTGCTTGATGTGGAGGTCTCCGCGCATACCGGCCAAGGTCTTGATGAGCTTCTGGAAAACATCGCGCTTCAGGCTGAATTGCTTGAACTCAAAGCCAACCCGAACCGTGCCGCTGAAGGCGCGGTCATCGAGGCGAAACTCGATGTGGGCCGCGGCCCGGTCGCGACGGTTCTCGTGCAGAACGGCACCCTGAAACGCGGCGATATTTTCGTTGTCGGTGAGCAGTGGGGTAAGGTCCGCGCGCTCATTAACGATCAGGGCGACCGTGTGGAAGAAGCGGGTCCGTCCGTGCCCGTCGAGGTGCTGGGTCTCAACGGCACGCCGGAAGCGGGTGACGTGCTCAACGTGGTCGAAAACGAGGGCAAGGCCCGCGAGATCGCCGAGTATCGTCAGCAGGTTGCCAAGGACAAGCGCGCCGCAGCCGGTGCCGCCGTGACGCTGGATCAGATGATGGCGAAAGCGAAGGCGGATGAAAACGTCGCTGAGCTGCCGGTTCTGGTGAAGGCCGATGTGCAGGGCTCTGCCGAGGCCATTGTTCAGGCGATGGAGAAGCTCGGGAATGACGAGGTTCGCGTGCGGGTGCTGCATTCCGGCGTCGGCGCGATCACCGAGAGCGATGTGGGTCTGGCGGAAGCGTCTTCCGCGCCGATCATCGGCTTCAACGTCCGTGCAAACGCCCCTGCCCGCGAAGCCGCCAACCAGAAGGGCGTGGAGATCCGTTACTACTCGATCATCTACGATCTGGTGGACGACATTAAACAGGCCGCCGAAGGTCTGCTGTCGCCCGAGCTGCGCGAAGAGTTCATCGGTTACGCGAAGATCAAAGAGGTCTTCAAAGTCACCGGCGTCGGCAAGGTCGCAGGTTGCGAAGTCACCGAAGGTCTCGCCCGCCGCTCCGCAGGGGTCCGCCTCCTGCGCGACGATGTGGTGATCCACGAAGGTACGCTGAAAACGCTCAAGCGCTTCAAGGATGAGGTCAAGGAAGTCCGCGCCGGTCAGGAATGCGGGATGGCCTTTGAAAATTACGACGATATCCGCGAGGGCGATGTCATCGAAATCTTCGAAACTTCGGAGCACAAGCGCAGCCTCGACTAAGGCTAAGCACAAGAGAAACCAGCAAAAGGGCGCCCATCCGAGGCGCCCTTTTCAGTTATCTATGAACTTTTTCAAATTTTACGCGTTATACTGTTACGCTCATAAAATGGCGCAACAGGAGGAGTTGTCATGCCCAAAATTCGCGTTTCCACTTTTTTGATTGCAGGCAGCCTGGCATTTCCAGCCGTTGCACAAGATCCGGTCCCCACACCTGCGGCCAATGCGCCCTATGAACCGGCTTTCCCTGAACAGACCCGCGCGCCGCAGATCGACGCGGATGTGACGCTCAATGCGGAGCAGATTGTGTCTGGCCTCGATCATCCATGGGCCGTACAGCCTCTGCCCGAGGGCGGGTTCATCATCACGGAGCGGCCCGGCAACATGCGCGTGCTGACGGCGGATGGCACTCTGTCTGACCCGCTCCAAGGTCTGCCGGAGGTGGATGCGCGCGGTCAGGGCGGTTTGCTTGATGTGACGCTCTCGCCGGATTTCGCGGACACCCGCATGATCTACTGGAGCTATGCCGAGCCGCGCGGTGAGAACACCAATGCGACTGCGGTCGCGCGTGGCGTTCTCTCCGAGGACAACACCCGCGTCGACTCGGTTGAGGTGATTTTCCAGCAGCAGCCCGCTTGGCAATCGGACAAGCATTTCGGCTCGCGCCTCGTGTTTGCGCCCGATGGCACGCTCTTCATCACACTTGGCGAGCGGTCGGATCCCGAGCCGCGCGTGCTCGCGCAGGATCCGCAGACCAATATCGGCAAGCTGGTGCGGGTGAATGCCGACGGTTCGATCCCCGAGGACAACCCCGATCTCGGCCTGCCGAGCAACTATGCCATGGGCCTGCGCAACATTCAGGCGGCGGCGCTCGACAGCTCTGGTCAGCTCTGGACCGTGGAGCATGGCCCGCAAGGCGGCGATGAGCTGAACATGCCCGAAGCCGGCAAAAATTACGGCTGGCCAACCATCACCTATGGCATTGAATATGCGGGCCAACCTATCGGCGACGGGATCACTGAAGCCGAGGGCATGGAGCAGCCGGTTTATTACTGGGACCCGGTGATCGCCCCCTCGGGCGCGCTCTTCTATCAGGGCGATCTCTTTGACGGCTGGAAAGACACGCTCGTCATCGGCGCGCTCAACCCGGCGGGCCTCGTCCGGCTCACCATGTCGGGTGGCCAAGTGACCGGCGAGGCGCGGTATCTGCCCGATATCGGCCGCATCCGCGACGTCGCCGAAACGGCCGACGGCGCGATCTGGGTCGTCACCGATGAGGATGATGGCGGCCTTTATAAAGTGACGCCGCAGTAAGGGCTGAAGCGCCGCCAAGGCGCTTCACAACAGATGCCATTTATGCCATGTGGGGCCAATCCGATTGGAGAGGCCTCACAACATGACCGATTACATCGTCAAAGACATTGCCCTTGCTGATTTTGGCCGCAAGGAACTGGATATCGCCGAAACCGAAATGCCTGGCCTGATGGCGCTGCGGCGCGATTATGGCGACAGCAAACCGCTCAAAGGCGCGCGGATTGCGGGCTCTCTCCACATGACCATTCAGACGGCGGTTCTGATCGAAACGCTGGTCGCGCTCGGCGCCGAAGTGCGTTGGGCGTCTTGCAATATCTTCTCAACGCAGGACCACGCGGCGGCGGCGATTGCGGCATCGGGCGTTCCGGTCTTTGCGATCAAGGGCGAGACGCTGCCGGAATATTGGGACTATGCCGACAAGATCTTCGATTTCGGGGATGAACCGGCCAACATGATCCTCGACGATGGCGGCGATGCGACGCTTTATATCCTGCTCGGGGCGCGGGTTGAGGCCGGTGAGGAGGACCTCATCGCCGATCCGAAATCCGAGGAAGAAGAGGCGCTGTTTGCACAGATCCGCAAACGTCTGGCCTCCTCGCCGGGCTGGTTTGCCCGCCAGCGTGACGCCATTCAGGGCGTGACCGAGGAAACCACCACTGGCGTGAACCGTCTTTACCAGCTGATGCGCGAGGGCCGTCTGCCCTTCCCGGCGATCAATGTGAACGACAGCGTCACCAAGTCGAAATTCGACAATAAATATGGCTGCCGTGAGAGCCTTGTGGACGGCATCCGCCGCGCGACGGACACCATGATCGCGGGCAAGCTCGCCGTCGTCTGCGGCTATGGCGATGTGGGCAAAGGCTCGGCGGCCAGCCTCAGCGGCGCGGGCGCGCGCGTTGTGATCACAGAGGCGGACCCGATTTGCGCCCTTCAGGCGGTGATGGACGGGTTCGAGGTCGTCCTTCTCGAAGATGTCGTTGAAAAAGCCGATATTTTCGTCACCACCACGGGCAACAAAGACATCATCCGTCTCGACCATATGCGGGCGATGAAGGACATGGCGATCGTCGGCAATATCGGTCATTTCGACAATGAAATTCAGGTCGCCGCCCTCAAGAACCACAAATGGACCAATATCAAGGACCAAGTGGACATGATCGAAATGCCGTCGGGCAATCGGATCATCCTTCTGTCCGAAGGCCGTCTCTTGAACCTTGGCAATGCGACCGGGCACCCGTCCTTCGTCATGTCCGCCAGCTTCACCAATCAGGTGCTGGCGCAGATGGAGCTGTGGGAGAAGGGCGACCAGTATGAAAACAAGGTCTATATCCTCCCGAAACATCTCGACGAAAAGGTGGCCGCGCTCCATCTGGAGCGTGTCGGCGCGAAGCTGACCAAGCTCTCGCCTGATCAAGCCGCCTATATCGGCGTCACCCCGGACGGCCCCTTCAAGCCCGATCATTACCGTTACTGAGCATAGCATGACTGAATACAGCACCTTCACCTCGGAGAGCGTCTCCGAGGGGCATCCCGACAAGATCGCCGACCAGATTTCCGACGCCGTTCTCGACGCGATCATCGCCGAGGATTCGCGCGCCCGCGTGGCGTGCGAGACCATGGTGAAAACCGGCGTCGCCATCATTTCGGGCGAGATTTCCACGACCGCTTGGGTCGATCTGGAGCGGATCGTTCGCGATGTGATCAATGATGTGGGCTATCGCTCGTCGGAGTTTGGTTTTGACGGCGAAACCTGCTCGGTCATCAACATTATCGGCAAGCAGTCCCCCGAGATCAACCAAGGCGTGGACCGTTCCCACCCCGAAGAGCAGGGCGCGGGCGATCAGGGGCTGATGTTCGGCTATGCGAGCGATGAGACGGATGTGCTCATGCCCGCCCCGATCACCTATGCGCACCGTCTGGTGGAGCGTCAGAGCCAGGTGCGCCGTGACGGCACGCTCGACTGGCTGCGCCCGGATGCGAAGAGCCAGGTCACCTTCCGCTATGAAAACGGCAAGCCGGCGGCGGTCGATGCGGTGGTCCTTTCGACCCAGCACGGCCCCGACATTGCGCAAGCCGATCTGCGCGAGGCGGTGATGGAGGAGATCATCAAGCCGGTGTTGCCGCCCGAATGGCTTTCGACCCACACGAAATATTTCATCAACCCGACCGGCAAATTCGTCATTGGCGGCCCGGTTGGTGATTGCGGCCTGACCGGGCGCAAGATCATCGTCGACACCTATGGCGGCATGGCCCGACACGGCGGCGGCGCGTTCTCCGGCAAAGACCCGTCTAAGGTGGACCGCTCGGCTGCCTATGCGGGCCGCTGGGTGGCCAAGAATATCGTCGCCGCTGGCCTTGCCCGCCGCTGCGAAATTCAGGTGAGCTATGCGATTGGCGAGGCGGAGCCGACCTCGATCTCGCTCAACACCTTCGGCACCGAGACCGTGCCGCGCGAGAAGATCATCGCCGCCGTGCGCGAGGTGTTCGATCTGCGCCCCTATGCGATCCTGAAAGAACTAGATCTTTTGCACCCCATCTACCGCCCGACCAGCACTTATGGCCATTTCGGCCGCGACCCGATGGAGATCGCCTATAATGGCGGCACCTATCGCGGCTTCACATGGGAAGCGACGGACCGGGTGGAGGCGCTGAAAGCCGCCGTTTAACCAAAGGAGCGCGCCATGCAACGTGTCATGATCATCGGGCAACCGGGATCGGGCAAATCCACCCTGGCGCGCGCCCTTGGGGACATCACCATGTTGCCTGTCTACCATATGGACCACATCCACTGGATGCCCGGCTGGACGGAGCGCCCGCGCGAGGAAAAGACTTTGCTCTGCGCCGAGGTCCATGCACAGCCGCAATGGATCTTCGAGGGCGGGCATTCCGCGACATGGCGGGAGCGGGTGCGCCGGGCGGACACGTTGATCTGGCTCGACTTTCCGGTCACGATGCGCATGTGGCGGGTCTTTTGGCGAACGGTGCGAAGCTATGGCCGCTCACGCCCGGATCTGCCTGAAAATTGCCCCGAGCGGTTTGATCGCGAATTCTGGCATTGGATCTGGACGACACGCGAGAGGCAACGGGACCGGATGGCGCGGTTCTTCGCGTCGGCGCCCGAGGAGAAGGCGCGTCATCACCTGACCTCGCAGCGTAAGGTTGAGACTTATCTTTTCTCCGTCAAACACGCGATGAGCGTCGGGAGCCTTGGCCTGCCGCATCGCTGATCGCGCCGGGTCGGGCGCTGCGTTTAGATGCCCTTCCCCGCACCCGGCGCAAGGAAACGTCGCGATTAGATGCCGGGCGCGACCCGCGCTTTTGCGTGGCGGGCCGAAGCCCTCTTGATGGGGGAAAGGGACGCTGTCAGGTCACAACGTCCGGCGCGGATTTGCCTGTTACCTCTTTGATTGAAGCGATCTCTTCCGCCGCCGCGATCACATCCGCCAGCGCCTCTTGCGGGTCGCGGTTGTGCTTCGCCGGGTCCGCCTCATAGGCTTCGAGATAGAGCCGCAGGGTCGCCCCCACGGTCCCCGTGCCAGACAGGCGCATCATGATCCGGCTCCCTCCGTCGAATTCGACCATCATGCCCTGTTTCTTGCTTTCCGAACCATCGACCGGGTCTGTATAGGCGAAATCCTCGGCCTTGGTGACGGTCAGCCCGGCGAACGATTTCCCTACCAAGTCTGCTGCGCCGCTGCGCAGGCGCGCCATCATCGCTTCCGCGCCGTCCTTGTCGATGCCCTCATAGTCATGGCGCGAGTAATAGTTGCGGCCATACTCCGCCCAATGGGCGGCGAGAATATCGGCGACGCTCTCCTTGCGGGCGGCCAGAATATTGAGCCAGAGCAGCACGGCCCAAAGCCCGTCCTTCTCGCGCACATGGTTCGATCCGGTGCCGAAGCTTTCCTCGCCGCAGATGGTGACTTTCCCTGCATCCAGCAGATTGCCGAAGAACTTCCAGCCGGTCGGGGTCGCGAAATTCGCGATCCCGAGCTTTTCGGCCACCCGGTCGGCGGCGGCAGAAGTCGGCATGGACCGCGCGACCCCGGCAATCCCGCTCGCATAACCGGGCGCGTGCTGCGCATTGGCGGCCAGCACGGCGAGGCTATCCGACGGGCTGACATAGATATTCTTTCCGACAACCATATTCCGGTCGCCATCGCCATCCGAAGCCGCGCCGAAATCTGGGCCGTCCGCGCTGAACATCTCGTCCATCAACGCCTTGGCCCAAACCGGGTTCGGGTCCGGGTGATGCCCGCCGAAATCCTCCTCCGGCGTGCCATTGATAACGGTCCCCTTCGGCGCGCCGAGGCGGTTTTCCAAAATCTCCACCGCATAAGGCCCGGTAATCGCGTGCATCGCGTCGAACCGCATCGTGAAGCCGCCGTCGAACAGCGCCTTGATCGCGGCGAAATCGAACAGCTCCTCCATCAGCGCGGCATAGTCCGCCACCGGATCGACAATCTCGACGACCATCTCGCCAAGCGTCTGCTCCCCAAGCGTATCGAGCGCCACATCCTCCGCATCCGCGATCTTGTACTCGCTGAGCCCCTTGCTGGCTTCGAACATCTTCGAAGTCACGCCCTCCGGGGCCGGCCCGCCATTCGGCATATTGAATTTGATCCCGAAATCCTCCTCCTCGCCGCCGGGGTTGTGGCTGGCCGAGAGGATGATCCCGCCATCGGTCTCGCGCTTGCGAATGAGGTGGGAGGCCGCCGGCGTCGAGAGCAAGCCGCCCTGCCCGACGATCACCCGGCTTGCACCCTGCGCCGCGGCCATTTTCAGGATGGCCTGAACCGCCGTGCGGTTGTGGAAGCGCCCGTCGCCGCCAAGCACCAGCACCTTGCCGCTGACCCCGCCAATCGCCTCGAAAATCGCCTGCACGAAGCTTTCCAGATAATGCGGCTGCATGAAAACCTTGGTTTTCTTGCGCAGGCCCGAGGTGCCGGGGTTCTGGTCGTCAAAGGCGGAAAAGCTGCGAGTCTCGATGTCCATGGGGGTCCCTCCGATCTATCCCTCGCAGCTAAGCGCAAAATGCGGCGTGATACCAGCGACGAGATAGCGCGGGTTTTATCGAACCGGGGCGGTTTGGCCACAGCCGGGTTTTTGTCCCGCGCGCCGTATCCAAGGGCAAATCCCGTGCTATAGTCACTTGGTTTCCTTGGCGAAACGGAGCGAGACATGACCGATCACAGCGCCCGTCGGGCCCTTATTAACGAGTTACACGCACGGCCTTTCCCGACGCTGAAGGCCCCGGCGAGCGCCGCCTATCTCGCGCTGACCTCCGATGCCGACGCGCCGCGCGCCGCCGAGGAGGACCGGGCACATCTGATTGCGCTGCTCGACCGTTTCGGCGCGCCCCATCCCGCACCGGATGCCGAGCATTATTTTGCCGATCTCGGGCCATTTGCGCTGAAATGGGAGCGGCACACGGAATTTGTCACCTACACGCTGATGACCGAGGGCGTCTCGACCCCGCCCTTTCAGGGCGATCTTTTCGCACATTTTCCGAAATCATGGATCAATGAGGGCGGTGTGGTGATGGCCTCGGCGCTGCTGCGGATCGAGACAGCGCATCTGAATGAACCCGAAACGCTGTCCCAGATCGACGACAAGCTGCGGAATTGGTTTGTGGCTGAAAGCCTTGCCGCGTCGAAAATCGCGGATGGGAACGCCTTGATTGCGGGCGATTTCCGGCTCGACGCCGCCGGGCACAGCCGTTTCGCCGTGTTCACCGAACCGAGCATCGACCCGCGCCGTTTGGGCCGTATCGTCCAACGCCTGCTGGAGCTGGAAACCTACCGCGCCATGGCGATGCTGGCACTGCCCGTCGCGCAGCGGGTGTCGCGGGAGGTCGCGCGGCTCGACGCGGATCTCACGCAGATCATGGCCAGCATCACTCGCGAGGATGGGGCGGACGAGGCGAGCCTCGAAAACCTCCTGCGCCTCGCCGCTGAGGTGGAACTGCTGATTTCCGGGACCAGTTTCCGCTTCGGCGCGGCGGAAGCTTACCGCGCCATCGTGGACGAGCGGCTGACAACGCTGCGCGAACAGCGCGTTGGCGACCGGCAAGTCATGTCGGAATTCATGCTCCGCCGGTTTGATCCCGCCATGCGCACCTGTCGCTCGGTGATTGGACGGGTCACCGCGCTCTCGGAACGCGCCAACCGTGCGGCGAACCTGCTCCGCACCCGTGTCGATGTCCGCTCCGAAATCCAGAGCCGCGACCTGCTGGCTTCGATGAACCGCCGCGCCGATCTGCAACTGCGCTTGCAGGAAACAGTCGAGGGCCTCTCCGCCGTCGCGATCAGCTATTACGCGGTTGGTCTCGCGGGCTATCTCGGCGCGCCGTTGGCAAAACTGCTCGGGATCTCAAAAGACTGGCTGATGGCGCTGATCGCCCTGCCCGTCCTCGCCTTCGTCTGGTACAGCCTGCGCCGCTTGCGCCGCCACCTCACGGAGAAGCACGACAACTAGCCCCCTTGCCATGGGCGCAAATTGCAGGCTTTCATCGGACCTGAACAGATGTGAGGCGATGCGCGATGACGGAATACCGCAATCTTTATGCCGGGTTGGTGGATCTCAACGGGATCTGGCGCGGCAAACGTGTGCCGGGGCATCAGCGTGAGAAGCTGGAGAAAGACGGATTCCGGATGCCGCTCACCGCTTGCGAGCTGGATATTTGGGGGCATGATTACGCGGGCAACCCACTGATCGAGAAACATGGCGATGGCGACGGGATGTGCCACCCGACCGGACGTGGCCTTCTGCCGATCACATGGCAGAGCCAGACAGCGGCGCTTTTGCCGGTCTGGATGTTTCGGGAGGACGGGTCGATGTTCCCCGGCGACCCGCGCTGCGCGCTTGCTGCCGTGCTGGAGCGGTTTTCGGCCAAGGGGCTGACCCCGGTGGTCGCGCTCGAAGTGGAGTTCTACCTGCTCGACCCGACCGGCGATGCGATCACCCCGCCGGGCCATTTGCAGCGGACCATGGCGGGCAATGTCCTCTCGGTAGATGAGATCAGCGATTTCGAAGGGTTCTTCGCCGATGTCGAGGAAGCCGCCGAGGCGCAGGAGATCCCGGCGGACGCGACCATTTCCGAGCTTGGACCGGGGCAGTTTGAGATCAACCTGCTGCACCAGCCCGACGCGCTCCGCGCCGCCGATGATGCGATTTTCCTTAAGCAGATCATCAAGGGGGTCGCCCGCAAACATGGGCATGAAGCGAGTTTCATGGCCAAGCCGATGCAGGAGGCGAGCGGGTCCGGGCTGCATATCCATTTCTCGATTTTGGATGAGAGCGGCGCGAATATTTTTGACAATGGCGGGCCGGAGGGAACCGACGCGCTGCGCCATGCGGTCGGCGGGCTGACCACGACCATGGCGGATGCGACGCTGATTTTCGCGCCTCATCTTAACTCCTATCGCCGGTTCGAGCCGGGGCAACATGCGCCGAATTCGATCTGTTGGGGCTATGAAAATCGCACGGTCGCTGTGCGCATCCCCGGCGGGCCGAATGCCGCGCGGCGGATCGAGCATCGCGTCGCGGGCGCCGATGCCAACCCCTATCTGATGCTGGCGGCGGTGCTTGCCGGGGCGCTGGACGGGATGGAGAACGGCACGGATCCAGGCGAACCGCTGTCGGGCAATGCCGATTATATCGAGTTGGAACAAGGGCCGAGCCATTGGCGCGAAGCGATTGAGCGGTTTGAGCAGAGCGCCTTCATCGCCCGCGCCTTTGCGCCCGAACTCATTCACAGCATGGTCGGCATCAAACGGCAGGAAATGGAACGGTTCGAGGCGCGCATGTCGCTGTTTGAGACGGAAACCTACAGGAGCAGCGTCTGATGGCGGATTATACCGACGGCACCCATACCGGCAGTTATTACGCGGCCTCGGCCAATCCGTCGCCGGAGCGCCCGCCGCTTCGTGCTGACATTGAGGCGGAGATTTGCGTCATCGGTGGCGGGTTTACGGGCCTCTCCGCCGCGCTGCATCTGGCGGAGGCGGGCAAGCAGGTGGTGCTGCTCGAAGGCGCGAAAATCGGTTGGGGCGCGTCGGGCCGAAATGGTGGTCAGGTGGTGAACGGGCTCAACGCGGGTCTGCCGAAGATCGCCAAGCAATATGGGCAGGAGATGGCGGATTTCGTCGGCGGTCTCTATCAGGAAGGCGGCGACATTATCCGGGACCGGATCGCGCGTTATGACATTGCCTGCGACTACCGCGAAGGGAATATCTTCGTCGCCACCACGCCGCGCCATATGCGCGAGATCGAAGGGTTCGATCAGCTTTTGCGACGCTATGGGATGGACAGCCACGAGCTGCTCGACGAGGCCGCGCTGCGCCAGCATATCGGCTCGGATTTCTATGTCGGCGGGATGATCGACCGGAAGGGCGGGCATCTGCACCCGCTCAACCTCGCGCTGGGCGAGGCGGCGGCGCTGGAGAGCCTTGGCGTGGTGATTTATGAGGATAGTATCGTTCGCGAGGTGGAGTATTCCGGCGCGAAACCCGTTGTGATCACAAATGAAGGGCGCGTGACGGCGGGGCAGGTCGTGATTTGCGGGAACGCCTATCTCGGCCATGTCGTCCCGGCGCTGACGGCGCGGGTGATGCCGGTCTCGACTCAGGTGATGGCGACGGAACCGCTCCCGGAGGACGTGGCGAAGCGCCTGCTGCCGACCGGGCATTGCGCGGAGGATACGCGCTATATTCTCGACTATTACCGCCTCTCTGCGGACAATCGCCTGCTCTTTGGCGGTGGCACGGTGTATGGCGGCAAAGACCCGGCGGATGTGGAGGCGAAGCTGCGGCCCGCGATGGAGACGGTGTTTCCGGAGATTAAAGGGGTGAAGGTGGATTACGCGTGGTCCGGCAATTTCGCGCTGTCCTTCTCCCGCGTCCCGCAGATGGGACGGCTCGCCGATCACACATGGTTCGCGCATGGGTATTCCGGCCATGGCGTGACCGGCTCGCATCTTTTCGGGCGGATATTAAGCGAAGCGATCACGGGCGACACCACGCGGTTCGACCGGTTCGCGGCGCTAAAATGGTTCCCCTTTCCCGGCGGGCGGACGCTCGGGCCACTCTATTCCACGCTGGGAAGCTGGTGGTACGCCGCGCGGGACCGTTTCGGGATCTAGCGGAGAAGCCCCTCACGGGGCTTCAAGACTATTCCCAATGGGTGCATGGCAGGGCCGTCAAACCTCGACTTCCACCCGCCCAATCGGGTGCGAGCAGCAGGCGAGGATATAGCCCTCGGCTTCCTCCTCCTCGGTGATCCCGCCATTGTGGACCATATGTACATCGCCGGAAATTTTCTTCGTCTTGCACGTCCCGCAGAGGCCGAAGGTGCAGCCGGAGGGGATGTTGAGACCCGAGGCGCGGGCGGCGGCGAGGATCGTGTCCGTCTCGCGGCAGGTCGCGGTTTTGCCGGATTTGGCGAAAACCACCTCGGCCTCGGCGCTTTCCTCAAGCCGCAGATCGTCGAGGGGCGGGACATCTTCGGCGCTTTCGGCGGGCGCGGCAAAGCTTTCCTGATGATAGTGATCCATGTTGAAGCCAAGATCGATTAGGCTCTCGCGCACCGCGGCCATGAAGGGCTCCGGCCCGCAGCAATAGACTTCGCGTTCCAGATAGTCGGGACACATCAGGCCGAGCATGATCTGGGTGAGCCGCCCGCGATAGCCAGACCAGACCTCATAGGGGTTCGCCTGCTCCACGACGAAATGCAGCTTCAGGTCCGGCAGGCGGGAGGCGATATGCTCCAGACGGTGCCGGAAGATGAGATCGGCGGGGGAGCGGGCGGCGGCGACGAAGGTGATGTCTGGCTGCTCACCCCGGTCGAAGAGGAAGGCTGTCATCGACATCATGGGCGTGATGCCGGAGCCACCGGAGATGAAGAGATATTTCCCGTCCGGCTGCTGCGGGAGGCAGAAATGCCCCGCCGGACCGCTGGCCTTCATACGTGTTCCGGGGCGGACATTTTCGAACATCCACTTGACCCCGACAGAGTCGGGATTTTGCTTGATCGTCACCGCGACGGAGAGTGATTGCGACGGGCTGGTGGAGATGGTGAAGGTCCGCCAGATTGTCTCGCCCGGGGTCGGGATCTCAAGTGTGAGGAACTGCCCCGGACGATAGCGGAACCAGCGGCCCGAGGGCGCGCGGAACACGAAGGTGTTCACATCCGGCGCTTCGGGAATGACCATCACGCATTCCAGCGGTTCCTCATCGGTCCACGGTTTGCTCGTCTCATCGGGGATGGGGATCATGAAGTTACTCCGCAACCATCAGGCGGGGACGCCCGGTCAGGCGCTGCTGAAGCGTGTCCGTATACCAGTCGACAAACTGGATGACGCCGCTCTCCTGCTTCGCCGAATAGGGGCCAGGCTGATAGGCGGGGGAGAGGATGCCCTTCTGGTTTTCCTCCACGACCTCGCGATCCTCGGCATTGGTTTGAATCCAGACATGGGTGAGCCGGTCCACGTCGTAATCGACCCCCTCCTCCGCATCCGCATTGACGAGCCATGTGGTCATCACCTGCGTCTCTGTCGGGCTGATCGGGGTCATGCGGAAGAGCGTGACCGTGTCCGACAGCAGATGGTTCCAGGTGTTCGGATAATGGAAGAACAGCAGCGAGCCAGCATTGTCGAACGGGATCTTGCCAAGGCGTTTGCTGACAGCGGGGGTGCCTTCAAGCGTGTAGCTGACCGCGTCGCCCACGAAGGGAATGCGGACGAAACGCCACTGCCCGCCCGGTTCCATGTAAAATTTCGAGGGCAGACCATTGGCTTCGCAGCGCTCCACGTGCTCATTGGCCGCCGCAACGGAGGTGCCTTCGAAGCTACCGACCAGCTCGGGATCATCCGGGAAGACGCGGCAGAGCGCCGGGTGTGAGCCTGCGCAGTGATAGCATTCGCGGTTGTTCTCCATCACCAGCTTCCAGTTGCCGTTTTCGACAATGGAGCGGGTCGCGGCGACCTTGAGGTTGGGCATGTCATGCGGCCCGGCATATTTCTCCGCCATCTCCTGAAGCGGTTTGAAGTCGGGCGCGTCATCGGCGAGGCAGATGAAGACGATTCCGCTGGCTTCCTCGCAATGGATCGGTTTGAGGCCGTATTGCTTGGGGTCGAACCCTTCCTGCATCTCCCGCGCCCAGACGAGACTGCCATCGAGATCATAGGTCCATTGGTGATAGGGGCAGGTCAGCTTGGCGCTCGACCCGCGTTCCTGCTGGCAGACGCGGCTGCCCCGGTGGCGGCAAGAATTGTGGAAGGCGCGGATTTTCTTGTCCGCGCCGCGCACGATCACAACCGGCGCATTGCCGATCTGCATGGTGACATAGTTGCCGGTCTTGGGAACTTCCGCCGATGCGATCGCGAGCAGCCAATCCTTGTACCAGATATTGCGCAGATCGCAGTCGAAGAAATGCGGGTCCGTATAGAACGGCTGCGGCAGGGAATGGCCCGGTTTGCGGGCCAGCAATGCGGCGAGAACGTCTGAATCCGTTGTCATTGTTTTTACCTCCCTCCAAGGAGCGCCCCCAAGCGGGGGGCAGGGTTACTAAATGTCTTTTACAAGCCGCAACGCATCATAGATCGCGGCATGTATGGATCGGGCCGACACGGCATCGCCGATACGGTAAAGCTGGAAGCTGCCATCATGGGGGCCATCCGGCTGCGGGCGGCCCTCCAAAAGTGCGTCATGATCGACCGCGCCGCGATTGCGCGAGCGCGGTTTGAGATCGAAATAAAGCTCATCAAGCGGGAGCGTCGCGTAGTTTATCACAATCTGGTCGTAATGGCGCTCTTCGCGGTGGTCCGAGTAGTCGGTGCCGATGGTGGCTTTGAGCTTGTTGCCATCGCGCGCAACCCCGGTGAGGCGGCGGGTGACAGTGAAGGTTACATCCTTGTCCTGAAGCTGGCGCATGGCGGGCACGAGGGTCATGCCCATGACTTCGGAGGAGAGGGTGCGGTCGGGCGTCATCATCTCGACTTTCGCGCCGGCAAAGGCGGCAACCTCGGTGGCTTGCAGGGCCGCGTGATCGCCGGTGGCATCAAAGACAAGCACTTCGCCCGCCGGTTTCACATCCCCCGCAATCATGTCCCAGCTTGAGGCGACGAGATCTTCGCCCTCCTCGATAATCGCCGTGTTGGGCATCCCGCCGGTGGCGACGATGACCACATCGGGGTTCTCCGCCAGCACGTCGTCCGCCTCGGCGTAGGCGTTAAACCGGAACTCCACATCACGGGCGGCGCATTGCGCCATGCGCCATTCGACGATGGAGATCATTTCCTTGCGGCGTGGCGTCTGGCTGAGGAGCAGCACCTGCCCGCCCGGATCGTCCTGCGCCTCGAACACCACAACCTTATGTCCCCGCTCGGCGGCCACCCGCGCGGCTTCCAGCCCCGCCGGACCTGCGCCGATAATCACGACCTTTTTCGGCGTTTCCGCAGGCGCGATCTCATGCGGCATGAACAGCTCGCGGCCCGTCGCTGCGTTGTGGATGCAGAGCGCATCGCCGCCCTGATAAATCCGGTCAAGGCAATGATTGGCGCCGACGCAGGGGCGAATGTCGTCCTCCCGCTTCTCGACAATGCGCTGGACGATGAACGGATCCGCCATGTGCGCGCGAGTCATGCCGACCATATCGAGCAGGCCCGCTGCGACAGCATGCCGCGCCGTCGCCACGTCGGGGATGCGGGCGGCGTGGAAGGTTGGCATCCCGATTTCCGCCTTGATCTTGCCCGCGAAGTCGAGATGCGGCGCGGATTTCATGCCCTGCACGGGAATCACATCGGTCAGCCCCGGATCTGTGTCGAGCCGCCCGCGAATGACGTTGAGGAAATCAACCTGACCCGCCGCTTTGAGCCGCCGGGCGATCTCCAGCCCCTCGGTTTCATCAATCCCGCCGGGAACGGTCTCATCGGCGGTGAAGCGGATGCCGATGATGAACGTATCCCCCACCCGCTCCCGCATCCGGGTCAGCAGCTCGTCAGAGAACCGCATCCGGCCTTCCAGCGACCCGCCATATTCATCCTGCGTATTGCTCCGGGCCGACCAGAACTGGTCGATCAGATGGCCGTAAGCATTCAGCTCCACCCCATCGAGACCCGCCTGCTGCATCCGCTCCGCCGCATCGACATAATCGCCGATCACGCGGTCAATGTCCCACTCTTCCATGACTTTCGGGAAGGCTTTATGCGCCGTCTCCCGATCCGGCCCGGCGGAAAGCGCAGGCAACCAGTCGCCGTAATCCCAACGGGTTCGGCGACCGAGATGGGTGAGCTGGATCATCACCGCGCAGCCATGTTCATGGCAGGCATCCGCGAGCTTGCCCATCCACGGCACCACCTCGTCCTTATAGGCAAGGATATTGGAGAAGCTGGGTGGGCTGTCTTTCGAGACCACCGCCGACCCCGCCGTCATGGTCAGCGCCACGCCGGCCTTGGCGCGGACTTCATGGTAAGCGCGGTAACGATCCTTCGGCAGCCCGTCCTCGGGATAGGCGGGCTCGTGACTCGTGGTCATGATCCTGTTTTTCAACGTCAAATGCTTGAGCTGATAAGGCTGCAAAAGCGGATCGTTCGACATGGCACCTCGCGGCGGCTGGGCGGTTGCTCCTTGGGAAATTTAAACCCCTTTGAGTCGACGCTAATCTGATTGCGATTTTCGCGTCAAAAGGAAAATTTTGCTCCCCGTTCCGTGAGGTGCCGCGGAATCTTATTCCCCAGACGGGTGGCGGCGCCATTCCGCAGGGGTCATGCCAACGGCCTGATGGAAGGTTGTGGTGAGGTGTGAGGCGTCGCAGAACCCGGTCGCATCGGCGATTTTCGCGACCGAGGCGTCGGAGCTTTTCAGCATATAGCGCACATGGCTGAGGCGGATTTCCATGCCCGCTTGCGCCGGGCTGATCCCGAGCGTGGTCTTGAACCGCCGCTCCAGTGCCCGCCGGGAGACCTCCAGCCGCCGCGCCAATGCGGCCACGGTGAGCGGCGCGCCGAGATTGTCCTGCATCATCGCCAGCGCCCGGCGGAGCAGCGGATCGGTGGTTTCGAACAGGAGTGGCGGCCCCGGTTGCGGCGTGTCACCATCCGCGATCCCGTCCAAGATCATGATATTGAGGCTTTTTCTGGCCGCAGAGCGCCCGATATGGCGGTCCACCAGAAAGGCCGCGAGATGCGCCGCGCTGGCCCCGCCTGATGAGGTCAGTCTGTCGCGGTCCACTACAAAGATACGGTCGGAAACGGGTGTAAGATCCTCGAAACGTTCCAGAAAATCCTGATGATGGAACCAGCTGACGCAGCATTGGTAGCCCTTCATCAGCCCGGCGCGATGCAGGATAAACGCGCCCGTGCAGATGCCGACGAGCCGCACATTTTGCGCCACGCAGCTTTTGAGAAAGGCGATTTCGCTGCGCTCCAGGTTGGCGTTGTCGTCGATCAGACCGCCGACCACGACGATGTAATCATAGTCTTTCGGGTCCGCCTGCCGCAGATCGGGCGAGACGGACACGCCGCAACTCGACCGCACCGGCTTGCCGCTGTGCGAGATGACCTGCCAGCGGCAGTGGATGGGCCGCGAACGGTCGCCCTCATCGGCGGCGAGGCGCAGCACATCGACGAAATTGGCGAAGGCGGAGAGGGTGAAATTCGGCGCGAGGAGGAAGCCGATGCGCAGGCGCGGATGCGGTGTCATGTCGCGATTCTGCCAAAAATCATACGCAAATCTCCCATCTTTCCGGCGGTTTGGTGGCCAACCTAGCCATGGACCGCATCACCGCGACTCAATCTGTCGCAAATATACCCCGCGATCGTCGCAAAGACGAAAGACAGAAATCAAGCCTTCCGTTAACGTGGGGAAAAATCCGACGGAGTCGCCCATGGCTGCCACCCCCAAACGCTATTCTGGATTCGCTCTCGTGAAGCAGGCCCTGACCGGCCATCGCGACTGGCAGGCCCAATGGCCGAATGCGGAGCCGAATAAAGAGTATGACGTCATCATCGTCGGCGCTGGCGGGCATGGTTTGGGCGCGGCCTATTACCTCGCAACCAAGTTCGGCATTACCAATGTTGCGGTGATCGACAAGGGCTGGCTCGGCGGCGGGAACACCGGGCGGAACACAACGATCATTCGCTCCAATTATCTCTATGATGAGAGCGCGCGGCTCTATGACCACGCGCTGGATTTGTGGGATGGGCTGAGCCAGGAGCTGAACTACAACGTCATGTATTCGCAGCGCGGCGTGCTGATGCTTGCGCATAACGTGCATGACGTGCAGAGCGCGCAGCGGCATATCAACGCGAACCGGCTGAACGGCGTGGACAACCGCTGGGTCGGGCCGGAAGAGGCGCAGAAGATCTGCCCGCCGCTGAATACGAATCCGAACGCTCGCCACCCGGTTCTCGGCGCGGCCTATCAGGCGCGGGCGGGCACGGCGCGGCACGATGCGGTGGCGTGGGGCTATGCCCGCGGCGCGGCGGCGCGCGGCGTGGATATCATCCAGAATTGCCCCGTAACGGCGATCAAACGCGGCCCGGATGGGCGCGTGACCGGTGTGGAGACCGCGAAGGGCTTTATCGGCGCGAAACAGGTCGCCGTGTCGGCTGCCGGGCATACGTCGGTGCTGA
Source organism: Jujubicoccus corallicola (assembly GCF_047345645.1). Lineage (GTDB taxonomy): Bacteria > Pseudomonadota > Alphaproteobacteria > Rhodobacterales > Rhodobacteraceae > JBLEFH01. The sequence continues at coordinate 299,404 of NZ_JBLEFH010000004.1, read as the reverse complement.
TGGACAGCGCGGGCGTGAAGATGCCGCTCGAATCCTACCCGCTTCAGGCGCTGGTCAGCGAGCCGGTAAAGCCTTGTTTTCCGTGCGTGGTCATGTCGAATACCGTTCACGCCTATATGAGCCAGTCGGACAAAGGCGAGCTGGTGATCGGCTCTGGTACCGATCAATACACCAGCTATTCGCAGCGGGGTGGCTTGCCGCTGATCGAGCATACGCTGGCGGCGATTTGCGAGATTTTCCCGATCTTTGCGCGGATGCGGATGCTTCGCAAATGGGGCGGCATCGTGGATGTGACGCCCGACCGCTCGGCGATCCTCGGCAAAACCCCGGTGCCGGGGCTTTACGTCAACTGCGGCTGGGGGACGGGCGGCTTCAAGGCCACACCCGGCGCGGCGCATTTGCTCGCCCACACCGTCGCTAAGGACGCGCCGCATGATCTGAACGCGCCGTTTACGCTGGAGCGGTTCACCACGGGTCGGCTGATCGACGAAGCGGCTGCGGCTGCGGTCGCGCATTAGGGAGGTTCTATGCTGTTAATCCATTGCCCGTATTGCGAAAAAGACCTTCCCGAGTTGGAATTTACCTATGCGGGCGAGGCGCATCTCGTGCGGCCCGAGGACCCTATGGCGCTCAGCGACGAGGAGTGGCGGGATTATCTCTTCATCCGCAAGAACCCCAAGGGCGTTCACGCGGAGCGATGGCGGCATCAGCATGGCTGCGCGCGGTTTTTCAACGCGCTGCGCGACACTGTGAGCGACCGATTTGTGATCACATATAAGGCGGGCCAGCCGCGTCCGGAGGGCTATTGATGCGGATCGAAGGCAAAGGGCGCAGTCAGGGTGCGCCGGTCACGTTCACCTTTGACGGGCGCGAGATCACCGGGCGCGAAGGCGATACGGTGGCCTCGGCGCTGCTGGCGAATGGCATCCACCTCGTCGGGCGGAGTTTCAAATATCACCGTCCGCGCGGGATCGTGACGGCGGGGTCGGAAGAGCCGAACGCGCTGATCCAGACGAAACGCGGGCCGGGCCGGGCGGAGCCGAACACCCGTGCGACCGTGCAGGAGATCTATCCGGGGCTGGAAACCGAGAGCCAGAACCGCTGGCCGTCGCTGAATTTCGACGTGGGCGCGGTGAATGACGTGCTGTCGCCCTTCTTCCCGGCGGGCTTTTATTACAAGACCTTCATGTGGCCGAAGAGCTTTTGGGACAAGCTTTATGAGCCGGTGATCCGCGCGGCGGCGGGTCTCGGGAAAGCCCCGACCGAGCTTGACCCCGACCACTACGCCGCGCGCTATCTCCATTGCGACGTGCTGGTTGTTGGCGCCGGTCCTTCGGGTCTCGCGGCGGCGCGTGAAGCGGCGGAGCAAGGCGCGGATGTGGTGCTGGTCGATGAGCAAAGCGAGCCGGGTGGCTGGCTGCTGTCGGATCCGTCGGCGGAGATCGACGGCAAGCCCGCATGGGACTGGCTGGCTGAAGAAATCGCGGCGCTGGAAGCGCTTGGCGTGCGGGTTCTCACTCGGACGGCGGCGATTGGCTATTACCACCAGAACATGATCGCGCTGGCCGAGCGGCTGACGGATCATCTGGAAACCCCCGGCGATGCGCCGCGCGAGCGCATGTGGCGGGTCCGCGCAGGCGGCGTCGTGCTGGCGCAGGGCGCGCTCGAAAAGCCGCTGGTGTTTGACGGCAATGATCGGCCCGGCGTGATGCTGTCGGGCGCGGCGCAGAGCTATCTGAACCGTTATGGGGTTGCGGTTGGGGAGCGGATTCTCGTCGCAACGTCCCATGATAGCGCCTATCACGCGGCTTTCGACCTCGCTGATGTCGGGATCGCGGTGAAGGCAATCTGCGATGTGCGTCGCGATGCGGACGAGGCGCTGATCGCGGAGGCCGAAGCGCGCGGGATCGATGTGAAGCTGGCGACGGTTGTGACCGGGACGGATGGGCGGAAACGCATCCAGTCTGCGCGGATCAGCAAGATGGCTGGCAATGGGTTTGAGGCGCCGGAGGATATCGCCTGCGACGCGCTCCTGATGTGTGGCGGCTGGACCCCGGCGTTGCATTTGTTCTCTCACACCCAAGGCAAGCTGAAATGGGAGGAGGGCGACAGTTCGTTTCTGCCCAACACCACCCATGAAGCGCTGGTGACGGTTGGTGCGGGCGCGGGTCTCTGGGGGATCGCGGCGGCGCTGGAAAGCGGTGTGCAAGGCGGTGCGGAAGCGGCGGCGATGGGGAAGCGCGGTATCACCGGAACAGGCGGCCCGGAGAAGGGTGATGTTGAGGTGCAAGCGCCGCAGCGCCGCCATGGGGTCGCGAAGGACCGGGTTGGCACCGGCGCGGCGCAGGCCGCATTGCCGACCGATAAGGACGCCGCCAAGATCAAAGCTTTCGTGGATTTTCAGAATGATGTGACCGCGAAGGACATCAAGTTGGCGCTCCGCGAAGGGATGCGCTCCATCGAGCATGTGAAGCGCTATACGACGACCGGGATGGCTACGGATCAGGGCAAGCTGTCCAACATGAACGCGCTGATGATTGCCGCCGAGGCGTCGGGCCGGGAGCCGCCGCAGATTGGCCTCACGACCTTCCGCCCGCCCTATGTTCCGACGACGTTCGGCACCTTCGCCAACCACCACAAGGGCGATTTCGAGGTGGTTCGCAAGACTCCGATGGATGGCTGGGCGCAGGCGCAGGGCGCGGTGTTCGAGAACGTTTCGCAATGGCGCCGGGCGCGGTATTTCCCCAAGGCGGGCGAGGATATGGCGGCCGCACTGGCGCGCGAATGTCGCGTGACGCGGGAGAGCGTGGGCATGTTCGACGCGTCCACCTTGGGTAAAATCGAGGTGGTCGGCCCGGACGCGGCCGAGTTCATGAACCGCATGTATACCAACCCTTGGACCAAGCTTGGCGTCGGGCGCTGTCGCTACGGGCTGCTGCTTGGGGAGGACGGATTTATCCGCGACGATGGCGTGATCGGGCGCATGGCGGAGGATCGGTTCCACGTCACCACCACCACCGGCGGGGCCGCGCGAGTGCTGGGGATGATGGAAGATTATCTGCAGACCGAATGGCCGGATCTGAAGGTCTGGCTGACTTCGACCACGGAGCAATGGGCGGTGATTGCGGTGAACGGGCCGAAAGCCGCCGAGATCGTTGCGCCCTTTATCGAGGGCGTGGAGATCAGCGACGAGAGCTTCCCCCATATGTCGGTGACAGAGTGCCGCTTTGACGGTCTGCCCTGCCGCCTGTTCCGCCTGAGTTTCACCGGCGAAGTTGGCTTTGAGGTCAACGTGCCAGCACGCTATGGGCGGCAGGTTTGGGAGACGCTTTGGGGCAAGGTCGAGGCTGCGGGCGGCTGTGCTTATGGCACCGAGGGGATGCATTTCCTGCGTGCCGATAAGGGCTTCATTATCGTTGGTCAGGACACGGATGGCACGGTCACGCCGTTTGATGCCGGGATGGGCTGGGCCGTCGGCGCGAAGAAGAAGGATTTCGTCGGCAAGCGCTCGCTGGAGCGGCCTGATATGAAAGACCCAATGCGCAAGCAACTCGTTGGTTTGCTGACGAAAGATCCGAGTGTCGTGTTGGAGGAGGGCGCGCAGATCATCGACCTGCCGAGCGGCAAGCCCGCGCCGGGCCGTGCGGGGCATGTGACCTCGTCCTATCGCAGCGCGGCTGTGGGGCGGTCCATTGCCTTGGCGCTCGTTTCCGGCGGGCATGACCGGATGGGCGAAGAGGTGTTTATCCCCACGCCGGAGGGTGAAATTGCCGCTGTGATCACAAACACGGTTTTCTATGATCCGGAGAATGCCCGCGTGAAGCTGGAGGCGGCACCATGAGCGATGTGATCACAAATTTGCCGCCCAAGGTGCGGTTTTCGCTTCGCGGCCCGACGGCGCTTGATGGGACAGGTGATTTCAGCCTGCCGACGCGGATTGGCGAGATCGCCGTGACGGGCGCGAGCGTGGCACTGTGTCTTGGGCCGGATGAGTGGATTTTGGAGGCGGATGACGGCGCAGAGGCGATTGCCGAAGCCTTTGCAGGGAGTAACACACCGCATTCCCTCGTTGAGATTTCTGACCGGGCGCTGTCGCTCAAGCTAACGGGCCCGGAGGCGCTGGCCCTGCTTGAAATGGGCTGCCCGCGCGATCTGCGGACGATCCCGGAAGGCGAAGCGGCGCGGACGGTGTGCCACGGGATTGAGGTCATCCTTTGGCATGAAACGGATGGCTGGCGCGTCGATGCGTGGCGCAGTTTCATGCCCTATCTGCGCGGCCAGTTGGAGCATGGCGTAAAGGAACTCGCGACCGGCGTTTGATGGTTTCCCTCAAAGGCTGAAATGGGGCAACATTGGGCGCGAGACCAAGGGAGGCCCCATGTCCGAAGCTCTGCTCACCCGCCTGCGCGAGATCGTTGGCTCGCGTCATTTGCTGACCGGGGAAAAGGCCACCGCGCCTTATCGCAAAGGGTTTCGCTCGGGCGAAGGCGAGGCGCTCGCCGTGGTGCGGCCCGGCACGCTTGTCGAGATGTGGCGCGTGCTGGAGACTTGCGTTGCGGCGGACAAGATCGTGATCCTGCAAGCGGCCAATACGGGGCTGACCGAGGGGTCTACGCCGAAGGGCCGCTATGACCGCGAGGTCGTGCTGATCAACACGCGGCGGATGGATGCAATCCTGCCGCTTCAGGGCGGGAAACAGGTGGTGAGCCTGCCCGGCACGACCCTTTTTGCGCTCGAAAAACTGCTGGACCCGCTTGGGCGGCAACCCCATTCGGTGATCGGCTCGTCCTGTATCGGCGCGTCGATCATGGGTGGGGTGTGCAATAATTCCGGCGGCTCGCTAGTCGAGCGTGGGCCGTCTTATACGGAACTTGCCCTTTATGCGCAGATCACGGCGGACGGGCGCTTGGAACTGGTCAATCATCTTGGACTGGATCTCGGGGAGACGCCCGATGAGATTTTGACTCGGCTGGATCAGGGCGAGATCGGGACGCCCGCGCCGGAGACCAACCGGAAAGCGTCCGACACCGATTACCACAAGCGGGTTCGCGAGGTGGATGCGGACACCCCTGCCCGGTTCAACGCGGACAAGCGGCGGCTTTATGAGGCGTCGGGCTGTGCGGGCAAACTGGCGGTCTTCGCGGTGCGGCTCGATACCTATCCGAAAAATCAGGCGGAGCAGGTGTTTTACATCGGCACGGATGATCCGATGGAGTTGACGGACTTGCGGAGGGAGATCCTCGCCGACTGGCCCACCCTACCCGTCAGCGCGGAATATATGCACCGGGATTGCTTTGATATTTCAGATCGCTACGGCAAAGACACAGTTGTCATGATCGACAAGCTCGGGACAGACCGCCTGCCGATGTTCTTTGCCATGAAAGGCTGGGTCGATGCGCGGCTTGGCAAGGTTGGGCTTGGCGCGCTGTCGGATCGGGTGATGCAAGGTCTGGCGCGGGTCTGGCCCGATATTCTGCCAAAGCGGATGCGGGACTATCGGGCGCGCTTTGCGCATCATCTCATTCTCAAGACCAGAGACGATGGGATCGGCGAGGCCCGCGCGGCGCTCACCCGGTTTTTTGAAACGCGCTCGGGGGCGTTTTTCGAATGCGACGCGCGTGAGGCGAAGATCGCGGGGCTGCACCGCTTTGCCGCCGCGGGTGCGGCGGTGCGCTATATGAAAGTGCATCGCGATGAGGCGGAGGACATTATCGCCCTCGACATCGCCCTGCCCCGCAACACGCGCGATTGGGAAGAGCGCCTGCCTCCCGAGATCGACAGCCAGCTTCTTCACAAGCTCTATTACGGCCATTTCCTCTGCCATGTGCTGCATCAGGATTACGTGGTAAAGAAAGGCGCGGACCCGAAGGCGGTGAAAGCGGCGATGCTGAAGATCCTCGATCAACGCGGCGCGGAATATCCAGCGGAGCATAATGTCGGCCATCTCTATGCGGCCAAACCGGATCTGGCGGCCTTTTATCGCGAGATTGATCCGACCAATACGCTCAACCCCGGTATCGGGAAAATGTCGCGTGCCAAAAATTATACGTAATTGAAGCCTTCAACCCATAGGAGTAGTTTGCGCGGCGACTTGTGGAGGACCGCAAATGGCTAAGGCGAAGAAAAGCAGCTCTGTCATCGTGGCCGGGCTGGGCAGCTTCGGCACGACGATTGCGACGGAAATGGCCCGTTTCGGCCATATCGTGCTGGCGATCGACAAGGAGGAGCGTCCTGTCTCCGCCATCGCCGAGACCGTGCATGAGGCGGTCATCGCCGATGTGGGCGACGAGCAGGCGCTGCGCGCGGTTGGCGCGGGCAATTACGATATGGCGGTGATTGCGGTTGGCGAGGAATTGGAAAGCTCGATCCTCGCGCTGATCAATTTGCGGGTGCTCGGGGTGCAAAAAATCTGGGCGCGGGCGAAGAACAAGACGCATCACCGGATCCTGTCGAAACTCGGCGTTGAGCGGGTGATTCAGCCCGAGGTCGATAGTGGCCACCATGTCGCGCAGCGGCTCAACAACCCGATGGTGCGGGATTATTTCTCGGTCGGGAACGGGTTCCACGTGGTGGATTTCCTCGTCACGCCGGACATTGCCGGGCGCAAATTGCAGTCGCTGCGGATTGCGGAGGCTGGCGATCTGCGGCTGGCGGGTGGGATGCGGGGCACCGAGTCGCTCAACCCTGCGCCTGATCTGGTGCTGGAGGAGGGCGATCACCTCTTTATCGTCGGCCAGCGCGCGGATCTTATGAATTTCGCGGAGAATCTCTAAGTGCCACGTCCCCGCCTGTCCGGGCCGCTCTCGCTGGTGGCCCTGCCGCCGCCCGCATTTCTTGCGCTGCTCTATCTCGCGCTGATCTGCGTCGGTGCGCTTTTGCTGATGATGCCAGCCTTTCAGGTCGCGCCGGTGGCGCCTTGGGATGCGTTTTTCACGGCGGTTTCTGCGGTCACGGTGACGGGGCTGGTCACGGTAGATCCGGTGAGCCATTTCAACACGGGCGGGCAGATGATCCTCGCCGCGCTGATCCAGCTTGGTGGGTTGGGGCTGATGACCTTCGCCGTGCTGGTCCTCTCCGTGCTTGGGCTACAGATCGGGATTCCGCAAAAAATCTTCCTGCGTGAAGACCTTAACCAAACCTCGCTGGCGGATCTGATGGCGCTGGTTTGGATCATCCTGCGGGTGGTGCTGATCGCCGAACTGTTCGGGGCCGCGCTGCTCGCGCCCGCCTTTATCGAGGAGCAGGAAAGCGTCTGGCGCGGCGCGTGGTTTGCGCTTTTTCATTCGATCTCCGCCTTCAACAATGCGGGCTTCGCGCTCTACCCGGACGGGCTGATGCGCTTCGTCGCCGCGCCGTCGATCAATATCGTGATCCCGGCGCTTTTTATCTCCGGCGGGCTTGGTTACGCGGTGGTGTCGGACCTGTGGCGCGTGCGCGGGTGGAACGGGCTGCATGTCCACAGCAAGATGATGCTGGCAGGCACGGCGATGCTGCTCATCGGGCCAATGCTGCTTTTCATGATGCTGGAATGGCACAACCCCGGCAGTCTCGGCGCGCTTTACGGGACCGGCGAGAAGATTTTGGCGAGTTGGTTTCAGGTCGCCTCGCCGCGCACTGCGGGGTTCAACACGCTCGATTATGGCGCGGTGCATGACCCGACGGCGCTGATGATCATGACGCTGATGCTGATTGGCGGCGGGCCGACATCCACGGCGGGCGGGATAAAGGTGACGACTTTCATCGTGCTGCTCGTCGCGACCTTCAGCTTTTTCCGCCGCCATCAGGCGCTCAACGTGTTCCGCCGGAGCCTCGCGATTGAGGAGCTGTTCAAGGTGCTGGCGCTGGTTACGACGACCTTGTTGCTCGTGATGGGGTCGCTCTTCATGATCTCCGTTCACCATGACGGCGATTTTCTTGATCTGGCGTTTGAGGTTTGCTCCGCCATCGGCACCGTGGGGCTGACCCGCGGGGCGACGGGCGAGCTGACCGTGTTCGGGCAAAGCATCATCATGGTGCTGATGTTTCTGGGGCGCGTTGGGCCGCTTACACTCGGGTTTTTTCTAGCCGCGCGAAGTGCGCCGCGGCTGCGGTATGCGTCGGTAAAGGTGCCTTTGGGATGAGTAAAAAACGCGCTTGGCAGCGGATGCTTTCGGGGCGGCGGCTGGATCTCTTAGACCCGACGCCGGTAGATATCGAGATTTCCGACATTGCCCACGGCCTCGCCTTCGTCGCCCGATGGAATGGGCAGACGCATGGCGATTACGCTTACTCGGTGGCGCAACACGCGCTGCTGGTCGAGGCGCTTTACCGCGTGGCGCAGCCAAAGGCGCGTCCGGAGGAATGTCTGATGGCGCTTCTCCATGATGCGCCGGAATATGTCATCGGCGACATGATTTCGCCGGTGAAAAACGCGGTTGGTCCGGGCTATGAGGCGCTGGACGAGCGGTTGATGCAGGCGATCCATCTGCGCTTTGGTCTGCCCGCGAAAACGCCGGTGGCGATCAAGCGGAAGATCAAGAAGGCGGATAAGGTTTCGGCCTGGTTTGAGGCCGTGCATCTCGCCGGGTTCAGCGAGGCGGAGGCGGATAAATTCTTCACCCGCCCCAAGCTGGATCTGCCAGAGGGCCATGACATGACACCGCGCCCGCCTTCGGAGACGCGCGCGGCATTTATTCAACGCTTTGAAGAGTTGATGAAAGAGAAGGAGGGCGCGGCGAGCTGACCGCGCCCGCCCCTTTTAGCTTTTGATCTCGTCGAGATCCGGATTGCCGGGCAAATGCGCCCATGCGGATTCGTCGATATTGAGATCGGCATAGCGCTCCACATAAAGCACCGGACGATCCACCCCTTCGGCGATCTGCTGGCGGAAATCGCTCAGCATCCGCATCGCGACCGGGAAAAGCATCATGATCGCGAGCAGGTTGACCACCGCCAAAAGGCCCATCATTGGATCGGAGAAGAAGAAGACCGCCGTGGCCCCCGGCGCGATCGCCCCGAGGAAGACGAGGCAGATCACGACGACGCGCAGGATCATCCGGGAGGTCGGCGTTTCGGTCATGACCGAGAGCGCCGTTTCGCCTAAGTAGTAGTTGTAGATGATCGAGCTAAAGGCGAAGAGCAGGATCGCCGCGGTCAGGAAGTATTGCGCCCACCCGCCGAGATGCGAGGCGAGGCTCTGCTGGGTCAGCACGATACCGTCGGTTTCTGCGCCCGGCTGATAGACGTCGCCGAGAAGGATGACGAGCGCGGTGCAGGTGCAGATGATCATCGTGTCGATAAAGACCGACAGCGACTGCGTGACGCCCTGGCTGATCGGGTGCCGCACATCGGCGGTCGCCGCAACGTTCGGGGCGGAGCCGAGACCGGCCTCGTTGGAGAAGAGGCCGCGGCGCAGACCTTGTGCCACCGCTGCCCCCATCCCGCCGCCGACTGCTTCACGGATGCCAAAGGCGTTGGCGAAAATGTCCACGAGGACCCCCGGCACGGAGCCGATATTGAGGATGATCACCAGAAGGGCGAGGAACATGTAAGCCCCTGCCATGATCGGGACGATCACATCGGCGACCTTGGCGATCCGCTTGATGCCGCCAAAGACGATCAGCGCGGTCATGGCCGCAAGCGCAATGGCGCTATACATACGGTCGATGCCGAGGCTGTCTTCAGCTGCGCCTGCAACCGTGTTGCCCTGGAACGCGTTGAAGCCGACGGCGAAGGAGGCGATCAGGCAGACCGCATACAACACCGCAAGCCAGCGGAAGTTTTCACCAAGCCCGTGGATGATCGACTGCGCCGGCCCGCCCCGGAAGGATCCATCCGCCTCGCGGCGTTTGTAAAGCTGGGCGAGCGAACATTCGATGAGGCTGGTCGCCATGCCGACAAGGGCGATGGCCCACATCCAGAACACCGCGCCCGGCCCGCCGAGCGAGATCGCCACGGCCACACCGGCGATGTTGCCGCCGCCGACACGTCCGCCAACCGAGAGGAGCAGCGCCGCGCGGGTCGAGATCGCGTCAGGATCGCCCGTTTGATATTTGCCCGAAAGCGCGCGGAACATCCGTTTGAAGAAGCGGATCTGCACGAAATTCGTCGAAAGGGTGAAAAATCCACCGATCACAACGAGAAACGGAATAAGTGCAAAGCCCCATGTGGCATTGCCCATCCATCCAAAAAAGGTTTCTAAAAACTGCATATTGCCCCCCTTTTCATCCCTTTAGGACGAAACGCTAACAGCTTTGTGAGTCGCTGTCAGCCCGAAGTCTCGCGCCCGCCCCCTCTTTCGTCTCGGGCCGCTTATGCCTACATTGGTCCCAACGGGATACGAATAGGATGATCCATGCTGGAACTGGGACAAAATGACAGCGCGGCGGAAACCGCCGATCTGATCAAGGATGTAACCGAACAGAGCTTTATGCAGGACGTGATCGAAGCCTCGAAAGAGGTGCCGGTGATCGTCGATTTCTGGGCGGAGTGGTGCGGGCCGTGCAAGCAGCTTGGCCCGGTGCTGGAAGCGGAAGTCGAGGCCCAGAAGGGCAAGGTGAAGATGGCGAAGATCGACGTCGATCAGAACCAGATGATCGCCCAGCAATTGCAGATCCAGTCCATCCCCGCTGTCATTGCCTTTGTCGGCGGCCAGCCGGTGGACGGGTTCATGGGCGCGCAAGGGGCGGCGCAGGTGAAGGAGTTCGTCAAGCGTCTCGCCTCCATGGGCAGCAAGGCGGACCAGATTGCCTTGGCGCTCGAAGAGGCGGAGAAACTGCTCGCTGACGGGCAGACCGAGCAAGCGGGCGAGCTGTTCGGGGCTATTCTCGCGCAGGACCCTGAAGAGGTGAAGGCGTTGGCGGGGATTTTGCGGACCCATCTGGCCGCGGGTGAAGTCGCCGATGCCGAAGAGCTTTGGGCCGATCTCGATGATGAAACGCAAGCCAGCGACGCGATGGCGGGTGTGCGCGCGCAGTTTGAAATGCGTGAAGCGGCACAAGCAGCGGGCCCGCTCGATCAGCATGAGCAGGCCGTGAGCGCCGACCCTGACAACCATCAGGCGCGGCTCGATTATGCGCTGGCGCTTTCGGGCGCCGGCCGCAATGAAGAGGCGGTCCATCAGCTGCTGGAGCTGTTCCGGCGCGACCGGGAATGGAATGACGGCGCGGCAAAGGAGCAGCTTTTCAAGCTGTTCGAGAGCCTCGGGCCGAAAAGCGAGATCGCCCAGAAGGGCCGCCGCCGTCTCACTTCGATCCTTTACGCGTAACCATGGTCCGCGCGCATTCCATCGCCGATTTGCCGCGGGAGATCCCGCTCTTTCCGCTGGATGGGGCGCTGCTTCTCCCGCGCGCGCGGCTGCCGCTCAACATTTTCGAGCCGCGTTACCTTCAGATGATCGAGAATGTGCTGAAAACGCCCGACCGGCTGATCGGCATGATCCAGAAGGACGGGCGCGGCAATTTGCAGAAAATTGGCTGCGCGGGCCGCTTGACCAGCTTCACCGAGACCGATGATGGGCGCTATCTGATATCGCTCGGCGGGATTTCCCGCTTCCGCCTCTCCGATGTGAATGAGGGCTTCATGCCCTACCGTGTCGCGACTGTGCGCTGGGACGGGTTCGAACGCGACATCGGCGGGACCGAGCGCGACCCCGGTTTTGACCGCGCGCGTTTCCTCAAGCTGCTCGCCGATTATTTCGAGCAAAATGAGCTCTCCACCGATTGGGACGCGCTCGAAGAGGCTGATACGGAGATGCTGATCAATTCGCTCTCCATGCTTCTGCCCTTCACCAGCGAGGACAAGCAGGCGCTGCTCGAAGCGCCGTCGCTGACCACGCGGCGCGAAACCATGGTTACACTGATCGAATTTTCCCTCTGTGGCGGCGAAGGACCCGTGCAATGAGTGCAGACACCAAGATTGATCCGAAGATGCTCGAAACCCTCGTCTGTCCGGTGACGGGTGGGCAGCTCGACTATGACGATGCGGCGCAGGAGCTGATCTCGCCTAAGGCCGGTCTGGCCTTCCCGATCCGCTCGGGAATCCCGATCATGCTGCCCTCCGAAGCGCGCGAAACCGAGAAGTAAGCCACCGGATTCGGGCTCGATTCGCGGGAAATGGCGCGATGATTCCTAATGTCGCGTCCGATTTCGGCAGCGCTTATGAAACTTGACGTGGGGGAACGAGCCGTGTCCTACCCGGTCCCTAGGCCGAGAACGCGCGTCGGATCGCAGTGTTTGAAAAGCCGCAAAAACGCTTATTTTCTTGCATATCGCCGCTTAAACTCGCGGAAACGTGAGGAATTTCGCGATATATGAGTGTTGCAAAATGGCAATTGTAAGAGGAATTTCGCCGCACATGCTGGGGTTTGAATAAGGATTTCTGTTCCTCGTTGAAAATTCCCGGTAAGTATGACTTGCTTAACGCGTACGCCAAGGGGCTTGCTCCTGAAGGCGTGGAACCAAAATTTTGGAGACTGAACATGAAACTGATCGCTCTGACTTCGGCTATCGCTCTCGCAGCTTCGTCGGCTTTCGCTGGTAAACTCGCTGCTCCGGCTGCTGACCCGGTTGTGGTTGCTCCGATCGTTGAAGAGCCGGCACCGGCAACTGGCTCGAACCTCGCCTGGATCGTTCCGGCCGCTGCTGTTCTTCTGATCGGCGCTGCAATCGCTGCTTCGGACGACGATGACAGCTCGGACGACTAATACGTCCTTATCGAGTTGATCTCGATTAGGCCCCGAAGCTTCGGCTTCGGGGTTTTTTGTTGTAAATTTGGCCACATTTTTTGAGAAACTCTGCCTATTTTTTGTTCCTGATTGAAAATTTGCACCAAATATGACTTTGTTAATATGTGCTTTGGAAGGCGGGTGAAACCTCCAAAACGCGGACTCAACATTTTGGAGACTGAAACATGAAACTGATCGCTCTGACTTCTGCTATCGCTCTTGCTGCCTCGTCGGCTTTTGCTGGTAAACTTGCTGCTCCGGCGGCTGACCCGATCGTGGTGGCTCCGGTTGTTCCGGAAACGCCGGCTGCGACTGGCTCGAACCTCGCCTGGATCGTTCCGGCGGCTGCCCTTCTTCTGATCGGCGCAGCGATTGCGGCTTCCGACGATGACGACAGCGACGACGATAACGGCGGTTCGACCGAAATCACCGAGTAATCGGCTACTGCTCATGCGAAGGCCCCGAAGTGTGACGCTTCGGGGCTTTTTCTATGCGGTTTTCAGCAGTGCTGGGAGGTCGCGGTGCAGCCTTTCCTTCCCGCCGGGAATCCAACCAAGCGCCTTTAGGCGGGTGCAATCCATCGCGCTCACTTTGGTGGCATCCGCCCGCGCTGGCAACGGATGCGTCGCGCCGGTTGTTTCTTTCACCAGTCCCAGAAGATCATGCCGGTCGAGCGTGAGATCGGAGACGTTCAGCTCATGCGGCGGCGTTCCGGTCAGGCACAGCAACGCGGCTGCGGCGAGGTCGGTGCCGTGGACTTCGGTGGCGACACGCGGTGCGATCTCCCGGCCCGCGAGGTAGTCCGCGAAAAGACCTTCCCATTTATGGCCCTTCCCCGGCCCGTAAACGCCGGTCGCGCGGAGGGAGACCGGGGTGAATTCCGTGTCCGCCGTATCCCGCAGGGCCATCTCCACCACCCATTTCGCTTCGCCATAGACGGTGTCTGGCTTTGGCTCCATGGTCTCGGTGAGCGTCGTGCCGGGGGGATAGTCGCCATAGACGGCGCGGGAGGAGAGGAACACGGCGCGGCGCACCCCCGCGGCTTTGGCCTCCATGAACCAACGGATCGAGCCGCCCTCGTTGCGTTGGCGGAAGCCTTCGAGATCGTCGCCTTCCCCGCCCCTGTATTTACCGGGGACATGGTCGAAGGCGCAGTGGATGAACGCGTCTTGGCCGCTGAAATCGGCGGGCGCGCCAAGGCTGGCGTTTTGGAAGGACAGTCCCGGCTCGGGAGTTCGGCCCAGTAGCGTCACCTTGTGACCCGCCTCGACGGCAGCGCGGGTGATAAAGCGCCCGACGAGGCCGCGGCCACCGGAAATGACGATCTTCATGGGCTGGGGAGCGCCGTCAGATCCGGCGCGCGGCCATCATGATAGTCCTGCCAAAGCGCGATCAGCGGGGCGAGCGCCTCACGCTTCGGGTGATCCGCCTGCCACGGCTTTTCATACTGAAAATGAACCACGCGGGCCTGCTCCCAACTCCACAGCTCGGGCATGTTGAACCAGACATATTGCAGGAGGTTGTCGAAGATCGGCAGGCCCTGCCAGTCCGGGAAATAGTCTTGCAGAAAGGTCTGATCCGTCCGCCGCCAGAAGGTCTCGCCATCATCGAGACGGGCGAGCATGTCGCGATAGGTCTGCATCCGCGGCTTGGCGGTGAAGACGCCGGAATTGAGACGGTGGAAATCCCCGAGGCTCTCATAGACATTTGGCGCGGCGGAGAATTCGGGATAGTCGAACAGCCGGTCGATATTGCGCAGGACGATGGTGTCTGCATCGAGAAACACCACGGATTTATACTGCTCCAGCTCCCACAGCCGCAGCTTGACGAAATTGTCGAGCGGTGTGTGGAAGCTCGGTTTTTCGCCCTTGGTGAAAGGAGCCGCGCCATGCAGCGCCTTGCGGGCGTGGCGGGCGTTGAACCCCTCTGACATGGGTAGCAGGTCACATTCGATCAGCTTCACGCCGAGCGGCGCGAGGAGCGCTTCGTCCACGGCAGGCGTGTGCAGGATCACGATGCTTGCCGATGTGCCGGTCAGCTTCAGCGAATTGACCAGCGCACGGACGCCCGGCAGGTAATCCGCGTTGGTGACGAGGGTGACGTACGCCTGCGCCACGGTTTAACTGACCGATTTCAGTTTCGGATGCTCGGGATCGCGCTCGACCTTTTCGCCGATCTCCTTGGTCCAGGCGGAGACGGCGGGCACGCGGCTGCGATCCACGCGATAGGCGAATTTCTTGGCGACTTCCATCACCTCGTCGAGCAGCCCTTCCTCAAGCGTGATCGGGTCGAGACCAAGCGCCTTGAACCCGTCGTTTTTCACAATGAGATCGTTCTCGGCGGCTTCTTTGCGCGGGTTCGGCAGATAGGCGACATTCGCGTCGGTCATCTTGGCGATGAGCTCCGCGAGATCGCGGACGCGGTGCGTTTCCGTCATCTGGTTGAAAATCTTCACCCGGTCGCCCGCCTCTGGCGCGTCGTTCAAGGCCAGCTCGATACATCGCACCGTGTCCTGAATATGAATGAAGGCGCGGGTCTGCCCGCCCGTGCCGTGAACGGTGAGCGGGTAGCCGATAGCCGCCTGAATAAGAAAACGGTTCAGCACTGTGCCGTAATCGCCGTCATAGTCGAAACGGTTGATGAGCTGGTCATGGCGGCGCGTCTGCTCGGTATGGGTGCCCCAGACGATGCCCTGGTGAAGATCCGTGATCCGCAGCCCGTCATTCTGCGCGTAGAACTGAAACAGGATCTGATCGAGCGATTTGGTCATGTGGTAGACCGAGCCCGGGCGCGTCGGGTAGAGGATTTCGAGGCCCTTTTTCTCACCCTCAAGGTTCTCGATTTCAACGTCGAGATAGCCTTCCGGGATCGCCGCCCCAACCGACGAGTAGCCATAAACGCCCATGGTGCCGAGATGGACGAGATGCGCGTCGATCCCGGTTTCCACGAGCGCGGCCAGCACGTTATGGGTCGCGTTGACGTTGTTATCGACCGTGTAAACCTTGTGGCGGTCGGTTTTCATCGAGTAGGGCGCGGCGCGCTGTTCGGCGAAATGGATGATCGCGTCGGGCTTGTGCTCGCTCAGCCACTGCTTCAGGCGCTCGAATTCCTTCGCGAGGTCCAGCAGGTGGAAATGGATGCGCTTGCCGGTTTCCTGATGCCAGATCCGGGTGCGCTCCTGAATGGAGTCCATCGGCGTGAGCGACTGGACGCCCAGCTCGGTGTCGATCCACCGGCGCGAGAGGTTGTCGATGATGTGGACCTCATGCCCCTGATCGGACAGATGCAAGGATGTGGGCCATCCGCAGAACCCGTCGCCGCCCAGAACCGCAATTTTCATAGCTGCCTCCATAGTTGTGCGGAAGCTAACGCGGGTTGCAGCGTAATGCTATGGTAATGTTTTTGTCATAAAGGCGCCGGGAGTTGCCCCGGCAGTCTTTAGCTGACGCGCTGCAAAAAGGCTTGTGTGCGCGGGTCTTGCGGGGCGTCGAAGATCTGCTCCGGCGGGCCCTGTTCGACGATGCGGCCGCCATCCATGAAGATGATACGGTCCGCGATTTCGCGGGCAAAGCGCATTTCATGGGTGACGATGAGCATGGTTTGCTTTTGCTCGGCGACGCGGCGCATGAGGCCGAGAACTTCGCCGACCCATTCCGGGTCGAGCGCCGAGGTCGGCTCGTCAAAGAGCATCAGTTCCGCATCGAGCGCCATGGCGCGGCCAATGCCGACGCGTTGTTTCTGGCCGCCCGAAAGCGATGCCGGGTAAGCGTCCGCTTTTTCCGCAAGCCCGATCTCGGCAAGAATCTCACCCGCACGGGCCAGCGCTTTGTCGCGGCCCCATTTCCAGACGACGATCAGCGATTCCGCGATGTTCTCGCGGGCGGTCTTGTTGTCGAAGAGGGCATAGTTCTGAAACACGAAGGCGGTGCGCCGGCGGAGCGCGAGAATATCCGCCTTGCTCGCCTTCTCCGCATTCACGGAAACATCGCCGACCGTGATGATGCCCTCTTCAGGCCGGTCGAGATAATTAAAGCAGCGCAGCAGGGTCGATTTACCGGTGCCGGACGGTCCGATCACGACGACCCGCTCGCCCTTCTCGATCTCGATATCAATACCGTTCAGCACCACATTGTCGCCGAAACGCTTGGTCAGATTGGTCGCGGAAATGCTCATGCGTAGGCTCTCCCCAGATAGCGCTCCAGATGGCGTTGACCGAAGGAGAGCGCTTCCACGATCACCCAGTAGATGATGGCGACGACGAGGAAGGCTTCGAAATAGAGGAAGCTCCCGGCGGCTTCTTTCTGGGTCGCGCCCATCATCTCGGTCACGCCGAGGGTGAAGGCGAGCGAGGTGCTTTTGATCATGTCGATGAAATAATTGACGAGCGTTGGCGCGGCGATCCGTGCGGCTTGTGGCAGGATGATGCGGCGGAGCGTCTGCCCATCGGTCATGCCGACGGCCTGCGCGGCTTCCCATTGATCGCGGTCGATCCCGAGGATCGCGGCGCGGATGCTTTCCGCCATATAGGCCGCGAAATGAAGGGTCAGCCCCATGATCGCCGCCGTCACCCCGTTGATCTGGGTGAGGAAGGCCAGCACCTGCGGCAGGCCATAATAGAAGAGGAAAAGTTGCACCAAGAGCGGCGTGCCGCGGAAGAAGCTGATGAAAAGCGCGGTAAAGCTGTTCAGCACCGGCACTTGCTGCACGCGGATGATGGCGAGGATCGAGCCGAGGATCACCGCCATCACCATGGAAATGACCGCCATAAAGACGGTCAAAGGGACATAGCCGAGGATAACGGGCACCAGCCCGATCATGTAATCGAGATCAAGTGCCCGCATAAATTACTCGGTCGCTTCCGTTTCGGTCTCGTCGGCTTCGGTTGTGTCAGCCTCGGCCTCGCCGCTCGGGATCGCGGTGATGTCCGTGCCGAACCATTTGTCCGAAATCTCGGCCAAAGTGCCGTCTTCGCGCAGGGTGGTCAGCGCTTCATCCACGGTGTCGCGAAGGGCCTGACCGTCCTCGTCATTGCGGAAGGGCAGCGCGTTGTGGATCTCGCTGAACGGTTCACCCGCAAGAGCGAGCGGCAGCGGGCTTTCCTTGATCACCTGCGCGGAGGACACGCGGTCCATCACGAAGGCATCGACGCG
This sequence comes from Jujubicoccus corallicola, assembly GCF_047345645.1. Classification (GTDB taxonomy): domain Bacteria; phylum Pseudomonadota; class Alphaproteobacteria; order Rhodobacterales; family Rhodobacteraceae; genus JBLEFH01. The sequence goes on along the minus strand of NZ_JBLEFH010000004.1, from coordinate 281,551 downwards.
GCCAAGGGCGGTGTCCTGCTCGATATTCGACTCATAGGTGCGAATGTCGATCTCGTCCGCATAGGGCAATTCGCGCAGGAGCTGTTCGAAATTGGAGCCAAGGTTCACGGCGACGGATTTGCCCTTCAGGCTTTCCGGCCCTGTGATCACATCCTCATTGCCCTCACGGGTCACGACCTGCGCGCCGTCATAGACATAAGGCGCGGTGAAGGCGAATTTGGCTTCGCGCTCCGGGGTGATGGTGATCTGGTTTGCGATCGTGTCGATCCGGTTCGATTCCAGCGCGCCGATCAGGCCGGAAAAGGACATGGTGACGAACTCGACATCCAGCCCGGTTTCCTCGCCGACGGCGTTCATCACATCGACTTCAAAGCCCTGCAACTCGTCCTGCTGGACGAAGGTGAAGGGGAAATAGCCGCCGGACATACCCACGCGCAGGGTCTGGGCGGAGGCAGCGGTGGCCAGCGACGCGGCAATGGCCGCAAGAGCAATCTTCTTAAACATGACAATCTCCTTGTCTTCTCTGTCGCCCATCTGGGGTATTTCCGCATGTCAATCAAGCGGAAGCGGGAAAATTTCACGTTATCGCGGCTATGCGCGGCTGTCATGCAGAATGTTATCCTGCCGCGTCGCGATTTCGGAAGAATGAAATTGCGTGTATGGCGGAAAGAGGCAACGCTTTTGAAGCGGCGGGCCCAAAAAAGAAACGGCCGGGACATGCCCGGCCGCGTCTTGCGTCAGATCAAAGGCTTACTGCCAGGACTGGATCAGCTCTTCATAAGAAACCGTCTGCGGCTCCTCATCTTCGTTTTCCAGCTTCGGCTTCGGTGCGCCTTCTTCGTCGAGCCATTCCTGCGGGTCACGCTCTTCGTTCAGGACCGGGCCGAGATCGCCCATGATGCCCGCGCGCTCAAGGCGTTCCAGAACCTGTTCTTGCTGGGCGCAAAGGCTGTCGAGCGCTTCCTGCGCGGATTTCGCACCCGAGGACGCATCCCCGATATTCTGCCACCAAAGCTGTGCCAGCTTCGGATAGTCAGGAATATTGGTGCCGGTCGGCGACCACTGGGTCCGGGCCGGGGAGCGGTAGAACTCGACGAGACCGCCAAGCTCCGGCGCGCGCTCGGTGAAGCTTTCATGGTTCACGGTCGACTCGCGAATGAAGGTCAGGCCCGCATGGGCTTTTTCCACGTCCACGGTCATCGAGGTCACGAATTGGGCATAGAGCCACGCGGCTTGCGCGCGGTCCACCGGGGTGGATTCCATCAACGTCCAGGAGCCAGCGTCCTGATAGCCGATCTTCATGCCTTCTTCCCAATAGGCGCCATGCGGGCTCGGGGCCATGCGCCATTTCGGGGTGCCGTCCTCGTTGAGAACCGCCGAAGCCCCATCGCCCACCATGTCGGCGGTGAAGGTGGTGTACCAGAACATCTGCTGGGCAATCTCACCCTGCGCAGGGACCGGACCGGCTTCGGAGAAGGTCATGCCAGCGGCAGCGGCGGGCGTGTATTCCTTCAGCCATTTGATATATTTCTCAATGGCGTAGACGGCAGCGGGCGCGTTGGTCGCACCGCCGCGGGCCATGCAGGAACCGACGGGCTGGGAGTTTTCATTCACTCGAATGCCCCACTCATCGACCGGCAGACCGTTCGGCTCACCCTTGTCACCAGCGCCAGCCATGGACAGCCACGCATCGGTGAAGCGCCAGCCGAGCGACGGGTCTTTCTTGCCGTAATCCATGTTGCCATAGACCTCGCCCTCATAGCCCATATGCGACAGATCGCGGCCCGTGAAGAATTCGGCAATGTCCTCATAGGCGGACCAGTTCACCGGCACACCCAGCTCATAGCCGTATTCCGCTTCGAAATCGGCCATGTTCTTCTCGTCGGTGAACCAGTCATGGCGGAACCAGTAGAGGTTCGCGAATTGCTGGTCGGGGAGCTGATAAAGCTGCTCATCGGGTCCGGTAACGAAGCTCAGACCGATGAAATCATCGAGATTGAGGTTCGGGTTGGTCACATCCGCGCCCTCGCCTTCCATCCACTCGGTCAGGTTGCGCGCCTGCTTGTAGCGCCAATGGGTGCCGATGAGATCGGAATCGTTGACATAGGCGTCATAGATGTTCTGGCCCGACTGCATCTGCGTTTGCAGCTTCTCGACCACATCGCCCTCACCAATGAGGTCATGGGTCACGTTGATCCCGGTGATGCGCGAGAAAGCCGGAGCGAGGACATTGGCCTCATATTCATGGGTGGTGATCGTCTCGGAGACGACCTTGATGTCCATGCCCTGAAACGGCTCCGCGGCGTCCACAAACCACTGCATCTCCTCTTCCTGCTCCTCGCGGGAAAGGGCCGAGCGCTCGATGGTTTCATCGAGGAAGGCGCGGGCGGCCTCCATATCGGCAAATGCGGGCGCGCCTGTGAGGGTCAGCGCCAGCGCCACAGCGGTGGTGGATGTCAATCCAAGCGTTTTCATAGTGGTTCCTCCCTTATTGAACCGAAGTTTGCGGGGCGCGCGGCCCCGGCATCATCACACCCAGCGGAACACCGCTGCGGCGTAAACAAGACAGACGGCGAGCGCCCAAGGCTGCGGCCCGAGGCCAAGCCCGAGCCAAGCCAGATTGATAAAGGCGCTGCCCAGCAGGGTGATATAGAGCCGATCCCCCCGCGTGGTTTCGAATTGCAGGATCCCCTTGCGCGGCGTCTCCGGGTAACGGATCGCCAGCACGGTGAAGAGGATCAGAAGACAAGCGATGATGACAAAGAAAATCGCTGTCGGTAGGGTCCATGCCATCCAAGCCATAGTTAACGATCCTTCCTCGGGATTGAGTTGAAAAAGACAGGGACGTTGAAGGCAATTTTGTTCACCATTTCCTTCGATGCACCGCCTTTTAGCTCGCCGAAATTGAAAACACGGATGCCGCCTTCGCCATCAACATTCGTTGTAATGGCGATCTCAAAGGTGATTTTCTCTGGTGCCCATACTTCAGTTTCACCGACATAGCCGGGAGCAATCCATGATTCATCTGAGGTTGCCCGTGCCTCCGTAATTCCGAGTTCAATCTCCCGAAGTGTTTCTGCTACAAATTTAGACAACTTCATCACACCCTCCCCAGAGCGAAGCCCTTGGCGATGTAGTTGCGGACGAAATAGATCACGAGCGCGCCCGGAATGATGGTCAGCACGCCTGCTGCCGCGAGGACGCCCCAGTCGAGGCCGGAGGCGGAGACGGTGCGGGTCATGGTTGCCGCGATCGGTTTGGCTTCCACCGAGGTCAGCGTGCGGGACAGGAGCAGTTCTACCCAGCTAAACATGAAACAGAAGAAGGCCGCGACGCCGATGCCCGACGCGATCAGCGGCATGAAAATGCGGATGAAGAAGCGGGGGAAGGAGTAGCCGTCGATATAGGCGGTCTCGTCGATTTCCTTGGGCACGCCGCGCATGAAGCCTTCTAAAATCCACACCGCGAGCGGCACGTTGAAGAGACAGTGGGCCAGCGCCACGGCGATATGCGTATCGAACAGGCCGACCGAGGAATAGAGCTGGAAGAACGGCAGCGCGAAGACCGCGGGCGGCGCCATGCGGTTGGTCAGCAGCCAGAAGAACAGGTGCTTGTCGCCCATGAACTCATAGCGCGAGAAGGCATAGGCCGCCGGGAGCGCCACGGTGATCGAGATAACCGTGTTCATCACCACATAGATCAGCGAGTTGACGTACCCCATATACCAGCTCGGGTCCGTCAGGATTTTGGTGTAATTCGCCAGCGTGAAGTTGTTGGGCCAAAGCGAGAAGCTTCCGAGGATTTCCGCGTTGGTTTTGAAGCTCATATTCACGAGCCAGTAGATCGGGATCATCAGGAACAGCAGGTAGAGCGTCATCACGATGGCCGAACCATTGGGCGCAAAGCGGCTTTTGCGCTTGCGGGTGCGGATCACGCCGTCATCGCCGGGGGTGAGGTCTTCGGGGATCTGAGACATCACTTGCCCTCCCTTTTGTCGAGATTGGTCATGACCGTGTAGAAGACGTAGCTGACCAGCATGATCACGAGGAAATACATCAGGCTGAACGCCGCCGCCGGGCCGAGATCGAACTGTCCCAGCGCCATTTTTACGAGATCGATGGACAGGAACGTCGTCGCATTGCCGGGGCCGCCGCCTGTGACGACGAAGGGCTCGGTGTAGATCATGAAGCTGTCCATGAATCGCAAGAGAATCGCGATCATCAGAACGCCCATCATTTTTGGCAGTTCAATGTAGCGGAACACCTTCCAGCGGCTCGCCTGGTCGATCTTGGCGGCTTGATAATAGGCATCGGGGATGGATTGTAGACCCGCATAGGCGAGGAGCGCGACGAGCGAGGTCCAATGCCAGACATCCATCACGATGACCGTGGCCCAAGCGGCGAAGAAATCCTGCGTGTAGTTATAGGAAATGCCGAGCGAGGCGAGCACATGGCCGAGCAGGCCGATATCCACCCGCCCGAAAATCTGCCAGATCGTGCCAACCACGTTCCATGGGATGAGCAGCGGGAGCGACATGACGACGAGGCAGAAGCTGGCCCAGAACCCCTTTTTCGGCATGTTGAGCGCGACGAACACGCCGAGCGGGATCTCGATCGCGAGGATGATGCCGGAGAACACCAACTGGCGGCCAAGCGCGTTCCACATGCGCTCGGAGTTCAGCATGTCCTCGAACCACATCAGGCCGGACCAGAAAAACTGGTTGTTCCCGAAGCTGTCCTGAAAGGCGTAATTGACCACCGTCATCAGCGGGATCACGGCGGAGAAGGCGACGAGGATCAGAACCGGGAGGACGAGGAACCAGGCCTTTTGGTTAACGGTCTTGTTCATGCGACGACCTCCATATTGTTGCGGGACTCGTTCTCCTTGAGGTCCCGCCAGATCGTGAGGATCATGGCGCCGACATCTTTGGTTTCGAGATTATGCGGGGTATAGGGCGGATTGCGCAGCCACATATTCGCGCCAAGCTCCGTGCGGCCAAACTCCCGCCGGTCGGACGCGACTTCTCCCGCGAGGACGACGTAAAGCTCATCGCCGGGATGGCGCACCGTCGGGAGTTTCCGGCCCGCGCCGATGATCATGAATTCGACCACGCCTCGGGTCCATACCAGCGGCCCTTCGCGCATCGCGACCGGGAGCCACGCCGAAAATTCATAGACGCGGCTGGGGTAATCTCCGGGCGGGAACATGTTCGCCCAACCTTCTTCGCCAAGTGAGAGCGCGGATTCGGCCAGGGCGCGGGTCTCGTCCGTGCTGTCACCCATTTTGTGGAGCAAATAGCTGGGATCAATAAAGAGATCGGAGCGGTGTTTTTGGCCCAAATCATCCAGCGGCGGCAAAGCGCTCGCAAAATCACGCACGATGCCCTCGTCATGGGTCGCCATAAAATCATGGATTTGCGTGTAAATCCGTTGGATCATGGCGTCTCACCGTCCGGGGCGACGCGCCAGTCATTCTCATAGATATTGATGCCTTCCGGGGCCGCGCTGATCCGCGTGCTGCCCGAAGGGATCGGATCATCCTCGCCCAGAATGGCGTTGATCTCGCGGCCCTCGACATCCATCCGCACGATCTTGTGCCGCCCGACATCCTCGACGCGGGTGATCTGCGCCGGGATGCCAATCTCGTCACTCAGCCGGACAAATTCCGGGCGCACCCCGATCTCGACCTTGCCCGAGAGCGGACGATAGCCCGCCCCGAGGCCAAGTTCCTGCCCGCCGACATTGGCGCGGTTCCCGTCTACATCGGCGGACAGAAAGTTCATCCCCGGCGAGCCGATGAAATAGCCGACAAAGCTATGGGCCGGACGTTCGAAAAGTTCCTGCGGTGTGCCAATCTGTACCACACGCCCATCATACATCACGACGACCTTATCCGCGAATGTGAGCGCTTCTGTCTGGTCGTGCGTCACATAGATCATGGTGTGGCCGAACTCGTGATGGAGGCGCTTGAGCTGGGTCCGCAGCTCCCATTTCATATGCGGGTCGATCACGGTCAGCGGCTCGTCGAAGAGGAGCGCATTCACGTCCTCACGCACCATCCCGCGCCCGAGGCTGATTTTCTGCTTTTCATCCGCACCAAGGCCGCGCGCCTTACGGCCAAGCTGGTCTTCCATCCCGATCATCTGCGCGATTTTCTGCACCCGTTCAGCCACATAGGCCGCATCACGACCCCGATTGCGCAGCGGGAAGGCGAGGTTATCGCGCACGGTCATCGTGTCGTAAACGACCGGAAACTGGAACACCTGCGCGATATTGCGCTCCGCCGTGGGCGCGTCGGTCATGTCCACATCGTTAAAGAGAACCCGTCCTTGCGACGGCGTCAGCAGGCCCGAAATGATGTTGAGCAGCGTCGATTTCCCGCAACCCGACGAGCCGAGCAGCGCATAGGCTTCGCCATCGGTCCAGGTGTGGTTCAGCTCCTTGAGCGCGAAATCATCCTCGCCCGAGGGATTAGGCAGATAGGAATGCGCGAGATTGTCGAGAGTGATCTTCGCCATCAGGCCGCCTCCTCCGCCGAAATCAGCTCACCAGAGGCGCCGAACACGTAAATATGCGCCGGATCGAGCCAGACGGTGACGGCATCGCCGGGTTTGATGTCCTTCACCCCATGGACCAGCCCGACCCAGTTTTGCCCGTGATGATCGAGGTGAATAAAGGTTTCCGAGCCGGTGATTTCGCTCACGGTCAGCTTGGTTTGGAAAGACAGCGCATCCGGCGCGGTTTCGGTCAGGCTCAGATGATGCGGGCGGAAGCCGGCGGTGTAGCTGCCATCGGCGAGACTTGCCAGTTGCGGCGGCACCGGGGCGCTTTGGTCTGCACCGAAACGCAACTGGGCGCCGACCTTATCGACATTCAAGAAATTCATCGGCGGATCGGAAAACACGCGCGCCGTGGTCGCATCGACGGGGCGGCGATACACCTCCGGCGTCGGGCCGAACTGCGTGATGCGGCCTTCCCAAAGCGTGGCCGTATTCCCACCGAGAAGCAGCGCTTCCTCCGGTTCGGTTGTGGCATAAACAAAAATCGAACCGGACGCTTCGAAGATTTTTGGGATCTCGGCGCGGAGTTCCTCCCGGAGCTTATAGTCCAGGTTGGCCAGCGGCTCATCGAGCAGCACCAGCCCTGCGTTTTTAACGAGCGCCCGTGCCAAAGCGCAGCGTTGCTGCTGCCCGCCCGAGAGTTCCAGCGGCTTGCGCTCCAGCATCGGGGTGAGCTGCATCAGTTCCGCCGTTTCGCGCACCCGGCGATCAATCTCCGCCTTGTCCGCCCCCATGAGCCGCATCGGCGAAGCGATGTTGTCGTAAACGCTCATGGAAGGGTAGTTAATGAATTGCTGGTAAACCATCGCGACCTTCCGGTCCTGCACCCGCTGGCCAGTGACATCCTCGCCGTTCCAGAAAATCTTGCCCCCGGTCGGCGCATCGAGGCCCGCCATCAGCCGCATCAGCGAGGTTTTTCCGGCCCCGGTCGGCCCGAGCAGCACATTCATAGTGCCATTTTGCAGCTCCAGATCCGTGGGATAGATGTGAAACGCACCGCCCGCCTTCTTCGAGACATTTTCGAGCCGCAGGGTCATGCTGCTTTCCTCTCCTCAGTCATCCAGCTGTCGATCGCGGCAATCTGGTCCCCGCTGAGCCGTAGCCCCAGCTTGTTGCGCCGCCAGACGACATCCGCCGCCGTGCGGGCGAATTCCTTGTTCATTAACCAATGCAGCTCGGCCCCGGTGAGCGTCGCGCCGAAATCGGTGCCGAGATCCGCCGCCGTTTTGGCATCGCCAAGGATCAGCCGCGCTTCGGTGCCATAAGCACGCACGAGGCGCAGCGCCCAGAAATCCGTCAGGAACGGATAATCCGCCTTCAGCGTCGCGACGAGATTGTCCAAGCCATCCACGGGGAAATTGCCACCGGGAAGAGGCGCGCCCGCCGTCCATTCCCCTTTTGAGACCTTCAGATGTTCGCCGATCTTCTCAAGCGCGCTTTCGGCGAGGCGGCGATAGGTCGTGATCTTGCCGCCGAAGATGTTGAGCATCGGCGCGCCCGCCGTCTCGTTCACCGTCAGCACATAATCGCGAGTCGCGGCCGAGGCGCTCGACGCGCCGTCATCATAAAGCGGGCGGACGCCGGAATAGGTCCAGACGATATCGTCGCGGCTGATTTCCTGTTTGAAATATTCGTTGGCGAAATCAACGAGATATTGTTGCTCGTCCGGTGTGCAGACCGGCTTTTGATCCGGGTCCGGGTGATCCGCATCGGTGGTGCCGATCAGGGTGAAATCCGTCTCATAGGGGATCGCGAAGATGATCCGCCCGTCGGTTCCTTGGAAGAAATAGCATTTGTCGTGATCAAAGAGGCGCGGCAGCACGATGTGGCTCCCGCGGACGAGGCGCACACCCTCTTTGCTGGTCACATCGGCGCGGTCCCGGATCACATCGCCGACCCACGGCCCGCCTGCATTCACGAGCATTTTCGCCTGAATCACGCGCCGCGCGCCGCTGTCTTTGTCCTCAACCTCGACCTGCCAGACGTCGTTCTCGACATGGGCGGAAATCACCTTGGTGCGCACCATGATTTCCGCGCCGCGATCTGCTGCATCGCGGGCGTTCAGGACCACAAGACGCGAGTCCTCAATCCAGCAATCGGAATATTCATACGCCTTTTCAAAGCGATCCTTGAGCGGCGCGCCCTCTTTCGCGGATGAAAGATCCAGCGTTTTCGTCGCCGGCAGGATCTTCCGCCCGCCGAGATTGTCATACATGAAGAGCCCGAGGCGGATCAGCCAAGCGGGCCGCCGTCCCTTCATCCATGGCATCACGGTGTTGAGCAGCTTACTTGTTGGCGTCTCGCTCTCGAACCGCATATCCTTATGATAAGGCAACACAAAACGCATGGGCCAAGAGATATGCGGCATGGCGCGGAGCAAGGTTTCCCGCTCGATCAACGCCTCGCGCACGAGCCGGACTTCGAAATATTCGAGATAGCGCAGCCCGCCATGGAAAAGCTTGGTGGAGGCCGAGGAGGTCGCCGACGCCAGATCATTCATCTCGGCCAGCGCAACGGTCAGACCACGACCCGTGGCGTCACGCGCGATACCGCAGCCATTGATGCCCCCGCCAATGATGAAGAGGTCGTAAACGTCGCTCTGCGCCATCCGGCCATCCTCCCAAATCCGTTATTGAGGCGACGCTATCGGAAGCCTTTCCAAAAGAAAAGGGAAATGTTCGATTTTTTTCGCTTTGAGAAAAAGATCCTTACGACAGTTATGGTTTCGCAGGTGTTTTATGTCGCACTGCCATATAATGTAGTTATTTCAGGCTTTTCGTAAGGTAAAGAAACGGACCCTTTTCCATGAAAATACCCTAAACCGCGTAAAAACGCGCATTTTCCGTTGATTTCCTGTTCGGTTTTTTCATACTGCGGTGAAAAGGAAACGCCATGTCATCGACTTTTCGACATTCCGAGATCCTGGACATCGCCCGCCGTGACGGGCGTGTTTCGGTGGAAGGCTTGGCCGATCATTTCGGCGTCACACTCCAAACGATCCGTCGCGATTTGACGGAATTGGCCGATGCGGGGCGACTGGAGCGGGTGCATGGCGGCGCGGTCCTGCCGTCAGGCACGGCGAATATCGGCTACGAGGAACGGCGCACGCTCAACGCCGCCGCGAAAACCGATATAGCCCGCGCCTGTGCCCGCCACATCCCTGATAACGCGTCGATTTTCCTCAATATCGGCACCAGCACAGAAGCGGTTGCGGCGGAGCTTCTGGGTCATAAAAATCTGCTCGTCGTCACCAATAATATGAATGTTGCGACCATCCTTGCGGCCAATGAAACCTGCGAAGTGATCGTGACGGGCGGCAAGCTGCGGCGGTCCGATGGGGGGCTGACCGGCTCGCTCGCCACAGCGACGCTCAAGCAGTTCAAGTTCGACTATGCGGTGATCGGTTGCTCGGCCCTTGATGAGGAGGGCGATCTAATGGACTTTGACATCTCCGAGGTCGAAGTTAGCCGCGCCATTATCGATCAGGCGCGCAAGACCTTCCTTGTCGCCGATCACTCGAAATTCCAGCGCAGCGCGCCCGCGCGCATTGTCGGACTGGCGGCACTGGATATGTTCTTTACAGACAGGCCACTCTCGCCCACGCTCACCCGCGCCTGCGTGGAGTGGGAGACCGAGGTGATCGTTGCGCCATCCGGGGCAATGCGCGAAAGATTCGTGTCCTGACAGCGCCATAAATTTCACAAATATGTCAAAATGAACTTGATGGCTAATATCGTGGAGGCGTAGAGTCCGCCAAGTCCGAAAGGGCAAATTTGGGAGGACAAAATGACGATTTTCACGACTTTGCGTGGCGGCTTGGCGCTCAGTATGACGCTGGCGGCATTTGCTGCGCCGTCAATGGCTTATGAGCCTGAGCAAACAGAATGTATCGCCCCGGCAAACCCCGGTGGGGGTTGGGACTTTACCTGCCGTCAGGTGGGCAAAACCATGCAGGATCTCGACATGATCCCCGGCACGATGCAGGTGACGAACCTCGCCGGTGGCGGCGGTGGCGTGGCCTATGCCGAAGTGGTTAACAAGCGCAATGACGACAATGACCTGATCGTCGCGGCCTCGACCTCGACGGCGACCCGTCTGGCGCAGGGTGCGTTTCCGGGCAACACGATGGATCAGGTGCGTTGGCTCGGCTCCATCGGTGCGGATTACGGCATCATCGCTGTGGCGAAAGACAGCGAGATTGAGACCCTGCCCGAGCTGATGGATTCCATTAAGGAAAATCCGGGCGGCACGGCGATTGCGGGCGGTTCGGCTGTGGGTGGTTGGGATCACCTCAAGGTGCTCATCACGGCCAATGCGTCGGGTATCGAAGATGTGCGCACCATCAAATATGTGGCCTTCGATGGCGGCGGTGAGGCGGTGACTCAGCTTCTCGCAGGCTCCGTGCAAGCCTTCACTGGCGATGCGTCGGAAGCGAAAGGTTTCGTCGACTCGGGCGATATCAAGGTGATCGCGGTTCTCGCGCCGGAGCGTCTGGAAGGCGATTTCGCTGAGTTTCCGACCGCTGTCGAGCAGGGCATCGACGCTGTGGGTGCCAACTGGCGCGGCTTCTACGCACCGGGCGGCATGAGCGATGACGCTTATGAGTTCTGGGTGCAGCAGGTCGCGGATGTCTATGCGTCCGACGAGTGGAAAGCCATCATGGATCAGAACGGCCTCGCGCCGCTCGATCTTTCCGGCGACGCGTTCCAAGAATATGTCGCGGAGTCGATTGAAGAAATTGAAAACATCTCCCGCGACATCGGGTTGATTCAATAAGAAGACCGGGCCGCGAAACATCGCGGCCCTTTTACTGCGGGGCCACAGCCGCGCCTCGGGAGGGATATTATGGGAGACAGAGCCCTTGGTGTTGTGGGCATTTTGCTCGCCGCCTTTTACATCTGGCAAGCGACACTCATTCAGGAGAGCTTCATTCAGGACCCCGTGGGGCCGAAAACCTTCCCGATCATCATCGGGGCGATCCTGGGGATTTCCAGCCTCGTGATCTTGCTCAAGCCGGACCCGCTGCCCGAGTGGCCCGCTGTTGGCCGCCTGATCGAGATCGCCATCGCGGCGGCAGTGATGTTCGCCTATTCGATGCTGCTTCCGGAGATCGGCTTTGTCTTCGCGACGGCTATCGCGTCGGCCTTCCTGTCCTGGCGTCTCGGCGCGCCGCCCCTCAATTCCGTCATCGCCGGTGTCTCCATTGCGGTCGGCATCTATGTCATTTTCCACCTGATCCTCGGCCTGTCGCTGGCTGAGGGTCCGCTCGGCTTCTGAGGAGGGACCGATGGACGCATTATCTGCTCTTGGCCAAGGTTTCGCCGTCGCGCTGACCTTCCAGAACATCGCGCTGGCCTTTATGGGCTGTTTCCTCGGGACCGTGATGGGCGCGCTGCCCGGCCTCGGCCCGTCAAACGGCGTCGCGATCCTCATTCCGCTGGCGTTCTCGCTCGGGCTCGACCCGACGGCGGCGCTGATCCTGCTCACTTCGGTCTATTACGGGGCCATGTATGGCGGGCGGATCAGCTCGATCCTCTTGAACATCCCCGGCGATGAACCGGCGCTGATGACCACGCTCGACGGCTATCCGATGGCGATGCAGGGACGCGGCGGCGAAGCGCTCGCGCTGTCCGGTATCGCGTCTTTCGTCGGCGCGTTCTTTGCCACTTGGGGCCTTGTGTTCCTCGCGCCGCAGCTTGTGAAGGTCGCACTTCTCTTCGGCCCGGCGGAATATTTCGCCCTGTTCGTGCTGGCCTTCGCGACCCTTGGCGGCATTGCCTCGACCAATCAGGCGAAAGCGGCCTTCGCGGCCATGCTTGGCCTCGGCATCGCCATGGTTGGCGTCGACGGGCAAACCGGCGTGCCGCGTTTCTCCTTCGGCAATGTTCACCTTTACGATGGCATCGACTTCCTCGTCGCCATTGTGGGCCTCTTCGCGGTCTCCGAAGTCTTTATCTTCCTTGAGCATCGGGGCGATGGCTCCGGAGAGGGCAAGGACAGCAAGATGGAGATCGGCCGGATCGTTCCCACCAGCAAGACGCTGAAGGAATGCACCCCTGCCATGACCCGCTCGACCATTCTCGGCTTCATCGCCGGGGTGTTGCCGGGTGCGGGCGCGTCGCTTGGCTCCTTCCTCGCCTATTCGATGGAAAAGCGGGTGAGCGACAAGAACGGCACCTTCGGCACGGGCGATCCGCGCGGCGTTGCGGCGCCCGAAGCTGGCAACAACGCGGCCGCAGGCGGCGCGCTGGTGCCGATGCTGGCGCTTGGCGTTCCGGGCTCGGGCACCACGGCGGTTCTGCTCGCCATGCTGCTCGCGCTCAACATCACGCCCGGGCCGCTCCTCTTCCAGGAAAACCCGGATGTGGTCTGGGGCCTGATCGCGGCGCTTTTCATCGGGAACATCATGCTTCTGGCGATGAACATCCCGATGGTGGGCCTCTTCGTCCGCGTCCTGATGGTGCCGCCGAAATATCTCATGCCGATTGTGGCGATGGTCAGCTTTGTCGGGATCTACGGCATCTCCGGCTCCAGCTTCGATCTCAACATGATGATTATTTTCGGGATCCTCGGCTGGGTGCTGCGTAAACTCGATGTGCCGCTGGTGCCGGTGATCCTAGGAACACTGCTCGGCAATCTCATGGAAGCGAACCTGCGCCGTGCCATGACCATTTCGGATGGCGACTGGACGGTCCTCTTCGGCTCGCCGCTGGCGATTGGCCTCTGGCTGATCTCGATTGTCGGTTTCGTGCTGCCGATCATCTTTGGCAAGGCGCTCAAGGCCCGGATGCGTGCCCGCGCCCACAATGACGATGTGACCGACGATCTGGTCGACTAAATGAAAGCCACCCCCGCTGTTTTGCTGACCGTGGGTCTCGCATTGGCGGGGGTGGTGCTTTTCCGGCTGGCGAATTTGCCGCTGCCGTGGCTCTTGGGGCCGATTTTTGCGGGGCTTGCGGGCTCTCTGCTCCGTCTCCCGCTCAAAGCGCCCCCTCATGCCCCGGTTGCCATGCGCGCGATCCTCGGTGTCGCCATCGGCGCCTCCATCACCCCGGATGTGATTGGCCGCTTGCCGAGCATGGCCGCGTCGGTCGCCATGATCCCCGCGATGCTCTTCGTGATCGGCCTGATCGGCGTGCCCTATTTCACCAAACTCTGCGGCTTTGACCGCCCGACCGCGTTCTATTCGTCGATGCCCGGCGGTTTTCAGGACATGGTGCTGTTTGGCGAGGAAGCGGGTGGCAATATCCGCGCGCTGTCCCTCGTCCACGCCACGCGCCTGCTCGCCATCGTGTCCGTCATGCCCTTCCTTCTCACCCATATCTGGGGCCAGTCGCTGACCGGCGCACCGGGGGAAGCGCTCACAGCCGTTGGTGTGGATCAAATCCTGATCATGCTGATCTGCGCAGCGCTAGGCTGGTGGGCGGCGGCCAAGGTCAATCTCTTCGGTGCGCCGATCCTCGGCCCGATGATCTTTGCCATGGTCGCAAGCCTGACAGGTGTGCTCCACGCCCGCCCGCCCGCCGAAGCGATCCTCATGGCGCAGTTTTTCATCGGCATCGGCATCGGCGTGAAATATCTCGGTGTGACGCTTCAGGAAATCCGCACAGTTGTCCTCGCCGCTCTCGGGTTCTGCCTCATCCTGACGGTCATCTCCGCAGGATTCGCCGAAATCGTCGTGATGGCCGGTCTCGCCGCACCGGTCGAAGCCTTTCTCGCCTTCGCCCCCGGCGGACAAGGCGAGATGGTTGTCCTAGCGATTATTGCCGGCGCAGACATGGCCTACGTTGTCACGCACCACCTCGTGCGGGTGGTTCTCGTTCTGACGGTGGCGCCGCTCATCGCGGGCCGTCGCCGCCGATAGACCGCGCGGATAGTCGGTTAGATCCAGCTCCGGCCGCCGCGCCATAAGCCGGAAATTGCTCTCATTGTAAAAATCGCCAAAGGTCTCCGCCACATAGTGAGTCACTGGCTTTTCATTGGAGACAAGCCCTCGCATCCACGTGCGGCGCATGAGCCAACCCGCCGCGCGATAAAGATCAGGTCGCCGCCCGGTCGGCTCAAACACCGGCGCAGGATTGAGCGGCCCATGCTGAAAATGATTGATCCGCCGCAGAAGCGGCGCGGCATATTCGGGCAGAACCGAGGGATGCGGCTCGCGATCCTCGTCCGAAAGTATCCCAAATTTTTGCGAGCCAAGCTGCACCGCCATCCGGCGCACCGTCCCATTCAGATCCTCGCGGAGGCTTTCCTGCGTGACGACAATCACATTTTTTGCGCCAAACAGGGCCTCATAATGGGCGATCAGCCGGTCATATTGAAAGGCGCGCGGATCGAAGCCGAGATACCCCACGATCTTCTCGCCAGCAAAATAGTCGCGCCAAGTCAGCCGCCCGCCTCGCGCCACATATTGCATATAGAGCGACGGAAGCAGCCGCAGTTGCGAGCGGATCGAAATCAGGATCTTCGCATCCGGCGCTATCTCCTTGATACGCTTGGCATAAATATCACTCTGATGACTGCCGTAGTGCGGATTGCCCGTCAAAAGCTCCGAAGAGATGACCGGCACCAGACCGGGCGTTACCTCCGCCTTTGCGACTCGGCGTCGCATCTTGTCTGCGTTGAAATCCAGCCCATGCGGCGCGATGATGTGGTCATGCACCTCTTGATGGCCCGCGATCTGCGCAAACCCATTGCGCGGCCAGAACAGCCGGTTTTGCATCCACGTAGTGGCCGTCTTGTGATAGCCGATATGAAAGACGATCTGCGTCATCCGCTCGAAATTTGCTCCTTCACCGAACAGAGGTAATAACGACGCTTATGGTTGCTCAATGGTTAACCAACGCGAGGGAACGAGCGAAATGTCACATGAACCCGAAAATGTAGACCGCTATTTTGAAAATATGCTCCTGCCAGCGGACCCATTGGGTGACGCGATTCTGACGGCGAGCCGGGATCCAGCGCTGGACCCGTTTGAGGTGTCGCCGCTTCAGGCGCGGTTTCTGGCGCTGCTGGCGGCGGGTGCTGAGCGGGTCCTCGAAATCGGCACACTGGGCGGCTATTCAGCGGTCCAGATGGCGCGGGCGGACGCGCATGTCACGACGCTGGAAATCGATGCGCGCGCCATTGGGGTCGCCAAGACCAATTTCGCGCGGGCTGGTCTGGAAGATCGGATCACGCTGCTCGAAGGGCCAGCCCAAGACAGCCTTGATGCGATGATCGCGGATGAGGTTGCGCCTTTTGATCTGATCTTTGTCGATGCGGATAAGGCGGCGACGCCGGTTTATTATGAGCGAGTCATGAAACTGGCCCGTCGCGGAACGCTGATCGTGTTCGACAATGTGGTGCGCGAAGGCGGCATCGCGGACGCGAGCAGTACATGCGAGAAGGTCCGCGGGCTGCGCACGGCGATGGAGATGATCAAGGCGGATGATCGCGTCATGGCCACCGCGCTGCAAACTGTGGGCGTGAAGGGGTGGGACGGCATGGTGCTGCTCCGGGTTCTTCGCTAAGGGGCCGGCCTTTCGCCCGGTCTCGGGCGGCGCTAGGCTAGCCCAATGCAACCGCTCCGCGTTCAAGGTTTCGATATCTACAAGGGTTGGCTGGATCTGGCGGCGCAACAGGCGCTGGCGGCGAGCCTGCGCGATGTGGTGCGCGCCGCGCCGATGGTGCATCAGGAGACACCGGGCGGACGCAAAATGTCAGTCAAGATGACATCCGCAGGGGCGCTTGGCTGGACATCGGACCGCAAGGGCTATCGCTACGCGCCGCAGCATCCTGCCGGGACCGACCGGCCGGAGATCCCGGAGCCGATCCTTGCCGTCTGGCGCGACCTTGTGAGCGCGGACCGTCTGCCGGAATCCTGTCTAGTCAACTTCTACGGCGAGGGTGCGAAAATGGGGCTGCATGTCGATGATACCGAAGGCGACGTGGACTGGCCGGTCCTCTCGATCTCGCTCGGGGATGAGGCGATGTTTCGGATGGGCGGGCTGGAGCGCAGCGATCCGACGCGCTCTATCTGGTTGCAATCCGGCGATATTGTGATCATGGGCGGCGCCGCGCGCCTTGCCTATCACGGGATCGACCGCATAAAATTCCGCTCATCCACGCTGCTGCCCAAGGGCGGGCGTCTCAATATCACGCTGCGGGCCGTCGCCCGCGACCGGAGGCCGACATGATCCGCAGTCTCATCCTTCTCGGGGCTTTTGCCCTCTCCGCCTGTGTGGGCGAGCCGCGCCCGCCGGAACCTGCCCCTGAGCCGGGGATTTCACTGCGCGCCTCTGCGGCGATTGGGGTGAGCCGGACGAGCTGTGATCCGTCTTGCCCGGAATTTCTGAAGCTGGACGACGATTAACCCCTAACTGGCCTTAGCCTGTGCGGCGAGCCGGGCGTCATGTCCGCTGCGAAAGAAACTCGCGAATTGATCGGCGAGGACGCCGCTTTCCACTGGCCCTGCCGCCGCTTTCGCCTTCTCCATCACATCGCCGGGCAAAATCGCCGACCGCGCGTCGATCAGGTCGCTAACCATGGATGGGGTGAATTCCGGATGCGGCTGGATGGTCAGCGCCTTTTGCCCATAGCGGAGCATGGCGAACTGGCAGAAATCGCTGCCCCCCATCGGCTCGGCATCCTCGGGCAGAGCCGTCACCTGATCCTGATGGAAGGCATTGAGCGCGACCGTATGATCGCCGATCTCGTAATCGACGCGGCCCACGGACCAGCCGCCTTTGAACTTCTCCACCTTGCCGCCAAGCGCCTGCGCGATGATCTGGTGGCCGAAACACACCCCCACCATCGGGCGGCCAGAGGCGTAAATCTCGCGGATCAGATCCTCGAGAGGCGGTATCCAGTCATGATCCTCGTAAGCGCCATGGCGCGAGCCGGTGATGAGCCAGCCATCTGCCTCGTTGGCGCTTTGCGGGAAAATGCCATCGACAACCGCGTAGGTCTCGAAGGTGAAACCGTGGCCGTCGAGAAGCCGCATGAACATATCGTTGTAATCGCCATGGGTGGCGATCAGCTCGTCGGCGTTATGCCCCGGTTGCAGGATTCCAATTTTCATTCGCCTATCCCCTTAACTCGCCTGGCTCGCGGACATGTTCCGGTCCGCCCATCTCACAGCGATGATGCCGAAGCCGATCCCGAACAGCGTAAAATAGAACGGATATTCGAGATTTGTATAGCGGGGAAAATAATTCTCGAAGGCCGCTCCGCGCGCCTGGTCGATGACGTGGAAGAGCGGGTTCCAGAGGAAATAGCTCAGGCTGAATTTCGGGATCATCGCAATCATGTTCGCGGGAATCATTTTGCCGCTTGTGAACATATTGGCGCGCATATGGACCTGCGCGATAATGTCGAAAAGACGCGGTGCGAGCGGTTTGAACGCGAGGATGATGAAGCCAAAGGCAAGGCCCGTGCCCCAAGCCAGCAGAAACGGCACGATCAACCGGCTGGGATGGGCAAGCGGAAAGCCCCCGAAAATCACGTTGCAGGCGAAGGCGATGATCGCGAAGGCGAGGATTTGCAGATATATGATAGAGAGCGACGCGGCGGCGATCTCCACAAGGAAATTCATAGGCGCGTGGAGGTTCATTTTCGACGTGGTCGAGCCGGATTTGATGACCGCTCGCATTGCCTTGTTATGCAGCATAAAGAGGAAGATGCCGGTTGTCAGGAAGACGGCCATATCGCCGCGCAGTGGCACGTCCCGCCCGATGAGCCAGTAAAAGACGAAAAACACCACCATCAGCATAATAGTCTGGCCCATTTGCGACAGAAGGCCGATCACCGGATGCCCGCCATCGCGGCGAATATGGCGAATGGCGGTGTGATACACCACCTCGCACATACTCATGAACGCGGATAGCAGCGTTTTCGGGCGCTCGGCATAGAACATAATTGATCTCCTGCATTCGAGCTTTACCTTGCTCTTCCCCAAAATTCACGGCAATTCTCGCGACGAAACCGATATAGGGAAAGCACATATGGATTACGAAAAGGTCACTGCCGTTCTGCGCGATCTGGCTCTGGAAGCGGGCGACGTCATCATGGAAATCTATGAGGCGGACGATTTCGATGTGCGTGCAAAATCCGATGACAGCCCGGTCACAGCGGCCGATGAAGCGGCGGATAAGGTAATTTCCGCAGGGCTTCGAGCGGCTTTCCCGGATGAGGCGATTGTGACCGAAGAGCAGGCATCGACTCATGACGTGTCGGCCAAGCGGTTCTTCATTGTCGATCCGCTGGATGGGACGAAGGAGTTCATCAAGCGCCGCGGCGATTTCACCGTGAATATCGCGCTGGTTGAGGATGGCGAGCCGCTCCGCGGTGTGGTTTACGCGCCCGCCAAGGGGCGGCTGTTTTACACGGATGCGTCGGGCAAGTCGGTGGAAGAGCAGGGCGATTTCAAAAAGGGCGCGCCGGGTGAGGTGGTGCCGATGAAGGTGGCCGCGCCGGACAATACCGCGCTCCGCGTTGTCGCCAGCAAATCGCACCGGGATCAGGCGACGGATGATTATATCGCGAAATATGAGGTGGAGGATCTCGTCTCCGCCGGCTCGTCGTTGAAGTTCTGCCTCGTGGCGACGGGGGAAGCCGATCTCTATCCCCGCCTTGGCCGCACGATGGAGTGGGATACGGCAGCAGGTCATGCGGTTCTCAAGGGCGCGGGCGGTGCGGTGATCCGGTTCGAGGATCACGCGCCCTTCACCTATGGCAAGGAAGGCTTTGCCAACGGCTTCTTTATCGCTCATGCTCCGGGGGTCGACCTCAAGCAAGGCTGAGCCATGCCGCTCCTTTTCAGCCTCATCCTTTGCGCAAGGCGGACCGATCAGTTGGGTCCGCTGATGGTGGCGCTTGGCCATCAAAGGCTGCGCAATTTCGAGATAATTCTGGTCTCGCCGAGCGGCGATCTTGTGCCGGAGGGGCCGGATGGAATCCCGCTCACCCATGTGCCGTTCGACGAGATGAACCTCTCCGCCGCCCGCAATGCCGGACTGGCGGCGGCGAAGGCACCGCTGGTCGCCTATATCGACGACGATGCGATCCCGGAATTTCCGTGGCTTATGTCGCTGGCCGAAGGATTTGCGGACCCGTCTGTCGCGAGCGCCACCGGCCCAGTGCGGTCCCGTAATGGCGTGTCGATCCAGTCCGGTGCCGTGATGGTAGACCGGATGGGACGGGAGACGAGCTTCATGCCCGATGATGTGTTGATCCGGCAGAAGGAAGGCAGCGCGCTCAAGACCGTCGGCACGAATATGGCCTTCCGTGCCGAGGCTCTCCGCGCGATCGGCGGCTTCGACCCGGCGTTTCACTATTATCTCGAAGAGGCGGACGTGAATCTGCGGCTCGCGGCTGCGGGGTGGTCGGCGGCGTGGTGCTTTCTCGCCGAAGTGCATCACTACCAAGGCGAAAGCCCCTATCGCGGCGTGAACCGGGTGCCGACGTCGCTCTATGAGATCGGCGCAAGCACAGCGGTTTTTGCGGCGAAACATGCGGGCGATAAGGCCGCGCAGCTCATTGATGACGCGCGGGCCGAGCAGCGCCGCCGTGTCTTTCGCTTTCTCGAAGAAGGGCCGCTGGAGCCGGGGGATGTGGATCCTTTGATCGCGAGTTTCGATGAAGGCGTTGAAGAGGGAGCCAATCGCGAACCTTTGGAGACCGTGTTGGCTCATCCCACGCCAGCCCTCCTGCCCGACGCCGAAACCCGCAACCCAAAGGGTCGCTTCCTGAAAGGGCGGCTCTACAACCGTAAATGGCGCATGGACGCGGCGCGCGAAGCCGCTGCGGAAGGCGAAGAGGTCACGCTCCTGATCATCGAGCCAACCGCGCGTCCGCTACGCGTCCGGTTCCATGAAGGCGGCTATTGGCTCCACCAGATCGGTCAGTTTGGACGCGCCAGCCGCAATGATCGCATCTTGCGGCTTCGTAGCACCGTGCGGATTGTCGAGGCAGAACGGCGGAGAATTGCCATGCTGCGGAACTTCCCGATGGTGTGAGGTGTTCGCTTATGTATTGGAATGACGGGTTCATGTCTTTATAGACCCGCAAAACGACCCAATGTGATCGGAGTAGAATTATGCCGCGCGCGGTGACGAAAGCTATCTTTCCCGTTGCGGGTTTGGGGACACGGTTCCTGCCTGCAACCAAATCGGTCCCCAAAGAGATCATGAACCTCGTGGACCGTCCTTTGGTCCAATATGCGATTGACGAAGCGCGTGCCGCCGGGATCGAGGACTTCTTTTTCGTCACCTCTCGCGGCAAAGGCGCGCTTGAAGATTATTTCGACTCCGCGCCGCAGCTTGAGAAAACGCTTGAGGAAAAGGGCAAGACAGACCTGCTCGAAACGCTCCGCAGCACCGATATGCGCTCGGGCCGCGTCGCCTATCTGCGCCAGCGCGAGCCGAAGGGTCTGGGCCATGCGGTTTGGTGCGCGCGTCACATGATCGATTCCGACGAGCCTTTCGCGGTGCTTCTGCCGGATGATGTGATTGCGGGCGAGCGTCACTGCCTTCAGCAGATGGTGGAGGCCTATGCGGAACTCGGCGGCAATATGGTTGCGACCATGGAAGTCAGCCCCGAAGAGACGAAAAACTACGGCGTTCTCGATATCGCCGAGGATCATGGCCGCACCGTGACCGCGAAAGGCATGGTCGAGAAGCCCGAGCCGGGCACCGCGCCGTCCAACCTCGCCGTGATTGGGCGCTACATCCTCACCCCCGCCGTGCTGCGCAATCTCGATGCGGGCAAGGTCGGTGCAGGTGGCGAGATCCAGCTCACCGATGCAATCGCGCAGGAAATCGGCAAAAGCGGCGTCCATGGGATGCGCTTCGATGGGAAACGTTACGATTGCGGCTCGAAAATGGGCTTCTTGCAGGCGACGATCTCCTTCGCGCTCGACCGCCCCGAATTCCGGGGCGACCTGCTCGCCTACATGAAAGCCGAACTCGACGCGCGTAACGCTTGAGATTCGAATGAGAGGAATTTGAGCGCCGTCCCTTGCAGGGGCGGCGTTTTCGTTGGATTTAAGGCTTATGGACTTGGCCTTCGACATTACGCGCATGATCTCGCGCCGCCATCTCGGCGGGACCAGCGGAATTGATCGCGTGGATCGGGCCTATTTCGCATTTGTCCGCGAGGAAGGTGGCATTTTTGTCGCCAAACTCGGCGGTCAGATGCGGGTGCTTTCGCGCGACGGAGCGGAGCATGCGCTCGCACTGCCGCCGCGCTCGAACAACGGGGTTTCAGCGCGGGTGGCAGAGGGTCGCGCATTGATGCGGTTAAGCCAGCGTTGGAAGGGCCAAGCGATCTATCTGAACACAAGCCACAGCAACCCCGGCCCGCGACACCTGCACGCGATGAAGAAGCGCGGTTGCCGGATCCTCTTTCTCATTCATGATCTGCTGCCGCTCAGCCATCCCGAGTATTTTCGAAGCGAGACACGCCGAAGCTTTGACAGTTTCGCCACACATGTCGCGGGATACGCAGATATTGTGCTGGCCAACAGTTCTGACACGGCGCAGCAGTGGAGCGGTTTTTTCCCGCAGGCACCCAAGGCGCATGTCGTGCCACTTGGTACAGAGCCGCTGCCGGAGGTGACGCCGGATCCGGAGGCCGAGCCTTATTTCCTGATGCTCGGCACGGTCGAGCCGCGAAAAAATCACGCCTTCGCGCTGGATGTTTGGGAGCGGCTCGGCGCGCAAGCCCCGAGGCTGCATGTCGTCGGGCGACCCGGTTGGGCCGCGCCTGACCTTTTCGCGCGTCTCGACGCCGCCGTGAATGTGACATGGCATCAAAAGATGGACGACGCGGCCCTCGCAAAGCTTCTCGGCGGTGCGCGGGCGCTTCTTTTCCCTTCCCATGCAGAGGGGTATGGCTATCCACCGGTCGAAGCCGCGATGCTCGGAACACCGACGGTGAGCGCGCCGCTGCCAACGGTGCGAGAGGCGCTTGGCGCTGCGGTGATGCAGCTTCCCTTGGACGAAAACCTCTGGGCCGCCGAAGCGTTAAGACGTTCGCAAGACACATTTCCAGAATTTCTTCGGCGCAGGCATGTCTTTCTTAATTATAATCCGCCATCATGGCGTGAGCATTTCAACCTACTTAATGAGTGTATCGTAAAAAATCACTGCGGATAGCGGATCGCCGCGGGGATGCGTAACTGGGAGGGCGAATGGGTGGGCTTCGCGATAAAATAAAGCTGAACTCACGTCGGGTTCGCTATCGCCTCCGCGCCTTTCGCAAGGCTGCGGAGCTCAGCCGTGTCCGGTTTCGCGCGGATGATCTCGGCCAAGAGGATATTCTGCTCTTCTGCACCCTGCGCAATGAACAGCCGCGTCTTGCGTTTTTTCTGGAGTATTATCGCAAGCTTGGGGTCAATCACTTCTTCTTCGTTGATAATTTTTCGACGGACGGGACCATCGAATATCTGGCGGAACAGCCGGACGTGTCGCTCTGGCGCGCCGAAGGCAGCTACAAACATGCACGTTTCGGAATGGATTGGCTGAATTTTCTGCTGCGCCGGTTCGGCTCCGGCCATTGGTGCCTGACGGTCGATCCTGACGAATTTCTGACCTTCCCGCATGACGACCACCGCTCGCTGCGCGATTTGACAAATTGGCTCGCCAGCCGCCGCCTTTGCGCCTTTCCCGCCATGCTGCTCGATATGTATGGCGACGGCCCGATTGAGGCGGCGTTTATCGAGGAGGGGCGCGACCCGTTCGACGTGCTGCAATGGTTCGATGCGGGCAGCTACAGCTACAAACCGAACAGCTATTTTGGGAATATCTGGATTCAGGGCGGCCCCCGCCAGCGGCTCTATTTCGCGGACAGCCCTCAAGATGCGCCATCGCTCAACAAGATCCCGCTGGTGTTCTGGAACTGGCGCTATGTCTATGCGTCCTCGACCCATATGCTGCTGCCGACCCGTGTGAACCGCTCCGTTTGGGCGCAGTCCGGGGCGGATCGGCCTTCGGGTGTGCTACGCCATGCCAAATTCGTTGCGGCGCTTACGCAAAAGGCTGCGGAGGAGATGGAACGCAAGCAGCATTTTGCGCGGAGCCGCGAATATGCCAGCTATCTTGAAGGCACGGCAGAGAGCCCCATGACGCCGCAAAGCAGTCAATATACGGGCTGGCGGCAGCTTGAGGCTCTGGGGCTGATTTCGCGGGGAGGCTGGCTTTGAGCCTTGGCGTCATCATTCTTGCCCATGAACGTCTTCGCCACGTCACGGCGCTGGCGCGATATCTGGCGGAAAAGGACGTGGAGGTTGTGGTCCATGTCGATACCTCCACCAACGATCCGGATATGGCGCTGCTCGAAGCGCTGGCCAGCGAGACGGGCAAATTGCGGTTCGCGCCGCGCCTGCGCACAAAATGGGGCAGTTTCAATCTGATCCGTGCGACGCAAACGGCGGCGGAGATGCT
The DNA here is from genome assembly GCF_047345645.1 of Jujubicoccus corallicola. GTDB lineage: Bacteria > Pseudomonadota > Alphaproteobacteria > Rhodobacterales > Rhodobacteraceae > JBLEFH01. Next base: position 257,569 of record NZ_JBLEFH010000004.1, on the reverse strand, counting down.
GCTCGACTTGCCAAATCCGCCGAACCACATCGCCTTGATCTCCGGCGCCTGTCTTCCAATCCGCCCGATTGAGGAGTTCATCGCCTATCTCGCGGCGCATCCGGAGCGGGATCTGATCCAGAGTTTTGAGGACGGCCCGCAGAGCTGGATCAAATCCGGCCTAACCGTCGAGCGGCTGACACTTTATTTCCCCGTAAACTATCAGCGCCACCCCAAAATTTTTGACGCGCTTGTGGGTCTCCAGCGCAAATTGGGGATCAAGCGGCGGCTTCCCCAAGGCCTTGAAATCAAGTTTGGCTCGCAATGGTGGTGCCTGACGGCGCAAACCCTGCGTGCGATCCTCAATGATCCACGCCGCGCTGAATATGACCGATTTTTCGAGCGCTGCTGGATCCCGGATGAGTGCTATTTCCAGATGCTCGCGCCGCTCCATAGCCGCGATCTCGATCGGCGCACACCGATGCTGACCGGTTTCGATCATTACGGCCAACCCTATATTCTTTATGACGACCACCGCAGTGCGCTTGAGAAGTCGGGGTATTTCTTCGCGCGCAAGGCGTCGAAGGACGCGGAGGGGCTTTATAAACATTTCCTCAACCCGGACCGCCCCGCCTCGGAAATCTCGGATTTCGTGCCGCTTTCGATTCAGAACATCATGGGAATGGTCGGCTGGCGGCGTCGGCGTCGGCGCGGGCTGATCTCGCAAGGGCGTTACCCCCACTGGCCGCGCGAAAGTGCGGTGCGCTGGCTGCTGATCGCGGGTGCGGATGGGTTGACCGAGGGCCTCCGTCTCGATCAAGGCGACTGGCAGGGCGCGCTTTACGATGATCCGATGGCGGATGGAGATCATTTCACGGGCGTGCTGCCGCGCTCGGTTGAGATGCGTGATTATATGGGGCCGGATTACCTCACAGCGCTGCTTTGGAATACGCGCCCGCGCCTTCAGGGGCTGCAATGCTGCCCGTCGGATCACTGGTATATCGCGGGGTATGGTGCGGATGATCCGCAATGCCGTCTGATCGCGCTGCGCGGCGGCTGGAAGCTGCGCGTGTTTTCGGAGGCGGCGCGGATTGAGGCCATGTCCCCTGCCAAACGCCGCGCGTGGCTCGTGCAGATTCAGAAAACGGAGGCCGCGTTTCTCGACCGGATTTCGTCGCCAGACCATCAAACGCGCTGCGTGATCCTCGATCTCGAAGACGTGCAGGCGCGCCCCGGATTGTTGTGCGAGACGATCAGCGCTATCACGGGGCATGAAGCGACACTGCCCGAGGAGAGCGCGATGCCGGACCTTTCCCCCATCACTCCGCTGCTGAATGAAGCGCGGGAGGCTGCACAGGCTGGCGTGAAAGCCCTCTCGTGAGCGTCGGCCATTTCGTGATTTTCGGCGCGATGCGCACGGGCTCGAACCTGCTCGAAAGCTATTTGGGCCAGTATGAGGGGCTGACCTGTCACGGGGAACTGTTCAACCCCGTCTTTTTCGCAAAGCATAATTTAACCGAATATATGGGCCTCACCATGGCGGATCGGGAGCGCGATCCGGCGGAGGTTTTGCGGCGGTTGGCGGCGTCGGACTCGGAGAGTCGTCATGGGTTTCGGCTCTTTTCGGATCATGACCCGCGGATGATTGAACGCGCCGCGACCGCGCCGGACATGCGCAAGGTGATCCTGACCCGCGCGCCGGAGGAGAGCTATGTTTCGCTGAAGATTGCGCGCAAAACCGGGCAGTGGAAGCTCGGTCACAACGCTGCGCGGAAAGTCGCTAAAGTGCGGTTCGATGCGGAAGAATACGCCGCGTTTTGCGCCGAGCGTGCGGCGTTCTATGCGCTGATTGATGCGATGATCCGGCAGGCTGGCCAAGCGGCATTTCGCTTGGATTACAGCGAGTTGAAGGATGCCGATCTGATGGCTGGGCTCGCCCGGTTTCTTGGCGCGCAGGATCCGGAGCGGAAGCTCAAGGAGAAACTTGCGCGGCAGAATCCTGAACCTTTGGCCGAGCGGGTTGAGAATTGGGCGGAGATGGAGGCCGCGATTGGAGCGCCGGCCACGATTTCGGCCGCGCCGGTTGAGGATAGCGCGGCGCGCCCGGCCCTCCCGAGTTGGCAATTCACCGACCGCCCTGCCCTGATTTGCCAGCCGCTCGCCGGAAGTGATCCGGCGCCGATTGCTGCCTGGCTCGCCGAAATCGCGGATGCGCCGCCGGAGAGTGGGCTCAATCGCAAGGCCCTCAATCAGTGGCTTGAAGCGCATCCGGCGCATCGCCGTTTTACCATTGTGCGCGATCCGCTGGCCCGTGCGCATGATCTGTTCGCTCGCCGGATCGCTCATGCGGGACCGGATCAATTCACCATGATCCGAAACTATCTGGAAACGCATCGCGGGCTCGTTTTGCCGGAGGACGGACTGCCTAAGGATCCGGGCGCGCATCGCGCGGCATTCGAGACCTTCCTCGATTTCCTCGCCGACAACCTCACTGGTAAAACCAGCCAGCGCACCGATCCGGGCTTTTTGTCGCAGGTGGCTGTGATCGAGGGGCTCAGCAAATTGCTTCCGCCGCATTTGATCCTGGGGGAAGAGCGTTTGGCGGCGGAGCTTGGCGCGCATCTCGGGCAACCCCTGCCCGAATTTGCCTTCCCTGAAACCGGGCTGGAAACCATCCGCGACGCGGCGCTTGAGCGCAAGGCGCGTGCCATATGGCGCATGGATTACCGGGCCTTCGGGTATTAATGCCACAGCGCCGCTCACTTTTGCGGCGGCCATCTTGCTCGCCCGTAACGCTTTCTATAGCGTCCTAGAAAATCACGCTGTTTTCCGGAGACCCCATGCGCACGCGTTCCCGTCTTCTTCTCTGTAGTTTTCTTGTGAGCGGGGCGGTTGCCGTCCCCGGATTCACGCAGTCGATCACCGACCCGGCAAGCCCGGTTTTGAGGCCGAGCTATAACCTTTATGGCGGCACTGGTTTGATCGACATGCCGTCGGCGGATATGCAGCCCGATTGGGAAACCAGCTTCACCTATTCGCAATTCGGAAACACGACCCGCCGCGCGCTCACCTTCCAGGCGCTGCCGCGGATTGAGGCGACGCTGCGCTATTCGACCATCGATGAATATTGGTTCCGCGACGGCGAGTTGGACGATTACTCCGACCGTAGTTTCGATCTAAAAATTCTGCTTCTGGAGGAAGGGCGCTGGCGTCCCTCTGTTGCTCTCGGCCTGCGCGACTTCATCGGGACCGGCCTGAAATCGGGCGAATATATCGCGGCGTCGAAAGCGATTACGCCGGATATTCGCGTGACCGGCGGGATCGGCTGGGGCTCCTTTGCGGGCGAAGGCGGGTTCGATAACCCCTTCGGCAAGATTGCGGACAAGATGTATGACCGCCCCGGCTATGACGAGGACAGCGAAGGCGGTGAGCTGAACGCAGAAAACTGGTTCCGCGGCGAGAAAGCGGCCTTTTTCGGCGGGATCGAATGGCGCACCCCGATTGAGCATGTGACCGCCAAGGTCGAGTATTCGCCGGATTCTTATGAGGGCGAGCAGCGTTATGACGGTTTCGAGCGCGAATCCGACTGGAACTACGGCATCGAATATGCGCCGTCGCCGATGTTCAAGGCAGGGCTTTACTACATGTATGGCTCCGAAGTCGGCTTTGCGCTGAGCTTCAAGGGTAACCCGAAAAAAGCGCCCGCGCCGCAGGATATGGAGCATGGGCCGCTGCCGGTTCAGGCCCGTGCCGCTGGTGCGGATTACTCGACGGCTTGGGCCGCCAACCCGCAGGTGACGCCGGAGCTGGTGGAGATCTGGAACGAGGCGCTTTCGCCGCAGGGCATTCGTCTGCGCGCCGCCCGCGTGACCGGCACGACTGCCGAGGTCGAGATCGTCAATGCGCGGATCGTCCGCACGCCGAAAGCGGTTGGCCGGGTCGCCCGGATCATGGCCCGCTCGCTGCCCGCCTCGGTTGAGAATTTCCGCGTGACGCTGCTGTCGGACGATGATGAGATCCCGGTCTCCACGGTCAACATCGCGCGCTCCGATTTCGAGAGCCAGATCGACCGTCCGCGCGCGGGTGCTGCAAGCTGGCAGACCACGCAGATCACGGACGCCACCCGCTTGACCGGCGATGATGTGTGGCGGCGCGACACGACCCCGGATTTCGACTGGTCTATTCGCCCCGAAATCCCGCTGAACGTGTTCGATACGGATGAGCCGTTCAACCTCGGCCTCAACCTGATCGCCCGCGGTGAATACAAGTTGGCACCGGGCCTTTCGGTGAGCGGTAAGGTCACGCAGCAGATCATCGAGAGCAACACGTCCGAGCCGGATATTTCGGACAGCCCGCTCAAGCATGTGCGTTCCGACAGCCGCGCCTATTATGATATCGACACGCCAATCCTGACCAACCTGACCGCCGATTATGTGTTCAAGCTGGCACCGTCGGTCTATGGCCGGATTTCTGGCGGCTATTTCGAGCGTGCCTTTGCGGGCGTCGGCGGCGAGGTGCTTTGGAAGCCCGCGCAAAGCCGGATCGGTATCGGCGCGGAAGCTTTCTATGTGCGCGCCCGCGATTACGAAAACCAGTTCTCGCTTCTCGATCCCGAAGGCGTCGAAGATTATTGGGGCGGCAATGTCGATGGCGACGCCGACATCTTCCCAACCGATGGCATCGCAACCGGGTTCGTCTCCGTCTATTGGGACACCGGCTGGAATGATTTTGAAGTCCAGCTCGATGTCGGCCGCTATCTCGCGGAAGATTTCGGCGCGACCCTGTCGGTTAGCCGCGTTTACGCCAATGGCTGGGAAGTTGGGGCTTGGGTGACCAAGACCGATGTGTCGTCGGAAGACTTCGGCGAGGGCAGCTTCGACAAAGGTATCATCCTGTCGATCCCGTTCGGCTGGACCGTGCCGCGGGAGACCAAGTTCGACACAAGCGCCTCGATCCGTCAGCTTGCAAGGGACGGCGGCGCCAAGCTGCAGCAGAACAAGCGCCTTTACCCGATGGTCAAAGAGTATGACGAGGGCCATCTCGAAGATAACTGGGGGAGCTTCTGGCAATGATGAAACCGGCTTTGACTTTCGCCGCGATTGCGGGGCTCGCGGGCTGTGCGCAAATCGCGGAATCGCTGCCTGACTCGGTTCTGGAACGTGCGGCTGAGATGGCTGGCGTTCCGGTGGGAACGGAGTCCTCCGGCGGCGGGCAACTGACCCGCGCGCAGATCACGGAAGCCGATGTGGCGGCTGTTCGGATCGGGTTCGGGTCGCCGACGACGGTGCTTTTCGCGCAGGCCGCACATGAGAATTACGTGACGTATTCCGCGCCATCGCTTCAGCAAGTGACGATGCAGGGCAGCCGTGTGACGGGCACGCGCAATCTCGGTTACGATCTGATCTGGGCAGACAGCACGGCAGGCGATCCGCTCGACACCGCGCGCCCACTCTCCAGCTGGCCGGACCGCATTGGCCGTCAGTATTCGATCAGCGGCGCGGGCGTCGATGGCGACATCTACGACTTCGTTTGCAGCTTCCAGCAGACGGGTCAGGCCGGGCAGATCGAGATCATCGAGCGCATTCATAACGTCGTTGAGATCAAGGAAACCTGTCTTGGCGAACGTCTGTCCTTCGAGAACACCCATTGGGCGGACCCGGCGACGGGCTTTGTCTGGAAATCCCGCCAATGGGTCGGCCCGCAAATGGCACCTCTCGAAGTCGAGATCGTCGAGCCGCTTACAGAATAACCGGCAAGAGCAATTTCAGCGCGATCGCCCACATGACAAGTGCAACACAAGCGTCGAGCACTTGCCATGCGCGGCGGCGCGCGAAGAGCGGTGCGAGCAGGCGTGCGCCGTAACCCAAGCTGAAAAAGAAGACGAAAGACGCGGTCATCGCACCGATAGCGAACCAGATCCGGTCCTCGCCAAAGGGCGCAGCGAGCGAGCCGAGCAGGACCACCGTGTCGAGATAGACATGCGGGTTGAGCCATGTGAGCGCGAGGCAGGTCAGCAGCGCCTTCATGAGCGGCTGCGGCGGCGTGTCGGCGGGGTTCAGGGCTTCGGATCCGGCGAGGGCCGAACGGGCCGCGCGAAAGCCGTAAACGATGAGAAACGCCGCGCCGCCATAGCGCATGACCGGCTCCAGCCAGGGCATCCGGTCCATCAGCGCGCCAAACCCGCCAACGCCCGCCGCAATCAGGATCGCATCGGACAGTGCGCAGGTCAGGACAACCCAAAAAACATGCTCGCGCCGCAGTCCCTGCCGCAGCACAAAAGCGTTCTGCGCGCCGATGGCAAGGATCAGGGAAAAGCCGAGCGAAAACCCGGAGATAAGCGCGTTGAACATGGGGGCGTCCTTTCGTGAACGCCACCATGCTGCGTTGGTTCGGGGAGTTAAAGTGGAATTTTAACGATCAGTTGGCGAAGGCCCCGCGTTGGCTGAGCGGCGTGACATTGCCCTGATAGCTTCGCGTCGATTCCTTGATGCCGCTGGCATTGTCACGCAAGCGATAGTCACGGCCAGCGGGGTCGCGGAACAGGCGCTGCGGCGAGGTGATTTCGGCATTGTTTTCGAAGCGGCCGCCTGGGACATTACCCTCTTGGATAAAGCGATGCGCGATATTGTTGTAGACGCGAACATTCTCTGACAGGCGCCCATCTTTATGTGGGTTCACACGGATCCAGGGGCGGTTGAGTGGGGCGTTTTCAGGATTGGTGACGGTGTTATTGTAAATTTGTGCGTTCCGACCGCCATAAAGTGCGATCCCATGATAGCTGGAGACTGAAATGACGTTGTTGCGAATAGTGACATTCTCGAAAATGCCATCAAACATCCCAATTCCTTGGAGCGTACATTTAAGCGCGCTTTCTGGGCTATTGTCCCATTCGAAAAAGGTGTTTCCCTCAATAGTCAGATTTGTGAGGAGTCCTTTATTTTTGCCTCTCTTGGGGGTCCAGCTCTGCAGACCATCGTCGTGATTGCCGCTGACTTTGACGCAGTTGTGGACATAGTTGCTCCGGGCGACCCCATTGCTTCCAATCAAACGAATGCCATCACCGGAGAATCCCTCAATATCGTTTCCTTCGACGAGGCTGTTTGCACCTTCGGCTGTGATGCCGTAGCTGAACCCAAGAACTTTGGTGCCTGTCACAGCGCTGTTCGGTGAACGCATCAAGACACCGCGAATCTGGCGGTTGGACCAATCCTGCTTCGTCCACTGGCGGTAATTCGCGGCATCCGGAGAGATACGCATATCGAGATTCTCGAACCGGATACGGTCAGAAGCCAGATCTGAGTGGACCGCATTGTGATTTTTCTCGGCAACTTCGCCAGCGCCGAGCGCCTCTACGGTGAGGTTGCGAAAGGTCAAGCCATCGCTTCTTCGCAGATCGATTCCCTTGATGATCGCAGTTTTCCCTTCCGCAGAACGGATCACTAGGGGAGTGCTAAAACTCTTCTTCCGCATGAAGATCTTTCCATACCGCCCCGGGGCGAGCAGGATCTCATCACCGCCTTGCGCCTGAGCGATAGCATCGCCAACCGAACCAAAGGGCGCACTCGCGCTACCATTTCCACCCTGCGCGCCGCTCGACACGTAGATCTGCCGCGCATGGCCTAGGGAGGCCGTTAAGCAAAGAGTGAGAATAGTTACGAGAATGCGCATCGGGGCCTCCGGGCCAATCAGAAAGTGAAGCCTTTAAAGAAGCTGACCCGCCAGCGGTCAACCCACGCTTCCGTTAGAGACGGGTTATAGTTTATCCGAACGCATTTGGTTAAAAGTTCGTTAATTTTACCTAGAGCACTATGTTTCTTCACGAAATCCGCTAAACTCGTTCACATTAGCGAGAGGATGCTGTGGGGGCTCACCTCAATGTTGAACGGGACTGGAACACCGCAGTTTCGCCGCCGTATGGCCACGATCGTGTCTCTCGATGTCGCTGGCTATACCCGGCATATGCACCAGGATGAAGACGCAGCGCTGGCCCGCTTCAAGGCGCGGACGGCGCTGGCGATAGCGCTGTGCGAAAAGGCAGGCGGGCGCGTCTTTGGCTTTGCGGGCGACAGTTTCATGATTGAATTTGCCAATAGCGTGGATGCGATGCGGTGTGCGGTGACGCTTCAGGAGGCCGTGGCGGATGCGAATACCGCGGAAACCGCGCTGGATCCGATGTGTTTTCGTGCCGGTCTCAATGCCGGGCTGGTTATCGCGGAGGGCGAGGCGCTTTATGGCGATGCGGTGAACATTGCGGCGCGCATCGCAGCGCAGGCGCAGCCGGGCGGGATTGCCCTCTCCGAAGCGGTTTGGCTTCAGGTCAGCGATAAATTCGACATGTCTTTCATTGATCGCGGCCGCGTTCCCCTTAAGAATTTACCAGGGGAGACGCGCCTCTTTGGATATGGAGAGGGGGCGCTGAAGATTGATATGCAATTTCAAAAGAGTGCGAAGGTGGAGCGAGGCCCGACGGTGGCGGTCTTGCGGTTCCGGAACACTCATGCGGGCGAAGACCCGGACTACATAAATGAGGCGCTGGCGGATGATCTGATCGCCTCGCTCTCGCGTCATCGCTGGCTGGGGGTGATTTCGCGCCAGTCGAGCTTTCAATATGACATTCGCGAGCTGACCTCGCCCAATATCGCCAGCGCGCTTGGCACGCGCTATCTGGTCAGCGGCAGTCTGGAGCGGATCGGCGATGATCTGCGAATCTCGGTGACGCTGGAAGATGCGCCGAACGCGCGGGTGATCTGGCAGGACGATATCCGGATCGACCCGTCGCAACTCATCACCGTCCATGATCGCATCGGCGCGGAAATCGCGGCGCGGCTCACGGGTGAGTTGGGCGTTCATGAGCAAAGTCAGGCGATCACGGGGCAGATCGACGATCTGGAGACATGGCAACTCGTCCACCGGGGCAACTGGCATCTGGCGCGGCGCAGTCAGGATGACAACGGCAAGGCGCGGGACTGCTATGAGCAGGCGTTGGCGCGAGATCCGAACCAGCCGGATGCGCTCTTTGCCTTGGCGTGGTGGTATTTCTGGCAAGCCTGGCTCGGCCATGGCGGGGCGGATGCGGGGCATTACATCTCCAAAGTGAAGGAGCTCTGCAGCCGCGCGATGCTTATGGATTCGCTGGATGCGCGCGGCCACGCCTATCTCGGTGCCGTTGAGGTGATGGCGCGGCGGCCAGAGCGGGCGCGCGGCTATTTTTCCGAAGCGCTGCGTCTCAACCCTTCCTTTGCCTTCGCCCATTCGGGTATGGGCAGCGCGCTGCTGCTCTCCGGCGATCCGGTGGGCGCGCAGGAGCCGCTGACCCGGTTTTCGGTGCTGAGTCCGGCTGATCCGTATGCCTTCCATAACTATGGAGAATTGGCTGCGGCGCATTACTTCTCCGGCGACCATCAGGGGACGATTCTCGCCTCCAGCCGCTCGCTCATGCTGGCGCCGGGCTACTGGTATGCGCGCATTCTGCGGATCGCGGCGACGGTGGCTTGGGAGCGTGGCGACATGGCGATGCAGGCCGCGCGCGAAGATCTCGACGAACTTTATCGCCTCGATTCAGACTTTTCCTTCGAGCGAATCCGCCATGTGCCCTTCGGCGACCCGCAATGGGCTGAAGAAATTATTAAGAACTTGAATAAACTGTGAAGTAGTTCACAGTTCGCCCCTCCGATTCCCGGCTAAATCTGCGTATGTGCAGAGGAGCTGTGAGGGAATGTTCGGTGAGCTTCTATCGACGAAATATTCTGGTCGGGGGGAAGAGCTTGGACATCGGGTGTCGTCCAGGACCGAGGCCCCGCCGTTTCACTTAACGCACCTACGGGGCCGTGGCGTATTCTCGCCGCTGGCTCCGTTGTTTTACTGGGTGCCCCGTGTACAAAAGCGAACCCTCGCTGGGGGATTGCGCCGGATCAAACCGGTTCTCCAAATCGGAGGGCTGGCGATAGTGTCCAAGGCTCAGGATGTCCGCGACGTGCTGGAACGCAGCGACGTATTTGCGGAGCCTTATGGCGCGGATATGATGTTTCTGACGGGCGGCGAGCCCTTCATTCTCGGTATGCAGGGTGGTGAGGCATATCGGAAGCAGAAATCACGCATCATGTCCGCCTTCGAGCCATCGAAATTGCGCGCCGAGGTCGCGCGTTCCGCAGGGCTTTACGCTGACGAGATTGTTCAGCGGGCCATGCCGGGTTTCGATGTGGTGGAGGACCTGATCCGGCGCGTGCCCCAACGGGTGATGCGCGATGTCTTTGGGCTTGAGATCGCCGATGAGCAGCGCTTCGCGGATTGGAGCATCGCCGGAAGTGCGGTGCTCTTCGCCGATTTTCGCGGCAAGGACGAATTTTATCAGCAGGGTTTGACCGGGGCGGAGCGCATCAAGGACGTGATCGACCGCTCTGTCGATGCGATCCGCCATGGCACGCTGCGGCTGACCGAGGGGTTCGACCCGCGCGCAACCGTTCTGGCGCGGCTGATGGAGATGGAGGCGGCGGGCGAGATCACCCGCGCCGAGATCCACGCGATGATGATCGGGATGATTGTCGGCTATGGTCCGACGAATATCCTCGCCGACGGGAATGTGCTGGAGACGCTGCTCCGACATGATGAGATGCGGCGGATTGTGGTGGCGGCGGTTCGCGACGAGGATGACGAACGGCTGGAGGGCGCGCTCTTGGAGGCGCTGCGCTTCGATCCGATCCGCCTTGGTCCGCACCGGATCGCCCTGCGGGATTACGTGATCGCCGCGGGCACCTCTCGGGAGGCGACGATCAAGGAAGGTACCGTCGTCTTTGCCTCCACATTGGGTGCGATGTTTGATCCCGAGAACGTCACCGCGCCCATGATGTTTGACCCTGATCGCACCCCGTCCAACAGCATGGTGTTCGGCCATGGCCTCCATTGGTGCATCGGCGCGCCGATTGCCCGCGCGACGACCGTAGCGATTTTCAAGGCGCTGTTCAGCCGAACCAATCTGCGGCGGGTGCCGGGATGCGCGGGCCGGATGCGGCGCGATGGCCCCTACCCTGCCCATATGCCAGTCACCTTCGATTTGCGCGAGGAGGTGTATGGCGAGAGCGGGCAAAGTCTCGTCACCGTCGCCCTGCCCGTCCCGCGCGACGATGAGGCTGCCGTGCGTGAAGCCCTTGATCTCATTGGCAACCCGATGCGCGCCGATTTTCGGAAGGTCTTTGATGATCTCGGCGAAGTCCATTTCGTCTCGGCCACGCTCACGCGGGACGGCCAGATTCCCTATGACACACCCGCGCATCTTGTGATCGAGATGTCCGGTGACGGGGTGCAGCGCGATGTGATCGCGAGTTTCGCCCGCGCCGCACCGGAACCGCTCCGCGCGACGATCCAGAAGATCGCAGATGGCGAGATGGAGACGGCGCTGAACAAACATGCCCTCAACGTCTCGCCCGCCCCCGGCGGCGCGCTTGGGCTGACCTTTTGCGGAACGCCGGGCCATTCGGTCGGGCGCATCAAGGCGGAGGCGGCGCTTGAGGAGCGTCTGCGCCACCATGTGACCGAGGCACCGGGCGAGATTCAGGACGCCGGCCCGCTACCGCTGCTCGACCATGTGCGCAAGGAAATGAAGAAGGAAACCACCTTCGGCTGGGCCTTCCGCCCCGTCGAAAACGCGCTCGCGGCACCGATCCGCGGCTTTGCAGGTATCTTCCGGCACCCGGTGACGATCCTTGTCCTGCTCGCCCTCGCCTATATCGGTATCCGCATCAACCTGCCGCTGTTCGACCCGGTCACGCGCGAGCAGCTTATGTCGCTGCATCTCGCGAGCTGGCTGCGGGTCGGCGCGTCGATGACGATGTTTCTCGTGGGCACGGCGCTCATTCTCGCGACCATCATCGCGGCCGTGCTGTTCTTCCTGAGGCGCCGGGAGCGGAGCGATCCCGAGGATGCCAGCTTTGCCAGCATGTCGAAAATGCAGGCAGTGACAGCGCTGGAGGATTTCGGCGCGCAGAACCATCTCGCGGCGGTCTCGATCCTCAAGCCAAGCCGCCTGCGCCGCGTTCTGCTGCGGGCGGTGTTTTTCGTGATCGGCGTCGTCGCGACCTTCCGCTCGCCGCCGGGCACCTTGAGCGGCATCCCGACCATCCATTTCGCCCGCTGGGTCGTCCTACCAAAGACCGATCAACTGCTGTTTTTCTCCAATTACGGAGGCAGTTGGGAGAGCTATCTGGAGGATTTTATCACCAAGGCCAGCGCGGGCCTCACGGGCGTTTGGTCGAATACCATCGGCTTTCCGCGCGCCCGCAATCTGTTCCAAGACGGCGCAACGAGCGGGACGCGGTTCAAACGCTGGGCCCGCCGCCAGCAGATCCCGACGCGGATGTGGTATTCGGCCTATCCGGACCTGACGACCTCCGATATTCGCAAAAACGCAGCGATCCGCGACGGATTTGCAAAGGCCGACAACGCGCAGGACGCCTCTTATTGGCTCTGCCAGTTCGGCTCGCTCGCCAAGCCCGAAGAGAGTCTGGAAATCGAGGATATTCAGGGACTTCTCTTCGGCCCGATGGGCAAGCTGCACCTGGGCCGCCTGCTCGCGCTGACCCTGCCCGAGAAGAACGATCCGCGTCTCCTCGAATTTCTCGTCAGCCGCACCCATTTCGGCGACCGGCTCGCCGAAGCGCCGATCCTGCAACTGGCGTTCTCATGGCGCGGCTTGCTCAAGATGAACCTCGGCAACAACCCGGAGGGCGATCACGGCTACGGCTTCTCCCACGCCTTCCGCGAAGGCATGGCGAGCGCCACCCGCCAGCGGATTCTGGGCGACCGCGACGGCAGCGCGCCGGATGCGTGGCATTGGGGGCAGGAGGGCGATGTGGATCTGGTGGTCATGATCTACGCCGCCGAAGAGGCCGAGCGCGACGCGCTTTACGACGAGGTGTTGGAGACCGCCGAGCGTCATGGCTGCACCCGCGTCTCGGATGTGTTCATGAACTTGAGCAAGACCAAGCCTCATGTCGAACCCTTTGGATTCGCGGATGGAATTTCGCAGCCCGTAATCCGCGGGACGCCGCGCAGCTTCCGCAATCCGCATCCCGATCATGTCATCAGCGCGGGCGAAGTGCTGTGCGGCTATCCCGATGATCGCGGCATCACCTCGCCCTCGCCCGCCGTGCTGCGCAACTCGGACCCGCAGATGATCCTCCCGCAATATCCCGGCGAAGAGTTCGGCTATCTCTCGGATTTCGGCCGCAACGGCGCTTACCTCGTGATCCGCGAGCTTTGGCAGCACGCCGACGCCTTCCACGGCTATTGCAAGACGCAGGCGGCGCGGCTCAACGCCAAACATGCGCGGCGCGATATCACGCAGGATTGGGTGGCCGCCAAGATCGTCGGGCGCTGGCAGAATGGCAGCTCGCTCCTGCGCCACCCCTACAAGCCGGGCGATGAGCGCGACAACGACTTCCGTTTCGGCAACGAGGACCCGCAGGGTCTCCGCTGCCCGCTCGGAGCACATATCCGCCGCGCCAACCCGCGCGACTCGCTGGGGGTGGACCGCGACGCGCAAGTTGGCCTCTCGAACCGCCACCGCATCCTGCGCGTCGGCCGCAACTATCAGCGCGGCGAGGAGGAAGGTCTCATGTTCATGTGCCTCAACGCCGATCTGGAGCGGCAATTCGAGTTCATCCAACAGACTTGGATGAACAATTCCGGCTTCCACGGCGTGAAAAACGAGCATGACCCGCTCGTTGCCAACAACAGCGCCGAGAACCAGTATGTGATCCCGACGCGGCAGGGCGGCATGGTGCTGAACGGCTTCAAACCCTTTGTGACCACGCGGGGCGGCGGCTATTTCTTCATGCCGGGCCGCCGCGCCCTGCTCTATCTCAAATCCCGCCTCTTCGCCGACGCCTGGCAGGTCGACGATCAGCGCTCGAAACTTCTTTAGGGGGCGATTTTATGGCAAACTATGGGATGGTTGTGTCGAAAGAACATCTGACCGCGCTGACCGATGATCCGCTGGTCATCAACCTCTTCGCGGGTCAAACGCCGCGCCGTTACGCGGCTCACCACGTGCTGTTTCGCATGGAAGAGCGCGCGGAATACGTGTTTTTGCTGATTTCCGGGCAGGTCGAGATTTCCTATCTCTCGCCGAACGGTCAGCGGATGATCGCGAATTTCGTTCCACCGGGCGGACTGATTGGCGAGATTGCGGTGCTTGATGGCGGGCGGCGCACGGCGACGGCGATTTGCACCACGGAATGCGAGCTGATGGTCCTCTCCCGCCGCGCGGTGATCGCGGCGCTGGAGCAGGACGGTCTCTTGGCCACAGCGATGATCCAGCGCCTCTGCGCGCGCCTGCGGGAGATGCACCAGTCCATGGCGGGGCACACCATGCTCAACCTGCGCGCGCGCCTCGCAACTCGTTTGATCCAGCTCTCCGAGCAAACCGAGGATCGCGAGGGCTGGGTGCGGATCTCGCAAAGCGGTCTGGCGGAGTACACCAGCGCGACGCGGGAATCGGTCAACAAGATCATGGGCGAATACCGTCAGGAGGGCTTTATCGAGACCCGCCGGGGCGCCTATCGGGTGCGCAATGAAGCGGGGTTGCGGGATATGGCCGAGGACGCGCTGCACGCCTATTAACGCCGCCGGTTTCCGGAAACAGAAAAAGCGCCCGGCAATAAAACCGGGCGCTTTCCCTTTACTCGTTACTCTGGCTTCGCCACCAAAGGTCACGTCGCCGTTTAGGCAGAGTATTGCCCCCTCATTAATCAACTCGATGCCGCAACATGCGGCGAACTCGATACGCTCCAGACCAACGACACGACGCGAAGTCGCGTCGTTGATTTGACCCTCACCCAAGCCACGAAAGCTGCGGGTTTGTTGACCCTCACCAAACGGTCGAGTTCATAATAGATTTTTCCTTAGAATTGTAAATATCGTCGTCAAATTATAAAAAATCCATGTAACAATATGAAAATAAACATTTAAATGCATAGGCAAGTTTTTGCTGACGGTTTTGTGATTGTGGCTGCGGCGTTTGGTTCGACAAGAATCATGGTGACTTTTCCGCAAAGAGGCGCCAAATCGGTTTCGAGTGGAATGGGGGCTCTATGAAACGCAATGATTATCCGAATCCGGTCGAACTTTGGTGGCTGGGCTATGAGCTGAGTCTGCTCAGCGCCGAGGCCAGCGCGGTCGTCTCGATGCGCGTGATGGGCATGGCGGGCCTCTGGGGGCAGAGCCGCAATGAAGAAACGCGCATGGTGATGGAAAAGCCCGCCGCCTTCGCCGAATCCGGCATGGCGATGTGGAGCGCCGCCGTCTCCGGCAAGCGGAGCGACGAGGTGCTGAAAGCGGGGATCAAACCGCTGCGGAAAGTGGCCGGCCGCAACGCAAGACGGCTCGGGCGCAAGGGACCGCGGTTTCCGGGGTAGTGGCGCTTTGAGTCGAAGGCGTCAGAGCTTGACGATCTGAGGTTTGTAAACGAGTCCGCGCGCCCAGCCTTTGATAATCTGCCAACGCAGTTTCCAAGGGACCTTGCCTTGGCTCATCTCGGTCAGGATGCGACGGAGCATGACGGCGACGCCGTACGCGCCTTGCTCGCGACGGCGATAATGCGTCTCGTTTCGCACGCCGTAGCGAAATTTCCAGATGTTTTTGTCGTTGATAAGCGCGTAGTTGACGCCTTTATTCTCGGGGGTGTCATGCGTCACGACACTCTCCTGGACGAAGATGCCCGGATAGGTTTTCGCGACGCGCTGTGTAAATTCCGCATCGTCATACCAGATGAAATAGTCGCGGATCGGCAGGCCGTGCTGGTCGATCGAGCGGCGCGGAACGAGGACGGAGACGAATGAGCAACTTCCCACGAGAAACCACGGCGTTTCCGGGCTGTAGAACCGCGGCCAGTCCCATACCGTCGAGGGTGTGTTCATTTCACAAAGGGAGCCGTCAATCCAGTTCACGCGGGAGCACGCGAAGGATGGCTTCCAGACGAACTTTTCCTCGAAGGTTTCGATGGCGGAAACCAGTTTATCAAGCGCATCAGGTTCCGGATAAGCGTCGTCATCCATAATCCACTGATAATCCGCACCCGCTTTGTGAGCTAGTTTCATGCCCTCGTGAAAGCCGCCGGCGCCTCCGACATTTTGCGGCAACCGCTGATATTTCACACGCGGATCATCCTTGCTTTCGACAATCTCACGCGTGTCGTCCGTTGAGGCGTTGTCGATCACATAGATAATGTCTGGACCGCCCTGTTGCGCAATCACGGTATCGAGCACTTTGGACAGTTTTTCCGAGCGATTGAATGTCACAATCACTGCGGCGACGGTTCCAGCCATTCTTGCTTCCTCAATTTATTCTGCAGAATTTACACACACATGCTTTTTACCATGCGGCCTGTCAACCTGAACCGCTGGAATTGGGTTTGAAAGTATTTTATTCATGCGATATCCAGCAGCGAGTAAAGATTACCGATATTTTAACGGCCGCGCGACGTGCCCGTGACCAACGAGTCTTAGAGATTCAGGAGAAAATCACATGTCCCAGTCCTCCCTTGAGCAGCCCGTTGCGCTTCCTTTCGCGGGCGATTTCGGGGGGCAGTTTGCGCCACACGCTGCGAAGGTGATCAGGGATGCGGCGGACACGTGGAAGGTCATGCGGCCCGGTCACCGGATCGACATTATCGTTCGCGAAACCACAAACGTGCATTGGCTTGGTACAAATGTGCGGGAAGGTCGCGCACGTTTTGCTTGGGAAGATGTGTCACCGGGTTATGTCGGTTTCGTCTCAGCAGGGGATATGAACCCGGACGCGCCGGCGATTACGTTGCGGATCACCGTGAGCGCAGCGCCGACGAAAACACATGAGAGCCCGGAAGATGCGCCGTGGCAGGTCACACGAAAATTGGCGCCGCTCTATCGTATTTCGCCTCTTGCCTATGAGACGCTTCGGGATGGCTATGATCAATATGCAAGTTGGCGTGATCATCGGCAGCTTTGGCACAGCCTGCCCTATTGCGACACCATCGACCGCACAGCACCGGAGGCGGCGACGGGTAAGCGCCCGGCCATTCTTATCGGAATGCATTTTCTTGAAATGGGCGGTGCGGAGAAGCTGGGCTTCGATTGCGTGGAATGGGCGCTTGAGGCGGGTTTGCGGGTTTTCGTCGTCGCAGAGCGGACAGCCCTTCACCGCCGCGCCGATCGTTTGCCCGATCATCCCGACGTGACTTTTCTCCGCGCCGATATTTGGCTTCCTCATCATGACTGGGGCACATGGCTGGAGCATTTCGTGGCCGAAGAGAATATCCGGCTGGTCCATATTCATCATTGTGGCCCGCTCTACGGAAATCTCGCGCATCTCCGCGCGACCGCGCCGCATGTCGAGGTGATCGACTCGACCCATATCATCGAATATCGCAATGGCGGTTTCCCGCGCGCGTCGGGCACCTGGACCAATTATATCGACCTGCATCACGTCATCAGCAACGACCTGGCAACGATGTATATGATGCGTTTTGGCGTGGTGGACCGGGTCAAGCTTGGGCGGATGCTTGATGGCGCGACGCAGACCCCGCCGGAGCCGAACCTTACGCCGGGGCAGGATCATCTGACGCTGACCTTTATCGGGCGGCTATTCTATCAGAAACGCCCCATCACGGCGGTTCTGGTGCTGCGGTCAATCCATAAATGGGCGCGGCGACAAGGGCTTGATCTGAAGGTGAATTTTGTCGGAGATGGGCCGTTTTTGAACGAGGTTCAGCGGCTCTCGGCGAAGTGGGGCCTCGCGGATGTGATCACATTCCATCCGGGTGGCGCTGACGTGCCTGCGCTGCTCAGCGGGAGCGATATTCTGCTGCTACCATCGGCAAATGAAGGGCTTGCGTTGGTCTGCTACGAGGCGATTGCCCATGGCGCGATCCCGATCAGCACGAATGTCGGCGGGCAGGGCGAGCTGCTGCCTGAGGAATTGATGACGGCGCAGACGCCCATCCGGACGGTGCCGCAGATGACGAAAATCGTCCGCAAGCTTTGGGAAGATGGGCGGTTTCTCGATCAGATGGTCGCGAAGCTTCACGACAATTACGCGCGGATTTCCAAGGATCCGACCGCGCGCGAAGTGCTGATGCCGCTTTACGAGGCGGTCGCGGAAGGGCGCTCCATCCGCGACTAAGGCATGGGTGCGCCGCGCTTGGCCTCATAGATTCGATACCACTGGCGGCGGGTCAGCCCGGTCTCAAGGGCTGCGGCGCTTGCGGCAATGCGCGCCGGTGTCTGGCTTCCGACCAGCGCGAGCGGCTCAGACGGATGGGCCAGCACGAAGGCGAGGGCGACTGCGTCGCGCGGGCTGCCGAGTTCCTCCGCAATATCGTCAATCACCTTCAAAACACGGCTGAGAGCGGGATGATCCCCCTGCCCCGTGGCGAGCATTCCGCCCGCAAGCGGCGACCACGCCATGGGCCGCAGATTGAGCTCTTGCGCAAGATCCAATGTGCCGTTTTCCATCTCATCAGTCGCGAGCGCGGAAAATTCCGGCTGCGTTGCGGCCATTGGAAAGGGCAGCTTGGCGGCCAGCGCGCGGGTTTGCGCGGTGGTGAAGTTCGACACGCCAACTTCGCGGACTTTTCCGGCGTCGCGAAGGGTGGTTAGCGCCTCTGCGACCTCCTCATGGGACACCAGCAGATCGGGGCGATGGATGAGAAACACGTCCAGCACATCGGTCTTGAGGCGGCGCAGCGAGGCCTCCGCGCTCTGGATCAGCCGCTCTTTGCGCGAATCGTAGGGCGCGGGCGGCTCGATCCCGGCTTTGGTGACGAGAACCACCTCATCGCGAAGCCCCTTATCGGCTGCAAACAGATCGCCAAGCCGCTCCTCTGCCTCGCCGAACCCGGTCTCGCCAAAGCCGTAAATGGGCGCGGTATCTAGGAGCAATTTGCCCGGCCATTCCTGCGCCGCGGCGATCTTCTCTCGCGCGGATTCGACCGGCGTGCCTGCGAAGCGCCAGCAGCCATAGCCGAGCCGCCCGACCTCGAATGGACCGAGAGAGACGGTCTGCGAAATAGGGATAATGTCGCTCATTCGCTTTCCTTTTCAGCGGGATAGCCTTGCGGATTGTTCGCCTGCCAGTGCCAGTGAGACGCGCAGATTTCGGGGATTCCATGCTTCGCGCGCCAGCCCATCTTCTCTGCCGCTTTCTCGGCGGACGCGATAGAGGACGCGATGTCGCCATCCCGGCGCGGCGCAACGGTGTAGGGCACTTTGACGCCCGACGCGGCCTCGAACGCGTGGAGCAATTCCATGACCGTGGTCCCCTGCCCCGTGCCGATATTGAAGACCTCGGCGCCGGTCTCCGTCTCGGCAAAATTGATCGCGGCGACATGCGCGTCGGCGAGATCGACGACGTGTATATAGTCGCGCTCGCCGGTGCCGTCGCGAGTGTCGTAATCATCTCCAAACACAGCCAGCTGCTCCCGCCGCCCGCTTGCGACCTGCGCGATGTAAGGCATGAGATTGTTGGGCGGGCCGGCCGGGTCCTCGCCGATGCGTCCCGACTCATCCGCGCCGACCGGGTTGAAATAACGCAGAAGCACCGCGCTTGCGCCCGCGCGCGCCTTGGCCCAGTCCGTGATGATCTGCTCGGCCATCAGCTTCGACCAGCCATAGGGGTTGACCGGCGCGGTCGGGTGCTCTTCGTCAAAGGGCAGATATTGGGGCGTGCCGTAAACCGTTGCCGAGGAAGAAAAAACGATGCGTTTGCAACCCGCCGCGTCCATCGCGTTGAGCAGCGTCACGGTGCCTTGCGCGTTGTTTTCATAGTAAAGAACCGGCTTTTCGACGGACTCGCCGACCGCCTTGAGACCCGCGAAATGGATGACAGCATCCGGTGCGAAATCCACCAGCGTTTGCGTCAGCGCCTCCGTATCGCGCACATCGCCTTCAACCACCTGAAGCGCGGCGCTGTTCGTAAGCTGCCGCACCCGGTTCAGACTTTCGGGAGAGCTGTTGCAGTAATTGTCGATCGACAGCACATCATGGCCATGCTTGAGAAGCTGAAGGATCGTATGGGAGCCGATATAGCCCGCGCCCCCGGTGACTGCGACTTTCATGATCGTCTCCACGATTAACCTGAACACGTGTCTAGGCAGTCCGTCCCGTGCGATCAACCCGCGCTTGTGATCACAGGGCGATTAAGACAGAATCGTGTCGTCGGAACTGCCGGGATAAAACGGCCCGCCATGGGCGCGCG
The DNA here is from genome assembly GCF_047345645.1 of Jujubicoccus corallicola. GTDB lineage: Bacteria > Pseudomonadota > Alphaproteobacteria > Rhodobacterales > Rhodobacteraceae > JBLEFH01. The sequence continues at coordinate 237,364 of NZ_JBLEFH010000004.1, read as the reverse complement.
TATCCATTTTGCGCACAAAATCAGCAACTTCCTTGATCCGAGTAATCGGGAGCATATGCCCTGCCCCATAGATGAGCTGGAAGTCGATATTGGGCTGCTTTTCGGCCAGCGTGATGCCTTGCTGGTCCCGGTCGAGGACGCCGTCTTCGCTGCCGAACATTAACCCTATCGGGCAACGGATGGCGGCAACTTTCTCTTGCGTCAGGTTCAACTCATCCACCGAAGATGCCATCTCGACCATCGCCTGATTGGCGTATTTGGCCGACATCCCAACGACCGCCCCACCCTTCTTGCGGAGCTCATCCGGTACCTCGTCCGGCGAAAACAGCATTTCCAGCGATTTCGTTTCCCGTAGCCGGAGCGCCGGGACGAGGAAAAATTCGGCCAAGAACCGGCGCAGCATGGGCGAGTCGATCACCAGCGGGCGGAAGCTTGGCGGGATTTCGCCATTTGGGACGGTCAGCGGCGAGATGAGCGCCAGCGCGCGTGGTAACTCTTTGTGATTAATAGCAATATCGAGTGCGATCACCGCACCCATCGAGTGCCCGACGATAAGCGGTTGGCCCCAGTCCTGCGCGCGGATGAGTTCTGCGATCTGCGCCGATTGCTGCTGGAGCGCGTTGCCCTGCATCCGGCTGTTGTCGGTCATGCTCTGGCCCCAACCGGGGCGATCCAGCGCGACCACATGATAATTTTCGGCGAGATTGTCGATCAGCCCATAGTCGAAGAACCGATGGTCGCCGGTTATCCCGGCCAAAAGCAGGATGGTCGGCCCGGTTCCACGTTCCAGCATATTGAAACGGGTTCCGCCGACCTCCACGATCTTCTCTGTCGGGACAGGAAGCGTCGGGGCCGTCCGTTCGATCACACGACTTACCAACCAAAGGAACGCCAAAATTCCCAGGCACCACCAAATCAGGGCCATAGCTCCAACTCATTTTAGCGCTTTACCCGCGCGTCAGTATCATGGACAGATTGTGATCTCGCGGCAAGGTCTTTCCCGGAGTTCCGGCTTGAAACAGGTTGGCAATCTTGTCGCAGGTCGCCGTATTGAACTGAGTCTGGAGGCCCGATGCGCGGATATCTCGATCAACGCCAAAGCTTGCATGAGCCTGTCAACGCGCTGAATTATGGCGCATTTCATCCCTGTCGCGAGAATCCGAAGCGGATCGAAGCGCTGGAGGCGGGGGCGAAAGCGGCCGGATTAAAAATTATTTCACCGGAGGATGCCGGGATCGCGCCGATCGCCGCCATTCATCAGGCGGAATATCTCTACTTTCTTCAAAATATTTATACGCGCTGGCGGGAGATCCCCGGCACCAGCCCGCAAGCGGTGCCGAACACGCACCCACAGCGGGCGGTGTCGAGCTATCCGGCAGGGGCGGTTGGTCAGCTTGGCTGGCATATGTATGACGCGTCCTGTCCCATCGGGCCGGAGAGCTGGAATGCGGCCTATTGGTCGGCGCAATCGGCCATCGCGGCGGCGGATGATGTGCTGGAAAACGGGGGCGGGGCCTATGCGCTTTGCCGTCCGCCGGGGCATCACGCCTTTGCGGATCAGGGTGGCGGGTTTTGTTTCCTCGCCAATTCCGCCATCGCGGCGCAGCGGGCGCGCGAGGCGGGCGCGCGGGTCGCCATCCTCGATATCGACGTGCATCACGGCAACGGCACGCAAGGGATTTTCTGGGAACGCGGCGATGTTTTGACGCTCTCCATCCATCTCGATCCCGACGATTTTTATCCGTATTTCTGGGGGCATAGCCATGAGCGCGGCGGCGGCGCGGGGGAGGGGGCAAATCTCAATCTTCCGCTTCAGCGCAAGGCTGACGATGCGGCGTTTCTGGACGCGCTCGACCGGGCCATGGCGCAAATCGAGATGTTCGGAACGGAGTTTCTTGTGATCGCGGCTGGTCTCGATGCCTTCATCGGCGATCCCTTCGCCGCGCTTGGCGTCACCACGGAAGGATTTGCGCGGATTGGCGAGCGGATCGGCAAAGCGGGACTCGACACGGTCATCGTTCAGGAGGGCGGTTATCTCTGCCCCGAACTCGGCGACAACCTGACCGCGCTTCTTACAGGCTTCCGCAGCGGAAGCGGAGTTTAGCGATAACAGAACCTTATTTGTGATCACAGGCTAAAATCTTGTGATCACAAATGTCGCTTTTATGACGGTTACCCCGTTTTTTCTTTGTTATCACGAGATCACTCTGTTTAAATGCCGGGCGAGTCAGCGCGGCGGGCTCTCTTGCTGCGCGCTTCGACGGCAATAATGAGAGGACGTCAGGATGAATATCCACGAATATCAGGCCAAGAAATTGCTGCGCGATTACGGTGCGCCAGTCTCTGATGGCCGCGTTGTACTCGACGCATCGGAAGCTGCGGAAAAAGCGCGCGAACTTCCCGGCCCGCTTTATGTGGTGAAATCCCAGATCCACGCCGGTGGGCGCGGTAAAGGCACGTTCAAGGAAGAGCGCGCCGGTGAAAAGGGCGGCGTCCGTCTCGCGAAATCGCCGGAAGAAGCGGCGGAATTTGCAGAGCAAATGCTCGGCTCGACGCTTGTGACGCACCAGACAGGCGAGGCGGGCAAGCAGGTCAACCGCATCTATATCGAAGACGGCTCCGACATTGCACGTGAGCTCTATCTGGCGATGCTGGTGGACCGGAAGTCCTCGCGTATTTCCATCGTTTGCTCGACCGAAGGCGGCATGGATATCGAGGAAGTGGCGGCGTCCACCCCCGAGAAAATCACGTCCTTCAACATTGATCCGGCGTCGGGCCTCCAGCCCTGGCATGGCCGCCGCGTGGCCTTTGCTCTCGGCCTTGAGGGCGACCAGATCAAGCAATGCGGCAAGCTGATCGGCACGCTTTACAAACTGTTCACCGAAAAAGACGCCGAGATGCTGGAGATCAACCCGCTGATCGTGACCGAGGACGGCAATCTCAAATGCCTCGACGCGAAAATGGGCTTTGACGGAAACGCCATGTATCGCCACCCGGACATCATGGAGCTGCGCGACGACACCGAGGAAGACCCCAAAGAGCTTGAGGCCAGCAAATACGACCTCAACTACATCGCTCTCGACGGTGAAATCGGCTGTATGGTGAATGGCGCAGGCCTCGCCATGGCGACGATGGACATCATCAAACTCTACGGTGCCGAGCCGGCAAACTTCCTCGACGTGGGCGGCGGCGCGACCAAGGAGAAGGTGACGGAAGCGTTCAAAATCATCACCTCCGATGACAACGTCAAAGGTATCCTCGTCAACATCTTCGGCGGCATCATGCGCTGCGACGTGATCGCAGAGGGCGTCGTGGCCGCCGTGAAAGAGGTGGGCCTTAAGGTTCCGCTAGTCGTGCGTCTCGAAGGGACGAATGTCGAAAAAGGCAAGGAAATCATCAACAATTCCGGCCTCGACGTGATCGCCGCAGATGACCTGAAAGACGGCGCCGAGAAGATCGTGAAGGCGGTGAAGGGGTGAGATCAACGGAGACCAGCAAAGGCCAAACGTTCTGATATGGCTTGGATTTTGATCCCTCTCGCTCCTGTCGCGATGCTGGCCTACGTTAATTTCGTAGTTCAGAAGCCGCGTGCGATCGGCGTGTTGATTGCGATACTGATCGCTTCAGCGCTTCTCTTAATCGCTCACGGAAGTTCGCTTGGTGAAGGACGTGGCAAGGACAGCGCTCTTTTGCTGCAGTTCGGCGGGATGATTTTCATTTGGTCTCTGTCCGTTGGTTTCGCTCGTTCTCTCGGGCTGTTGTTTGAATCGCGCTCGTCTCAGATCGCAATGATGATCGTCGGGCCGGTTCTTCCTGTCGCTGTTCTGATAGCGGCTCAAATCGATACAATATTTTGGTAGGAGGCCCAGAATGGCCATTCTCATAGACGAAAACACGAAAGTCATCTGTCAGGGTCTGACGGGCTCGCAGGGGACGTTCCATACGGAGCAAGCCATTGCATATGGCACCAAGATGGTGGGCGGTGTGACGCCGGGCAAAGGCGGGATCGAGCATCTCGGTCTGCCGGTGTTCAACTCGGTGCATGAGGCGAAGGCGGAGACCGAAGCCAATGCGTCGGTGATTTACGTGCCGCCGCCCTTCGCCGCGGACTCGATCCTTGAGGCGATTGATGCCGAAATGGAGCTGATCGTCTGCATTACCGAGGGCATTCCGGTGCTCGATATGATGAAGGTGAAGCGCGCGCTGCAAGGCTCGAACTCGATCCTCGTCGGGCCGAACTGTCCGGGTGTGATCACACCGGATGCGTGCAAGATCGGCATTATGCCGGGCCACATCCACAAGCGCGGCAAGGTTGGCGTTGTGTCCCGCTCGGGCACGCTGACCTATGAGGCGGTGAAGCAGACCACGGATGTGGGTCTCGGCCAGTCCACCTGCGTTGGTATTGGCGGCGATCCGATCAAGGGTCTTGAGCATATCGACGTGCTGGAGATGTTCCTGAAAGATCCCGAGACCGAGTCGATCATCATGATCGGTGAGATCGGCGGCGATGCTGAGGAAACCGCGGCGCAGTTCTATGCCGATGAAGTGAAAGCCGGTCGCGGCAAGCCGATTGCGGGCTTTATCGCGGGCCGCACGGCGCCTCCGGGCCGCCGCATGGGTCATGCCGGCGCGATTGTCGCGGGCGGCAAAGGCGGCGCGGAAGACAAGATCGAAGCCATGCAGTCGGCGGGTTTCGTGGTCGCCGACAGCCCGGCGACGCTGGGTGAGGCGGTGCTGAAAGCCATGGGCAAATAAGCGTGAGGGTTGCCATCGATTGTGGCAGCCCGACCTTTTGCCAATTAAGGAACAGTGCGGGCCAAGGGCGGGCCGCACGGAGAAAGTAAGGTGGTTATGCGCAGTGCAGTGGCGCTTATATTTCTTCTCGGAGCCTGTTCGCAGCAGAGTTTTCTGCCGCGCCAGTATGATGCCGCCTTCGAGCCGTCCGACCTGCAAGTGACCCGCAATGCGGAAGGCTATTACATCGTCGGCGATGAGCAGCAGATTTCCGAGCTGTTCCATACGGGGCGCGACCTTTGCGGTGAGCTGGGCAAGCGCTCGCTCGGGCTGCGGCGGATGAGCGATGTGGGTGAGACGCCGATCCGCGGCCAACTGGTGTGCAAGTAACGGTGCTTTATGGGGATCTTTGAAGCCTTCAAAACCTGTATGCGGAAGTTCGTCACCTTTTCGGGGCGGGCGAGCCGGTCTGAATATTGGTGGTTCGTGCTGGCGACCTATCTGATTTTGGCCGCGATCGGGACAGTGGAAAGTGCGATCATCGGGCCGTCGGTGACGGAGACCGCGACGACGACTTACGACATGCAAGGCAATGTGACGGGGCAGAGCGAGTCGATCTCTTATGGCTATGGCGACGGTCCCGTGACCAGCTTCGTGTCGCTGATTTTCCTGATCGCCTGCATCTCCGCCGGTGTGCGCCGGTTGCATGATATCGGCAAATCCGGCTGGTGGCTGCTCATGCTTGGCTGGTTTCCCTTCCTGGCGATTCCCTTCACCTTTTTGCTTGTCTTCATCGGGTTCAATCTGCCGGGCGTGAGCGACGCGTTCCTGATCGGGGAAACGCTGATGATGACGCTCATCCCTGTGGCGCTGCTTGCGATATTCGGCTGCGCCATCTGGCTTCTCGTTTTGCTGATCCGCCGCTCGGAGCCGGACGACAACCGCTTTGGTCCGATGCCGCGTGAGGCGCGCGATGCGTTGGCCCAAGACACCCGCGCTGAAGAGGGGGCCAGCTGATGCCGCTCTTCAAGGTTCAGGATAAGCTGTATTATTACGCGCATGTGCCGAAATGTGCGGGGTCGTCCGTGAAGGTTTACCTCTATGAGCGCTTCGGCGAGATCGGGTTTAACGACCCGCATTACATGGCGCGGAGGGAGCCGCATCGCTGGACGAAAACCTCGGCGCAGCATGTGACTTACAAGGATCTGACGCGGCTTATCCCCGCCGATTGGATCGCCGGCAGCTTTACGGTGGTGCGCAATCCCTTGTCGCGCCTGATTTCCGCTTATCAGTTTCAGCGGGATGTGGAGCGGATGATCGACCCGTCGCTGACCATCGAAAACTGGTTCGCGCGCTGGATCGAGAGCAAGGACGAAACGCCGTTTCAGTATGACAATCATCTGGTGCCGCAGACGCTGTTCGTGCCGCCGGGCGCGAAGGTTTTCTATCTGGAGCATGGGGTGAATGCGATCATCCCATGGCTGGATGCGATAGAGGGCGGCGCGAATGACATGCGGATTGTGGACAGCATCAACACCGCAAAAGCCAAGGGTGAGAAGCCTGTGCCGTCGCAAGAATTGCGCGATATGGTTAGCGAGGTCTACGCAGAGGATTTCGAGCGTTTTCAGTATCGTATCGATCAAAAAATGCCGTTGGCCGATGCGCCGGAGCAGGGGGCGCCGACCCATGGAGACATTCGCAACATGAAGATGAGAAAACTGAAATATAAGGTAAAACGAAGGCTAGGGCTGGCGAAGGACGTTTGAGGCAGCGAGCGACGCGAGATCAGCGGTAGCGGGAAAGAGAGAAAAGACATGAACGACCAATCTTCGAATGACCAATTCCATGAAAGTTCATTTCTACAGGGGCATAATGCGGCCTATGTGGAGCAGCTTTATGCCAAATATGTCGACGACCCGGATGGGGTGGACAAAAGCTGGCATGAATTTTTCCGCCAGCTTGAGGATCGCCCGGCGGATGTGACGGCAGAGGCCGCGGGCCCGAGCTGGCAGCGTTCGGACTGGCCGCCGGCGCCGAAGGAAGAGTGGATTGCCGCGCTAGACGGGCAGTGGGGTGATGACCCGGAAGCCAAGGTCGCCGAGAAGATTGCCGGCAAGGCGAAAGAGCTTGGCAAGGACGTGGATCCGAAAAGCGTTCGCGGCGCGGTGCTGGACAGCCTGCGCGCGCTGATGCTGATCCGGGCTTACCGGATCCGGGGGCATCTTGCGGCCAATCTCGACCCGCTCGGCATCGTCAACGATGAGAACCACCCGGAACTCGACCCGCGCACTTACGGCTTTGCCGAAGCGGACATGCACCGCCCGATCTTTATCGACAACGTCCTCGGCCTTGAAACCGCGACGATGGCGGAGATCGTCACGCTCTTGAAGCGCACCTATTGCGGCACCTTCGCGCTGCAATTCATGCATATCTCGAACCCTGAAGAGAGCGCTTGGCTCAAGGAGCGGATCGAGGGGCTTGGCAAGGAAATCGAGTTTACCAAACAGGGCCGCAAGGCGATCCTGAACAAGCTGATCGAGGCGGAGGGCTTCGAGAAGTTCCTGCATGTCAAATACACCGGCACCAAGCGTTTCGGCCTCGATGGCGGCGAGAGCCTCATCCCGGCGATGGAGCAAATCATCAAGCGGGGTGGGAGCCTTGGCCTTGAGGAGGTCGTGATCGGGATGCCGCACCGCGGGCGCCTCTCGGTTCTGGCCAATGTGATGGGCAAGCCTTACCGCGCGATCTTCAACGAGTTTCAGGGCGGCAGCTTCAAGCCGGAAGACGTGGATGGCTCGGGCGATGTGAAATATCACCTCGGCACCTCGTCGGATCGTGAGTTTGACGACAACACGGTCCACCTCTCGCTGACGGCAAACCCGTCGCACCTTGAGGCGGTGAACCCGGTCGTTCTCGGCAAGGTCCGCGCCAAGCAGGACCAGAAGGCCGACACGGAACGCACCAAGGTTGCGGGCGTGCTGCTCCACGGCGATGCGGCCTTTGCGGGGCAGGGGGTTGTGGCGGAGGGCTTCGGTCTTTCGGGCCTCTCGGGTCACCGCACGGGCGGGACGATCCATATCGTCGTGAACAACCAGATCGGCTTCACCACCAGCCCGCGTTATTCGCGCTCCTCGCCCTATCCGACGGATATTGCGCTGATGGTGGAAGCGCCGATTTTCCATGTGAATGGCGACGATCCCGAAGCTGTGGTCCATGCGGCCAAGGTGGCGACGGAGTTCCGCCAGAAGTTCCACAAGGATGTCGTGATCGACATGTTCTGCTATCGCCGCAACGGGCATAACGAGGGCGACGAGCCCATGTTCACCCAGCCGCAGATGTATAAGACCATCAAGCAGCACAAGACGACCTTGCAGCTCTATTCCGAACGTCTCGTGAAAGAGGGCCTGATGCCCGAGAGCGAGATCAAGGAGATGCAGGACAGCTTCCAGAAACTGCTCTCCGAAGAGTTCGAAGCGGGTGAAGAGTTCAAGCCGAACAAGGCGGATTGGCTGGATGGTCGCTGGTCGGGGATGAAGAAGCATTCCGGCAAATATCAGCGGGGCAAGACCGCCGCGCCGATGGAGCAGCTCAAGAAAGTGGGCGAAGCGCTGGTCAATGTGCCGGAGAGCCACAACGTCCACAAAACGGTGCAGCGTCTGCTGAAAAACAAGGCCGAGATGATCGAGACCGGTAAGGGGATCGATTGGGCGACCGCCGAGGCGCTGGCGTTCGGCACGCTGATGGCGGATGGCTACCCGGTGCGCCTGTCGGGGCAGGACAGCACGCGCGGGACGTTCTCGCAGCGGCATTCGGGCATCATCGATCAGGTGACCGAGCAGAAATATTACCCGCTCAACAATATCCCCGGCGTGACCGCGCATTATGAAGTGATCGACTCGATGCTTTCGGAATATGCCGTTCTGGGCTTCGAATATGGCTACTCGCTGGCCGAGCCGAATGCGCTTGTCCTCTGGGAAGCGCAGTTCGGCGATTTTGCCAATGGCGCGCAGATCATGTTCGACCAGTTCATCTCCTCGGGTGAGGCGAAATGGCTGCGGATGTCGGGTCTGACGATGCTGCTGCCGCATGGGTTCGAAGGGCAGGGGCCGGAGCACAGTTCCGCTCGTCTAGAGCGCTTCCTCCAGATGTGTGCGGGAGACAACTGGATCGTTGCGAACCTGACCACCCCGGCCAACTATTTCCACGCGCTGCGCCGCCAGATGGTGCGCAGTTTCCGTAAGCCGCTGGTGCTGATGACGCCGAAATCGCTGCTGCGTCACAAGCTGGCGACCTCGACCCTTGAGGACATGGCGACCGGCAGTTCCTTCCACCGGATCCTTTGGGATGACGCGGACAAGAATTACGGCGGCCAGTCGGAGACGGATCTGAAACCGGATGGGGAGATCAAGCGCGTCGTGATCTGCTCGGGCAAGGTCTATTACGACCTGCTCGAAGAGCGGGATTCGCGCGGGATCGACGATGTGTATCTGCTGCGTCTGGAGCAGTTCTACCCGTTCCCGAGCAAGTCGCTGACCGAAGAGATGACGCGCTTCAAAAAGGCAGACGTCGTCTGGTGTCAGGAAGAGCCGAAAAACCAGGGGGCCTGGTTCTTTGTCGAGCCGAATATCGAATGGGTGCTCGATCAGGCCGGAAACGAGACGAAACGGGCGCGCTATGTGGGCCGTCCGGCGGCGGCCTCGCCCGCAACGGGCCTTGCCAGCACGCATAAGAAACAGCAACAGGCGCTGGTCGATGAGGCGCTGACGATTGAAGGGAAAAAATGATGACAGAAGTTCGTGTACCTACGCTCGGCGAAAGCGTCACAGAAGCCACCGTTGCGACCTGGTTCAAGAAGCCCGGCGACAAGGTGGAAGCCGATGAGATGCTGTGCGAGCTGGAAACCGACAAGGTGACCGTCGAGGTTCCCGCGCCTGCGGCTGGCGTTCTCGAAGAGATCGTCGCACAGGAAGGCGAGACCGTAGGCGTTGATGCGCTGCTTGCCAATATCGGTGCGGGTGATGGCGCCAGCACCGGCGAGAAAGACGGCGCGGGTCAGGCGGGTCCTGAAGAGACCGCCAAGCGCAGCGATGAGGACAGCGCCGCAACCAAGAAAGAACAGGAAGCGGAAGATGCCGAGCACAGCGGTGGCGGCTCGGGCGAGATGATCGAGATCCCGGTTCCGTCCCTTGGCGAGTCCGTGACCGAAGCGACTGTTGGCTCGTGGATGAAGCAGCCCGGCGATCAGGTCGAGGCGGATGAGATCATCTGTGAGCTTGAAACCGACAAGGTGTCCGTCGAGGTGCCGGCCCCTGCGGCGGGCGTGCTCTCCGAGCAGGCTGTGAAGCAGGGCGAGACGGTCGAAGCGGGCGGCGTTCTCGGCAAGATCGAGAAGGGCGCGACGGGCGGCGCGTCGAAATCGGCTCCGAAAGAGGACTCGAAAGACAGCGTTTCGGCGGCGTCCGGCTCCGCCAAAAAAGATGTCGAGGACGCGCCTTCGGCCAAGAAAGCCGCGGCGGAAAAAGGCGTTGATATTGCTTCGGTCAAAGGCTCCGGCAAGGATGGCCGCGTGATGAAGGAAGACGTGCAGAAGGCACAGGCCGGGGCATCCGCGCCGAAAGCCGCCGCTGCGCCGACCTCCGCCGATCAGGCCGACCGCGAAGAGCGCGTCAAGATGACCCGTCTGCGCCAGACCATCGCCCGCCGTCTGAAAGAGGCGCAGAACACCGCCGCCATGCTCACCACCTATAACGAGGCGGATATGAGCGGCATCATGGATCTGCGGAACGAGTTCAAGGACCAGTTCGAGAAGAAACATGGCGTGAAACTCGGCTTCATGTCCTTCTTCACCAAGGCTTGCTGCCATGCGCTCAAAGAAGTGCCGGAAGTGAATGCGGAGATCGACGGCACCGATGTGGTTTACAAAAACTACGTCAATATGGGCATCGCCGTTGGCACGCCGTCGGGCCTTGTCGTCCCGGTTGTGAAAGATGCGGATCAGAAGAGCTTCGCTGCGATCGAGAAAGAGATCGGCGAGCTTGGTAAGAAAGGCCGCGACGGCAAGCTTTCCATGGCCGACATGCAGGGCGGCACATTCACCATCTCGAATGGGGGTGTGTATGGCTCCCTGATGTCCTCGCCGATCCTGAACCCGCCGCAGTCGGGGATCCTCGGGATGCACAAGATCCAGGAGCGCCCGATGGTTGAAGGCGGCGAAATCGTCATCCGCCCGATGATGTATCTCGCGCTTTCCTACGATCACCGCATCGTGGACGGCAAAGGCGCAGTGACCTTCCTCGTCCGCGTGAAAGAGGCGCTGGAAGATCCGCGCCGACTCTTGATGGATCTCTGATCCACGGCCATACGCCAAGATCAGCCCGTGCGAGCCATCGCGCGGGCTTTTTTGTTGACTTGAAGAGCCGCGCCCGCGCTCAATGAGGGCGGAGGTGCCCGATGTCCATCGAATTTCTGATCGCGGCTTTTGTGGTCGTGCTGATCCCCGGAACCGGGGTGATCTATACGCTGACGACGGCGCTGGCCCGAGGGCGGAGGGCAGCGTTTTGGGCGTCCGTTGGCTGCACGCTTGGGATCGTTCCGGCGATCCTCGCGGCGTTTCTCGGCCTCTCGGCGCTGCTCCACGGCGGGGCGATTGTCTACACGATCCTGCGCTATGCCGGGGCGGCCTATCTGCTCTATCTCGCATGGCAGACGTGGCAGGACCGGGGACCGATCAGCTTCTCCCGCGACGTGGAGATCGCCCCGATGCGCATCGCGCGGACCGGGTTTCTCATCAACATCCTGAACCCGAAACTGTCGATTTTCTTCCTCGCCTTCCTGCCGCAATTCCTCAACCCGGCGCTGCCGCACGGCCCGCAACTCGCCGCGATGAGTCTCGTTTTCATGGGCATGACCTTCGCAGTGTTTGTGATCTACGGCCTGCTCGCCGCGGGACTCCGTAGCCTGCTCGTGAGGCCGAAAACGCAAAGCTATCTCCGTCACGGCACCGCCGGTTTGTTTACGCTTTTCGGCGGCCGTCTCCTGCTTTCTGACCGATAACCTTAAAGGACACCCCCATGCAGCTTCTCGTGATTTTCGACGCCAGCGGCTACGACGCCTTCAAATCGGCCCATGATGATGGGGAGGAGAACCGCAGCCATGCGGGGATCAGCACCATGCAGATCTGGAAAGAAGCGGGCGGGAGCCGGGTTCTGGCGCTTTACCGCGTGTCCGACAAGGGCAAGGCGGAGGCGTATCTCTCGGGGGAGATGGAGCTGGTCACCAAGGCGGCGGGTGTCTCGGGATCGCAGCATTATTTTCTGGAAACCGCTTAACGCGACGCGCCCGCCTGCGGCATTTTGGTTCCATCTGCCATCGATTCATGCTTTAAATCTTAAAAAACGGGCGCAGACCCATGGCAGACACAGGTGTATCGATGCGTAAATTCTTATCCCTTATGGCCGTAGCCGCCGTTCTCATTGGCTGTGGCGGACCTCCGCAAGAAGATGTTGGCCCGCCGCTGGTGGCGCCGGAATTGCGGGCCGATTATGTGACCATCGACAAGAGCGATCGGCAGCTTCTGCTTTGGCGTGATGGTAATGTCATCCGGTCCTATGAGGTTGGATTGGGGAAAAACCCGGTCGGGCACAAGATGGAGCGCGGCGACAGCAAGACGCCCGTGGGGAACTACATCATCGATTGGCGCAACCCGAACTCGCAATATTACCTCAGCCTTCACATTTCCTACCCGGATGCGAATGACATCGCACTGGCGCAGGCCGAAGGGCGTGATCCGGGGGATATGATCATGATCCACGGGGCGCCGAATGGCTATGCGACGGTGAAAAGCGCCCTTGGCGGCGCGATTGACTGGACCGAAGGCTGCATCGCCGTGCAGAGCGATGAGATGCTGGAAATCTGGCAGCATGTGCCGGACGGCACGCCGATCACGATTACGGAGTGACTATGACCGCTGAACTGACGGTGCTGGCCCTTGCGGGACTTCTGCAAGGGATCCAGTTTGTGCTGATGGCCGTGCCTGCGAACCGCGAGCTTGGGCCGGGCTACACCATGTCCGCCCGCGACCGGGAGCCGAGCAAGGAGATGTCCGTGACGACCGGGCGTCTGCGCCGGGCGCTGGAGAACCATTTCGAAGGGCTGACCCTCTTTGCACCCGCTGCGCTTTTGGTTGGGCTGTCTGGGCAATCGACGGCGTTTACGGCGCTGCTCGCATGGGCCTATCTGCTCGCGCGCATCCTCTACGTCCCGGCCTATGCCTATGGCTGGCGTCCGGGCCGCTCGATCATCTGGTTCGTCGGATTCGGCGCAACCATGCTGCTCTATCTCTGCGCCTTGCTTTGAGATTGCCGCTGCCGCCGCGCATTGCTAGCCTTTGGCAAAGCGCGGAGGAGGCGACATGGCGCAGCCGATCCAGATCTTTCTTGGCGAGACGTCGCCCGAAGAGGCGGGCGCATGGTATTGCGAGATCATGGGCGGACGCGAGAAGGACGGCACCGTTTGGCTTTTCGATCAGCCGCTCGATTTTATCGAAGGGCCGGGGCAGGATCCGGAGAGCCGTGTCGTTATCGAGAATGGCGATGATCTCAACGCGCTGATCCGCCGCACGGCGGAGGCGGGCTCCGAGGTTGTGGAGCCACCCGCCGAAGGGCCGGACGGCGTGACACGGGCGATCCTGCGGGACGTTTTTCACCACACATGGCGGTTTGAGGTGGAGGGCCCGGTTGGCGCGCCGCCGTCGGGTGAGACCGAAGAGCCAGAGACCGCACCGAGCGGTGCGGCGATTGGCACCTGAGGGCAGATCATGCGCAATTATCTGGATGTTTACGCTACCAACGGCTTTATACCCTGCGCCTGAGGCGTTAACTAGGCGGCAAGACGCCAAGGATTGGAGAGAATTATGGCAGAATATGACGTTATCGTAATCGGCGGCGGCCCGGGCGGCTATGTCTGCGCGATCCGGGCGGCACAGAACGGCCTCAAGGTGGCTTGTGTGGAAGGGCGCGAGGCGCTTGGCGGCACCTGTCTGAACGTCGGCTGTATTCCCTCCAAGGCCCTGCTTCACGCGACCGAAATGCTGCATGAGAGCGAGCATAACTTCGAGAAGATGGGCCTGATGGTCGATAAGCCCAAGGTCGATTGGGCGAAGATGCTGGACTACAAACAGTCCGTCATCAAAGGCAACACGCAGGGCATCGAATTTCTCTTCAAGAAGAACAAGATCGACTGGCTCAAGGGCTGGGGCGAGATCACCGGCAAGGGCGAAGTGAAGGTCGGCGACGAGACGCATAAGGCGAAGAATATCGTGATCGCGACGGGCTCGGATGTGGCGACCCTGAAGGGTGTGGAGATTGACGAGAAAACCGTGGTCAGCTCGACTGGCGCGCTGGAACTCGACAAGATCCCCGAGAAGATGGTCGTGATCGGTGCGGGCGTGATCGGGCTAGAGCTTGGCTCGGTTTACAAGCGCCTCGGTGCAGATGTGACCGTGCTGGAATATCTCGACCACGTCACGCCGGGCATGGACGGCGAAGTGCAGAAGAACTTCAAGAAGCTGCTGGAAAAGCAGGGCTTCAAATTCGTCATGGGCGCGGCGGTGTCGGGTGTCGAGACGACCGACAAGGGCGCGAAGGTCACCTACAAGAAGGGCGACAAGGAAGAGACCATCGAGGCGGATAAGGTTCTCGTCGCGACCGGCCGCCGTCCTTTCACCGACAATCTCGGCCTCGACAAACTTGGCGTCGAGATGACCGACCGCGGGCAGGTGAAATCCGACGGCGGCAAGACCAATGTGGACGGGATCTGGGTGATCGGCGACGTGACGACCGGCCCGATGCTCGCCCACAAGGCCGAGGATGAAGGCGTCGCCGTGGCGGACCATATTGCTGGTAAGCATGGCCATGTGAATTACGGCGTCATTCCGGGCGTGATCTACACGCATCCCGAGGTGGCTGCGGTCGGCAAGACCGAGGAAGAGCTGAAGGAAGAGGGCCGCGAATACCGCGTCGGCAAATTCCCCTTCCTGGGCAATGGCCGTGCGAAGGCAAACCTGTCCACGGATGGGTTCGTGAAGATGCTGGTCGATAAAGAGACGGACCGCGTGCTTGGCTGTCACATCATCGGGCCGGGCGCGGGCGATCTCATCCACGAGGTTTGCGTCGCCATGGAATTTGGCGCGGCGGCGGAGGATATCGCTATGACCTGCCACGCGCACCCGACCTATTCGGAAGCGGTCCGCGAGGCGGCTCTGGCTTGCGGCACCGGTGCGATCCACGCTTAAGTGCAGAGATCAAACGAAAGAAAAGGGGGCGTTCCGCGCCCCTTTTTTATTGCGCGTCAGCCTCACCAAGCTGGGCGAGGATCTGCGTGCCGGGCGCTGTTTTCGCTCCGGGGCCGGGTTGAGGCATCACATTTTGCGCGGTCAGCGGCTGGCGGCATTCCCCGCAACAGACGGTCGGCGTCATCACCTCGCAGCACCCTTCATGACCAAAAAGGAGCGGCGTGCCGTCCGGCGGCGTGGCCCATTTGTCGCCCCAAGCGGTCAGCGCGGCGAGGATCGGGACCAGCTCTTCGCCCGCCTTGGTAAGCGCATAGGTGATCCGGCCGCCATCACTTTGCCGTGCGATCAGCCCTTCTTCGGTGAGATGTTTGAGCCGTGCGGCGAGAAGGTTGCGTGACATGCCGAGATCCTCGATCAGCGCATCGAAGCGGTTAATCCCGAAATAGAGATCGCGGATAATAAGCGGCGTCCACCAATCCCCCATTTTTTCAAGGGCTTGCGCGAGCGAACAGTAGAAATCTTTAAAGCTTGATCGTTTCATAGGGTCATGATAGTTTTCTTATTGAACTTGATATCGCGCGAAACACGCAAGATCAAAGGATTAGGCTTAAAATGTATCATAGCATCGTCGAAAAAAAGATCCGTGTGCTTTTTGGTGAGATCAGCCGGGGGCGTATGGAGCCTATTTTCGACGGGTTTGCGGATCAGTTCGAGCATCGTTTCTTTGGTGAGCACGCGCTTGGTGGAGCGCGGCACACGATGACGGCCACGCGGGCATGGTATCAGCGGCTGTTTCGGCTGCTACCGGAAATTCGTTTCACGGTAAACCGCGTGGCCGTCAGAGGGATGCCCTGGGACACCATGGCCGTCGTCGAGTGGAGCGAGGAAAACCGCGCCGCCGATGATGTGCGTTCGGTGACGAACGGCGTTCATGTCGTCTGGATCCGCTGGGGGAAAATCACGCGTATGCTGATCATCCCGGAAACCGACCGCCTGGTCGCGACGCTGGAACGGCTTGATCAAGCAGGATTTTCGGAAGCGAAGGCCGCGCCGATCACGGATTAATGCAGCCGCACATCCGCGCGGTAGAGACCGTCCTCAATCGTATCGAACATCTCCGTCACATCGGGATGCTCGACCGGCGTGCCGCTGTCGTCGGGCACGAGATTCTGTTCCGAGACATAGGCGATGTAATAACTTGAGTCGTTCTCGGCGAAGAGGTGATAAAAGGGCTGATCCTTGGACGGACGCTGCTCCTCAGGAATCGCATTCCACCAGTCTTCAGTGTTCGAAAAGCTGGGATCCACATCGAAAATCACCCCGCGAAACGGGTGCATACGGTGCTTAACGACCTGACCAATCATATATTTCGCGGTCTTACCCAACATACCGACTCTTAGTTACTTAGCATTAACTTATCATTTCAAGCGGCTCTGGTAACATATTTCTAGGGCAAGGAAACTGTTTTTCCGCGCTTCATTTTGTAAGCGGTGACACGCCGAGCTTGCTTCGGTGCTTAACTTTCCGCTTAAAATTGGTTAGAAAGAAGATCAGAAAGCCGCGAAGATGGCTGCAATGATGATGAGGCAGAGTATGTGGATGAAGCGTTTTCTCGCGCTGTTTTTAGTCGCATTTTTGGGGTCCTGCGGGTCCGGTGTGGAATCGCCGCCGAGCAGCGTCTCGAATGCCTGTGTGATGAAGCGTGAGCGTCCGCACTGGTTCTCCGCGCTGGAGCGCAATGAGCGTCGCTGGGGGGTCCCGGTGCATGTGCAGCTCGCAACCATCTGGCAGGAAAGCAAATTCGTCGGTGACGCGCGGCCGCCGCATAAATATGCGCTCGGGTTTATCCCGATGGGCCGCCGCTCCTCCGCGCTTGGCTATTCGCAGGCGCTGGACGGGACATGGGACGAATATGTGCAGCAGGCGGGCCGCCGCGGTGCCTCGCGCACCCGGTTCTCCGACGCGATTGATTTCATGGGCTGGTATATGGACCGCACTGAGCGGATCAACGGCATCCCGAAATGGGACGCCTATAACCAGTATCTCGCCTATCACGAGGGCAATACCGGGTTCCGCAACAAGAGCTATCTGCGCAAGAGCTGGCTGCCGCCGGTCGCGCGCGGCGTGGCGGCGCAGGCGGTGAATTACGAGCTGCAACTGCGGAGCTGCTAAAGCCCGCATCCCCTTGCTTTTCCGGTCTTTGCGCGGCATTCACAATGGAATGCCGCTTTCAAGGAGCCCGTCATGTCGAAAGAGGGACAGCAAAGACCGATCCGCTTGCCGGATATTCAGGCCGCGAAGGGCGGCACGCCGCTGGTGTGCCTGACCGCCTATACCGCGCCGCTGGCTGCATTGGTCAATGACCACTGCGATATTGTGCTTGTCGGCGACAGTCTCGGGATGGTTGTCCATGGGCTCGACACGACAGTGGGCGTGACCATGGAGATGATGATCCTTCACGGGCAGGCCGTACGGCGCAAGCTGACCCGGCCGCTCATGGTCGTGGATCTGCCCTTTGGCGCCTATGAGGGCAGCAAGGAGAAGGCGCTGGAGAACGCGGCGCGGCTCATGGCGGAAACCGGCTGTGAGGCGATCAAGCTCGAAGGCGGCGAGGTGATGGCCCCGACGATCAAGTTCCTGACCGAGCGCGGCATTCCGGTGATGGCGCATATCGGGCTGACGCCGCAGACGGTTCACGCCCTCGGTGGTTATCGGGTGCAGGGCCGCGGCGAGGCGCGGGACAAGGTTCTGGCCGACGCGCGCGCGGTTGAGGAGGCGGGTGCGTTCGCGGTTGTGCTGGAAAAAGTCACGGCGTCGCTCTCGCGGGAGATCACCGAGACCATTTCGATCCCCACCATCGGCATCGGCGCTTCGGCGGATTGCGACGGGCAGATCCTCGTGACCGCCGATATGCTGGGTCTCTTCGACGATTTCCGCCCGAAATTCGTGAAGGTTTACGCCGAACTTGGCCAGCAGGTCAGCGAAGCGCTCGGCCAATATGCCGATGATGTGCGCCACCGCCGCTTCCCCGGCGATGCGCAGATTTTCAAGGACAATTGATGCAGCAGGTCCAGACTCCGGAGACGCTGAAAGCGCAGGTTCTTGCGTGGCAGCGGGACGGCGATGTGGTCGCGCTGGTGCCGACCATGGGCGCGCTCCATGAGGGGCATTTGGGGCTGGTGCGGCTTGCCCGTGAGGTGGCGGACAAGGTCGTCGCCTCGGTCTTCGTGAACCCGACGCAGTTCAATGATCCCGATGACTTTGCGGCCTATCCCCAGACGCTTGAGGATGACGCGAAGATGCTGGCGGATGAGGGCTGCGATCTGCTTTATGTTCCGAATGGCGCGGCGATGTATCCGCACGGCTTTGCGACGACGGTGCATGTTGAGGGGCCGTCCGAAGGACTTTGCGGTGCAAACCGCCCCGGTCACTTCGATGGCGTCGCGACGGTGGTGAGCAAGCTGTTGCTGCAATCGGGCGCGGATAAGGCGCTGTTCGGGGAGAAGGATTTCCAGCAGCTTGCCGTGATCCGCCGCCTTGTCGCCGATCTGAATATTCCCGTCGAGATTGTGCCGGGGCCGATTGCGCGGGCCGAGGATGGGTTGGCGCTCTCCTCGCGCAACCGGCGGCTATCAGATGAAGAACGGGCGATTGCGCCGCAGATGAATCGCATCCTGCGGGAGACCGGCGAGAAGCTGACGGCCGGGGCGGATACGTCGATTTTGCCGGAGTCGATGCAGGCGATTGAAGCCGCCGGGTTCCGCAATGTCGAATATCTCGAATTGCGCCGCGCTTCTGACCTCGTGCCGATGAGCGCCGCCGACGCGCCGGGGCGTTTGCTGGTCGCTGCGTGGCTCGGCGATGTGCGGCTGATCGACAATATTCCCGTCGCGGCCAAGGGCTGATGGACCGTCTCGCCGAAATGCGCGCCTTTGTCGCCGTGGTCGAGCAGGGCGGTTTCACTGGTGCCGCGTCGGCGCTGGATGTGTCCAAATCGGCGATCTCCAAACATATCGCGGCCCTCGAAAAGCGGCTCGGCGTGCGGATGCTGAACCGCACGACCCGCAAGGTGAACCCGACCGAGGCGGGCTATCTCTATTTCGAACGCGCCCGTGCGATCCTTCAAGCGACGGAAAGCGCGGATGAAGCCGTGCTGGCGCTCAGCGACGAGCCGGTCGGCTCGCTGATCCTCTCCGCGCCGGTGGATTATGTGGAGATGGTCCTCTCGCCGCATCTTGGCGAATTTCTGGAGCGTTATCCGCGGATCAATCTGACCTTTGAGCTCGACAACCGCGTGGTGGATATCGTCGAGGGCGGGTTTGATGCGGCGATCCGCATCGGTGATCTGCCCGATAGCAGCCTGTTGTCGCGGCGGATTGGCGAGATGGAGGTCGTGCTGGTTGCCAGCCCCGATTATCTCGCGCGGGCGGGTACGCCGGAGACGGTCGCCGATCTTGCCGATCATCAGCCGATCCGTCACAGCCCGTCGGGCGCGGCGATCTGGCGGTTTCGACGGAAAGATGGCACCGAGGCGGTGCATCGGCTCGAAAGCCCGCGGCTCACGCTCAACAATGGCGCATCGGTCATGCGCGCGGCGGTGGACGGGGCCGGGATCGCTTCGCTCCCGGATTTCGCCGTTGCCAAAAATATCGCGGCGGGCAAGCTGGTGCGCGTCCTGCCAAATGAGATCACCGGCGCCTATCCGATCCAGATCGTCTGGCCCGCCGGGCGGCATATCCTCCCGAAACTCCGCGTTTTCATCGACTTCATGGCCCAAATCGGTACAGGAAACGACACATGACAGATATTGCGACCCGCGTTTACAACCATCGCTGGGCCATCGACCCGATTGTGCGGTCCGTGATCGACACGGATTTCTATAAGCTACTGATGTGCCAGTCGGTTTACCGGCACCACCCCGACGTGCGGGTCGAATTTGCGCTCATCAACCGCAGCAAGGACATTCCGCTGGCCGAGATTATCGACGAGGGCGAGCTTCGGGCGCAACTCGACCATGTGCGCGGCCTGAAACTCTCGCGCGGCGAAAGCACCTGGCTGCGCGGCAACACGTTTTATGGCCGCCGCTTCATGTTCCAGCCGGACTTCATCGACTGGCTGGAGAATTTCCGATTCCCCGATTACGAACTGAGCCGCGACGGCGACCAGTTTTCGCTCCGTTTCGAGGGCAATTGGGCCGAGGCGATGATGTGGGAAATCCCGGCTTTGGCGATCATCATGGAACTGCGCGCGCGGACGGTCCTCAACGATATGGGCCGCTTTGAATTGCAGGTGCTCTACGCCCGAGCCATGACCCGCGTATGGGAGAAAATCGAGGCGTTGCAGAAGCTTGAGGATCTCAACATCGCGGATTTCGGCACGCGCCGCCGCCACAGCTTCCTGTGGCAGGACTGGTGTGTGCAGGCGATGATCGAGGGGCTCGGTCCGCGCTTCAGCGGCACATCAAACTGCCTTATCGCCATGCGGCAGGAGGTCGAGGCGATCGGGACCAATGCGCATGAATTGCCCATGGTCACCGCCGCGCTGGCGGATAGCGACGAAGAGCTGGCCCGCGCGCCCTACAAGGTTCTGGAGGACTGGCACGCTGATTATGACGGCAATCTGCGGATCATGCTGCCGGACACTTACGGCACCAAAAACTTCCTCGAAAACGCGCCGGATTGGCTGAGCAATTGGACCGGGGTGCGGATCGATTCGGGGGATCCGGTTCTGGGGGCGCAGATGGCGATTGATTTCTGGAACGCCCGCGGACAGGACCCGGCGGAGAAGCGGATCATTTTCTCAGACGGACTCGGTGTGGATAAAATCACCGAGCTTTACGAGACGTTTAACGACAAGGTCAAACTCAGCTTCGGTTGGGGGACACTGCTGACGAATGATTTCCGGGGCCTCGCGGAAAACGACGCGCTCGCGCCGTTCTCGCTGGTCTGTAAGGCGGTGGCGGCGAATGGCCGGCCAACGGTGAAGCTTTCCGACAACCCGGCCAAAGCGACCGGGCCAGCGGATGAGATCGCCCGCTATCGCCGCGTTTTTGGCGAGAGCGAGCAGGCGGCGGAAGCGCCGATTGTCTGAGGCTTAAAGCATCCGCTGCGCACGGAGGATTGCGCCGTCGAGGGCGGTGCCGTGGGCTTCGACGATGTCGTAGCCCGTCAGGCGTTTCGCGAAAATCTTGCCGAGGCCACCGAGGAAGGACACGGGGCCGGGGGCTTTCTCCACGCAGGTGCGAATCGCCGCGTCGAGATCGGCGAGCGCCCAGGCAACAAGTTCTTCGGCGAGCGCATCGCCCTGTTTTTCATGGTCCAGAATCATCGGGGCGAAGGTGCCGTAATCGCCGGGCGTCGCATGTTTTGCGAAGGCCACGAGGCCCTGGGCGCCGTGGAAATGGGCGATGATCGCTTTGGAAAGCGGCGTTTCCGGGCGCACGCCGTCATTGGCGAGCAGGCTTTCCTGAAGCAGCCGATGGCCGAGCCGCGCGCCGGAGGACAGATCGCCCACGTCAAACCCCCATCCGCCAATCGTGGTGATGTCGCCATCCCGCTTCAGGGCAAAGATCGACCCGGTGCCGACAATCGCCAGCGTGCCGTCGCCGCCATTGAGTGCGCCGTCATGGGCCGTGTGGCCATCATTGACGATTTCGAGACTGGTAAAGGGCAGGCGGGGGCCGAGGAGTTCGGGATAATCGCCGAGATTCGCGCCCGCGAGGCCCATCACGGCGATGCTGTTCTTGTAATCGGGCGTCTTACCAGCATCGCCGAAGGCTGCGTCAATCGCCGCCATGATGTTCTTGGCGGAGCCTTCCAGATCGGTGTTGATGTTGGCCGACCCGCTCTGGCCCTTGCCAAGCACGTCGCCTTCTTCATTTGCCACAACCGCACGGCACCCCGTGCCGCCGCCATCGACTCCGATCAGATAGGTCATGCGCTGGTCCTCCCGCGTTATGTTTGCCCTAACATACCGCACAGATAGGGCCAGCGGAATTTCCAGCGCAAGACTTATTTCGTGAGAATTAACTTGCCCTGACGGGTGATGCGCAGCGTGTAGGTCTTGTCGTCCAGCTCGATATTGGCGAGCGGCCCGCCAGCGGTCAGTTCCCGCGCGTCATAGGAGGGGAGCGCTTGCGGCTCCGGGCGGCGCTCGGTGGTGAAGTCGTGGATCTGATAGGTCATAACGTCCTCATAGCTTGGGCGGCACCCGCCGCATGAGGGTATCCTGACACAATCAGTCGGGAAATCAATGACAAAATTAGTCAGGTTTTAATTTTTTGTGCAAAAACCTGTATTTAGAAAAATTCTAAGCAGATTAGCTGCGGGAGAGGGCCAGTTTCGCGCCGAAGCCGATGAAGGTCACGCCGAGGGTGCGGTCGATCCAGGTGGAGACCGAGGGGCGGCGGGAGAGCAGGACGGTCAGGCGTTCGGCCAGCAGCACGATTCCGAGATAGAAGACACTGCTCACGGCGACGAGAATCAGGCCGTGGAGGAGCAGTTGCGCGGGCACGGGGCCAGCGGTGGGGGAGGTGAACTGCGGCAAAAAGACCAGGAAGAACAGTACGGCCTTGGGGTTCATGAGATTCACGAACAGCGCCTGACGCCAGAGTTTCCACGGATTGCTTTCCGCCGGGCCACGCTTGGCCAGAAAGCCGCCGCCGGTGCGCAGGGCCTGAACGCCGAGCCAGATCAGATAGAGCGCGCCGATGATCTTGATCGCCGTGAAGGCGGTGGCGGAGGCGGCGAGGATCGCCGAGAGGCCGAGAACCGCCATCACAACATGCAAAAGCGCGCCGGTCATGGTTCCACTCATGGCCCAGAGACCCGCCGTCCGGCCGCCACCCAAGGTGCGCGACAGCACGAAAGCCGTGTCCGGACCCGGTGACAGGTTCAGAAAGAAAACAGCCGTGAAGAAGGCGGCCCAATGGGCGAGGTCATAGGCGAAGATCATCATTCGCCCAGAACATGATTCGGCATGTTCGGGCAAGAAAAAACCGCCCCGGAGGGCGGCTTTTTGAAACGGTATTAGCTTGCGCTTAGTGCAGCTTGGTGCCGACCTGACCGATGGCGTCGTTGATAAGCGCATCGGATTTCTCACCGGGCAGCTTGGCCGCAAGGATCTCGCGAGTCGCTTCCACGGCCACTTCGGCGGCGCGGTTGCGCACGGAGCGCACGGCGTCGTCTTCGGCGGCCTTGATCTGCTCTTCCGCTGCTTTCAGGCGGCGCGCGATGTTGTCCTTGAGGTCCGCTTTCGCCTTTTCGGCTTGGTAAGCGGCATCCTCACGGGCCTTGGCGACGATCTCGTCGGCCTCGCGCTGCACGTCCTTCTGCTGACGCTCATATTGCGCCAGCATCTTCTGGGCTTCCTCGCGCAGTTCCCGCGCCTCGTTGAGTTCGATACGGATCTTTTCCGCACGATCATCGAGCATGGCGGTCAGCTTCGCCGGCACCTTCGCCGCGAGCAGGATGCCCACGAAGATGATGAAGGAGATGAGGACGACGATGTCGGTGTTATAAAGAAAATCCATTCCTTAACCCTCCACGCGCTTCTGCACGGCGGTGTTGACGTCTTCGTCCGAGATGTTGAGCCCGAGGCTTTCGATCAGCGCTTTCGCGGTGTCCTTGGCAACGGTGTTCACATTCTCCAGCGCGCTGTCACGGATCTCCGCGATACGGGCTTCGGATTCGGAGGTCTTGGCCGCGATCTCGGCATCCGCCTTGGCGATTTCTGCGTCAATCTCGTCCTGGATTTCGGCGCGCTTCTCGTCCGCGATCTTCTGCGACTCGGTGCGGGCATCGGCCAGAGCGGCTTTATATGCGGCTTCCGCCTGCTCCGCCTTGCGGCGATAATCGGCCGCCTGGTCGAGATCATGCTGGATCACGCCATGACGGTCCTCAATCGTGCCGCCAATCCGGGGGATCGCGAAATTCTTGAGGATGAAATAGAGCGCCGCGAGGGCGATCAGCAGCCAGAAAATCTGGTTCGGCCATGTCGCGAAATCGAGCTGCGGCATGCCGCCCGACTCGTCATAGCCGTCTGCGCCGGTCCCGGTGTAAGTCTCGCCGCCATGATCACCATCCGCTACAGGGGTGGCACCATGATCGTCAACGACAACCGCTTCGGCGTTTTCGTTTTGGGGTGCCGCGTCACCGGCCTCTTCGGCCTGAGCCAGCACGATCTGCGGCAAATCTGCCTTTTGACCAGCCATGGTCATCCCCCTATCTGATAAAGCTGCGGCTCGCGCGTGATCCGCGCGAGCCCCTTAGGTGATGTTGGGGGCCGAAGCCCCCGGTCGCTGTGATTAGACAGCGAACATCAGCAGAAGGGCGATCAGGAAGGAGAAGATGCCGAGAGCTTCCGCAAAGGCGATGCCGATGAAGAGGTTCGCGGTCTGCTCGCCAGCGGCGGTCGGGTTGCGCAGGGCGCCCTGCAGGAACGAGCCTGCAACGTTACCCACACCGATACCAGCACCTGCAAGGCCGATGGATGCGAGGCCAGCGCCGAGGTACTGACCGAGTTCTGCGATATTGCCTTCCATGATACGTCTCCTATTGGCTTGGAAGTTAGTGTCCCGGATGCAGTGCGTCGTTCAGATACACCACAGTGAGAATTGCGAATACATAGGCCTGCACACATGCCACGAGCAGCTCGAGCGCGTAGACTGCGACCATCGCGCCGATCGGCAGGATCGCGAACAGACCCAGTGCGCCGGCAAAGCCAGCGAACACCTTGAGAACCGCGTGGCCTGCCATCAGGTTGCCGCCCAAACGAATGGAGTGGCTGACGGGGCGCACGAAGTAGGAAATCACCTCGATGAATGCGAGCGGGATGCGCAGCGCAAAGGGGGCCGAGGACACCCAGAACAGTTTGAGAAAGCCCAAACCGTGTTTCATGAAACCGATAGCGGTCACGCCGACAAAGACGAAGAGCGCAAGCACGGCGGTGACCGCGATATGCGCTGTCGGCGTGAAGCTCATCGGGATGAGGGCGAGCAGGTTTGCAAAGAGGATGAAGAGGAACACCGTCAGCACATAGGGGAAATATTTCAGCCCTTCGCGCCCGGCGACGTCTTCGACCATCTCATGCGTGAACCCGTAGAAAATCTCGGCGACCGACTGCGCCCGGCTCGGCACGATGGCACGGCCACGCGAGCCAATGACCATGACGAGGGTGATGGCGAGAACCGTCAGGCCCATCCACAGCGCGATATTGGTCGGGGTGAACCACGACACAGCGCCGTCCCCGAAGAGCGGGTTGATGATGAACTGGTCCATCGGGTGGATGTTAAAGCCGCCGTCCGCCGGTTTCCCTGCCATGCCCTTCGTGTCCTTCTGCCTGCCCCTTACGTGGTCGGGGGCGTGTTATCGTCTTGCGGAGCGTCCTCCGCGTGGCCCGCATTGAGGCCCTTTGCCTTGTCACGCTGCGCCTGCATTTCGCGGGCCGAGCGCATCACTGTCTTGATCCCGGCTGCAAATCCAAACAGCCCGAAGATCATCAGGAAGATCGGAAGCGTTCCGAAGATCACGTCCAATCCGTAGCCAAGCGTCAGGCCAATCACCATGGCCACCGTCAGCTCAATCACCATACGCCAAGCGAACCCGGCCCCGGTATATTCCGCCGTGTCGCGCTTCTTGCTGACACGGGTGCGTTCCTTATACCCCTGCGCCTTTTTGATCCGGCTATCCAGATCCTTCAGCGGGTCGGTTTTGTTCGGATCGGCCACTGGCTGCTCCTTGGAACGGTTGAGCGGAACCTAGGTGGAACGGGGTTTTTAGTCAAGCAGATGTGAGTTACGTAACATATTGAAAGTTATGCTGAAAAAATGATCAAACATGCACCGTGTGATTCAACTGGATGGTTGAGTAACGATGAAAGTCAACTTAACCACCCGGTTGAGTGTTGTATGTGCGCTTAAATTTCCTTACGCGGCGCGGCTGTTGCCGGGTCCCCTGTGTTGGGCGTTCCCTTAGGCTCGATCAGCAGCATATGTGCCTCGTTCCTCGCTACTGGGCGATGCTCGACACCTTTCGGCACGATGAACATCTCACCTGCCTTCAAATTTACGGTCCGGTCCGGCATCTCGATGTCGATTTCTCCTTTCAGGACGAGGAAGAAATCATCTGTGTCCGGGTGAGAATGCCAATTGAACGCGCCCTCGACCTTTACCACCATTACATCATACCCGTTAAACGCCGCGACGGTATGGGGCGACCAGTGATCTTTGAACTGCGCGAGCTTGTCCGCAAGGTTGATGGCGTCGGTCATAATGTCCTCCTGAGTTGCAGGCCATTCTAGGCCCAAAGCCGCGTCTTTAAAGCGGTAAAACGATCAACCGATGGGTTGAGTAATGCTTGACGCGCTGCGCGCCACGCCGCAATCATCGCCCATGTCCGACCCACTCGACCGCATCTTCGCCGCTTTGGCCGACCCGACCCGCCGCGCGATCCTCGCGCTTCTGGCGGAGGACGAGATGGCCGTCACGGACCTTGCCGCGCCGTTCGAGATGTCTCTCGCCGCGATTTCCAAACATATCGGCGTGCTGGAAACGGCGAGCCTCGTCAGCCGCGAAAAGCGCGGCCGGGTGAGTTGGGTCCGGCTGGAAGGCGACGCCCTTCGACCCGCCGCTGTCTGGATGCAGGCCTTCGGGCAATATGACGCGCTGGATCTCGATGCGCTGGAAGCACTGCTTGTGTCAGCCAAACTGCTCGATGAGGGCTAGGCTTACTTGATGAAACCAAATTTGCCGGAGAATTTTTTGGCAATCTTTTTGCCACCGGGCAGTTTCCGAATATTAACTCCGGCCCTATCGCGCAGTGAAGTCTTACCGCCCAAAGACCGATCTCCCTCGATGCGGGCGTTCATTCCTGCAAAGGCTGGCCCACCCATAAGGTCCTGTGGATCAAACGGCTCTTCCGGCGTTTGCGACCATTCGTCATTCGAATGTAGGCGCGTGATATGCAAAAATCGCGGCGCGAGCATCCGGTGGCTGCTGTTCGCCATATAGGGCAAATGCATCAAATTATATTCGGACGGCAGAACCGTATAGTTCAGATCGCCGTAATAGAGCATCTCGCGGAGGAGTGGTTGGTCGTAATCCCGCTTCTCTTTAATGAAACGCCGCTGCCACGTCTTGAAGAATTCCGTGCTGCGCTCCGTGCGGCGGACGCAGAGAACGCCGCCATTGATCTGACGGAAAGAGATAGGGATGTCCTTCGCCGCGTCCATGAACGTAATGGGCGCATTCCCATATTGCTCGAAGCACCCCGCAAACTCGAAACGGTCAAGGATCTCGAAGAGCTCCGGGGCAGGGGCGACAGCGATCACGTCACAGTCGAGATAAACCGTCCGCTCGAAGCGTGATTTAAGGATCGCTTCCATCTTCGGGCGCGTGTTGTTGATTTCGACCTGATGAACCTTATCGAAAATCGGATCATCCACCTCGCGATCCGTGAAAAGATCAATTGCCTTGTCCGGGTTCATCGCCCGTAAATTGCGCGCCGCGCGACGGGCCAGATTGACGTATTTCTGGCCCGTTGCGCCGAAGACAAAGCCGTCTCTGGGATCGGTGGATGCGGGCATGGCGGGCTCTCGGTTCGTTTCGTCTGCGCAAAATCGTTAAGCGGTGCGTGCCTGCTTGGTATAAAACTCTTCGGTTGTTTGTGAAGCGTTTTCCGCCTCTTCGGACGCAGCGGGATGAAGCTTGGGCCGGTAATCCGGCAGCGATTGCTCGAGGCAAGCGCGCAGGAAAACAGGGTCTTGGGCCAGCGCGCCCTCGCGCAGTTTCGCAATCAACCGGTCAGTGTCCTCAACCGAAAGCCCCGCATTACGGACCTCGACGATCTTTTCGTGATCGGTCGGCAGGATTGCATCGCCCGTCACCAGTTCTTCGTGCATTTTTTCGCCGGGGCGCAGGCCGGTGAACACAATCTCGATGTCGCCATCGGGGTTGAGCGCGGTTTTCTCGCTCACACCTGCAAGGCGGATCATCTTTTTCGCCAGCGCGAGGATCGAGACCGGCTTGCCCACATCCAGAACATAAGTTTCGCCACCCTTGGCCATGGCGCCTGCGATCAGCACGAGTTTGGCGGCTTCCTCGCGGGTCATCATGTAGCGCGTCATCTCAGCATGGGTGACTGTGATCGGGCCGCCCGCAGCGATCTGGGCCTGAAAATGCGGCACGGCGGAGCCGGAGGAGCCGATGACATTGCCGAAGCGCACCATAGAGAAAATCGTGCCTTTCGCCTCGGCCTGATAGCGGGCGACGACGAGTTCGGCCATGCGCTTGGTCGCGCCCATCACATTGGCGGGGCGCACGGCTTTGTCGGTCGAGATCAGAATGAAGCGCTCGATCCCGAAGTCGCGGGCGCAGCGGGCCAGAACATCGGTGCCGAGGACATTGTTGCGCACGCCTTCGACCTCGTTCAGTTCCACAATCGGGACGTGTTTATAGGCGGCGGCATGGAGGACCACATCGACCTTATGCTGCTCCAGCGTCGCGCGCACCAGCGGCTCATCGCAGACGGAGCCGAGGCGGAACACCAACTCGACATTCTGAGCATCCTTGATGGCTTTCAGGGCGTTTTCCGCCTGATACAGCGCGTATTCGGAGCGCTCGAAAAGGATCAGCTTTTTCGGGCGTACGGCGATAAGCTGACGTACCAATTCGCCGCCAATCGTGCCACCCGCGCCGGAGACGAGGATCGTGTGGCCCTGATAGGCGTTGAACATTTGCGGTAGGTCGAGGTCGATGCGGTCACGCTCCAGCAGGGCGGTGACTTCGACTTTCCGAAGCTGGCCGGAGACAGACGCGCCGCGTTCGAGATCGAGGAGCGACGGCATCCGAAGAACCTCAACATCCAGCTCCGCCAATTCGCGAATGATCTCATTGAGTTGCGCTTCGGGGGCAGAAGGGATCGCCAGCACGATATGGGTGACGTGCATGTCCTCGACGATGCGTTTCAACTCGCGTTTCGGGTAGATGCTGACCCCGCCGACCTGCACCTTATGCAGCGCCGGGTTGTCGTCGATGAAGGCGACGACCTTGTGACCCGTGCTGCGACCGATGGTGCGAAAGAGATGCTGCCCGGCGGTGCCCGCGCCGTAAATGATCATCTTCTCACCGCCATCCACGGCGTTGCGGGCGCGGGACATGACTTGCAAACCGATCAGCCGTGACGTGATCGAAAAGGTGGCGGTGAGCAGCGCGATCAGGAGAGCCGCCAGAAGAATGCTGCTCTCACCCAGCACCCGCGCCGCGACCCCGAAGAGTGCGCCGAGGCTCAGGACGAAGAAGCCTATGCGGTTGATATCCTTGGGCTCGAAGGATTGCAGGAGCATCCGCGGGATGCCTAAGGCCCAATTAAGCAACATCGCCAATCCGCCGACCGGGAGGATCAGCCAGCCAATCGACACACCCGTCAGCGCCCAGGTCAATGCGGTCGCGAGCAGCACCGCAAGGGTGTCGCAAGCAAGCAAAGTGCTGATCTTCGCGGAACGCGTAAGGGTCAAAAGTGTCGAATACATATATCAGCCAATTTTCGTACACATACTAACGAAAGATTCAGCTTTGAGACAAGGGAGTGTCACGTAAGCAATATATACCCGGATCTTCATGTGACATCTGCGCTTCACTTTATATGAACGAGATCACATAACCTTAGCCGACGACCCCGGATTGGAGAGCCCATGTCACAGCCATTTCCCGATGAAACCGGTGCGCAGCAATTTCTCGGTTATCAGATCGTGATTGACCCGGTGCGCGTGTCCTTGAAAATTGAGGACCAGCATCGCAATCGCTATGGCGCGCTGCATGGCGGGCTGATCTCAACGCTGCTGGATACGGTCTGCGGCATGACCTGCGCGATGGCGGCGGCCGAGGATCCAACCGATCCCACGCGTTTTGCCACCGTCTCGCTCACGGTGAATTTCATGGCGAGCGCCAATGAGGGCGAGGTGGTCGCGGAGGCGGAGATCACCGGTGGCGGCAAGAAAATCAAGTTTGTCGATGCGGTGCTGCGCGGTGAGGATGGCACCAAACTGGCCACCGCGCAGGCTGTCATGCGTCAGCTGTCGATCTGACCCTCAAAAGTCGATCGCGATGCCCCTCTTTTCCCAATCCCCATAACGGATGGGCTCAGGCCCTTTGCGTCCGCCCAATTCGCGGGGCATTTCGACGGGCTGTTGTGCTTTGCGGCGCGCTTCGGCCTCAGTGAGGGCGCGCTCTGCCGCATCTTTGATCCGTGCCGCGCGGGCCTGCTCTTTCGTCTCGGCGTCGGTCATCTTATATTCTCCTTAACGGGCGCTCGGCCCTTGTGGGAGATGTTACGCGATGAATTACGGAAAGACCATGCTGCTGCTGGCGGCGATGACGGCCCTCTTTATGGCGGTCGGGTTTCTCGTGGGCGGACGCGGCGGTGCGCTGATTGCCCTCGTGTTCGCCATCGGCACCAACGCTTTTGCCTTCTGGAACTCGGACAAAATGGCGCTGCGGATGCATAATGCGCAGCCGGTGACGAAAGCCGGTGCGCCGGAGCTTTATGACATGATCGCGCAGCTTGCGAAAAACGCGGATCTGCCGATGCCGGCGATTTATCTCATCCAGAGCGACCAGCCGAACGCTTTTGCGACGGGCCGGAACCCCGAGAACGCCGCGGTCGCGATGACGACCGGGATCGTCCAGCTTCTCTCCCGCGAAGAGCTTGCCGGGGTGATGGCTCATGAGTTGGCCCATGTGAAGAACCGCGACACGCTGGTGATGACCCTCGCGGCGACTCTCGGCGGTGCCATTTCGATGATCGCGAATTTCGGGCTGTGGTTCGGCGGGCGGGATCGGCCGATGGGTGCGCTCGGCGCGATTGCGGCGGCTCTGCTAGCCCCCTTCGCGGCGATGCTCATCCAGATGACCATTTCGCGCACCCGTGAATATCACGCGGATCGCGGCGGCGCGGAGATTTCCGGTGACCCGCTGGCGCTCGCTTCGGCGCTGCGCAAGATCAGCGGGCGGGCCAAGGCGCAGCCGATGGTGACGGCGGAAAACAATCCAGCGACAGCCCATATGTTCATCGTCAACCCGCTTAACGGGCAGCGGATGGACAACCTTTTCTCAACCCACCCGAATGTCGAGAACCGCATTGCCGAGTTGGAAAAACTGGCCAATTCCGGCGGTCTTCGGTCCCCGCGTCAGGCGGTTTCGCGGCAAAGCTCCATTCCCCGGACGGGCCGCTGACTTTGGAACAGAGGCATATGGAGAACAGCGCGGCGGGTCTTGCCGCGCGGCGCGGCGCAGCAGAATTGCTCGCCGCGATTTTGCTGGAAGAGCAGAGCATGGGCGACGCGATCACCGTGCTGGACGATCTGCCGCCGCCCGAAAAAGCGCGCGCCCGCAGTCTGGCGCTGACGGTGCTGCGGCATCTCGGGCGGATCGACGGGCTTTTGCAATCCTACCTCAAAGACGCGCCGCCGCCTGCGCCGTTGATGGCGCTGCGCATTGCGGTTGCGGAAATGCTTGTGGAAGAGGTCGCGCCCCATGCCGCCGTGGATCAGGCCGTCGCGCTCACGCGGGATCTCGGCGCGCCGGGCATGTCGGGTCTGGTGAATGCGGTGGCGCGAAAAATCTCGCGCGAAGGCCCGGCGAAATGGGCGAAACTGCCGCCGTCGCATCTGCCTGCCGTTCTGGCTGGACCCATCAAAAAGGCGTGGGGCAAACCGGCGCTCAAAGGGATTGAAGCGGCCCATGAGCGCGGCGCGCCGCTGGATATTACGGTGAAATCGGACGCGGAGGGCTGGGCGGAGCGGCTCGGCGGGACGCTGACCCCAACTGGCTCGGTTCGTCTGTCGCGGGCGCAAGTCACGGCATTGCCCGGTTATGACGACGGCGACTGGTGGGTGCAGGATGCCGGTGCGGCGCTTCCGGCGCAGATGGTCCCGGACCTCAAGGGCGCGCGCGTCCTCGACCTTTGCGCGGCACCGGGTGGCAAGACGATGCAGATGGTCGCCATGGGTGCAGAGGTCACCGCGGTTGATTCCGTTCATCCGCGTCTGCGCCGGATGCAGGCCAATCTCGACCGCACGGGGCTGGACGCAGAGATGATACTCGCCGATGCGACCGAGTGGACGCCGGGCGGCGCGTTTGATCTCATCCTGCTCGACGCACCTTGTTCGGCGACCGGCACGATCCGGCGGCACCCCGAATTGCCGTTTCTGAAAGACCTAGAGGACATTCGCCCGCTTCTGGAGTTGCAAAAAACGCTGCTGACGCGGGCGGCGGGCTGGCTCAAGCCCGGTGGCGATCTGATCTATTGCGTGTGTTCGCTTCTGCCCGCTGAGGGGGAGAAGCAGGTCGCGGCCTCGGATCTTACTGCACGCGAAACCGCGCTGTGCCCGGATTGGCAGATCGCGCCCGGACAGATCCGCGCCCGGCCCGATTATTGGCCGGAGATCGGCGGTATTGACGGGTTCTTCATGGCGCGGCTGACAGTCTAGCGCGGGGGCAGGGCATCGGTTAGCCTGCCCGTGATGAAGGGGGCGCGATCCATGACGGACGATCCGGTTTATCCGCTGCGTTGGTTTCTGGCGCGTTTCGGCGCGGGCGCGGCGCTGGACGACTTGCCCGCGCTGGCGGGTGATCCAGAAGAGGGCGCGCGGTTGGCTGGGGGAGACATTGTCCTGCCCTCGGGCGATGTGGATGCCGCGCCGGGCACGACCATTTTCGATGTGGCTCCAAGGGGAGCGGCGGATGTGGAGGCGATCCACAGCCATGCGTGGCTTCCCGCGCTCGCGGCGCATGATCCGGCGAAGGCGGCGGCGTGGCTTGGGCACTGGATGCGCGGTGTGTCTAAAGAGGCGCTTGGCGCGGCGGTAACCGCGCAGCGTCTTGCGATATGGCTCGCGCCGCCGCCCGAATTGCGTGCGGCGTTATCCAGCAACGAAGCGAAGGCGTTCGACCGCCTCCGCACCCGGCAACTGCGCTATCTCGCCAAAATTGACGCGCCAACGCCGCTTTCTGCCTTTCAGGCGCAATGCACACTCTGGGCTGCGGCGATCCAGCGAGGTCACACTACCCGTCCCGGAACGTTCGACGCCGCGCTTGGGGCGCTCTTCCCACAAGGCGAGTTAACGACCCGGCAACCCGCTGACCTCGTGCGGATGCTGGACGCGCTGCGCCTTCCGCGTGCGGCGCTGACGGCGCAGAACCAGCCTGCCGATGAGGTGCTGGAGATCACTGTCCACCGCCTCGTCCCCATGATCCGCGCGCTGCGCATGGGCGATGGACGGATGGCGCGGTTTCACGGCATGGGTCTTCCGGCGGCGCGGGTCGACCGGGCGCTGGTCGCGGCCCGGTTTCGCGGCGATGCCTTGCCACAGCGCGTCTCCGGCTTTCACCGCATTTCCGGCGGGCGCACCAAAATCGTGGCCGATGCCGGGCCGACACCGCCCGAAGGGCATCATTCCGGGCTGGCTTTTGAACTCTCCGTCGGTCGCCGCCCGCTCGT
This sequence comes from Jujubicoccus corallicola, assembly GCF_047345645.1. GTDB lineage: Bacteria > Pseudomonadota > Alphaproteobacteria > Rhodobacterales > Rhodobacteraceae > JBLEFH01. The sequence goes on along the minus strand of NZ_JBLEFH010000004.1, from coordinate 203,845 downwards.
GGTCAATTGCGGCGAGGGTCATGGCCCCGGCTGGCAAGCCGCGCTACGCCGACCCGCAGCCCATAGTGGCCCCGAACTGCCTGACCGCGCTTTCGAAGGTGCCGAGACCCATCATCACGATACCCATGGCGGCAGTTGGCTGACCATGGTGCAGGACCCGATCCGCCGCGCGCTTTTCGTCACCCATGACGGCGCGCTCGTCTGGGGCGAGGATCACGTGCTGCGCGAGGTCCAGCGTCTGCGCTTCCACCTCCACCCCGATGTGACCGCGACGCAGGACGACACGGCCATCAATCTCACGCTTGGATCGGGGGAAATCTGGCATTTCGGCCTCCATGGCGGGACGGCCCGACTGGAGACCAGCGTTTACCTCTCCGCAGGCCATTCGCGCGAGACGCGGCAAATAGTGGTCATCCCGAATGATATCGGCTATGGGAGCGGCATCGAATGGAGCTTCTCGCGGGAAGGCGGCGGACCGGACAAGACGGTTCGCGATCCGGTCCCGCGTCTGTGACGCCCTGGCCATGACAAAGGATGCCTGATGACCGACCTCACCCCTATCAAACGCGCCCTGCTTTCCGTGTCCGACAAGAGCGGATTGATTGAACTGGGCAAAGCGCTCGACGCGGAAGGGGTGGAGATCGTCTCGACCGGCGGCACGGCGGCGGCGCTGCGTGCTGAAGGGCTGCGGGTGCGCGATGTGTCGGATCTCACAGGCTTTCCCGAGATGATGGACGGGCGGGTGAAAACCCTGCACCCGATGGTCCATGGCGGCCTTCTCGCGCAGCGCGGGAACGAAGAGCACCGCGCGGCGATGGATGAGCATGGCATCGCGGATATCGACCTGCTTGTGGTGAATCTTTACCCCTTCGAAGAGACGGTTGCGAAGGGCGCGGATTACGACACCTGCATCGAGAATATCGACATTGGCGGCCCGGCGATGATCCGCGCGGCGGCCAAGAATCACGCCGATGTGGCCGTGGTGACGGACCCTGAGGATTACGCCCCGCTGATCGACGCGCTGAAAGCGGGCGGCACGGATCTGGCGTTCCGCAAGCGTCTCGCGCAGACCGCTTACGCCCGCACCGGCGCTTATGATGCGGCGGTCAGCACATGGATGGCGAACGCGATTGGCGAGGAAACGCCGCGCCGCCGCGCCGTGGCGGGCACGCTCGCGCAAAGCCTGCGCTATGGCGAGAACCCGCATCAGTCGGCGTCCTTCTACGTGACCGGCGAGGTGCGGCCCGGTGTCGCGACCGCCAAGCAGATTCAGGGAAAGGAGCTGTCCTACAACAATATTAACGACACGGATGCCGCGTTTGAACTCGTCAGCGAGTTTCAGAACGGCCCGGCGGTGGCGATTATCAAACACGCCAACCCCTGCGGTGTGGCGCAGGGCGACACGCTGCTGGGTGCCTATAAGCGCGCCTATGATTGCGACCGCGTGTCGGCCTTTGGCGGCATCGTGGCGCTGAATGGCACGCTCGACGGCGATACTGCCGAGGAGATTGCGCAGATTTTCACCGAAGTCGTGATTGCGCCCGAAGTCTCCGACGACGCTCGCGCGATTTTTGCCAAAAAGAAAAACCTGCGCCTTCTGGAAACCGGCGGTTTGGCCAACCCGGCGGCGGCGGGTCAGGTCTGGCGGCAGGTCGCGGGCGGCTATCTCGTGCAGGATCGCGACAATGGGCGGCTGACGCGGGATGACCTCAAGGTCGTCACCGAGAAAGCGCCGAGCGCGCAGGAGTTGGACGATCTGCTCTTCGCTTGGACCGTCGCCAAACACGTGAAATCCAACGCGATTGTCTACGCCAAGGGCGGCGCGACCGTCGGCGTCGGGGCGGGCCAGATGAGCCGGGTGGACAGCACGCGCATCGCCGCCCGCAAATCCGCCGACATGGCCGAAGCGCTTGAGCTGGCCGAGCCGACCGTGAAAGGCTCCGTCGTCGCCTCCGACGCGTTCTTCCCCTTCGCCGACGGCCTTCTGACCGCCGCCGAAGCGGGCGCAACGGCCGTGATCCAGCCGGGCGGCTCGATCCGCGACGACGAGGTGATCGCGGCGGCGAATGAAGCAGGTCTCGCGATGGTCTTCACCGGGATGCGGCATTTCCGGCATTGAGAATGGGTTATTTTGAAGCGATCAAAACCTGCTTGCGAAAAAGCGTGTCCTTCTCCGGTCGCGCTTCGCGGGCTGAGTTTTGGTCTTTCTTCATTTTCGCCGCAATAATCGTTTGCTTTCTCCTTCCCGGCCTCTCGTTTCTCCTCGCAAAATTATTGCGGATCGGAGAAATGGACACCGCGAGCAGCGAAGTGATCGCCTTCGTCACGTTTCTCGTTGCCCTGTTGTATTTCTCGATATTCGTGGCACTGACAGCCGCATCTAGCCGTCGTCTCCATGACTTCGGAATGTCAGGCTGGTGGGCAGCGCCGCCAATCTTTCTCGTGATGCTTTATGTCGCTTTCCACATCGTCGCGTCGTCTTTCTTTTTCACTTTGCTAACACTCTCCACACTACAGTTGGGTGGCTCCGAAACGATTGTTTTCATGGACGAGGGCGCGTCCGTGTACATAGGGGGCATATTTACTCACCTTTTCAGGGTGATAGGTCTCTACATCCTCGGTCTTCTCGCCCTCTGCCTTAAACGCTCCGACCCCCACACAAACCGCTATGGCCCGCCCCCGGCGGATGTGGCAAAAGGCGGCGCATGATACGGATACTCGTCACGGCCCTCACCATTTTCGTCCTTGATCAGGCGAGCAAATATTACGTCATGCAGGTGCTGGATCTGCCGATGACGCGGGTGATTGATATTGCCTCGCCTTATCTGACCTTTGTGATGGCGTGGAACACCGGCATCAATTTCGGGCTCTTCGGCGATGCGGATATGAAATGGCTGCTGATCGCGCTCTCAATTGTCGTCTCGGTTGCGCTGTTTTTCTGGGCGCGGAGCAAGCCGGGCAAGACGCAGTTCTGGACCGGGCTTATCATTGGCGGCGCGCTCGGCAATGCGGTGGATCGCTGGCTTTACGGGGCCGTAGCCGATTTTCTCAACATGTCCTGCTGCGGGATCGACAACCCCTATGTGTTCAACGTGGCGGACATCGCGATCTTCGCCGGTGCCGCAGGTTTGATCTTGCTGCCCGGCACAACACCGCGAAAACGCCGCAAAGCTGCGTGACGGCGCCGGTTCAATCAGTTAAGAGAGGCGAAAGACCGGAGGCTTTGATGTTCAAACCGCTTTTCGCCGTGATGGCTTTGGCCGCGCTGACCGCCTGCTCTGAAGGAGCGGGACGCGGCGGTCTTGTGGACCGGATTAGCGACCGGCAAGGGCCGGACGAATTCACCGTGATTCCGCAAAAGCCTCTGGAATTGCCGGAAAATCTTGCTCAGCTTCCGACCCCGCAACCCGGTGCGCCGAGCCGTACGGATCTGCGCCCCGATGTGGATGCGCGCGTCGCGCTTGGCGGCACGGGCGGACCTTCGGCCAATACCGCGTCGGACAACGCGATCGCGGCCGCGACGGGCGGCACGACGGCGGATATCCGCAATGTGCTGCGCCGGGAAGACAACGAATTGCGCAGCCGTGGCAGCGGTTTGCTGCTTCTCGAGCGGGCCGCTGGCGTCAGCGCCGAGGGCCGCCAGTATCGTGACCAGATCCTTGATCCCGGAGCCGAAATGGAGCGGCTTCGCGCAGCGGGGGTTCGCACCCCCGCTGCGCCGCCGGCTGACGAATGATCCGACCCATAGTTGCAGGGCTCCTCGCCCTGAGCGCCGCCCCTGTTTTCGCTGAAACCGGGGATGTGACGGATTTCACGCTGGAAAACGGCATGGAAGTCGTGGTGATCGAGGATCACCGCGCGCCGGTCGTCACGCATATGGTCTGGTATCGCACCGGCGCGGCGGATGAGGCCGAGGGCGAAAGCGGGTTGGCGCATTTCTTCGAGCATCTGATGTTCAAGGGCACGGAAGCCGTGCCGGAGGGCGAGTTTTCGACGCTGATTTCGGAGAATGGTGGCGAGCATAATGCTTTCACCAGCAGCGATTATACCGCGTATTATCAACGGATTGCCGCTGACCGTCTCCCGCTCGTAATGGAGCTGGAAGCGGACCGGATGGAAAATCTCGACATTTCCGAGGAGGCCGTGCGCACCGAGCGCGACGTGGTCCTTGAAGAGCGCAATCAGCGGGTGGACAGCGACCCGGCGGCGCGGTTCAACGAGCAGCGGACGGCGATCACCTGGCTCAACCACCCGTATCGCAAGCCGATCATTGGGTGGCGGCACGAGTTGGCGGCGCTGGAGCGCGATCAGGCGCTGGCGTTTTATGGAAAATACTATGCGCCGAACAACGCGATCCTCGTGGTGGCGGGCGATGTGACGCCGGATGAGGTGCGGGTGCTTGCCGAGGAGCATTACGGCCCGCTGGAGGCGTCGGATGCGATCACCGAGCGGGTGCGCCCGGCGGAGCCGCCGCAGATCGCGGCGCGCCGGGTCGAGTTTACCGATGCGCGGGTCGGCCAGCCCTATGTCGTGCGCAGCTATATCGCGCCGGAGCGCGATGCCGGGGATCAGGAAGACGCGGCGGCGCTGGTCATTCTCGCGGATCTTCTGGGCAGCGGCGGCGTGACCTCTGTTCTGGGTCAGGCGCTTCAGGTCGAGCAGGGCATCGCGCTTTCTGCGGGGGCCTATTACGACGGCGTGTCGCTCGATGACGCGCAGTTTGGCGTCTATGTGGTGCCTGCGGCGACGGTTTCGCTAGAGGACGCCGAGGCGGCGATGGATGCCGCGCTCGCCGATTTTCTCGAAAACGGTATTGATTCGGCGCAGTTCGCGCGGGTGAAAACCCAGATCGCGGCGGCGGAGATTTATGCGCGGGACAGCCAGTTTGGCCTCGCGCGGCGCTATGGCGCGGCGCTGACGAGCGGTCTGACGATTGAGGATGTGCAGGCTTGGCCCGAGGTTTTGGCGGCAGTCACGGAGGAAGATGTGATGGCCGCCGCCGAAGCGCTGTTTGATCCGGCGCGCTCGGTTACGGGGTGGCTGATGCGGCCGGAAGCGCCCGCGCCCGACGCCGAGACGCCGGACGTGCCTTCGCCCGGCGGCGCGGCTCCGGCGGGCGACGCTGAAGCGGTCGCGCCCGCCACGCCTGAGGGTGAGCAGATGCCGGAGGAGAAGCAATGAAACGGTTTCTCGTCGCCTTGTCCCTCATCGCTGCGCCGCTCCACGCTCTTGAGGTAGAAGCGGTCACAAGTCCCGATGGTTATGCGTTCTGGCTGGTTGAAGAGCCGCAAATTCCGATGATCGCCATGGATTTCGTCTTTCCCGGCGGCGCGGCTCTTGAGCCTGCTGACAAGGCGGGCGCGACGGGCTTCATGATGGGCATGCTCGAAGAGGGGAGCGGCGCGCGGAGTGATGTGGAATTTGCGACGGCGCGCGAGGAACTGGCCGCGTCTTTCGGGTTCAGCGCCCGCCGGGATGAGGTGAGCGTGTCGGCGACGATGCTCTCCGAGAATGCGGCGGAGGCGGCGGCGCTGCTGTCGGATGCGCTGAGCGCGCCGCGATTTGATGAAACGCCGCTGGAGCGGGTGCGCGGGCAGCTTATGGCGGGCCGCGCGCAGGATTTACAGGACCCGAATGCGATAGCGCAGGAAGCGCTTTCGGCGGCTGTCTTCCCGGATCACGCCTATGGCCGCCCGGTGAATGGGACCGAAGAGACGATCCCGAATTTGACTGCCGAGGATTTGGAGGCCGCGCGGGTGGCGGCGCTTGGCGTCGATGATGTGATTATCTCGGTTGTCGGCGATGTGAGCGCTGAGGAAGCCGGGGCGCTGATTGATGAGATCTTGGCGGATCTGCCCGAGGAAGGCGCGACGCCGGAGGCGGTTCCCGAGATGCAAGCGTCGGGTCTGACCGAGGTGATCGACCTCGACACGCCGCAATCGGTTGCGATTTTCGGGGAAGAGGGCCTTGCGCAGGATGATCCTGATTTTCTCGCGGCTTATGTCGTGAACCATATCCTCGGCGGGGGTGGTTTTGCCTCGCGCCTCACCGATGAGCTGCGCGAAAAGCGCGGGTTGACCTATGGCGCGGATACGGGGCTGTCGCTGCTCGATGGCGCGCCGATGATGGTCGGGCAATTCGCCGCCAGCAATGAGCGGATGGCGGAGGCGATCGAGATCCTGCGGTCCGAATGGGCACGGATGGCCGAAGAAGGACCGACGGAGGAGGAACTCGCCAAGGCGAAAACCTATCTGACAGGCTCCTTCCCGCTGCGTTTTGATTCGAACAGCAAGATCGCCGGGGTGCTCGCGGGGTTCCAGCGGAGCGGCTATGATCTCGACTATATCGACCGGCGGAACGGTCTCATCGAGGCGCTGACGATAGAGGATGTGCGCCGCGCCGCGTCCCGTCTGCTCGATGAGGAGCGCCTGCGGGTCGTGATCGTAGGCCAGCCCGGTCTCGACTGACCGCAGCGGGCGCGCCTGCCGGGCCATTGAGGCCCGTTGGCGCGCAGATTGCCGGGGCATTCCGGGCGTCTGGTGCGGGCGATGCGTCCTTTGCGACTCGCGGTAAACATGCTAGATCATGTGGTATGACAATCACGATCCCCAAAATACGCCAGCTTGATGATGCTGCCGCCAACCGCATTGCGGCGGGTGAGGTGGTCGAGCGTCCGGCCTCGGCGGTGAAGGAGTTGGTGGAAAATGCGCTCGATGCGGGCGCGACGCGGGTGCGGATCGAGATTGCCGAGGGCGGTAAGACGCTGATCCGCGTGACCGATAATGGCCATGGGATCCCCGCCGAGGATCTGCCGCTGGCGCTTTCGCGTCACGCGACGTCGAAGATCGACGGGTCGGACCTCACGCATATCCATTCTTTCGGTTTTCGTGGGGAGGCGCTGCCGAGCCTTGGGGCTGTCGGGCGGCTGACGATCACCTCGCGGGTCGCGGATGCGGAGGCGGCGAAAATCGCCGTTGAGGGCGGAAAGATGGGCGCGGTCAGCCCGGCGGCGCTTGGGGGCGGGACCGTTGTGGAGTTGCGCGATCTCTTCTACGCGACGCCCGCGCGGCTGAAATTCATGCGTTCCGACCGGGCCGAGATGCAGGCGATCATGGATGCGGTGCGCCGTCTCGCGATGGCGGAGCCGTCGGTCGGGTTTGCGCTGGTTGATACGAGCGGCGAGCCGCGGACGCTGTTCGAGGTGAGCGCCGAGCAGGGCGAGTTGTTTCAGGCACTGGAAAAGCGGCTGACGAAGGTTCTAGGCCGCGAATTTACCGAAAACGCGCGCCCGCTGGAGGCGGCGCGGGATGGCGTGACGCTGACGGGTCTTGCCGCGCTGCCGACCTATGCGCGCGGTTCGGCTGTGCATCAGTATTTCTTCGTGAATGGCCGCCCGGTGCGGGACAAATCGCTGCATGGCGCGCTGCGTGCGGGCTATGCCGATGTGCTGCCGAAGGGGCGGCACGGGGCGGCAGTGATCTTCCTCGACTGCGATCCGACATTGGTGGATGTGAACGTGCATCCGGCCAAGGCTGAGGTGCGGTTTCGCGATCTGAGGAATGTCACCGGCATGATCGTCGGCGCGCTTCAGGCGATGCTTTTGGGCGATGCCGGACGGGAGACATCCGCGACAGTGGCGCAGGAGATGCTGACGCGGTTCCGGCCCGAAGCGCAGGCCGCGCCAGCGTCCGAAGCGCGGGTCTACCAGATGGATTTCGGATCGCGCCCGCAGCCAAGCCGACCCGCGCCGGCGGCGATGCCGCGCGCCACGCAGTTTGCCGGTTTGGCGGAGCCGTCGGCGCGGTTTGAGCCGGAGCCTGTTGTTGAGGAGGATCCCGAAGACCACCCGCTCGGCGCGGCGCGGGCGCAGATCCATGCCAATTACATCATCGCGCAGACGGCGGAGGGCATGGTCATCATCGACCAGCACGCGGCCCATGAACGGCTCGTCTATGAGCGGCTGAAGGCGCAATATGCGGCGGGGGTTCCGTCGCAAAATTTGCTGATCCCGGAGATTGTTGAGCTTCCCGAGGATGATCTGACGCGGGTGCTTGAGGCCACCGACGAATTGGCGCAGGCCGGTCTGGAGATCGAAGCGTTTGGCGGCAATGCGGTCTGCGTCCGCGCGACGCCCGCGCCGCTTGGCGAGACGGACCCGAAGGCGCTGCTTCACGATGTTCTCGACGAGTTGGCCGAAGGCGCGAAAACCGCGTCGGTGTCGGACAAAGTGGACGCGGTGCTGTCGCGCATGTCGTGCCACGGCTCGGTGCGCTCGGGCCGCCGTATGCGCGCCGATGAGATGAACGCGCTGCTGCGCGAGATGGAGGCGACGCCGAAATCCGGGCAGTGCAATCATGGCCGTCCGACCTATATCAAGCTGGCGCTCAAAGACATTGAAAGGCTGTTTGGACGATGAATGAGGTCTTTTCCGACCCGGTGATGATCGCCGGGGCCATCGCGCTTCTGGTGGTTTGTGTGATGCTGCTGGCCATCGTGCTGGGTCTGCGCTCCATGAGCGGCGCGGTGCGGCGGCTCAATGACGGGCAGTTGCAGCTCACCGGCGGGCTGAACCATGTCAGCGAGGCACAGGCGCGCACCCAGGCCGAGATGGTGCGGACCATGGAGGGGCGACTCGATCAGGTGAAGCTTCAGATGGAGAATAGCCTGCACGGCTCGGCCCGGCGGACGGCGCATAGTCTGGGCGAGTTGCAACAGCGGCTCACGGCGATCGACAAGGCGCAGGCGAATATCGAGAAACTGTCGGGCGATGTGCTGGGGTTACAGGATATTTTGTCGAACAAGCAGACCCGCGGAGCCTTTGGCGAGATCCAACTGCGGGACATTGTGACCAAGGCGCTCCCGCCGGATGCGTTTTCGATGCAGGCGACGCTGTCGAACGGGAAGCGGGCGGATTGTCTGTTGCATATGCCGGATCCGCCCGGCCCCATTGTGATCGACGCGAAGTTCCCGCTGGAGGCTTATGAGGCGCTGCGCAACGCGCAGACGGAGCGGGAGAAAACCGAGGCCGCGCGGCATATGCGCACGGCCATCCGCACGCATATCAAGGCGATTTCGGAGAAATATATCGTCGCCGGGGAGACCGCCGACAGCGCGCTGATGTTCCTGCCCTCTGAGGCGGTTTACGCGGAGCTTCACGCGAATTTCCCGGAACTGGTGCGCGAGGGCTTTCAGGCGCGGGTTTGGACCGTCTCGCCGACGACCTGCATGGCCGTGCTGAACACGCTGCGCGCGGTCCTCAAAGATGTGCGGATGCGGGAGCAGGCGGGGGTGATCCGCTCGGAGCTCGCGCTGCTGGCCAAGGATGTGGAGCGGCTGGAGACCCGTGTCGGCAATCTGGGGCGGCATTTCGAGCAGGCACGCAAGGATGTGGATGAGATCAGCATTTCGGCGCAGAAGGCTGGAAAGCGGACCCGCAAGCTGGAGGATATGGAGTTCGATCCGAAACCGGCGGTGGAAAGCGAGGAGATCCCCGGCGTCCGGCGGCTTCAGGTGAAACGCTAGCCCTTTGGCAAGTTTCCGCAGGCGTCGGATTCGCCCGCTTGTTGTGCGCCGCTGCCGAGGCATAGGGTCCAGCTACCCAATGTGGAGGCTAACATGAAAACTCTTTTGCCCATTCTCTCGGTTGCCGCGCTGACGGCGTGCTCGTCCATGGACAGCCTGACCGGAAACGACGCTGCCGCCGAGGCGCAGCGCAGCACGGACAATGCCGCGTCGGAATATTGCGTGGCGCAGGGCGGTGCGATTGAAATTCGCCAAACGGGGCAGGGCGCTGCCGGTCTTTGCACGCTGCCCGACGGCACGGTTGTCGAGCAGTGGGAGCTTTATGAAGGTGCGCAGGCGGCGGCCACGGATGCCGCCGATATGGAAGCGGCTGTTGAAGTCGAGGCTGAGGCGGAAAGCTGACTAGCGCCCTTCGATGCAGGCGATCCACTGATCGACGATATGGTCGCGCTCAAATTTCTGCATCGACTGGACAGCATTCTGGCTGAGGGATGCGGCGAGCGCGCCATCCGTCGCAATCGCCTTTAGCGCTTCAGCCAGAAGAGGAGTCGCGGCCGCGTCGCTTGGAATGGCTTCGCGGTCGCCGACCAGAAGGCCGTTGCGCCCGGTTCCGACGTGATCATTCACGCCGCTACAGGCCGCGAAACCGACCACGGGCACGCCGCAGGCGAGCGCTTCGGCGACGGCGTTGACGAAGCCCTCTGACGCCGCGGGATGGATCAGGATCGCGGCGCGTTGATAGATCGGCGCGGGATCGGTGTTGTAGCCCATGAGGGCGACGCGGTCCGCGAGATCAAGCTCTGTGATCAAGTCCCGCAACATCGCTTCGTCATTGCCTTCACCGTAAATCTCCATGCGCCAGTTGGGCAGATCCGCTTTGGCGAACGCGCGGATCGCGAGGTCCTGGCGTTTTTGAGGGGCGAGGCGGCCCATGCAAAGAATAAGGTTTTCACGCGCCTCCGGGCCGGGGCGAAACCGGTCGAGGTCGAGCCAGTTCTGCACGATCCGCACTTTGGGGCGCAGATGCGCGGGCATCATGTCCTTGAATTGCGGCATGAGAAGGGCGATTTCGTCCATTTTCTCCAGCGCGGCGATCCGCGCAGACGTGGCGTAGGCGCTTGTTTCGCGGCGGCGAAGTTTGCCGAGATCCTGCGCGGGGCTGTTCCGCAGAGAGCCGATCTTGCGCAAGGGTTGCGGGGTCTCGACGCCTGCGAGCGCGATGATCGCGGCGGTCTTAAAGGCGACAACGGCGTCGCTTCCGTGCGTGGTCACATGAGCCTCCAAGGCGCCGCGGAAGCCTTCATATTTGCTCCACCATGCCAGCTTCGAAAGGCCCGGCGGGAGCCAGCTGGCCGTGTGCAGCGCCTTGCGGATCTTGTCGAGCGCGCGCCGCCCGCCGCTGCGATCTGCATCGCGCGGGCGCAGATTGGTGAGCGAAATGCCCGGTTTGACAGGATAATGCGGCGGGCCGTCCTTGCGCTCATAGGTCACGAGATCGACCTCATGACCGCGCTCCTGAAGCGCATTGGCAAGGTTGATGATGACCCGCTCCGCGCCGCCGCTGCTTTGCGCCAGCCCCTCGATGGCGAGGGTGATGCGCATCAGCCGATATCCGCGCGGGTCGGCAAATCGGCCCCTTGGCGGGTGCAGGTGACGGCGGCGGCTCGGGAGGCGAAGCCGAGCAGCGCGTCTAGACCGTACTGATCCATCGCATCGAGTTTTTCGCGTGGGCTGTCCCCGAGTTCTGCGAGCAAGGCAGCCATGAACGTGTCGCCCGCGCCGACGGTATCGACGACTGTGATCGCGGGCGGCGTCGCATGAGACGTCATGCCCGAGCGGTGCCAGCCGCGCGCCGCGCCGCCGCCATCGGTGACGACCACCAGCGCGGCATTGGCATCGAGATAGCTTTTAGCAAACTCATCCGCGGTGAAGCCGAGCATGTCGAGATCTTCCGCCGAGACTTTCACCAGATCCGCATGGGGTTTGAGCGTGTCGAGGCGCTGTTTCCAGACTTCCATCGACGGCTCGATGGTCGGGCGGATATTCGGATCAAGCGACAGGAAGCGGTGCGACTCGCGGGCGGCGAGTTTGGCGAGCGAGTCGGCGGTCGGCGAGACCGCGAGCGAATAGCTGCCCATATGGATGCCGACCACATCATCGCCAAGCGCGGGCAGGTCGAACTCGGTCAGCGAGGTGTCTGCTGTGCCTTTGCCATAAAACGCATAGGCAGGATGACCCGCCGCATCGAGGCCGACGAGGGAGAGAGTCGTTTGTTTCTCCGTGCGGTGCAGATAGCTCGTCGAGACGCCTTCGCCCGCGAGAACGGCGGCGAGCCGCTGGCCCAGAAGATCGGTCGAAAGTCCGGTAAAGAGCGCGGATTTGCCTTCGAGGCGGGAGATGCCTATGGCGACGTTGAACGGGGAGCCGCCTGCGCGCCCGTTGACGTCGCATTTTGCCGGATCATCACCAGGCCCGAAGAAGAAATCGAACAGAGCCTCGCCGCAAATGAGATACATGGCATCCTCCCGTTTTATCGAGGGAGCGGGGTCGTTCCCTCGTTGTAGTCCTTCCAGTCGGTAATATCGGGATAATGCCGGGCGCGCCAGCGATCAACGCGGGGATTCATACGTTTGCGCCAATATTTAGGCGCGAGCGCCAGCGCGCCCATGATCGGATAGCCGAAGGGAAGTTGCGGCGCTTCGCTTGCCTCATAGGTTTGAAGGAGCGGGAAGCGGCGGTCGGGTTTGTAGTGGTGATCCGAATGACGCTGGAGGTTGATCATCAGCCAGTTGGTCACGCGATGCGAGGCGTTCCAACTGTGGCGCGGCTTCACATGTTCATATTTTCCGTTGCCCAAATGCTTACGCGTCAGGCCGTAATGTTCGACGTAATTGGTGATCTCGAGATAGAGGACGGCGACGAACGCCTGAAAGATGAAGAGCAAGAGGCCCTGCCAGCCGCCGATGAGGACGGCGGAGAGGAGGAAGAGCGCCTGCATCCCGAAATAGCGCCAGAAGGCGTTGGCGGGGTGCCAGATCGGGCGGTTCTTCCGCGACAGTAAGTCGCGCTCCATGCGCCATGCGGAGAGGAAGCCGTCCGGCAGCACGCGGGCGAAATAATGGTAGAAGCCCTCGCCATAGCGCGCCGTAACCGCATCGCGCGGCGTGCCGACATAGCGGTGATGGACGAAGAGGTGTTCGGTGCGGAAATGGGCGTAGAGGACTGAGGCGAGGAGCCATTCCCCGAGGCGGTTTTCCAGGCGGTTGCCCTGATGGATCAACTCATGGGCGTAGTTGATGCCGATGGTCGAAGTTGCCACGCCGATGCCGTAGAAGAGGAACAGCTTTTCCCATCCGCCGAGACCTGCGCGCCCGGCCACCCACATGCCGCCGAAAATCAGCAGGATCTGCACCGGCAGCCAGATGAGTGTGATGAGGCGATACCAGAAGAGGCTGTTATCGGGCGTATTGGGGTCTTTGTTTTCGGTATTCTTTGGCGTGAAGGCATCGAAAAGCGAGGTCACGACCAGCCCGTAAAGCGGTGTGAGTAGAAGCCACCAACCGCCGAGCGATGCGCCGAGGAAGACGGTCGGCACATAGAGCAGCGACATCCAGAAGGGCAATGCGTCGAGGAAACGGAAAATGGCGGGCTCCTTTCGCTTCAGAATACTGCCGGACGCGGAGTTTTGTCCACTGCACGCCTCGCTTAGATTGCATTTTAGCGGCACCTCCCATAGCTGATAGGAAAAGGAAGAGGCCTATGACCACTGATGCACTGAGTGCGCCCCATCGGGCGATCGCGCGCGGAATAGATGCGCTTCGGGCTATGGATGCGGATCTGGAAGGTGCGCTTGGCGCGTCCTTCGTTCAGGCGCGGGATCTGGCGCTTGCGGCAGAGGGCCATGTGATCGTGGTGGGTGTCGGGAAGTCGGGCCATATCGGCGGAAAGTTGGCGGCGACTTTTGCCTCAACGGGCACGCCTGCCTTTTTCGTTCACCCGACGGAAGCAAGCCATGGCGATCTTGGTATGATCCGCAAAGGCGATGTGCTGATTTTGCTGAGCTGGTCTGGCGAGACGAAAGAATTGTCCGACATTATCGCCTATGCGGGGCGGTTTTCGATTCCGATGATCGGCATCACCGCCGGGGCCGACTCGATGCTGGCCAAAGCGGCGGATGTGTCGTTGCTTTTGCCGCGTGTAGAGGAAGCCTGCCCGCATAATCTCGCGCCGACCACTTCGACCCTTCAGCAGATGGCAATTGGCGATGCCCTAGCGATTGCGCTGCTCGAAGCCCGCGGCTTTTCCGCCGATGATTTCCGCGGTTTCCATCCGGGCGGCAAGCTCGGTGCGCGGCTGGCCTCGGTTTCTGATCTGATGGTCAGCGGTGATGATCTGCCGTTGATTGACGACGCGGCCAATGTTTATGATGGCCTCGCGAAGATTACAGAGAAGGGCAAGGGCATCGTCGGCATCACCGATCATGCCGGAAAGCTCGCCGGTGTGATTACGGATGGCGATATCCGCCGGCATCTCGAAAGCCATGCCTCTGGCTCCATGAAGGACGTGCTCTGGAATACGAAAGCGTCCGAGATCATGACCAAGCAGCCGCAGATTATTGCACCCAACCGGCCCGCTGCGACGGCGCTCGCGCAGATGGAATCGCGTCGGATTTCCTCCATTTTCGTCGTCGATGAGGCGGGCGTGCCCGTTGGCCTCGTGACCTTCCTGAGATTGCTGCAAGCGGGAGTTGCCTGATGGATGTAAGCATTGTCATTCCGGCCCGGTATCAGTCGAGCCGTTTTCCGGGTAAGCCTTTGCAAATGCTGGAAGGGGCAAGCGGCGTAAAGCGCAGCCTCATCCGCCGGGCCTGGGACGCGGCGCAAGCTGTGGACGGGATTTCCCGCGTGGTGGTCGCGACCGATGATGGCCGCATCGCTGATCACGCGCGCGACTTCGGCGCTGAGGTGATGATGACCTCGAAAGACGCGCGCAACGGCACCGAGCGTTGCGCCGAACTGGCCGAGGCGCTGGGCGGCGATCTCATCGTAAATTTGCAGGGTGATGCGCCGCTGACGCCGGCTGATTTCGTATCTTCGTTGCTCGAAGGCATCGGCGATGCAGATGTCGCCACGCCCGTCCTCAAGACGGACCCGCAGACCCTCGCGCATTTCAAGGAAGACCGCAAAGAGGGCCGCGTTGGCGGCACCACGGCAGTGTTCGGCGCCGACAACAACGCGCTTTATTTCTCTAAAGAAGTTTTGCCCTATGCCGACGCGCCAGGCACCACCGTTTACCACCATGTCGGGCTGTATGCCTACCGCCCGGCGGCGCTCAAAGCCTATGCAGGTTGGGAGATGGGCCGTCTCGAAGATGTCGAGGGTCTGGAGCAGCTTCGGTTCCTTGAGAACGGTGTTAAGGTCAAATGTGTTGAAGTCGAAGGGCGCGGCCGCGTCTTTTGGGAGTTGAACAATCCAGTTGATGTGCCGCGCATTGAGGCGGCGATGAAAGAAATGGGGATGGCATGAGTGTTTCCGTAAACGGCCCGTCGGGCGATGTTGTTTTTTCGCAGGAAGGTCCGTTCGCGCTGATTTGCGGCCCCTGCCAGATCGAAAGCCGCGATCACGCCATGGGGCTGACCGAGAAGCTGGCCGAGATTTTCGCCAAGCGCGACCAGCAGTGGATTTTCAAGGCCAGCTACGACAAGGCCAACCGCTCGTCGATCCATGGCGAGCGCGGGATTGGGATTGAGAAGGGCCTCGACATTCTCGCCGAGATCCGCGAGCAGATTGGGGTGCCGGTTCTGACCGATGTGCATACCGAGGAGCAGACCACCCGTGCGGGCGAAGTCGTGGATATGCTGCAAATTCCTGCCTTCCTGTCGCGTCAGACGGATCTGCTGATTGCCGCCGCGAAAACCGGCAAGGCGATCAATGTGAAAAAGGGTCAGTTCCTCGCGCCTTGGGACATGAAGAACGTGGCCGCGAAACTGGCGGAAAGCGGCAATGAGCGCATCACGCTTTGCGAGCGCGGCGCGAGTTTCGGCTATAATACCCTCGTCACGGATTTCCGCGGCATCCCAGAAATGGCTTCGACCGGCTACCCGGTGGTGTTCGACGCGACCCATTCGGTGCAGCAGCCGGGCGGGCAGGGCACGAGTTCGGGCGGCAAACGTGACTTCGCGCCCGTTCTGGCCCGCGCGGCCGTTGCAGTCGGCGTCGGTGGTCTCTTCATCGAAGCGCATGACGACCCGGACAACGCCCCGTCGGACGGCCCCAACATGCTCCCGCTGAGCTGGCTCGATCCGGTGATTGCGGAACTTCAGGAGATTGACCGCATCGCCAAATCGCGCGGCACCTTGCCGCAATATCCCTGAGTTTTCGGCGGTTTGACGCGCACCATTAACCAATAACGGTTTTGAAATTGGACCCCTCTATTTCGTTAAGATAGAGGGGTTTTAACGTTCCGATGCTAAGAAATCCTTAGGAATTCGGCGCTAGAGAAAAAGGAGCATAAGGCGGGGGCGGTTATGTGCGGCATGTGTGAGCTTACGAAAAACGGATTGCTGGATCCGCTATGCAGTCCGTTTGAGGCCAGCAACACGCTAACGGCCAGCAAGGTTTTCGATGTGTCCGGCACCTCGATCCCGACGCTGACTCAGGTCAATTCCATTGCAAGATATCTCCGCAAAGGGTTTTGGGACGATAATGCTTACGGCCCTGCGACATTGGGTTTTGCCGACCGTGACGTGATCCGGATCGACGTGTCGTCGCTCTCGGCGGATGCGAAAAAACTGGCACTGACCGGGATGAGCTATTGGAGCGAGATCATTGACCGCGACTATGTCGTGACCACGCGCGATGCCGATATCACTTTCACAGATGATCACAGCGCCGATCCGTCAGAGCCCTACGAGGCCTACACGTCGATGAATTTTCGTTACGATGGGCAGGTCGATAGTGCGCTGATCCAGATCACGCCCGCATGGCTGCTCGCTGCGGGAAATAAGGTCGGAACGTATGGCTATCAGACCTATGTGCATGAAATCGGCCACGCTTTGGGTCTCGGCCATGCCGGGCTCTATAACGGCACCGCGGATTACGACCGAAACGCCAAATTCTCTATGGATAGCTGGCAAACCAGCATCATGTCCTACTTCCGGCAAAGCGATAACCACGCGACCCGCGCGAGCGACGCCAATCTGACAACGCCCATGCTCGCCGATCTGATCGCGGTGCGCGAGATATATAATACAGATGCGTCTGACGTCACTGCGCGTTCCGGCAATACGATCTATGGCAACAACACCAATGCTGGCGAAGTTTATGGTGTCCAAGGCACCAGCTATATGGTTGTCGATGGTGGTGGTTATGATCAGTTAAACTATCGAGATTCCATTTATAGTCAGCGTATTGATTTGCGAGGAGGGCAATACAGCTCAGTTTCGGGAGAAGTGGACAATATTGCCATCGCTTATGGAAGCGAAATTGAAATGGCTGTCGGGGGGGAGCATGATGACCGTTTGGATGGCAATTATCTTAACAATCGTCTCCTCGCTCATGGCGGTGATGATCACGTCTATGGTCGAGGAGGCAATGATTTTATACGCGGTTTCTATGGTGATGACCTTTTGAAGGGTGGCAAAGGGGCTGATCGGATTGTCGGAAATTACGGACGGGATATTATTTTCGGTGAACGGGGTGATGATATCCTGAGCGGCGAAAACGGAAGCGATAAGATCTCTGGGAACCGCGGACTAGATAGATTGTTCGGCGGAGCAGGAAACGACGCACTCAGTGGAGGTTTCGGGTCCGACTGGATTGCCGGACAGCGTGGAAGCGACCGTATTTTTGGTGGCGAAGGAAACGATAGGATCTATGGTGGCTCTGGAAGTGACTACATCTATTCCGGTAAAGGCACGGATACCGTCGATGGTGGCCAAGGCAATGACCATATCTATGCTGGCGGCGGTGCGGACGTTCTGCATGGCGGTGCGGGCGCCGATCATTTTTATTTCGCGCGAAACACCGGCGGTGACCGTATTCGTGACTTCAACGCCGATGAGGATGATATCGTCTTTCTCGGCACGCTCAAACGCAGCGATGTCACACTTGAAAAGCTAAATGGCGACAACTGGAAGCTCGATATTGACGACGGCGGTCATGTCGTGCTCGTTGGACTGGATGAAGCGCCCGATCTCGGGTCTATTCTGGAATTTGCCTGAGGCTGACGATGCCATCGACCTGTTTCTCCGCGGCTCTCGCCGCAAGTGTCCTGCTCGCGACACCGCTGCTTGCCAACCCGCTAACCTTTGCGAAACCGTATGTGGGTGTCGTCGGCGGCTGGCAGAGCGGCGAGTTTGAGTGGGAGCAGGGCGAGGAAGACGGGGACGGGCTCGCGATTGGTCTCGTGGCCGGCGCGAATATTCTGACCTATGATATTTCCGATGTGATCAACCAGCTTGGGCCGGTTTATCTGGTTGGTTTTGAGGTCAGCGGCTTTGTCGATGGCCCGTCAGCTGAGGGCGTTTGCGGCAGCGGTTGGTGTGAAGCAGAGGCGGATTACTCGGTCGGGCTGGCGCTGCGGGCCGGGATCGCTTGGGACCGGGCCCTCATGTTCGGCAAAATCGGCTATCGCTCCACCGATTATGAGATCAAGACCAGCATCGGCGGCCAGAGCTATTCCGATGATCTGCGCATCGGGACGGCCGTGATTGGCGCGGGCGGGGATTTCCAGATCGCGGGCAATCTTCTAGGCCGCCTCGAAATCGAATATGCCATTGGCGCAGATGATGATTACGAGCTTGCGGGCCAAGAAGGTTCGCTCGATGCCGGCTATGGCGGCGTGCGCGCTGGACTTCTCTACCAATTCTGAACCGCGCGCCTGAACGGGCCGCCCTTGACAGTCTCGTCGGTTCTGCGGACAGTCAAAGACCATTTTTATAAGGTCCGCGCGCGTTTTGCAGTTCACCAAACTCAGGCTTTACGGCTTTAAAAGCTTCGTTGATCCGACCGATCTCTTGATCGAGACGGGTCTGACGGGTGTTGTCGGGCCGAATGGTTGCGGAAAGTCGAACCTGCTCGAAGCGCTGCGCTGGGCCATGGGCGAGACGCGGGCGAAGGCCATGCGCGGCGCAGGGATGGAGGACGTGATCTTCGCGGGCACCTCGGGCCGAAATGCGCGCAGCTACGCCGAAGTGGTGCTGACCCTCGACAATCAGGACCGCCTCGCGCCGGCCATGTTCAATGATGAGGACCGGCTCGACATTACCCGGCGGATCACGCGCGATGCTGGCTCTGCCTATAAGGTAAACGGCAAGGATGTGCGCGCGCGCGATGTACAGATGCTTTTTGCGGATGCCTCGACGGGCGCGCATAGTCCGGCGCTCGTGCGGCAGGGGCAGATTGCCGAGCTGATCAACGCCAAGCCGAAAGCGCGGCGGCGGATTCTGGAGGAAGCCGCTGGAATTTCAGGACTTTATCAGCGGCGCCATGAGGCAGAGTTGAAGCTGAATGCGGCGCTTAACAATCTTGAGCGGGTTCAGCAGAGCATCGAAACGTTGACCGGTCAGCTGGGCGCATTGGTGCGGCAGGCCAAACAAGCGGAGACCTATCGGCGATTGTCCGAGGAGATCCGCGAGGCCGAGGCGCTGTGGCTTTATGGTCTCTGGGTCGAGGCAGAGACCGCGGCGCGGCAGGCCGAGGAAACGCAGGCCGCGGCGCGGCGCAAGGTTGGCGAGGCCGAGCAGGCGGCGCAAGCGGCGCGGGCCGAGGCGCGCGAGGCTGAGAGCGGCATGAACCCGCTGCGCGAAGAGCTGTCGATTGCGGCGGCTTTGCTCACGCGGCTTGAGGGTGAACGCCGGGCGGCGGGCGAAGCGCAGGCGCGGGCGGAGGCCGAAATCGCGTCGCTTGATGAGCGGATTGCCCAGATCGAGAAGGATCGCGCGCGGGAGGACTCGCTGAATACCGATGCGACATCGGCCATTTCCCAGCTTGATGAGGAGCGTGAACAGCTTCGTGCCGATCATGAAGGCCATGAAGACGCGATGAAGGTGCGGGATGCTGAGGTGAAGGCCAAATTTGCCGATTTGCGCGCGCAGGAGACGCAGAGCGATACGCTTGCGCATGAGGTGGCGCGGCTGTCGGCGCGGCATCAGGCGGTGAAGGCGCGTTATGAGGATGCCGAAGCGGCGGCGCGGCGCGCGCGCGGCGATGCGCAGACGGCGGCGGATGCGGTGAACGCGCTCGCGGCGGAGCGCAAGACCGCTGAGGCGAAACGGGGCGAGGCGGCGCAGGCAGATCAGGCGGCGGCGCAGGCGTTGGCGAAGATCGGCACGGCGCTGGAGGACGCAGAAGCGGCGCGCACGGAGGCGGATGCGGCGCAGACGGAGGCACACGCGTTGCGGGCCGAGCGCGAGGGCCAGTTGCGCGCGATTCAGGCGGAATTGTCGGCGCTGGAGAAATCGCTGGATCGTCAGGCGGTGAGCGCGGCGCGGATTCTCGACGATGTGGTCGCCGATAAGGGCTATGAAACCGCGCTGGGTGCGGCTCTCGGCGAAGATTTGATGCGGCCTGAAGGGCCCGAGGGCTGGCAGGATTTGGGTGCGCTTGATGCGGCGCCGCTGCCGGGCGAGTCGCTTGCCGATCATGTGCAGGCGCCTGCTGCGTTGGCGCGCGCGCTGGCGGCGGTCGGTGTGGTGGAGGTCGCGGACGCGCCCGCGATGCAAGCGCGACTGGCGCAGGGGCAGGCGCTCGTCAGCAAGGCCGGGGATCTCTGGCGCTGGGATGGATTTCACCGCCCGGCGGGTCAGGCTTCGGACAGCGCGGCGCGGCTTTTGGCGGATCGCAACCGAAGGTCGGAGCTGACGGCGCAGCGCGATGCGTTGGCGCGGGACGTTGAAGATTTGGAAACGCAATTTTCTACCGCGCGCGACCGAGCGCAGGCGGCGCGTGAGGCGGAGAAAGCCGCGCGTCAGGGCCGCAATGAGGCGGAGAAAGCGGCGAATGATGCGGCGCGGGCGCTGTCTCTGGCGGGGTCTGCGCTGGAGGCGCTTGACGCCCGCGACGATGCGGCGAAAGAGGCGAAGCAGCGCAGTGGCGAGACGGCCAAAGCCGCTGAGGAAGCGCTGAAAGCGGCTGCGACTGAGCGCGAGGATTTGGGTGATCTGAGTGCGCTTCGGGAGGAGGCGGATCAGGCCCGCGCGGCGCTGGATGCGCTGCGCCTGGCGGCGGCGCGGGCGCGGGATGATGCGGAGGCTGCGCGCCGGGAAGGGGCGGCGCGGGAGAAGCGGATTGAGGAAATTGGCTGGCACGAAAAGCGCTGGCGCGAGCGGCTTGGCTCGACGGGTGAGCGGCTGGCGGATCTCGATGCGCGGGCCGAAAAGGCGCGGGTTGCGCGGGCTGCGGCGGGTGAGAAGCCTGCGGAAATCGCCGCGCAGATTGAAGCGTTTGACAAGGATTTGGAAGCGGCGCGCGCGCGGCAGGAGGCGGCGCAGACGGCGCTAAAAGCGGCGGAAGCGGCGCAGGCGGAGGCGCTCCGCAAGGTTGAGATGGCCGAAGGGGCGCTCTCCAAGGCGCGTGAGGGCCGGGCCCGTGCAGAGGCATTGGCCGATGCGGCGCGCGACAAGGTGGAGGCGGCGGCGCAGCGGATCCGCGAGGATCTGTCGCGCGAGCCGAAGGAGCTTGCGGGGGGTATGGACGGTGTTGAGTTGCCGCCGAGCGAGGAGGTGTCGAACCGGCTTGCGCGGCTGAAGGCGCGGCGCGAATCGATGGGCGCGGTGAATTTGCGTGCCGAAGAGGATGCGCGCGAGGTTGCCGAGGAACGCGATGATTTGCAGGCGCAGAAGGACGATCTTGATCAGGCGATTTCCAAGCTGCGTCAGGGGATTGCCAATCTCAATCGCGAGGGCCGGGCGCGGCTGCTTTCGGCGTTCGATGAGGTGAATGAAAATTTCGCGCGGCTCTTTTCGCATCTCTTTGGAGGTGGGGAAGCGAGGCTGGAATTGGTGGAAAGCGATGATCCGCTGGACGCGGGGCTGGAGATTTTGTGTCAGCCGCCGGGCAAGAAGCTCTCGACGTTGTCGCTTCTGTCAGGCGGGGAACAGACGCTGACGGCGCTGTCGCTGATTTTTGCCGTGTTCCTGGCCAATCCGGCGCCGATTTGTGTGCTCGATGAGGTGGATGCGCCGCTGGACGATGCGAACGTCACGCGCTTCTGTGATCTCCTGGACGAGATGACCCGCCAGACGGAGACGCGATTTCTCATCATCACGCACCACGCGGTGACGATGGCGCGGATGGATCGGCTGTTTGGGGTCACGATGGCCGAGCAGGGGGTCAGCCAGCTTGTGTCGGTCGATCTGTCTGCGGCGGAAGAGTTGGTGGACGGGTAGCGGCCCCTTGGGAGGCCCGGCGGGCCGTCCCTGCGCGCCCGGTCAGCCTGCGGCTGACGCGTTTAGCGGCGGGCGAGCCACCAGCCGGCAAGGGCCGGGACGCAGAAAATCACGAGGAAAATCGGCAGTTCTTCGATAAAACTGTAGCCATGGGATAGGCCGGTGGTGAGGTTCCACGCGGCGATGAGCGCCCAGATCAGCCAGAAGATCGGGAGGGTGCGGCGCAGCGGCCGGTGGATGAAGCGGCCGCCGAGCCAGAACAGCGCTAATAGGGCGAGGCCGACCAGAATGAAGCTGACTGTGCGCATGATTTATCCGTTTGTTTTCAGCACGTGACCGGCGAGATAGAGCGAGCCGCAGATCACCGCGCGAATTTCGCCTTCATTGGCGATGATATGGCGAAGCGCCGCGGGAAGCGAGGGGGCCGTGCTCGCTTCGATTTTCGCCTTGTGGGCGGCTTTTGCGACCGTTTCGGCTGGCAGGCTGGCGGGCGCATCGGGGATATCGACGGCGATCAGGCGGGTGGCCGCGTCTTTCAGCGGCGCGAGAAATCCGGCGATGTCCTTGGTGTCGATCATGCCGCAGATCAGCACGGTGTCGCGGGCGGGCAGGCGGGAGAGCGCTTCGGCCAGCGCCGCGCCCGCCGCCGGGTTGTGGCCGCCGTCGAGCCACAGCTCGCCCTTGGGCATGATATGCGTGAGCGGGCCTTGGGTGAGCCGCTGCATCCGGGCGGGCCAAGTCGCGGTCATGGCGCCCTCGGCGGCGGCTTCGCCGAAGCCGAGTTTGCGCAGGGCGGCGAGGGCGGTGCCTGCGTTCTCCACCTGATGCGCGCCGATGAGGGCGGGCAGCGGCAGGTCGAGAAGGCCGTTCAGATCCTGAAAAATCAGGCGTCCGGCCTCTTCGCGGACTTGCCAGTCTTGGCCTTCCATGATCAGCGGCGCGCTGACGGCGTCGGCGCGAGCCTCAATGGCGTCTCTGGCTTCCGAAGGTTGCCGGGAGATCACGGCGGAGACATTGGGTTTCAGGATTCCGGCTTTCTCGCCTGCAATCTCGGTCAGCGTGTCGCCGAGATAGCTTTGATGGTCGAGAGAGACGGGTGTGATCACGGAGAGTTCGGGCGTGATCACATTGGTCGCGTCGAGCCGCCCGCCGAGGCCGACTTCGAGCAGCAGATAGTTGGCAGGCACGCGGGAGAAGGCGAGGAAGGCGGCGGCGGTCGTGACCTCGAAAAAGGTGATGTCCTGCCCGGCATTGGCTGTTTCGACTTCCGCGAGCAGATCGCTGAGCGCGTCCTCGTCAATCGGCGCGCCGCCGAGCGAGATGCGCTCGTGGAACCGAGCGAGATGAGGCGAGGTGTAGGCATGGACGGATTTGCCCTCCGCCTCCAGCCCGGCGCGGATCATGGCGAGGGTCGAGCCTTTGCCATTGGTGCCGGCGATGTGGATGACCGGGGGCAGGCTGCGTTCCGGGTTGCCGAGCGCGGCCAAAATCCGGTGCATCCGATCCAGCGAGAGATCGATCAGTTTGGGGTGGAGCGCGGTGAGGCGCTCCAATATGGCGTCGCTGCTCATTCAGGGTGGGCGGGCTGTTCCTCCGCCTGGCTCTGAATGGCGTCCTCCGCGTCCGGCGCGGGCAATTCGCCCTTGGTCGCGGGCGGTTCTTTCATCAGCATCCGCAGAATATCGGAGAGCTCATCCTTCATCTTCTTGCGATGCGTCACCCGGTCGAGCATTCCGTGATCGCGCAGATATTCCGCGCGCTGGAAGCCTTCGGGGAGCTTTTCGCCAATGGTTTGTTCGATGACACGCGGCCCGGCGAAACAGATGAGCGCGTCCGGCTCGGAGATTTGCACATCGCCCAGCATCGCGTAAGACGCGGTGACCCCGCCCGTGGTCGGGTGGGTCAGCACGACGACATAGGGCAGGCCCTCTTCATGGAGCTCCTGAAGGGCGACCGTCGAGCGCGGCATTTGCATCAGCGACAGGATCCCTTCCTGCATCCGCGCACCGCCCGCAGCGGAGAAGAGGACCAGTGGCGCGCGCTGGCGCACGGCTTCCTGACAGGCGGTGACAATCGCATTGCCGACGCCCATGCCCATGGACCCGCCCATAAAGGCAAAATCCTGCGCTGCGGCGACCACCGGCAGACGCCAGATCTCGCCCGAGCCGACCAGCATGGCGCTTTTCTCGCCCGTCGCCTTTTGCGCGGCTTTCAAACGGTCGGGATATTTCTTTTGGTCCCGGAAATTCAGCGGGTCCGCCACCGGGCTCGGCACGGCCACTTCACGGTAAATCCCGCCGTCAAACAGGGTCTCGAACCGGTCGCGCGGCGAAATATAGAGGTGGTGGTCGCAATTGGGGCAGGTGTTCAGCGAGTCCTTGAGTTCGCGGTGAAACAGCATGGTCCCGCAGCCATCGCATTTGGTCCACAGGTTGTCCGGCACTTCGCGCCGCGAAAACAGCGAGTTAATCCGTGGGCGGACGTAATCATTGATCCAGTTCATCAGCGGCTCCTTTGCGCATTGAAATACGCTGCGTCACCGGCGATTGCAACGGGAGGTGCCGCTTATCGCGCGATCACGAGGCGATAGCCGACATCGGCGCTGTCTCGCTGCATGAGGGCGCCATAGCTCTCGTGCCATGCGCCGCTTTCGAGATCGCGTGCCAGTTTTGCCATCTCTGCGGACACATCGCCGATGGCGTGGAAGGACGACATGGCGGCGCGGATGCGCGGGTCGAGATAGGCTTCGGGCCGCCGCCAATAGGCGCTGAGGAAGCCATCGTAACAGTCATGGGGGATCATCACTGGATTGATCTCCACGTCGCCAAGCCAATCCTGATAGGCGGTGAGTGGCGGCATTTGGGCATCGTCCAGCGCGGCAAGTTGCGGGAGGTAATCCAGCAGCCAAAAGTCGCGAAAGGCCGGGTCATAGGTCAGAAGGACAATCGGGCCGCGCGTGACACGGCGCATCTCGCGCAGGCCCTTGGGCTGATCCGTCCAGTGGTGAATGGTGAGAATGGCCATCGCCGCGTCGAAGCTGTTGTCGTCGAAGGGCAGGTTCTCGGCACTTGCTTGCAGGGCAGGAGTCGCGCCTTCGGGGCGTTGTCGGATCATCTCCGCCGAGGGTTCAACGGCGGTGACGGCCCGGTCTTCCGGCTCGTAAGACCCGCTTCCCGCGCCAACATTCAGAATGGTTTTTGCATCCCCCAAAGCCGCATGGATTTGCGCGCCGATACGCGGATCGGGTTTGCGAAGCTGGGCGTAGTTCACGCCGATGCTGTCGTAATGGGCGGCCATATTTATGCCTTTGTGAGCGCGCGCGGCGGTTGCTCCGGGGCGCGGGTCAGCCAAAGGGCGAAGGCGGCGAGGATCACGATGGCTTCGGCGCCGAACCAAGGGCCGACGGACGCGTAGTCGTCAACATTGACCGGCAGAGTCCAGTACTGGAAACGGCCCATCGGGTTGTCGAGGCCGAGGAGCAGCAGCGCATAGATATTGTTGCCGAAATGGACCCCGGACGCGGCCCAGATGGAGCCGGTGCGCAGGGTGATGATCCCGGCGATCATGCCCATCAGGAAGGTCAGCCCGACATAGGAGAGGCCGAAGGCGGGCGTGCCCTGGTAATGGGCGAGGCCGAAGATCAGCGACGGGATGACAAGCCCGACCCATTGCTTGCCGAAACGCGCGATAAGCGAGGATTGCAGCCAGCCGCGAAAGACGAGTTCTTCGGTCAGCGTCTGGATGAAGATTACCGGGATGGCGATTGGGATCAGGGCCAGCCAGCCGGGGATGTCGTGATGGACGATGGGGCTGGAAAAGAGATGCGCCAGCGCGATGCCGACAAAGCCGAGGGCAATCGCGGCGAGGGTGCCGAGCAGGTAGTTCTTCACATCGAGTGGCCCGATCACCGCGCGCAGCGGGCGGCCTTGCACGGCCATCACGATCAGCGCGACCGCGAGGGCGGCGACGAAGGGGCCGGCGATGGTCAGGAGCGAGAGTTGTTCCAGCGAGAAGCCGCGGCCCACATGTCGCAGGATCATGGCCGCGCCCGCAAGCCCGCCCACGAAGCCCGCGCAGATCAGCACGAAGCCAAGAATAATGCCGAGAAGGGAAGGGCGCGTGTTCGGAGTCATGGCTTTGCGATAAGGGCTTGTTGAGATGGGCGCAAGCCGCCTCTTGCTCTTGTGAGCGCCGCGTAATTGCGCCAAAAGGGGGCCTAGCGCAACAATACGAAACGAGGCACGCCGATGGCCGACCGAAAGTTTGATAAATCCCGTCTCCCGAGCCGCCATGTGACCGAAGGGCCGTCCCGCGCCCCGCATCGCAGCTATTACTATGCGATGGGGCTTTCGGAGGACGAGATTCACCAGCCGCTCGTCGGGGTGGCGACCTGCTGGAACGAGGCCGCTCCCTGTAACATCGCGCTGCAGCGTCAGGCGCAGGCCGTGAAAATGGGTGTGAAACAGGCCAGCGGCACGCCGCGCGAATTCACCACCATCACCGTGACCGACGGGATCGCCATGGGCCATGAGGGGATGCGCTCCTCGCTGGCGAGCCGTGAAGCGATTGCCGACACGGTGGAGCTGACGATGCGCGGCCATTGCTATGACGCGCTGGTCGGCCTCGCGGGCTGCGACAAATCGCTGCCGGGGATGATGATGGCGATGGTCCGCCTCAATGTGCCGAGCGTGTTTATTTATGGCGGGACGATCCTGCCGGGCCGCCTCAATGGCAAGGATGTGGTCGTTCAGGACGTGTTCGAGGCGGTTGGCCAGCATCAGGCGGGCAATATGTCCGACGCCGAGCTGGAGATTCTGGAGCGCGTGGCTTGCCCGTCCGCGGGCGCATGTGGCGGTCAGTTCACCGCGAATACCATGGCTTGCGTGTCTGAGGCGATTGGTCTGGCGCTCTTCAACTCCGCCGGGACGCCTGCGCCTTATGAGAGCCGCGACCAGTTTGGTGAGGCGTCGGGCCGGGCGGTCATGGATCTCATCGAGAAGAACATCCGCGCCCGCGATGTGGTGACGCTGAAAAGCCTTGAGAACGCCGCGCGGGTTGTCGCCTGCACCGGCGGGTCGACCAATGCGGGGCTGCATTTGCCCGCGATTGCCCATGAGGCGGGGATCGACTTCACCCTTGAGGACGTCTGCGACATCTTCCGCGAGACGCCCTATTTCGTGAACCTCAAGCCGGGCGGTGAATATAACGCCAAGGATATGTGGGAAGTCGGCGGCGTCCCGGTGGTGCTGAAGGAACTGCGCAAGCAGGGGCTAATCCATGAGGATTGCATGACCGCGTCCGGCCGCACCATTGGCGAAGAAATCGACCGCGTGGAGCGGGAGGCCGATGGCCGTGTGATCCATCCGATCACGACGCCGCTGTCGAAAACCGGCGGTGTGGTGGGCCTGAAAGGCAACCTCGCACCGGAAGGCGCGATTGTGAAGGTCGCCGGGATGGCCGAGGAACATCAGGTGTTTACCGGTCCGGCGCGGGTGTTTGAGAGCGAAGAGGACGCCTTCGCCGCCGTGCAAAAGCGCGACTATAAAGAGGGCGATGTGATCGTCATCCGCAACGAAGGTCCCGCAGGCGGGCCGGGGATGCGCGAGATGCTGGCGACCACGGCGGCGCTGTCGGGTCAGGGCATGGGCAAGAAGGTGGCGCTGATCACCGATGGCCGTTTCTCCGGCGCGACGCGCGGGTTCTGCGTCGGCCATGTCGGGCCGGAATCGGCGCATGGCGGGCCGATTGCGCTTTTGCAGGATGGCGACATGATTACGCTCGACGCGATCAAGGGCGAGATTTCCGTCGATCTTTCGGACGACGAACTGGCCAAGCGCAAGGACGCGTGGAAGGGCCCGCGCCCGACCAATTACGCCTCTGGCGCGCTCTACAAATACGCCAAACTGGTGGGCGCGACCCATCTTGGCGCGGTGACGCATCCGGGCGCGAAGGCCGAAACACACGATTATTTCGAGCTTTAAGCCGACGACAGATGCAGAAAGGGCGGCCATGGTGCCGCCCTTTTCCGTGCAAAAGTGACGCAAGGCGAATTTCCTTCGGCGAGACGGTTGCCCGCTGCACCCCTTTCGTGGATAGCTTGCAGGAACAGGCGGCGAAGGGAGAAAACCATGCGTATTGGCGGATTTATTTTGGCACTGGCCTTGGCGGGCTGCATTCCGGGCGGCACGACGGTGATCTCCGAAGGCGATGCGATCACCTTCCCCGAAATTGCCGGGTTTTGCCTGAATGAAGAGGAAAGCCGCAACGGTCCCGAAAGCGTTTTCGCCGTCTATGGCGACTGCGAGGGTGAGAAGGCGCCGGGTGAGTTGCAATTCTCCCTCAGCCCGAATGACGTGACGCCGCCGGACCCTGAGGTGCTGGAAGAGTTCCTTCGGGAGCGCAGTTCCACCCAGTTTGCGGGCGGTGAAATCCTCGCCGAAGAGGTGATTGAGGACACGTTCCTGATCAAGATGAACGATGATGAAGGCCACTCCGGACCGGTCTGGCGCGCCTTCGCGGTGGTCGAGCAGCGGCTGATGAATGCGACCTATATCGCCGGGGAAGATGCGGGCGATGATGCGGCGCAAGTCCAGACGCTGTTCAACGCGGTGAACGCGCTTCAGGCCGCCAACGGCCAGTAATGGGCCGTCTGCGCGACCGATATATCCTGCGGCGGGCCTTGCAGGTCTGGCGGCGGCGTATCGAAGGCTTTGATGGCCTGAGCGCGCCGGAGCAGGAGGTGATCCTGAGCGACGCGGCGAGTTTGCGGGCTGTGCTGAACGGATTGCCGTCTCCGAAACCGCGCGCAGCGGCGGCGCTCGACAAGCCGAGCGATGTCGGGCCCGCCAATTCGGATTGGGCGCAGCGCCTTGGCCTCACGGCAGAGCGCTTTGCGCCGCGCGGAAGCGGGACGGAAAGCGGCACCGCCGTGGCTACGGGCTGCGTTCTTTACCATGATGGCGGCCCGGAGGCGGCGCTGATGATCGGACAGGACAGCGCAGGCGCGGCCCCTTTCCCGGTTGTGATCACAACGATGGGGTTCACGGGCGATTTTCTCTCGCTCGCGACGGGCCTGCCCGATGAGGTCGCCCATTCCAGCCATGCGGACCATATCTTCCGGCTTGACTGGAACGCTTTGAAAGGCCCGACCACGAAGGTTTACGCGCGGTTCAACATCCGCTCTTCGGCGGGGGAGGAGGAGATGACGCGGCTCCTCAATCTTGGCGAGGAAAGCTATGTGCAATTCCCCTTGCGAGAATTCGACCGTACCGATGAGGACCCGATCGAGGCGATTTGGCTCGATCTCATCTTCGCGGACCCGGCGCGGATCACGGTGCGCTTCGACGATCTGATCCTCTCGCGCCGCCATGCGGGCCGGGTCTGACCGGCGCGACGCGGCGTTATTCCCGTCAGTGGATGACTTTGCTTTACGTTTACGGCAAGTTTTCCGGAAAACGCCATCAGGGAGCCAGCCATGACAGCCTATCCGCATCTTTTCGCCCCGCTTGATCTTGGGTTCACGACGCTGAAAAACCGTGTGTTGATGGGGTCCATGCATACCGGGCTGGAAGAGCGCGGCGACTGGAATCGGGTGGCGGAATATTACGCCGAGCGCGCCCGCGGCGGTGTGGCGCTGATGGTGACGGGCGGGATGGCCCCGAACGAAGAGGGCGGCGTTGCGCCCGGTGCGGCGGGTCTCTTCACCCCGGAGGATATTGTGAACCATAAGGTCGTGACCGACCGCGTGCATGAGGCGGGCGGCAAGATCGCAATGCAGATCCTCCATGCTGGCCGTTATGCGATGACGCCGAAAGCGGTTGCGCCCTCGCCGATCAAGGCGCCGATCTCGCCGTTTCCACCGAATGAGCTGGATGCCGAGGGGATCGAGAAGCAGATTTCCGACATCGTGACCGCGGCCGTCCGGGCGCAGGACGCGGGGTATGATGGCGTCGAGATCATGGGGTCCGAGGGCTATTTCATTAACCAGTTCCTCGCGGAGCGGACCAACAAACGGACCGATGAATGGGGCGGCTCGCTGGAGAACCGCCAGCGTCTCGCGGTCGAAGTGGTGCGTCGGACCCGCGAAGCCGTAGGCACGGATTTTATTATCATTTATCGGCTTTCGATGCTGGATCTCGTCTCTGGCGGGCAGCCTTGGGAGGAGATCCTGACCCTCGCCAAGAAGATCGAGACGGCGGGTGCGAGCATCATCAACACCGGCATTGGCTGGCATGAGGCGCGGGTGCCGACCATCGCGACCTCGGTGCCGCGCCGGGCATTTACCTGGGTGACCAAGAAATTGATGGGCGAGGTGGGCGTGCCGCTCGTCACCTCAAACCGGATCAACATGCCCGATGTCGCCGAAAACGTGCTGGCCGATGGCTGCGCCGACATGGTGTCGATGGCGCGGCCCTTCCTTGCGGATGCGGATTGGGTGGCAAAGGCCGAGGCGGATCAGGCGGGCAGGATCGCGCCCTGTATCGCGTGTAATCAGGCCTGTCTCGATCATGTTTTCCAAGGGAAAATGACGAGCTGCCTCGTCAACCCGCGCGCCTGTCATGAGACGGAATTGCAGATCACCAAGGCCGAGACGCCGAAAACCTATGCGGTTGTGGGCGCAGGTCCTGCGGGTCTCTCGGCGTCGCTGACGTTGGCCGAGCGCGGGCACCGGGTGACGTTGTTCGACAAGGCCGGCATGGTCGGCGGACAGCTCAATATGGCCAAGATGGTGCCGGGCAAGGAGGAGTTCATCGGGCTGGTGGATTACTACGCCCGCGCCGTGGAGACGAGCGGGATTGACCTGAAGCTCAACACCGAAGCCACGCCCGAGACGCTTAAGGATTTTGACGGCGTGATCGTCGCCACTGGCGTGTTGCCGCGCGATCCGGGCATTCCGGGGCAGGAAGGACCGAACACGGTTTACTATACCGATGTGCTGCGCGGTGGCGCGAAGGTGGGCGAGCGTGTGGCGGTGATCGGCGCGGGCGGCATTGGCTATGATGTCAGCGAGTTCCTTGTGACCGATGACAGCCCGACGCTGGACCGCGAGGAGTGGGAAGAGGAATGGGGCATTACGGATCCTGCCGAACACGCAGGCGGTCTCGCCCCCGAAGGCCCGCAGCCGGAAGAGCCGCTGCGCAAGATTTACCTTTTGCAGCGCAAGGCGACGAAACACGGCAAGGGCCTTGGCAAGACGACCGGCTGGATCCACCGCGCGAGCCTTGCGATGAAGGATGTCACGCTGGTCGGCGGCGTGAATTATGAGGAAATCGGGCCGCAGGGGATTTTGCTCTCGCAGGGCGAAGCGCGGGAGAATCCGGAATGGCTGGAGGTAGACAGCATCGTGATCTGCGCCGGTCAGGAGAGCCTGCGCGCGCTGGAGGAGCCGCTGAAAGAGGCGGGCGTGCCGGTCCATGTGATCGGTGGCGCGGATGTGGCGGCGGAGCTCGACGCCAAGCGGGCGATTGATCAGGGGCTTCGGCTGGCGCTGACGCTCTAGGCGGAGCGTGCCCTTGCGGAGGGCCGCGTCGCGGCCCGTCCGGTGCGGCCACCAGCCCTGACGGGCTGCGAGCCCGCTAGCGGTAGACGCTCCGCAGGCGGTTCATAACCTCGGTGAGTTTGTTGGCGATCCCCGGTTCGGTCATGGTGTGGCCGGCATCCTCGATCATGTGAAGCTGTGCCTTTTCCATGCCTTGCATGAGGATTTCGGACGCGACCGGCGGGCAGACCATATCGTAGCGACCATGGACGAGATCCGTCGGGATATGTGCGATCTTGGGCAGATCATGGACAAGCTGCGACTCGCTCAGGAAGCAGTCATTCACAAAATAGTGGTTCTCGATCCGGGCGAAGGAAAGGATATGATCGCTCTCGGTCGCGAGAGATGTGCGGGCGGTGAGCGAGGCGGTGCGGCTTTCCCAACCGACCCAGAGGGACGCGGCTTTTCGCGCCTCCGCGCCATCACCGGCGAGGATCGGATGATAGGCTTTTACGGGATCATCAGCCCCGGCCACTGGCGAGAGGAACCGGGCGAAATCTTGCGGGAAAAACTTGCCCGCACCGCCGTGATAGAGCCATTCGATCTCCCGCTGCGTGCCCAGAAAGGTGCCGCGTAGAACGAGATGGCGGACCGCTTCGGGGTGGGCCTGCGCATAGGCCAGCGCGAGGGTCGCGCCCCAGGAGCCGCCGAACACGATCGCGGGTGGCAGGCCGACTTCAGCGCGAATTGTCTCGATGTCTTGAATGAGGTGCTGCGTGGTGTTCGCCTTGATAGAACCGTTCGGGCGCGAGCGGCCCGCCCCGCGTTGATCGAACAGAACAACCCGGTAATGTTTGGGATCGAAGAACCGCCGCATCAGCGCCGTCGCGCCCGCGCCCGGTCCGCCATGGAGCGTCAGAACCGGTATCCCGTTGGGATTGCCCGATTGTTCAACGTAAAGATGGTGGCCGTCGCCCACATCCACAGAGCGGCGGTCATAGGGTTCTATATTCGGATAGATCGGCGCTGTGGCCGTGGCGCTTTCCCTCATGGGCGGACTATGGCATAGCGTTTTAAAGGCCGAAAGGGGCAAAGCATGAGCAGCATCGACGAGGGCGAAGTCAGCAAATTTGCGGCGATGGCCGCGGATTGGTGGGACCCGAATGGCAAGGCGCGGCCGCTGCATCAGATGAATCCGTGCCGCCTAGATTACATCGCCGGACAGATCGCCGTAGAGTTTGCGCGAGATCGCAGCCAGCCAAAGCCGTTTGAGGGGCTGACGCTGGCCGATATTGGCTGCGGCGGCGGGCTTTTGTGCGAGCCGATGGCGCGGCTCGGCGCAGACGTGACCGGCGCAGATGCGGCGCTGGAAGGTATCCAGGTGGCGCGGCTCCATGCGGAGCAGATGGAGCTGGAGATCACTTACCGCCACGCGACCGCCGAGGCGCTGGTCGAAGAGGGCGCGCAATTCGACGTGGTGCTGGCGATGGAGATCATCGAGCATGTCGCCGAGCCAGCCGCCTTTGTCCGCACCCTGTCGGACCTAGTGAAGCCGGGCGGGCTGCTGATTATGTCCACCCTCAACCGGACCCCGCAAAGCTATGCGATGGCGATTGTCGGGGCGGAATATATCCTGCGCTGGCTCCCGGTCGGCACCCATGAATGGCAGCGCTTCGTGACGCCCGATGAGCTGGGCGAGATGATCGACGACGCGGGCCTGAAAGAACTGGACCGCCGCGGGATGGTGTTCAACCCACTAACCCGGCGCTGGAAACTCTCCGATGATCTGGCGGTGAATTACGCGCTGACGGCGCGGAAGGCTCACGGCTGATCGGCTTCGCGGTTCATGTCGCGATTGGATAAAAGGCTGAAGAACGCGCCCACCCCGTAAAACCAGACACTCGCGCGATGCTGATGCGTTACGCGGGCAAAGCCGCTTAACCCTCCAGCATGGCGCGGAGTTTGCGCAAGACTGGCAGTGTGGAGCGGATTTCCAGCGGGTCGAGGACTGTGCTGACTTGCGAGAAGGTCGAGCGGAACGCGTCCATCGCCTGATCGCGAGCCTGAATCCCGGCGCGGGTGATCGAGACATGTTTGCGGCGCGCGTCGTCCCAGTCCGGGCGGATATGCACATAGCCGGAGGATTCGAGCCGCGTCAGCGTGTTGGACATTGCGGCGCGGCTCACATGGAAGGCGCGCGCGAGTTGCGCCGGACTGCGTTCGGTCGAGAGGGTCGCGAGCAGGTTCAGCACGGAGACGTGGCTGAGTTCCATCCCCTTGGGAAGCGCGCGGCGCAAATGGCCGCGGAGCATCTGATCCACCACATCAAGCTCTGTAAAGAGCATCATGACCAGCGGATCACTCTGTGGGGTCTCGCGATTCATGATCGCAAGTTTATCAGGCGGCCAGCAGCGGGTCGAGTTTCCCGGCGCGGTCGAGGGCGGCCAATTCGTCGCTACCGCCGATATGTTTCCCGTCGATAAAGATCTGCGGAACGGTGGTCCGGCCGCCGGCTTTGTCGATCATCTCATCGCGGCGCTCAGGGCTTACGAGCAGGTCGATGATTTCGGGCTCAATCCCCTTGCTGTCCAGAAGCGCGAGGGCGCGCTGGCAGAACGGGCAGGTGGATTTCGAGTAAACGGTAACTGCGGACATGGAAACTCCTTCAACTGAGCGAAACATCTAAGCCCTCTGCGTATGATATGCAACGCGGGCGAGCACCAGCACATTGACCTCGCGCGCGCCGCACATGCGCAGGGCCTGCGTGCAGCTGGCAAGGGTCGCGCCGGTGGTCAGCACGTCATCGACGAGAAGGATGGACCGGCCCTTGACCCTCTCGCGATGCACGGCACTGACACTAAACACATTTTCCAGCGCGGCGAGGCGTTCGGCGCGGCTGCGGCCTTCCTGCGATCCGGTGTGCTGGATCTTTCGCAGAAGGTCCGGCATGGTGCGGGTCTGGCTGGAGAGGTGCTTGGCGAGCAGGGCGGACTGGTTGTAGCGCCGCTTGGCCATGCGCCGCCAATGAAGCGGCACGGGGGCGATCAGATCGGCGCGCGCGATGAGATCGCGGCCCGCGCGAGCCATCCACGGGGCCATCTGGCGGGCGAGATCGGGGCGGTCGCCATGTTTCATCGCGAGAATCGCGGTGCGCAGACTGCCCTTGTAGATCGCCACAGCGCGGGCGGAATCCCAGATTTTCGGCTCCGCAAGACAGGCATCGCAGGGGATATCGCTCGTCCCGGCGCCGAGTTGCGGCAAGCTGCATTGCGGGCAAGCCGGATCGTCGATCATTTCCAGACTGCCCCAGCATCCGGGGCAAAGCGCGGAATCGTTATGCAATTCCTCGTTGCAGGCGACGCAACGCGGCGGGAACAGCAAATGAAGCGATTTCTTGAGAATCGCGCGGGCTTTCATCCCGTTGGTCGCTGGCGTAAATAAATCCAATGACATCAGCACCCCTCTTCGACCTTCCTCTCCTGAAGCAGCGGCGGCAGCGGATTTCTGGCGAATCCTTCCTGCAAGATCTCGCTGCGGAGGAGTTAAGCGATAGACGAAATGTCGTTAACAGGTCGTTTACGAACGGGGTGCTGTTGACGGATTTTATGAAAAGTTACGCCACGTCTTTTCAAAATTTTAAGATCTTGCCAGAGGGCGAGGAAATTGCTCTGGAGCGCGGCGCGCATGACATTGTGGTGCATGGGCTGGGGCTGCATTGGGCGAATGATCCGATCGGGCGGATGGTGCAGGCGCGGTTGGCGCTGAAGCCTGACGGGCTGTTTCTCGGTGCGGCGTTTGGCGGGCAAACCCTGACCGAATTGCGCAGTGCGCTGGCGATGGCGGAAAGTGAGATCACCGGAGGGCTGTCGCCACGCATCGCACCGATGGGCGATATTCGCGACCTCGGCGGTTTGCTCCAACGCGCGGGATTCGCGTTGCCGGTGGCCGATTCCCTCACGCAGAAGGTCAGTTATCGCGATATTTACGCGCTGATGCGGGACTTGCGCGGGATCGGCGAGACCAATGTGATGACCGCCCGGCAAAAGACGCTCTCTCGGCGGGCGCTCTTTGACCGTGCGGGCGAGATTTATGCCGAGAATTTCCCGAGCGAGGATGGCCGCATCCTGGCCAGTTTCGAGATCGTGTTTCTCACCGGATGGACACCCGATGCGACTCAGCAACAGCCGCTCAAACCGGGCAGTGCGCAAATCTCCCTCGCCGATGTGCTGCCGGACCGTGGCGGCAAGGATTGACCGCGCCAGATTCGCCGCTCATTAACAGCGTTAACCAGCCGAAGGAGCCAGTTATGCCCAGACCGGAACATGCCGCACAGGACCACCCGAGCATCCCGAAACGCAAAGTCGGTGTCGTGATCGCGAATCTGGGGACGCCCGATGGCACGGATTACTGGTCGATGCGGCGCTATCTCAATGAGTTCCTGTCGGACCAGCGGGTAATCGACTATCCCAAATGGAAATGGCAGCCGCTATTGCAGGCGATCATCTTGACCAAGCGGCCGTTTTCCTCGGGCGCGGCGTATCGCGGGATCTGGAACAATGAGAAGGATGAGGGGCCGCTGCTGACCATCACCCGCCAGCAATGCGAGGCGCTGGCCGAGAAGCTGCACGGGCTTTACGGCGAAGAGGTCATGGTCGATTTCTGTATGCGCTACGGCAACCCGTCCACCGAAAGCGTGCTGACCAAGATGCAGGAAGCGGGCTGCGACCGGATCGTGTTTTTCCCGCTCTATCCGCAATATGCCGCGCCGACGACGGCGACGGCCAACGATCAGGCGTTCCGCACTTTGATGAAGATGAATTGGCAGCCTGCGTTTCGCACCGTGCCCGCCTATTACGACCGCCCGGAATTTATCTCCGCGCTCGCGACCTCGGTGCGCGAGGCTTATGAGAAGGCCGGTCACGCGCCGGATCTGCTGGTGTGCTCCTATCACGGGATGCCGAAGCGCTATCTGATGGAGGGCGACCCCTATCATTGCCAATGCCAGAAAACGACGCGGCTGTTGAAAGAGGAACTGGGGTGGGACGATCACGCCATCACCACCACTTTCCAGAGCCAGTTTGGGCCGGAGGATTGGCTGCGTCCTTATACTGTTGAGTATGTGGCGGAGCTGGCCAAGCAGGGCAAGAAGCGGATCGCGGTGATTGCTCCGGCGTTCTCGGCGGATTGCGTCGAGACGCTGGAGGAAATTCAGGAAGAGATTCAGGAGAGCTTCATGGAAGCGGGTGGGGAGAGTTTTCTCTACATCCCCTGTCTGAATGACGACGCGCCGCATATCGACGCGCTGACCGAGATTTTGAAAACCGAGCTGGCGGGCTGGCTGACCTGACCGGTTCAGCCACCGTCTCGGATCATCGCTGTCTTAAGCGGCTTTCTTCGGCGCGTTCACCGGCCAACCGGTGAAGGAGTTTTTGCCTACGCGGATGGTGATACGACCATCGGCAAGTTGCTCCTGAACCTCGCCTTGCATGGAAATGCAGCTCGAAAGACGAATAGTGCGATACATGATCTGTGTCCTCCGTTACACATCGTGCCGGGCCCCATGCCCTGCGATCACGTTAATGTGAGATAATTAACAAGTTGCTGTCAGGGACCGCAAGATGGAATGTTATTTTATCGGAATTTGTGAAGACCGCCGATGAAAAAAGATGCAGAACGCATTGTAATGACGGGTGCTTCGGGACGGCTTGGGCGGATGCTTCTCGCCTATTGGCCGGAGGACGCGCCACCGCTGATCCCGCTGGATCGTGCGTCATTTGATTTGTCGATGAGCGTCGAAGAGATGCGCGCGGCGTTTGAGTCGGCCGCGCCGGATCTGATCCTGCATCTCGCTGGCGTCACGCCGACCGGGCCGAAACCGGCCAGCGAGGCGGATTTTCAGGCGCTGAATACGGCGGCGGCAATCCGGGTGATGGAGGCGGCAAAAACGCCGGTTTTTCTGGCCTCATCAGCCTCGGTCTATGGCGGTAAGCACGCGAAAGTGCATGAACTTTCGCCCCTCGATCCGCCGAGCCCTTACGCGCAAAGCAAGGCCGACGCGGACCGCGCGGCGGAGGCGCATCGCCATGTCACCGTTCTGCGCTATCCGACCATCGCGGGGGCCGACCAGCTTTTGCAAAATGCACTGAAGGCGCGCGAAAAGAACCCGCTGCGCCTCGACCGTTTCCCCGATGGGGGCGCGCCGCGCCGCGCCTATATCGGGCCGCGCGATCTGGCGCATATCCATGCGGCACTCGCCAAGGCGCTTCTGTCGGAGCAGGAATTGCCGCCGGTTCTCAACCTCGCCTCGCCCCGTCCGGTGGCGATGGACCGGCTGCTCAACGCCTTCGCAAATGCGACCGGGCGCAGCATTCCCTGGGTGTGGAAACCGGCGGGAGATAGCGCAATCCGCGAACTTGCCTTTGACACAAGGCGTTTATCGCGGTTTTATCGTTTCGATGGGAGTGGTGCGGGCGCAACCGCAATCGCCAATCAGGCGGCAGACTGGTTCAAAAGAGATGGCCAGCTCGACGCATAGGGGGCAGCGGAGGACTGAGAGGCAGAGCATGAATCGCGTGCTGAATTTTCTATTCGCACTTTTGCTATCGCCGATTTTGTTGCCCATTGTCGGGGCCATTTGGCTTTGGATCCGTCTGGCAGAGGACGACGACGCCTTCTACATCGCCGAGCGCGCCGGGCAGGATTGCAAGCCCTTCGGTCTCATCAAATTCCGCACCATGAGCCATGATCCTGAGGATTCCGGTGTGACGGGCGGCGACAAGGCCAAGCGGATCACGCCGATCGGCCGCAAGCTGCGGCGCTACCGTCTCGACGAGTTGCCGCAGATCATCAATGTGCTGAAAGGCGACATCAATTTCGTCGGGCCGCGCCCGCCGCTGATGCGCTATGTGCAGGCTTTCCCGGACATCTACGGCCCGCTTTTGAAGGAGCGCCCCGGCATTACCGGACTGGCCTCGATCCTCTATCATCGCCGGGAGGAGGCGCTGCTCTCCACAGCCGGAACGGCGGCGGAAACGGAGCATCTTTACAGCAATGTCTGCGTGCCCGCGAAGGCGCGGCTGGATCGCTGGTATCAGCAGCGCCGGACCTGCTGGCTCGATTTTCGCATCCTCTGGATGACCATCCACCGCACCGGGCGCGAGGCGCCGGTCAAACGTGTGTCGGCACCAATGCGGCGACTTGTTCGAGCCGCGCGGAATCGGGCCCTCGCAGAACCACATCGCAGATAAACTTGCCATCGATCACATGCGGATAGGAACCGATGGCCACATCGGGGTTGTCCTTCGCGATCTGCCGCAGTTGATCCGCGAGCGCGCTTTCGGGGCCTTTGAACTGCACCGATAGGCTTTGCTGCGGCACACCGCCGGGAATGCTCGGCAGCACGTTCTGGGCCATGGCCCGGAAGATGTTCGGCACCCCCGCCATCACATGCACATTGCCGATGGTGAAACCGGGCGCGTGAGAAATCGGGTTGTCGATCAGCGTCGCGCCATCGGGTATCCGGGCCATGCGCAGGCGCGCGGGCGTCAGATCCGCCTCGCCCTTGGGGTAGTTCTGCGCCAGCGCCATGCGGGCATCTTCGCGCACATCAATGGAAACCCCGAAAAACGCAGCGACTGCATCGGCGGTGATGTCGTCATGGGTCGGGCCGATCCCGCCAGAGGTGAACACGTGATCCGCCGTCTCCGTCATGCTTTTCAGCGCGGCGGAGATCGCGTCCATCTCGTCGGTCACGACGCGGATCTCCCTCAGCTCGATCCCGCGCCGGTTGAGTTCCCCCGCCAGCCAATGGCCATTTCCCTCATGGGTGCGGCCCGACAGGATTTCATCCCCGATAATCAGAATGGCGGCAGTTGGGTTGGGCATGGCGCGTCCTCGTGCTATCAGCCGGGCCATGAAGTTCGACCCGCCCCTTATCCGTGCCACGCTCACCCGCAGATACAAGCGTTTTCTTGCGGATGTGATCTTGCCGGATGGTCGCGAGACGACGGCGCATGTCGCCAATCCCGGCGCGATGACGGGGCTGGCCGAAGAGGGTCAGGCGATCTGGCTTGCGGATGTGGCGGGCGGCGGGCGCAAGCTGGACTGGAGCTGGAAACTGGCGGAGGTGCCGACCGGTCTCGTCTGCGTCGATACCACGCTCTCGAACCGCATTGTCGAGGACGGTCTGGCCCTGGTCCCGCACGAGACCTACCGCCGCGAGGTGAAATACGGGACCGGGAGCCGCGTCGATTTCCTGCTCGATGAAGATCACTATCTGGAGGTGAAGGGCGTCACGCTGTCGCGCCAGCCGGGCTTGGCCGAATTCCCCGACACGACCACCGCGCGCGGGACCAAACATCTGCGCGAACTTGCCGAGATGGTGCGGCAGGGTAAACGGGCGACCATGCTCTATCACTCAATGCGAAACGACGCCGAGGCGGTGACGATTGCTCATGATATTGACCCCGCCTATGCCGCCGCTTGGCATGACGCAAAGGCGGCGGGCGTAGAGATGATCGCGGTCGCCAGCACCATCACGCCGGAAGAGATCACCCTCGCTAAACCGCTGCCGTTGCAAGCGCCGCCCGCTGCGTCTATGTGAGGCGCATCAAAGGAGCATGTGATGACAGAGCAAGGTCAGGTCAATCGCGATGGTATCCGCATCCACACGGACGCGGATTTCGAAGGTATGCGCCGGGCCGGGCGTCTGGCTGCGGAGATTCTCGATAAGGTCTCGGATCTGGTGACGCCGGGTGCGACCACGGGGGAGCTGGACGCGTTCATCGAGGATGAGATCAAGAAGGCCGGGGCGAAAAGCGCGACCATCGGCTATCGCGGTTATGAACATGCCTCCTGCATTTCGCTCAACCATGTCGTCTGTCACGGGATTCCCGGCGACAAAAAGCTGAAGAATGGCGATATTCTCAACATCGACGTGACGGTGATCGTCGATGGTTGGTATGGCGATACGAGCCGCATGTTTGTGGCCGGCGCGCCGAACCGCAAAGCGGAGCGCCTGATGGCGATCACTCATGAAAGCCTGATGCGCGGGATCGAGAAGGTCAAACCCGGCAACACCTTTGGCGACATTGGCGCGGCGATCCAAACCTATGCGGAAGGCGAGCGCACCGGCGTTGTGCGGGACTTCTGCGGGCACGGTTTGGGGCAGGTGTTCCACGCGCCGCCCAATGTGCTGCATTACGGGCAGTGGGGCCGGGGGCCGGTGCTGGAAGAGGGGATGTTCTTCACCATCGAGCCGATGATCAATCTGGGCCGTCCCGAGACCAAAGTGCTCGCCGATGGCTGGACCGCTGTGACCCGCGACCGCTCGCTCTCGGCGCAATATGAGCATTCGGTGGGTGTGACGGCGGATGGCTGCGAGATTTTCACGCAATCGCCGCGCGGCATTTTCGAAAAACACTGGTAAGCGGACTGCCCTGACGGGCAGAAACCCTCCTCCGACCCGCGTTTAAAAACGCGCGCCGGTTGTGGGCGCGTGCGGCGATTTTCATGACTCCTTAACCAGTTTTCGGCCAAGCTGCGGGCATGAGAAAGACATTGGCGGGATTTTTTGAGCGGCCGGTGGCCGGACTGCGGCGGGCAGAGGCACCCCCGGAGCCCGGTCTGGAGGTTCACACCGAAACCGCGCCGTCGCCACCCGCGCGCCCCCTGATCCGCTTTGCAAATGGCTATGGGGCCGGGGAGGCTCCCCGCAGGCCGAACACATCGTCTCCTCATGACAAGAAGAGGGATAAGCCCCATTACTACGGCCACCGTGACCGGCTCCGCTTGCGTTTCATGCAGGCGGGGTCCGGCGCACTTGCCGATTACGAGATGCTGGAACTCGTGCTGTTCCGCGCCATTCCGAAGATCGATGTGAAGCCGCTGGCGAAGAAACTGCTGGAGGTTTTTGGCGACTTCAACCACGTCATCTCCGCGCCGCGTCACCGTTTGCTGGAAGTGTCGGGGGTGGGTGATCGCGTGGTGCAGGAGCTGAAGATCGTCGAGGCTGCGGCGCATCGGTTGGCGCAGGCGAAGGTGATCCAGAAACCGGCGCTCTCAAGTTGGGATGCGCTGATCACCTATTGCAAAACGGCGATGGCGCATCGCGAGACGGAGGAATTTCGCATCCTGTTTCTCGACCGCAAGAACACCCTGATCGCGGATGAAGCACAGCAGAAAGGTACCGTCGATCACGTGCCGGTCTATCCGCGCGAGGTGGTGAAACGGGCGCTGGAGCTGAACGCCTCGGCCATGATCCTCGTGCATAATCATCCCTCTGGCGATCCGACGCCGAGCCAGGCGGATATCGACATGACCGCCCAGATCGAGGACGCGGCGCTGGCCCTTGGCCTGACGCTCCACGATCATGTGATTATCGGCAAGGGCAGCGAAACCAGTTTCCGGGCCAGCGGGTTGCTCTAGCCGCATTGAATCCGCCCCGA
This sequence comes from Jujubicoccus corallicola, assembly GCF_047345645.1. Taxonomy (GTDB): domain Bacteria; phylum Pseudomonadota; class Alphaproteobacteria; order Rhodobacterales; family Rhodobacteraceae; genus JBLEFH01. The sequence continues at coordinate 162,012 of NZ_JBLEFH010000004.1, read as the reverse complement.
AAATTGGGCAATGTCGCGGGCGAAGGAGAGCCGCCAAGCGATGCATAAACTCTATCATCTGCCGCTCTGCCCGTTCAGCCGCAAGGTGCGGCTGGTTCTGGGTGAGAAGAAGATCGAGACCGAACTGGTCGAAGAGCGCCCCTGGGACAAGCGCATGGATTTTCTGCGGTTGAACCCGGCGGGCCAGGTGCCGGTCTTGAGCGCGAATGGGGTGATCCTCGCGGAGAGCCAGGCGATCTGCGAATATCTCGAAGAGCTGCATTCCGACCCGCGCCTCATCCCCACCGACCTTGTGAACCGCGCCGAAGTGCGCCGCCTCTGCGGGTGGTTCGACGGCAAGATGTGGCAGGAGGTGACGGGCAATCTCTTGGTCGAAAAGGTCAACAAGCGGCTGATGAAAACCGGCTCGCCGGACAGTGCCAAGATCAAGGCGGGCCTGCAGAATATCCGCTTCCATATCGATTATTGCGACTGGCTTCTGGAAAGCCGCAAATGGCTTGCCGGGGACAATATGACGCTTGCGGATCTGACTGCCGCGGCGCATTTCTCCTGCCTCGATTATATTGACGTCATCGAGTGGAACCGCTCGCAAAATCTGCGCGACTGGTATGCGAAAGTGAAGTCGCGCCCGAGTTTCCGGGGGCTTCTGGCCGATCAGGTGCCGCCCTTCCGCCCGCCCGCGCATTACCGCGACCTCGATTTCTGATGGATCTGCGCGCCGCCCTTCATGAAGAGGCCCGCGCACTCGGCATCGCGAAGCTTGGGGTTTGCCGTCCGGATGCGATCCCTGAGGCGATGGCGCGCCTCAAAGCGTTTCTTGCCGAGGGCTATCACGGGCAAATGGGTTGGCTGGAGGATCGCGCGCATTGGCGGGGCGATCCGGCGGCGCTCTGGCCCGAGGCGCGGTCGGTCATCATGTTGGCGGAGCCCTACACCCCGACCGAAAACCCGCTGCAAATCCTGAATCATCCCGACCGCGGCGCGATTTCCGTCTATGCGCGTGGGAAGGATTATCACGACGTTCTCAAGAAAAAGCTGAAGCGGCTCGGGCGCTGGTTCGTCGAGAAAACCGGGGCGGAGATCAAGGTGTTCGTGGACACGGCGCCGGTGATGGAGAAGCCGCTGGCGGAGGCGGCGGGTCTCGGCTGGCAGGGCAAGCATACGAATTTGCTGGGCCGGGATCTTGGCAACTGGTTCTTTCTGGGGGCGATTTTCACCACCGAAGAACTGCCCATTGACGCACCGGAGGCTGAGCATTGCGGGTCCTGTCGCAAATGTCTCGATATTTGCCCGACCGATGCGTTTCCCGCGCCGTTTCAACTCGATGCGACGCGCTGCATTTCCTATCTGACGATCGAGCATAAGGGCAGCGTTCCGGTGGAACTGCGCGCGAAAATGGGCAACCGCATCTATGGCTGCGACGATTGCCTCGCCGTTTGCCCGTGGAACAAATTCGCGCAGGAAGCGACCGAGAGCGGCTATTGGGGCCGGATCGAACTGAGCCGCCCTAAGCTGGCGCATCTCGTCAGCCTCACCGATGCTGAGTTTCGCGAGGTGTTTTCCGGCTCGCCGATCAAACGCATCGGGCGCAACCGCTTCGTGCGCAATGTGCTTTACGCGATTGGCAATTCCGGCGAGGCGGGGCTGGTGCCCTACGCGGGCGCGCTGTTGACGGATGAGGACGAGGTTGTGCGCGAGGCGGCGGAATGGGCCGTGGCGCGGCTGGAAGGGGCGGCATGATCCTTTTGAGTTTCGGTCACGGCTATTCGGCGCAGGCGCTGGAGCGGCGGCTTGCCCCGCAGGGCTGGCGGATCATCGGGACAACGCGCGATCCGGAAAAGGCCGAGGCGATGCGGGCGCGCGGGATCGAGGCGCGGCTATGGGGCGAAGATCTGAGCGAAGAGATTGCAGAGGCAACGCATATCCTCTCCTCCGCCGGGCCGCGGGATGATGATCCGGTGCTGGCGGAATATGGCGCGGCGTTGCGGGCCGCGTCGCCGGAGTGGGTTGGGTATCTCTCGACCACAGGCGTTTATGGGGACCATGGCGGGGACTGGGTGGATGAGACGACGCCGCTCCATGGCGAGCAACCGCGCGGCAAAGCGCGGATTGCGGCGGAGGCAGCTTGGGCCGACACGGGTTTGCCGGTGCATATCTTCCGGCTCGGCGGGATTTACGGGCCCGGACGCGGGCCGTTTTCCAAGGTGAAATCCGGTAAGGCGCGGCGGATTATTAAGGAGGGCCAAGTGTTCTCCCGCAGCCATGTCGAAGACATCGCGCAGGCGCTTGAGGCGAGCATGAACGACCCCGACACCGCGTTTCCTGCGATCTACAATGTCGTCGATGACCTGCCCGCGCCGCCGCAGGATGTGCTGACCGAAGCGGCGCGCCTGTTGGAGATGCCGCCCCCGCCGGAATATCGGTTTGAGGACGCGGATATGTCCCCCATGGCGCGGAGTTTTTACGCCGAAAACAAGCGTGTGCGGAATGACAAGCTCAAGGAACGCTTCGATTTGAAACTGCTTTACCCCGATTATCACGCAGGTTTGTCTGCGCTTCTGAAGGCAGACCCGCCGGACGCTTGATTAACAAATGTTTCCCGCCCATAGTTTCGCCGCAACCCACCCGAGGAGGACATCATGGGACTTTGGAATTTTGTGAAAGAGGCCGGTAAGGGCCTGTTTGGCGGCAAAGCGGAAGCGGCGGAAGCCCCGGCCAAGGAAGAAGCGATCAAGAAAGAGCTGAAGGATCTCGGCCTTGATAACAACGAGGTTCAGGTCAAGGTTGACGGCGACAAGGTGAAGGTCTCCGGCAAGAATGTGACGCAGGAACAGCGTGAGAAGATCATTCTGGCGGCGGGCAATGTCGAAGGCGTGGCCACCGTCGAGGACGATCTCGAAGCGGATGATGGCAGCAAGGAGCCGAAATTCCACGTGGTGGAGAAGGGCGACACCCTTTGGGCCATCGCGGAAAAGACCCTCGGCAATGGTGCGGATTATCAGAAGATTTTCGAAGCCAACAAGCCGATGCTGTCGGATCCGGACAAGATCTATCCGGGCCAGACCCTGCGCATCCCGCAGGACTGATAAGCTCGACATGAAAAGACCGCGCTCCATTCGGGGCGCGGTTTTTCTTTGCGGGTGCGCGTGCCTCGGGGCCTTGCGCCCCTTCGGCCCGCAGATGACCCGAAGGTCATCCGCGCAGGATCGGCATCCAGATCTCGATATCGCCCTTGCGCGAGGTCGGATCATAGCCGGGACCGTAACGCTCGAAGGGCAGGTTGCCGCCGATCCGCAGGCCCATGCTGGGCAAAGCCTCGCCCAAGATCGCCGACCATGTTTGCGCAAGCGTGTCGGTCGCGCCGTGATGGGTGAAGACGGCATATTCCGCTTCGGGCAGATACATGCGGTCCGCGTCATCCGGCAAGTCGTCGATTTCCGCGACCTCCACCCCGCAGAGATAGTCGATCACGCCCTCATCCGCGTCCATCCCCTCGGTCACGCCGTAATAAGCATCGCCGATGCCGGGCAAGGGCGGCATCTCCATGAAACGCCGCCATTGCGCGGGCACCACATCACCGATATCGGCGATTTGGTGGCGTTCAGACAGCCCGGCGATATACATGCCGGGCGCGGTGAGGAAACGGGGCTTTTCATGTGTCATAGATTGACTTTGCGCGGAGGGAGGGCGCCAATCAAGCTTCCTCTTCAGCAAAGACCTCCATCGCGGCATTCAGCCCGTTGATCGCCGCGGGCATTCCGCCATAGACCGCCATCTGCCAGATCGCCTCCAGGATTTCGGTCTGGCTGGCCCCCGCTGCGAGGCTGTGCGCGACGTTCACCTTAAGCTGCGGCGCGGTCTGCCCGCCCAGAACGGTCAGCGCCGCGATGGTGCAAAGCTGGCGGGTTTTGAGGTCGAGACCGGCGCGGGCGTAATGGTGGCCGTAAGCCCAGTCGATCAGGCTTTCGCTCATGCCGGGCAGCGTGTGGTCGTATTTCTCCGCAAGCGCGGTTTCGAGATCGGGGTTCAGTTGCGCGACGATATCGCGGGCTTTCTCAAGTGTTGTCATCGGTGTCTCCATTCTCCATGCGCCGGTAGAGCGCGATTTTGTCGTCCAGAAAGCCAAGGGTTCTGGTGAGATCCGCGATCTTTTGGACGACCGCGTCGCGCTGCGTCTCCAGCATCTCACGCCGAGCGGTGACGGTCGCATCGCCCTCGGCCCGCAACTGCGCGTAGTGCAAGCGCTGCGCCTGCGGCATCCCGGTCGCGCGGAGCAGTGCGAGAAACTCCAGCCAGCGCAGATCCGCCGGACCGTAGCGCCGCCGCCCGCCCGCATCCCGCGCGACCGTCGGCATCAGCCCGATTTTCTCGTAAAACCGCAGCGTATCCGCCGTCAGCCCGGTCCGCTTGCACACCTCACCCATCAACATATTCGCCTCCTGACGACTCACTTTCTACCGGCTGGAGCGCACTCCAGCTCAAGCCCTATTTTTGCTGCGCCGCATGATGGTTCAAGTTTTCTGGAAATTCTCATTGTCCTGTTATGCCGTAACGTCAACATTCGTTAAAAAAGGGAGGATACGATGGGCGAGCCAATTCCCCAGCAAGGTGAGTTTGACGAATATCAGGATCCGCCGCGGTCCGCGAAGACGACATGGATCCTGCGTGCGGCGGGGGTGATCGCGGCGATTGTGGTCTGGCTGCTGCTTGGCGGCTCGGCGGAACTGTCGAGCGATGCGCGTTTCGTGGCGGCGATTGCGACGCTCATGGCGGTCTGGTGGATGAGCGAGGCGATCCCGCTGGCCGCGACCTCGCTGCTCCCCATCGTCCTGATCCCGGCCTTCACGGAACGCACCGTCGGCGAGTCGACCGCGCCTTATGCGAGCTCCATCGTCTTCCTCTTTCTAGGCGGGTTTCTCATCGCCATTGCGATGGAGAAATGGAACCTGCACCGCCGGATCGCGCTCCTGACCCTCGCCCGCGTGGGTGCAGAGCCGCGCCGGATTGTTCTTGGCCTGATGATCGCGACCGGTTTCCTGTCGATGTGGGTCTCGAACACGGCGACGACGCTGATGATGCTCCCCATCGGTCTCTCTGTCCTCACCCTTGTCGCCGAACGCGCGGGCGGCGGCCAAGATGTGCCGCACAAGCCCGGCCATGTCGCGCATATCGCCGATGACAATATCCGCCGCTTCGGCGTGTGCCTCGTGCTGGCGATTGCGTGGTCGGCCTCCATGGGCGGCCTCGGCACGCTGCTTGGCAGCCCGCCAAACGCGATCATTGCGGGCTATGCGTCGGATGAGCTTGGCCGCGACATCGGTTTTCTCGAATGGATGATCCTCGGCGTCCCGCTCGCCTTCACCTTCATCCTGATCGCTTGGGTGTTGATGACACGGATCCTCTACCGTTTCGATCTCGACGAGGTGCCCGGCGGCGAAGAGATGATTCAGAGCGAGATCCACCAACTCGGCGCGGTCAGCCAGGGCGAACGGATGGTGATGTTCGTCTTTGGTGGCGCGGCGTTCCTCTGGGTGGTGCCGGGCCTGCTCGCCAGCATCCCCGGCCTTGGCGACAATCTCGGCTGGTTCGGCAATCTCGACGACACGGCGATTGCCATCGGTGCAGGCATCACGATGTTTCTGCTCCCCGGCGATGATCGCGGCAAAATGGTGCTCGACTGGCAGGATGCGGAGGATGGCTTGCCTTGGGGCGTGCTGCTCCTCTTTGGCGGTGGTCTCAGCCTCGCCAGCGCGGTGGCCGCAACGGGTCTCGACAGTTGGTTCGGCCAACAGGTGACAGGGTTGCAAGTGCTCCCGACGATCCTGCTCGTCGGCGCGGTCTGCCTGATTGTTCTGTTCCTCACCGAAGTCACCAGCAACACAGCCACGGCGGCGACTTTCATCCCCGTCCTTGGCGGTGTCGCCGTCGGTATCGGCGCAGACGCAATGACCCTTCTGATCCCGGCCGCCTTCGCCGCAACCTGCGCCTTCATGCTCCCGGTCGGCACCCCGCCAAACGCGATCGTCTTCGGTACGGGCGCAGTCACCATCGGTCAAATGGCGAAAGGGGGCTTCGTCCTGAACATCATCGGCGTCGTGCTGATTACCGTGTTCTGTTACCTGCTCGGCGGGTTCGCGCTCGGGTTGGAGTTTTAAAAATTAATTAAATCAGTGTGTTGAATTGAGTGCGAAGAAAGGTGACAAAGATCATTGATCGTTAGGAGAATTTTCCTATATTGGTCGTAGGGCAGTCATGCGCCGGAATTACCCAGAGTATCCCTATCGGATGCAGGCGAGAGATCGCAATTATGGGCCGGGGGGCTGCCCATTATAATTTACAAAATCTTTGAAAACATTCTTTTGGCTCGGGCTCAAGGATACGCTATCAATATCGGGAAGGAACTTGAGGCCATAACTCATATAATTCCCATGCCTTTGATATATATTTTTACTAATTTCGTTTATGTATTTATCTTCAACGTTTCCATATAAATCTGGCTCGATTGCGGAAGCAATCGCACTCACTCCAAAGTCCGCTATTTGTAACGCTGCGAGTTTTGAGTGGTCTTGGGCGTCTACAGCAGAAATATCGATGGCAGGCCAATGAATTCTGCAATTTTGATCCTTTTTGAGTCTCTCCAAGTACTCTTTGAAGCCATCATAGCTTAAGCCGCCGCGACGAGAAAATACGATCTTAGCTCTGCCGTCACCTTCTTTGACAATAGGACGATAGTCTCTGCAGAACCATGATACTCTCTCAATCAAAAATCTGGTGAGATAGAAATAAAGTTGATTTTTCTCAGTGAATGTAGATGCCTCAGGGGTGTTTTTGTATCCGAGTACGCACGAGAAACGTAACGGACTACCTCCGATAATTTGGCAGGAACGCCGTTTTTGAGAATGGGTCATATCCTTAAAGTGGATATCCCTGCGTTTAGATTTAGGCTTGCACTCAGCTCTAATTTTATCTCGCAATTCAACCAACTCGAGATCGCGACTTGCGCGCACTATGCAAGCGCCGATCACCAGCCAGTGTGAAGCTCCACCTTTACCACCGGGCTGTCTAAATTTGGAGAGACCGTCGTCTCCAGATTCGTCTATATATACATTATAAGAATACGCCATCTCGCAAAATTATATAATTTTATCTTAATATCAAAGGATAGTTCTAAAAAAACGCCCCGCATCTCTGCGGGGCGTTTCGTTTCTAACCAGCGAGTGAGGCTTACTCTTCCTCGTCCGCGGTGGCTTTCTGGCCGATCTCTTCGCCGGTTTCCTGATCGACGACTTTCATCGACAGGCGCACCTTGCCGCGATCATCGAAGCCCATCAGTTTGACCTTCACGTCCTGCCCTTCGGACACGACGTCCTTCGGGTGGCCGACGCGCTCGTTGGCCATCTGGCTGACATGGACGAGGCCGTCGCGCTTGCCGAAGAAGTTCACGAACGCACCGAAGTCCATGATCTTCACGACTTTCCCGGTATAGACCGCGCCCACTTCCGGCTCGGCGGCGATTTCCATGATCATCTTCTTGGCCGCGTCGATCTTGTCCTGATCGTTCGAGGCGATCTTGATCTGGCCGTCGTCGTTGATGTCGACCTTCGCGCCCGACTCCTCGACGATGGAGCGGATCACCTTGCCGCCGGACCCGATCACTTCGCGGATCTTGTCGGTGGCAATCTGGATCGTTTCGATCTTCGGCGCATGTGCGGAGAACGCACCGGCTTCCGAAAGGGCTTTGCCCATTTCGTCGAGGATATGCATCCGGCCACCTTTCGCCTGCGCGAGGGCCTGGCTCATGATTTCCGGCGTGATCCCGGCAACCTTGATGTCCATCTGGAGCGAGGTGATGCCGTTTTCGGTGCCCGCCACTTTAAAGTCCATATCGCCGAGGTGATCTTCATCGCCGAGGATGTCAGTCAGAACCGCAAACTCGTCGCCTTCGAGGATGAGACCCATGGCCACACCGGCCACCGGCGCTTTCAGCGGAACGCCCGCATCCATCATCGAGAGCGAACCGCCGCAGACGGTGGCCATCGAGGACGAGCCGTTCGACTCGGTGATCTCGGAGACCACGCGGATGGTGTAGGGGAAGTCCGTCGGGGCTGGCAGAACCGCCTGAAGGGCGCGCCATGCGAGTTTCCCGTGGCCGATTTCGCGGCGGCCCGGGCTGCCCATGCGGCCCGTCTCACCGACCGAATAGGGCGGGAAGTTGTAGTGCAGCATGAAATTCTCGCGGCTCTCGCCGTCAAGTGCGTCGATGATCTGCTCATTGTCGCCGGTGCCGAGGGTCACAACGCAGAGCGACTGCGTTTCGCCGCGGGTGAAGAGCGCCGAGCCGTGGGTGCGGGGCAGTACGCCCGCTTCCGCTTCGATCGCACGCACGGTGTCGAGCGAACGGCCGTCAATGCGGCTGCCGGTCTTGATCACATCGCCGCGCAGGACGGTCGATTCCAGCTTCTTGAGCGCGGAGCCGAGGTTTTTGTCGTCCAGCTCTTCTTCCGACAGATTGCCCACGATTTCTTCGCGGACAGCCTGGATCGCGTCGCGGCGGTCGCCCTTGTCCTTGATCGCATAGGCATCGCGCATCTTCGCTTCGCCAAGGCCAGCGACCTTCTCGTAAAGCGCGCTGTAATCCGGCGGGGTGAAGTCGAACGGCTCTTTCGCCGCCGACTCGGCCAGCGAAATGATCGCGTCGATCACCGGCTGCATCTGGTCATGACCGAAGGTCACGGCGCCAAGCATTTCCTCTTCCGACAGCTCATAAGCTTCGGACTCCACCATCATCACGGCATCTTTGGTGCCAGCGACGACGAGGTCGAGACGCTGCTCAGGGTTCTGGCGCAGCTTGTGCATGTCCTCGACGGGCGGGTTCAGCACATATTCACCATTCGCGAACCCTACGCGAGCCGCGGCAATCGGGCCCATGAACGGCACGCCGGAAATCGTCAGCGCCGCCGATGCGGCAATCATCGCGACGATATCGGGATCGTTTTCGAGATCATGCGACAGCACCGTGCAGACCACCTGCGTCTCATGCTTGAAGCCCGGCACGAAGAGCGGGCGGATGGGGCGGTCGATGAGGCGCGAGGTCAGCGTCTCTTTTTCGGTCGGACGGCCTTCACGTTTGAAGAAACCGCCGGGGATCTTGCCAGCCGCGTAGAATTTTTCCTGATAGTTCACCGTGAGCGGGAAGAAATCCACGCCCTCTTTGGCTTCCTTGGCGAAGGTGACGTTAGCCATCACACAGGTTTCCCCAAGGGTGGCGATGACCGTGCCATCTGCCTGACGCGCAACCTTGCCCGTCTCCAGAGTCAGCGTCTCACGCCCCCACTGGATCGTCTTTTTAACTTCATTGAACATAGCGTTTCCTTAACCGGGCACCGCCCCTGCGGCCCCGTTTTCCGTTGCCCCTTTCCATCCTGCCGGACCGTTCGGGGCGAAACGGGCGGCACATATGGAAACGCGCCCGGCAAAGGGCGCGCTCCCGAAATCAGATTAACGGCGGATGCCGAGGCTGGTGATGAGCTTTTTGTAACGCTCTTCATCCTTGGCTTTGACATAGTCGAGCAGCTTACGACGCTGCGAAACCATTTTGAGAAGGCCACGCCGCGAGTGGTTGTCCTTCTTGTGACCTTTGAAATGCTCGGTCAGGTTGGTGATGCGATGCGTCAGAATGGCAACCTGCACCTCGGGGGAGCCGGTATCACCGTCTTTCGTCGCATATTCCTTGATGAGCTTTTCTTTGGCGTCTGCTGTGATCGACATCGGGATCTCCTTGTGTTTCGGCCCAGCCGGGATGTCGTCCAGCGGGGTCATGGAAAGATAACACCCCCATGAGAGGGGGTGTGCGGCGGTATATGGCAGATTTTTGGCGGGAAGGGAAGGGGGATGGTAGATCAGCCTAAAAGCAAGCCATTTTCACAATCTTACAAATGTCCGGATGTCATGCGAAGGCGATTTTGGAATCCGATGCGATTGTTCATCCGTTTCAACTACATTAATTGGCACGCCATGAGGTGCAAGTTCTGTGCCAATAATTTCGCGAGATATTTCGCGATATTTTGGAGTATTGGCGTGCTCAAACAAAAAATCAGATTCGAAAATTTCGTCGTAAAAGGTGCAGTAACGTATTTTCCCAGATATTGAGATTAAAATATCTTTCTTTGCGTAAGACCCTTTTAGTGCATCAAAGTCCTTTTGTGTCTGAATGCCTGGCATTGTTTGTTCATCATTTGCTGGAAAAGCGTTCCATCGTGTCGCCTTGCGTTGTATAAAGATCTCAGTTGAGTGCAGAGAATTTTTATCATTAAGTTCTCGCGCACTACATACCGAGATGATTTCAAACCATTTAGCCGGTGTTTGACCGCTGTTTATCGCGGTTAGTGTGACTTCCGGGTGTTCTCCAAACTTGTTCCCCCAAGTGATTGTTGCTGCATCGACATGAATGTATGCACGCGATTGGTCTATTGAGGCTTTACGAGTAACCTCAACGGCCTCCCTTGCCGCCGCATTTGCTTGGCGGGTGAGTAGCAATGTCCATAAAAGGAGGCTGGCTGCGATCATCGCTACAAGAGTCGAAAGCCAAGATGCCCGCATTGCAAGTCGATCAACAGAAATCGATTCCTTTTGTAGAGCGATTGATAGTTCAGCTCCTTGCGCTCTTAAATTTGAAGGCTCTTCAATTTCTTCTATCCAAGCCGGAGTTTCACTCGTTATTTCGAATGAACTTTGACCTAAGGCTGAACGATCTTCCTCCTCTTGAGACAGGACTGAGAAGGGTAAGCTCACTAAGCAAAGCGTGAGTATGATCCTATTAAACTGCATAATTACACCTCAACCCGAAACACCCGATCCGGGTGCAGCATCCCGCCCATATACCGACCAATCGCAATCGGTGCGCCATCCCGTGCGGCCCAGACCATCTCGCCCGGCTCGGCATCCCCGATCACCTCGCCGGGGTTGCCGTTGGTAAGGCGGAGGGCGCCGGCTTCGGTGGCGGTCATGCGGGGGAGGTCCGCGAGGGCGGTTTCGATGGGGAGCAGCAGTTCGTCGATCTCGGGGGTGCGGGCGCGGGTTTCGATGTCGTCGAGGCTCACCGCATCTTCCAGTGTGAACGGGCCGGACCAGACCCGGCGGAGCCACGCGATATGGCCGAGGCAGCCGAGGGTTTCGCCCAAATCCCGCCCGATGGCGCGGACATAGCCGCCCTTGCCGCAGACCATGTGGAGGCGGGATTGGTCTTGTGTGTGGGCGTCGAGGCGGAGGGTGTCGACGAAGAGCGGGCGGGCTTTGAGCGCCACCCCTTCGCCCTTGCGCGCGGCTTTATAGGCGCGTTCGCCGTCGATTTTCACGGCGGAGAAGGCGGGCGGCACTTGCATGATCTCGCCGGTGAAGGCGGGGAGCGCGGCGATCACATCGGCCTCGCTCGGGCGCGCGTCGCGGGTCGCGATCACCTCGCCTTCGAGGTCATCCGTATTGGTCGCCGCGCCCCAATTGACCGCGAAATCATAGGCTTTCAGCGCGTCGGTGAGATAGGGGACGGTCTTGGTCGCCTCGCCAAGTGCGATGGCGAGAAGGCCGGTGGCGTCCGGGTCGAGCGTGCCCGCATGGCCCGCCTTTTGCGCCTCAAACGCCCATTTGACCTTGTTCACGACGGCTGCGGAACTCCACCCGGCGGGTTTGTCCACGATCAGCCAGCCGGAAATGGACCGCCCTTTTTTGCGTCTCGCCATGCGTCGCCCCTTTAGAGTTTCGCCTATAATTTGGGGGGAGCGCCCGTCTCCGCCCAAGTGTCACGGGTCTTTGCATAGAGGAGCATGTCGTCGGGATAAAGATCGGCGATGCGGCGTTCGAGATCGGGTGTTGTGAGCTCCGCGGTCGGGATCGGTTTCACGCTTTCATTGAGCGGCGGCAGACTCTCGATGATCGTCCCAATCTCAGGGATCAGCGGCGCGGCGAGGGCGGTGATCTGCGCGCGGGCGTTGCTGAGGTCGACGGGCTGGAAGCCGAACGCGGTCGCGAGACTGGCGCGATACTGCTGCGGCCGCCAATGGGGGTTGAGTTTGTCACGCCCCCGTTGCCCCATCTGTCGCGCGATCATGTCGAGCAGCAGGTGGCAATTGGCGCGGTGATCGTCCGCGGTTTCGGGCGTGCGTGTGAAGCCGCCGCCTTGCTCCAGCGTCTCGGCGATAAAGGGAAAGGCGTGCGGCCCGGTGCCGATCACCTTGTCGAAATAGAGCGAAAAGAACCGGTCTCGCGGGTCGCGCACCATGAAGATGCCAAGCCCCGCCTCGACTTGGCTTCTTGTGACCGAAATGCGCGGCAGATCCGGCGCGTTGGCGATATCCATCGGGTCGTCGTAAAGGCGGCCATGCGCCAGCCGATACATCAGATTGCGCAGGAAAGTGCAGCCGGTTTTCGCGGTGGTGATGGCGTAAAGCGGCAGGCTCTCCGTGCCGAGCGCCTGAACCTCGGTGGATGCGGGCTGCGTCGGCGGGGCGGGCGGCACCCAGGCTTGCGTTTTCAGCGCGGCGCAAAAATCCCGCGCCTCGACCCAGTAATGCAGATCCGAGCCATAAAGATCCTCGATCTTCTGGATCTGATCCGGGCGCAAATCCTCTTGCGACAGAAGCGTTTGCGCCGGTGTCGGGATGCTTTCCGGCAGCGGCAGCAGCTCGGGCAGCTCCTCCGCCATATACTGCGCGACAACCTCGCCGAACCGCTCCTGCGGCACGATCAGCCCATTGGCGAAAGCGAGCCGCGCGAGCGGGCGGGTCTGCGGGCGCCAGCGTTTGCCAAGCTTTTGCAGCGGCCCGCCTTCCCGCGCCTCGGCGATCCATTCCAGAAGCGCATCGAGATTGCGGCGATGCGTGTCCAAACTCGCGCCGGGCGTGACGTCATAGCCCTCAGATTCACTGAGAAAGGCGACGAGACGCTCCTGCCGCCGCTTACCGGGCAGGAGCGCCGCCGTCACGTAATTCTGCAACAGCCGCGTCACCGGGTTCGACACGGCGGCGATATAGACACCGGTTGGCGAAAGGCCGGGATGGTCGGGGAGGAGCGGGCGGCGCACGATATTCTGCGGATCGGGGAGCCGCATCCCCGCCTGTTGTAGGATTACGCGGCGCAGCACATCCGCGTCGTCATCCATGAGCGGCAGATAGCCAAAACGCGGATCGGTGCCCTTGAGGTCCTTGATCGCGATCCGGCTCTCAGCGGTCATCAATCGTCCCGGTCCAGATCGCGGCGCACCTCTTCGCGGGAGAAGAGTTCCTGCGTTTTCTCAAGCTGATCATAGGTCTCATCGGCGACGAATTTCAGCTTGGGTGCGAATTTCAGATCGACCTGTTTCGCGATCAGATGGCGGATTTCCGGGGCGTTGCGCTTCAGGATTTCGATCACTTCGGCAACATTTCCGCCGCCAAGCGGCATCACATAGGCCGTCGCCTGTTTGAGATCCGGCGACATCCGCACTTCACCCACGGTGATGGAGCGGCCTGAAAGGTCCGGGTCATGCACATCGCCGCGCATCAGAAGGTCCGAAAGGGCGCGGCGGATCACCTCGCCGACGCGCAATTGCCGCTGGCTGGGGGCTCCGTTTCCATGAATGGCTGCCATGACTCTGCCTTTTCTCTTGCTTGAGGCCAACATAGAAGCGAGGCATAGGAATGACAATGAAGAGCAAGACAAAAGGAGCCGCGAGATGATCAATGTCGGGGTAATGGGCGTCTCGGGCCGAATGGGGCAAATGCTGGTCGCGGCGCTGGCGGAGAGCGAGGCGGCGCAGTTGTCGGCGGCGGGCGAGCGGCCGGGTCACGACTGGGCGGGCCAGCGGCTTGGCGATTTCGTCTCGGGCGGGGGCGACGTGAATGTGTGCCAAACGCCGGAGACGGTGTTTCAAGACAGTGATGTGGTGATTGATTTCACTGCGCCCAAGGCGACGCTGCATCACGCGGAACTGGCGCAGAAAACCGGCACGGGTTTGGTGATTGGGACGACCGGGTTTTCGGATGAAGAGCTGGCGGAGCTGGCCAAGGCGGATGCGCCGATTGTGCGGGCCGGGAATATGTCGCTTGGGGTGAATTTGCTCACGGGGCTGACGAAACGGGTCGCGGCGGCACTTGGCCCGGATTTCGACATTGAGATTGTTGAGATGCACCATAAGCACAAGGTCGATGCGCCCTCGGGCACCGCGCTGATGCTTGGCGAAGCGGCGGCGGAAGGGCGCGGCGTGGAGTTGGGCAAGGTGTCGGACCGGGGCCGCGACGGCCAGACCGGTGCGCGCAAACGCGGCGATATCGGCTTTGCGGCGCTGCGCGGCGGCGATGTGGTCGGCGAGCATGACGTGATTTTCGCCGGGGCTGGCGAGCGGATCATCCTGCGCCATGTCGCGACGGACCGGATGATTTTCGCGCGTGGCGCGGTCGCGGCGGCGGCGTGGCTCAAGGGCCGCGCGCCGGGGCATTACGACATGAACGACGTGCTGGGTCTCAAGGACTGAGCCCGGCCGCAGGCGGCGGCGCTTCGGGGGATCGACCCCCAAAGCGCCGCGCTGCCGCCCGAAAGACGGGAGGGAAGGGACATGACGATCACGGTGGAGACCCTGCGCGGCGAGGCGATGCGGCCCTATCTCGATGACCTCGCGACGCTGCGCATGACGGTGTTTCGCGAGTTTCCCTATCTCTATGACGGCTCGCGTGCCTATGAGACCGATTATCTCGACACCTATGCGCAAGCGCCGGGGGCGGTGCTGGTTCTGGCGCGGGATGGCGAACGGGCGATTGGTGCGGCCAGCGCGCTGCCGATGACGAGCGAGACTGACGAGGTGCAGGCCCCGTTCCGCGAAGCGGGTTATGATCTGGACGAGATTTTCTATTTTGGCGAGTCGGTGCTGGAGGCGGGGTATCGCGGCGCCGGGATCGGCAAGGCGTTCATGGAGGGACGGCTTGCCGCCGCGCGTGAGGCGAAAGCGAAAATCGCGACGTTCTGCGCTGTTGAGCGGCCTGAGGATCACCCGATGCGGCCCGAGGGTTACCGCCCGCTGCATGGGTTCTGGCAGGCACAAGGGTTTGTCCATCATCCGGAGATGCGCACGACATTTTCCTGGAAAGACATTGGCGAGACGGGAGAGACCCGCAAGCCGCTGAGTTTCTGGATCAAAACCCTCTGACGGCTCGCGCAGATTCGCTCGCTAAAGCCAACCTGGCCAAATAAGTCGACAACACCCGCACCACACGCGGCTGCCCGAAGGGTCAGCCTCGCGCAGCAAGGGGCATCCCCCGGCGCTGCGCGACCGCTCGGACCGTCAGCCCTGTTTCAGCAACCGCGCTTTCTGGCGCTGCCAGTCGCGCTTCTTCTCGGTCTCGCGCTTGTCGACGGTCTTTTTCCCCTTGGCGATGCCGAGTTTCAGCTTCGCCATCCCGCGATGGTTGAAATAGAGCACCAGCGGGATCAGCGTCATGCCTTCGCGGCCCACGCCTTTGGCGAGCCGGTCGAGTTCCTTGCGCGACACGAGCAGCTTGCGCTTGCGGGTCTCGTCATGGGTGAACGTCTTCGCCTGCTCGTAAGGGTCGATGCGGCTGTTGATCAGCCACAGCTCGCCCTCTTCCACATTGGCATAGCTCTCGGCGATATTGCCTTTGCCATTGCGCAGGCTTTTCACCTCGGAGCCCTCAAGCACGATCCCCGTCTCGATATCGTCCTCGATGGTGTAATTGTAGCGCGCCTTGCGGTTTTCGGCGACGACCTTGTAATTCGGATTGTCCTTGGCTTTGGCCATTAATTCAGCAGGCCGGCGTGGACCATGGCCGCGCGGACCTTCTCCTTTACATCATCTTCCAGCGGCATCATCGGGCTGCGCACATCTTCGGCGCAGCGGCCCAAGAGCGAGAGGCCGTATTTTGCGGGTGCCGGATTCGTGTCAGCGAACATCGCGCGGTGGAGCGGCATCAGACGGTCCTGAATGATCAGGGCTTTCGCGTAGTCCCCTGCCAGCGTCGCTTCCTGAAACTCCGCGCAGAGACGCGGCGCGACATTCGCGGTCACAGAGATACAGCCAACCCCGCCATGGGCATTGAACCCGAGCGCCGAGCCATCTTCGCCCGAAAGCTGGATAAAGTCCGGCCCGCAGGTGATCCGCTGATCCGAGACGCGGCAGACATCGCCCGTCGCATCCTTCACGCCGACAATATTGTCGATCTTCGCCAGTTCGCCCATCGTGTCCGGCTTTACATCCACGATGGACCGACCCGGTATATTGTAAATGAAGAGCGGCAATTCAACCGCCCCAGCGACGGCTTTGAAATGCGCGTAGAGCCCGCGCTGGTTCGGCTTGTTGTAATAGGGCGAGACCACGAGAATCGCATCGGCCCCCACACGCTCGGCGTGATGCGCGAAGCGGATGGATTCGACCGTGTTGTTCGACCCCGCACCCGCAATCACCGGCACCCGGCCCTTGGCTTGTTCGACAGTGATGGCAATGACCTGCTCATGCTCTTCATGGGTCAGCGTGGGCGACTCGCCCGTGGTCCCAACGGTCACAAGCCCGTGTGTTCCTTCACTGATTTGCCAGTCCACGAGATCACGCAGAGCCTTCTCGTCCAGCGCCCCGTTTGCGAAAGGGGTAATTAGGGCTGGGAACGACCCTTTGAACATGAGATACCTCCGGCTATATATATAAGCGTCGCATGGGGGCGCGCGGACAAAATTAGCCCCCTGCTTAAATTGAACGCCCATTACACGCAAGTGACGACGGAGCCGATGCGTTTACCCCATTTGATCATTTCTGCCTGTCTTGCCGTCTCGCCCGCTTTCGCGGCGGCGGAGAGCAACAGCTTTGTGGTGGCGCAGCCGGATCAGCCGGTGATGCGGGCGATGCATGAGTGGGAGACGTTGCGGGGCGGGGATCGGCCCTTCTCCGCCTATGTCGAGTTTCTGGACGCGCATCCCAATTGGCCGGACCGTGATCTTTTGCTCCGTCAGGCCGAGCGGGCCATTACCGAAGCGACACCGGCCCGCGATGTGGTGGCATTCTTTGAGGGCCGCCAGCCGGACACCGGGTCAGGCGCGATTGCGCTTGCCCTGGCGCAGACGGCGCTTGGCGAGGATCCTTCGGCGACGATTTCCTCCGCTTGGCAAACCATGGCGATGACCGAGGAGGAAGCGGCGCAATTTGAAGAGCTGTGGCCGGATTACCTGCCGTCGCTCAACCGCGCGCGTCTGGAGAACCTGCTTTGGGCTGGGGAAATGGATGCGGCGGAGCGGATGCTGCACATGGTCCATGAGGATTACGCGACGCTGGCCGAGGCGCGAATCGCGCTGCGCCGTCAGACGCGGGATGTGGATGAGAAGATCGCCGCCGTTCCCGAAGCGCTCGCCAATGATCCGGGCCTCGCCTTTGAGCGCTATCTCTGGCGCGCCAATAAAGGCCGTTGGGAAGATGCGGAGGAGATGCTCGTCTCCCGCACAGCATCGGCGGGGGCACTCGGGCGGCCCGAGCATTGGGCGCTGCGCCGCCGCGGGATCGCCCGTGAAGCGATGTTCCGCGGGGCCTATGAGCGCGCCTATGAATTGGCGAGCCAGCATTATCTTTCAGCCTCCGCCGGTGGCGCGAATTATGCCGATCTTGAGTGGTTCGCGGGATATGTCGCGCTGACCAAGCTGAACGACCCGTCCCGCGCGCTGGAGCATTTTCGCGCCTTCGATGCGGTGGTCAGCACCCCAATCAGCAAGGGCCGCGCGGGCTATTGGATCGGGCGGGCGCAAGAGGCGCTTGGCGAAGAGCCGACCGGATACCGCGCCGGTGCCGCCCATTCGACTACGTTCTATGGCATCCTCGCCCGCGAAGCCTTGGGCGAAGCGGTGGACCCATCATGGCTCCCCGATGGCATCGAGCCGATTGCGGCCATCCCCGCTCATGTGCGCGACAATGATCTGATCGAAGTCGGTTTGGCTTATCTCGCCGAAGGGCAGGCGGGCCATGCGCGGCGCTTTTTCATCGCCGCTGTCGAGGAGTCGCCCGAAGATGCGCGGGCGATTGCACAGATCGCACTCAACAACGGTGCGCCGACCGTGGCATTGTCAGTTGCCAAATCGGTTGCAGGGCGGGAGATCATCCAGCGCGCTTATTTCCCCATGGTGGAGCTGTCGCAAATTCGCCTCGGCGCCCCGGCGGAGGTTGTGCTGGGCCTGTCGCGGCAGGAGAGCGAGTTTAACCCCCATGCGGTGTCCCACGCCGATGCGCGCGGCATGATGCAGCTTTTGCCGAGCACTGCGGAGCTGATCGCGGGCGAGATCGAGGCGAGCTATGACGAGGCGGCGCTGACCCGCAACTGGCGCTACAATATGCGCCTCGGGAGCGCCTATCTCGGCGCGCAACTGAGCCGGTTCAACAACAACCTGATCCTCGCCGCCGCGGCCTATAATGCGGGTCCGAATGTGGCCAAGACCTGGGGCAAGCAGATGTCGATGCCCAATGGCACCAATGAAGAGGTCGCCGACTGGATCGAGAATATTCCCTATTCCGAAACGCGGAATTATGTGATGCGCGTGCTGGAGGCGAGCTATGTCTATGCCGAGCGCCTTGGCAAGCCGCGCAGCATGTCGGCGCTCATCAATGGCGATCCGCCCGCTTGACCCGGCGGCGATAGAGCGCGAAGAGACCCGAGCAGACGATCACCGCCGCGCCGACCCCGGTCCACAGATCAAACGAGTCGTTGAAGAACATCACGCCAAAAATGCTGACAAAGACGAGTTGCGCATAGGAAAACGGTTGCAGCGAGGACGCATCCGCCACGTCGAGTGCGCGGATTAACGTGAACTGGCTCAGCGTCCCGGTGACGCAGAGCAGCGCTACCCAGCCCCAATCGGCCATCGCAATCGGCTCGACGTGGAAAATCCCGAGGATGAACCCCGCCAAGGCCCCGCCTATTCCCATGTAGAAAAACGTCGTGTCCGGCCCGTCAAGCTGCGTCGCTTTGCGAGTGATGACGTTGTAGAGCGCAAACATCAGCGCGGCGGCGAAGGGGAAGATGACATCGGGCGACACCACCGTCATGCCGGGGCGCAGGATGATCAGCACGCCGACAAAGCCCATGCCGACCGCGCTCCAGCTTCGCCAGCCGATCTGCTCGCCAAGCATCGGGCCGGAGAGCGCGACGATGAGCAGCGGATAGATTACGAAAATCGAATGGGTGCCGACGAGGCCAAGCCGCACGAAGCCGACCATGATGATCGCAATCTCGCAAATGAGCAGCGCGCCGCGCGAGAGTTGCAGCCAGATATTCTGCGTCTTCGCCGCCCGCCGGATCCCGCCGCGCCGCATCGCCGAGAGCGTCAGCACGAAAGCGCCCATGATCAGGAAGCGGATCATGACGATCAGCTCGACCGGATATTTCTCGCCCAGGACACGCGAGGTCGCATCCTGAACCGAGAACACAAAGGTCGTCAGGATCATCAGCGCGATGCCGAGGGGGAGGTTTTTCGGGGTGCTCATAGGGGGTCCGCCTGAAAGCTCGTTCCTTCCGCCATACGCCCCTTGCCGTTCCGCGTAAAGCCTAGCGGAGGCGGCCCCGGCTCATATGGCGTTTATGGCCGTACCCCTTGCTGCGCGTGACCTCAAAACCCGCCGACTCCAGCGCCCGGCGGACATGGCCTGCGGCGGTATAGGTCGCAAAACTGCCGCCGGGCGCGGTGTGATCCGCGACAGCTTGCATCAGATCGCCGCCCCATAATTCGGGGTTCTTGGCGGGGGAAAACCCGTCGAGAAACCACGCATCCGCCTTGCCCTCCCACGCCGGGAGCGTCTCGCGCGCGTCGCCAGCCATCAGCGTAAACTCCAGCCCATCCGGGCTTTCCGGCCAATGCGCCAGCAGGCGGTCCCGCCACGGAGCGAGGGCCGGGAATGCCTCCAGCGCGCGAGCCATATCTTCGGGGCGCATCGGATAGGCCTCGAAACTGGTGAAGCGCAGCAGCCCGTCCTGCCCGCTCTCCTCCCACGCTGCCCAGGCCGTCAGCAACGACAGTCCCGTGCCAAAGCCCAGTTCCGCAATGTGAAAACCGGGCTGAAACCGCGCGGGCAGATCATTGCCTGCCAAAAATACATGCCGCGTCTCGTCCAACCCGCCCGAGAGCGAGAAATACGGATCGTCAAACCGGGTCGAAACCGGCGTGCCGTTCTCCTTCCAATCGAGCGCGGCGTTGAGGCTTGCGGTTTCGGGGCGGTCCTGTTCCATAGGGCGAGAATGGGGCGGCGGCCCGGCAATGTCTAGAAGGGGGCGATGTGGAGATCGCGGTGATCGGTGGCGGTGTATTCGGCCTCACGGCGGCGTATCAGGCGGCGCGAGAGGGCTGGCAGGTCACGCTTTACGAAGAGACGCGGATCGGCGCGGGCGCTTCTGGCGGCGTGGTGGGCGCGCTTGCGCCGCATACGCCGGATCAGTGGAACCCGAAAAAGCAGTTCCAGTTTGAAGCGCTTGATATGGCGGAAAGATTCTGGCGCGGCGTGGCGGAAACGGGCGGCAGGAATCCCGGCTATGGCCGCATCGGGCGCCTGCAACCTTTGCTGGATGACCACGCCCGCAGCTTGGCCGAAGCGCGGATTGGGGACGCTGCGGAGAATTGGGGCGCGGCCTATCGCTGGGAGGTTCTGGCGGCAGATGCCCATCCTGATCTCATCGCCCCCGAAGCCGCACCCGGCGGGCTTTTGTTCGACAGCCTTTCGGGCCGCATCTATCCCGCGCGCGCCTGCGCCTCGTTGGCCTCGGCCTGCCGGGCGCTTGGCGTGAAGATTATGGAGGAGGCGAAGGTCACGGCGGTCGCGGATGATCATCTGGTGCTTGGCGGCCAGACCCGCCGCTCGGACGCCATCATCCTCGCGGCGGGCGTCGAAAGTTTCGCCCTGCTGACCCCACTTCTCGGCGCATCTCCCGGCAAAGGGGTCAAGGGACAGGCGGCACTTCTCGATGCGCGGCTCGACGCTCCGGTGATCTCCGGCGACGGGCTTTACGTGATCCCCCATGCGGGCGGCGTTGGCGTCGGCTCCACCTCGGAAAACAGCTACACCGATCTCGAAACCGATACCCAGCTTGACGAGGTGATCGCTCGCGCCAAACGGCTCTGTCCCGCGCTCCGGGGTGCGCCCGTGATCGAAAAATGGGCAGGCCTGCGCCCCAAAGCGAAACGGCGCGATCCGCTGGTCGATCATGTCGGCGGGCGGCTTTGGGTGATGAGCGGCGGGTTCAAGATCGGGTTCGGCGTCGCGCCGCTTCTGGCGACCCGGCTGACCGACGAGATGGCGGGGCGCGAGTCGCATATCCCGCCGCGCTTCCGGCTGGCCTTCCATATGCAATGAGCCGCCCGAAAGGCGGCCCACACACATTAGTCTAAAAACCCGAAGGGATCACAGCATCGCCGGAACCACCTGATCCGGTGGGCGGTGACCATCTGCGAAGGTCTTGATGTTCAAAATCACCTTCTCGCCCATCTCGATCCGGCTCTCGACAGTGGCCGAGGACATATGCGGCAACAGCAACACATTGCTCAGCTCCCGCAGGCGCGGATTGATGGTCCCGGCATTCTCGTAAACATCGAGACCCGCCCCCGCCAATTCGCCCGCGCGGAGCATCCGGGTCAGCGCGTTCTCGTCCACCACTTCGCCGCGCGAGGTATTCACGATGTAGGCGCTCGGCTTCATCAGCTTGAGACGGCGCGCATTCAGCAGATGGAAGGTCGAGGGCGTATGCGGCGCGTTGATCGACAGGATATCGACCCGCGCCAGCATCTGATCGAGACTCTCCCAATAGGTCGCCTCCAACTCCTCCTCCAGCTTGGGATGAAGCCGTGTGCGGTTGTGATAGTGAATCCCGAGGCCGAACGCCTTGGCCCGCCGCGCAACCGCTTGCCCGATCCGGCCCATGCCGAGGATGCCGAGGCGTTTGCCGTTGATCCGGTGGCCCATCATCGCGGTCGGCGACCAGCCTTCCCATTGCCCGCCAATCATCTGCTGCGCGCCTTCCTTGAGGCGGCGCGGGACGCTCAGGATCAGCGCCATCGTCATGTCGGCAGTGTCCTCGGTCAGAACGCCCGGCGTATTGGAGACCATGATCCCCCGCTGAAGCGCGGTGCGCA
This sequence comes from Jujubicoccus corallicola, assembly GCF_047345645.1. GTDB lineage: Bacteria > Pseudomonadota > Alphaproteobacteria > Rhodobacterales > Rhodobacteraceae > JBLEFH01. The sequence continues at coordinate 139,884 of NZ_JBLEFH010000004.1, read as the reverse complement.
CGTCGATATGGTCGATCCCGGCCCCGTAATTCGCAATCAGCCGCAACTGATCGCCAGCCTGCGCGAGCAGCGCCTGGTCGATCTTGTCGGTCAGCGTCGGCACCAGCACATCGGCGCGTTTCAGCGCATCGGCCAGCGCTTCGCGGCTCATCGGCGAGTCGGTCTCGTTCAGCTCCACATCGAAAAGCTCGCGCATTCGGGTTTCGACCGGCTCCGGCAAGCGCCGGGTGACGATCACGCGAGGACGGGTCTTTGTGGGCATGGCTGCTCCTTGCTCTTGTGACAGGCGGACGCTATCACCCTAGAAACTTGTCGCGTTAATGAAAAGCCTTGAGCAGCGTTTAGGGGGCGGAATGCGAAACATTATTTCGAGCGCGTTGGCGGCGCTGATTCTCGGAACCGGATGGGCGGCCGCGCCCATTGCCCGCGCACAGGACGCGGCCGAAGTGCTGAGCGAAGCGCCGGTGATCCAGCCGCGCCCGCGTCAGCAGAATGAGGCGGTCGGCTCCGTCACGGGCTACCCGCTGCCGCGGTTCGTCTCGCTCAAGGGGCAGGCGAATGTCCGGCGCGGGCCGGGGCTCGACCACAAGATCGACTGGGTGTTCACCCGCCGCGGCGCGCCCCTTGAGGTGATCGGCGAATATGGCAACTGGCGCCGGGTCCGCGATCATGAGGGCTTTGGCGGCTGGATTCATTACGCGCTGATTTCCGGCGTCCGCAATGGCGAGATCACCACGCATCGCGCGCCGATCCGCACCAAGCCCGACGATTACGCCGAAGTCACCGCGCTGGCCGAAAAGGGCGTCGTGGTGGATCTGAAGCGCTGTCAGGAAGCGTTTTGCGAAATCTCCGTCGGCGAGATCGAAGGCTGGGTCGCGCGCAGCGATGTCTGGGGCGTGAAGCCCGGCGAGACTGAGTTCGACTAAACGAAGCTTGTGATTATCCTTGCCCGCCGCCCTGTTCCCTTCGCATAGTTAACAAAACGAAGGGGGAGGACGCGATGGAGATGGTCGCGCCATTCGACCGTTTGCCCGAGGACGCGCAGGCGGCGCTTACTGAGACATTCGAAACCGTGACCCTCGCGCCCGGCGAGGTGCTCGTTGACGCCAATGCGCGGCTCCCCGGCATGTGGATCGTGCGGGACGGGCATCTTGATGTGCTGGCCGACGATGGCTCGACCGTCGCCGTCGCCGATCAGGGCCAGACCTATGCGGACCGGGAATTGTTGAAATCGGGTCAGGCGTCGGCTCGCGTGGTGGCCCCGGAGGGTGCGACTCTGTCGCTGCTTTCCCGGCTGGACCTTGAGGGTCTGCTCGGCGCGCATCCGGGCCTGCGGCCCTATTTCCGCCGCTCGGAAACTTCCGAGGACAGCGCGACCATTGGTCTGACGGCTCTGCCGGTGCGCAGCCTGATGACCGCAGATCCGGTGACCTGTGCACCCGAAACCAGCGTAACCGAAGTGGCGCAATTGATGCGGGAGAAGAATATTTCCTCCGTCATCGTGGCCGAAGACGGCGCGATGCAGGGGATCGTCACCCATAAAGACCTGACGCACCGCGTGCTGGCCGAAGGCCGCGACGGCACGATGCTCGCGAAGGAGGCCATGCGGGCGGACGGGCCGCAGATCGGGCCGGACGATATGGGTCTCGATGCGCTCCTGAAACTCAGCGCCGCCAAACTCACCCATCTGCCCGTGGTCGCGCAGGGCCGCGCCGTTGGGGTGCTGGCGCAGTCCGACCTCGTGCGCCGTCAGGCGGCGACGGCCAGCCAGATGATCGGCGAAATCGCCAACGCGGCCAGCGCCGAGGATATGAAAGCGGTGATGGCCCGCGTCCCCGCCATGCTCGCGCAACTTGTCAGCACCGGCGCGCCGCCGCACAGCATCACCCGCCGCGTCACCGACATCACCGATGCGATCACCCGCCGCCTGATCGCGATTTTCGAAGCAGATCATGGCCCGGCCCCGGCGGAATGGCTGTGGCTGGCCTGCGGCTCGCAAGGGCGGCAGGAGCAGACCGGGGTGAGCGATCAGGACAATTGCATGATCCTCAGCAAGGGCGCGGACCCGGATGATCCGTGGTTCGTGAACCTCGCGACATTCGTGTCGGACGGGCTGGACACGGTCGGGTTTTTCTACTGCCCCGGCGACATGATGGCGACCAACCCGCGCTGGCGTCAGCCGATCAATGTCTGGGAGCGCTATTTCCGCGGCTGGATCGACAAGCCGGACAGCGAGGCGCAGATGCTCGCCTCCGTCATGTTCGACCTGCGCCCCATTCAGGGCGACGCAGCGCTCTTTGACGGCTTGCAGGAGATGGTCCTCCGCCGCGCCGCCAAGAACAGCATTTTCGTCGCGCATCTCGCCTCCAACGCGTTGAAACATCAGCCGCCGCTCGGCCTTTTCCGCAATATCGCCGTGATCCGGTCGGGCGAGCATAAGAACCATCTCGACATGAAGCTCTCCGGCGTCGTGCCGATCATCGACCTTGCGCGAATCTACACCATTCAGGGGCGGATCACAGCGGTCAACACCCGTGCGCGGCTCAAGGCGGCGCAAGAGGCGGGGATTGTCTCGCAAAAGGGCGGGCGGGATCTGATCGACGCTTACGACTATATCTCGCAACTTCGGCTGGAGCATCAGGCCAAGCAACTCCGCGCGGGCGAGAGGCCGGACAATTTCATGAGCCCGGCCAGCCTGTCGGATTTCGAGCAGGGGCATTTGCGCGATGCTTTCTCGGTCGTGAAAACCATGCAGTCGGCGCTCGGTTCCGGCAAAGCCACGCTGGGCTGACCCATGGCCGCGCCGATTCCTCCCTCCCGCCTCATCCTGCGCCTCGCGGCGGGTCTCGTCGGGATTGGCCTCGGCGCGCTCGCGCTCGGTCTCTGGCTCGGCGCGCGGGAGGCGGGAAGCTGGCAGCCTTTCATCATCCCCGGTTTCATCGCGGGGCTCGGGATCATCGGCGCGGCGGTCTGGCTCGCGCTGCGGGTGCAGGCGCTGATCGTCCGCCCCGCCGATGCTTTTGTGAATGAAATCAAGCTGCACACCCATCACGACCCCGGCCACGACTTCGCCGCCGAGATCCCGGCACTCGGGCGCATCGGCCCGGCCACGGCCGAGATGGCGCGCGCGCTACAGGTCGCGCGGCATGAGTTTGAGGAAGAGCATGAGGCCCGCAGTGCTGATCTCAGAGCGGAAAACGCCCACCTCGCCGCGGTCATTCGCGATCTCGGCGATGCGGTAATCATGTGTGATGCCGAGGATCGGCTGCTGATGATGAACCGTGCCGCGCAAGGGATGTTCGAGGATGCCAAGCTGGACAGGAAGCTGGAACGCTGGCTCGACGTCGCGCCGATCCGTAAGGAAGTGGAGCGGCAGGTGCTGGCCGACGATCCGTCCCACGAGTTGCCGCCGCTCGACATCACCGTGACGCGGCACACCGACGGGGCGCAGTTTCACGCGCGGGTCGGGATCGTCGATTTCGCCGAAGCGGTGGCGCATCTGCGCTATTTCATCTCCTTCCGCGCCGTCGAGAAGACCGCCGAGCGCCCGCTCGCGCCGCGCGACCATCGCCCGGAGTTCTACGATCTCACGCCGCGCGACTTCTCCCGCCCGCCGGAGTTCCTTGAGATCGCGACCTCACGATTTGTTGTCTTCGACACGGAAACGACGGGGCTGGAGCCGAGCAACGGGGACAAGATCGTGCAGATCGCGGCGCTCGGCGTGCGGGGCGGGCGGATCGACGAGGGCGACAGTTTCGAGATGCTGGTTAATCCGGGGCGGCGCATCCCGCAGCGGGCGACTGATGTGCATGGCATCACCGATGACATGGTCGCCGTCGCGCCGGGTCAGGACCAGATGATCGCACGCTTTGCCGACTTCACCGAGGGCGGGCTCCTAGTGGCCCACAACGCCCCCTTCGACATGGCGTTCCTGCGGCAAAGCTCTGAGGGTGCTCACCTTTTCTCCTGGCCCGCGATTTGCACCGTCCTCCTCTCGGCGGTGCTGTTCCCCGGCGAGACCGACCACACGCTTGACCGGCTCGCCGCGCGATTTGGCGTGACAATCCCCAAAGATCTGCGCCACACCGCCATGGGCGACGCCCGCGCGACGGCCGAGGTTTTCGTGAAAATGATCCCACTCGCCAAGGCCGCTGGGATGCACACGGTCGGCGAAATTGTGGATGCGACGCTGCGCATTCGGGAGATCCGCGCGCAGCAGGCAAGATACTGACCATCCTAAACATATGTTAAAATAATTTCTTTTCACGCTGTGGGGACCGTGCCATCATCCGGCAGGATTTTAAGGAGGGCACCCCCTATGAAACTCACCTATGTCGTTCTTCCACTCATGCTCGCTGTGGCGGGCTGTGCAACCACCGGCCCCGGTGTGCAAACCGCGATGACGCCGGGCGCGGCCGCGCCTTCGCCAGCCGCACCCGATCCGGGCAATGGCGCGCAGCCGACCCCGGCGATTGACTGGGGTAGCGACACCAGCGATTTCGCTCAGGATGGCGAATGTGATGATCCGCGCTTCATGGGGCCGGGCATGACGGACACGCCGCTCGTCGAAACCGACATTCGTGCGGATGCGACCGACTGTAGAGCGGCTTACGAAGCAGGCCGCATTTCGCTGAAAAACGCGTAAAATTGGGCGCATAAAACGAAAAACCCGGCCTAAGCGCCGGGTTTTTTATCGGGTCGAAACGTTTAGCCCTTGGGGCGCAGCCGAACGATCACGTCGATATCGGCGATTTCCATGCCATCAGGTGGCTCCGGCATATCCTCGATTCTGAGCTGGCCCGGAATGTCGGCGATCTGCTCACCATGCTCATCGCTGTAATGCCAGTGGAAATGCGAATGGCTATCGGTGCGGGTGTCGAAGAAGCTGCGGCTCCCCTCGACCGAAATTTCACGCACGAGACCCGCATCGCAGAATGCATTCAAGGTGTTATACACAGTGGCCAGCGCCACATCCGGCGCCTCGCGATGCAGCATTTCCGCCGTCACATGGCGGTTCTCACCATCGCCGATGAGAAGCTCGGCAAGCAAAAGTCGCTGCTTGGTCGGACGCAGCCCGGACGCTTTCAGCCAGCTTTCCGCCCGCTCACGCGGTGTATGAAGATCTTTTTCCATGCCTATAATTTAGGGCTTTTGTCTGGAATTGAAAAGGGCAATCCGCTTTGCGCCTTGTATGCTTGCCCCTACGGCGCTGTCGGTGTTAGCTATTCGTCAAACTAATTGAAGGACGTGTTATGACCGACCGCCCCAGCAGTCTCTCCTATGAAGACATCATTCGTTGTGCCAAAGGCGAGATGTTTGGCCCCGGAAATCCGCAGCTTCCGATGCCGCCGATGCTCATGTTCGACCGGATCACCGAAATCTCCGACGAGGGCGGCTCCAGCGGCAAGGGCCATGTGGTCGCCGAGTTCGATATCAAGCCGGATCTGTGGTTCTTCGAATGCCATTTCGTCGGCGATCCGGTGATGCCGGGCTGTCTCGGTCTCGACGCGCTCTGGCAGCTTACGGGCTTCAACCTCGGCTGGCGCGGGATGACCGGCAAGGGCCGCGCGCTTGGTGTGGGCGATGTGAAATTCACCGGCATGGTCACACCGGACACCAAGCTCGTGACCTATGAGGTTGATTTCACCCGCGTCATCGACCGCAAACTCAAAATGGGTGTCGCGAACGGCACGATGAAAGCCGATGGCGAAACTGTTTACCAGACGACCGACATGAAAGTCGGCCTGTTCACCGCATAAGGGAGGCGACTATGCGCCGCGTTGTCATCACCGGGATCGGAATTGTCTCGTCGATCGGGAATAACAAGGATGAGGTTCTCGCCAGCCTGAAGGCTGGCAAGTCGGGCATCACCTTTGCCGAGGAATATGCCGAGCATGGCTTCCGCAGCCAGATCCACGGCAAGCCGGATATCGTACTGGAAGACCATATCGACAAGCGCAATATGCGCTTCATGGGGCCGGGGGCTGCCTATAACTTCCTCGCCATGGAAGAGGCGATCCGCGATGCTGGGCTTGAGGAAAGCGATGTGTCGAACGAGCGTTCGGGCCTGATCGTCGGCTCCGGCGGGCCGTCCACCTCGAACTTCTTCAACGCCCATCAGATCGTGATCGAGAAAGGCAGCCCGAAGCGGATGGGGCCGTTCATGGTCACGCGCTGCATGTCCTCGACCAACTCGGCCTGCCTTGCAACGCCGTTTAAAATCAAGGGCGTGAACTACTCGATCACGTCCGCCTGCTCGACCTCGGCGCATTGCATCGGCAACGGTGTGGAGCAAATCCAGCTTGGCAAGCAGGACATCATTTTCGCAGGTGGCGGCGAGGAAGTGGACTGGACTCTGTCCTGCCTCTTCGACGCCATGGGCGCCATGTCCTCGAAATATAATGACACGCCCGAAACGGCGTCCCGCGCCTTCGATGCGACCCGCGACGGGTTCGTGATCGCGGGCGGCGGCGGTCTCGTCGTGCTGGAGGAACTGGAGCACGCCAAGGCGCGCGGCGCCAAGATTTACGCGGAAGTTACCGGCTATGGCGCAACCTCGGATGGTCACGACATGGTGGCCCCCTCGGGTGAGGGCGGCGAGCGGTCGATGAAAGTGGCGATGTCCACCATCGGCGACCGGGACGTGGATTACATCAACGCCCATGGCACCTCGACCCCGGCGGGCGATGTGACCGAGGTGGAAGCCGTGCGCCGTGCCTTTGAGGGCCGCAAGCAGCCGGTGATCTCGTCGACCAAATCGCTGACGGGGCACTCCCTCGGCGGTGCGGGCGTGCAGGAGGCGATCTATTCGCTTCTCATGCTGGAGCATGATTTCATCACCGCTTCCGCCAACATCACCGAGTTGGACCCGGCGATCAAACCTGAGGAAATCGCCCTCGAGCGGGTGGACAATGCGGGTCTCGATACGGTTCTGTCCAACAGCTTCGGCTTCGGCGGCACCAATGCGACGCTGATCATGAGCAAATATCATGGCTGACGCGATGCCGTGTTCGATGGAGGGCAAGCGCGGCCTCATCATGGGGGTCGCGAATGACAAATCCCTCGCCTGGGGCATTGCGAAAGCGTGTGCTGCAGCGGGGGCGGAGCTGGCCTTCACCTATCAGGGCGAAGCGTTCGGCAAGCGCCTCCAACCGCTCGCGGACAGTGTCGGCGCGAAGCATCTTTACGATGTGGATGTGACCGACGAGGACTCGCTCGACAAGGCTTTCACAGCCATCGAGAACGATTGGGGCAAGCTCGATTTCCTCGTCCACGCCATTGCCTATTCCGACAAGGGCGAACTGAATGGCCGGTTTTCGGACACGACCCGCGCCAATTTCCGCAACTCGCTGACGATCTCCTGCTACAGCCTGATCGACGTGGCGCGCCGCGCGCGGCCGCTGATGGCCGACGGAGGGAGCATCATCACCCTCACCTTCCTCGGCGCGCAGCGTGTGACGCCGAATTACAATGTGATGGGTGTGGCCAAGGCGGCGCTGGAAACCTCGGTGCGCTATCTCGCCCATGATCTCGGCCCGGATGGGATCCGCGTCAACGCGCTCTCCCCCGGCCCGATGCGGACGATCTCCGGCGCGGCCATCGGCGATGCGCGGAAAACCTATAAACACGCCGAAGAGAACGCGCCCTTGCAGGCCAACGCGTCCTTGGATGCGGTGGGTCAGGCCGGGCTTTACCTTCTGTCGGATATGGCGTCCTCGACCACCGGCGATATCCTTTATGTCGATGGCGGCTACCATGTGATGGGTATGCCGCGCCCCGACCGTCTTTGAGGGCTTGATGGGGAATCTGTTTTTTACCGCCGGAGACGGCGCGAAAATTTCCTATGACGATTTCAGCATCGGGAGCGGGGATGTGCCGCTCCTGTGCCTCGCGGGCCTCACCCGCGACAAGCATGATTTCGACTATCTCAAACGCAAGATCAGCAATGTTCGCCTGATCCGCATGGATTATCGCGGGCGCGGCGAGTCGGACTGGACGGGGCCGGACAGCTACACGGTGCCGCAGGAAGCGGCCGACGCGCTGGCGCTGCTCGATCATCTGGGGCTGCAAAAGGCGGCGATCCTCGGCACGTCGCGGGGCGGATTGATCGCGATGTTCCTCGCCGCGACCGCTAAGGACCGGCTGATGGGGATTTGCTTTAACGATGTCGGCCCGAAGCTGGAACGCGCAGGGCTGGAGGCGATCATCGACTATGTGGGCCGCCGCCCGGTGGCCGATACGCTGCAGGATGTGGCCCACCGTCTGCGCCAGAATCGCAAGGGATTTGGCAAGGTTCCGGCCCGCCGCTGGGAAGAGGAGGCGGTGCGCCAGTATCGTCAGGGTGATGGTCGCGTCGAATTGAATTACGATCCGGACCTGCGCGAAAGCTTCCTCGCGGCGATGAAAGACCTCGACAATGCCGACGCCTGGCCACTCTTCGATGCCTGCGACGGCCTGCCTCTGGCCTTGATTCATGGTGCAAATTCAGATCTTTTGAGCGATGCAACGGTCGCCGAGATGCAAGAGCGCCGCCCCGATATGCTCTATGCCAAGATCCCGGACCGCGCGCATATCCCGTTTCTCGATGAGCCAGAGTCGGTTGCGCTTATCCATGATTTTCTGGCAAAGCTACGCTAACAAGGCTGCCAAACAGGCAGCGCAAATGAGCAGGTCATTCTTGTGACGAATGAAAATGGATCGGATGCGGGCCAGAAGCCCGCGCCGCGAGGTCAGCGAAAAGCCCAAGCCAATGTCGCCCCGCAAGGCGGCGAGAGGCCCAAGAAAGTCGCGCCGCAAGCGCGGCCTCAGCGAAAAGGCGGCGGCCAGAACCAGCCGCCCTCCCGCCGGGTGCGCACGGCGGCGGCGCCCGCACGGCCCAAGGAGCGCCATTGGGCGTGGCTGATCAGCCTTGTGATTGTGGTGGTCCTGCCGACACTGGTTGCGATCTGGTATCTCTGGGCGCGGGCGGAGGATCAATATTCCTCCACCGTGGCCTTCTCGGTCCGGTCCGAGGAAATGCAAAGCACGACGGATCTTTTGGCCGGTCTTGGCCAGATCGCCGGGACCAGTTCGACCGACGCCGATATTCTCTACGACTCCATCCGCTCGCAAAGCATGGTCGAAGCGGTGTCGCAGGATCTTGATCTGCGCGCGCTCTGGTCGAAGCCTGACAGCGATCCGCTCTTCTCGCTCGACCCGAGCCTGCCGATGGAGAAGCTGGTCGATTACTGGAACCGCATGGTGCATGTCTCCTATGACAGCGGCACCGGGTTGATCACCGTCGACAGTTTCGCCTTCACCCCCGAGGACGCGCAAGCGTTGACCATGGCGGTGATGGAGGAAAGCTCGCAACTCGTCGATGAGCTGAGCCATATCGCCCGCGAGGACACGCTGGCCTTCGCCCGCGAGGAACTCGACAAGGCGACGGAACGTCTGCGTCAGGTGCGGATGCAGGTGGCCCAATTCCGCAATGACGAGCAGATCATCGACCCCGAAGCCGATGTGGCCGGGCAAATGGGCATCCTGACCGCGCTCCAGCAGGAACTCGCGACGGCGATGATCGACCTCGATCTTCTGCGTGACACCACCCGCGCCAACGACCCGCGGATTGATCAGGCACAGCGCAAGATCACCGCCCTGCGTCAGCGGATCAACGAAGAGCGACGCAATATCGGCGGCGCGAGCGAGGAGGGCGATCAGCGTCTCTCCGGCGTGATCGGCGATTACGAGAGCCTTCTGGTGGACCGCGAATTTGCTGAGCAAGCCTATATCGCCGCCAGCGCCGCCTATGACGGCGCCGTGGCCGAGGCCAACCGCCGCAGCCGCTATCTCGCCGCGCATATCAAGCCGACCCTGCCCGAAAGCGCGCAATATCCGCAGCGCGCCATTCTCGCGGCCATGGTGTTCGGCCTGCTCTTCGTCGTCTGGACGATCGTGCTTCTCAGTGTCTACGCGGTGCGGGACAGCCGATGATCGTTCTGGAACATGTTTCCAAAAGCTTCCGCATGAAAAACGGACAGCGGAAATATGTGGCGCGCGACATCAACGCCCTGTTTCCGCCCCGCACATCGGTGGCGCTGATTGGCCGGAACGGGGCGGGCAAATCGACCCTGCTCAAGATCATCGGCGGCACGGAGGATGCGGATAGCGGGCGCGTTCTCTCCAGCGGCGACATCTCCTGGCAGATCGGCCATGCGGGCAGCTTCCACCCGGAACTGTCCGGCGCGCAGAACACGCGGTTCCTTGCGCGGGTTTACGGGGTGGATACGCAGGCCCTCGAAGATTTCGTCTATGATTTCAGCGAGCTTGGCCCGAGTTTCGACGAGCCGATCCGCACCTATAGCTCCGGGATGCGCGCGCGGCTTGGCTTCGGCATCTGTATGGGCATTCCCTTCGGCTACTACTTGATCGACGAGGTCACCTCCGTCGGTGACGCGCTGTTCCGCCAGAAATGCAAGGAAGTGCTGGCCCACCGTCTCGACAATGCCGGCGCGGTCGTCGTCGCCCATGGTGAGGGGATGCTGCGCGAGATGTGCTCGGCGGGCGCGGTGCTGGAGGACGGCGTTCTCACCTATTTCGACAAGGTGGATGACGCGCTGCGCTACTATAAGGACGTTCTCAGCGCCGCCGCGACGGTGGAAGGCTGAAAGAAAAAGGCCGCCCCGAAGGACGGCCTTTTCGAAACTCTTGAGACCTGAATTAGGCGTTGATGCTGTCTTTCAGAGCCTTGGCGATGGTGACTTTTGCCACGCGATCGGCCGGCTTTTGCATCTGCTCACCGGTGGCGGGGTTGCGAACCATACGCTCCGGACGCGCACGGCAAGCGAATTTGCCGAGGCCCGGAAGGGTCACGGCGCCGCCATCGGACACCTCATTGGTGATGACCTTGGTCAGGGCTTCCAGCATCCCGTTCACCTTGGTTTTTTCGAGGCCGGTTTCCTCAGCCAGCGCGCTCACGAGCTGGGTTTTGGTCATCGCTTTTTTCGTCATTGGGGGTAACTCCCTTGAATTTCCTTGTTAATTCTGCGCGCCGCAAGCCGCCGCGCAGACCGACGCGCCCACATTAGCGAGATATTTCCGAATATTTCAACGCTTAAAACCCATTTGGGGCCGAAAATCGCTTATTTTGCATGATTGCGCTGACATCCCTTATTCCATGGGCTTTGCGCAAGGTTGCACGTTAAGATTTTTGTGACGCCGCGTTAAGGATTTGAGGGTTGCGGCAACGCGTCCCGCCGGGGCGGGGCGTTGCCGTCAAAGCGCGGGCGGGCAGGTCAGAGAAACGCTGTCTCGTTGAAGCTGCGGAGTTTCCGGCTGTGGATCTTCTCCAGCGGCATCTCGCGGAGGCGTTCCATGGCGCGGATGCCGATCAGCAGGTGCTGCGCGACCTGGCGGTTATAGAAATCGGTCGCCATGCCGGGCAATTTCAACTCGCCATGGAGCGGCTTATCGGAGACGCAGAGCAGCGTGCCGTAGGGGACACGGAAGCGGAACCCGTTGGCGGCAATCGTCGCGCTTTCCATGTCGAGCGCAATGGCCCGGCTGAGCGAGAGCCGCGCCACGGGGCCGGACTGGTCTCGCAGCTCCCAGTTGCGGTTGTCGATGGTCGCGACCGTCCCGGTCCGCATGATGCGTTTCAGCTCGTAGCCCTCAAGGCCGGTGACTTCCTCCACCGCATCCTCAAGGGCGATCTGGATCTCCGCCAGCGCCGGGATCGGTACCCAGACGGGCAGATCATCGTCCAGCACGTGATCCTCGCGCACATAGGCATGGGCCAGCACATAATCGCCAAGCCGCTGCGAATGCCGCAGACCCGCGCAATGGCCGACCATCAGCCAGGCATGGGGGCGCAGCACGGCGATATGGTCCGTAATGGTCTTGGCGTTGGACGGGCCGACGCCGATATTGACCAGCGTGATCCCGCCGCCATCCTTACTTTTCAGGTGATAGGCGGGCATCTGCGGTACCTTGCCGCTCGGCTCGCCGCTGAGGCCATTGCGGTCCAGCACGATGTTTCCGGGCTGGACGAACTCGGTGTAAACGCCGTCCTCACGCGCGACCTCGGCTTCTGCGAAGGCGATGAACTCATCCACATAGAACTGATAGTTGGTGAAGAGGACATGGTTCTGGAAATGCGCCGGGCTGGTCGCCGTGTAATGAGCGAGCCGGGCCAGCGAATAGTCGATCCGCTGCGCCGAGAAGAGGGCGAGCGGGCGCGCCCCCGCCTCGTTCCGCGTGACCGTGCCATTGACGATGCTGTCATCGGTGATCCCGAGATCCGGCACGTCGAAAATATCCCGCAAGGGGCGGGTCAGCTCGGCGGCATGGGAGCTATCGACATGGGTGCCCTCCTTGAGCGCGAAATGCAGCGGGATCGGCGTTTTGGAAAAGCCGATGGAGACCGGCAGGCCGTGATTGTCGATCAGCAGGCGGATTTGTTGCTCCAGATAGGCCTTGAAAAGATCCGGCCGCGTGATCGTTGCCGTATAGCTTCCGGGTTGGGACACATGGCCAAAGGCCAAACGGCTGTCGATATGGCTGAAACTCACCGTGGTCAGCCCGATTTGCGGGTAATAGGCGCGGTAACGCGCATCGGCGTCGCCCGCCTTCAGCACGTCCTCAAAGGCGTTTTGCAGAAAGCCGGTCGAGGTCTCGTAGAGCGCGATCAGCCGCGCGACGGCGGCTTCGGGATCGGTGAACCGCTCCGGCTCAACCGTGTCGGGCGTTTTGATTTCCATGTGCAACGTCTCATCCATTTTGGCGCCCTTCATTGGTTTTCATGGGAAAATGCCACGCCAGAGCGGCGTGGGCAATCGCTGCGGCGTGAAGCTTTGGTTACGCTGCGGCGGCAAAGGCTTTGGCGAGAATTGCCTCAAGCTGATCCGCATCCTCCTGGGTGAAGGCGTCGGGCTGATCGCTGTCGAGATCGAAGACTCCGATGAGCCGCGCCCCTGCACAAACCGGGATCACCAGCTCCGAGCGGGTGGACGAGGCGCATGCGATATGACCGGGGAACGCATCCACATCGGCCACAAGCTGCGTTTCGCCAAGCCGCGCAGCCGCGCCGCAGACCCCGCGGGAGAACGGGATGGAAAGGCACCCATGACCGCCCTGATACGGCCCGATTTTGAGCATCTCCGGCCCGGTCACGCGGTAAAAGCCGACCCAGTTGAACCGGTCATCCGCGTGGAACACCTCGCAGGAGATCGTCGCCATTTTTGCGACCTCATCGTCTTCGCCTTCGACAAGGGCGGCGATATCGGCGGCGAGGCGGTCGTAATCGACGGAGGGCATGGCGGGTCCTTGATTTGGAACAGATTGCTTGCGACAAGCAGCTAATCGCCCAAAGGAAGGACCGCAAGATGTCTCAGATCCCGCAATTGCCCGCCGTGCTGATCCGCCCGCAAGTCGCGGCGGCGCTGGAGGAGGATCTTGGCCGGGCCGGGGATGTGACCTCGCTGGCGACACTCGGGCCGGATATGGAGGCCGATGCGGTGATGGCGAGCCGCGATGCGGGCGTGATCTGCGGCATGGGCTTCGCGGCGGAGGCCTTCGCGCTGATGGAGGCGGGGATCAGTTTTGAGCCGCTCGTCGCGGATGGCGATGCGATCGCGCCGGGTCAGGAGGTCGCGAGGGTGCGCGGCAATGCCCGCGCGGTGCTGTCCGCCGAGCGGGTGGCGCTGAACTATTTGATGCAGCTTTCCGGGATCGCGACGGAGACTCGCCGCTATGCCGAAGAGATCGCCGGCACCGGCGCGCGGATCACCTGCACCCGTAAAACTACGCCGGGCCTGCGCATGGCGCAGAAATACGCGGTGCGCTGCGGCGGCGGTGCGAACCATCGCTTCGGTCTCGATGATGCGATCATGATTAAAGACAACCACATCGCCGTCGCCGGGGGGATTCGCGGCGCGCTTGATGCCGCCCGCGCCTATGCGGGCCATATGCTGCCCATCGAGATCGAGGTGGACCGGCTCGACCAATATCGCGAAGCCCTTGAAGCGGGGGCGAAAATCATCCTGCTCGACAATATGGGGCCGGAGGGTCTGCGTGAGGCCGTGGCGCTGCGCCCCGAGGGCGTGGTTCTGGAAGCCTCTGGCGGGGTGGACATCACAACTGTGCGCGCATTGGCCGAAACCGGGGTCGATTACATTTCGACCTCGAAGATCACCATGGCGGCAGGGACACTCGATATCGGGCTGGATATCCATCTATCCTAAGGGGTTAGGGAAGAAACATACCGTTTGGTCTGTTGCACAGCGTCAAAATCCGCCAACATCCGCGTTATCTGCTTTGCTCTTTATTCACAAACTCGCGCAATACAGCTATAGTTGCGGAAAAGAAGAGAACGAGCAGTCCGAGACATTATGGCCCAGTCCCGTCCACCGCGCCTTCCCGGCGCGTCAAAACCGCGTAAATCCACCAGCGGCTCTGGCAAGACCAAGAGCAGCCGGAAACGTGCGAAGCCACAAAAGTCGCGTCTGGAGCGCGGTTTGCGCGGGACCATCGGCGGCTTTTTCAACGTCATCTGGCTGATCACGAGCCGCACGGCGCTCGTTCTCGCGCTGATCGTCGGCGCGGGCGTCATCTATTATTACAACCAGTTGCCGCCTTTCGAGGAACTGCTTGACGGGCGTGAAGGCGGCTCGGTCACCATGTATGACGCATCGGGCGATCTCTTCGCGACCCGCGGCGAGCAATATGGTGGCTCGAAAATGGCCTCGGACGTGTCGCAAAACCTCATCGACGCGATTGTCGCGGTCGAGGACAAGCGTTTCTACTGGCACCCCGGCGTGGACCCGATCGGTATCGTCGGCGCCATGCGCATCAATATGCGCGAAGGCCGCAGCCCGCTCGACGGTCATGGCGGTTCCTCGCTGACCGCGCAGGTGACGAAGTTGGTGTTCTTCGACCGCTCGGCGACCATTGAGCGCAAGATCAAGGAAGTGCCCGCCGCGATGGCGATGGAGGTGAAATACTCCAAGGAAGAAATCCTCTCGATCTATCTCAACCGGGTCTATCTCGGCGCAGGTCTCTACGGGGCCGAAGCGGCGGCGCAGCGTTATTTCGGCAAATCGGCGGCGGAACTGTCCGTGGCTGAAGCGGCGATGATTGCGGGCCTGCTCAAAGCGCCGTCCTCGCTGGCACCGACCAGCAACCTCGACGCCGCGCAGGACCGCGCGACCGTGGTGCTGAACGCGATGCGCGATCAGGATTACATCACGGATGCGGAATTTGAGGATGCGCGCCAGAACCCGGCGACCCTCTCCGCCGCGGCGCAGCGCCGCGCGGGTGGCTATTTCGCCGACTGGGTGATGGAAGCGGGGCCGGATTTCCTGACGCGCAACACCACCGAGGACGTGCAGATCAACACCACCTTTTCGCCGACCATCCAGCGTCAGGCGGAAGAAGCGCTGAATTACATCTTTGAGACCAAGGTGAAAGCCGGGTCCGAAGCGCAGGCGGCGATTGTGGTGATGAGCCGCAACGGCGCGGTCCGCGCCATTGTGGGCGGCCGCGATGCCCCGAACCTGCCGGGCCAGTTCAACCGCGCGACGCAGGCGAAACGCCAGACCGGTTCGGCCTTCAAACCCTTCGTCTATGCGGTGGCGCTCGATCAGGGTATGAGCCCAAACAATGTCATTCAGGACGCCCCGCTCAACATTCGCGTCGGCGGCAAGATCTACAACCCGAAAAACTATGGCGGCGGTTATCGCGGGACGGTGACGCTCCAGCAGGCGCTGGCCTCGTCGATCAACACCTCGGCGGTGCGTCTGGCGCAGGATGTGGGGACGGACAATGTCGCCGCGCTTGCCCATGCCTTTGGCGTTCAGGAAGAGATCGACCGCGGCCCGGCCATGGCGCTCGGCACCTCGGAAATGACGCTGATGGAGCTGACCGCAGCCTATGCGGGCTTCCTCAATGGCGGCGTCTCGGCGGTGCCTTACGGGATCGAAGAGGTCCGTCTGCGCGGCGACAGCACGCCGATCATGGGCGCGTCCGGCGGCGAAGGTCAGCGGGTGATTTCGCAGGAAGCCGCGGGCCAGCTTGTCTATATGCTTCATGAAGTGGTCGAGAACGGCACCGGCCGCCGCGCGCGGATCGAAGGCCGCGAGGTGGCCGGCAAGACCGGCACGACCCAAGGCGCGCGCGATGCGTGGTTCGTGGGCTTCACCGCGGATTATGTCGTCGGCGTCTGGATGGGCTATGACCGCAACGAGACGCTGACCGGCGTGACCGGCGGCGGGCTTCCGGCGGAGATCTGGCATGAGGCCATGGTGCGGATTTCCGAGAACCGTCCGGCGCGACCCCTGCCAATGATCGCACCGCTTGCGCCCAAGCAGACCGAGGAGCAGAAGATCGCGACGAAGCGGCAGCAGAAGGCCGCCCAGAAAGCCCAGCAGAAAGCCGCGCAGAAGCGCCAGAACCAGGGGCAGGTCATCCCCGCCGATCAGGTTGCCGAGCAGATCGGCAACGAGATCAAGGGCGCGGTCGATGGTCTCTTGAACCAGATCCTCGGCGGCGGTCAGTAATGCGGGACGAGCTGGATCTCGGAAACGCAACGACAGGGGGCTCCAGCAGCCCCCTTTCGATTCTCAAATCCGTCTTCGGCCATGATGACTTCCGCCCCGGTCAGGGCGAGATCATCGAGGGCGTGATTGCGGGGCAGGATGTGCTGGCGATCATGCCGACCGGGGGCGGCAAGTCGCTGTGCTATCAGTTGCCCGCGCTTTGCCGGGACGGGCTGACCCTCGTGGTCTCGCCGCTGATTGCGCTGATGCGCGATCAGGTGCGCGCGCTCCGGGCGCAGGGGGTCGAGGCGGGCGCGTGGATCTCCGGGATGGATCCGGATGAGGCGGAAGAGGTCTTTTCGGCGCTGGAGGCGGGGCGGCTCAAGCTGCTTTACCTCGCGCCCGAGCGGCTCGCCAATCCCGGCACGCAGCGGATGCTCGCCCGCGCCAATGTGCGGTTGCTGGCGGTGGATGAAGCCCATTGCGTCAGCCAGTGGGGCCATGATTTCCGGCCCGACTATCTGCGCATCAGCGAGCTGCGGCGCAGTTTGGGCGGGGTGCAGACGGTGGCGCTCACGGCGACTGCCGATGAGGACACCCGCGCCGAAATTATCGCGCGGCTGTTTGATGCGCCGCCCCAGAGTTTTCTGCGCGGGTTTGACCGGCCCAATCTGCATCTGGCGTTCCGGCCAAAGGATCGCCCGCGTGAGCAGGTGATGGCTTGGGTCGCGGCGCGCCCGGAGCAGTCCGGCATCGTTTATTGCGCGAGCCGGGCCAAAACCGAGGCGCTGGCGGACGCGCTACGCAAGGCAGGCCATGACGCGCTCGCCTATCACGCAGGGCTGGAGCCCGAGCAACGCCGTCATGTGGAGGAGCGGTTCGGGCGCGAGGACGGGCTGGTGATCTGCGCGACGGTCGCTTTCGGGATGGGGGTGGACAAGCCGGATATTCGCTGGGTCGTCCATGCGGATCTGCCCAAGAATATCGAGAGCTATTATCAGGAGATCGGGCGCGCGGGCCGGGACGGCGATCCGGCGGAGACGATGACGCTCTTCGGCCCCGACGATATTCGCCTGCGCCGCACCCAGATCGACGAAAGTCTTGCCCCGAATGAACGCAAGGCGGCGGATCACGCGCGGCTCAACGCGCTGCTCGGGCTGGCCGAGGCGCAAGGGTGCCGCCGGGTGCGTTTGCTTGCCTATTTCGGGGAAGAGGCCACGCCGTGCGGGAACTGCGATCTCTGCGCCGCGCCGCCGGAGCTTTACGACGGGACCGAGGCAATCCGCATGGCGCTTTCGGCGGTGCTGCGGACGGGCGAAACCTTCGGCGCGGGTCATCTGATCGACATTCTGGTCGGCGCGCGGACGGAGAAAATCCGACAGCGCGGGCATGATAATTTGCCGACATTCGGGGTTGGGTCGGCGGTCTCGAAGCCCGAATGGCAGGCGGTGTTCCGGCAGATGATGGGGTTCGATCTCATTCGTCCCGTCTCCGAGCGGCGCGGCGCGCTGGCGATGACGGAAGCGGCGCGGCCCGTTCTGCGCGGCGAGGTCGAGATGCAACTGCGCCGGGACGCGATCCGCAGCCGCGATGTGAAGCCCGAACCGCAGGCGATGATTGACGAGGAGGACGCGCCGCTTTTCGGCCTTCTCCGCGCCAAGCGCCGGGAATTGGCGGAGGCGCAGAAAGCCCCGGCCTATGTCGTTTTTAACGATGCGACGCTCCGCGACATGGCCGCCCGCAGGCCCGCCACCCTTGATGAGATGGCGCAGGTCAAAGGCGTCGGCATGGCGAAGCTGGAGAAATATGGTGATGCGTTTCTGGAAATTATCACCGGGGCCAGCCAAGATCCGGTGCATCCCGCGCGCCGCCGGGCGGCCAGCCGGGGTGTGGGCGATGTGTTCGAGGCGCTGAAAGAGGCGGAGGTCACGCTGCGCCGCGGGCCGGACGGGATCGATAAGCCGCTGTCGCTGCCCACAAAAACCCTCGCCGCGATTGCCGAGCGCGCGCCGGACAGCCTTTCCGCGCTGGAACGGGTGCCGGGGATGGGGCCGGACAAGGTGGCCCGCTTTGGCGATGCGTTTCTGGACATCATCGCCGAGCATCAGGGCTGAGTTTTCGCAAATGACGATGCGGCCTTTGCGCATCACCAGAGTGTTTTCCGGACAATGCCCCCTGTCCGCCGCCCGCCAGATCCGCTAAAAAGAAGGCTGCTCCGGTTCGGCGATCTGCCGATGAAAAGGGAATGCGGTCTGGCGATCTCGCCAAAGCCGCAACTGCCCCCGCAACTGTGAGCGGCGAGCGACGGCGCGAATGCCACTGTCCGGCAGCGGATGGGAAGGCGGCCCGAGCGACGACCCGCAAGTCAGGAGACCTGCCTGAGCATTCACCCTGTTCGTTCGCGGGGCGCGTGGCGAGCAACGGAGCACTCCGGCGCGGTGATGGTTCATCGTCGGCGGGATTCTCATTCCAAAGACAGGCTTGCATGGGGTTTCGCCCCGTTTTTGGAGAGAATTATGTTGCTTAAAAAGTTCCTGATGACATCGGCCCTTGTCGGCGCGGCCCTGCCAGTTGCGGCGCAGGAGACGGCGGATGTGTTCATGCTGGACGAGTTGGTCCTGACTGCCTCGCTGATGCCGATCGCGAGCGATGCGCTTGGCCGCGCGGCGACCGTCGTGACCGGCGAAGAGTTGGAAGAGCGAGGGATCACCACGGTGCAGGACGCGCTGCGGGCGACGCCGGGCGTGTCCCTCTCGACCAGCGGGGACAGCCTGACCGGACTGCGGATTCGCGGCTCGGAATCCAACCACACGCTGATCCTGATCGACGGGGTGGAAGCCTCGGCGGAGGATGGCACCTATCCGCTGAGTGGCCTCAGCACCTTTGATGTGGAGCGCGTTGAAATCATCCGCGGCCCGCAATCGGCGTTTTACGGATCGAACGCGGCGGCGGGCGTCGTCAACATCATCACCCGCGCGCCGGAGCCGGGTGTGCATACCGGCGGGATGGTCGAGTATGGCGATGGCTGGAATGCGGGCGGGTACGCCTCGGTCGGCACTGAGAAGGGCGGGCTACGCCTCGGCCTCTCGCGCCATGATGATGACGGCTACGATCATTCCGGCAAAGATGGCGAGAAGGACGGGATCGACCGCCGCACGCTCAGCCTGAAAGGGCAATATGAGGTCGCGCCGGGTCTGACCTTTGGCGGGCTGCTGCGCCGCTCGGATGAGCGCTATGACAATGATTCCACAAGCTGGACGGCGACCACTGCGGACGACTATGTGGTCGATAATGACGCGCCCTATGTGGAGCGCGAAGAGCGGCTGGCCTCCGTTTGGGGCGAATGGGAAAGCTTCGGCGGGCGCGTTTTGCATCGGCTTTCCTATGAGCGGACGGATTTCGATCAGGACTCTAGCGGATCTGGCCTGGCCGAGGCGCAGCAGGAGTCGTTCAAATACCGCCTGAGCTACGGGCTCGACGGTCAGCCGCTCGCCTCCAGCAACCATTTGATGAACCTTCTGGTCGAGCGTGAGGATCAGGAAAGCACCACCAACCCGGAGTATTCGCCGCGCACGGATTCGCTGGCGCTGGAATATCGCGGCAGCTTCGCGAATGGTCTCGATGTGCAGATCGGCGGGCGCTACGACGACAACGACAGCTTCGCCAATGCGCGGACGTGGAATGTCGGGCTGTCCTACGAGCCGCAGCAAGATGGCATTCGGCTTCACGCCTCGGCGGGCACCGGGGTGGTGAACCCGAGCTACATTGAACTTTATGGTTTTTTCGAGGATGCGGCATTTCTGTATCGCACTATTGGCAATCCTGATTTGAAGCCTGAACGGAACCGCAGTTTTGATATCGGCGTAGAGGTGCCTTTGGCGGCTGGTCGCGGGGTGCTTGACGTGACCTATTTCCAAGAGACGCTTGAGGGCGAAATTGACTATATTTCGGCAGTTAGTGAAGAAGATGGCTTCAACGTGTCGAGCCCTATCAACGAGGATGGCGACAGCGAGCGTCACGGCGTTGAGGTCTCTGGCCGCTATGAGGTGAACGATGATCTGCGGTTCCGCGCCGCCTACACATGGCTCGATGCGAATGAACCGAATGGCAGACCCGAAGTGCGCCGCCCCAAGCATGAGTTTGGGTTTGGGGTTTCGGCGGACCTGCTGAATGACCGCGCGCTGGTTGCCGCCGATCTGCGGCATGTGCGCGGTGTCGTCGATAGCCGCTTTTACGGCGCTGGTGGAACCGCGGAGCTCGAGGATTTCACCGTCGTCGATCTGAGCGGCGACTATCGTGTGACCGAGACCGTCACCGCCACGGCGCGGGTCGAGAATGTCTTTGACGAAGACTATTCCGAAACCCTCGGCTATGCGACGCGCGGCCGGGCCGCCTATGTCGGCCTTCGGGCGAATTGGTGATCCGGGCAGGGCTCTTTACGCTCTTCGCCGCCTGCCTCGCGGGGCAGGCGGCAGCCGACCCGCCCGCTAGCGTGGTGTCGATGAATCTCTGCACCGACCAGCTGGCGATGATGCTGGCGGAGGAGGGGCAACTCGTCTCGGTGACGGCCTTGGCGCGGGACCCGTCTTCCTCGGTGATGGCGGAGGAAGCCGCAAACTACCCGATCAACCATGGCCGCGCCGAGGAAATCTATCTGATGGCGCCCGATCTGGTGCTGGCCGGTGCCTTCGAGAACGCTGCAACCCTCGACATGCTCCGCAGCCTCGGCATTGCCGTCGAGGTGTTTGAGCCCGCCAACAGCCTTGAGGACATCTCCGCGCGCCTCGCGCAAATGGGCACTGTGCTCGGCCGCGCGCCACAAGCGGATGCGGCGATTGCCGATTTCGAGACCCGCCTCGCCGCCCTCCAATCGCAAATCACCGAACGTCCGCGCGCCGCGCTTTACTACGTTAATGGCTACACCTCCGGCGACAGCACCCTCGCGGGCCAGATCCTCCAGGCCGCCGGTTTTGACAACGCCGTGACCGCCGCAGGCTATGACGGCACGCGCCCCATCCCGCTGGAGCTGATGGTGATGATCGCCCCCGACCTCATCGTCACCGGCGCCCCCTATCCCGGCACCTCGCGCGGCCAGGATGTCCTGCGCCACCCGGCCCTCAGGGCCATCCCAGACGCTGGCACCGTCCAGACCGACCCGAACTGGATCTGCGGCACCCCCCATGTCCTCCGCGCCATTGAAAACCTTGCCGAGATTCGGCGAGACATGACAGAGTAGGCTCATGGGTTGACGCCCAAGGACGTCAGCCGATATTGCAGGTCAAAATCATTAACGAGCAGCGCCTTGAAAACGATCTATCTCCACATTGGTCATTACAAGACCGGTTCGACGGCCATTCAGGCTTATTGTCACGAACATGCGGATGCATTGCGCGAAGTCGGATATCTCTATCCATCTTCGGCACGGCCCAACAATAGTCCGACCACGCATGGCCATCTTGCCTTAACTCTTGGGCGCGATCATGGGTTTATCCCCCCGGCTTGGTATGGTGCCAAAATCCCGACGGATGAGCCCTATGCACAGATTTTAAGGGAAATTGAGGCGGCGCCCGAGCAGAACATCATTATTTCCAGCGAAGAATTCGTGCAGCTTGCGATGCGCCGCGATCCTGAAGCGGCAGTAGCGGATCTGAAAGCGCGGTTGTCTGGATACGACGTGAAAATCGTTTTCTATTTCCGTGAACCGCTGTCGCTTCTCAAGTCGTGGTATAATCAAGTGAACAAGGGAAGTCGGCCGACGCGGAATTTTCCCACCTTTTTCATGAACGTTGTTCAGTCATTTCTAGGCCAAAGAGGAATCTACCACCACTTCGCGCAGATTTTTGGTCGCCAGAATATGATCCTGCGCCCTTACGGTGCTGTGGGGACAGCCCATATTTCAGGCTTTTTGGAGGCCGTTGGCTGTTCCCACCGACCGTCTGCAGACTTGCCGCTCGTCAACGAAGCGCAGGATTTGGCGAAACTTGAGATCATTCGTTTGAATAAGGAGCGCCCGGCTGATCTGACCTATGATCGCCTGACGATAACAGAGTTCGAAGATCCTGAGCCATTCTTGCAGCGCATTGAGAGAGTAAATCGAGGCTACGGTGAGTTAATGAAGATCGCAGGGCAACCGGCGAGCAGCGCACTTAGTGCCCCAGCGATACTCGATCATTATGCGGCGCTTCTTCTCCCCGCATCTGCCGAAGTTCCCCTTAATCCGAAGGAAGCGGACAGGCTTCGCTCATTGGCAGCGCAGAGCGCAGCCAAAGGTCCGTTGATTGCGGGCGCTTTCAACGATGTCGCCGATGTGATCGACAGCGCCGTGACCGCCGATGAAGCCAAGTCGCAGTTGCCATAACGCCACCAAAACGCGACAAAGGCTTTGACAATGGCGGCTCTGCATGGCACGGGACGCCGATCAACCCATCCGCCATTTGCAGGAGGAATAACCATGGCTGAACCCGAGTGGGGGACAAAGCGCGTTTGCCCGAGCTGCGCGGCACGGTTTTACGACCTGATGAACGATCCGATGACCTGCCCGAAATGCGGCGGCGAATTCACTGTTGAGAGTTTTGACGCGCCGAAGGGCAAATCGTCCTTTGCGACCGAATCGAAGAAGTCCCGCAAAGCGGCCACCGAGGAAGAAGACGAAGATCTCGGTGATGATCTGCTGGATGACGACGATGATGACGTCTCGATCGACGATGACGACGTGCTTGACGACGACGATGACGACACCGTTTCCCTCGATGAGCTGAAAGAGAACAGCAGCGACGGCGACGACGACTGATTTTCCGCTTGAACTGCCCCTCCGGGGGCAGTAGAGATCTGCGGCAAGGGGCCATAGCTCAGTTGGGAGAGCGCTTGCATGGCATGCAAGAGGTCAGGGGTTCGACTCCCCTTGGCTCCACCAATTCCCCCTTGATCCGCACACCAAAGATCTGCCTTTTTGGCAGTAGGATTTGCGTTTTTGTTGAGGATTGGGGGGCTTTAGGCTCGTTCGATCCAACCATAAACTTTATCTTCGACCTCTATAGATTGGATGCCTGCATCCCGTTTCGACCATTAAGTCGCGACCAGCCATAATTGGCAATTTGTGCTATTCCACGCCGCGCTCTGACAGCTTCTATACTTCGCCGCTCGCGCCGGAACCTCCTACCCACTTTTCTCATGATCAAGCCGTTCAACTGGGCGAGCCTTGTTGAGCCCATATAATCAGCAAAATTCCGCTTTTTCTGATCCGCTAATAATCACTCGCTGGATCTGCCAAAGCTATGTCACAAGAGTGAGGTAGCTTTCGCAAGATATCAGGCGGCGCAGCATTTCAAACCCGGAGGACCAGGTGGGCAGATATTCGACAACGGTGAGCAGCAACAGTGTGATGGGTCCGTTGGACGGCGGCGGGACAACGCGGGGATCGCTGTCGCTGCCCGGCTGGAAAGGGCTGGGGAGCCCGGTTTCCGCCTCGGCGCAGTTGCAGATTGAGTTTCTGGCCACGGCCACCGTGCCGAATTATGTCGGCGGCTACACGGTGACGACGATGAGTTCGCAGATGAATGCGCGCTTCACCCCCGGCAATCGCGCGCCGTTTTCGAATGTGGTCGCGCTTTCGGACGCGGCGACGGATATCTATCCGATTTTCGACCCCTATTATCTCGGGTTTATGGGCTACCCGCTGGTCCACGGCAGCGCCAAGTCCAAAGCAATGGGGCTCAACAGCAACCAGATCAACAACGGCTTTACCGCGACCGTCAGCTTTAATGGCGAGCACACGGTCCAAAGCGGTAGCCTGACCCTATCCGATCCGCAGATCACGACCGACACGGCGATCGCCACGATCTCGGCGAAATACGTGGTGAGCGCGCGCAATTACAGCCATGGCGACAACCGGGTCGCGGGAACGAACTATGCCGATGTGGTCGAGATGAACAACGGTCATGACGTGTTTCGCGGCAAGGGCGGCAATGACGTTATCGTTGGCGGCAACGGGCGGGACAAGCTGACAGGTGACGGCGGCGCGGATCGTTTGTTCGGCGGCAACCATAACGATGAGCTTTATGGCGGCGCTGGCGCGGACAGGCTGATCGGCGGGTTCGGCAATGATCTGCTGCGCGGCGGCGGGGGCGAGGATGTGCTCGCCGGAGGCGCGGGCCATGACCGGCTGACCGGCGATGGCGGCGACGACACGCTGAACGGCGGCGCGGGCAATGATGTCATCGACGGCGGCGATGGCCGGGATCGCGGCATCGGCGCGGATGGTGACGACGTGATCCGAGGCGGCCGTGGGAACGACGCGCTGAGCGGCGGCAAGGGGAAGGACCGTCTCTGGGGCGGATCGCAACAAGATACCCTGCGCGGCGGCGCGGATGGCGACCAGCTTTGGGGCGGCCTTCACGACGACCGGCTCTTCGGCGAGGCGGGAAATGACTCGCTTTACGGCGATGGCGGCGCGGATCGGCTGATCGGTCATTTTGGCGCTGATCGACTGCTCGGCGGATCGGGCTCTGACGTATTGCTCGGTGGCGACGGAAATGACCGTCTCTCAGGTGGAGCCGGCAACGACACGCTCAACGGCGGTGCCGGGAATGATCGCCTCGCCGCCGGTGATGGCAGCGATATCCTGAACGGCGGTGCTGGCAATGACGTCCTTTATGGCGGTCGCGGCACGCAGAAATTCAACGGCGGGCAAGGGCGCGACATGATGATCGCGAGCACCGCGGAATCTGACGATGACTTCTATTTTTACAAGGCCAGCGACAGCCGCCCCGGCGCGCGGAACCGCGATGTGATCGAGAATTTCCAGACCAATTATGACACGATCATCCTTTACGAGCTCGACGCCAATGCGAACCAGAATGGCCACCAGCGTTTCGATACGGTGAACGAAGAGAGCCGCGGCGCGTATAGCGCGTGGTACACCGTCTACGACGACCACATCATCATCCGCGCCGATGTGACGGGCGACGCGCGACCCGATTTCGAAGTCGAGTTGCGCGGGATTACCGAACTGGGGTTTCTGGATATTTTGTGAGGTGGTGGTGGTCTGGGCGCTGGTTTGCGCAGACCCCGTGCCACAACGCAACTCAGGCCACGCTTTTTGCCGTGCGCCTATGTTTCCGAAGCGCGCGAAAGTGGGGTGATAGCGGAAGCGCCAATGCTATTGGCTTCTCAATGCTTCAGCAAACCGGAGTCTGCCGAAGCCATTTTTTTTGGCGATACGTCCGCCCTTTCTGTCGCTCCTATGAACTAGGAGCCGGTCGACAGTCTCGAAGATGCCCTACGCCTTCACAATCATTCATGTTTAGGCCGTTCTACTGAGCAGTGAAGGCAGCGTCTTTCCCGAAGCTGCCCCCTAAAAACCACCGTCAAGCGAACACCATATCATCCGCCAACTCGCCGATGGTCATATCGCGCACCGTCAGCATGTCGCCCCCGCCGAAATCGAAGATCACATCACCCCGGCTCTCGGTCGCGTAGTCTTGCGCCTCGGAAAAGTTATCGACACCGAAATTCGCCAGCCGGAGCGTGTCGACATCATCGGCGAAATCAAGGATCACGTCCCGGTCATACCCATGTGCGAAAACGAAGGTGTCGGCACCGTGTCCGCCCGCCAGCCGGTCGTTTCCGGCCTGCCCCGATAGCGTGTCATGGCCATAGTTGCCGGACAGGCGGTCACTCCCGTCGCCGCCATAGAGCTTGTCATGGCCGCCTTGGCCCCAGAGCCGGTCGTTCCCTGCGCCGCCCGACAGGGTGTCACTCCCGCCGCGCCCCCAAAGCCTGTCATGTCCATCTGCGCCCGCGAGGGCGTTCTTACCGCTATCACCGCAGAGAACGTCGTCATAATCCGAGCCGGACAGGTTTTCGACGCTCGCATAGCGGTCGCCTTCGGCGATGCCCGTATTGCGCCCGGCATCTCTCAGATCCACGAAAACACCTGCGTCCGCACCGCGATAATCCGCGCGGTCAGTCCCGTCTCCACCATCCAGTTGATCCGCGCCAGCGCCGCCCATAAGCACGTCGTCACCGTCGCCGCCGTGAAGGGCGTCATCGCCATCCTTGCCATCAAGCGTGTCGTCGCCATCCGTGCCGAAAAGGCGATCCGCAAGATCGGTGCCAGCCCCACTGTCAACGCTCGTTGTGGCCACGGCACTGTCCTCAACCGGCGCGAGCGCATCGGCCATTTCGGGCGCGCGCAGCATGGCGGAGCCGCTGTGACCCACGCCCTCGGCGATCACCAACTCCCAGTTGAACTCCCACCCATGGGCCTCGGCAACATCCTCGCCGGTTTCAAACACGTTCATGCCGCGCTCAAACCGGTTGTCGCCCTGCCGCATGGCCGGACGCGACGTCGAGAGCGACGGATCATTTGAATCGGTGTCCTCGCTCCCGAGATAAATGGTGATCGGCTGGGCAAGATACGCCTCCAGCGCCGCCAGCTCTTCCTCCGGCGTTCCGAGACCGTCAAACCCATAGGGCGCATCTTCGGAGAGCGAGGGCATGACCCAGGTCGACGGATTCGCGATCACGATGCGCTCGACATAGTCCGGAACGCCCTCATAGGCCGCGAGGCGGCTGAGATATTGGCCGCCGCCGGAATGCCCGAAGAGATAGACCGGCGTGTCCGCGTCATGCTGGTCTCGCGCCCAATCGAGCATCGGCTCCTCAAATCGCGTCGTCCATTCAGCCTCCGGCAGGACATCGCCGGACCGGTCCGTGACGCCGCCGCGCTGATACCCGCGGCTGTTGAAGTCATCTTCAGAGAAAACAGGGGCATAGACCGACAGGTTCTGGCTGTCAGCAATGCTCTCGCTCCCTGATTTGTAGAGCGTGCGACTGCTGCCGTGATGGACGAAAAGCAGCCCGTCACTGTCCTGATCATTTGCGTAAATATTCACGTCGAATTGGGTGCCGAGAAAGGTTTCCCGATCCTGAGTCCACATAGGTTTCTGCCTCGATTTGGTGTTTGTGGCTGGGGTGAAAAGAACGCACGGACAGAGCGCACTGCGGGAGCGCGTGCGGGTTATGGTGTCCGTGCATCGGATTTTTGGTTGGACTGCGGCGTGCCTCTGACGGCTTCCTCTTCATTGAGCACGTATCGCTGAGATACGTGATAGCCGTTAGCAATTCCTGATCGTGTGGCGACCCTCCGACACTGTTTCGCAGTCGTTTCCCGATAAACGGGGAAGCCGCCATGCGAGCCGCATCGGCGCGTCTTCTATCGGTTGGCGCGAAATACCGCCGGTAAGGTTAAAGGCACCTCAATCGCGCTATTCATACTTTCTAAAAAGTGGTGACTGGACGGTTAAGGAAAAATGCCCGCGCAAATTGCCGCCGAAAAGCCGGCAATATTTTGCTTTTGATAACCCGCTGCGAACGCTTTGAAAGTTGCTTTTAAAGACTCACGGAAAAGCCAAATCGCCTATTTCTCACGCCCCCGTGAGCCGAAAATTAAACCGTGCAAAGAGCAACATTAAAATTTTCGAAGAAACGGGGTGATCGGGGTCGCCACGCTTGGTCCGTGCGGGGATCGGCGTAACTCTGGGGTCACAGCAGAATGGTCTGCGTGAACCAAGGAGTACGAAATGCGTGATCTTGATGAGATGGAGCTTGAGCAGGTTTATGGCGCGGGTGGCCGGGGGCGTCGTCGCCGTCTGCGTCGTCGGCGTCGGGCACGTCGCCGCAATGCGAGCAACAGCGGCGCGTCGCGGAGCCGGGGTCGCAGCAACAGCAATAGCTGATGTGAAACCTTCCCGAAGCCTCTTGGCTTCGGGGCCTTTTGGGTGAGGTCCTATGCCTTTTGAACTTGCAGATCCGATAGCGGAGGCTGGTCAATCCACGGCCTCGCGCGACGAGCTTTGGCTGCTGGGCCAGCCGTCTTTGACGGATTATCTCGATGTGGCGAAGCAGGATGTCGCGCACGCGCCGCAGCGCCGCGACGAGATCATCGCACAGTGGCGCGCGGCCAATGATTATCTGGCGGATCTGGAAGAGGATGAGGCGGGGCTGGCCGATAAAATCCGCTCCCGCAAGCTGCCGAAAGAGATGCGGTCCTTGGCCGAGGATTTGCAGCAGCAGGATTTTTACCGCGACACCTTTGACCGCGTGCCGACGACGATTGAGATGGTCGAACTGGACCGGATCGTCGTGAGCCAGCGCCATGTGACGCTGCCCTTTGTGCAAGATCTGGCCGCCGGGCTCGACAGCGAGATGACGGGCGCCGAGCTCTTCCACTTCTGTCAGCCGCTGGAGCGCCGGGATGCGCCGGTTGAATGTCGTCGTTTGGGTCGCGATCGCTATGCGTTTTTGTCTGATTCCAGCGATTTACGCTATCACGAGACGACGGTTTTGCGGCCCGAGCAGATCAGTGATCTGAAGCGCTGCGGGCCGGTGGCGGGGGTTGTCGGCATCATTGTCGGGCATGGGTCGAACTTCCTCAGCGGCATTCGTTGGGGCAAGCGGATCGTGCTGCATAATGGCTATCACCGCGCCACGGCGCTGCGCATGGCGGGGATCAAGCGCGCGCCGGTGATCGTGCAGACGGTGAGCCGCCGCGATGAGCTGGACCTCGTCGCCGCGCCGTCGGTGGTGGACGATCCGGCCTTCTATTTCCGCTCGAACCGGCCGCCGCTTCTCAAAGATTTCTTTGATCCCGAACTCAGCATCGTCCTGCCGGTGAAGCGCAAGCGCAAGATGATCGAGGTCAGCTTTTCCGTGAACGAGATTGATGTGGAAGATTTATAGGTGAACAAAGACGCGCCCTCACAATTGTTCCGGCCCGAGGCCATGGCAGAGCAGCAGGATCGCTGGCTCGGCTCCGTGCTGCTCGTGCCGCGCGTCTCGCATATGGTGCTGACGGTGGTCGCCGCGCTGATTGTGTGCGGCCTCATCGCGTTGATTTCCTTTGGCGAATATACGCGCAAGGTGCGGCTGTCGGGCTGGCTGACGCCGCAGCAGGGGCTGTTGCAGGTGGTCGCGCCGCAGACGGGTGTGCTCACGCGGATCGCCGTGCAGGAGGGTCAGACCGTGCAGGCGGGCGAGGTGATGGCCGTGCTGTCGAGCGAGCAGCGCAGCGGGACCGGCGAGACGCGCAAAGAGGTGTTGCGGGCGCTTGGCTCCCGGCGGGCCAGCCTTGTGGCGGAGCGCGAGAGCCAGAGCGCCTTGTTCACCCGTCAGGCGGACTCGCAGCAGGCGCGGCTCGCGGTTCTGGAAGCGGAGGCGGCCAGTCTCGACGCGGAGTTTGCGCTTCAACGTGAGCGGGTGACGTTGGCGGAGGCGTCGGCGGAGCGGCTGCGCGGCTTGCATGGGCGGGGTTTGGCGACGCGGGATGATCTGCAAGCGGCTGAAGAGTCGGCGTTTGAGCAGGCGCTGGCGCTGCAAACGCTGGAGCGCACGCGGGCCAGCGTCAATCGCACGCAGGTCGAACTCGAGGCGGAGATGGCCGAGCACCCGCTTCGCGAAGAGCTGCAACTGGCGGAGATTGATCGCGCCATTGCGCAGATCGAGCAGGAACTGGCGGAGGCGGAAGCGGCGCTGGAAACCGTCGTGACCGCGCCGCGCCCCGGCACCGTGACGGCGCTTCGCGCGGCGGCGGGTGATGCGGTGGACGGTTCGGCGGCGCTGATGACGCTGATCCCCGAAGGCACAGCGCTTCAGGCGCAACTTTACGGACCGAGCCGCGACATTGGGTTTATCGAGCCGGGGCAGCGTGTGCTGATCCGCTATGACGCTTATCCGCATCAGAAATTCGGGCGATATGAAGGCGTTGTCCGCGATCTCTCCCGCGCGACGGTGGGGCCGGGGGAACTCGCCGAAGCGGCGAGCGCAACCGGCGCGGTGACGGCGCTTGGCACAAACGGTCAGCCGGTTTACCGCATCACCGTCGATCTCGACGCGCAAAGCGCCACCGCCTATGGGCGCGACACGCCGCTTCAACCGGGCATGACCCTGCAAGCGGATATCCAGATCGAAACGCGGCGCTTGTGGCGGTGGGTGCTGGACCCGCTCTATTCGCTCAAAGGGGAGCGGCCGGCATGAGCGTCACATCAGGTCTCCAATTCGGATGGCGGCGCAAGCTGCCGATGATCCTGCAAACCGAAGCGGCGGAATGTGGCCTCGCCTCGCTCGCCATGGTGGCGGGCTATCACCGGCGTTCGACGGACCCGGCGGAACTGCGCCGCCGCTACGGGTTCTCGCTCAAGGGGGCGACTCTCAAGGATGTCATGGATGTGGCGGACCATATCGGCATGGCCTCGCGTCCCCTGCGGCTGGAACTGGATGAGCTGCATCTGCTCAAGACCCCCGCGATCCTGCATTGGGACCTCAACCATTTCGTTGTGCTGAAAGCGGTCGGGCGGAACAGCGTCACCATCCACGACCCGGCGGATGGGGTGCGTCGCCTCTCCATGACCGAAGCGTCGCGCCATTTCACGGGCGTCGCATTGGAACTGACCCCGACCGGCGGGTTCGAGCCCAATGAGGCACCGCCACGCGTCCGCATCCGCGCGCTTCTCGGCCATATCGTCGGGTTGCGGCGCACGCTCGGTCACCTATTGCTGATCGCGCTCGTGATCGAGGTGTTCGCCCTCATCGCGCCGCTGTTTCTCAGCTTGACCATCGACAACGCCATCGTCTCCGCCGACCGCAGTTTGCTGCTGACGCTGGTGATCGCCTTCACGCTGCTGCTGTTCCTGCAAACCATGGTCACGGCGCTGCGCGGCTGGATGCTGATCACCCTCGGCGCATCGCTCAAAGTGCAGGCGCGGACCAATCTTTTCAGCCATTTGCTGAACCTGCCCGCCAGTTATTTCGAATCCCGCCACGTCGCAGACATCATGTCACGCTTCGACTCGCAGGACACGATCCTGCAAACCCTGACGCGCGATCTCGTGGTGGCGATCCTCGACGGGGTGATGTGCGTGCTGACCCTCGCGCTGATGTTCATCCTCGCGCCTACACTGGCGCTGGTCGCCTTGGGCGGCGCGGTGCTTTACGGCCTGCTCCGCTGGGTGTCCTACGCGCCGCTGCGCCAGGCCTCGGCGGAAGCGATCATCTGGGAGGCGCGCGGCGACAGCCATTTCCTCGAAAGCCTGCGCGGGATGAAAACCATCAAACTGATGGGCGGGCAGAATGATCGGCGGACCCGCTGGCTCAACCTTCTGGTCGAGACGGTGAACCGCGAGCTCATCACGCAGCGCCTGAATTTGCTGTTCAAAACGGCGAATCTGCTTCTGCTCGGCCTGCTGACCATCGGCATCGTCTATCTCGCGGCGCGGATGATCTTGGCGAACAGCTTCTCGGTCGGCCTGCTGGTCGCGTTCCTCGCCTATAAGGACATGTTCCTGCGGCGGATCAGCGGGCTGATCGACATGCTGGTTGAGCTGCGCATGCTCGGCCTCCATGCCGAACGTCTCGCCGATATCGCGCTGACCCGGCCCGAGCCGAAGAGCGAACCGCGCCTGCTTGCGCCGGTCAGCCCCGTGGCGCTCGACGTGCAGAATGTGTCCTTCCGCTACAGCCCGAACGACCCGCTGGTGCTGCGCAATCTCAGCTTCCGCGTGGAGCCGGGCGAATGGGTCTCGCTTGCTGGTCCGTCCGGCTGCGGTAAGACCACGCTTCTCAAACTCATGGCGGGGCTTTTGGAGCCAACCGAGGGCAAGATCCTGATCAACGGTGAGCCGCTCGCGCGGCTTGGCCCGGACCGCTGGCGCAGCATGATCGGCGTGGTCATGCAGGACGATACGCTCTTTGCCGGGTCCATCGCGGACAATATCTCCTTCTTCGCCGCGACCAGCGATCAGGACCGGATCGAGCACTGCGCCAAGCTGGCGGCCGTGCATGACGACATCATGGCGATGCCCATGGGCTATGGCACGCTGATCGGCGATATGGGCACGGTGCTGTCGGGCGGGCAGAAACAGCGCGTCCTTCTGGCCCGCGCGATTTACCGCGCGCCGGGTCTGCTGCTTCTCGATGAAGCGACCAGCCATCTCGACGTGGCGCGCGAGAGCGCCGTCAACAGCGCGCTTGCTCAACTCGCCCCGACCCGTATCGTGGTGGCGCACCGTCCCGAGACCATCCGCGCCTCGGGCCGTGTGATCACATTTGCGGATGGAGAGATCCAGTCGGACGACTTGCAGGAGGCCAGCGAAACCCATGACGATCCGCCTGAAGATCATCAGCTTTCAGATCATGATCACGGCCATGCTTCTCAGCGTGGGAGCGGTCACGTGGTATTATGTCGATAGGATCGACTACTATTTCGATCGCAATCGCTCGGCGGGGGCGCAGCTCGACAGCGTGATCCGCATGTCCGCGGCGATGAACCGCTATTCCGAAAATGTGGCGGAATTGCTGCTTCTGGGCCGCACCGAACTGTCCGATTTCTACGACGCGCGTGGCTCGCTGGAGAGCAGTCTCGACCGGCTCGAAGACCTCATTCAGGCCGAAGTCGCCTTTATCGTGGAGCCGGAGGAACAGGCGACGGAAGCGACCGAGATTGCCCGCGTCGAAACGATGCGCTCGCTTTATCAGGATATTGACCTGCAAACGCAGCGCCTCCTGCGGCTCCGCGATCAGGGCCGTCAGGAGGAGGCGATCCAGATCTTTCGCGAGGAGATCGAGGAAAGTCTCGACACGACGCTGGAGGGCTATATCAGCGATGCGATTGCGGATGAAGAGGCCGAGCTTCGCAGCTATCAGAGCCGGACCAACCGCCTTGAAGGGGAATTGGAACGTCTCATCACCATCGTGATCATCATGGCCTTCAGCATCTCCGCCATGGGGGCGGTATTTCTGGCCCGCGCGCTGACCCGGCCAATCGCGGCGCTCGAAGAGGCCGCCCGCGAGATCGGCGAAGGCAATCTGGGTTACCGGCTCGACTATCAACGGAGCGATGAGTTTGCCGCGCTCTCGGCGGAACTCAACAACGCCGCCTCGCGCTTAGAGGCGCAGCGGGCGGATCTGCTCGGCGTGAAAGCCGCGCTTGAAGGCGAGGTCAGCCGCCGCACGGGCGAGCTCGAAGAAGCCAATGCCCGGCTACAGAAACTCGACCATATGCGGATGCTCTTTCTCGCCGATATTGGCCACGAGTTGCGCACCCCGCTCACGGTGCTGCGCGGCGAGGCGGAAATCACGCTGCGCGGAGAAAGCCGATCGGTCGAGGAGCATCGCGACACGCTGGAGCGGATCGTCCAGCTTTGCCAGCAAATGACCCGGCTGGTGGAAGATCTGCTCTTCCTCGCCCGCGCCGAAGTCGACGCCATCCGCTTCGACATGCAGCCCCTCGATCTGCACGGCGTTTTCGAAATCGCCCTTTCCGACGCCGCCATTCTGGCCGAAGAAAACGACATGCGGATAGACGCGGACCTGCCTGACACCTCCTGCCGCACCGAAGGCGACGCGGGCCGGCTCTCGCAAGCCATGCTGATCGCCCTCGACAACGCGCTCAAATATGGCGACCCCGGCTCGACCGTGCGCGTCCGGCTTTCCTGCG
This sequence comes from Jujubicoccus corallicola, assembly GCF_047345645.1. Lineage (GTDB taxonomy): Bacteria > Pseudomonadota > Alphaproteobacteria > Rhodobacterales > Rhodobacteraceae > JBLEFH01. Next base: position 105,882 of record NZ_JBLEFH010000004.1, on the reverse strand, counting down.
ACGGTGACACCGCCTGTTTCACCGTCTCGAACACCGGCCCCGAGATCCCCGCAGCGGAGCTGCCCTTCGTCTTCAGTCGCTTCTACCGCGCGCGCCAAACCTCCAGCGCAGGCCGCTCCGGCACCGGACTTGGCCTTTCCATCGCGAAATGGATCGTCGAGGGCCATCGCGGACGGATCGAAATGTCCAGCGCAGACCACGAGACCGAGTTGCGCATTTACCTTCCCTTGCTCTGCGGAGAGGCATGATGGCCAAGATCCTGCTCGTTGAAGATGACGCCCGCATCGGCAGTTTCGTGAGCCGGGGCCTCAAGGCCGAGGGCCACACGATAGACATCGCCGGAGACGGCAAAAGCGCCATGGCGATGATGCGTCAGTCCGACTACGCGCTGGTCATTCTCGACCGGATGCTCCCGGATTTCGACGGCGTGATGATCTGCAAACAGATGCGCAGCGAAAGCATCCCGGCGCGTGTCCTGATGCTCACCGCACGGGACGCGCTCGACGAGAAAATCGAGGGCCTGAATGCGGGGGCGGACGACTACCTCACCAAACCCTTCGCCTTTGACGAGCTGATCGCCCGCATCGAAGCGCTCCTCCGCCGCGCCTCCGACGTGCGTTTCGACCCGGTGCTGCAAGTCGCCGACCTCATCCTCGATCCGACGACCCGCCAGGTGAGCCGTGGCGGCCGTGTTCTGGAACTGACCCCCAAGGAATTCGGCCTCCTGCGCTACCTGATGGAACACAGCGGCGCCGTCCTGAGCCGCGCGCAAATCCTCAACAACAACTGGGGTTACGGCTTCGACCCCGGCTCCAACGTGGTCGACGTCTACGTCCGCTACCTCCGCGCCAAAATCGACGGCCCGGAAGAGGTGCCGCTAATCCATACGGTGAGAGGGGCGGGGTATAGGCTGGCGGAGTGAGAAGGGTAGGCTTTCGACTTCCCTTCGGCCGTCTTTCAACTTGCGAACATTGTTAGTGATTGAAGAGCCGAGCCGTTTCTGGCTCGGCTTCAGCGTCACCGCCCGTTTTTCGCGCGCCAGGCTTTGAATGCGTCCTGATGCTCGTCCTTGGTGCAGGGGTAGAGGCCGATGATGCTTTCGCCGTCCTTTACGCGCTCGACCACGAAATCCTCGTAGGCGGTCATTTCGACGGCTTCGTCGGCGACTTCATCGGCGATGTGGGCCGGGATGACGATGACGCAATCCGCGTCGCCCACAATTACATCGCCCGGAAAGACCGGCGCGTCGCCGCAGCCGATCGGCTCGTTGATCGCGATGGCTTCATTATTGGTCAAGTTGGTCGGGCTTGACGGACGCGTGTGATAGGCAGGGATATCCAGCTCAGCGATGGTCGCTGCGTCGCGGAAACCGCCATCGGTGACCACGCCTGCGCCGCCGCGTTTCATGAGGCGCGTGATGAGGATGTCGCCCGCAGACGCGGCCTCGGCCTGTTTGCGGCTGTCCATCACGAGGACATGGCCTTCGGGGCAGGTCTCGATGGCAACGCGCTGCGGATGCTCGGGATTGCGGAATTCCGTCAAGGGGTTACGGTCTTCGCGGGCGGGCATATAGCGCAGCGTGAAGGCGGGGCCGACCATGTTTTGGCCCTTCCAACCGACCGGGTGAACACCTTGGATCACCTGATGGCGCAGGCCGCGTTTGTAGAGCGCGGTGGCGAGGGTCGCCACCGACACGTTCATGAGTTTTTCGCGTGTGTTTTCATTCATTTGCATGTCCTCCTGTATTATTTAAGATCCACCGGCAGCACGTCTTTCGGGATATTCTGATAGCTGACCGGGCGCAGGAACCTGCGGATGGAGAGCGTGCCGACTGAGGTTGCGCCGAAGTTTGTGCTCGCCGGGTAGGGGCCGCCATGGACCATCGCGTCGGCGACTTCCACACCGGTCGGGAAGCCGTTGGCCAGCACCCGGCCTGCCTTGCGCTCGAGGATCGGGAGCAGGCGGCGGGCGGCGTCGGCGTCGCCGTCGTCCATGTGGAGCGTGGCGGTGAGTTGGCCCTCGAAGCCCTTCGCCAGCGTGGCCATCTCGTCAACGCCGCTGACCCGGATCACGAGGCCGAGCGGGCCGAACACCTCTTCGCCAAGGGCGTGGTCCTGCAGATAGGTTTCCGCGTCGGTCTCGTAGAGGTTCGGGCTGGCGTCGCGGCCTTGGCTTTCGGTTGAGAGCAGCGGGGTCACGCTGTTGCGGCCCTCGAAACGGGCCTGACCGTCGCGATAGGCTTTGGCGATGCCGTCGGTCAGCATGGTTTGCGGCGCGGCTTCGCTGAGCGCGGTTTTGGCGGCGGAGACGATGGCGTCTCCGGCGGCACCTTTCTCGATCACCGCGATGCCGGGGTTGGTGCAGAACTGGCCCGCGCCCATGGTCAGCGATCCGGCCCAGCCGGTGCCGATGTCTTGCCCCCGGTTCGCCGCTGCCTCAGGCAGCACGAACATCGGATTGACCGAGCCGAGCTCGCCGAAGAAGGGGATCGGCTCGTCACGCTGCGCGCAGAGATCAAAGAGCGCGCGTCCGCCGCCGAGCGAGCCGGTGAAGCCGACCGCCTTGATCAGCGGGTGTTGGACCAGCGCTTGCCCGACCTCGCGATTGCCGCCTTGGATGAGGCTGAACACGCCTTTCGGCATGTTGGTCTTCTGGATGGCCGCATGGATCGCTTCGGCAACGATCTCGCCGGTGCCGGGATGCGCCGAATGGCCTTTCACCACGACCGGGCAACCCGCGGCGAGCGCCGCCGCGGTATCGCCGCCTGCGGTCGAGAAAGCCAGCGGGAAGTTCGACGCACCGAAGACAGCGACCGGCCCGATGGGGCGCTGGATCATCCGCAGATCCGGGCGCGGGAGCGGTTCGCGATCCGGCAGCGCTGTGTCGTGGCGACGGTCGAGATAGTCGCCCTTGCGGATGTGCTCGGCGAAGAGGCGAAGCTGGCCGACCGTGCGCCCGCGCTCGCCCTGAAGCCGCGCTTCGGGCAGGCCGGTTTCCTGGCTGCCGATCTCGGTGATGGCCTCGCCGCGAGCGTCGATCTCATCGGCGATGGCGTCAAGAAACGCCGCGCGGTCCTCGCGGCTGGTGTACCCATAGCTCCAAAACGCCTCTTCCGCCGCCTCGCAGGCCCGGTTCACCAGATCAACTGATCCGACGCTGAATTCATGGCTCGGCCCATGCGCCGGCTCCGACGCAAACCGGCTCTCGCCAGAAACCCAGTCGCCCGCAATCAAATGCTTCCCGTGGGGGGTGAAACTCATAACGATCTCCCTTAGATCAGCTTGTTGTCTTTGAGAAAGCCGTCGAGCTTCTCTTGTTGTGCGGTGGTCAGCGGCCATGCGGAGGGCGGGCGCGTCGGCCCGCAATCGCGGCCCATGGCCAGCAGCGCAGCTTTGACGCCGGTGACATTGGTGCCGTTCAATTCCTCGGCGCGAATGTCCTCGAATATGCGCATTTCCGAGATCAATCGCTGCGCCTCGATGTAGTCACCGCTGTCGAGCGCGGCGTGGATCGCGACGGATCGCTCGGGCCAGACATTGATGAGGCCGGAGGTGAACCCGCGCGCGCCGACGGCGTAGAAGGGGGGCGCCCAGACCTCGGCGAGACCGTCCACCCAGGTGATCGACGGATCGCAGGCGGCCATGGCTTCGGCGAGTTTCATGGGGTTCGGCGTTGCCCATTTGACGCCGCGCACGCCGGGGACGTCGCAAAGGGCGCGAATGCCATCAACGCCAATCGCGTCATTGCGCAGATAGAGCATGATGGGCAAGCCGCCCGACGCTTCCGACACGGCTTTCACATAGTCCACCGTACCGCGCGGCGCGACGAACGGGTCGGGCGGCTGGTGGATCATAAGCGCCGCCGCGCCGGCTTTGGCCGAGGCTTCGGCAAGGCGGGTCGCGTCGCGAATGCCGCGGCCAACACCGGCGAGAAGCGGCGCGCGGCCGTCGATCATCCGGGCGACTTCATCGACCATCAGACAGGCTTCATCCGTGGTCAGCGCGTAGAACTCGCCGGTATTGCCATTGACCACGGGCATATGGACGCCCGCGTTAATGGCGCGGTCGAGAATGGGGCCGAGCCGGTCCGGGGCGACATCGCCGCCGGGACCGTAAGGGGTGACGAGAATGCCGGAAATCCCCGCGAGGGCGGTATCGAGATCATGTGTCATGGAGGCTCCTTAGTTGATCGCCGGTTCGCCGGGATTGGCACCGAAATCGCGCTCCAGATAGTCGAAATCGCAGCCCGTATCGGCCTGCCCGACATGTTTGGAGAACATGTAGCCCCAGCCACGTGCAAAGCGCGGCTCCGGCTGGACCCAAGCGGCGCGGCGGCGTTCGATCTCGCCTTCGTCGACCAGCATGTCGAGGCGGCGGTTTTCGAGATCGAGCCGGACAATGTCGCCGGTTTTCAGCAGGGCGAGCGGGCCGCCGACGAAACTTTCCGGCGCGACATGCAGCACGCAGGCCCCGTAAGACGTGCCGGACATGCGCGCGTCCGAGATGCGCAGCATATCGCGGTGGCCTTGCTTGATGAGCGCTTTCGGGATCGGGAGCATCCCCCATTCCGGGAAGCCGGGGCCGCCTTGCGGGCCGGCATTGCGCAGGACCATCACGTGATCGGGGGTGACGTCGAGATTCTCGTCGTCCACCGCCTTTTTCATCTCGGCATAGCTGTCGAAGACCAGCGCCGGACCCTCGTGCTGGTAATAGCGCGGGTCGCAGGCGGCAGGTTTGATGACCGCGCCGGAGGGGCAGAGATTGCCCTTCAGCACGGCTAGCGAGCCCTGATGGTAAACGGGGTTCGAGAGCGGGCGGATCACGTCGTCATTGTAAACTTCCGCGCCCTCGAGGTTTTCGCCAAGGCTCTTGCCCGTGACGGTGAGGCAGGAGATGTCGAGCCGGTCCTCCATCTGCTTCATCAGCGCGCGCAGGCCGCCCGCGTAGAAGAAATCCTCCATCAGATAGTCTTTGCCTGAGGGGCGGACATTGGCGATCAGCGGCGTGTCGCGGCCAAGCGCGTCCATATCCTCAAGCTTCAGGTCCACACCGGCACGGCGGGCCATGGCGATGAGGTGGACGACCGCATTGGTCGAGCAGCCGGTGGCCATGGCCACAATCGCGGCGTTCTTGACCGAGGCATCGTTGATGATGAGATCGGGCGTCAGATCCTCCCACACCATATCGACGATCCGGCGGCCGCATTCCGCGCTCATGCGCTGGTGGCCCGCATCGGCGGCGGGAATGGAGGACGCACCGGGAAGGGTCAGGCCGAGCGCGTCGGTGATTGCGGTCATGGTGGAGGCGGTGCCCATGGTCATGCAGGTGCCGACCGAGCGGGCGATGCCGCCCTGAACGCCGAGCCATTCCTCATCGGAGATATTGCCCGCGCGGCGCTCATCCCAATATTTCCACGCATCCGAGCCGGAGCCGAGGATTTTGCCCGCGTAATGGCCGCGCAGCATCGGGCCAGCGGGCAGGTAGATCATCGGAACGCCCGCGCTGATTGCGCCCATGACAAGGCCGGGGGTGGTCTTGTCGCAGCCGCCCATCAGGACCACGCCATCGAGCGGGTGGGAGCGAATCATCTCCTCCGTCTCCATGGCGAGCATGTTGCGGTAGAGCATGGAGGTCGGCTTGGTGAAGCTTTCATCGACGGAGAGCGTCGGCATTTCCACGGGGAAACCGCCCGCCATCATCACGCCGCGTTTCACATCCTTGACCCGCTCCGGGAAATGGCCGTGGCAGGAGTTAAGGTCCGACCAGGTGTTGAGAATCCCGATGATCGGGCGGTCCCGAAATTCCTCTTCCGCATAGCCAAGCTGCATCATCCGCGAGCGGTGGCCGAAGCTGCGCAAATCATCCGGCGCGAACCAGCGCGCGCTGCGCAAGGTCTCCGGTGTTTTGCCTTTTGTGTCTTTCATGCGGGCCTCCCAATTTTTTCTCAATGTATGCGTATACATATTCGAGTGTCAACGAATATGGGCGCGAAAACGTGATTTAATTAAGAGAAAATTTATAATTTGACAGGCGCAGGGTGAATATGGTGAATATCTATGTATGCGCATTCATAAGCAAATTCGCGCATCGCCGCCTCAGGGAGAGAGGCGCCACAAAAAACGCGGTCACCCATGGCCGCACCGGGAGGAAAACATGACTTTTACACGCAGAACTCTTCTTGCGGCGGCCAGCGCGCTTGCTGTTGTCAGCCAGCCGATTCTCGTTGGTGCGCAGGAGCTGCCCCGCAATGTCCGCATGGTGATCGGCTCCAGCTCGACCGGCGGTGACACTTATCAGAACTCGGCCATCATCGCCGATGCGCTTGCCGAAAAGCTCGGCATCAATATCAAGGTTGATGCGGTCGGTGTGGGCGAGGCTTACAAGGCCCTGTCGCGCGACAGCCGCGGCACCACGATCATGATGTTCCACGATCAGGCATATCTTGGAAACCTCTACGGCGTGACCGGCTATGCCGACCCGTTCGAGGATTACATCGTCGGCCCGACCGTCGCGACCAATCCGGGCAATGCCTATCTCGTCGCCAAGGATTCGCCCTATCAGACCATGGAAGACATCCTGACCGCTGCTGAAAATGGCGAGCGCGTCCGCGTCGCGATCCAGCCGGGCGGGGTGTCCGAAATTGGCTTTACCGCGATGAAGAACGCCGCGCGCGTTCGGGCACCGGGTTCCGAAGAGAACATCGTGGCCGTGAATACCGGCTCGCAATCGGACAAGAACCAGTCGATGTGGGATGATCTGTCAGACGTGATCAACGGCTCGATTCAGGCCAATGAGCAGTTCACGCAGCTTGCCGATGACGATCAGAAAGCGATGCGCTTCGTCTGGATCACGGCGCGTCCCGAAACGCTGGAGCAGGCCCCTGAGGCCGGCATGGGCGACACGGACCGTGCGGCGTTGATGAGCTATGCCTCGCCGGAGGCCAGTGTGACCCTCGACGGCGATCAGGATTTCACCTTCGATAAAGAGTTCTTCATGCTCTTTAACAAGGATATGGAACCGGCGATGATCGAACAGATCGACACCGCGCTGACCGAGATTTTCGCCGAAGGGGCCATTCAGGAGCGCCAGAAGGAAAGCTTCTTCATCCCCAACTTCCGCCCCACATCGGAAGCGCAGGCTCATCTTCAGGAAAAGCGCGACACCTATGAGAATGTGATCTCGCAAATCTCCGAATAACGACACCTATGGGTTCGGGCGGCTCTCGCCCGGACCTTTCCGGTTCTCGCAAGGGAGGAGACGATGGGCGACCTGACCCGTGTCACTATTGATTTCGAAACATCGCATCTGGTGTTCCCGACGCTGATCGGCATCGTGCTGGCGGCGCTTGGCCTCGCCATCCTCATCACGCGGCGGCATCGCTTTGCAGCCGCGGGCGGCTACTGGTCCGAGATCATGGGCCGCATGGACAAGACCCGCTTTTTCGGCGCGCTGGCCCTGACCCTGATTTATTTCATCGTCATGGTGCCGATCGGAAATATCTGGCCCAATATCGGCCTCGGCTTTCTCATCAGTTCCATTCCTTACGTGTTCCTGACCGGCGTTCTTTTCATGCATGAGCGGACGACGCGCCAGCTTGTCCTGCTCCTCGTCATCGCGCTCGCCGTGCCGACGCTGGTGTGGTGGCTTTTCACCGACATTTTCTACCTCACCCTGCCCTGATCCCCCCGCGAAAGAGGAGCCCGTTCCATGGAATTTCTGAGCCTCATTTCTCCGCTGTTTATCTTGCTGGTCGTTGGCGGCACTTTCGTCGGGATCATTTTCGGCGCCATCCCCGGCATGACCGCGACCATGGCCGTCGCCGTTTGCCTGCCGCTGACCTATTCGCTGGGTCTGGAAAATGGCTTGGCACTGCTGCTCGGCCTCTATGTCGGGGGGATTTCCGGCGGCCTTGTCCCGGCGATCCTGCTCGGCATTCCCGGCACGCCATCCTCCATCACGACCACATTCGACGGGAGCCCCATGGCCGAACGCGGCGAGGGCGAAAAAGCGCTGCGGATTGGTATCTGCGCCTCGCTCGCGGGCGGGCTTATCAGCCTGTTGGCGCTCTTCTTCTTTGCGCCCGCCTTGGCGGATTTCGCCATCGAGTTCTCCTATGTCGAGAAATTCCTGATCATCCTCTTCGCCCTCAGCGTCATGGCGGCGCTGTCCTCGGATCTGTTGATGGGGATTTTCTCCGGTTTTCTGGGCATCTTCATTAGCCTCATCGGCGTCTACGACATCACAGATGGCGGCAATGGCGAGATGCGGCTTATCCCGCCGGGCCTCGGCTACTGGCTCGAATCCGGTTTCTCGCTGCTCCCGGTGCTGATCGGTCTTTTCGGTCTCGCGGCGATCCTCGACTCCGCCGAGGAAGGCGTGCCCGAAGGCCAGTCGCGCGACGTGATCAAGATCGGCGAGGAATCCACTTTCTCCTTCTCGGTGTTCAAAGGACAGATCGTGAACCTGATCCGCTCCTCCGGTATCGGCACCTTCACGGGTATCCTTCCGGGCGTCGGCGGCTCGGCGGCGTCGATCCTCGCCTATTCCAACGCCAAAACCTTCTCCAAACACCCCGAGCGGTTCGGCAAGGGTGAGCCCGCCGGGCTGATCGCCTCCGAGGCGGGCAATAACGGGCTGACCGGCGGGGCGATGGTGCCGCTTCTCTCCCTCGGTATCCCCGGCGATGCCACGACGGCGCTTCTCATCGGGGCCTTCACGCTGCAAGGCATTCAGGTTGGCCCGCTCTTCATCGGCAACAATCCCGAGACCTGGAACGCGATGATCTTCGCCATGCTGATCGCCAATATCGCCATGTTTACGATGATGTATTTCGCGATCCGCTATTTCGCCCTCGTCGTGACGATCCCGAAACATATTCTCTTCCCGATCATCCTGATGATGTGTGTGATCGGCGCTTACACCATCAATTACGGCATCATGTTCGATGTGTGGACGCTGCTGATCTTCGGGATTTTCGGTTGGCTGATGGTGAAACTCGGGCTGGAGGTCGCGCCCTTTATCATCGGCTTCATCCTCGGGCCGTCCGCGGAGGTCTATTTCGTCAAGAGTTTGGAAAGCTTTGGCAATCTCGCCATCTTCTTCAATAAGAGCTGGATCGCCATGGTTCTCTGGGTGTTGATCATCGGATCGCTGGCAGGCTCGATTTACCTGTCGCGCAGAAGCAATGTGAAGGAAGCGCTCGATTAAGAGCGCCGACCGTTGCAATTTGCAAGGCGAGGTCCAATGATGCGCGGCATGATAAAAAACGGTCCGAGAGAGACAGCCGATCATAAGGCGTCAGGCAAGCGCGTCACCATGGCCGCCGTGGGCCGGATCGCAGGCGTCTCGCAAGTAACCGTCTCGCGCGCGCTTTCAGACCCCTCCAAGGTCTCGCCGGAGACGCTCCGCCGCATCCGCGAGGCGATTGAGGCCACAGGCTTTGTGCCAAATGCGATCGCTGGTGCGCTGGCCTCTCGCAAGAGCATGCTCATCAGCGCGCTCGTCCCGTCGATCACCAACATTATCTACTCCTCTATGCTGCGTCCTTTCAGCAAGGATATGCGTGAGCGCGGCTACCAGATCATGCTTTCGGAAACGGGCTTTTCGGCGGAGGAAGAAGAAAAGGTCATTGCCCTGCACCTCTCGCGCCGCCCCGATGCGATGATGCTGACAGGCATCCACCACAGTGCGCAGGCCCGCAAATCGCTTCTCGGGGCGGGCATCCCGGTGGTCGAGCTCTGGGACATCAGCGAAACGCCAATAGATATCTGCGTCGGTTTCTCCCACGCGGAGACGGGCCGCGCCATCGCGGATTTCGCCATTGAGGAAGGCTTCGGCCCTGTCGCCGCGATCCATGCGGGCGACCGCCGGGCGGAGCGGCGTATGGAGGCCTTCGCCGCGCGGCTCAAAGCGCGCACGGGCGAGGCGATCAGCATCATCAACCTCGAAGCGCAGGCGAGTTTGGGGCAGGGGCGGCGCGGCCTCGCGCGGCTGATGGACGAGACCGATTTCCGCAAAGGTCTGATCTTCTGCTCCTCCGATCTGCTCGCCCACGGCGTCATCACCGAGGCGCAGGCGCGCGGGCTGAAAGTGCCGGACGACATTGCGGTGATCGGCTTCGGCGATCAGGAATTTTCCGGCTTTGTCGAGCCGGGCATCACCACCGTCCGCGTGGATCGCGAGGCGCTTGGCCGTCAGGCCGCCGAGGCGCTTCTGACACGGATGCAGGGCGAGACGGTTCCCAATCCGGTGATGGATCTCGGCTTTGAACTCCTGCGGCGCGGCTCCGCGTGATGCGCAGAGAAAAGCCATGAACATCATTGGCGTGGAGACGCTCCAGCTCGAAGAATTCGACAATTTCGTCTGGGTGCGGCTTCATACCGATGAGGGTCTGATCGGGCTCGGCGAGACCTTCCGCAACGCCGCAGCCGTGATCGCCTATATCCATGAAACCTGCGCACCGCATCTTTTGGGCCAAGACCCGATGGACCGAACCCGCATCTCCCACGCGCTCCGCCACGACATCGGCAACCGGTTCAACGGTTTCCCGACGCGCTCCATCGAGATCCGGGGCAACTCCGCCATCGACATTGCTCTTTGGGATCTCTGGGGGCAGGCCCTCGGCGCGCCCATCACCACGCTGCTCGGCGGGCGCTTCCATGACCGGCTGAGGGTTTACAACACCTGCGCGAATTCCGGCTATAACGGAAAGGCGCGCGCGGGTTACGACACGCAGATTTTCTCCCGCAAAGACCCGGCGCCCGCATCCATCAGCCGCCAAGAGGATCTGCTGATGCAGGTCTATGAGCCAGCGCGGCTGGCGCAGGAATTGCTTGATGAGGGCATCACGGCGATGAAAATCTGGCCATTCGATCACGCTGCGCGGGAGACGCGCGGGCAATGGATCAGCGCGGCGGAGATGACGGATGCGCTCTGGGTTCTCGAAGAAATCCGCAATCAGGTCGGCGACCGGATGGATGTGATGATGGAATATCACGGCCTCTGGTCCCTCCCGCCCGCCAAGGAGATCGCCCGCGCCACCGAAGCCTATGGCATTTTCTGGCAAGAGGACCCGATCAAGCTCGACAATTTCGACGATCTTCGGCGCTACAAAGAAGCGTCGACCACACGTCTCGCCGGATCGGAAAATCTCGGCACGCTCCCGTGGTATCGCGAGATGTTTGCGCGCGGCGCAATTGATGTGGCGAATTTCGACCAAAGCTGGGTTGGCGGGCTGACTGAGGGCCAGCGGGTCGCGCATCTCGCCATGGCCTATGACCGCACCATCTCACCCCATGACTGCACTGGCCCGGTGACGCTGCTCGCCAATCTCCAGCTCATGGCCGCCATGCCAAATGCGCTGATTGTCGAGACCGTCCGTTCGCATCTCGAAGGGTTCTACCGCGAGGTGATGACCGACATGCCAGCGGTCACGGACGGTCATATCGCGCCGCCGAGCGGGCCGGGCCTAGGCGCGGCGCTGAACAGCGATGTGCTTGCCCGCAGCGATCTGCGGCGCACCATAAGCGGCAAAAGCTGTGACTGACGCGCCGACGGTCATTACGATCCCGCCACCGGGCCACACAATAAGAAGGAAGACACCATGACAGATGCCACACATCCCACCCGGTCCGGCGGACAAATCCTCGTGGATCAGTTGCTTATCCATGGTGCCGACTGCGCCTATTGCGTGCCGGGCGAGAGCTATCTCGACGTGCTGAACGCGCTTTATGACGTGAAGGATCGCTTCACCCTCTACAATGCGCGCCACGAGGCCGGGGCCGCCGATATGGCCGAAGCTTACGGCAAGCTGACCGGGCGGCCCGGCATTTGCATGGTGACGCGCGGCCCCGGTGCCTGTCAGGCGGCGGTCGGGGTGCATATCGCCTATCAGGATTCGACGCCGATGATCCTGCTCGTCGGTCAGGTCGGGCGCGGCACGATGGACCGCGAGAGTTTTCAGGAAATCGACTATCGCCAGATGTTTGCCCCCGTCGCCAAATGGGCCGCGCAGATCGACGATGCCGCGCGCATCCCCGAATATATGGCGCGTGCGTTTCGGGTGGCGACCTCCGGGCGGCCCGGCCCCGTCGTTCTCGCGCTGCCCGAAGATATGCTGAAAGATCAAGTCGCGGTGCCCGATGCGCGCCCCTATGCGCCCGCCGTGCCCGCGCTCACCGCAGAGCAAGCGGCCTCCATTGGCGCGGCGCTGCGCAAAGCGAAGCGGCCCATGCTGCTCGTCGGCGGTTCCGGCTGGAGCGACGAGAGCTGCGCCGATCTGCTGCGATTTGCCGAAGCGCATGACCTCCCCGTCGCCACCTCCTTCCGCCGGCAGGATCTGATCGACAATCGTTCCGATTTCTATGTCGGCGATTTTGGCACCGGCGTTGCGCCAAGCCTCGTGGCCTCGCTCGCCAAAGCGGATCTCATCCTGACCATCGGCGCGCGGCTTGGTGAGATCGCCACCAAAACCTACACGACCCTGAGCGTCCCGACCCCGGAGCAAACCCTTATCCACATCCATGTCGATGCGGACGAGATCGGGCGGGTCTATTCCCCGGATCTCGCTTTCGTCTCCGGCCCGGCCGCCGCCCTCCGCGCGCTGGCGGATCTCAAGCTAGAGATGCTCGCGGAAAAAGATTGGCGGGAGACCTTGCGGCAGGACTATCTCGCAGATGCCGAGCCGCCCGCCCACGACTTCCCGCTCAACATGGGCGACGCGATGATCGCCCTTCGGGATATGCTCCCGAACGATGCCATCATCACGCTCGACGCGGGCAACCACACCGGCTGGCCCCAACGGTTCCTGCGCTTCGGGCGACCCGGCCGACAGATCGGCTCCACCTGCGGCTCCATGGGCTACGCGGTCCCCGCTGCCGTCGCCGCGTCGCTGCAAGATCCCAAACGCCAGGTCCTCGCCTTCGTCGGCGATGGTGGGTTCATGATGAGCGGCAACGAAATCGCAACCGCCGTGCAACACGGCGCGCGCCCCATCGTCCTGGTGTTCAACAACGGCACCTACGGAACCATCCGCATGCATCAGGAACGTGACTATCCCGCCCGCGTCTCCGGCACCGACATCGTCACCACGGATTTCGGCGCGCTTGCAAAAGGCCTCGGCGCCGCATTCGCGCGCGTCGACCGGACGGAAGATTTCGCCCCCGCGATCCAAGCCGCTTTCGCGAGCGACCGCCCGACAGTGATTGAGCTGATCACGGATCCGAACCAGATCTCGACGCGCACGACGGTGGCGAAGTTGCGGGGGAACTAGACTCTGGCGGTGGTCCTTTTCTCTTAGGTTCGCGCTAGCGGATAGAACGCAGTCTAAGTGCGCCTTCGCGGCTGACCTCTCCCAAGGAAGACATTGTGGCCGAACGCTGACGACTAGATCTGTCGTTTTCCGGCCCCATCTTCATGCTCCAACCGACCAAGTTGTATCGCAAGATAGCTGACAGCAAACGATCTGTAGCAGGAAAACAAGCCAACGAATGTCATTAACGAAATTTTGGCATGCCAAAATTTTGACATGCAGAAATTTTGCTGTTATACAAATTATGTCAGCTCAACAGGTGACAGAATTTTAGGGAGGAAAATCATGAAACTATTGCAAAGCACGGCGATTCTTGCGGCTTTGACGCTGCCGGGTGCGGCTCTCGCGCAGGACAGCTTTCCGAACGGCACCATCGAAGTTGTGACCCATTCGGGCGCAGGTGGCGGCTCGGATACGACGGCGCGGATGATGATGCGGTCGGTCTCCGAAGTGCTCGGCACGGATATGGTTGTGGCCAGCCGTCAGGGCGGGTCGGGTGCCGTTTCTATGGAATATGTGAACAGTCAGCCTGCGGACGGGCAGACCATTCTCGTTTGGACCACCGGTCATGCCGTGACCCAAGCCAAGAATGGCGCGGAAGGGGCCGAGGGCTTTATCCCGATTGCGCGCGGCACCAATGATCCGCAGGTGCTGATGGTCAAATGCGGCGTTTATGACGATACGCAGGCCTTTATCGACGCGCAAAAAGACGAGTCGATGTCTTATGGCGTGACCCATGTGGCCAATATCGACGATGTGTCGGCCTTTATGTTCGCCAAGGCCGCCGAATTGTCGCAGCCGGAAATCATCCCCTTTGAGGGCGGCGGAGATCTGCTGACCAATCTCGTCGGCGGCAATGTCGATGTGGGCGTTCTCAACTACGGTGAAGCCGCCTCGCAAATCGATGCGGGTGAAGTCTGCCCGATCGTCGTGATGGGCAGCGAGCGTTTGGCGACCGCGCCGGACACGCCGACAACGGCAGATCTCGGGATCGATGCGGATTTCGCGACCGTGCGCGGTTTTGCGGTCAAGGAAGGCACGCCGGATGAGGTCGTCACCGCGCTGCGTGAGGCGATGATGGAGGGCATGCAGAGCCCGGAATATATCGAATTCCTTGAAAGCCAGGGCCTTGAGGCTGGGTCTGTCGCCGATGCGGATGTTTGGGGCGAGCAGATGAACAACTCGGTCAAGCAAATGCGCGAGGCGCTGGTGGAACTCGGCTACGTCGAGAACTGATGGCACAGGCTGGCCGCGTCGTTGCGCGCGGCCAGCATTGAACGGGCCTTCGGGGAGGAAAGCCGATGCCACATCACGTCACAAAATACATGCCACTGGTGCTGTGCGCGCTGATCACCGCCTTTGCTTTCGGCTGGTCCTACACCTTCAAGAAGGTGCCGCCCATGCTCATTCAGGGATTTCAGCCGGGCGCATTTCCGCGGATGGTCGCGACGGTCATCATCGTGCTGGCAGCCTTCGGGATCTGGCGCACGCTGAAAGGCAAGGAGCCCGAGGAGGACACGAGCCCTCTGCCGCGGCCCTTCCATATGACATTGCTGGCGCTGCTGATCGTCGGGCTGCTCATGCTTACCAGTGACTTCCTGCTGGCCCTCATGGCGGGCTGTTTCGGCATCGCCTATTTCTGGGGTGAGCGGCGACCGCTTGTGCTGATCGCGCTTGGCATCGTCGCCCCGATCCTCGTCGTCCTCTTCTTCGATACCGCGTTTCAGGTGCGTTTCCCGCGCGGTTTCCTCATCAACCTTTATTACGGGTGAGATCATGGTCGATATTCTCTCAGGTCTGACCGCGCTCGCCGATCCCGGCCTTCTGCTGCTGATCGTCGTCACCACGCTGGTTGGCACGGCGATTGGTGTGCTGCCAGGTCTCAATGCGACTACGGGTGCGGCGCTCCTGCTGCCCTTCACCCTCACGATGGACCCGGTGGGCGCAACCGTGGTGCTGGCGACGATCTACGGCTCGGCGACCTTTGCCGGGGCGATTACCGCGATCTTGATTAATACGCCCGGCACCTCGGCTTCGGCGACGACCTGTCTCGATGGCTATCCGCTCGCCGCGAAAGGTGAGGCGGGGCGCGCGCTCGGCGTCGCTACGATTGCCTCGACGATTGGCGGGTTCATCTCGATTATCTTCCTCTTCTTCGCCGCGCCGCTCATGGCGGGTCTGGCTTATGATTTCGGCCCGCCGGAATATTTCGCGCTGACGCTTTTCGGTCTCTCGATGCTCGCAACTATTGGCGGCGGGTCGGCCATCAAGAACCTGATTGCGGGGGCCTTCGGTGTGCTGCTCGCGACCGTTGGCGTGGACCTTCTCACCGGCGTCGAGCGCTACACTTTCGGCACCAACGCGCTTTATGATGGCATCGGCTTCGTGCCCGTGATGATCGGTATTTTCGGCATCGCCGAGCTGCTGCGGCAGTCCACCGATCTCGACGGGGAGCGCCGCCTGATTTCCATGCGTGCGGTGAAACTCCCAAGCATGGAGGATCTGCGCCGCATCCGTACGACGATCCTGCGCGGCACCGGGATCGGCACCTTTATCGGGGTGCTGCCCGCCGAAGGCGCGACGATTGCCTCGATGATTTCCTATAACGAGGCGCGCCGCTGGTCGAAGAACAAGGATAATTTCGGCAAGGGCGAGATCGAAGGCATCGCCGCCTCGGAATCGGCCAATAACGCAGCCATTGGCGGCTCACTTGTCCCGACCCTCGCGCTCGGTATTCCGGGCAGCCCGACCGCTGCGATCATTCTCGCCGGTCTGCTGACCCAGGGCATCCAACCGGGACCGACCCTTTTCCAGGAGCAGGGCGAATTCCTAGGTGTGATCTTCGCCGCGTTGCTGGTCGCAAACGTCCTCTTTATCGCTGTCGGCATTGGCGGCGCACCGATCTTCGCGCGGATCACGCTGATCCCCGAGCGTATCCTGTGGCCGCTGGTGTTCCTCTTCTCGATTGTCGGGGCCTATGCGATCCGTCAGTCCGTGGTGGATGTCATCGTGGCGCTGGCCTTTGGTCTTATCGGTCACGCGATGATCCGCACGGGTTTCTCCGTCGTCTCGCTCGCCATCGGTCTCGTGCTCGGGGCCATGGTGGAGCAGCGGCTTGGCCAGTCCATCGCCATGTTCCGCGGAGACTGGTGGCTGATGTTCACCCGCCCGATTGCCCTCGTGTTTTTCGTGCTGACCGCCGTGGCGCTTTTCGGCGGCCCCATATTCAAACTCTTTAAGAAAAAGGAGATCTCGTCGTGAGCAAGATCAAATCTGTCCGCACCCGTGTCTGGCATTGGACAGGGCCGACCGTGCCGCCGCAGGGGCATTTCTGCACCAACGCGTCCGACGCGCTCTACGACAAGGGCGACGCGATGTCCTCCTTCCGCTTCCATCAATGGTTGACCTGTGAGGTCGAGACCGAGGATGGCGCGATCGGGATCGGCAACGCAGCGCTCGCGCCGACCGTGACCAAGAAGGCGATCGACGAATGGATGGCCCCGCTGATCATTGGGGAAGACCCGTTCGACTACGCCTATCTTTGGGAAAAGATGTATCGCCGCACCCATGCCTGGGGCCGCAAAGGGATCGGCATGACGGCCATTTCGGCGGTGGACATCGCGATCTGGGACCTGATGGGCAAGCTTGCGGGCAAGCCTGTGTTCAAACTGCTTGGTGGGCGAACCAAGGAGAAAATCCCGGTCTATTATTCCAAGCTCTACGCGGACTCTGTCGAAGCCATGCAGGCGGAAGCCGAGGAAGCGATGAAGGGCGGCTATACCGCTTATAAGACCCGCTTTGGTTTCGGCCCGAAAGACGGCATGCCGGGGATGCGCGAGAACCTCAAACGCGTCGAGGCGCTGCGCGAGGTGATCGGTTATGACAACGACATCATGCTCGAAGCCTATATGGGCTGGAATCTCGACTATGCGAAACGGATGCTCCCCAAGCTCGCCAAATACGAGCCGCGTTGGTTAGAGGAGCCGGTGATCGCCGACGATGTGGCGGGTTATGCGGAACTCAACGCGATGAATATCGTCCCGATTTCCGGCGGTGAGCATGAATTCTCGATCATCGGCTGTGCGGATCTTCTGCGGCGCGGCGCGGTCAGCGTCCTGCAATATGACACCAACCGCGTGGGCGGCATCACCGCGGCGCAAAAGATCAACGCCATCGCCGAAGCGTTCCAAGTCCCGGTGATCCCGCATGCCGGGCAGATGCACAATTACCACCTGACCATGGCCAATGCGAATTGTCCCGTCAGCGAATATTTCCCGGTCTTCGACGTCGAGGTCGGCAATGAGCTGTTCTACTACATCTTCGAGGGCGACCCGGAGGCGAAGGACGGCTTCCTGCAACTCGACGACAACACGCCGGGTCTCGGGATTTCGATCACCGAGAAACATATCGACAATTTCCGGATTGAGGAGTGAGTCCCATGGCTGCGAACACATTGACCGGGGCTTGGCCCGTTGCGCCGACGCCCTTCAACGAGGACGGAACGCTGGATCTGCCGGGCATGTCCCGCGTGCTCGATTGCATCGTCGATCAGGGGGCGGATGGGGTCTGTATCCTCGCCAATTATTCTGAGCAGTTTCTGCTGTCCGATGAGGAGCGCGAGACGCTGACCCGCCATTGTTTGGACCATCTCGGCGGGCGTCTGCCGGTGATCGTCACGATCTCCCACTACGCGACGCAAATCGCGGTGGAGCGGGCGCGACTCTCCAAGGATCTTGGGGCCGTCGCGGTGATGATGATGGCTCCTTACCACGGTGCGCTGATGCGCGGCACGGCGGAGCAGACCTATGAGCAATTCGCCCGCGTTGGCGATGTGGGCATCCCCATTATGGTGCAGGACGCACCGCTCTCCGGGGTGGAGCTGCCTGTCCCGCTGCTCGTCAAAATGGCCCGCGAGATCGAGATGCTTCAGCATTTCAAAATCGAATGTGTTGGCTCGGCGGCGAAACTGCGCGCCCTGATTGCCGAGGGCGGCGATCACATCGTCAGCCCGCTAGACGGCGAGGAGGGCATCACCATGCTCGCCGATCTCGATGCCGGCGCGACCGGGACGATGTGCTCCGCCATGATCCCCGAACTCATCCGCACGGTGGTGGAAGACCACCGCGCCGGAAACCGCGACGCCGCCGTCGAGGGCTACTCGCGCATCCTGCCCGCCATCAACCATGAAAACCGCCAATGCGGCTTCCGCGCGGCCAAGGCAGCGATGAAGGAAGGCGGGGTGATCGCGTCCGATTTCTGCCGTCATCCCGTTGCGCCGCTTTCGCCGGAAACGCGGAATGAGTTGCTTGATCTCTTGCGCCCACTCGACCCCATTGCCCTAAGATGGGGCCGGTAAAGCAAGGAGCGAAGTCATGTCGAGTCAGAAGCCACTTGAGGAAGAACTGGCGGAATTGGCCCCCATTGAGGGCCGCCGGACGCTGTGCGACGAGGTTGCCGACCGGCTTCGCGAGTTGATCCTCCTCGAAAAACTCGCGCCGGGGGCACCCGTGCGCGAGCGCGAGCTGGCCGAAGCGCTCAAGATCAGCCGCACCCCGCTCCGCGAGGCGCTGCGTATCCTCGAAATGGAAGAGCTGATCATCTACTCGCCCACCCGGCGGCCGTTTGTGGCGGACCCGGATCTGGAGACCTTGGAGCAAAACCTCTCTGTGCTCGGCGCCTTGGAGGCGCTGGCCGGGGAGCAAGCCTGCGAACACGCGACCGACGACGAGATCGCGGAGATCGAAAGCATTTGCCAGGCGATGATCGACGGCTCCGATGTGGAGGACCCGATGACGTTTTTCCGCCGCGATATGGAATTTCACAAGGCCATCGTCGCCGCGAGCCGCAACCGCCCCCTCTTGCAAACACAGCAGCAATTCAACGCCCGGCTCTGGCGCGCGCGCTTCATCTCGTCGCGCCGTCAACCGGATCGTCCCCGCACCTTGCGGCAACATGAAGATGTGGTGCGCGCACTCGTCGCCCGTAACGGCCCGGCCTGTGCGGCCGCCCTGCGCCGCCACCTCGAAACCGCCGTCGAAAACATCACAAAAACACGCACCGAAGAGATTGAGGAGACCAAAACATGAAGCCGCGTATAGGCATTATCCCCGGCGATCCGAGCGGCATTGGCCCGGAGCTGACCGCCAAACTCATGACCTCCGAAGGCGTGCATGAGGCCGCCGAGATTCTCCTGATCGGCGATCGCTGCGTGCTGGAACTTGGTATGGAGCAGGCGGGCGCGGATTACGCGCTGGTTCCGGCTGGTCGCGAGGATTGGAAAGCGCCGGAAGAGGGTGTCGCTTGGCTTGAGACCGAGACCATTGCTCCCGAGGAGATCGAAGTTGCCAAGGAGACGACCCCCTCCGGCCGTTCGGTTCTGGAGACGATGGATATCGCGTTGGAGATGCTTCAAGCGGGCCAGATTGACGCGTTCGTCTTCGCGCCATTCAACAAGGCGGCAATGCATCTCGCTGGCCTGACGCACTCCGATGAGCTGCATTACATGGGCGAAAAGCTTGGCGTGAGCGATTATCTGTCCGAGCTCAATGTGCTCGATGGCATGTGGACCTCTCGCACAACCAGCCATATCGCGCTCCGCGATGTCGCCGACACCATCACCGCCGAGCGCCTCAACGACGCCGTGGATGTGATCGACAAGACGCTCCGCCGATCCGGTGTGAAACGCCCGCGCATTTCGGTGGCCGCGCTCAACCCCCATGCAGGCGATGGCGGCAATTTCGGGCGCGAGGAAATCGACGTGTTGCGCCCCGCCGTGGAGGCGATGCAGCTGCGTCAAATGCCCGTCGATGGGCCGTGGCCGTCCGATACCGTGTTCCTCAAGCTCAAGGCTAAAGAGATCGACGCTGTGGTCACCATGTATCACGATCAAGGTCAGATCGCGTTGAAATTGCTGGGCTTTGATCGCGGCGTGACAGTGCAGGGCGGCATTCCCTATCCGGTGACAACGCCCGCCCACGGCACGGCTTTCGACATTGCCGGGAAGGGCGAAGCCCAAGTAAGCGCGATGCGTCAGGCCTTCGATATCGCCTGCGACATGGTCGCAAATTGGGAATAAGCGTTCCCGAAACAGCACGAGTTTAAAAGGAGCTTACGATGACCTTCACCCCCCACGGGAAGCATTTGATCGCGGGCGACTGGGTATCTGGCGAGCGGAGTTTCGCGTCGGAGCCAGCGCATGGTCCGAGCCACGAGTTCAGCGTCGGCTCGGTTGATCTGGTGAACCGCGCCTGCGAGGCGGCGGAAGAGGCGTTTTGGAGTTATGGGTATGCGAGCCGCGAGGAGCGCGCGGCGTTCCTCGACGCCATCGCCGATGAGATCGACGCGCGCGGTGAGGCGATCACCGAGATCGGGTCTCAGGAAACCGGCCTGCCCGAGGCACGCCTGCAAGGCGAGCGTGGACGCACGGTTGGCCAACTTCGCCTCTTTGCAGAACACATCCGCAAGGGCGACTATCTCGACCGCCGCCATGATGAAGCGTTGCCGGACCGCGAACCGCTCCCGCGCCCCGATCTGCGGATGATCCAGCGCCCCATCGGGCCGGTCGCCGTGTTCGGTGCCTCCAATTTCCCGCTGGCCTTCTCGACCGCTGGCGGCGACACGGCGGCGGCCCTCGCCGCGGGCTGCCCGGTCGTGGTGAAGGGCCACTCTGCCCACCCCGGCACCGGCGAGATCGTCGCCGAGGCGATCCATTCCGCGATTGAAAAAACCGGCATGCCGAAGGGCGTCTTCAGCCTGATCCAAGGCGGCAATCGCGAGGTGGGCCAAGCGCTTGTCCAGCATCCGCTCATCAAAGCGGTCGGCTTCACCGGCTCGCTCGGCGGCGGACGCGCTCTTTTCGATCTCTGTGCGCAGCGCGACGAGCCGATCCCCTTCTTCGGCGAGCTCGGCTCGGTCAATCCGATGTTCGTGCTGCCAGAGGCCGCGGCCAATCGCGGGGAAGAGATCGGCACCGGCTGGGCGGGCTCGCTGACCATGGGCGCCGGGCAGTTTTGCACCAATCCCGGCATCGCGGTGATCGAGAAGGGTGCGGCTGGCGACGCCATCGTCTCCGCCGCCAAAGCCGCGCTCAGCGAAGCCGCGCCGCAAACCATGCTGACCGACGGCATCGCCAAAGCTTACCGCGACGGCCAAGCCCGTTTCGAGGGCCGCAACAGCGTAACGCCTCTACTCTCGACCGAGAGTAAAGGCCGCGACGCCAGCCCGAACCTCTACGAGACCGACGCGGAAACCTATCTGCAGGACCACGCCCTTGGCGAAGAGGTGTTCGGCCCGCTCGGCCTCGTGATCCGGGTCAGCGGCGTCGACGAGATGGAAACGCTGGCGAAGGGCTTCGAGGGCCAACTCACCGCCACCCTCCACATGGACGAGGGCGACACAGACGCCGCCCGACGCCTGCTCCCGATCCTCGAGCGAAAAGCGGGCCGGGTGCTCGCCAACGGCTTCCCAACCGGTGTGGAAGTCGCCGACGCGATGGTCCATGGCGGGCCCTACCCGGCGAGCACAAACTTCGGCGCAACCTCGGTCGGCACGCTCTCTATCCGCAGGTTCCTCAGACCGGTGAGCTATCAGAACATCCCGGAAAACGTGCTGCCGGTGGATTTGCGGCAGGAGCTAAAGGGCTGGATTTTATAGTCCGTTTTATCTTTCGGACGCTTTCTAGCCTTATAGCTCCTCATCAGATCGTCGATGAGATTTTCAATAGATAACTCATCAGAAGCGGCCCCATGCAGTTTTGAAAAAGCATGGGGCCGCCGTTTTTAGATGAAGGATAACCCCCTCACCCGCGCGGCTTATATGCCACCGCGTCGACTTCCACTTTGGCGTCCACCATGATTTGGGAGCGGACGGTGGAGCGGGCGGGGCCGCCGTTAGGGAAATAGCTCGCGTAGACGCGGTTGAAGGTCCAGAAATCGCGGGGATCGTCCAGCCAGACGCCACATTTCACGACGTCTTCGAGCGTGCAATCGGCCAGCGCCAGGGCGGCGATGAGGTTTTCCATCGTCTTGCGGGTCTGCGCTTCGATGCCGCCGGGCTCGATCTCGCCGTTTTCCTTCATGGCGACCTGGCCGGAGATGAAGACGAAATCGCCCGCGCGCACGGCGGGGGCGAAGGGTAGGGGCTGTCCGCCTGCGCCGGTCCGGTCTGCGCCGAGGCGTTCGATATGTTCACTACTCATGAAAAAGACTCCTGATTTGGGGGTGAAAAGAAGGGGCGAGCGAAGCATGGCAAATCACCAGACTTTCCCGCGTGCTGTGACCGGGGTGGAGCAGAGATGCTCGTCGCCCCGGACAAGTTCGACCGCGTGGAGCATGTTGCTGACCACGCAGGCATGGTTAGGGATGATGCGGACGCGCTCGCCAATGGCGAGGTTCATGTTGTCCGCGATCAATACGCCATGTTCCTCGGAGAGATTGGCGATTTTGATGTCGGGCCGACCGAGGACATGGCCGTGGCCGTCGAGGCCGAGCAGATCCGAGGTCAGCACCTTGGTGCCTGCGTCGATCACGGCGCGGGTCGGGGTCGGGGTGGAGACCACGGTGGCGAGCACGCTGAGGGCGCAATCCTCCCATTCGCAGACGCCGCGTTCGACCAGCGAGCGGTCGTTATAGATATAGGTGCCTGCGCGATATTCGGTGGCGGTCGAGACCTGTTCGGCTTGCCACATGCCCGGCGAGCCGCCATTGGAGATGACGGGCACGTCGAGACCTGCTGCTTCGATCTTGGCTTTGGCGCCCGCCAGCCAGCGCTCGACCTCGGCTTCGCGCCCGACGGGCGGATAGGTCATCAGCCCGCCGAAGCGCAAGCCGGGGCTGCCTGCGATATAGCGGGCGAGGGCGGCGGCCTCGTCGGGGGTCTGCACGCCACAGCGCTCCGCGCCGGTGTCGCATTCCACCAGAACGGTGAGCGGGTTTGGCGGGCTTGGCGCGCGGCGAAACGCCTTGGAGAGCCCGTCCACCGTCGCGCGGCTGTCCGCCACCACGCTAATGTAGACCTCTTCGGCGAGTTGCCGCAGGCGCGCGAGCTTGTCGCAACCGACGATGTTGTAGGTGATCATCACATCCCGGACGCCGCCCTCGGCGATCATCGCATCGGCTTCGGAGATCTTCTGGCAAGTGATCCCGATGGCGCCCGCCGCGATCTGACGTTTGGCGAGCATGGGCAGTTTGTGGGTCTTGATATGGGGCCGGTGCTTGAGGCCATGGGCATCGCAATAGTTCTGAAACCGCACGATATTGGCCTCAGCGACATTGAGATCGACCAGCACGGCCGGGGTTTGAATGCGGGGAAACATCAGTTCTTCGGGACCTCATGCGGATTCTCGACGATCGGCCAGATCTGGCGCTCCAGTCGGGTATAGTGGGTCTTGCGCGGGTCGTTTGGATAGGGACCTTCGACGGCGGCGTAGAGGATTTTCGCCGCGATCTTGGCAAAGGCGCCGTGGAAATGGTTGGTGGATTTCACGATCAGGGCCTGTTTGCTCAGGGCGTCGACACCGAGATTGGTGAAAAGGTCAGGTGAGAAGGCCTGCGCCCGGTTCGAGTTCAGCACAATCTCGATGCCATTCGCCTCGACCACGGCGGAATCGCCGAGCGGGACGATGGAGGTGCCGAAACTCTGCACCGCATTGCGCGCGACCCGGCGGACGGTCACATCGAGATCGACCGGCTCGCCCGCCATATCCGAGGTTTTGCCGCCGATGCGCAGGCGCAGCGACGCGCCTTCGCCCGCCGCGTGGCAGAGCCGCACGGCCATCGGGTCCCAGATCGTGCCGAAAGCGATGTTGCTAAGGCCCATTTGAAGCGCCTCGCGCAGGATGATCGTGGAATCTCCGGCCACGCCGCCGCCCGGATTGTCCCAGACATCGGCGATGACGACCGGGCGCTCGGGGAACGCCATGGCTTCGGTGAGCGCCTCGCGGGCGGTGAGGAAATCGGGCTTGGTACGGCCACGCAGGGCGAAAAGTTTCATGCCCAGATGCTGCGCCAGCCGGTCCCCACAGACGCGGTTGTCGTCGGTAATCACGATGATTTTCGCGCCGAGGTCGGGGCTGTCCCCGGCCATGAAGCCGTGAATGGCGGAGATCGACAGCGCCGTTTCCTTGGTCTCCAGCCGCGTCATGCGATCGACAAAACCGCGCATCGGTTCCTTGCTGGTGGGCAGCACATCCATCATTTTCACGTCGAACACCGAGATCTTCGGGTTGATCTCGCCGCGCACGGCGCGGAGCGTGAGATCGACACAGGCCTCACCGGTCTCAACGAAATCTGTGTGCGGGAATTCCTTGAAAACGGTGATGATATTGGCGTTGTCCGTGCGTTTGGCGCTGAGATGGCTGTGCGGATCGAAAGTCACACCGATCTTCACATCCTCGCCGACCATCTCGCGGATACGCTCGATCAGCACGCCTTCGCAATCGACGCAGTTCTCCGCGATCATCGCGCCATGCAGACCCAGAATAACCGCATCAACAGGCATCGCCGCTTTGAGCTGGCCCAGAACCTCGTCGCGAAGCCGGTCCCAAGTGGCGGCATTCACGATGCCGCCGGGCTCGGCCCAGGTTGCGGTCCCTTCGATCAGCTCAATCTCGCCTGCACGGGAGCGGCGGCGCAGAGCGGGGAACACGGCGCTACACAGGGTGGGGGATTCAGGGTGTTGGCCGGGGGGCGCGTAGAAGCTTTGTTGGAAGTCTGTGAAATCCGCCCGGAGCGGGGAGAATGTATTGCATTCCGTTGCAATGGACGCGCAGAAAACGCGCATATCAGATCAATCCTTCTTGGAGAGGTCAGCGACCCGAAGGCCGCTGACCGGGGGCGTGTTATTGGAGATACACCGTCTCGTTGGCGGCGTTCACCTCGGTCTTGAGCTCTTCGAGAAGCTCAACAGCCTTTTCGTCAAGATTTTCAGCGATATAGGCCTCGAACACCGGTTGGGTCGCATCCGCCATGGACTGGCGCTGCTCCGCGGTGAGCGAGGTCACCTCCATCTGATCCATCAGCCCGGCAAGGCCGCGATCCGACGCTTCGATGATCCGGCTGATGCCGCGGCTCGCCTCGACGCAGTTTTCGGCTGCATTGTGCAGAACCGTCCGCTCGCTGTCGCTCAGGCTTTCATAGAAGGCCCGGTTCATCAGGAAGGTGTAGGGCGAGAAGAGGTGGTTGGTCAGGGTCATATATTCCTGCACCTCGGAGAAATTCGAGAAGGAGATGATCGGCACGGGGTTCATCTGCCCGTCGATCACACCCGTCTGAAGCCCCGAATAGACCTCGCCCCAAGCCAGCGGATAGGCCTCTGCGCCAAGCGCCTGCATGATCTTCTGGTGAGACGGCAGGGTCATGGTGCGGATACGGATCCCGTCGAAATCCTCCAACTCCGAAATCGGCTGCTTGGAGTTGGTAACGGCGAAGAACCCGCCCGTGTCCGGGAAGCCCAGAACCACCACATCGCCCAGTTCCGCCTCAATATCCGCGGCGAGGGATGTGCCGAACGGGCCGTCGAACACCTCATAGGTCGAGCTGTTGTCGGCGAAGGCAAAGGGCAGGTTCAGCACGTCGATGCGCGGGTAATAGCTGGCGAGCGCGCCTGTGGAGGTCAGCGTCGCCTGCAAGATCCCGTCGCGGACCTGCTGGACATGCTCGGCGGCGGTGCCAAGCTGGTTGGAGCCGAACACCTCGACGGTCACGCTGCCATTGGTGCCGGCTTCGAGGATGTTCGAAAAGACGGCGGTGCAGGCGTGGGCCGGGTTCTCAAACGGGTCCATCTTGTTGTCGTGACCGAATTTGATGACCCCGCCATCGGCCATCGCCGTGCTGGCTGTCAGCATCGCCGCAAGGGCCGCTCCTGTCGCTAGATGTTTCATAGTTCCTCCTTGTTGGTTGGTTTGGTTAAATCAGGCAAATCCGAGCAGGCGCGGTAGCAAGAGCGCGGCGTCTTCCCAGAAAGCAAAGATGAAGAGCACCGCAATCTCGGCGATCAGGAAGGGAAAGAGCTTGATCGCAATGCGTTCGAGCTTCTCGCCCGTCACTGAGGACAGCACGAAGAGGCAGGCCCCGACCGGCGGCGTCATCAGCGAGATGTTCAGCGCCAGCACAAAGATGATCCCGGCATGGATCGGCTCCAGCCCGATCTGCTCGGTCAGCGGCACGAGGACCGGCGCGAGGATGATCAGGATCGCGGTAATGTCCATCACCATGCCGACGATCATCAGCAAGCCGATGATGATGGCGATAATGACATAGCGGTTGTCGGAGAGACCCAGCACCCCTTCGGCAATCATCTGCGGGATGCGCTCGAAGCTCATCCACCAGCCCAGGATGCTGGCAAAGGCGATGATGACGAAGATGACGCCGGTGATCCGGGCCGTGCGCACCAGCATTTCGTAGAAATTGCGAAAAGTGAGGGTGCGGTAGACGAAGATGCCGATGAAGAGCGCATAGCCGACGGCGAGGGAGGCCGCTTCGGTCGGGGTGACGATCCCGCCGAGGATGCCGCCCAGGATGATGACCGGCATGGCCAGTGCGGTGAGCGAGGAGATGAACGTCTGCCAGACTTCGCCCAAGGTCGCGCCGCGCTCGCTCTTCGGAAGGTTCTCGCGGTTGCCGCCAAGCATGATGACGATCATGCAAACCGCGCAGATCACGAGACCCGGCAGCAGACCCGCCGCGAAGAGCCCGGCGATGGAGACGCCCATGAGCGAGCCATAGACCACCATCAGCCCCGAAGGCGGAATGGTCGGCCCGATGATCGACCCGGCGGCGGTGACCGCGCAGGCATAATCGCGTTTGTAGCCTTCCTTCACCATGGCCGGCACCAGCGTGCGCCCGAACGCGGCCGCATCGGCGGTGGCCGAGCCGGTGAGGCCCGCGAAAAACACCGAGGCCAGCATGTTGGTATGGGCCAGCCCGCCCCGGAAGCGCCCGACGAGAACCTGCGCGAGCTTTACCAACCGGTCGGTAATGCCCGTATCGTTCATGACTTCACCCGCGAGGATGAAGAACGGCATGGCTAGGAAGGGGAAGATATTGAGACCGTTGAAGATTTTCGACGGACCGACGGCGAGAAACTGCGTCCCGCCCATGTCGATCAACCCGACGAGACCGGCAAAACCGATGGCAAAGCCAATGGGCATCCCAAGGGCGATAAGCAGAATGAAAGCGCAAAGAACCCAGATCATACGGCGTCCTCCTCAAAAAGCGGTTCGCTGTGCTGGCCCGTGTCCCGAATGAGGACGAGCAGCATTTGCTGGGAGGCGATGCCCGCGGAAACCGGGATCGCGGCATAGAAGGGCTGGAGGCTCGCGCCGAAGATCATGGCCTGACGGTTGGCCCCGCTCGCGGCGAAGGAGATGCCGAACCAGAACACGTAGAGAAACAGCGTCAGCGCGAGGATATCCATCAGGATGAGAATCGCGCGGCGCAGCCCGGCGGGCAGGCTCTGCACGAAGGCGGTCAGCCCGATATGTTCGCGCCGGGCAATGCCGCTGGAGACCGCGAGCATCGACGCCCAGATCATGAGATACCGCGCCAGCTCCTCCGGCCAAGGCAATTGCCAATGAAAGAAATAGCGATCCGCCACGCCCAGCCAGACATCCAGCACGAGCGCGAGCATGAGGGCGGCGACAACGGCCTCGACCCCTCTGTTGATACGGTCGCTGGCGATTTCAGCAAACGCTTTCACGACACATCCTCCCCAGATTAATTTGTAATTGAGTTACAAATTAATCTGAATGAACGCGCAAATCAATCAATCTATGTTACTAAGGTACATATTCTTTGTCGCATACCCTGATTAAGCCGGAAAAAATCGGCGGAACTGGCCCATCCGGGAGATTCAATGTAGCTAAAATACAGAGGTTTGGAGGCGTCTATGGCAAAGAATGAAGATGCAGATGCACCCTGGGGAACCCTGCCGACTCGCGGTCAGGTGGGCGTCGCCGATGTCATTTCCGCGCTGCGTGAACATGACGGGAAATTCGCGGCACGAGAGCAAAAGGTCGCTGATTTCGTTAAGGAAAACCTCGAAGATGTGACGAATATGACCATCGCCAAGGTCGCCGAGGCGGCTGATGTCAGCACGCCGACCGTGATTCGCTTTTGCCGGACGCTCGGCTGCGATGGCTTCCGCGAATTCAAATTGCGACTCGCCCAGAACCTCGCCGTGAGTCGCCAATATCTGCACCCCGACAACCCGGCGACCGAAAGCCTCGCTGGTGCGCCGCTCGACCGGGTGATCGGCGGCATTTACTCCGCCGCGAGCGCGCTTCACAAACAACTGCCCGCCGATGCGATCAAAAAGGCCGGTCATGTTATAGCCGATTGCCGCTATCTCGTCTCGGCGGGTATCGGGGGCGGCTCGTCCGTTCTGGCGGAAGAGGCCGCGAACCGGTTCTTCCGTCTCGGCATCCCGGCGGCGTCGGCGAGCGATGGCTATCTCATGCAAATGCGCGCGGCGACCCTGACGCCCAAAGACGCGATCCTACTCTTTTCCGCCAGCGGCGAGGCCGACGCCGTCATCGCCGCCGCCCGAGTCGCCCGCAGCTACGGCGCCGAAACGATTTGCCTGACCCGCGCCGGCTCACGCCTCGCCGCGGCCTGCTCGCTCCCGATCCTGATCGAAGTGCCCGAAGATCCTGACATTTTCAAACCCACCACCCTGCGTTACGCCTATCTCGCCGCCCTCGACGCCCTGGCGCTGACCGCCGCGCATAAACGGCCCGAACGCACCAAGGAAACCCTCCGCCGCATCCGCGCCTCGCTCACCGCCTATCACGGCCACACCGGCCCGCAGCCGTTGGGGGATTAAGCGCACGCCACTTTTGAGGCGGCTCACTCCCGCAGTCGCCACCCGGTCGCGAAGATCCAGCGGATGGTGGTGAGGCAGAGGCCGATCATGATGGTGACGGCGATCAGTGACACACCGACGGGCACGTCGGCGAGGTCGAAAAAGGCCCAGCGGAAGCCGGAGATGAGGTAGAGAACCGGGTTGAGTTTGGCGACACTTTCCCAGAAGGGCGGGAGCATCGAGGCGGAGTAGAACGCGCCGCCGAGGAAGACCAGCGGGGTGATGACCATCATCGGAATGATCTGAAGTTGCTCGAAATTCTTTGCCCAAAGCCCGATGATGAAGCCGAGCAGGGAGAAGGCGACGGCGGTCAGCAGGAGGAAGGCGACCATCCAGACCGGATGCGCGATCTGCATGTCCACGAAGAAAAAGCTGGTCGCGAGGATGAGCATGGCGACGAAGATCGCCTTTGTGGCCGCGGCCCCGACAAAGCCGAGAAGCACCTCAATCCAGCCCGTGGGCGCGACGAGGATTTCATAGATCGTGCCGGAGAATTTCGGGAAATAGATGCCGAAGCTGGAATTGGCGACCGATTGCTGGAGCAGGGTCAGCATCATCAGCCCCGGCACGATGAAGGCGCCATATTGGATGCCCTCGACGGACTGGATGCGCCCGCCGATTGCCGCGCCGAACACAACGAAATAGAGCGTCGTGGAGAGGACCGGCGAGGCGATGGACTGGGTCAGCGTGCGGAAAAACCGCATCATTTCCTTCTTGTAGATCGCGCGGACGGACTGCCAGTTCATGCGTGTTCCTCCACCAGATCGAGAAAGACATCTTCGAGATTGGACTGTTTGGTGGCCACGTCGCGCACCGCGAGGCCTGCGCCGGAGAGGTCGGCGAGCAAGCGCCCGATGCCGCTGCGGCCTTTTCCGGCGTGGTAGTCATAGCTGAGACTGTGGCCATCGGGCGCAAGGGTCAGGTCGCGATCCGCCAGCGCATCCGGGAGGGCGTCGATGGGGCTATCGAGTTCGATAATCAGCGTCTTGCGGCCAAATTCGCCCATCAGTTCCGCCTTGGAGCGCACCAGCAGGATCTCGCCCTTGCTGATGACACCGATCCGGTCCGCCATTTCCTCGGCTTCTTCGAGATAATGGGTGGTGAGGATGATGGTGACGCCGTTCTCGCGCAGCTTGCGGACGACCTGCCACATTTCGCGGCGGAGCGTCACATCGACGCCAGCGGTCGGCTCGTCGAGGAACAGCACACGCGGGCGGTGCGCCAGCGCCTTGGCGATCAAGACGCGGCGTTTCATCCCGCCGGACAGCTCGCGGACCTGCGCGTCGCGTTTTTCCCAAAGGGTCAGGCTGCGGAGCACCTCCTCGACATAGGCGGGGTCGGGTGGTTTGCCGTAGAGGCCGCGGGAGAATTTGACGCAGTTCTCCACCGTCTCGAACAGGTCCAGCGCGATTTCCTGCGGCACGAGGCCGATGAGTTCGCGCGCCTTGCGCCAGTCGCTGCGAATGTCATGCCCGCCGACACGCACGGTGCCGCCCGTCGGCACGACCAGCCCGCAGATCACCGAGATCAGCGTGGTTTTGCCCGCGCCATTCGGGCCAAGCAGCGCGATGATTTCGCCTTCCTCAATCGAGAGGCTCACATCGTTCAACGCCTTGGTGCCGCTGTCATATTGCTTGGAAATATGATCGACTTCGATAATCGCGCTCATCTCACCGCTCCCTCAACTGCCGCGCCGACGCTATGTGTTGCGCACCGGCTTGTCCATCGGCGGTTGCCGCTTGCGCAGGGTCAGGGTGAGGATCAGGGCGAGGCCGATGAAGCCCGCCGCGCCGACCGCGAATGCGGTGCTGTAGCTCCAATGGCTGACGAGGGGTTGGCTGGCAATGGGGGAGAAGAATTGCCCCAGAAAGATCGCAGAGGTGACCGCGCCTGAGACAAGCCCGCGCCGCGTCGCCGGGGCCGCGTTGAGGGCGGTGGTCAGGAAGGTCGGCATACAGAGCCCCATGCCCGCGCCGATCAGCGCCGTGCCGAGCATCGCGAAGAGGATCGTCGTGCCGATGGAGAGAAGAAAAAATCCGGCGGCGAGAAGCAGATAGCCGGTCACGGGCGTGCCGATACGGCCCAAAGTCGGGCGGATCCAGCCGGAGATAAACGCCATGATGGCGGCGGCGAACATCATCGAACCCATGGCCTCGCCGGTCTGGCGCGGATCGTCGAGGCCGATGCTGGCGAGGTGATAGGGAAGCTGCGTCGGCACGGCATAGAAGATCACAAAAGTGAGGCCCGCCGCGATGGCCATGATCGCGACCGTGAG
This sequence comes from Jujubicoccus corallicola, assembly GCF_047345645.1. Classification (GTDB taxonomy): domain Bacteria; phylum Pseudomonadota; class Alphaproteobacteria; order Rhodobacterales; family Rhodobacteraceae; genus JBLEFH01. The sequence continues at coordinate 74,441 of NZ_JBLEFH010000004.1, read as the reverse complement.
CGGCCAGCCCGGTTCGCCCGGTGCGGAGAGATTGGGGTCCGCATCTCCCGTCGCGGCGGCGGAGGGTTCCGGCAAAAGCCGCGAGAGCAGTGGGAAGATGATGATGGAAAAGCCGTAAATGGCGAAGGGCAGGCGCGGGTCGCGCGCGGCGAGAATGCCCGCGATGGCGACGAAGACCAGCCCGCCGACATTCACCGTCGCGATTTGGTAGCCCATCAGGCGGCCACGGGCCGGGCCGTCGAAATAATCGCCGATGAGCGCCGCCTGTGCAGTCATGATCGCGGCGACGCCAAGGCCAAGGGCAAGGCGGCTGGCGAGGATCGCTTCGAGGGAGCCGAGATAGAGGCCCGCGGTTCCGGCCAGCGCATAAAGGATCAGCCCGGCCAGCAGCGGCGGGCGGCGCCCGATCCGGTCCACCACGGCACCGGCGAAAGGCGCGACGATGGCGACCAGCAGCGACGGCGCTGTAATCAGCAGCCGCGTCAGCAGTTCCGCATTGGGGTTGTCCGCGAACATCGCCTGAATACCGGGCAGGGCCGGGGTGATCGTCGCATTCGACATGATCGTCAGCGTTGCGGCGAGCATCAGCCCCCACGCACGGGAATCGCGTAACAGTCGGTCCATCGGGTTCGGGCCTTATTCTGGGCTGTGAGACGGCTTAAGCGGCGTCAAGCAAGGGCGTGGCCGGAGGGCCGCAACGGGGCTACTTATCCCTCAAAGAGCGGGGAAGGTCAAAAGCCTTTCGACCTATGGGCCGGCTCAATGCCGACTATAGACCGGCGTGGCCCCAAGGCTTTTCAGGATCGCCAGACCTTGCGACAGGCGCTGGCTGTCCGCCTCCGAGGTGATGGAACAGCGCACGAAATCCTCGCGCCGCCGGGAGGTGGAGAAATGCGAAGAGGTGACCACGCCGACGCCGCGATCCTGCGCCCTTTTGGTGTAATCATTGGCGTTATCGACGCTCAGCCAGAGATGCGTTGCGGGCATGTCCGGCGCGCTCGGGAAGAAGCGTTGCACCAGTCGCCAGCGCTCCTGCACCTCGCGGCTCTGCATTTCCGCCATCCGCATCGCCTCTTGCGACAGAAGGAAGCGTGTCGCGACGAGCAGCGGCACGGCGGAGGCGAACCAGCTTGTCGTCGCCGGGTCAGCCTCCAGGTTCTTCACAATCGGATGGTTGCCCGCGACAAAGCCGAAGCGCAGGGCCGGGGAGACGCATTTCGAGAGGCTGGAAATGATGATGTGCTCGCCCGTCACCTCGGTCGCGAGCGGCGGTTCTTCGGCGTAACTGCCGTAAACGTCATCCTCGATCAGGGTGATTCCATGCTTCGCAATGACCTTCGCAATCTCCGCGCGGCGGGCTTTGCGCATCACAGTCCCGGTCGGATTCTGCATATTTGGCACCGCCACCAGAACCTTCGCGCCGGTCATCCGGCAGGCCTGTTCGAGCGCATCCGGGAGCAGCCCTTCGTGGTCACATCCGACCCCGTGAAGGCGCACCCCGGTGAGCTGCGCGACGGTCTTGATACCGGGAAAAGTGAACTCCTCCGTGAGCAGTGTCTGACCCGAACGCATGACCGATCCGATGACCGCGTGGAGCGCCGCCTGCGCGCCCACGGTCAGCGCGATATTGAAGTCCGGGCGCTCCATGCCGCGCCAGCGGAGCCAGTCCCGCACCGCCTCCCGCGCGCGCTGAAGATGCTGGGGGCTCGGATAGCGGAACAGATCCTCCTCCTCGTCGATAACCCTATGCATTTCCTTGGCAATTTTCTCGCCAATGATGAGCGGCGGCACGATGGTCGAGAGGTCGATCATGTCGCTGCGGCCAATGGTTTCGGCGAACAACCGGGCGGGCTCGCTGGCGGGCATGATGAAGGTGCCGCGCCCGACCTCGCCGCTCACCAGCCCCTCCTTGGTCGCCTCGTTGATCGCGCGGGTGATGGTCGACAGGTTCACGCCAAGCGCATAGGCCAGCTCGCGTTGCGGCGGCAACCTGTCATTGGCCCGCAGTTCCCCGCTCTCGATCGCACGGCGCAGCGCACGGACGATCGCCGTCGGTTTGGATACCCCCGATTCCAGTTTCGGCGTCCACATTCCCACTCTCCCACCACTTTGTCCTGCATACAATGTAATCATTGACCCAGACAATCTTAACGAGAATTCTTGGAGTTAACATTTTAGGAAAACAAGCGGAAAAAGTGAGAGGTCGCCATGGATGTCGAAGATTGTTTGACCCAAACCATTTACGATCTCTTCACCGTGGAGGGGGCTGTCTGCGCGCCTGTGGGTCTGTCCAAAGAGGCGCGGTCGCTTGCGCTTTCCTGCGGCACCCAAATCGTTTCGCAAGCGACTGAAGACCTGCTCGCTTTTGTGGAACGCGACCCGTCGCTGATGGGGGAGCCGAGCTATGCGCTGGTCTCCAACGGTCCCTTCATGGCGACGCTGTGCTACCGGATCGCGCATTATGCCTGGGTCAATTCGCCGCGGATCGACGCGCGGCGCAATGCGCTGGCGATCTCCCATTTCGGGCGCGTTCTGACCGGCGCGGAGATTCACCCGGCGGCGGAGGTCGGGCGGCGCTTCATCCTCGATCACGGCACCAACACCGTGATCGGCGCGACCTGCGAGATCGGCGATGATTGTTATGTGCTGAACGGCGTCGTCCTCGGCGCGCGCGGGATCGCGGGCAATGCGCCGACCAAGCGGCACCCGACCATTGGCGACCGCGTCGAGATCGGCTCCTTCGCCCGTGTCCTTGGGGATATCCATGTCGGCGACGATGTGTTCATCTGCCCCCATTCCGTCATCACGCAGGATGTCCCGAGCGGAGGCGAGTTTCGCCGCGTGGTAAAAAACGGCCCGGTGAATCTCACGATCCACGAAGGCCGGAGGGGTGATCTGCGCAATGCCGTTTGAAACGCCGATCTTCCGGAGGGGCAATGTTCTGGTCAAAATGGAGGCGATGCAGCCGGGCGGCAGCCACAAGGCCCGCGCCGCGCGCTACATTGTGCGGCAGGCGATGGAGCGCGGCGATCTGACCCCCGGCGGCGATGTGCGGATTTTGGAGAAATCCGGTGGCAATCTCGGTGTCGGGCTGGCCTATGAAGCGTCGCGCCACGGGATTGGCGTCGATCTGGTCATCGGCCTCTCCTTCTCGCGGATCAAGCGCGCGCTTTGCGAGCAATTTGGCGCGAAGGTGATCTGCGATGATCGCTTGCGGAAGGGGGCCACGCCCAAAGAGGTGATCGCCCAGCTTCTCGATGAGAAACCGGAGCAATGGTTTTTCACCGATCAATTCGCCAATCAGGCGAATCTCGCCGCCCATTTGGCCGAGACCGGGCCGGAATTGGTGCGGCAGGTCGAGGCGGCCAAAACGCCGGGCCAGCCGATCATCCTCGTCAAAGGCGCGGGCACGGGCGCGAGTTTCCAGGCGATTGCCACGCGGATGCGCGAAGCGTTCGAGGACCTCTCCTGCGAGATGGTCATGCCCGAAAACTGCGATTTGCTGAAAGACACTTACGGCGATCACGGCCTTGAAGGGTTCGCCGTCGGCGTGCGCCCGCCTTTCCTCGATCTCGATCTGGTCGACCGCATTCATGTTGTTCCCGACAGCGCCGCGCGGCAGGGCCAGCGCGCCATGGCCCGCGAAATCGGCTATTTCCCCGGCATGACCAGCGGGGCCAATTTCGCCGCCGCGCAGAAGGTCGCGCAGGAGAATCCCGAGGCGTTGGTGGTCACGCTCGCCTATGACAGCGGCGAGTCCTATCTTCGCCCCGAACCCGTAGAACCGCCCTCGGCGGTGGAGCTTGCACATGCAGATTAGCAAACCGGCCACCGGGTTTTTCCCGGTGATCAAACTCGCCCTCTGTAACGGCTTGGGCATTTCCTCGGCGGTCATCTCGGTGACCGCTGCGGCGCTTGTGGCCCGGCAGGTCGGCTGGGGCGGCGCGATGGCCACGGTGCCTTACGGGATGCAGTTTCTCGCGCTGCTGCTCGCGACCTACCCGTCGGCGCAGCTCATGAAACGCTTCGGCCGCAAGCCGATCTTCCTGATCGCGGCGCTTTGCGGGGTGATCGGCGGGCTCCTCGGCTTTCTCGCCGTCAAAACCGCCGATCCGCTGATTTTATGCCTCGCCCATATCGCGCTCGGCATTAATCTCGCCAACGCCAATTTCTACCGCTTCGCCGCGCTGGAGGTCGCGCATCCCGCCAAACGCGCCTCGGCCATGTCGCTGGTGGTGTTCGGCGGCACCTTCGCGGCGATTGTCGGACCGATCCTGTCGCGCAAACCGATCTTTTCGCCGGATCTCTTCATCTCTGCCTATCTCGGGATCGCGGCGCTTAGCTTCGCGATTGTGCTGTTAATCGGCACGACGCATCTCCCACGGGCCGAAAAAGCCCCGGCCAAATTTGGCGGGGCGGAGATCAAGGCGGCGCTCAAGGTGCCGCAAATCGCGCTCGGCATGGCCTTCGCCGCCGTTGGCTACGGCGCGATGAACCTCTTGATGATCGCGTCCTCGCTGACGCTCGATCATCTGGGATGCCTCTACACCGAAATTTCGGTAACCATTCAATGGCACGTCCTCGCCATGTTCCTGCCCTCCCTCGTCATGGGCCGGATCATCGCGAATATCGGCGGGCTGACGGTGACGCTGGCCGGGGCGATCCTGCTGATCGCCTCCTGCATTGTCAGCGCCCTCAACCCGCTTTCCATTCCCGTCATCAAACTCTGCCTCATCGCGCTCGGTGTGGGCTGGAACATGACATATGTTGGCGGGTCTTACCTCGTTGGCGCCAATGCGCCCGAGGAACATGCGCTCTCGGTTCAGGCCATCAACGACGTCTCGATTGGCGTCTTCGCGATGCTGGGGGCCTTCCTCCCAGGGCTCATCACCGCGACGATGGGCTGGGCCGGTGCCAATCTGCTGGTGGTTGCCATCATTCTGCCAGTGGCATTGGCGGGGGCGGTCGTCATGAGAAAAAAGCCGGCGAGCGAACCGGCTAACACGGCGATCGCCTCCCATGGGCGCTGAGATGGATCAAAGCCGCGCGGGACTCTTCCCGTTGGTCGGCGTCAGGCTTTGATCCGTAACGAGGGCAGCGTCGTGAACAGCGCTGTCCTCACTTTGCCCCCGAGACATCGCTGCCGGTTCGCTTAATCAAGTGTGATCACAACCTCATGGCCATCCTCGCTGCGGCGCAGCCCCGGCTCGGGGAAGGCGGCGGTGAAGTCGTCGTGATAATAGGGCTGGACGAACCAGTCATGGGAGAGGTCCTCATAACCGATGGTAAACGCGATCTCATGCTCTGTGTCCGGTGCCAGCGCCAGCGGCGCATCGGCGCGCAGCCGGATCGGGCCAAGCCCGCCTTGGATCGCGTCCGCCTCCGGCATGGCGATCTGCGCATTCTCCAGCTTCACCGTCTCCCCATCCGCCATGAGCGCGGCCTTATCCAGAACCGCGCGCGCAAACGCGCTGGCCTCGGCGTCCGAAATCGCCCCGTCTCCATCCCTATCGAGATGCGCGAAAATCGCCTCCCCCTCATTGGCGGACGGCACGATCACCACCGTGATCTGCGCGCTGTCCATCCCAAGCGAAAGCTGCACCTGCTGGTCCACATAGCTATGCGGATGCGCCGCTGCGAGGGCGGGCGCCGCAACCAGCATGGCCGTCAGAACCCGCCTCATTCGACCGCAATCCATGCGTCGCCATAATCATTCTGCGGGTTGCGATACATGTTATGGGCGTGATCCGTCGGATCGCCGTCCATGGCCTGCGGAGAATATTCGAGGATCAGCGACGGCCCTGTGATCCGATAATAACCTGCGCCGAGCGTATCTGTCGGCCCCCACCAGCCGAAGGTGGTTTCGTCCAGTTCCGCCTCGATCACCTCCATCGCGGCGGCGGCGTCATCTTCGTTGATCAAGCCGATCCGCGTCTCGATCAGCGCCACGAGCAGCGCTTTCTGCTCGTCGTTAAGCCCGCTTGCACGGATACCCTCGGCGGCAATCTCGGTGCCATATTCGCCGGGACCGGAGAGCAGGTTGATCGCCTCATCGCTCTGGATCGCGGCCTCCCGCTGCGTCTCGTCCAGGCTGTCGATCATCGCCTGCGCGGCCTCGGTTTCTTCCTGAGTGATATAGACCGCCTGATCCTCAAAGGTGATGTTCAGCGGCTCGCCTCCGGTCAGCATCGGCGAGAAACTCACATCCGGGCCAACCACCGTTGCGTTGATGGCCAGATGATGCCCGCCAAACTGGAACATCCACGGCGCGGTGGTGGAGGGCTGGCCAAGGAACGAGACATAATAATAATCGCTGCCGAAATTCGCGCGGTCGCCGCCGTCCTGCCCGAGCGCGTCATCCGCCGCGACCTGCATGGCCGCATTGCGCGCGCCGTCTTCGCTGAGCACGGTCGCGATGAGCGCATCCAGAGCCTCAAGCTGCGTGTCATTCAGATCGCCCCGCATCACACCGCCGCGTACGACCGCCCCATCCGGGAAGTTGGACCAGTTGGCGCGCTGCGTATTGTCGTCAAAATCATAGATCGCCGCGCCGCGCTGCTCTTCGCTGAGGGTATTCAGAAACGCATCGGCGGCATCGACCATCGCGGCGGTCTGCGCGTCGGCGGCGGGCACCTCAATGCTGTCCTTCAACTCCATCGGCACTTCGGGCGTTTGCAGATTGCCCATCTGCGCCTGCGCCGCGCTGGCGGCGAGGAAGGTGGCGAATGAGATCAATTTGGTTGCGTGCATCATCAGTCTCCTGTGCTTTACTCATGGTTTATACGGTTCGGCGCGGCGGGTCCGTCGAAATCATTGTGAAAGGGACGTTATGTCGCAGAATGAAAAGGTTAGCGCGTTGCTGGCGCAGGACAACTGGACCGCCGAGCGCAAGGCGCTGCGCGCGCATCTGCTGGACGCGGGGCTGGAGGAGGCGGTGAAATGGGGCAAGCTGGCCTACACCCACGACGGCGCGAATGTGGCGATCATCTACGGGATGAAGGCCTATTGCGCGATTGGGTTTTTCAAAGGCGCGCTGCTTGATGATCCGGATGGGGCGCTGGTTGCCCCCGGCAAACATTCGCAGGCCATGCGGCAATTGCGGTTTGAGAGTGTGGCGGAGATCAACGCCCGCGCGGCGCAGATCACTGCGATGATCGCCACCGCGATTGAGGTGGAAAAGCAGGGGCTGGAGATTGCGTTTGAGGCGAAGGACACGCTCACCTATCCGGACGCGCTTCAGGCGGTGCTGGACGAGGACCCCGATTACGCGGCGGCCTTCGAGCGCCTCACCCCCGGACGGCAGCGGGGATGGGTTCTGCATATCAGCGACGCCAAGAAACCAGAGACCCGCCGCGCCCGTGCGGAGAAGGCGCGGGAGAAGGTGATGAACGGCAAAGGCGTCAACGAGCGTTAATTGTCGCAGCCCTGCTGGAAGCCGTTGTCGCAATGCGCCATCAGCCGCTCGGTGTCCGCATCGGTCCAGCCATCGGGCGCGGTGACGGCGTTCCACGGGCCGATATAATCATGGGCGTAGTAGGAATGGCCATGCCCCACCGGCGCGGCGGTGGAGAGCGCCATATCGACCGCGAGCTGGAACTGCGTCACGACCGGCATGAAGGTCAGATAGGGCGAGACATCGGGCGCGCGCTCCTCCCGCATCCATGTCGGCGCGCGCCAGAGCGAGGCGGGCTCGTAGAACACAATCGGGTCGCTGGAATATTGCAGGAAAACCATGCGGATATCGCTCCAGCCGTCCGGGCCGCCTGCCTCCTGAAAATGGCTGGCGAAACGCACGACGCGGCCGTCATCGACCTCCGGCGCGACATAATCGCTGCCCGGATTGCGGTTGCCCATGGCGGAATTCCAAAGCGCCGAGGGGAAGGGCGGGCCCGCCCAAAGCGCGCCGTCGATGGGATCGTCCAGCAGCGTGAAGAAATTCGCGCCATACATGGAGGCCCAAGCCCCGAGGCTGAGCCCGTGGATGTAAAGCTCGGGCCGGTCATTTTCGGGCAAGGTTTTCCAATAGCCATGCACCGTGTCTATCAGCGCGCGGGCCTGTTCCAGCCCGGCATCGGTTTCAAGGATCAGAGCCAGCGGCGATTGCAGATAGGAATATTGCGTCGCAATGGTCGCGATATCGCCGTCATGCATATATTCGACCACATCGAAACTGCCCGGATCGAGCCAGCCCGTGCCGGTCGGCAGGGCGACGAGCAGAACCTCCCGCTCAAATCCGCCAAGGCGCTGCAATTCCTCCAAAGCGAGATCCGCCCGCTCCTGCGGCGTATCGGCATTGGCGAGGCCGACATAGACGCGGATCGGGTCAAGCGCGTCTTCGCCGGTGAAATTGGTGATGCTCTCGGCGGTCGGGCCGCTGGTGACGAAGTTGCGGCCCGGCTGGCCCATGGCGGCCCAGTCGATCAGCGAGTTCGCACCGCCGGGGATATCCGGGTTTTCGGGCGGGGGCGGCGCGGTCTCGAAGAGGTCCTGCGCCGTGGTGTAGGAGGTGTCGAGCGCGCCGATCATCCAGTCCAGCACGCCGTCGCGGGTCACGGTGAAGATAATCAGCACGACCAGCAAAAGCCCGGCGACATTGGCCGTCCGCTCCGGCATGAACCGGTCGAGCCAGACGCGGAGGCGGTTGAAGAGCGCCTTCACCACATAGCCGAGGGCCATCAGCAGGGCCGCCACGAGCAGCGCGAGCAGGGTCATGCGGATGATGTCGCTATCGGCGACCAGCTCCATTCCCATCAATTCGCGGATGCTGTTCTGCCATTTGCCGACCTGCGAGAGCGCGTAGATCACCGTTCCGAGCACGGGGATGGCGAGCACCCCATGTGCGATGACGGCATTGCGCCCGGTGAAGCGCGGCAATTCCATCTGCCGCCAGAGCATCAGCAGGAACCGCCCGATCATATAGCCAAGCGCTGCGACGAGACCTCCCAGAACCCCCTGCACCAGTGCGCCTCGCGGGATCAGCGAAGGCGTTAGCGAGGCCGCGAAGAACAGGAGGCCCAGATAGACGGGCAAGAGCGATAGGCCAAGGGGTCGGAGTGCGCGCATGTCGGTCCCTCTAAATCTCTGCAATTCCAAGCGCGTTCTACCCGCAAAGGCGTTTCGCGAACAGCCCCGGACCCCTGTCAATTTGCCGCAAGGCGCCGCTTGGCCCGATTTTGCCGATCAGTCGGGCAGGCGGATATATTCGTGCTTGTCGTCAATCGGCAGATCGAAGAGACCCTCGCCCCAATTGGCGGCGCGCCACTCCTCTTTCGCCTGCTCGATCCGGTCTTTCGAGGACGAGACGAAATTCCACCAGATATAGCGCGGCCCGTTCATGGTCGCCCCGCCAAGGGCCATGAGCCGCGCACCCTGCGGCCCGGCGGCCACGGTGATCTTGTCACCGGGGCGGAAGACCATCATGCGGCCCGCCTCAAAGGTCTGGCCCGCGATGGTCACGCTGCCCTGAGTGATGTATAGGCCGCGATCCTCATGCTCATCGGGCAGGGGGAAACGGGCGTTCGGCTCCAGCGTCACGTCGAGATAGAAGGTCTCGGAATACATCGTCGCGGGCGCGCTCTCGCCATAAGCATTGCCGAGGATCAGCTTGGCGTTGATCCCACCCTCATTGATCTCGGGCAGCGCGTCCTTGCCGTGATGCTCGAAAATCGGGTCCATCTCCTCGCGATCTTCCGGCAGCGCGATCCATGTCTGGATGCCAAAAAGACTGTGCGGGCCTTGCCGCGCGGTGGAGGAGGTGCGCTCCGAATGGCTCACACCCTTGCCCGCCACCATCCAGTTAAGCGCCCCCGGTTTGATCACCTGATCCGTGCCGATGCTGTCGCGGTGATGAAAATCGCCGGAATAGAGATAGGTGACGGTCCCCAGCCCGATATGCGGATGCGGGCGCACATCGACGCCGCTGCCGGTCAGAAACTCCGCCGGGCCCGCCTGATCGAAAAAGATGAACGGCCCGACCATCTGCCGCTTCGGCGCGGGCAGGGCGCGTTTGACCTCGAAGCCGCCCAAATCACGGGCGCGCGGCACGATCAGCGTTTCAATCGCGTCCACACCGATCTCATCGGGGCAACCGGGTTCCAATGCGGGGTTCCAACTCATGACGTCACCTCCTTGGCTGTTGGCTTCAGCATATGGTCGCGATCCGCAAACACCAAATCAATTCGGTTTCTTGAAAACCGAACGCGGGGTTCGCGCGCTTCGTCATGGCGCGGCGGCGCCAACGCCCCTATTTCTAAGGCAAAGCGGCGCATGAGGCGTCGCCGACATCCGAAAGGAGGATGAGATGACCAGCGGTATTCACCATGTCACCGCGATGACTCGCAAAGTTCAGGCCAATGTCGACTTTTATGTCGGCTTTCTGGGGCTGCGTCTGGTCAAGCAGACCGGCGGCTTTGAGGATGCCGACCAGCTACATCTCATCTATGGCGATGCGCTCGGCTCCCCCGGCTCGCTGCTGACGTTCCTTGTCTGGGAAGATGGCGGGCAGGGCCGTGTCGGCCATGGTCAGGTCGGCGAGATTGCGCTGGCGGTCCCCAAAGACAGCGTCGGCGAGTGGATGACCCGCGCCATGAGGGCTGGAATCCGCGTCGATGGCCCGCGCAAGGAGCTTGGCGAAACCGTTTTGCGGCTCAAAGACCCGGACGGGATCATCGTGAAACTCGTCGGCTCGGACCGTGTGGCCACCGCGCCGCTGGACGACCCGATCGCGCCGACCGGTGTTCACGCCGTGACGCTCTTTACCGAAAACGCCGCCGCGACCGCCGATTTCCTCACCGGTTTTGGCTATCGCAAAGGCCCGGTTGAGGGCGCCATCCAGCGGATGGAGTCGGACACGGATGTCGTCGATGTGCGCGACGCCAAAGGCTTTTTCGAAGGCGTACCCGGCACCGGGACCATCGACCACGTGGCGTTCCGCGCCGCCGATGTGGATGCCGTGCGCGCCAAGAAACTTGAGCTGGCCCGCGCCGCCGAGCCGACCAATGTGCATGACCGGAAGTATTTCCTGTCGCTCTACGTGCGGGAGCCTGCGGGCATCCTCTTCGAGTATGCGACGGATGCGCCCGGCGTCACTGTGGACGAGCCCGCAGACGCGCTTGGCCAAACCCTGATGATCCCGCCGGGAGACGAGGCGCGCGCCGAGGATTTGCGCGTGCTGCTCCCGCAATTCGCCCTGCCGGGCGAGGAAAGGACTGTTATGAGAGACCTGCCTTTTGTTCACCGTTTCCATACGCCGGAGACCCCGGACGGGAGCGTTATCATCCTGCTTCACGGTACCGGCGGCAACGAGTCCGACCTGATGCCGCTGGCGGCCCGGATCAACCCGAACGCGACCCTTCTGGGCGTGCGCGGACGCTCCACCGAGGAGGGGATCTTGCGCTATTTCCGCCGGATCACGGCCACAAGCTTCGATCAGGAGGATATCCGCAGTGAGGCCCGCGCCTTCGAGGCGTTCCTGAAAGGCGCGGTGGAGGCGTATGACCTCGACCCGGAGAAGATCACGGTTCTGGGCTATTCCAACGGCGCGAATTTCGCCGCCGCGGTGATGGCGCTGTCGCCGGGCTTGATCCGGCGGGCGGTCCTCATGCGGCCCATGGCGGCGCTGGAGGATCTGCCCGAGGTGGATCTGAGCGGCACCAAGGTGCTGACCCTCTCCGGCGAAAGCGATCCCTACGGCGCATACGCCCCCCGGCTCGTCGCCTGGCTTAATGAGACCGGCGCCGATCTCGACGCGCAGACCCTGCCCACCGGGCATGGGCTGACCGCCGAGGATCTGGAGCGGGCTCAAAACTGGACCGGCTGGCCAGCATGAAAATGAAACGGGCGCTCTCGGGCGCCCGTTTTCATGTCTGCGCTTCGGGGCTTACCCCTTCGCCTCAATCGCCTTCACAAAATCCGCGACGAAGCCGCCGAGCGTCTCGCGGGTTTTCTCGTCGGTGAGGTTGCCCTCGTCGTCGAAGAGGTTGCCCGCCTTCGAGACCATCATGCGGCCTTCCAGCCAGAGGTCGGTTTTGAGGGTGCGCAGCACGGGCAGCCAGTGGTTTTGCGACAGGATCGTGCCGAAGCCGCCGGGCGAGGCCCCGATCAGCGCGACCGGTTTGCCGCCGAAAAGCTCCAGCCCGTCACCACGCGACATCCAGTCGATGACATTCTTGAACACGCCCGGCACGCCGTTGTTGTATTCGGGGGTGACCATGAGCAGGCCATCGGCGCTCCGCAGCGTGTCCTTCAGCGTTTTCACCGAAGCGGGGAGGCCGCTTTCCTTTTCCAGATCCTCGTCGAAGAGCGGCACGTCATGAATATCGCCGATCACGATCTCCGCGCCGTCCGGGGCCACGTCTTTCGCCGCCCGCAACAGGCCCGCATTGAAAGAGGCTTTGCGCAAGCTGCCGGAAAGGCCAAGAATTTTGGTCATGGGGTGTCTCCTTTGTGAGATGCGAGGGTGATGGTGGCAGAGATCGCATCAGAGGCCAAGCCATGAAAAAAGCCGCCGGATTGCTCCGGCGGCTTTGTGCGGTTGGGGTTAGTCGAGCGGTTTCAGCCCGGCCTCGATCTGCGTCCGGCGGGGCTCTAGGAAGGGCGGGAGCGACAGGGCTTCGCCCATCGTCTCGCGCGGCTCGTCCACATCGAAGCCCGGTCCGTCCGTCGCGATCTCAAAGAGATTGCCGCCCGGCTCGCGGAAATAGAGGCTGCGGAAATAATACCGCTCCACCTCGCCCGAGCTTGGCACCCGCAGCGCGGTCAGCTTCTCGGCCCATTTGTGGATCGAGGCCACGTCCGGCGTGCGGAAGGCCACATGGTGAACCGCCCCGGCCCCTTGCCGCGCGACCGGCAGACCCGGCTGCACCGCGACGTGAAGCTCGGCGGACGGGCCGCCATCCCCCATGCGGTAGACATGGACATGCCCTTCGCCATCGGGGCTGGGATAGTCGCGCACCTTCTCCATATTCATCACGAGGGTCAGCATCTGCTCGGTCCGCTCCAGCTCCGGCACCGAAATGGTGATCGGGCCGAGGCCGCGGATCTGATGCTCCGCCGGGACCGGGCTTTTCTCCCAAGGGTGGCTCTCGCCCGGCTGATCAGCCGTCAGGCGGAAGCGCTGGCCTTCGGGATCTTCGAAATCGAGGCTCCCGCGTCCGTCCAGCGTGGTGATCTCGCCCGTGGACAGCTTCTCGCCGCGCAGGCGCTCGGCCCAATAATCAAGGCTCGACTCGTTGACGCGAAGACCCGTCCGGCTGATCGAATGGGTGCCGCGCCGCTCGGGCGCCACGGGCCAGTCGAAAAAGGTCAGATCCGTGCCGGGGCTGCCCGCGCCATCGGCGAAGAACAGGTGATAGGCGGAGGTATCGTCTTGATTGACCGTCTTTTTCACCCGGCGCAAACCCAGCGTCTCCGTATAAAACCGGTTATTGGCGGGCGCGTCGGCGGTGATCGCGGTCAGGTGGTGAATGCCTGTGAGCTGCATGATCTCACTCCTTTCTAGGTTATGGGCAGGATATGGGCATCGCCGCGCCTTGGGGCAGACCGGGAATGGCCAATACGGCGTTCGGCTCTGGCGAACGGACCCTCTTGCGCGCGCTCGGTTTCGCCGTAAACTCAGCGCCATGCGATACAGTCTGCAAGAGATCGAAACCTTTCTGACCGTGATGGAACTTGGCACCGTGACGGCGGCGTCGGCGCGGCTCAATGTCGCCAAATCCGTGGTCAGCAAGCGCATTACGGATTTCGAGACCGCCATTGGCGCGGCGCTCTTCCGGCGCAGCGCGGGCCGGATCACCCCGACCGAAGCGGCGGAACGTCTGGCCGAACGGCTGCGCCCCGCCTTGAGCAACCTCACGGCGGCGACCGAGTCGGCGGCATGGGGGATGGATGGCAACACCTCGCTGCAAGGCTCGCTCTCCATCGCAGCGCCCATGAGTTTCGGGCTGATGTATCTCACCCCCGTCATCACCGCCTTTGCGGACGCGCATCCGGCGCTCGACATCCGCGTCGATTACGACGACCGCCGCCACGACCTTCTACGCGAAGGGTTCGATGTGGGCATCCGCATCGGCGATATGGTCGACACCTCGCTCATGCAGCGCAAGCTTTGCGAGGTCCGCTCGCTACCGGTCGCCAGCCCCGGTTATCTCGAAAAACATGGCCGTCCCAAGGATTTGGCCGATCTCGTCAATCACGAGGTGATCTCCTACACCCATGTCTCCCACGCGCAGGTCTGGCGTTTTGGGAATGGGTCGAGCAGCGTGTCGCCCAAGGTGGGCGGGCGGCTGCATATCAACAATGGCGAGGCGATCCGCGATCTGGCGATGGCCGGGATGGGGCTTGCGATGTTGCCGGAATTTATCGTCGCCGATGCGGCGCGGACGGGCGCGCTTGTGCCGGTGCTGGAGGATTACGAGACGCGGGAATTCGCCATCTCCGCCGTCTGGCCGCCGATCTCGCCCATGCCGGCCAAGCTGCGCAAATTTGTCGATCATCTTGTGGATGCGCTCAAGGATGGGCGGCCATGGCGGCAAAATGGTTGAAATTGCGGGCGGATTGCGGCCCGGCTATAGTCGCCGCGAAAAGGAGGCACCCATGTCCGAACAGCCCCTCAAAGGCCGCCATATCCTGCTGATCATCGCCGGGGGCATCGCCGCCTATAAATCGCTCGACCTCATCCGCCGTTTTCAGGATCAGGGGGCGGAGGTGACGCCCGTGCTGACCCGCGCGGCGGAGGAGTTTGTGACCCCGCTGACCGTCTCCGCGCTGGCCGGCAAGCCTGTGCATCGCGCGCTGTTTGATCTCACGCAAGAGGCGGAGATGGGGCATATCGAGCTCAGCCGCGCCGCCGATCTCGTGGTTGTCGCCCCCGCGACGGCGGATCTGATGGGCAAGATGGCCAGCGGCCTCGCGGATGATCTGCCCTCCACGCTGCTGATGGCGACGGACAAGCGTGTCCTCATCGCGCCCGCCATGAATGTGCGGATGTGGGATCACCCGGCGACACAGCGCAATCTTAAGCAACTTCAGGCGGATGGCGTGGAGGTGGTCGGCCCGAATGACGGCATCATGGCCTGCGGCGAGTTCGGTCCGGGCCGCATGTCCGAAGTGCCGGAGATTATCGCCGCCGCCGCCCGGATGCTCCAAAGCGGCCCGCTTTCGGGCAAGCGGATCATCGTCACCAGCGGCCCGACCCATGAGCCGATTGACCCGGTGCGCTACATCGCTAACCGTTCCTCGGGCGCGCAAGGCGCCGCGCTTGGCCGGGCGCTTGCGGGCCTCGGGGCGGAGGTGGTGTTCGTCACCGGCCCCGCCGATGTGCCGCCGCCCGAAGGGGTTGGCGTGGTGCAGGTGCAGACCGCGCAGGAGATGCTGGACGCGGTTCAATCCGCGCTCCCGGCGGATGCGGCTATCTTTGCCGCCGCCGTGGCCGATTACCGCGTCGCCAATCAGGCCGCGCAGAAGCTGAAGAAATCGAAAGACGGCGTGCCGGTCCTCGAATTTGTCGAGAACCCGGATATTCTTAAAACCGTGAGCCAGTCGGACAATCGCCCCGGCCTCGTCATCGGCTTCGCGGCGGAGACCGAAAATGTCGTCGCCCACGCCACCGCCAAGCGGGATCGCAAGGGCTGCGATTGGATCGTCGCCAATGATGTGAGCGCCGCGAGCGGTGTCATGGGCGGGGCGGATAACACGATCACGCTCATCAGCGATGAGGGCGCCGAAAGCTGGCAGAAAATGACCAAGGATCAAGTCGCCCGCCAGCTTGCAGAGCGGATCGCGGCGGCTCTGGCCTGAGACGCACGCAAACCTTGCAACGCGCCGGGCGCGCGGTCATAGCCTCGTCGGGAACGAAACACCCGGCGCATGAGAGGGAGCGAAATGGTTGAGATCAAAATGACAGTCGCGGAGGGCGCGAGCTTGCCGCAATACGAAACCAGCGGCGCGGCGGGCATGGATCTGCGCGCCTGTCTGGACGCGCCGGTGACGCTGCCGCCGATGGGGCGGGCACTGATCCCGACCGGTCTCAAAATGGAGATCCCCCAAGGTTATGAGGTGCAGATCCGCCCCCGCTCGGGCCTTGCGCTGAAAAACGGGATCACCTGCCTCAACAGCCCCGGCACCATCGACAGCGATTATCGCGGTGACGTCGGCGTCATCCTTGCCAATATGGGCAGTGAGGATTTCACCGTCTCCCATGGCGACCGCATTGCGCAGATGGTCGTGGCCCCGGTGACGCAAGCGACCCTCACCACCGCCGAAACACTCACCGACACCGCGCGCGGCGCGGGCGGCTTTGGCTCGACGGGGGTGAAAGCGGGCTGATGCTGACGATCCTGGCCCATGGCGGGGCGGTCACCATCGCGATTATCGCGGGGCTGGCCCATGGCTTTGCGCTGGTCTTTGAGCAGCGCCGCGCGGTCCGCTGGATCTGGGGAGCGGCGCTGGCGGTATTGGTCCTCGCCGCGTTGATGCCGCAGGACTGGACCTTCGCCGCGCAATGCCGCGCGTCCCTCTTCACCTTCGCCAAACTGGCGGCCATCGCCGCGCCTTTCCTGCTCTACGCCTACGGCATCCGTCGCATCCGCAAGCGGGTCAAGGCGCGGGACGAAGATCACACATCGGCGGACGGGTAGAACCGGTGTTGGACCGCTTCCAGCCGGTCCCGCAATTTCGCTTCATCATCCGCAATCAGATCGCTCGCGTCTATCTCATCGCCGATCCGCTCCAGAAGCGTCGCGATCTGATCCCCCTCCGCGCGGCCCGAGACCTCTGCAATCCGCGCCAGCGCGTCGATCAGGGTCAGCAACACCATGACATTGCCGCGCGCATTGCGCCGGATCGGGGCGAAGGCCTCAATCAGCAGATCATCGCTCGTCAGGCGCGGCGTCTTGAGGCGCGGGATGCCGTTCTCATCGGTATAGCTGCCGTGATGCAGCCCCTTCTTGCGCGCCCATGCCACCGAGCTTGAGAGCCGGTCGATACAGACAATCGCGGTGTAGCTGTCATTGATCCCCGGCGAGAGCGCGCGGATCGCGATTTCCACCATCAGATGGATCGAGAACCGCAAATCGCCATCGGGGCTGCGCGAGCGGGCGAGGGCGATGCCGTTGAGAATTTCCTCGGCGACGCTGGCCTCGACATTCCCCGTCACCTCGGCGACCGGCATATCTGGCAGCATATAGTCGCCCGGCGAGACCAGCACCTCGATGAAGAGCCCGTTCTTTTCGGCAAGCTCGATCAGGAAATCCGGCGCGAGATAGGAGACATAGCCCGATTGTTGGGCGTTCAGGATCATCTTGGGACCCGGCGGGGCGGAAACCTCGGCGGGCGCGGATTGCTTCTGTTCCTTGCCAATCTCGATCTCGATCTGGTTGTCGAGTTCCAGCGCAATCGCGGCGACCTCTTCGTCGATGGTCACACGGCGCGCCACGGCGTTCACGAAAATCAGCAGCAGGATCACGGACATGCCCGCCAGAATGACCGCGACCAGCACGGAGAAGCGGTGAACATTGCCGTCCGACGTAAATCGCAGCACGATCAGCGAATAGAGGAAGGTCGCGCCGAGCATCCCGACCGCGACCTGACTCAGCCGGTCATCGGTAAAGCGCTGCAAGAGGCGCGGGCCGATATTGCCCGCCGCCAGCGTGAACACCACCAGCACCGAGGAATAGACCAGCGACAGGGCCGACATGGACGCGGTCGTCAGCGACGAGAGCAGCGCCTGCGCCGGGCCGTAATCAATGTCGATCAGCTGGACCCAGAAGCCGGTTTGGTTCTTGTCGATCTGCACGTCGAGCTGCATCGTCGCGAAGGCGAGCACCAGCCCGCCGAGCGTGATCAGGCCCGGAATTGTGAGAAAGCCACGAAGCGGGTCGAGTTTGCGCAGAAGGGTCTTGATCAATTCGAACATGGCAAGGCATCCTAAATCGAGTTGGCAATGCTGGCTACGGCAAAAGAGAGGCGATATGGCGCGAAAACTCACGGAAATTCTAGACCTTAATTTGGCGGCCTCTGATGGCCGGGAAGCGCCGGTGGTCGATCTTTACCTCAATGAAGAGGGCTGGACGGTGGATTACATCGTCGCCGATCTCGGGGACTGGCTGCGAGAGCACAGGGTTGTGATCAACACGCGCCGCACGAACGCCCCGACGGACACGCTCTGGCCCACCGATGTGCCGGAATCGGAGATGGAGAACGCGCCGACCCCCGCCGATCACGAGGCGATTCCCGAGCGCGAATTGGCGGATATGGACATGCCGTCGGTGATCCTCGGCCCGGCGGGCAGTGTCTTTTCGCCTGCCTTTCTCGAAGCGCAGTTTCAGCGCGCTCATGCAGGGGAGAGTGGGGACGAACACGAGAGCCACGGCAACCCGAAACTCCACGCTTTTTCCACCCTGCGCGGCATGGCGGTCTGGGCCAATGACGGCGAGTTCGGCCGCATCGCCGATTTCCGTGCCGATGAAACCGGGCGGACACTGACCTTCCTCAAGATCGAAACCGGCGGGTTTTTCGAGCGCCGCAGTGTCTGGGTGCCGATCGCCAAGGTCTCGCATCTCTATGCCGAAGGCCCCTATCTCGTCCTCGACGCCGCGCGCAGCGACATCGACAAGACGCCCGAAAATGGCGAGCCGAATGAGGATGATAAGGCCTGGGAGGACAACATCATGGCCTATTGGTCGCTCGGAAGTTGACGCGCGGCGGCCATGCGCTGCCCGCCCTTACTCCGCGGGCGCTTCTTCTTCCTCGGCGCTCAGTTCCTGATCGCTTTTCTCTTCGTCGATCTCTTCGGTGACCTGCCCGTAAATCATCAGGGTAAAGACCGCCGTGCCGCCGACAATATTGCCGAGCGCGGCGAGGGCGATCACGGCGATCCAGTCGAGGATCGACGCGCCGCCATGCAGCACCAGATAGGTCATTTCCGCCGAGCCGACGATGACATGGGCGAAATCGCCAAGCGCGATCAGATAGGTGAAGAACAGGATCACCCAGAACCCGCTCGCATTGGCGCTTGGCATCATCCAGACGATGGCGGCGATGAGAATGCCCGCCGGGATGCCGCGCAGGAAGAGCTCCAGCGCCGGGAAGCTGGCGAAATGCTCCGCGATTTCCATGAGGTGCCGGTCGACTTCCGGGCTGGTGACGCCCGCGTAGGTTAGGAACAACGCCGCAATCGCCGTGCCGATCATATTCGCGCCGAACACGATCCCCCATAGCCGCCCGACCGCAGCGAGGTTTTCGGGGCAGAGATTGTTGAAGAGAGGGACCACGGTTGAAATCGTGTTCTCGGTGAATAGCTGCATCCGCGAGAGGATCACCAGCAGGAATCCGACCGTATAGCCGAAATTGGTGATCATGGGCGCCCATTCCGCTTCCGGCAAATTGGCCGCGAAGAGGGCTTTGCAGAGGAAGGAAAAGGTGATCACGACACCCGCCGCGATCCCGGCGTAAAGGAGCGAGCTGGTCGGGCGGCGCAGCTCTTCGACGCCATCCTCGCGGATCACCTCATAGATCAGCCGCGAGGAGAGCCGCGACGAGCGTTGCACCGCCTGGCGATCTTCATGCGAAAGATGGACGTCCCGATCTGTCATAGCTTGTCCCTCGATGCCGCGCGGTCCACGGCTCTGTTCTGGTGGCGACCGCCGCGCCAGGCGCGGGCTGCGGCGACGAGCGCGCGAAAAATCGCCCGCTGTCTGCGTGCATAGAATAGATGTTCCGGATGCCATTGAACACCCAGCATAAATTGCTCACCCGTCAATTCGACGGACTGGATCACATCGGCCTCATCCCGTGCCGCGATCCGCAGGTCCTGCCCGACCATGGCGACCGATTGGGTGTGCAGGCAATTCACCTTCATCGGGGCCTCGCCGGTGATCCGCCCGAGCCGCGTGTTCGGCTGCACATCGACGCGCTTTTTCGGCAGGATGGTCCACATGCGCTTCGCGTCCTCATAGACCTCGTAAATGTCCTGATGGAGCGTGCCACCGAGCGCGATATTGATCATCTGGCTGCCCCGGCAAATCCCGAGAACGGGCCGCCCGCTGGCCTTGGCCTGCTCGACGAGACCCTTTTCCAGCTTGTCCCGCTCCGGGTCGATCCGGCTTTCCGGCACGAAGCGCCCGCCATAAAGATCGGCGGAAATATCATCGCCGCCGCCGACAATCAGCGCGTCCACATCATTGATGTCCGCCTCATGGCCGACGCGCCACCATTTGCTTTTCCCGCCCGCCAGCAGCACCGAGAGCGCGATCAGCGGGTAAATCCGCCAACCGGAGCGGTTGGAGGTGGTGATCCCGATCACCGGGCGATTGCGATGGAAGGGCCAGAAGCGCATCAGATGAGGTCCGATTCTTTCAAAAGGCCGGTGATGATGGGGTCGAAATCCCCGCGAATGGTCGTCCAGTCGTCGCGATATTTGCGCCATTCATGGCCGATCTCATTGAGGAGCTCGCTGCGGCTGGCGACTTCCTCAACCAGCACCCAGTCATTCCACGCGGTCGCCAGCGACCAGTCGGGATCGTCGATCCGGCAGTCCGGCAGGCGCCAGTGGAAGGTGGGCCGCGCGCCGATTTTCTCCTCGGGCAGCACCTCGCGCACCCGGTCTTGATCATGGGTCGTGAAGATCGGCAGCATGTCCAGCCCGTGATTGCGGCTCGGGCAATGGGTCAGATAAAGGTTGGCCAGATCGTCCATATCCTCCGGTACACCGTCCGCCACCGCGTCGATGAAACTGCGCGGATAAGGGCGGATGAACGGGAGCGCCATGCGGGAGAGGTCGAGATTCATCTGCTCGCGCAGCCAGTCCTCCATCAGCGCATAGGCCCGGAGCGTCGGCCCGATGGCCTCGGCTGTCATGGCCTGCACCTCGATATTGAGATGCATTCCGAAGGCGAGCAGCACGCCGTCCCCGGTCCCGCGCGCGCCGTGCATCCGCAGGAAATCCAAAAGATCCGCAAATTGTTCCGCGTTCTCAGGCGAGAGCGGGTCCGACACGATCTCGACCGGGATCACCGTTTGCCCGATTTCCAGCCCGAATTTCTCCCAGGCGGTCGGGTCGTCCTTCTTGGCCATGGCGGTGTCGCGCTCAATGCCGATCTCGCCCAACGGGGTGTCCGCCAGCTTGAAGATAAAGCGGTTCACCACCTGAATATGGCCGCCGAGTTTGGATTGCAGCAGCGCCGCGACCCGGCCTTCATCGAGACCGGAAAACTCGATCTCGACCCCGACACGGCGCGGCACGCCCTTGGCATTTTCCGGATGCGGGAAGGGTTTTAATTCCACTAATGTGCCTCCGCCCAGTTGTTGCCGACCCCTCCATCAACTTCGAGCGGGACGGTGAGTTCCACAGCAGGCATCGACGCGCCTTCCATCACCTCGCGCACGCGGGCAATGAGATCGTCGGCGCGGTCCTCTTCCACTTCGAAGAGCAGTTCGTCATGGACCTGAAGGAGCATCTTCGCGGGCAGGTCCGCAATCGCATCCGGCACGCGGATCATGGCGCGGCGGATGATGTCGGCGGCGCTGCCCTGAATCGGCGCGTTGATCGCGGCGCGGTCTGCAAAGCCCGCGCGCGGCCCTTTCGCCCCCGCTTCAGGTGTGTGGATGCGGCGACCTAACAGGGTTTCCACGAACTTATGCTTGCGCGCGAAGGCTTTGGTCTCGTCCATATAGGCGCGGATGCCGGGGAAGCGCTCGAAATAGGTGTCAATAAACCGCTTCGCCTCGTCGCGCGGGATGCGCAGATTGTTCGACAGGCCAAAGGCCGAGATGCCGTAGATCACCCCGAAATTGATCGCTTTCGCCTGACGGCGGATCATCGGGTCCATCCCCTCAATCGGCGTGTCGAACATCTCCGACGCGGTCATCGCGTGGATGTCGAGCCCGTCTTTGAAGGCCTGTTTCAGCGCGTCGATATTGGCGATATGGGCGAGAATCCTGAGCTCGATCTGGCTGTAATCGAGCGACACCAGCTTCTTGCCCTCCGGCGCGATGAAGGCTTGCCGGATGCGGCGGCCTTCCTCGGTGCGGATCGGGATGTTCTGCAAATTCGGATCGGTCGAGGCGATCCGGCCCGTATTCGCCCCGGTGATCGAGTAGGAGGTATGCACCCGCCCGGTCTCGGGGTTGATATGGTCCTGAAGCGCGTCGGTATAGGTCGATTTCAGCTTGGACAACTGCCGCCAGTCGAGGATGCGGGCCGGCAGGTCATGCTCCACGGCGAGGGTTTCCAGCACATCCGCGCCGGTCCCCCAAGCGCCGGATTTGCCCTTCTTGCCGCCTTCGAGACTCATTTTCTCAAACAGGATCTCGCCAAGCTGTTTGGGGCTGCCGACATTGAAGGACTCGCCCGCAAGCTCGTGGATCTCCGCCTCCAGCCCCGCCATTTTCTGCGCGAACTCGTTGGACATGCGCGAGAGCAGATCCCGGTCGACCAGCACCCCCTCCATCTCCATCGCCGCGAGCGGTTTGACGAGCGGGCGCTCCAGCGTTTCATAAACGGTCGTCACGCGCTCACGGGTCAGGCGCGGGCGCAGCACTTCCCACAGCCGCCATGTGATGTCCGCATCCTCGGCGGCATAGGGCGCGGCTTTCTCGATCTCCACCTGATCGAAGGTTTTCGCGGATTTGCCCGTTCCGAGCAGCGGCTTGATCGGGATCGGCGTGTGGCCGAGATAGGTGTCCGAAAGCTGGTCCATCCCGTGATTATGCTGCCCGGCATTCTGCGCATAGGAGAGCAGCATCGTGTCCTCGATGCTCGCCAAGGCGATGCCGTAGCGCGCCATGATCTTGAGGTCATATTTGATGTTCTGCCCGATCACGAGGATCGACGGATCCTCAAGAACCGGCTTCAGCGCGTCCAGCACATCCTCCAGCGGCAACTGCCCGTCCGCCAGTTTCGCCTTGCCGAAAAGATCGTCCTCGCCTTCCTTATGGGTCAGCGGGATATAGCACGCCTTGCCCTCCCCGCAGGAGAGCGAGATGCCGACCAATTCCGCCTGCATCTCATCAAGCCCGGTCGTCTCCGTATCAAAGGCCACCGCGCCGCGCTCGCGAATGGCGGCGATCCAGCGGTGAAGCGCGTCCATATCGCGGATGGTTTCATATTTTTCATGGTCAATGGGAAGCTGCTCCACCTCCTCGGCCGCTTCCTCCACCGCAGGCGGCTCCGGCGGTTCCTGCCCGAGCGCATCGGCCACGCGGCGGGTGAGGGTGCGGAATTCCATTTCGTTGAGAAAATCCAGCAAACCTTGGTCAAAGGCGCGGACGGAATAATCCTCATCGTCCAGCGGCACATCCTGTTTCAGCAGCACCAGATCGCGGCTCATGCGGATCTGGTCGGCCTTCTCGATCAGCGTCTCCCGGCGTTTCGGCTGTTTGATCGTCTCCGCGCCTTCCAGAAGCGCGTCGAGATCGCCGAACTCATTGATCAGCTGCGCCGCCGTCTTGATCCCGATCCCCGGAGCGCCCGGAACATTGTCCACCGAGTCGCCCGCCAGCGCCTGCACATCGACCACCCGCTCCGGCCCGACGCCGAATTTCGCCTCGACCTCTTCGCGCCCGATGCGGTTGTTTTTCATCGCATCGAACATCTCGACGCCGCCGCCGACGAGTTGCATCAGATCCTTGTCGGAGGAAACAATCGTGACACGCGCCCCGGCATCGCGCGCCTGAATCGCAAGGGTCGCGATAATATCGTCCGCCTCATAGCCTTCCAGCTCCAGACAGGAGACGTTAAACGCCCGCGTCGCATCACGGGTCAGCGGAATCTGCGGGCGCAGATCCTCGGGCATGGGCGGACGGTTCGCCTTGTATTGATCGTAAATCTGGTTGCGGAAGGTCTCGCCCTTGGCATCGAACACGACGACCATATGCGTCGGCGCGTCCGATCCGCGATCCTCCTGCAAGAGCTTGAACATCATGTTGCAAAAGCCCGACACCGCGCCGACCGGCAACCCATCCGATTTGCGGGTCAGCGGCGGGAGCGCGTGATAGGCGCGAAAGATGAAGCCGGAGCCGTCGATCAGCTCCAGATGATGGCCTTTGCCGATGCCTTGCATTAGTGACCGCCGTCGCCTTCGAGGATGAATTTCTTGTCGCAATAGGGGCATTCGACCTCGCCTGTCTCCGGCTCGATCGCGAGCCAAACGCGCGGATGGCCCAGCGTGCCGCCATCGCAGGCGATGCGGCGGGTATGGACGATTTCGGTCTCAGGCGCCTCCGGGATGGTCACTGAGTCGGCTTTGGTCGTGAGGGACGTGTCGCTCATGCGCGGGCGCTCCTTTGCTTTGCCCCGGTTGCTTTGGGGCAGTTGTCGCGTGTGGGTTGCCATGATAGCGATGAGCCGGTCCGGGGCAAGCGCCTCCGGGTTTGAATGGAGTTCCCGATGCCAGAAAATGCCATCACGATTACAGGTCTGCGGAAAATTTATGCGGGCCAGAACGGTGTGCCGGATAAGGAGGCGCTCAAAGGGGTCGATCTGGAGATCCCGCAGGGCTCGATTTTCGGGCTGCTCGGACCGAACGGGGCCGGGAAATCCACGCTCATCAACATCATGGCCGGGCTGGTGGAGAAAACCGAAGGCAAGGTGGTGATCTGGGGCTTCGATCAGGATGTGAACCCGCGCCAGAGCCGCGCCGCTATCGGGATCGTGCCGCAGGAACTCAACATCGACCCGTTCTTCTGCCCCGAAGACGCGCTGGAAGGGCAGGCGGGTCTTTACGGCGTTCCGAAGAAAGAGCGCCGGACGCAGGAGATTCTCCGCGCGGTCGGGCTGGAGGACAAGGCGCGCTCCTATGCGCGGACCCTCTCTGGCGGGATGCGGCGGCGGCTTCTGGTCGCCAAGGCGCTCGTGCATCAACCGCATGTGCTGGTCCTCGATGAGCCGACGGCGGGGGTCGATATCGAGCTGCGCCAGATGCTTTGGTCCTATGTGCGCGAGCTGAATGAACGCGGCACGACGGTGATCCTGACCACCCATTATCTCGAAGAAGCCGAGGAAATGTGCGACCGCATCGCGATCATAAACCACGGCGAAGTGGTGGCCAATGACAGCACCGGCGCGCTTTTGGGCGGGATGGATGCGAAGACTCTGCTGGTCACGCCCGAAGGCGATCTCGACGCGGCCCCCGATGCGCCCGGCGGCGCAACGGCGAGCCTGCGCCCCGATGGCACCCTCGCCATCGACTATCGCCGCGGCGAGATCAGCACCGGCGCGCTCCTCGATTTCGTGCGCAGTCAGGGCATCGTCATGAAGGACGTGAAAACCGTCGAGCCGGATCTGGAAGACGTGTTCGTGGCGCTGACGAAGGACTGAGCCGGGCCTCGGGCGCGGGCGTCTCTGCCCGCCTGACCTCTCCCGGCCCTCCGAGACGCGGTCGCACCCACGCGTTTGCGGCAGGGCAAGGCCGGACACGGCCTCACCCGATAAGGGGCCATCTGGCCCCGAAGAGGGGGACGTCTGCTTACTTGCGGTTCGCCGGATCATCCCCAAGGATCGCGCCGAGGCGGGTGCCGCCGGCGATATGCACATGGAAATGCGGGACTTCCTGAAACCCGTCCGGCCCGGCATTGGAAATCAGCCGATAGCCATTCCCGCCCGCACCGGGCGCAACGCCCTTCTCCGACGAGATTTTGCCAACCAGCCGCCAGAAATCCGCGATCTCCGCCTCGCTCGCCTTGGCAAAGAAATGATCGGCGGTGACATAGGCACCCTTCGGGATCACCAGCACATGCACCGGCGCTTTCGGCGCGATGTCGTTGAAGGCCAGCGAATGGTCGGTCTCGGCGACCGTGTCATTCGGGATCTCGCCGCGCAGGATCTTGGCGAAAATATTCTGGTCGTCATAAGCGTAAGACATGGGCTCTCCCGTCAGTCGTCAAACAAATTCGGTGTGTGCAGCAATCTTTCCGCTGCCGGAATGTCGATGTCGAGGAATTTCATCATCGCAGCGCGGTTCTGGCCCCAGTTTCCGCCTTGGGTGAGCAGGGTGGTGTTGGCCGGATCGGTCGCGCGGAGGCGTTCCTGCTCGATGGTAAAGTCCCGCCGCAGGGCGCCGAGGATCGTCTGCTGCATCTGCGCCCCATGCTCCGCACCGCCAAGGCCGACCCGCTGCGCATGGCCGCGCAGATACTCATCGCTGATCTCGCAATCGATCTCCAGCACCCGGATCGCCGCGCCGCCCTGCTTCAGATCACGCAAAATATGGTCGGCGGAGCTGTCGATGCCGAGGAGCAGCGTGTCCCGTCCAAGCGCTTCCATGAGCAAGCGCGTAAAGGCGCGGCGATGCTGCTGACGCTTCTTCAGCCCCTGTTCGAGACCGCCGAGCGCGGGCAAATTCGCCTCCGGGTCGTGAAACACATAGCCCGCCGAGGGCAGGTCCGTTTCCGCGGCGATGGCCTCCAGAAATCGCTTGCCGACATGCCATTTCTTGCAGGCCACGATGCGCAGCTCATGGCCGGGCGCGATGCGGCTGCCTTGCTCCCAGGCCCGCGCGCCAAACCGCCCGCCATCGCGGCCGCGCACGGTCATATAGTGGTAAATCGGCAGGCCCGTGCGTGTGAGCGTCTCCGTTGCGACCGGTTCGTCGGAGAGGAAATAGCCCGAGAGCGCGTCCCGCAAGGTACTGCGATGGCCGGAGATTTTGCGCGCGAAAAGCTGATCCTGACTTTTCAGCATGTCCTCATGGTCGGGATAAAACACCGCGGGCATCCCGTAATCGGAGAAGGCGAGGAAAGTGGGCGAGCGGGAAACGATCTCCCGGCGCGGCACGAGATGCGGCACGAGGGTCTGGAAAAAGATCTCGTCCGGGATCCATGTCGTGCGGAAGAACTTGATGAGATGCGGGTTTTTGCGCAAATGGCCGAGCAGCGCCTCTACCGTGCTGCGGCGCAGGCACCACCATTGCGAGCCGATCCGCATCGCCAGCTCCGGTGGAATGGCCCGCTGCATCCCCAGACGGCGCTGCATCTTCATCGACTCGTAAAACAGCCATTTATTCTCGCGCTCGTTGAACCAGTGGCGATAAATGAGCCGGTCCTCTTTCGGCCCGACCTTGATCCAGTCGCCAAAGAAATCAGCGTTTTCGATGAAATCCTTTTGCGTCTCTTCCAGCACGCTATGGATATAGTGCGCCGGTTTGATCGGGGCACAATCCCCTGAAATCATGTAAAAATGCGTCGCCTCCGGGAAGGCGCGCACCGCCTCCTCAATCATGTTGAGCGAGGCCTGCACCAGCGACCATTCCCCCCACCCGCAGCGCACCCGCTTGGCAAAGCGCACCGACGCGTTCTCCGAAAGCCGCGTCTTTACCCTTTGGAAATCCGGCGCGGGCATCCTCGCATCGACATGAATAACCATCTTGTCGCCGCGCGCCGTGAGCGTTTCGGCCTGAGCGACAACCGCATCGGGGTCCTTATGGCACAGTAATAAATACGCAATTTCTGTCATCATGACGCCCGGCTTGAATAACGGCCCTCCCGCCTCTATCACATTGTTAATTTTATGACGAGTAAAGGATGTCACCATGGGTTTTCCGGGAACCTGGATGACCGAGAGCGAGTCGATGGTCTATCGCGTGGTTCCGAAATGTGCCTGCTCGACCATCGGCCAGATCATGTATTTCTCCGATCATGGCAAATTCTATGACGGCGATATTCATGACAGCACCTCGGGGCTGCACAAGTGGAACCAGGAGGAGTCGAAGGAGCCGACGACCCGCGTGGTCGAAAGCCACAGCGCCTATAATTTCACCTGCGTGCGCAACCCGTGGACGCGGATCCTGTCCTGCTTTTTCGACAAGATTTGCGGCGTCCAGCGCAATGGCAACTATTACCGCCAGAACCAGATCCCCAAGCTGATGCAGCGCTACGGCGTGGAAACGGCGGGGGATTTCGACCAGATCAAGAGCTTCCGGCGCTTCCTTCTGTTCACCCGCGACACCATCCGCAATGGCAACCCCATGCCCGCCGATATCCACTGGTCCTCGGTGAGCGGCCATGTCGGCACCTTCGTGTCCAATGGCGGGCGGTTCGACAAAGTGATCTCGACGGAGGATTTCAACGCCGGGATGCAGGAGGTGCTGTCCCATGTCGAGACGCGCCATGCGGTCGACCTCGGCAACATACCGCGCTTCAACGAGAGCGAAGGCCACGGGCCGAAACGCGCGCATCCGGTCGAAGCCTATTTCGACGATCTGTCGATCTACATCATGCACGACATTTATCGCCGCGATTTCAAGCTGTTCAACTACGGGATGGACCCCTATGCCGGGCCGCCCAAGGGGGAGATTGATCTCGACGCGCTCCATGAGAAATTCGGCGACGGCGGATGATGTGATTTGGAAGGTTTCGGGGGGCGTGCTACGCTGCTCCAATGAAACAAAGATATATCCCGACCGCTCTGATTGCCGTTCTCACCGGAGGTGCGCTGATGGCCGCTGATCTTGAAAGCTGGCGCGCCGCGCCGTCCGGGCCTGTCCCGGCCAGCGAAGTGGATCTGGCCGCCTTCCGCTGGGAAGCCCGCCCGATTGTGGTGATGGCCGACGCTCCCGACGATCCGGCGTTTGAGGAACAGCTTGCGAAGCTTTCTGCGGCCAGCGACGAGGTGGCCGAGCGTGATATTCTGATCGTCATCGACAGCGACCCCTCGGTGGGCACCGCGCTACGCGGTCGGCTGGAGGCACGCGGTTTCGGCGTCTATCTCATCGGCAAGGATGGCGGGCTGAAATTCTCCTCCGAAACCCCGGTCGAGATGGCCGAGTTCAACCGGATCATCGACTCCATGCCGATGCGGGCGCAGGAAATGCGCGCCGCGGAGAACTAGGCGCGAGGGATAGGCGATCCTCGATAACCGACGCATGGCTTTGCCCCTGCAGGCGCTCGCCCGCGGACACCCCAAGCAGCCCGGTGCACCAAATCCCTGAGACCTAGAACAACCCGTTGTCGTTTTTCGACTCGCCGGTGATGACCTGCAACACGTCCCAATGCTCGACGATTTTGCCATTCGCATCGAAGCGAAAAATGTCGATCCCGGCATAGTCATCGCTTCCGGGCCAAAGCTGGTGGCAATGGAGGACGACCAGATCATCCTCGGCGATGGCGCGTTTGAAAGTGACGGATTTTTCGGGATATTCGGCGGCCATGCGCTCGAAATAGGCGATAAAGGCGTCTTTCCCGTCGCCAACATGCGGGTTGTGCTGGATATAGCTGTCCCCGGCGTAACGCTCAATCGCCGCGCGCGGTTCGCATTGGTTGAACATCAGGTCGTAGAAAGCCATCGCATTGGCTTTGTTGTCGGCGGGCGTGCTCATAGGTTTCTCCTTATCGGCGGCATGTCGAGGTGTCGCGCTACCAAACTCGGCTGACCGCCCCGTCTCCGGCTTATCTGGGGCGGAAGAGGCTGGCTTAAAGCCCCGCCCGGCCGAAAAGCTGCTGGAGCGGTGTTTCGGGCCTTGCGCCGATATGGGAGATGATTTCCGCGGCGGCGATATTGCCCATGCGGGCGCAGTTTTCGAGCGTTTGGCCTTCCAAAATCCCGTAAAGGAACCCGGCGGCGAAGAGATCGCCCGCGCCGGTTGCGTCCACCAGTTTGACCTCGCGGGTGGCGACCTCGATGCGGCCGGTTTCGCGGCTCACCACGGTCGCGCCCTTTTCGGACTGGGTGCAGACGGTGAGCGGGCAAATCTCCGTGAATTTCTCCAAGGCGGTGTCGAGATCGTCGGTTTCGAAAAGCGCGCAGGCTTCGTGCTGGTTGCAGAGGACCAGCGCCGCGTGATCGCGGATGAAATCGAGGAAGGCCGCCCGGTGGCGCTCCACGCAGAATGGGTCCGACAGGGTCATCGCGACCTTGCCGCCCGCTTCGCGCACCTTGCGCGCGGCGAGATCGAAGGCGGACATGGAGGCGGGGCGGTCGTAGAGATACCCCTCAAGAAACAGCCAATCGGTATCGGCCAGCGCGCCCAAGTCCAGATCATCCTCACCCAGCGTCTCCGCGATGCCGAGATAGGTATTCATCGAGCGCTCGCCATCGGGGGTGATAAGGATGATCGAGCGGCCCGTCGCCAGCGGCGCATCCGCCGGGCCGATGGACATGAGCGGGGTCACATGCTGGGTGCGGATGTCATGGGCGTAAATCTCGCCAAGCTGATCGTCGCGGATCTTGCCGATATAGCCGACCTTCAGCCCCAGATTGCCGAGCGCGGCCATGGTGTTGGCGACCGAGCCGCCGGAGATTTCCTGAGCCGGACCCATGGCGTCGTAAATCTGCTTCGCACGGGCCGTGCCGACAAGCTGCATGATCCCTTTCTGAATGCCGAGACGGTCCAGAAAGCTGTCCTCGCAATGGGCCATCACGTCGATAATGGCATTGCCGATTCCGATCATCCGAAGGGTCATGCGGTTTTCTCCTCAAAGGCGCAGAGATCGTGAATCAGGCAATCCACGCAGCGCGGTTTCCGGGCCGTGCATATATAACGACCATGAAGAATGAGCCAATGATGCGCGTGTTGCTGATATTCGGCGGGCACATGGTCCTCCACCGCGCGCTCCACGGCGACCACATCCTTGCCCGGCGCGATCCCGGTGCGGTTGCCGACGCGGAAAATATGCGTGTCGACGGCCTGCGTCGGTTGTTTGAACCACATATTCAGCACGACATTCGCGGTTTTGCGCCCGACACCCGGCAGGCTTTCGAGTGCCGCGCGGGAAGAGGGGACCTCGCCGCCATAGGTCTCCACCAGGATATGCGCCATCTTCATGACATTCTTGGCTTTGTTGCGGTAAAGCCCGATCGTCTTGATATGGTCGATCAATCCCTCTTCCCCGAGGGCGATCATTTTCTCCGGCGTATCCGCAATCTTGAAGAGCGCCTCGGTCGCCTTGTTCACGCCCTTATCGGTCGCCTGCGCGGAGAGCGCGACGGCGACAAGCAGCGTGTAGGCGTTGGAATGGTGCAATTCCCCCTTCGGTTCGGGTTCAGCAGCCTTGAAACGTGCGAAAATCTCGCGAATGGTGTTATAGGGAAGTTGCGCGGCCATGACGCGTTCATGCCTTGCCGCGCTGTAAAGCGCAAGAAGTGCATTGGGAGTGCTTAATGAAGATCGAGTGGAAAGACGCGGATTGGTTTGCCCAGAAGGGCGAAGTCCTGCAAGCCGGATGGATCGACACGGAATTTGGCGACGCCCTGGCCGTGATGGAAGGCGATCACATCGTCGGCCTGGGGTTCGCCGAGGAGAAGGGCCGCAAGGCGGTCGAGGAGATGCTGCTTGGCCAATATGGCGAGCGGGAGATCAAGATGGTGGACCTGTCGGACAAGGCGCGGCTCATCATGAGCGCCAATGTCCCGGCGCGTCTGGCCACCTCCGAGAAACATCGCGAAGTGCTGTCGGGTCTGTGCGATCTCGGCGCGAGTGGGACGCCCACCTATGCCGAGCTTGGCGAGCAAATCGGCTGGGGCAAAGGTGCGGGCCTCGCCATTGGCGGCGCGCTTGGCGCGAACCGCGTCTGCTGGCTGATCCCGTGCCACCGCGTCCTCAAAGCCGCGCCTAAAGGTGATAACAAGCCGGTTTTGGGCAATTATCGCTGGGGGCCGAAGGTGAAGCACGCCATGCTCGATTATGAGGGCCTCGGCGATCACTATTCGCAATAATCTGTAGGAAATTGGTGGCGACACAAAATTTTGCGTGAAAATGTGAGCGGACACTTGCCACCTCGCCGCAGACGCGCAATTTTCGCGCTCAGAACAAAAACAGCTTCAAAGGAGCAGTTATGAACCGCATTGTTAAATTCTCCGCTCTCGGTGCCGTTTCGGCGCTCGTTCTGTCGGCTTGTACGAACCCCGACGGGACCTATAACCGCACGCAAACCGGTGCCGCCATTGGCGCGCTGACCGGTGCTGCGATCGGCATCGAAGCCTCCGACAACGACAAGAAAGGCGCGCTGCTCGGCGCTGCCGCTGGTGCTGCTGCAGGCGCAGGCATCGGCAATGTGCTGGACCGTCAGGAAGCGGCGCTTCGCCAGCAGCTTGGCAATTCGGGCGTGGGCATCACCAACACCGGTCAGCAGCTCGTCGTGAACCTGCCGGAAAGCATCACCTTCGCGACCGACAGCTCGACCGTTGCGCCGGCGTTTGAAAACACCATCGCGCAGCTGGCTCAGAACCTGCAGCAATACCCGAACAGCACGATCTCGGTCATCGGTCACACCGACTCGACCGGCGAAGCGTCCTACAACCAGGCTCTGTCCGAGCGCCGCGCGAATGCGGTGGCTGGCAAGCTGATGGGTTACGGCGTGAGCGCGGCACGGATCTCGGCATATGGTCAGGGCGAAGCCTCCCCGATCGCGTCGAACGACACGGCCGCCGGCCGTCAGCAGAACCGCCGCGTGGAAGTTGTGATCCGCCCGACCCAGTAAGTCGCGCGCATCCACCGATAAAGGCCGCCCCTTGCCAAAGGGGCGGTTTTTTTATGCAAATGAGGGGAAGGTCGCGCGCTTCGGGGCCAGCGGCCCCTCATTGCGCGACGCCGCATTCAGCGGCGGGCGGCAGATAGGAAGGACCACGCCATGATTGATCTGATCGGATATGTCGCTGGAATCCTCGGCACGATCTGCTGGTTGCCGCAGGTGCTCAAGGCTTGGCGCACGCAGGAGACACGGGACCTCTCGCTCTCGACCAGCCTAATGATTTTCGCGACCATGACGCTTTGGCTGATCTACGGGTTGGCACTGATGTCCTGGCCGCTGATCCTCGCCAACGCGCTGTCGCTCAGCATGATTTCCGCCATTATTCTGGCGAAACTGCGTTTCGGGTAGGGGCCGCATCGGGTGGGGGCGCGGCCCCTGCCGGTTCAGGCGACGCGCTTCTCGGCGATCATCGTCTCAACCATCTCATTGGCGATGGAGGTGGTGGTGCGGTCCTCCGCCTGCGCCCGTTTGAGAAGGACCCGCATCCGCTCGGCCACACCGCTCAGGCGCTCATTACGGAAGTTTTCGCCGCGCCCGTGGATCTCGCCCGCGACCGAGATGATCCCGCCGCTGTTCACCACATAATCGGGGCAATAGAGGATCCCGCGCGCCCGCAGCGCATCGGCCATCTCGGGCGTGGCAAGCTGGTTGTTCGCCGCGCCGCAGACGAGCTTGGCCTTGAGCGCCGGAACGGTTGCCTCATTCAGCGCACCGCCAAGGGCGCAAGGCGCGTAGATATCCACATCTTGCGATGCCGCCTCTTCGGGCGCGCAGACCGTCGCGCCAAAGGCAGAAACCGCGTGATCCAGCGCGTCCTGACGAATATCCGACACGATCAGCTTGGCGCCCGCCGCGTGGAGCTTCTCCGCCAGCGACATGCCGACATGGCCGAGGCCCTGCACCGACACGCTGCGCCCGGTCAGATCGTCACTGCCGAACACCTGCGCCGCGCCGACCTTGAGGCATTGAAACACGCCCTCCGCCGTGAAAGGCGACGGGTCGCCGCTCTTGCCGCTGAGACCAACCGCATAAGGCGTGACCTCGGCGACCAGCGCCATGTCCTCGGTGGAAATGCCCACGTCTTCCGCGGTGTAATACTGGCCCGCGAGACTATCGACCGCCTTGCCGAACGCGTGGAACAGCGCCGGGCTCTTATCCGTCTTGGCATCGCCCCAGATGACCGATTTGCCGCCGCCAAGCGCCAGATCCGCCATCGCGTTTTTATAGGTCATGCCGCGCGCCAGCCGCAGCGCATCGGCGCGCGCCTCGTCCTCGGTGGCGTAATTCCACATCCGGCACCCGCCCGCCGCCGGGCCGAGCGCGGTGGAATGGATCGCGATAAACGCCTTGAGGCCGGACGCCTCGTCTTCCGCATAAACCAGCCGCTCAAAGCCTGCCGGTGCCTTTTCATCAATGATCTTGACCATAGGTGCCTCCCTTTGCCCCAGTTTACCACAAGGCCAAGAGTGATTTTCGATTGATCTTTGGGCGCGCGAAGCAGATTTTAGCGAATATCGCTCATGAATGAGGGTTTGCGAGTGAAACACGCTATAGACGAAACCGACCGCCGCATCCTGCAAGCGATTCAGGAGGACGCGCGCCTGCCCGTCACCGAACTCGCGGAACGCGTCGGCCTCTCCGCCACCCCCTGCAAACGCCGCCTCTCGGCGCTGGAGGAAGCGGGGCTGATCGAAGGCTATCACGCGCGGCTCAACCGGCGCGCCAGCGGCTATCCGATCACGGTGTTTGTCTTCGTGGAACTGGAGCGGCAGGAGGCCGAGGCGATCACCCGGTTCGAGCAGCATGTCGGCCGTTTCGAAGAGGTCGTCGGAGGGGTGCTGCTCACCGGCAGTCAGGATTTCATGCTCGAAGTCGCTGTGCGGGACCTCGAAGACTATGAACGCTTCCTGCAAACCCGGCTGATGCGGATGGACGGCATCCGCGCGGTGCGCTCGCGTTTCGCCCTCCGGCGGTTCATTGACCGGGCGCGGCTGCCGTGAGGGCGGCGTCCATCCGGGCACGGCGACGGATCATGTCACGCTGCATGAGGATGAACGTGGGGATGACGCTAAGCGCACTGATCGGACTGATGAACAGGATCATAGGGCCTGCCAGAAATGCAATTAAAGCAATCGTTAAAGCCGCAATGGCGACGATAGCCGCTGGTATCATAGAGATGATGCGGATCGCCTCCGTCGTAAATGTTTCGGCGTCCATTGAGGGGACTTCTTGGATAACATCCAAAGCCGCTAAGAAGATGAGTATGAATAGCGTCGCCACGGGCGCCGCCAAGACAATCACTAAGAAAACGAAGAGCGCAGCCCGTCCCCAGCCTTTCCATCCGCTTTTTCCGAACTCCGTCGCACTAAACCAACCAATAAGTGCTGATGAAAGCGTTCCCGAAATCGCTAAAGTCATCCCGTCAGTCGAAGGAGATCCGTCCATCGTCGTCATGGACAGCCACACAAGGGCGAAGAAGACCGCGGCACTCCCGCCGCACCAAAGCGCGCCGGCGAGCCTGAATTTTTTCATGGGTGTGTCGATTTTCAATCTTGAGAACATCAAAACTCTTTAAAACGCATAACTATTAAAAAAACCGCGCCTCCTAGGAGACGCGGCTTTCATCACTTAATCAAGACCCGCGTCTAATTCCGCGCATCCCAGAACCCCTTCACCCGGCTGAAGAAATCCTGCTGGCTGGGGGAGTTGTTCTTGCCTTCGGCCTCGAACTGTTTCAGCAGTTCTTTTTGCTTGGAGCTGAGGTTCACCGGGGTCTCGATGTCCAGCTCGATATACATATCGCCCATGGCGCTGGAGCGGATCGCGGGCATCCCCTTGCCGCGCATCCGAAGCTGTTTGCCGGACTGCACGCCCGCCGGGATCTTCACCCGGCTGCGGCCGCCATCGATGGTCGGGGCCTCGATCTCGCCGCCAAGCGCCGCCGTCGTCATGGGGACGGGGATGTGGCAGTAGAGCGTTTGGCCGTCGCGTTCGAAGATCGGGTGATCCTGCACTTCGATGAAGATGTAGAGATCGCCCGCCGGGCCGCCGCGCAGACCTGCTTCCCCTTCACCGGCGAGGCGAATGCGGGTGCCGGTCTCGACGCCCTTGGGGATGTTGACGGTCATGGTCCGGTCCTTCTGGACACGGCCCGCGCCCGCGCAGGAGCCGCAGGGGTTTTTGATGATCTGGCCGCGCCCGCCGCAGGTCGGGCAAGTGCGTTCCACCGTGAAAAACCCTTGCTGCGCGCGGACCTTGCCCATGCCTGAACAGGTCGGGCAGGTCGCCGGTTCCACGCCGCCTTCCGCGCCCGTGCCGCTGCAGCTTTCACAGGTGGCCGAGCCGGGGACGGTGATCGTCGATTGCTTGCCGTTGAACGCTTCTTCGAGGGTTACGGACATGTTGTAGCGCAGATCCGCGCCGCGGGTGCTGCGCTGCGTGCCGCCGCGCCGTCCGCCCGCGAAATTGCCGAACAGATCGTCGAACACATCGGAGAAGGCCGAGGCGAAGTCCGCGCCGCCGGGACCGCCGCCACCGGGGCGATAGCCGCCGCCCATGCCGCCTTCAAACGCCGCATGACCAAACCGGTCATAAGCCGCTTTCTTTTCAGGGTCTTTCAGCGTGTCGTAAGCCTCGTTGGCTTCCTTGAACTGCGCTTCGGCATCGGGATTGTCGGCGTTGCGGTCCGGATGGAGCTCCTTGGCTTTCTTGCGATAAGCCTTCTTGATCTCGTCATCCGACGCGCCGCGCGCCACACCCAAGACTTCGTAATAATCACGTTTTGCCATGAAATACCGATCCCTTTAAGGGGTGCGGCCCCCGGTTGAGGGGGCCGCTTTGCGCTTACGACTTCTTGTTGTCGGGATCTTCGCCGAGATCTTCGAAATCGGCATCGACCACATCGTCATCGCTGCTGGACGGGCCATCTTCGTCACCCGACGCTTCGCCATCGGCTTCCTGCGACTTGTAGATCGCCTCGCCAAGCTTGACGCTGGCCTCGCTCACATCATTGATGCGCGCCTTGATCTTCTCGGCGTCCTCGCCCTCCATGGCCTCTTTGAGGTTGGCAAGCGACATTTCGATCGCTTCCACGG
The DNA here is from genome assembly GCF_047345645.1 of Jujubicoccus corallicola. Classification (GTDB taxonomy): domain Bacteria; phylum Pseudomonadota; class Alphaproteobacteria; order Rhodobacterales; family Rhodobacteraceae; genus JBLEFH01. The sequence continues at coordinate 37,890 of NZ_JBLEFH010000004.1, read as the reverse complement.
TAGTCGGATCGACCTTGTCGCCATGTTCTTTGACGGCTTTCTCGGTCGAGTGGACAAGGCTTTCGGCTTGGTTGCGTGCCTCGACGAGACCGCGCTTGGCCTTATCGGCTTCGGCGTTCTCCTCGGCTTCGCGGACCATCTTGTCGATATCCTCATCGCTAAGGCCGCCCGACGCCTGAATGGTGATCTTCTGCTCTTTGCCCGTGCCTTTATCCTTGGCCGAGACGGAGACGATCCCGTTCGCGTCGATGTCGAAGGTCACTTCGATCTGGGGCAGACCGCGCGGTGCCGGCGGAATGTCCTCAAGGTTGAACTGGCCGAGCAGCTTGTTGTCGCTCGCCATTTCGCGCTCACCTTGGAATACGCGGATGGTCACGGCGTTCTGGTTGTCTTCGGCAGTCGAAAAGACCTGCGACTTCTTGGTCGGGATGGTCGTGTTCCGGTCGATGAGACGGGTGAACACGCCGCCAAGGGTCTCGATCCCGAGCGACAGCGGGGTCACGTCGAGCAGCACAACGTCTTTCACGTCGCCCTGCAAAACGCCGCCCTGAATGGCCGCGCCGAGCGCCACAACCTCATCGGGGTTCACACCCTTATGCGGTTCCTTGCCGAAGAATTTGGTGACCTCTTCGATGACTTTCGGCATCCGGGTCATCCCGCCGACCAGAACGACCTCGTCAATATCGGATTTCGACAGACCGGCATCCTTCAGCGCCGCATCGGACGGCTTGAGGGTGCGCTTGATGAGATCGTCCACGAGGCTTTCCAGCTTGGCGCGGGTCAGCTTCATGACGAGGTGCAGCGGCTGGCCATCGGCCATCGAGATAAACGGCTGGTTGATCTCGGTCGTGGTCGAGGACGAGAGCTCGATCTTGGCTTTCTCGGCCGCTTCGCGCAGACGCTGAAGCGCCATCTTGTCCTTGCGCAGATCGACGCCGTTTTCCTTTTTGAACTCGTCTGCGAGGTAGTTGACGATGCGCTCGTCGAAATCCTCACCGCCGAGGAAGGTGTCGCCATTGGTCGACTTCACTTCGAACAGGCCGTCGTCGATTTCGAGCACGGTCACGTCGAAGGTCCCGCCGCCAAGGTCGTAGACGGCAATGGTCTTGGTTTCTTTCTTGTCGAGGCCATACGCCAGCGCAGCCGCGGTCGGCTCGTTGATGATGCGCAGCACTTCGAGGCCCGCGATCTTGCCGGCGTCTTTGGTGGCCTGACGTTGTGCATCGTTGAAATACGCCGGAACGGTGATCACGGCCTTATCAACGGTCTCACCGAGATAGGACTCAGCGGTTTCCTTCATCTTTTGCAGAACGAAGGCGGAGATTTGGGAAGGCGAGTATTTCTCGTCCTTGGCTTTCACCCACGCGTCGCCATTGGGGCCTTCGACGATCTCGTAAGGCACCTTGTTCATATCTTCCTTCACGGTCGGGTCTTCGAACCGGCGGCCGATCAGGCGTTTCACAGCGGAGAGGGTGTTGGTCGGGTTGGTGACGGACTGGCGCTTGGCCGGTTGTCCGACCAGTCGCTCGTCGTCGGTGAATGCGACCACGGAGGGCGTCGTGCGCGCCCCTTCGGCGTTTTCGATCACCTTGGCGTTCTGACCATCCATGATGGCGACGCAGGAGTTCGTGGTGCCGAGGTCGATACCGATAACTTTAGACATGCATAGTTCCTTTCATTGCGGCGATATATGGCAGCAGGCCCGTTTTGGCTCCCGCCACCGATCCCGCCCGCCGAACCAATTTATGGTGCAAATCGGCCACAGCAGGCTTCTGGGCGTATATAGGGAGGGCGTTCAGGGGCTGCAAGCGGGTCAAAACCCCTAAAATGGAACAAATCGGACTCATTCTTTTGTGTGTCGTCACCCGCTCAACCCGCGCCCCTGCACGACGGCGAGGGTGGCGGTCATGATCGCGATGGCCTTTTCCTTGCCGTCTTTCTCGGCAAATGCGGTGCCTTGCGCGATCACGAGCGTGCGCCCCGGCTTGACGACCTCACCGACAAAATGGAAGCTTTGGCCGTCCGCGGGCGCGAGCAGATTGATCTTGAATTCCGCCGTCAAAACGGCGGCATCCTCGGGCATCACGCTAAAGCCCGCATAGCCGCAGGCGCTGTCCAGCACCGTCGCGACCGTTCCGGCATGGAGAAATCCGTGTTGCTGAGTGAAGTCAGGGTTGAACGGCAGCGCAATCTCAACCCGCCCATCAGTGGCGGACACCAGCGTCGCGCCGAGCGTCTCCATCACCTTCTGCTTGGCAAAGCTCTCCGCCACGCGGGGCATGATTGCATCTTTGTCGCTCATATCCATCCTCCCGAGGTCTTATCTCGGGAAGATGGTTAAAGATTTACTGACGTGCAGGCGAGTCCCCTGTCAGCTTTCTTCCGCCTCGAAATAGCGATAGCCGCGCATCAGCGGGATGACGATCTGGGTGAAGAGCGCCGCGGCAAAGAAGAAGTTGCCAATAATCGCCGGGACATAAGGCACGACAAGATAGCAGATAAATGCCAGCCCGATGCCGACGAGCCGCAGCTTGCCATCGGCGAATTGACGTGTGCGGTGGCGGTCGATCTGCGTCTGGATCACCCACAGCGCGCCGAGATAGCCGATCATCCCGAAACAGCCGATGGCGCGGTATTCAATGGGATAGGGCTCGAAAAACCCGACCTTCACCTCACCGGCGAGTGCGACGCCGACCATCACGCCGCTCATCATCAGCACCAGATGCGCCAGCCAGATGATCACCAGCGTCCATTTCTTCTCATCCTTGGGCTTGGCGTTGCCGACGAAGTCGAAATAGATCCACGCCATCACGAAAATCGCGACACCGCCGAGGATGAAGTTGAACATCACATCGGGCGAGACCTTGTAGATGCCTTTTTCGGTCAGCGTGGTGACAAGTTTAAAAAAGCCCTCACCCAGCACGATCAGGGTGAGCAGGGCGAAACGCTCCATCAGATGGCCAACGCGCGGCTGGAAGCGCGGCATCGCGATCATGCCGAATTTCGGCGCCATATAGAAAATCTGGATCAGCACCACCGCGAAGGCGAAGGCCCAATAGGCGAGCGGCTTCGGCAGGACCGCCGAGACCAGGAAGATCGCCGCGACAATCAGGAACCGCCATGCGACGCGGTTGCCGATGCTGCTTTCCAAATCGTGGCGGTTGCTGCGCATGTAGAGAAACGCGAGCAGCGCCTTGTTGAGCGCGAAAGCGAGGGCGAAGAAAGCCCACCCATTCCCGGTGATTGCCGGGATCGAGGCCGCCGCGATCATCACCGTCACAATTTGCAGCGCCATGGTGCAGCGATGTTGCCAATCCGTGCAGAGAAACACCGAGTTGAACACGCTCAGATCCGCCCAGGCAAACCACAGCGCCGTAAACATCAGTGCGAAGGTCAGAAACCCGTCCAGCCCGTGATGGTGGCTCAGATAATTCCCGAGCAGGAAAATCGTGACCACATGGATCAGGTCGTAAAACAGCTCGACCCAATGCACATGGTCCGAACTGTGATCGGCGTCCATATGGTGCTGTGGCTTGCGCCAGATCGGATAATCAGAGGCGGGCATAGAAACTCTCCAAAGCAAATGTGCGCTCCCATACCATGAGAGCACAAAAAGGCGAGAGGATTCTATTAGCCTTTCACATCACGGGCAAAATTCGCCGCATTCTCGCGGGTGGCCTCGCCATCATCGCCGCCCCAGAAGGCCGGTTGCTCCTTGGGGATGGTCAGCGCCTTGCGCACGGCGGGCCGCGCCTCCATCTGCTCAAACCAGCGCTGGAGATTGTCGAGCCCGGAAATATCCACCTTCGCCCAAGGATAGGCCCGCGCCCAAGGATAGGTCGCCATATCCGCGATGGAATAATCGCCGACGAGATAGTCCTTGCCCTTGAGCTGCGTATCCAGCACCTCCAAAATCCGTCGCGACTCCTCTACATAGCGGCGGATCGCGAAAGCATCTTCTTGTCCATTCGGCTGCGCCACGCGCTGGAAATACATCGCCTGACCCATCATCGGCCCGACATGGCCCACCTGAAAGAACAGCCATTGCAGCGCCTGCGACCGGCCCACCGGGTCCTGAGGCAGAAATTGCCGCGTCTTTTCCGCCAGATGCCACAGGATCGCGCCGCTCTCGAAAATCGACCGCCCCTCATTGCGATCAAACAATGTCGGGATTTTCCCGTTCGGGTTCATCTTGAGATAATCCGGCGCAAACTGATCGCCTTCGCCAAGATCGAGCGGCGTCAGTTCATAATCCAGCTTCGCCTCCTCCATGAAAATCACGGGCTTATAGCCATTCATCGTGGCGGCGGTGAAAAGATGCAGATCGGCCATGGGCTATGCTCCGGGGAAGTTTTCGTTGAGGTGAGTGTCGAGCCGTGCGAAGTCCGCGTCAATCTGCGGATTTTTGGTGACGTCAAACATGGCGAAGGTCGGTAGCGGCGCCATCCCATAAAACTTGCCGTTTTGATGTTGGGGGAGCAGCAGATCATCCACCGAAGCGCCCGCAAAGAACGGCTCGCTCGGATCGTTGAACGCTTCGGCAGGCGCGTTGAGGGTCACGGAGATCATGTATTTCGTGCCGCCAAGCGTGCCGCCCATGCCGTAATTCTTCTTCGGCGCGGCCCGGCTGCGACCGTCGCCCGCCGTCATGCGGCCATCCATCCCGGCCGTATAGACCTCGTCCATATATTTCTTGAGGGGCCACGGCACGCCCATGGAATTGACCGGAAACTGCCAAATCACCGCATCGGCCCAGACATGCTTTTCGATTTCCGCGTCAATGTCCCAGTCCTGATCCGCCGCTCTGCTATGCTGAACGGCGTAGCCGCTGGCACTCAGATGGTCCGTCATCCGTGCGATAATCGCGGCATTCAGCTGTCCCGCGGAATAGGGCGTCGGCTGAAAGCCGTTGATAATCAGAATGTTTTTCACGACCTCAATCTCCGCCGTTGCTTGATGTCATCTGATCGCATAGGTTACATAAGTCAACCAGTTTACTTTTAGTAACCTACATTTTGGTGGTTAAATGTCTGATCAAAGAGACCCCGATACGCACAGCCCTTGTTCCATTGAGAACGGGATGCGCGTGCTTGGCGGAAAATGGACCGGCACGATCCTTTGGCATTTGCAGGACGGGCCGAAGCGTTTCAACGCGCTCTCGCGGGAGATCGCGGGCGCGAGCAAAAAGATGATCGTCGAGCGGTTGCGTTTTCTCGAAGAGGAGGGACTGGTACGGCGGGAGATGCAGGACACCTCGCCGCCTTCGGTTGAATATAGCCTCACCCCGGCGGGACATGAGGCGCTTGATTGCCTCGACGCGCTCCGCCGGTGGTATGACGGGCGGCGTTAAGGAACCGGCTTAAACCCGGTGCCCGGTTCGTAATATTCCAGCGTCCCGTTGCGGATGTCGTTCCAGAGCCCGTGGAGCGAGAGCGTGCCGTCATTGACCGCGCTTTCGACGAAGGGGAAGGTCATCAGGTTGTTGAGCGAGACCAGCACCGCCTCTTTTTCGAGCGCGGTCAGTTTCTCCTCGCGGCTCCCCTCCATCTCCTTCACCTTCTCATAACCGGGCCGCAGGATCTCCATCCATTTGCCGACAAAGCTGTAGCTGTCCGTCAGTTGCGGCGCGTTGCCCTCGCACATATCGAAACAGCCCGCGACGCCGCCGCAGCTCGAATGGCCGACCACCAGAAGGTTCGACACTTTGAGGCTGCCAACCGCATATTCAATCGCCGCCGACGTCCCGTGACGCGCGTCATCGGGCTCATAGGGCGGAATCATGTTGGCGATATTGCGGTGAATGAAAAACTCCCCGCTATCGGCGCCGAACATGCCGGTCACATGGACCCGGCTGTCGCAGCAGGAAATGATCATTGCCCGCGGGCGCTGCCCCTCATCGGCCAAACGGGCATACCATGCTTTGTTTTCAGCAAATTGCACGGCGCGCCATCCGGCGTAACGGGTCCGCAGATAGGTCGGCAGGGGGCGAGCTTTGTCCATTTCTTTCCTCGGTATTAACACAATATCTTGCATTTTTCGCAAAATGCTACACAACTCCTTTGTATTTTGCCGCGAGTAGCGTAAGGATTCAATTAGGGAATGATGTTAGAACCGAAATCGGTGAGAGACGGGGTACAAGAATGGCGGGTCAAGTGATCCAGATGCCCTCCGGTAGGGCGAGCCAGGCAGCGGATAAGATCGAGATCCGGAGCTTGAAAACGCTGGGTGCCGGTGCTGAGGCAGAACGCCTCGGTATACATTTGGTGGATCTCGCAAGCCGTCTTGAAACCGCGATTGCCCGGAATGACAGCGATGCGATTGCCCGTTTGGCCGGGGCGATCACGCGGCTGTCTTTGCAGGCAAATGAACCGGTTCTGACCGATCTGGGCTGCCGTCTGAGCGACGTGGCCGAGGATCGCGCCGCGCGCGGTGCGGTTGGCAAACGTCTCATTCAGGCCTGCTGCGACCGGCTGATCATCCGGGACCGCGTCTCCCTCTGAAATTGGTAAATGGCGAAGCGTGGACGCAGCCTCTCGGGCGCGCCGCCAACGTCTGCTGAAAATCCCTCCGCAAATGTCGCACCCCCTTTGACTGCTCCGGCAAAGCCGCTAGGCTCTGGCGCAAATCAAGGAGAGTGCCCATGGCCCCGCGTTTTTCGACCGCTGACAATCCCATCCCTCTATATCTTGTGCGCAAGGATGCGGGCCTGCCCGGCGATCTGCCCGCACCCGCCCGCGCGTTTGCGGAGGCGAGCGGGTTTGAGGGCAAGGCGGGTCAGGCGCTCGCGCTGCCGGGCGCGGATGGCCAGATCGTCGCGGCTCTGGCGGGATTTTCGGACGCCGAGCGGGCGGAGCGGTTCCAACTGGCCGCCGTTGCGGACAAACTCCCTGAAGGCGATTACCGCCTCGTCGGCGATCTGACGGATAAAGAAGCGAACGAGGCCGCGCTTGGCTGGCTCCTCGGCATGTATCGCTTCGACCGCTATGCCGATCAGCCGGAGCCGAAAGCCCGCCTCGTCGCGCCGGAGCGGATCGACGCCAAGCGCATCGAGACCATCGCGACCGGCGTTTACATGATCCGCGATCTCATCAACACGCCCGCGCAGGATATGGGGCCGGAAGATCTCGAAACGGTCATCCATGATCTCGGCGAGGAGTTCGGCGCGGAGGTCACTTCCATCGTCGGCGATCAGCTTCTGACCGAAAATTTCCCGATGATCCACGCCGTCGGCCGCGCCGCACCGCAAGCGCCGCGCCTGATCGAACTCAACTGGGGCGATAGCGGGCCGCGCGTCACGTTGGTCGGCAAGGGGATTTGCTTCGACACGGGCGGGCTGAACCTCAAGCCGGGCAGCTCCATGGGGTTGATGAAAAAGGACATGGGCGGCGCGGCCAACGCCATCGGCCTTGCGGGGATGATCATGAGCCTCGGCCTCAATGTCCGCCTGCGCTTGCTGATCCCGGCGGCGGAAAACGCGATCGACGGGGACGCGTTCCGCCCGCAGGATATTCTCAACTCGCGCAAGGGCTTGACCGTCGAGATCAACAATACCGACGCCGAAGGCCGTCTCGTCCTCGCCGACGCGCTCGCCTATGCCGATGAGAGCGAAAACGATCTCATCCTCTGCATGGCGACGCTGACCGGCGCGGCCCGCGTGGCGCTTGGCCCCGACATTCACCCCTTTTACAGCAGCGATCCGAGCCTCGGCATCGCGCTGGCGCAAGCCGCGAATGATCAGGCGGATCCGATTTGGGAAATGCCCTTCTGGCCCGCCTATGAAGATCTGATCGAGCCGGGCATCGCCGATCTCGACAACGCGCCGAAGGGCGGCATGGCGGGCTCCATCACGGCGGCGCTCTTCCTCAAGCGTTTCGTCACCAATAACGACCGTTTCGCGCATTTTGACATTTATGGCTGGGTGCCGTCGTCGAAACCGGGCCGGCCCAAGGGCGGCGAGGCGCATGGCGTGCGGGCGATGCTTCAGGTCATTGAAAACCTATGAGTTTCGACGCTCGCCTCATGCCCGCCCGCCCCGAAGTCGCCGCCGAACATCTGCGCGGCGAGGTGGAGGCCGCGCGCTTCGATCCGGGCCGCGCCATGCGGGTGGCGGTGCCGGTCCTCGACCTCACGCGCCACCCTGACCCGGACGGCCCGCTGGAGACGCAGCTTTTGCTCGGGGAGGGCTTTACCGTCTATGATATCGATCGAAAACAACAGCTTGGCTGGGGGCAATCGGCGACGGATGATTATGTCGGCTGGGTGCCGCTCGCCTGTCTCGACGAGCCGGAGGTCGCGACCCATAAGGTCACGGCACTCGCCACCCATGTTTATGAGGAGCCGTCGATGAAAACCCGCCCGATCGCGGCGCTCCCCTTTATGGCGGAACTCGTGGTGATCGGCGAGGAGGGCGATTTCTACGCGGCCAAAGCGGGCGGTTTCATCCCGCGCCAGCATCTCGCGCCGGTCACGCAGATGGCGGCGGATTTCGTCGCCGAATGTGGGCGTTTGCTCGGCGTGCCCTATCTCTGGGGCGGGCGCAGCCCGTGGGGGATCGACTGCTCCGCCCTCATCCAGACGGGCCTGCGTGCCTGCGGGAAAGCCGCGCTGCGCGACACGGATATGCAGGAAGCGACCCTCGGCACCGCGCTACCGGAAGATGCGCCGCTGGAGCGCGGTGATCTCATTTTCTGGAAGGGCCATATCGGTGTGATGGAGGACGCCGAGACGCTGCTCCACGCCAATGCGCATCACATGGCGGTGGCGCGGGAGCCGCTGGCCGAAGCAGTGTCGCGGATCGAGGCGCGCGGCGACGGGCCAATCACCTCGCGCAGACGCCTCTCCTGAAACGAAAAAACCCGCCAGACTAGCGGGTTTTTCTTATCTGTCAGGGCGTGTTACGCCGCGCCCGCATGGCCGACATAGACATAGCGGATCGGCGAGGCGTCCTCGGGCAGAAGCTGGTCCGCCATGTCGAGACGCTGCTCATCCACCATGATCCGCTCGACATTGCCGCGGAAGGTGTAGCCAGTCACGCCCGCGACGCGCTCGATCTCGCCGGTCGGCATGGTCAGCGACAGGCAGTCATTGCCCCGGTTCGGCATCCCCGAGCAGGGCACCGCACCGTTGACGGTCACGGTCAGGCGGGTCGAACTCAGCACCGTCGCGCTCTCGCCAACCGCCACATCGGGCATTCCGGCAGGAACCGGCGGCGTGACAGCGGGGTCAACCTCCCCCGGACCGGTCAGAACCGGCTCAGGCGGGTTGCCGGGTGTGGTCTGAACCTGCGGCGCCGAGGGCGGGCCCGCATTCAGCAGACTTCCCTGAATGCCAGGCTGATCGCTGGTCGCCCCTTGCGAGCCGGGTTTGCGGAAATCCACCGTCTGCGAACAGGCCGAAACGGCGATCAGAACCGCCAGTGCCGCGCCCGCGCGCATCAGACGCTTTCCTCGATCCAGCTTTTCAGCGCCGGTTTCGGGGCCGCGCCCGCACGGTTTGAAACGATCTCGCCATCCTTGAAGATGAAGAGCGCCGGAATGCCGCGAATGCCAAGCTGCGCGGTGATATTCGGGTTCTCGTCCACATTTACCTTGGCGATTTTGACGTTCTCGCCGAACTCGTCGGACAGCTCTTCGAGCGCCGGGCCAATCTGCTTACAGGGGCCGCACCACTCCGCCCAGAAATCGACGACAACAGGCTCGCCAGATTGCAGGACTTCAGACTCAAAATTCGCATCGGTCACTTTAACGGTCGCCATGATGGCCTCCTTTACCGGATAGTGTCGGGGGCAGAGAGTAGGGGCCATTGCCAAGGCTTTCAATAGAGGAGGCGCGCTTCTTTCTCATCCGCTGCGGCGACGAAACGCGCGGCGGCGGCTTCCAGCATCTCAGGTGGCAGGGTCATGAGCGCGGCGGTGCGGGTCCACAGCAGCGCGATCCGCACCTCTTTGTCGCGGTAGATCCGCGACAGGGCGAGGTGATACGCGCCCATCTGCCGCAAGATCGCCTCCGGCACCTCCGCAGTTCTCTGCGGGACGGTCTGATGCGTTTTGAAGTCGACGGCCAGCACGGCGTCCTCCGTCTCGATCAGCCGGTCGATGATCCCTTCGATCTGGAGCCGGTCGCTGATCTCGACCGAAAACGGCGTTTCGGTCAGCCCGGTGGCGAAGAGATCGGGATGCGCGGCGATCACCGCCGAGGCTTCCCGGCGCACCGGATTGTCCGGCGGCGGCGCTGCGGCAAGCGGGTCCTCACCGCCGCCAAGCCATTCCAGCATCTGGTGAACCTGCGCGCCATGCGCCCGCCCGCCCGGACCCTCCGTCGCCTCGCCGGGACCGGGCGGCAGGCTATGCGCAAGTTCCGGGTCGTGGCGCGACGGATTGAGGCGAATGATGCGCGGCACTGGCGCGAGGCTGGCAAACTGGCGCGGCGTGGTGGGCGCGGTCTGCGTTGGCGCGGCGGGTGAATCGGCGGCGGCGTCCGGCGCAATCCAGTCCCGTTGCAGCGTCAGGATATCCTCGCCACCGCCCGGATGCGGCGCCGTTTCCGCACCAAGCGCCTCCATCGCCTTGCGCGCCTCATCATACCAAAGCGGGTTCTTCGGATCCTCCGGCAAATCCCCGGCACCGGCGATCACCAACCAGCTTTCCGCCCGCGTCATCGCGACGTAAAGCAGCCGCGCGCGCTCCTCCTGCTGGACCTTATCGCGCTTTGCCATCGCATCGCGCAACGGCGGCGGCGCGCCGTCTTTCTTACCCCACACCGGCAGCCCGCCCAGATCGGTGATCCGATGCCGCTCCGGCGGCGCTTTGATCGTCCCGGTCTGCGGCAGGATCACCATCGGCGCTTCGAGCCCCTTCGCCCCGTGGATGGTCATCACGCGCACAAAGGGACTGTCCGTCTCCATCTCGCGCTTGATATCGGTGTCATCGCCCTCCATCAGCGCGAGGAAACTCGTCAGGCTCGGCACCGCGTTCTGCTCAAACCCGCGCGCGATCTCCATCAGCGCGTCGATCCCGTCCTCCGCCTCCAGCCCGAGCCGCGCGATCAGGCGGCGGCGTCCGTCATGGCGAATGAGCAGGCGAGACAAGAGCTCATACGGTCGCAGAAACCCGGCCGCGTTCATCATATCGGTCAGCATCGCCGCCGCCGCGCCCGTCGGCCCGCTTTCCTCCCGGCGCAGCGCATCCCAAAGCGTGCCCGCCCGTCCATGCGCCAGCCGATAGAGCGCCGCCTCATCCACATCGCAGAGCGGCGAGCGCAGCACTTCGGCCAGCGCCAGATCATCAAGCGGCAACTCTATGAAACGCAGCAGTGCCATGAGATCCTTCACCGCCAATTCGTCATGCAGCTTGAGCCGATCCGACCCCGCGACCGGCACTTTTTCGGCCTTCAGCGCCCGGATCGTCGCATGAAACAGCGCCGAGCGGCTGCGGAAGAGGATCATCACATCGCCCGCCGAAAACGGCGTCTCGCGCCCCGGAAGCGGCAGGCCCGCGTCGATCTGCGCCCGGATGAATTGCGCCATCTGCTCCGCCAGTTGCGCATCGGGATTGCTCGGCGCGGGCGCGCCTTCGATACGATCAAACGCGCCCTTATCCTTGTCCTTATCCGACGGAATATAGGGCCAAAGATCGACCCGCCCCGGCATCTCGCGCCCGGCCCGGTGGGTGATGTCGAGCTTCTCCATCAGCCCGCGCGAGACCGCATCGACAAACTCAAGGATCACCGCCGAGGAGCGGAAGGAATAGAGCAGATCATGGGCGCTGAGTTCCTCGCCCGCCGCGTCGAGATTTCGGCTGAAATGTTTCTTCCAGCTTTCGAACCCGTCCGCATCCGCGCCCTGAAAGCTGTAGATCGATTGCTTCTCATCCCCGACGACAAAGAGCGTTCGCGTCTCGTCCCGCGCGCCGCTCCCGGCGAAGAATTCCTCGGTGAGTTGCCCGATGATCGCCCATTGATGCGGCGAAGTATCCTGCGCCTCGTCGACCAGAATATGGTCGATCCCGCCATCGAGTTTCCACAGCACCCAAGCGGCCATGTCCGATCGTTCCAGCAATCTTCGGGTGCGGATGATGAGATCATGGAAGTCCAGCAACCCGCGCGCCGCCTTGGCCGTTTCGTATTCTTTGAGGAAAAGATGAGCGAAGCGCCAGAGCGTCAGCGCGCGGTCATAGGCGGCGGCGGCTTGCCGCTTCGGCAACGCCTCCTCCAGCGCATCCGCCAACTGGTTGAGATCTTCCCGCGCCGGACCAAGCGCCTCCCGTGTGGGCTTGTTTCCGAAGCTATCGGCCTTGGATGCGTTCGGATTTTTAGCCCCGGACCCGGTGAGCAAATAGCCCTCGAAAAAGTCGTAAGCCGCGCGCTCATTCGTCGCGAGGCTTCGTAACAGCGGCACACGCGCCTGATCCGTCTTGTTCCCATGAAGTTCAAACGCCGCCGCGAGATGCGTCGCCAACTCACCAAGATCGCCCAAGAACGGCGCGACGACCGCCTCCTCGCTCCGCCCGTCCGCGTCAAGCGCCTCCGCCAAAGCTGCATCATCCGGCTTGTTCGCCAGCAAATCCCGGTGATTGTTGATGGATTTGAGCAAATCCGTCGCATCGAGATCGTTGAGATGCGCCGCCAGTGCGCGAAACTCCGGCGTGTCCGCGAGCGACTCCGCCACCTGTTCGCGCAACTGCTCTGCGGCGCGGTCCTCCATCATGGTGAAGAGCGGCGAGACCCCGGCTTCCAGCGGGAACCGGCGCAGCACCGCGTCGCAGAAACTGTGGATCGTCTGGATTTTCAGCCCGCCGGGCGTCTCCAAAGCGCGGGCAAAGAGGCGGCGCGCGGCGGCCAGGTCTTCGCTCGAAAAGCTGCGCGGCTCTTCCTCGATCTCGTTGAGCGCGGCGGCGAGCCCCTCATCTTCCAACATCGTCCAAGTGCCGAGGCTCTTGAACAGCCGGTCCTGCATCTCGGCGGCGGCGGCTTTGGTGAAGGTCAGGCAGAGGATTTTCTGCGGCGGCACATTGCCCAGCAGCAGCCGCGCCACGCGGTTGGTCAGCACCCGCGTCTTGCCCGACCCGGCATTGGCGACCACCCAGCTCGACCGTTTCGGCGCGGCGGCGCGGATCTGCGCGCGGGTGGCGTCGGTCATCTTGCGCGTCATGGCCCCACCTTTTGCGGCTTTTTCGGATCACCGTCGCTCCACTCGCCAAAGCGGGCGAGGTGGTCATAGTCCTTGTCGTAATCCTTATCGCTCGGCCAGAGCCGCGAGACATAGGCCGCCCCTTCCAGATACCGCGTCATGAGCGCATCGGCGCGGGCCAGAACCTCGTCCGGGGTCGGCTCCTCGGGCGGGGTCTGGCGCTTGAGCGCGCCCTTGTCGATATGGGTCAGCGAGCAATATTCGCCATGGATCACCGGCGCGGCAGGCACGCCATCAAACGCACCGCGAGACGCCATTGCCGTCTCCAGCGCGACCTGATGATCGAAGCTGACAAGCTGCGCCACCGTCGGCAAGCCGCTGGTTTTATAGTCGTAAATGACGAGGCCATTTGCGTCGCCATCAATGCGGTCGGCGGTGCCGATCAGCGTGCCGCCGCCCGCGAGCGCGAGTTGCCCCTGCACCTCGGTCGTCAACGGTTTGGCACGTTCGCGGCGGTCTCGCTCGGCAGCGATCCAGAGCGGGATCAGGCTCTCAAGCCGCGCCCGCCAGAGCGTCCGTGTCAGCGTCCACGGCACTTGCGCTTGCAGCTCTTCCTCGGCAATCGCGGTCAGCAGCGCCTCGGCATCATTGGGCAAATGCTCCGTCGTCGCCTGCACGAACCGCTCTAAAATCCCATGCAGCAAGGTCCCGCGCAGGATCTGGTCGGGCGTCTCGCCAAGAGGGGGCAGCGGCTTTAACCGGAGAATATAGCGCGCGTAAATCGCATAGGGATCGCGCCCCAGCTTCTCGACCCGCGTGACGGAAATCTGCGCAGGCCGCGCGGCGAGCGGCGGCGAGGGGGCGGGTCTCGGCGCGCGCGGCGCGGCGGGCGTGGCGTGATACGCAGCGGCCTCGGCCATGAGCGCTTTGCCCCGGTTTTCAGCCTCCTGCCAGATCGCCTTGCCGCCTTCGATCCCCTTCACCAGATTTTCCAGCCGGATCAGCCAGCGCGAGGCAATTTGCGGGGTCGTCCCGGTCCGCGCCGCGCGGGAGAGGATCACCGCAGCCGCGCCGCTTGCCTGACTGAAATCATGGGCGGAAAGGCCGATCTGCCGCTCGGGCAGGGGCAGGCCGAGATCGCGGCGCATCTGCCGATTGATCCACGGATCGGCCATCGGACTCATCGGCCAGATCCCGTCATTGAGCCCGCCCAGAATGATCAAATCCGCCGCCGCGACCCGCGCCTCCAGCGTGCCGAGGATCTTGATCCGGCTCTCGGCGCGCTCGGCGGAGGCGGAGAGGTTGCGCTGCGCAATCAGGCTGTGGAAAAGCGCGCTGTAATCGAGTGGCGTCAGCGGCCCGGCGGCGGCGCTTTGCGCGATCAGCTCGCGGAGCAGGGCCAGCGCGAGCGCGCCTTCCTCGTCCTGCCAAAGCCCTTCAGGATCACCGCCAAGACCCGTATACAGCGCCTCGGCGCGGGTCAGATGCGCCTTGGCATAGGCCGCGAGGCTCGCATCTTCGGGTGTGATCGAGAGCGCCGTTTCCAGCGCGTCAACCCATTCGGAAATATCCTCATCGCCGCGCGCCTCCGCCCATGCCCGCAGCGCCGGCCAGTCGCCCGACGCCGCCTGACCGCGAAGCATCTCCTTCTCCAGCGCGCGCAACCGGCGCAGATGCAGCCCGCGCAGCGGCGTGCCATCGGGCGCTTCCGCCGCGCGCCATGTGAAGGGATGTTTGAGCAGCGCGACCAGCGGCGCAAGGCCCGCATCCTCTTCCGACGCATCGAGAACCAGCCGCAAAAACAATCCCGTAGGCGTCTGCTGAAGCGGCGTTCCGGCGCTGTCATCTGGCAGGATCCGCCAGCGATCCAGCGCCGCAGTCACTTGCCGCGCAAGGTCGCGATCCGGGGTGATCAGCGCCGCCCGCTGCCCGTCTGCCGCCGCGGCGCGCAGGGCGTAAGCAATGCTCTCGGCCTCCTCGCGCGGCGAGTCGGCGGTGAGAAGGGTCAGGTTTTCAAAGGCCGCGCCAAGCTCCGGCGCAAGTTTCGGGGCCTCGCGCAGCCAGTGATCGGTGACCGGCGGCGGGCGCAGCGCGAGCGACATCAGCTTGGCTCGCGCCGGAACCGGCACTGTGCCCGCCCAAACGGGCAGGTCCGCAACCGACACCCCAAGCCGCGCCGCGAGCCGGGCAAAGCCGCTCTGCGGATGGTCATATTCCGCGCGCTCATCCCGCCGGCCCAAAGCCTCCCACTGGCTCGCGGGCATGTAGGGATCGACTCCGGGCAGGATCACCGCACCATTTGGCAGGCGCGAGACGACCGCCATCATCGCAGCGGTTCCCGCGCGCGATCCGGTCGAGCCGACCATAAGCAGCGGGCCTTGCGGCGGCGCGGCCTCCCAAACCGGGCCGAGCAACGCCGCCAGCGCGCGCAGCCGCGCCTGCGTTCCGGACTGCCCCGAAAAATCCGTGAGAAGGCGCAAGAATGTCAGCGCGCGCTGCCAATGGGCGGAATATTGTTCGTCCACGAGTTCATCCAGCGCCGTGAGTGGAATATCTTCCCCCGCCATCTCGTCGAGCAGCGCCAGCAAACTCCCCGCAAGATCGAAGGCGGCAGCGGGCGGCGCGAGGTCGCGCTCCGCCTCCAGCAACGCGCGCACAAGTTGCGTCAGGCGCAATTGCCGCGCCAGAAGCGGCTCGCCCGGCTCCGGCAGCGCGGGATGTGCCGCGAGCGCGTCGAGCATGGTCATTTTCGGCATCAGCCGCACGCCCCGCGCTCGAAACATATCGGTCAGGCGACGCTTGAGACGGCCCGTCGCGACGATCAGATGACAGCGCGCGAGCGCGTCTCCGGTGCCAACCCGTGCGAGCAGCCCGTCCGCGATGGCCTCCGCCATATCCGCGCCGATGGGGATGGTGAAAAGACGGGCCTCTGCCTGCGGCTCAAACATCGCGGGCCAGCGCGGCTTCTGCGACCGCGATCCCTTCGGGACGGCCCACATCGACCCATCCGCCGCGATGCACCGCGCCGTAAAGCTGCCCCTTTTCAAGCAGTTGGTTCCAGAGAAGATTGAGCGAAAACGCATCTTCCCTAATGTTTTCGAGGTCGTTCGTGCGCAGGATTTGCGCGCCGGAATAGACATAGGGCGCGCTTGCTGCATCGCCGCGCCGGGTCAGGCGACCATCGGCGTCCATGAAGAAATCACCCGGCCCGCGATGCTCCTCCGCTTGGTCTTTTTCGAGAAGCAGGAGCAGCGCACCCATCTCGTCGCGCCACGAGGACTCCAATTCTTTCAATGGGTTCGCGCCGGTCCAGACGGCATCGCTGTTCAGCGTAAACACCGGATCTGTGTCCAGCAGGGGAAGCGCATTTTTCAGCCCGCCGCCGGTTTCCAAAATCTCCGGTTCATGGGAAATCGTGATCTGCGGCGTCTCGATCTGCGCGCAATGCGCGGCAATCTGATCGCCGTGATAATGCGTGTTCACCACGGCGCGCGTCAGTCCCGCACCCCGCACCTGATCCAGCGCATGATCAAGGAGCGGACGCCCCGCGACCTCAATGAGCGGTTTGGGCCGGTCCGCCGTGAGCGCGCCCATGCGGGTGCCGAACCCGGCGGCGAAAAGCAGAAGCGGGCGGGTCGTCATGCGCGGCTCCAATCGATTTCGCTCGGCGGCGGAACATGCGCGTCTACCCAAGCCTTGAGGTCCGCGAGATGCGGCGCGGCCAGCGCCTCCTGCAACAGCCGCCAGACCCGCTCCAGATGCGCCGCATATCCGGGGCGACCCTCACGGGTGAGCCTTGCGAAAATCCCCAGCACTTTCAAATGTCTCTGCGCCGCGAGCGCGTGATAATCTTCCATAAAGGCGACCGGATCATAGCCGGTTTTCGCGAGATAGTCGCTCAGAAGCTGGTCCCGCAGCGCCGGTGTCACATCGCGCCGCGCATCCTCGAAAAGCGACATGAGATCGTAAGCCGGGTGGCCGACCCGCGCGTCCTGATAGTCAAGCAGGCCGACCTTGGCTAACCCCTCCCGCTCCGGCAGCCACAGCAGATTTTCCGCATGAAAATCAAGGAGCAAAAGGACGGGCGGCGTTCTGTGCGTCGCGGCGATGCTCTCAAGGATCAGCGCTGTCCCGGCGTCGCGGTCACCCTGATGCGGATAGTGATCCGTGAACCGATGCGCCTCACGGGTGAAAATCTCGGTGTCGTAGCGCGGACAGATGGCGGGCGGTTTCAGCGTCTGAACATGAGCGATAATCTCGACCGCCGCGGCGTAGAATTCCGCCTCGCGCTCCGGATCCTCACGCAGCAGCACCGCAAAGCTGTCATCGCCGAGATCCTCGATCAGCATCAGACCCTTAGCGTCGTCCACCGCATAGATTTCGGGCGCACTCAGACCTGCGCCGCGCAGCGTGTCGGTCATGGTCACAAAGGCGGTGAGCGGGGCGTTGTCCTGCGGCGGCGCATCCATCAGCACGGCGCGGCGCGCGCCGTGCGTGACGCGATCATAACGGCGGTTCGAGGCATCCCCGGCAAGGAAACTGCGGGTTGCGTCACCCCAACCGGCCTGCGCCAGAAACTGTGTTTTCGCCCCCTCGCGCGTCATGCGGCGGTGTCCAGAAGGCGGGCCGTGGCAGGGCCGGTGATCGTTACGTCCCGGCGGTCCTCGGTCGAGTCCGGGATGGTAAACCGGAGTGTGGTGAGCTGCGGCGGCGCAAAGCTGCCAAGCCGCTCGGGCCACTCAATGAGGCAGATGGCCGTGTCGAACGCATCCGTCAGTCCGAGTTCCAACAGCTCATCTATTTCCGCGAGGCGGTAAAGATCTGCGTGCCAGACCTCGACGCCCTCAGTCTCATAGGTCTGGACCAACGTAAAACTTGGGGACGGCACTTCCTGAGCGCCGGTCAATTCACGGATAAAAGCCCGTGCAAACAAGGTTTTGCCAACCCCGACCGGACCTTGCAGGCCGATCACATCGCCGAGCTGGCAACGCGGTGCGAGGGCGCGGGCGAACTGCTCCGTGTCCGCTTCGGTGTCGAGACTGATCTGATCCTGCACGGCTCCCCCGCTCTTCTCTCACCTCTTGTGGCAAAGCGTCGCGGGGGTTGCAAGAATTGCCGTGGGGTCAGCCGTTTCGGGCGCTCTTATTGTCGATCTGCGGGGCTTCGGTCTCGTTGCGCGCGACCTTGGCGATGCGCGAGGCTTCCTCGACGATGCGCAGAAGCTGGGTGATGTGGTCAGGCATCACGTCATCGACCTTTTGCAGCACCGCGATTTCGTCCCGCAGCTTGTTGAGCTGTTCGCGCAGATGTTTGCCGCGGCTGGAGACAAGGCGGCAATGGAGCAGGCTGCCGCCATCGGGCAGGGGCGAGAGGGTCGCGTCGATTTTGCGCCCGTCGATGAATTTCAGCACGCGGTTATAGGGCTCGCGGTCTGCGCCGCCGAGCAGGTAATTCTGGATATATTCCGCGTCGATCGGGTCCGCGAAGACCTTCTGCCAGAAGGCGACCATCGCCTGCGGGTCGTCATTCGGGGGGATCGGCACGCCGAGACTTTGCGCGATTTCCGCATAAACCGCATTTTGCGAGACAAGGCGGCCTGACGCATCGAAAATCGCGAGCCCTTCGCCGACCTGATCGGAGAGCGAGCGCAGCTTGGCGCTTTCTTCGCGCAGACGGCGCTCCAGCCGGGTCATAGAACTGATGTTTTCGAACTGGAAAGACAGCGCGCCGCCGGGATGGGGATGGCCGGTCACGCGTACAACTTTGCCGTCGAGCAGAGTCCAGTTTTCGGAGAACTGACCGGCGCGGGCGGTTTCTTCGAGGTCCAAAAGGCGCTTGCGCCATTGGCGGAAGTCCTTGGGTTCCGGGATTTTTCCTTCGTGCCGCAGACGGTCCAGAATGGCGCGGAGCGACGGGCGCATAGCGAGGAAAGACGGCGCGAGGCCGAGCATATCCGCCACGGTCGTGTTGAAGAGGATCAGCCGCTTTTCCGCGTCGAACACCATGAGACCATCCGGCAAGCGCGCGAAGGTCTGGGTGAGTGTGGTAAGGAAAAAGCGCAGGTTTTCCTCGGCTTGCGCGTCGGCGGTGACTTCCACCGCTGTGCCGCCCGTGCCGTCCTGCCGGTGCGAGACTTCAAAGACGCGCTGGCCGACCTTTTGCCGCCCGTTTTCGGCGCTAAAAGCTAGCGGTTGCTCAAAAAGCTGGCCCTGCCCGTCGGGGTTCATGTCTTCCAGCAGCGCCTTATAGGCGTCGTTGGCCCAGCTGATCTGGCCCTGATCATCAAGCATCCAGACCGGGTGCGCGCTGCCCTTGAAGAGCGCATTCAGCCGGTTTGCCTTCGCCTCCACCACATCCACGCGCGCCAGCCGCGACAGGAACGGGCGCGTCAGATTGGTGATGTCGTGGATCTGGATCCCAACCCCGCCACGGGTGGGTGCGCCGACGAGATGGTTGGTGCGCCCGTCCGCGTGGCGGATCCCCCAATCAAGGGGAGTGCCTTCATCTATCAGCGCCCGGAGCTGCTCCGCGAAGGGCGGCTCGCTGGTTTCCGACAGTTTATGAAGGCCCGCAAGCGTCGAAATACCCAACATCTTTCGCGCCTGCGGGTTCATGT
This sequence comes from Jujubicoccus corallicola, assembly GCF_047345645.1. Classification (GTDB taxonomy): domain Bacteria; phylum Pseudomonadota; class Alphaproteobacteria; order Rhodobacterales; family Rhodobacteraceae; genus JBLEFH01. The sequence goes on along the minus strand of NZ_JBLEFH010000004.1, from coordinate 18,149 downwards.
AGGAGATCTGATTTTTCCGGATGATGAGATAGCCGTCGCGCAGTTTGTTCATCGCATTTCGGCGCCGGTTTACATTTGCAAACGAGGCCAGCGCGCAAAGAATTACGAGCAGCAGAAATGTAATGAGCAAATGAAAGCCCAACGAAGAGTCCACCACGACTACCAAAATCCAAATGTTTCAGTTCAATCCCGAGTCAAGCCGCTAATTAGGGGTCGAATAGTTAATAAAATGTTAATTCGGCAAAAACCCGCCGATAATATAGGTAAATTTTTGCCAACTCAATTTGTTACCAACCATTGAACTTCGACAATCGCGCCATGGTCCGACGCGGCGAAGGTGACGCGCGCATCCGTCGATTCGAGGAGGGTCAGCGCGATAAAAAGCCCCATTCCCATGCCCTTATAGCCCGCGCGGCGCGCATCTGCCGTGCCGAAAAACGGCTCGCCGATTTTGTCCACCTGATCGGGCGGGAAGCCGGGCCCGTCATCGCGGATCGTCGCGCGTTTGAAATCGGCGGACCAGGAGAGGTCGATGGTCACGGTCGTATCGGCGAAATCGACGGCGTTCTGGATGATGTTCCGGAGACCGTGGATGATCTCGGGCCGCCGCGCCAGCATCGGGTGGGGGCCGTAGCCGATCTCGTTGAACACCAGCAGCTTGCCGCGGTGCAAATGCGGCCCGGCGGCTTCCTCGACCACCGCGCGGAGCGGCGCTTCATGGATATGGTCCTCATCAAACGGTTTGCGTCCCATATCGTGCAAAATTTTGCGGCAGCGCTCCGCTTGATCGCGGATAAGGGCAATGTCCTCGGCATGGTCGCCCGTCAGCTCATCCGCGAGTTCGGCGGCGGTCATCTTGATGGTCGCGAGCGGTGTGCCAAGCTCATGCGCGGCTGCGGCGACCACCCCGCCAAGTGCGGTCAGTTTCTGCTCGCGCCCGAGGGCAAGCTGCGTCGCCGCGAGCGCCGTGTTCAGCGCCTGCTCCTCTTTCGAGACCCGATGCGTGTAGATCGCGATAAACAGCGCCGCCCAGGAGAGCGCGACCCACATGCCGCTGCGCAGACTGTCGGGCATGTGGAAAAACACCTCGGCGCTGTGGAGCGGCACGGGCGCTAACGTGTTCAGGCCGATCATGACCAGCGTCGCCGCGATGAGGATGGCGAAGAGCCGGAAGGGCAGGGCGCTCGCGCCCACAACCACCGGAACAAGCAGGAAAATCGAGAAGGGATTCGCCACGCCCCCATGGATCAGCAGCAGCAACCCCATCTGGATCAGGTCGAACATCAGCATCGCCAGCGCCTCCAGCGGAGAGAGGCGTTTTGTCGCGGGCCAGATCACCCAGATTGCGATATTCACCAGCACCGGCAAGCCGATAAGGAACACCGAGAGCGCAATGGAAATCTGCACACCCCAAAGCTGGGTCGCCGCGATCAGCGCGATGGCCTGCCCACAGACCGAAATCCAGCGCAGCGTGCCCAGAGTGCGGGCGCGGAGCTTGGCAGGGCCGGTTGGCGGGGTTAGAAGATCGCTAGGAATGCGCATATATAAAGGATAGCGGGGGCCAGCCCGCGCCGCCACAGCGTTTCATACGAGGCGCAAATGAGGAGCAGTTTTATGATCGCCAGGATCACCGCGATAGTCGCCAGCATTGCCATGCTCGGCTTGCTCGGAGTTCTCTATTTTAATCGCTCCGAACCGACCGAGCGTTTCGCGAGCTGCGAGCAGATGCAGGTGGGCGGCGCGGATATTGGCGGGCCCTTTACTCTTCTGGACGGCGATCGCGCCGTCACCAATGAAGATGTGATCACCGGCCCGGCCTTGATTTATTTCGGTTATTCTTTCTGCCCGGACGTGTGCCCGCTCGACAATGCCCGCAATACGGCGGCGCTCGACGAGTCCGGCTACGCCGAAGATATCAAACAAGTCATCATCACCATCGACCCGGAGCGCGACACGCCGGAGCGGATGGAAGAATACGCATCTTATTTCAGCGATGACGCGCTCGGCCTGAGTGGATCGCAAGAACAGATTGACGAGGCGGTCGCAGCTTACCGCGTTTATGCGCGCAAAGCGGGTGAAGGTGAGAACTATTTGATGGACCACTCGACCTTTACCTACCTTATGACGCCCGAAGACGGATTAATTGGCATGTTCCCCAATAATTTACCACCCGATGAGATGGCAGAATCACTTAGCTGTTATATGGAGAAACTATGACAGTTGACCTAAGTGCCCAAATCGGTTCGGACCCATCTTTGCTTCTTGTTGACGACGACGCGTCTTTTGTGCGCCGTTTGTCCAAGGCGATGGAAAAACGCGGCTTTGAACCGGTGCCCGCCGAAAGCGTGGCCGATGCCATTACTTATGTGCGGAACAACCCGCCCGCCTATGCGGTGGTCGATCTTCGGCTGGAAGATGGAAACGGTTTAGAGGTCGTCGAGGTGCTGCGCGAGCTGCGCCCCGAGACCCGCGTGATCGTGCTGACCGGCTATGGCGCGATAGCGTCGGCCGTGTCGGCGGTGAAAATGGGTGCGGTCGATTACCTCGCCAAGCCTGCGGACGCCAATGACATCACCGTCGCGCTGCTTGCGGATCGCGGCGAATTGCCGCCCCCGCCGGAGAATCCCATGTCGGCGGACCGGGTTCGCTGGGAGCATATTCAGCGGGTGTTTGAGCTTTGTGATCACAACGTCTCGGAAACCGCGCGGCGGCTCGGGATGCACCGGCGGACGCTCCAACGCATCCTGTCGAAAAGGTCGCCGCAGTAATGCCGCGCCGCTTTACGCTGGGCTGGCAGGAATGGGTGAGTTTGCCCGATCTCGGCCTGCCCGCCGTTTTGGCGAAAGTGGATACCGGCGCGCGGACCTCGGCGCTTCACGCTTATAATATCACGCCGATTGAGGGGACGGAGGGCAACCGCGTCGCCTTCTCCTTCCACCCCGACCCGGACCAGCCCGACCTCGAACTTCATTGCGAGGCCGATGTGGTGGATCGGCGCGAAGTGATCTCCTCCAACGGCGTGCCGGAGCTGCGTTATGTGATCTCGACCGATCTCGCCATAGGCGGCGAGCGTTGGCCGATTGAGGTCACGCTGACGGATCGCGGCTCCATGGCGTACCGGATGCTTCTTGGCCGCACCGGGATGCCCGAAGGCGTCGTCGTCGCCCCGGCCACCGCGTTTAACCAGCCGAAACTTGGGTTTGACGCTTATGAGGACGCGCCGCGCACCGATGCCGCGCGCAGCCTGTCCCTCGCGATCCTGACTCAGGCCCCCAAGGGCCGCTCGACCCGCCGTCTGGTCGATGCGGCGGAAGCGCGCGGCCATGAGGTGCGGCTCATCGACACGGCGCGCTGTTATATGAACATCCGCACGGCGCAGGCGGAGGTGCATTACGACGGTGCCCCGCTCCCGCCGCTCGATGCGGTGATCCCGCGGATTGGCAGCTCGATTGCCCGCTACGGCGCGGCGGTCGTCCGGCAATTCCAGACCACCGGCTCTTATACGCTCAACGGCCCGACCGGCATTCTCGCCGCGCGTAACCCCTTGCTCGCGCATCAACTTCTCGCCCGCTACCACGTCGCGATGCCGCATACGGCCTTCGCCCGCAGCCCGCAGGATAGCGACAATCTCGTCCATCTCGTCGGGGAGGGGCCGCGCATGATCCGGCTTCTCGAAGGCGAGGCGGGCCATTCCGATGTGTTCGCCGACAGCGACAAGGCGGCGATCTCGGTGGTGAACGCGTTTGGCGGGCTCGGCGCGGATTTTCTGGTGCAGGATTACGTGGCGGATATGGAAGGCGGCCTCGTGCGGGCGATCGTCCTTGGCGGCAAACTCGTCGGCGCGCTGCGCTATCAACCGGCTGGCAAGGGCCGTGCGGCGCTCCGTCAGGGCGGCGTGAAACTCACCCGCGAGGAGCGCGACATGGCGCAGCGGGCGGCCACCGCGCTCGGTCTCGATCTCGCCGGAATCGATCTGGTGCGCACCGAGGACGGCCCGAAAGTCGTCGATGTGACCTGCTCGCCAAGCCTGCGCGGCATCGACGGAGAAACCGATCTCGCGGATCTCGTCATCGCCCATATCGAGGCGCAACTCGCGCCGACGCTGCGCCGCGCGGGCCGGAAGGTCAAAGCGTGAAGGCGCTCGACCGCGCGGTTGAGGGCGCGGTCCTGCTCTGGCTCGCAACGGCGGATGAGAAAGGCAAGCCGAATGTTTCGCCAAAGGAAATCTGGGTCCGGGACGGCGATTACCTGCTGATCGCCGACATTGCATCGGCCCGCTCCGTCGAAAATCTGCGCGCCAACCCGCAGGCCAGCGCAAGTTTCATCGACATTCTGCGCCAGAAGGGTGTTCAGACGAAGGGCCGCGCCGAAATCATCGGTCCAGATGATGAAGACTTCGCCGAGGTCCACGCGCCGCTCGCCGAAAAAGCCGGGCCAGATTTCCCGATACGCAACGTCATTCGCCTAAATATGACCGAGATTTTCCCGATCATCGCGCCGAGCTACGCGCTCCAGCCCGAAAAATCCGAGGCGGAGCGCATTGCCGAAGCCAAAGCGGCTTACGGATTTTCGGCGGATTAACGCTCTTCGGGCGTTTTCTCGTCGATAATCTCGCCTTCGATAATGTCCGGATGGCTACGCCGCGGACGCGGTTCGGCACCAGGATAACCCGCCTGAGACGCACCGCCAAAGCTCGTCGCGACCACAGTAATCCGGTGCCCCATTTTCGCAATAATCATCCGCCGGATCGCCGGGACGAGCAGCGCGAAGCCGCAAGCATCCGTGAAAAAGCCCGGCGTAATCAGCAGCATACCTGCCATAAGGATCATCAAGCCATGCGCGAGCGGCGACAGCGGGTTGCCCCCCGAGGACCCGCTTTGCCCCTGCAATTCTTGCAACACCCCAAGACCCTGACGCCGCACCAGCGCCGAGCCGATCACGGCGGTCAGCACCACGCAGAGCAGGGTCGGCCAGAGGCCAATGATCCCGCCGAGTTGAATGAAAAGACCGATCTCGATGATGGGGATGATCAGGAATATCAGAAAGAGAGGCATGCGCACCGCTTGGATAAATTGACGTTTCACCTTACATAGGGAGGGAAGGCGGATTTCTCAAATCCGCAGATGTTTATTGGGGGTTCGATGATCAATCTTCTGATCTTGGCGGCGGTTGCGATATTTCTGGGCCTGCGCCTGAAATCTGTGCTGGGCACACGCGATGGTTTTGAAAAGCCGATGGACCTGCCGCCATCGTCGAAAGAGCCGGTGGAGGATGCGGAAATCGCGCCGCCGGTCGATCCCTATGCGGATATCGAGGATCACGCCGAGGAAGGCAGCGACACGGCGTTGGCGTTGCGCGCGATGAAAGAGGCGGAGCCGGGCTTTGATGTGAACAACTTCCTGCGCGGCGCGCGTCAGGCTTATGAAATGCTGCTGATGGCCTATGAGCGCGGCGAGCGTGAGGACCTCCAGCCCTATCTCGACCCCGAAGTTTACGAGGGTTTCGAGGCCGCGATCTCCGCGCGCGAAGCCGAAGGGCTTGATGTGGAAGCGCAATTTGTCGGCATCCGTGAGGGCAGCTTGCAAGAGGCGAGCTTCGATCCCGAGACGCAGGAAGCCGAAATGACCGTGCGGTTTGTCGGCGAATTGTCGGTCGTGGTGCGCAATCAGGCGGGCGAGATCGTCGATGGTGCCAAGGATGAAGTGAAACGCCAGACGGATGTGTGGACCTTCGCCCGCAAAATGGGCGCGGACGATCCGAACTGGCTCCTCGTCGCCACCGGCTGATGGCCCGTCGCCGCCGGTCTCTGACCGCCGATGAGCGGGATCTGTGGCGGCGTGTGGCCAAGGCATGGGATATAAAACCCGTCGAAGAGGCTGATTCTACGGAAATTTTAACAGAAGCGCCGCCGCCGGAACCGGCGCCGCGGCGCGATCTCTTTGCCGAAATGGCCGCGCCCCAGATCGGTCGCCGTTCCCGCAAAGCGCCCGCGGTCTCTGTCTCCGAAAAACCCGATCCCGCCGAGGCGCATCGCCGCCCCGAAGCGCCGGAAATGGACCGCCGCAAGCTCGACAAAATGACGCGCGGACGGCTTCCGGTGGAAGCGCGGATCGACCTGCACGGAATGCGCCAGCACGAAGCTTACGGCGCGCTGATCGACTTCATCGCCCGTTCGCATATGCGCGGGCTGCGCCTCGTTTTGGTGATCACCGGGAAGGGGCAGGACGACCCGCAGCGCAGCTTTTTCGAAGAGCGTCGCGGCGTCCTGCGCCACGCCGTGCCGGGCTGGCTGCGCCAAGGCCCGATCCGCCCCTATGTGATGGAAATCGTGACCGCGCATCGCCGCCATGGCGGGGCCGGCGCCTATTACGTGTATCTCCGCCGTCCGGGCAAAACCCGATAGGCGCGAAACCGGTTAATAATAGCCCTCATAAGCGCGGCCATAGCCCTCCGGCATATAGCGGCATTTGTTGAGGATCACCCCGAGAACATTGGTCTTTTCCGCTAGATCCCGCTCGCAGATATCGACCTCATGGGTCGTGCTGATCCCTGCGCCCACCACCAGCAGAACGCAGTCCACCAGCGGCGCCATCGCCATCATGTCATCGGTCAGCAGCATCGGCGCGGTGTCGATCAGCGTAATATCCGGCTCCAAAAGCGCGTCCATCGTGTCGAGCGCGTCGCGCGAATCGTGATTATGCAGGATCTCGGAGGTGTTCTTGGCCTCGCGCCCGCTCGGCCCGATCACAAGGTTCTCGCCGATCCGGGTGAAACTTTCCTCTACCGTCCGCTTGCCGCTCAGAAACCCGCCCATGCTGTATTTTTCCGGCAATTCCAGATAGTTCTGGATCGCCGGACGATGCATGTCGAAATCCAGCACGGCCGTGCGCAGATCGCTCTGCCGCGCAAGCGAGAACGCTAGGTTGAGCGTCGTCACGGTCTTGCCGCAGCCCTCGGTCGGCGAGGTGATCGCCACCCGTTTCCAGCCGCGCTCCTTCATCATCGACAGCACCCGCGTCCGCATCTGGCTGTAATACATCGCCGCGCTATCTTCCTGAAGATACGAGACAATTCTCATCTTCTCCAGATGCCGCGGGTCCGGCTCGAAGCTCCGCAGCGCGCTCCAATTGCTGTCCACGGCGCTCTGGCTCTGCGGCGCGATATGCGGCGGCGCCGTGCGCGGGCTCGTCGCCGGCGGTGCGCTCCCCGCGGCCTGTTCACGCTGTTCGCGGGCTTTCTTGATCGCTTCTCTCAACGGTTCCATGAAAGCCTCCTCAAAGCCCGAATTTGGCCAGCAGCCGGTCGAAAATCAGATCGAGCGGCAGATAATAATAATGAATTGCCCAGAGCATGAGCGGCACGGAAATCACGATCGCTGCGACGATTGCGATCATCCCGAGATTGCGGCGGCGCACCTCGCCATGCGACTGGATATACGGGATCGTCGCCAGCGGTTCGATATTAAGGCGCGTCGACAACTCCACCGACCGGCGCACCGTCTTGTCGAGAAATTCCAGCAGCGCCACCAACATGATGCCGAGACCAATGCCAGCCGCAACACTCGCGGCCGCAATCGCCTTCCGGTTCGGGCTGACAGGCTCATCCGGCACCGTCGCGCGCTCGATCACCTCGAAGCTCTCACCCTCGCGGCGCAACTCAATCCGCTCCCCCTGCGCAGCGGCAGCGAGCTTCTGGCGCGCCTGATTGTACTGAAGCTGCGTGTTTTCATAGGTTCGAGTGAGATTGTTGAGACGGACCTCAACATCTGGTGTCTGGTCAATAGAGACCTGCAATTCGCTAAGTTCGCTCTCGATATCCGTCGTTTGCGTTTCAACCATCTCAATCTGCTCGTCGAGAAGCGCCAATTCTGCTTCGGCAGAACTGGCCACACGTTCGCCATCACGGTTAACCGGGCGAACGATGGATTGCAGCGCATTAATCCGGGATCGCAGCGCACGAATTTGCGGATGCTGTTCAGAATAAATCGCCCGTTTTTCAACCAAATCTTGTTGAAGCTGTATCAGTTCCATTTCCTGCGGTGATGCGCTGGCTCCAACGGTGCCGATACCGCTATTCGCGCTAATCTGTCCGGCCTGCTGACGGCGGCGCGTTTGAAGTTCAGCTTTGGTGCGCTCAAGTTGCAAGAGTCGCTCTTGCAACACGACTTGTTGGTTGCGGCGATAATCCAAAGAATTCGGCAAGGATTCCTGATTCTGAGTTTGAAATGCAAGCATTTCAGATTCGATACGGCTGAGCTCGCCTGCAAGCCGCGAGACTTCCTGCTCAAAAAAATCAAGGGTGCCGGTGGCCATATCAGAGCGCAAACGGGCGCCTTCCTGAAGAATGAGCGAGGCGTATTCGTTCGCGACATCGGCGGCTTTGCTACGGTTTTCCGAGGAAAAATTGATTGAGAAGGCAATCGTGCGCGCCCCGTCTCGCGAGCCAGAATCGCCCAGCTGCACCAGATTGAAACTGGTCGACCCTTGCATGCCTTGCGCAATCTGGGTGCCTGTCATTTCGTTGATGCCGGGGAACACTTTCAGGCGGCGCGCCACGTCAATAAGGTTGCCGCGGGTCATGAGGCGTTGCCGGATCACGTTTAACTGTTCAACCGGGCTAGCCGTCACGGACGAATTCGCAAGTTGCTCCGAAATCTTCGGCCCTTCCACAAGAATCGTTGTCGAAGCGCTGTAGCGGGCGGGCAGGAGCATTGCCACGGCGATTCCGATGACCGATACTAATGTCGCCACAATCACGAAAAGCGGCAGGCGGCGCATAAACTGGTTGAAATAAAACTTGAAATCCATGGCCTTAGCGTCGTGCCTTCTGTTCATGAACCGCCGTGATCGTGGCGGATGTGGTCTCTTCTTCGGCAAGTTCCGCCGCGCGTTGCGCCACACGGTTGGTTGCCATTCGGTCCTCGATAGAGCGTTTCACCGTCTCGTAGTCGACGAATTTGTGGCCCGTCGCATAGGCATAGGTCAGGGCCATATCACAGATATGATTAATACGGCGTGGCGTTCCCCCACTGGCTTGCGCAATCAGCCCGAAGGCCTGATCGGAAATCAGATAAGGGTTCGCCCCCGCCTTGCGCAACCGCTGGCGGATATAGGTGCCAACCGCTTTTTCATCCAGCGTTCCAAGGTGATAGCCCGCCATGATCCGCTGGCGGATCTGCTCCAGACCCGGCCCGGCGAGGATATCCACAAGCTCCGGTTGACCGATCAGGATCAACTGCAGCAACTCGTCCTTGTCGGCGTTAATGTTCGTTAACAGGCGTAGCTCTTCCAGCGTCTCGCGCGAGAGGTTCTGCGCCTCGTCCACAATCAGGATGGTCCGCTTGCCGGACGCATAGGTGCGGATCAGACGGTCCTGAAGGGCTTTAAAAAGAACGACATAGGAAGATTTCTCGTCAAACGGCTCGCCGAGAGCCATCAGCGCCCATTGGATCAACTCTCCGCGGCCGCCTTGCGCGTTGGAAATCAGCCCGACCTCAATGTCATCAGGCAGGTTACGCAGGAACTCCCGCAGCAGCGTCGTCTTGCCCGCACCGATCTCACCAGTGATCAGGGTGACCGGCGCACCGGACATAAGCCCATATTCCAGAACGGAAAACGCTTCAGAATGCGCGTCGGACCAGACCAGAAAGTCCGGGTCCGGCAGCAATGTGAAGGGCCGCTCGGTCATGCCGAAATGTTCTAAATAGAGTGCCAAATGCTGATCCGCCGTGTCGAAATATTCCGGACCTTCTAACTGTGCCGGTCCGATTTGCAAATGTCATCATGATGATATGTTTGAGAGGTTAAATAAGCTCACTCATCTGGTTAACTAGTTAACATCTCAAAATTGTGAGCATGTTCACTTAAATCTTCACAGTTTCGAAAGCAAGTTTTCTAAAAAGTTGTGCCAATGCGCATTAGGTGCTAATTGTCTCTCCGTGGGCCGTCCGCGATGAGATGTGGTGATCGTGCGGACGGAATGTAGTGGTGGAGAATTCAATGAGTAACGCGGATTTATACGTGGCCCGTCCCATGGCAGGGACAGGTGGACCTGACGACAGAGATAATCATCTTGGTCTGGAAGGTGGATTTTATTCCATAATTTTAAAGCGGCTTTTCGATATTGTGCTGGTTCTGATCAGCCTGCCAATCGTTTTGCCCGTTGTTTTGCTTTTGGCTTACTTGATTTCGCGCGACGGCAGTGGCGCGTTCTACTCGCAATCTCGCGTGGGTCGGAATGGTGGATCTTTCCGATTCTGGAAGTTGCGGTCGATGATTCCCGATGCAGATGAGAAGCTCGAAGAGCTGCTCGCCTCCGATCCGGTCGCCCGGCAGGAGTGGGAAGAGAAGCAAAAGCTTAACGATGACCCGCGCGTCACGCGCCTCGGCAGGTTTATCCGCAAGACGTCGCTGGATGAGCTTCCGCAGCTTTGGAACGTGCTGATCGGCGATATGAGCCTCGTCGGCCCGCGCCCGATGCTGCCCGAGCAGCGTGCGCTTTATCCGGGCCGCTCTTATTTCTACATGCGTCCCGGCCTGACCGGCTACTGGCAGATCTCGGATCGCAGCGTCGGCAGCTTTGCCGGACGCGCCCATCATGACGCCCGTTATCTCCGCGAAATGTCGCTGGCGACTGACGTTTCTGTCATGATGCGCACAGCCCTCATTGTCGTTCGCGGCACGGGCTGCTAGCTTATTGCCACCCGACCGGGTGGCAATTTACTTTGGGGCGTTATGAAAAATTTGATGATTGGCGCGGCTATGCTTGCCGCACTCGCTGCTTGTGACAATGCAGAAGAGCGAGCTGAGAAATATTACCAGAGCGCTGTTGAACTTTCTGATGCGGGCGAAGACGAAAAAGCCCGTGTCGAGTTGCGGAATGTCTTTCAACTGAATGGCGAACATCAGGACGCGCGGCTTCTCTATGCGCGTCTGACTCGAGACGCTGGCAATATTACCGAAGCCGCCTCGCAGTTCCGCCGGCTTCTTGAACAGAACCCCGAACATGTCGATGCGCTCTATGAGCTGGCCGAGATTTACTATATCGGCGGTGCGACGGAGCTGGCCGAAGAGCAGCTGACCAAGCTCGAAGAGGTCGACCCCGACAATATCAATGCCAAATCCATCCGCGCCTCCATTGCCTATAATGGCGATGATCGCGCGCGCGGCCTGGAGCTTGCCCGTGAAATTCAGGACGCGGACCCGGAGAACCTCCGCGCGCGTCTGATCCTGGGCGATGACATGCTGGAGCAGGGCGATCTTGAAGGCGCCCGCGAAGTCGCCGAAAGCATGGCGGACAGCGAAAGCTACGGCGCGCAGCTGTTCCGCCTCAGCGTGTTGGAGCAGCAGGACGATCAGGAGGCGATTGGCGCGCAGCTTGCCTCCATGCTCGAAGCCGCCCCGCAAAATGACCGGATTCGCGAATTGCGCGCTCGCTGGCTCTTTACCGAGGCGGAGGATGCGGACACGGCGATTGCCGTTCTGCGCGACGGTCTTGAGGTCAGCCCGGACCGCGAAGCGATGGAGCAGCGTCTCGTTGCGCTCATCCAGCGGAGCAAGGGCCCGGAAGCGGCTGAGGCCGAACTCAAGCAACTCGCCAGCGAAGCCGAAGAGCCGCTGCGCTATCTCATGCGCGCCGCGGCGATTGCGGCGGGCGACGATCAGCAGGACGCGATTGCCCGTCTCGAAGCGCTGAAGGCTGAAAATGAAGATGCCTCGCTCAACGAGCGCGGTATGCTCAATGTTGCGCTGGCCCGGCTGTATCTCTCGAATGGCGAGCATGAAAAAGCCGACGAAGCGCTGGAGTCGATCCTGAGCGAAGACCCGACCCGCGCCGACGCGCTGGTCCTGCGTGGTGGCCGCTATCTGGAGGAGAACGAGCTGGATCTGGCCATCGCCGATCTGCGTCAGGCTCTCGATACGGACCCGCAGAATCTCGCCGCCGTCAACCAACTTGCCACCGCCTATCAGCGCAATGGCAATGAAGATCTCGCCCGCGAGCAATTCGCCCGCGCCGCCGAGGTCAGCAATTACGACCCGAATATCGTGAACCGCTATGTCGCCTTCCTCGCCTCGCAGGGCCGCGACGACGGGATTCGCACGGTGGTTCAGCAGGGTCTCGATGTGAACCCGGATTCGGTCATTCTTCTGGCGCATCTTGGCCGGGTGGCTGTGCGGGAAGCGAACTGGATCGAAGCCGGTGAAGTCGCCGACCGTCTCGCCGCGCTCGGCAGTGACGACGCCAATGCGCTCGCCGAAGAGCTTCAGGCGGCGATCCTGAGCGGCCAGAACGATGTGGATGAGCTGATCGCGCAACTCCAATCCTCGCTGGAAGCAGGCACGGCCACACGCACGACTCTGCCCAATCTCATCTCCGCCTTCGTGCGCGCGGGACGGGAAGAGGACGCGGCGACCTATCTCGAAGGCTATATCGAGGACGAGCCGCAGGATCCGCGCGGCTATCTGCTCCGCGGGCGTCTGGCGCTCTCCTCCGACGATAACGACACGGCCCGCGAATGGTTCAATCGCGGCAAAGACGCCATCCCGCTTGCGCCGGAAATTTACCTGACCATCGCGTCGCTGAACGCGCGGGAAGGCGACATTGACGCCGCCGAAGCGATCCTCGACGAAGGCATCGAGACTTTGAGCAATAACGCGGTGATCCGTGCGCAAAAGGCCCGTCTTTATGAAGGGCAGGGCCGAACGGACGACGCGATTGGCGTCTATCAGGCGCTCCATGACGAGTTCCCGGACAATGTCGTCTATGCCAATAACCTCGTCAGCCTGATGATGGATTACCGCGAGGGCGAGATGTCGCTCGACGATGCGGCGGAAATCGCCCGCCCGCTGCGCGATTCCAACGTCCCGGCGTTTCAGGACACCTATGGCTGGCTGCTGTTCCAGCGCGATGAGGTCGAAGCCTCGCTCGCCTATCTCGGCCCTGCGGCGGATCAACTCGTCGATCAGCCGCTCGTCCAGTATCACGCGGGCGTCGCCTATGCCGAGCTTGGCCAAGCGCCGCAGGCCCGCCGTTACCTTGGCCGCGCCATTGAACTGGCCGAGCAGCAAGGTCTCGATTTGCCACAAATCGCGGATGCAAGATCTCGTTTGGCGGCGATTGGCGAGAATTAAAGCTGTTGCAAAGCTGCGACAGTTGGGTGCGGCTTCTGCCTAAGTTGCGGGCAAATACTGCGGCCTAACCGCCGCAGTGGTCTATAGTGGGTGAGAAAAGGTGGGCAGCGTTCGGTTTTTACGGTCGCTGTAATGGATAAGGAGACACATGATGCGGGCCCTTCTGGCAGCTGTATCGCTAATCGCCACATTGGCAACGCCGGCTCTGGCGCAAAGATATGAAATCCAGCCGGGGGATCGCCTCTCGGTGAGCGTGTTGGAGGATCCGCTTCTGGATCGTCAGGTTCTGGTGCGCCCCGATGGCTACATCTCGATGCCGATCGGCGGGTCGATCAAGGCCTCGGGCCGCTCGGTGGAATCGGTGGAGGAAATCATCCGCTCGCGCCTCTCGGGCAGCTTCGCCATCCGCCCGACCATCTCGGTCGCGCTGATCCAGGAAGCGCCGATGGAAGAAGAGCTCATGATGGACACCATCAAGATCTACGTGATGGGAGAGGTCAGCAGCCCCGGTCTCAAAGAGGTCGAAACGCCGGTGACCTTCCTTCAGGCGATCTCCCTTGCGGGCGGTCTGTCGGATTTCGCGGCGACCCAGCGGATCCAGCTGCGCCGCCAGAAAGAGGGCGCGCAGAAAACCTATCTCATGGATTACAACGCCGTTGAGCAAGGGGCCGAGTTCCGCCAGATCGTCGAAATGCGCGACGGTGACGTGATCATCGTGCCGCAACGCCGCCTGTTTGAATTCTGATGCGGCGGGTCGGTCTCACGGCCATCGCCCTCGCTGCGGCGCCCGTTTGGGGGCAGGTCTCCCCGTCGGTTCCGCCAGAGCAGGTGGTCAATGTGCCGGACTCGCTCTTCGGCGCGCAACCGCTCGGGCGCGGCACCCGCACGCGGCTCACCTTCGGGCAATCGGCCTATGTCGAGGATGATGGCGGCGAATTTGGCTATGGCGCGACGACGAGCCTGAACCTCAATCTGGATCGCCGCACCCGCACGACGGAAGTGGGCGTCAGCACGGGCCTCTCGCTGGTGGCCGAAGAGGATAACGACGATGACGAGTTCGAAACCTCGATCTCCGAGCCGAATATCCGCTTCTATCTCACCAGCGCCCTGACGCCGCGTCTCAACTCGAATGCCAGCCTGTCCTACCGCCAGCGCGATTACGACACGACGGTGTTCAACATCAATATTCCCGATGAGGATGAGGTGATCTCCCCCGACGATCTGATCGAGGCGGAGGACCTTTCCGGCAAAGTCCGCTATCTCAACGGCAGCGCGGGTCTGGCCTATCGCCTCACGCCGCGGGACAGTGTGAACATGTCCGTCAATGTCAGCGATCGCAGCTATGACGACGATCAGGCAGGGACGGATTACACCAATACCAGCCTGAGCCTCGGGTATAGCCGCGCGGTCTCGCCGACTTGGTCGATCAATCTGAGCGGCACCGGCGGGCTTTACGAGCCTGAAGATGACGACGACATCAAACGCGCCTCCGCCCGGATCGGCGCGTCGGGCCAGCTCTCGCCGACATTTGCGGTCGATGGCGCCATCGGGACGGACTGGTCGGACGATACGGATGAGTTCAGCCTCGGCGGCAATCTCGGCGCGACGCTCACCCGCGCGCGGGACCGGATGCGTTTCAGCGTCAGCCATGCGCAGGACCCGGACAGCGACGGCGAGCTGGTCGAGACGACCCGTGCGGGCTTCGATTACAACCGCAGTCTGACCCGGCGCGACTCCATGTCCTTCGGCGTCAACGCGCTTTGGGATGATGACAGCGACAAGCAGAACCTCACGGCGCGCTATAACCACAACTTCACGCCGCGCGCGCGCGGCAATATCGGCTATCTCTTCCAGACCGAGTCCGATGACGACGATGTGCATCGTCTCTCCGCCGGGTTCAGCTGGAGCTTCGAGCGCCAGTAACGCCAAAGTAATCGCCGCGGCATAGTGACACAGGAAGCCGGTCCCTCAGGGGCCGGCTTCAATAATTTCCAGATGCCCCTCCGCGATCAGCGCCGCACTCAGCGGGCCGCCATAAGCCGCGCCGCTGTCGAGATTGAGGATCCCCGCAGAGCGCTTGGCCGACCGGCGCGCATAATGGCCATGGACCACGAAAACTCCGTCTTTCCGGGCGGTTGGCCCGCCGCGCACCCCCCAAAGAAGCGCCTCCTCCGGCTGATCATCCGGCGGCGCGCCGGGATCGCCGCCCGCATGGGCCAAGAGGATATTGCCGTTCAAGTAAGATGTAGGCATCGTGTTCAGCCAGGCCAGCCGCTCTTCCCCAAGGGCCGCGTGCAGATCCTCAGGGGTGGCTGACAGGGTCAAACCGAAGCTCTCCAGCGTCTCCGCCCCGCCATGCTCCAGCCACCGGCGACTGATTCCATTGAGAAAATCGAGCATCATCTCTTCATGATTGCCCTTCAGCGCGATGTGACCCGACGTCATGGCGAGGTCGATCACGTCACGACTCCGTGAGCCGCGATCCACCAAATCCCCTAAAAGCACAACCTGAACATCTTGCCACCCGTCCAAAGATGTCATTTTTTCTATAAGGGATTTAAATAAGCTATATCGGCCATGTATGTCGCCAAGAACAGCCATGGGCTGGTCAGGGTTAATATTCTCGCTATTTTTACTTATGCCAAAGAGTTTATTAAGCATAGATATGTTTCTGGCCTTCATTTTTAGTCAATCTAGCACATGAAATTCTGTAACACTTCATCAAAACTGTTTGACTTTGTGGTTAACAAAACATAAACGAGAACCGTTGGGTGGGGGTTCCCGTAGATTTTGCTGCCATGCGCATCGCTGCGCGTGTTCCCCCTGTTTGGGTTAACAATTGGGGGTTCATATGACCTACTACTACGGCTACAATTCCTATTACGGGTATAAGTATAACGATTACTATCGGTCCTACGACCATGGAAGTTCCTACGATTACGGCAATGCTTCGTTAAGCGGCCGTTATTTCTACGACAAAGACAATTCCGACACGGAAAGCTATGGCGACAAAGGCGTTGCCTGCGTTGTTGTGAAGCTGATCGACAGCGATGGCAAGGTGGTCGCGACCACCACCACCGATTACAACGGTAACTATAAGTTCACCAATCTCAAAGCGGGCGACTACCGCGTCGTATTCCCGAAGCAGGACGGCAAGGTCTTTGCGGACCAGAATGTCGGCTCGAACAAGAGCGTCGACTCCGATGCGGATGCAAACGGCATCTCCGAAGTGGTCAGCGTGGGCAAAGGCGAGTGCTGGACCAATGTCGATGCGGGCATCCAGACCGCACCGCGCCAGGAATCGGCGATCAAAGGCCGCTTCTTTGCCGACAATGACAACTCGAACACCGAGAATGACGGTGACACCGGCCTTGCGGGCAAAACCGTCACGCTGGTCGATGCCAATGGCAATGTCGTGGCAACCACCACGACCGACGCGCATGGCAACTACGCCTTCACCGGCCTTGCGGCTGGCCAGTATCGCGTCGTGTTCCCGGATCTCGACGGCAAGACATTCGCCGCCAAGGATGTGGGCTACTCCTCGACCGATTCCGACGCCAACGCCAATGGCCAGACCGACATCATCAAGCTCGGTGACTGCCAGACCGTGAAAAACGTCGATGCCGGCGTTCAGGAAGAAAACACCGCGAGCATCACGGGCCGTTTCTTCCACGACAACGACAATTCGGACACCGAGAGCCGTGGCGACACCGGCGTTGAAGGCGCGACGATCACCCTCGTCGATGCGGATGGCAATGTCGTGGCGACCACGACCACCGATGCCAACGGCAAATACAGCTTCAAGAACCTCGCCGAAGGCCAGTATCGCGTCCTCTTCCCCGAGCAGGACGACAAGACCTTCGCGGACAAGGATGTGGGCGACAAGCGCTACGACTCCGATGCCGACGCTTCCGGTCAGACCGACCTCTTCACCGTCGGCGCGGGCAAAGCGATCTGCAATGTCGATGCCGGCATTCAAGAAGGCGGCACCGTCGTTGCTGAATGTGTGAAAATCGAAGCCGAGGACATGAACCTCTGCGGCTTCCGCGTGGGCACCGCATCGAGCACTTCGGGCGGCGAATATGTCTATGACGCGACCAGTGGCTGGGCCTATGCGACCACCACTTGGGACGGCGCGGCTGGCACTTTCGACATCACCCTCGGCGCTTGGGATGCCAGCGGCGGCAAGGCCACCTTCTACATCTACGTCAACGGCAAAGACGTGTCCGGCCCGATCTATACCGACCGCGACACCAAAATCGTCGAAGAGTTCATCGTCGAAGGGATCGACCTCAAGCCGGGCGACCAGATCAAGGTCTGGGCTGCGGGCGATTACTGCGACAAGGGTTATTTCGATTATCTCAAGATCTGCAACACCGACCCGGTGGTCGAGCTCGGCTCGATCGGCGACACCGTGTTCTATGATCTCAATGGCGACGGCATCCAGAACGCAGGCGAAACCGGCGTTGCGGGCGCGGAAGTCAATCTGCGTGACGCGGATGGCAATGTGATCGCGACGACCACCACGGACGA
Organism: Jujubicoccus corallicola; assembly: GCF_047345645.1. Classification (GTDB taxonomy): domain Bacteria; phylum Pseudomonadota; class Alphaproteobacteria; order Rhodobacterales; family Rhodobacteraceae; genus JBLEFH01. Next base: position 486 of record NZ_JBLEFH010000004.1, on the reverse strand, counting down.
AAACGGCAACTACATCTTCGATGGTCTCGAAGAGGGCGAGTATTCCGTCAGCGTCGTGGCCCCGGAAGGTTACGTGTTCACCGGTCAGGACCAAGGCGGCAATGACGATCTCGACAGCGATGTTGATGCCGATGGCAACACCGGGACGATCTCCCTCGGCGCCGGTGAAGACATCACCAACGTCGACGCTGGCCTCATCGTGGAAGACCCGCACACTGCGTCCCTTGGCGACACCGTGTGGTATGACACCAACGGCGACGGCGTGCTGAACGGGTCGGAGAGCGGGGCGGCGGGTGTGTCTGTCGAGCTGCTGGTCGATGGTGAGGTGGTGGCCACCACGCTGACCGATGCGAATGGCAAATATCTCTTCGACGGTCTCGCGGCGGGCGATTATCAGGTCCGGTTCACGACCCCGGATGGGTATGAGTTCACTGAGGCCAGCACCGTTGCGGCGGATGCGGTGAACAGCGACTCCGATGCCAATGT
>NZ_JBLEFH010000003.1:0-483956 GCF_047345645.1 Jujubicoccus corallicola | reverse complement strand
GTTGAGCGCGGCCAGGTTCTCTGCAAGCCGGGTTCTGTGACCCCGCACACCAAATTCGAGGCTGAGGCCTATATCCTCACCAAAGAAGAAGGTGGCCGTCACACGCCGTTCTTTGCGAACTACCGTCCGCAGTTCTACTTCCGCACGACCGACGTGACCGGCACCGTGACGCTGCCTTCGGGCACCGAGATGGTGATGCCGGGCGACAACCTGAAGTTCGAGGTTGAGCTGATCGCACCGATCGCCATGGAAGACGGCCTGCGCTTCGCCATCCGCGAAGGCGGCCGCACCGTCGGCGCCGGCGTCGTCTCCAAAATCATCGAGTGATCCGATGAACCCGCGGGTGGCGGGGCAAGCCCTGCCGCCCTTTTTCGTTAATCGAATGTGACAGAGATAAGACAATGCAAGGTCAAAATATCCGCATTCGGCTGAAGGCCTTCGATTACCGGGTTCTGGATGCCAGCACTCAGGAAATCGTTAACACGGCCAAGCGGACCGGCGCGCAAGTGCGCGGCCCGATCCCGCTGCCGAATAAAATCGAGAAGTTCACGGTTCTCCGTGGGCCTCACATCGACAAGAAATCCCGCGAGCAGTTCGAGATCCGCACCCATAAGCGCCTTCTCGACATCGTGGACCCGACCCCGCAGACGGTGGACGCGCTGATGAAGCTCGATCTGGCCGCCGGCGTGGATGTCGAGATCAAGCTGTAAGGAGGGCAAATCATGCGCTCTGGCGTAATTGCGAAGAAGCTCGGCATGACCCGGCTCTTCATGGAGGATGGCCGCCAAATTCCGGTGACCGTGCTCCAGATGGAAAATGTTCAGGTGGTGGCTCAGCGCACCGCGGATAAAGACGGCTACACGGCTGTTCAGCTCGGCGCTGGCATCGTGCGCGCGAAAAACGTCACGCAGCAGATGCGCGGCCATTTCGCAGCGGCGAAAGTCGAGCCGAAGCGGAAGCTGGCTGAGTTCCGCGTGAGCGAGGACAACCTGATTGCTGTTGGCGAAGAGATCATTGCTGGTCACTATCTGCCGGGTCAGCATGTGGACATCGCTGGCACCTCGATCGGTAAAGGCTTTGCCGGTGCGATGAAGCGTCACAACTTTGGCGGTCTGCGGGCCTCCCACGGTGTGTCGATCAGCCACCGCTCCCACGGCTCGACCGGTCAGTGTCAGGATCCGGGTAAGGTCTTCAAGGGCAAGAAAATGGCTGGTCACATGGGCGCTGCCCGCGTGACGACCCAGAACCTTGAAGTGATCCGCACCGACAGCGAGCGTGGCCTGATCATGGTCAAAGGCGCTGTTCCGGGCCCGAAAGGCGGCTGGGTGACGATCAAGGATGCCGTGAAGAAAGCGGCGCCCGAGAGCATCATGTACCCGGCAGCCCTGCGTTCGGCTGAGAAAGAAGCTCAGCGTCTTGCAGAGGAAGCTGAAAAGCAGCGTCTGGAAGAGGAAGCCAAGGCAGCAGAAGAAGCCGCCAAGGCGGAGCAGGCCGCGCTTGAGGAAGCCGAGAAAGAGCTTGAGCAGGAGCAGAAATCCGATGGGGATGATGCTGAAGCCAAGCCTGAAGGAGGCGACGAATGAAACTCGATGTCGTGAAACTCGACGCGGGCAAGGCTGGCGATATTGAGCTCAGCGATGACGTGTTCGGCCTCGAGCCGCGTGCGGACATTCTGCAGCGTGTCGTGCGCTGGCAGCTTGCCAAGCGTCAGCAGGGCACCCACAAGGTCAAGACCCGCTCGGAAACGAGCTACTCGACCAAGAAGATCTACCGCCAGAAAGGCACCGGTGGCGCACGCCATGGTGACCGTAATGCGCCGATCTTCCGCAAGGGTGGTGTCTATAAAGGTCCGACGCCGCGCAGCCATGCGCATGACCTGCCGAAGAAATTCCGTGCGCTTGGTCTCAAGCACGCGCTTTCGGCCAAAGCAGGTTCGGGCGATCTGATCATTCTGGACGAGGCTGCTGTCAAAGGCGGCAAGACCAAGGAGCTGGCAACGGCGCTAAAAGGTCTTGGCCTGAAAAAGGCTCTGTTCATCGACGGCGCAGAAGTGAACGAAGAGTTCGCCCGCGCTGCCCGCAACATCGACGGTGTGGACGTTCTGCCCTCGATCGGTGCGAATGTGTATGACATTCTGCGCCGCGAGAAGCTGGTTCTGACCCGCGCCGCCGTCGAAGCACTGGAGGCACGTCTGAAATGAAGCACGAGCTTTATGATGTGATCCGCCGGCCGATCATCACCGAGAAAGCGACCATGGCATCGGAAAACAATGCCGTCGTGTTCGAAGTGGCGATCGATGCGAACAAACCGCAGATCAAAGAAGCTGTGGAATCGCTCTTTAACGTCAAGGTGAAATCCGTTAATACGACCGTCACCAAAGGCAAGCAGAAGCGTTTCCGTGGCATGCTTGGCCGCCGGAACGACGTGAAAAAGGCTTATGTTACGCTGGAGGAAGGCAATTCCATCGACGTAACGACCGGTCTTTGATCGATTCGCTAGACATTCTCGCGTGAGGGCGGGCCAAACGGCCCGGCCTTCGTATTTTTTAAACTTGGGGCATCTGCCCCGCAAAGCAAACGGAAGACAGCAAGATGGCACTTAAGTCGTATAAACCGACGACGCCCGGCCAGCGTGGGCTGGTTCTGATCGACCGTTCGGAGCTTTGGAAAGGCCGTCCGGTCAAAGCCCTTACCGAGGGTTTGACCAAGTCGGGTGGCCGGAACAACACCGGACGGATCACGATGCGCCGCATGGGCGGTGGGGCGAAGCGTCTTTATCGCATCGTGGATTTCAAACGCCGCAAATTCGATGTTCCGGCAGCCGTTGTTCGCGTCGAGTATGACCCGAACCGGACCGCCTTCATCGCGCTCATCAAATATGAAGATGGCGAGCACGCTTACATCCTCGCACCGCAGCGCCTTGGCGTGGGCGACACCGTCGTCGCCGGCGAGCGCGTGGACATCAAGCCGGGCAACGCGATGCCCTTCACCAACATGCCGGTCGGGACGATCGTGCATAACATCGAGCTGAAGCCCGGCAAGGGTGGTCAGATCGCGCGTTCGGCTGGCACCTATGCCCAGTTCGTGGGCCGCGACGGTGGGTATGCGCAGATCCGCCTCTCCTCGGGCGAGCTTCGCATGGTGCGCCAGGAATGCATGGCGACCATCGGCGCCGTGTCGAACCCGGATCACGGCAACACCAATGTCGGTAAAGCCGGTCGCAACCGCCATCTTGGCAAGCGTCCGTCGGTCCGCGGTGTTGTGATGAACCCGATCGATCACCCCCATGGTGGTGGTGAAGGCCGGACTTCGGGTGGTCGTCACCCGGTGACCCCCTGGGGTAAGCCGACCAAGGGTGCGAAGACCCGCAAGAACAAAGCAACGGATAAATACATCATCCGTTCGCGTCACGCTCGTAAGAAAGGCCGCTAATCCATGGCACGTTCTGTTTGGAAAGGCCCCTTCGTCGATTCCTATCTCCTGCGCAAGGCGGAGAAGGCACGCGAATCCGGGCGTAATGAAGTGATCAAGATCTGGTCGCGCCGCTCCACCATTCTGCCCCAGTTTGTCGGGCTGACCTTTGGTGTCTACAACGGCAAAAAGCACATCCCGGTGAATGTTTCCGAGGATATGATCGGCCAGAAATTCGGTGAATACAGCCCGACGCGGACCTATTACGGCCACGCGGCTGACAAAAAAGCGAAGCGGAAATAAATTATGGGTAAAGATAAAAATCCCCGCCGCGTCGCGGAGAACGAGGCTCAGGCCGTCAGCAAGATGCTGAAGACCAGCCCGCAGAAGCTCAACCTCGTTGCTGCGATGATCCGTGGTAAGAAGGTCGATCAGGCACTGTCCGATCTCACCTTCTCGAAAAAGCGCGTGGCTGAAGATGTGAAAAAGACGCTGCAATCGGCGATTGCGAATGCGGAAAACAACCATGGTCTCGATGTGGACGAGCTGGTGGTTGCCGAAGCTTATGTCGGCAAGAACCTCGTTCTGAAGCGTGGCCGTCCGCGTGGCCGTGGCCGCTTCGGCCGCATCCTGAAGCCGTTCGCGCAAGTCACCATCAAAGTGCGTCAAGCTGAGGAGCAAGCGTAATGGGACAGAAGATCAATCCGATCGGCCTGCGCTTGCAGGTCAACCGCACCTGGGACAGCCGTTGGTACGCCGATGGCGAAGAATATTCCGATCTGCTGCTCGAGGATCTCGCGATCCGTGAGTTCATCAAGAAGGAATGCGCTCAGGCCGGGATCAGCCGTGTCGTGATCGAGCGTCCGCACAAGAAGTGCCGTGTGACCATTCACACCGCGCGTCCGGGCGTCATCATCGGTAAAAAAGGTGCGGATATCGAAGTTCTTCGCAAGAAGATCGCCCGCATGACCGACTCTGAGCTGCACCTCAACATCGTTGAAGTGCGCAAGCCGGAAGTGGATGCCCAGCTGGTTGCCGAGTCCATCGCGCAGCAGCTTGAGCGCCGCGTGTCGTTCCGCCGTGCCATGAAGCGCGCGGTTCAGAACGCGATGCGCATGGGTGCCGAAGGTGTTCGGATCAACTGTGCAGGCCGTCTTGGCGGCGCGGAAATCGCGCGGACCGAGTGGTATCGTGAGGGCCGTGTGCCGCTCCATACCCTGCGCGCCGACATCGATTACGCCCATGCCGAAGCGTCCACCGCATACGGTATCATCGGTATCAAAGTCTGGATCTATAAAGGCGAGATCATGGAACATGATCCGTCCGCGCGCGAGCGTCGCCAGGCCGAGATGCAAGAAGGCGGCGCTGGCCGTCCTCGCCGGAATTAAGGAGTAGAGAGCAATGCTTTCGCCGAAAAGAACCAAATTCCGCAAGCAGTTCAAAGGCCGCATCCATGGTGAAGCCAAGGGTGGTTTTGATCTGAACTTCGGCTCCTACGGTCTCAAAGCCGTCGAGCCCGAGCGGATTACCGCACGCCAGATCGAGGCTGCGCGCCGTGCCATGACCCGTCACATGAAGCGTCAGGGCCGTGTCTGGATCCGCATCTTCCCCGATGTGCCCGTCACCAAAAAGCCCACCGAAGTGCGGATGGGTAAAGGTAAGGGCTCCGTCGAATATTGGGCAGCCAAGGTAAAGCCGGGCCGCGTGATGTTCGAACTTGACGGGGTCAGCGAAGATGTGGCAAAGGAAGCGCTCCGTCTGGCTGCGATGAAACTGCCTGTGAAGACACGATTCGTCGCACGTACTGACTGGTAAGAAATTCTCGGGGCGGCCCTGAACGCGGGGCCGCTATCCGTTTTTGTTTTTTGGAAAAGCGTGGACCAGGTGTTCGCGACTTCTAGGAGGATCAGCGATGAACGCTGCAGACCTGCGTGATAAAACGCCCGACCAGCTTCGTGAAGAGCTGGTCAATCTGAAAAAAGAGGCTTTCAACCTGCGTTTCCAGCAGGCGACGGGCCAACTTGAGAACACTGCCCGTATGCGCACCGTCCGCCGTGACGTCGCCCGCGTGCAGACCATTCTGAACGAAAAAGCGGAGTAAGGCGACCATGCCCAAGCGTATCCTGCAGGGCGTCGTCACTGGCGACGCGAATGATCAAACGGTCTCGATCTCGGTCGAGCGCCGTTTTACGCATCCGGTCATGAAAAAGACCGTCCGTAAGTCCAAGACTTACCGGGCTCACGATGCAAATAACGAGTACAAAAAGGGCGATGCCGTTCGCATCATCGAATGCGCGCCGTACTCGAAAACCAAGCGTTGGGAAGTTATCGGGCTCGCCGGTCAAGGCGACGAGTAACCCTCAACATTATTCGAAACCGCGGGGGTGATCCCCGCAGGTCGGGAGAGAACACATGATCCAGATGCAGACCAACCTGGATGTTGCTGACAACAGCGGCGCGCGCCGTGTGCAGTGCATCAAGGTCCTGGGCGGCGCAAAGCGCAAATACGCCTCTGTCGGTGACATCATCGTCGTGTCGGTCAAGGAAGCAATTCCGCGTGGCCGCGTGAAAAAAGGTGATGTTCGCAAGGCCGTCGTCGTGCGCACCGCCAAAGAAGTGAAGCGTGAAGATGGCACATCCATCCGCTTCGACCGCAACGCAGCGGTTATTCTGAACAACGCCGGTGAGCCGGTCGGGACCCGTATTTTCGGCCCGGTTGTTCGTGAGCTGCGTGCGAAGAACTTCATGAAAATCATTTCGCTTGCGCCGGAGGTGCTCTGATGGCTGCCAAACTGCGTAAAGGCGACAAGGTGATCGTCCTCGCGGGCAAAGACAAAGGCCGCGAAGGGGAAATCACGCAAGTCCTGCCGAAAGAGGGCCGCGCGCTCGTTTCCGGCATCAACGTTGTGACGCGTCACCAGCGTCAGACCCAGTCGAGCCAGGGTGGCCGCATCCGTCAGGAAGCGCCGATCCAGCTCTCCAACCTTGCTCTGGTTGACCCCAAAGATGGCGGCCCGACTCGTGTTGGCTTCAAAACCGAAGGCGACAAGAAAGTCCGCTTTGCGAAGAAATCGGGGGAAGTGATCGATGGCTGATTATAAACCACGTCTTCGCGAGCAGTATCGCGGCAAAATCCGCGAAGCGCTCAAGGAAGAGTTCGGCTACAAAAACGACATGATGATCCCCAAGCTCGAGAAAATCGTGCTGAACATGGGTGTCGGTGAAGCCGTTGCAGACAGCAAGAAGATCCGCGCTGCCGAGGAAGATCTGACGAAGATCGCCGGTCAGAAGCCGGTCATCACCAAGGCACGCAAGTCGATTGCGGGTTTCAAGGTGCGTGAAGGCATGCCGCTCGGCGTGAAGGTCACGCTCCGCGGCGACCGCATGTATGACTTCCTTGATCGTCTCGTCACCGTTGCTATGCCCCGTATCCGCGACTTCCGCGGCGTGTCGGGCAAGAGCTTCGACGGCCGTGGCAACTACGCCATGGGCCTCAAAGAGCATATCGTGTTCCCCGAGATCGACTTCGACAAGATCGACCAGATGTGGGGAATGGACATCGTGATCTGCACCACCGCGTCCAATGACGCAGAAGCCAAGGCGCTGTTGAAGCATTTCAACATGCCCTTCGTGAACTGAGCGCGGGAGGAGAGAGAAAATGGCTAAAGTAGCAATGGTTGAGCGCGAAAAGAAGCGCGCACGTCTGGTCCAGAAATATGCGGCCAAGCGGGAAAAACTGAAAGAGATCGCGAACAATGCGGATCTGCCGATGGAAGAGCGTTTCAAGGCGCGTCTGAAACTCGCAGAACTGCCGCGGAACTCGTCGCCGGTACGTCTTCACAACCGTGACCAACTCACGGGCCGCCCGAAGGCTTACTACCGTAAATTTAAACTTTCGCGTATCAGCCTGCGCGATCTGGCCTCCAAAGGTCAGCTGCCGGGCGTCGTGAAGTCGAGCTGGTAAGGGAGAGACAATATGTCGATGAGTGATCCTCTTGGCGATATGCTCGCCCGTATCCGCAACGCATCGCTGCGCGGGAAATCCACCGTGCGCACGCCTGCGTCCAAACTTCGTGCTTGGGTTCTCGATGTGCTCCAGACTGAAGGCTATATCCGTGGCTATGAGGAAGTGACCTCGACCGCGGGTCTGCCGGAGCTGGAAATCTCGCTGAAATATTTCGATGGCCAGCCGGTCATTCGTGAGCTTCAGCGTGTGTCGAAGCCGGGTCGCCGCGTTTACAGCGGCGTGAAGGAAATGCCTGCTATCCGTCAGGGTCTCGGTATTGCGATCGTCTCCACCCCGAAAGGTGTGATGAGCGACGCGCAAGCCCGCGCTGACAATGTTGGCGGCGAAGTGCTCTGCACGGTATTCTAAGGAGGGCCTGATGTCTCGTATTGGTAAAAGACCGGTCGAGCTGGGAAGCGGTGTTTCGGCAACCGTTTCGGGCCAGACCGTAGAAATCAAGGGGCCGAACGGCACCCGCAAATTCGTCGCCACGGATGATGTGAGCCTGGCGGAAGAAAACGGTGCGATCACTGTGACGCCGCGCGGCAATTCCAAGCGCGCTCGTCAGCAGTGGGGCATGACCCGCACCCAGATCGCGAATCTGGTGCAGGGCGTGACCACCGGGTTCAAGAAAGAGCTGGAAATCAACGGTGTTGGTTATCGTGCGCAGGTGCAGGGCAACACCCTGAAGCTGGCACTCGGCTACAGCCATGATGTGAATTTCGAGATCCCGGAAGGGATCAAGATCACGGCACCGAAGCCGACTGAGATCATCGTCGAAGGCATCGACCAGCAGAAAGTTGGTCAGGTGGCTGCGGAGATCCGCGACTGGCGCCGCCCGGAGCCTTACAAAGGCAAGGGCATCAAATACAAAGACGAGTATATCTTCCGCAAGGAAGGTAAGAAGAAGTAAGGGACGCATATCATGGCGAACAGCAAAGCAAAACTGTTCCAAAAACGCCGTATGCGCGTTCGGAACAAACTTCGTAAGACGGCTTTTGGCCGTCCCCGCTTGAGCGTGCATCGCTCGCTCAAGAACATTTCGGTCCAGCTGATCGACGACGCGCAGGGCAAGACCCTCGCCGCCGCCTCGACGCTGGAGAAGGATCTTGGCCTGATGGGCAAGAACAATGTCGAAGCCGCTGCGAAAATCGGCTCCGTCATTGCCGAGCGTGCGAAGAAAGCCGGTGTGGAAGAAGTCTACTTCGACCGCGGTGGTTTCCTCTTCCACGGCAAGATCAAAGCACTTGCAGATGCGGCCCGCGAGGGCGGTCTGAAATTCTAAGGAGGCGATAATGGCAAGAGAAGACAATCGCCGGGACCGTCGCGATCGCGATGAAACCCCGGAATTCGCCGATCGCCTCGTTGCGATCAACCGCGTGTCGAAAACGGTGAAGGGTGGTAAGCGTTTTGGCTTTGCTGCGCTCGTCGTTGTCGGCGATCAGAAAGGCCGCGTCGGGTTCGGTAAGGGGAAAGCCAAAGAGGTGCCCGAGGCGATCCGCAAGGCCACTGAGCAAGCGAAACGCAACATGATCCGCGTTCCGCTGCGCGATGGCCGCACGCTGCACCACGATATCGACGGGCGTCACGGCGCCGGCCGCGTGGTGATGCGTCAGGCTCCGGCCGGGACCGGGATCATCGCCGGTGGTCCGATGCGCGCTGTGTTCGAGATGCTGGGTGTGCAGGACGTCGTGGCGAAATCGCTCGGCTCGCAGAACCCGTATCAGATGATCCGCGCGACTCTGGACGGTCTCACCAAAGAAATGAGCCCGCGTCTGGTGGCCCAGCGTCGTGGCAAGAAGGTCTCCGACCTGCTTGGCCGCAACGATCAGGCGATCGACCAGACCAAGGTTGTTCAGGAAGCGGAGGCGTAAGTCATGGCGAAGAAGACCATTACCGTGCGCCAGATCGGTTCGCCGATCCGCCGTCCCGAGATCCAGCGCAAAACGCTCATCGGTCTTGGCCTCAACAAGATGCACAAGACCCGCGTTCTGGAGGACACCCCTTCGGTCCGCGGCATGATCAACAAGATCCCGCATCTGGTTGAGATCGTCGAAGAGTAAGACGTGAGATTCGAAAAACGCCCCGCAGAGATGTGGGGCGTTTTTTATGCCTATGAAAGAGTTACCGATCATTCTGTCCGAGGGGACACGCGCGATCGCGCTGGAGGGGGCGGCAAATGCGGCCAGTCTCGGCCTCGCGCCTGTACTCTCCGCGCCAAGCCGGGCGACGGATCTGATGCGCCATTCGGACCGCGCGCTTCTCGCATGGCTGCACCGCAAGCTGGCGGTTGCGGGCGGCGCGCGCGACCGCGAAGGATGGCTCGGCGGTCGGCTGCTCAATCGGGCGACCGGGGAGAACCCTGCCTATATCCCGCTCTCCGGGCTGCATCTCGCGCAGGTTCTGGCGGTGCTGGATCTGGCGCTCCCAGAAGGCTTGGCGAAGCGGGACCGGTTTCTGCTTCGCGCCGATCTGGCGGATCGCGCCTGCCAGCGGCTCCGCGCGGCGGAAGGGCTTCCGCCGCACCGCTTCAGCAAACGTGATTGGCGCACCGCGCGGCGTGATTGACAGTTTTGCGCGCAGCATCGAAGCTGGTCCGAAACGCTCAGACAGATCGGATTCTGCTATGAAAATTCCATTTGCATCCTTTGCCCTCACGACCGCTTTGCTCGCCGGCTGCGCCACGACCCTTGCGCCAGACACGTTGGACATCGACGCCAATGGAGACAATTTCTCCGGCATGGCGGGGAGCGACTGGACACTTGATGAGATCAGCCGCGAATTGATGCGAGACGTTTGCGACGGCGACGCGCCCGCTGTCTTTAGCGTGACGCCGATTGAGGGCGGGGGCTACAGCTTCAACGGCCGCTGCTAACCGCCGCCCTTGCCATGCGCCGCGCGAAGCTTTATAGACGCGCGGTGCCTTTCTGGCATACGACTCATAATTTCAAAGCCGCGTCCGTCCCATATCGCTTCGGGGGCGTGTCCGGCATAGGAGAAGCGATATGAAACTTCACGAGCTTAAAGACAAGCCGGGTGCAACCCATTCCAAGAAACGCGTTGGTCGCGGCCCCGGTTCGGGCATTGGTAAGATGGGTGGCCGTGGTATCAAAGGCCAGAAATCCCGTTCGGGTGTGGCCATCAACGGTTACGAAGGCGGTCAGATGCCGCTCTACATGCGTCTGCCGAAGCGCGGCTTCAACAAGCCGAACGCCAAGCGCTACGCGGTTGTGAACCTCGGCCTCATTCAGAAATTCATCGACGCTGGCAAGATCGACGCCAAGAAAGACGTGGATGAAGCCGCTCTGGTCGAATCCGGTCTCGTGACCCGTCTGCGCGACGGTGTGCGCGTTCTGGGCAAGGGTGAGCTGAAGGCGAAACTCAACCTGACCGTCACCGGCGCCAGCAAATCGGCCATCGAGGCTGTTGAGAAGGCTGGCGGCAAGCTGACCGTCACCGCGCCTGCAAAAGACGCGGCAGCCGAGTAAGCACCTTGTTCCTCCCCCTTCCTCTCTTTAGGTAGGGGCTAACGCTTTAACGCGCCGCCGCACCCAACGGGGTTTGGCGGCGCAGTCATGGAGGGCCTCATGGCATCTGCTGCTGAGCAAATGGCGCAGAATATGAACTGGAGCAGTTTCGGCAAAGCCAAGGAACTGCAAAGCCGCATTCTTTTCGCAATTGGTTTGTTGATCGTTTACCGCATCGGCACCTATATCCCGGTGCCGGGGATCGACGCGACGCAGCTCGCGCGGTTCTTTGAGCAAACCGGATCGGGTATCGGCGGTGTGCTGAACATGTTCACCGGCGGCGCGATCAGCCGGATGGGGGTCTTCGCCCTCGGCATCATGCCTTATATTTCGGCGTCGATTATCGTGCAGCTCATGGCCTCGATGGTCCCGAGCCTCGAACAGCTCAAGAAAGAGGGAGAGCAGGGGCGCAAGAAGCTGAACCAGTATACGCGCTACGGCACGGTGGTTCTGGCGATTCTGCAAAGCTACGGGATCGCGGTTGGCCTTGAGAGCCAGCAGCTTGCGATGGATCCGGGCCTCTATTTCCGCATTTCCGCGATGATCACGCTGGTCGGCGGCACCATGTTCCTGATGTGGCTGGGGGAGCAGATCACCGCACGCGGCATCGGCAACGGGATCTCGCTGATCATCTTTGTCGGGATCGTCGCGGAACTGCCGCGCAACCTAGGCAACTTTCTCGCGCAAGGGCAGTCCGGGGCGGTTTCCGCACCCGTGATCATTGCTGTTCTGGTGCTGATGATGGCCGTGATCACCTTTGTGGTGTTCATGGAGCGCGCGCTGCGCAAGGTGCATATCCAATATCCGCGCCGTCAGGTCGGGCAGAAGATGTATGACGGCCAGTCGAGCCACTTGCCGATCAAGATCAACCCGTCGGGCGTGATTCCGCCGATCTTCGCCTCCTCGCTCCTGCTGTTGCCGAGCACGCTCTCGACCTTCTCGGGTGCGGATTCGGGGCCGGTGCTGAGCTGGATCAACGCATGGTTCGGACCGGGACAGCCGCTTTACCTGCTGTTCTTCGTCGCGATGATCGTGTTCTTCAGCTATTTCTACACCCACAATGTGACCTTCAAAACCGAGGATGTGGCCGACAATCTGAAGAATCAGGGCGGCTTCATTCCGGGCATCCGTCCGGGCGAGCGCACGGCGCAATTCCTCGAATATGTGGTCAACCGCATCCTCGTTCTGGGCTCCGGCTATCTGGCGCTGGTCTGCGTGTTCCCCGAGATTTTGCGCGCTGAATTTGCTGTGCCATTTTATTTCGGCGGGACGTCTCTGCTCATTGTGGTTTCCGTCACGATGGATACAATCACCCAGGTGCAATCACATATGTTGGCCCACCAGTATGAGGGCCTCATTGAGAAATCCCGCCTGCGTGGTAAGGGCGGCAAAGGGAGGAATCGGAGACGATGAACATTATTCTGCTTGGCCCGCCGGGAGCTGGAAAAGGAACGCAAGCCCAACGTCTCGTTGAGCAGCGCAACATGGTCCAGCTTTCGACCGGCGACATGCTTCGTGCCGCTGTCGCCGCCGAAACCGAGATCGGCAAAAAGGCCAAAGCAGTGATGGATGCCGGTCAACTGGTCTCCGATGAGATCGTGATCGGCGTCGTCTCCGACCGCCTCGATCAGGACGATGTGAAAGCCAGCAATGGCGTGATCTTCGACGGCTTCCCGCGCACCACCGCGCAAGCCGAGGCGTTGGAGGATCTGATGACCGAGAAGGGCATGAAGCTCGAAGAGGTCATCGAGATGCGCGTGGATGACGAGCTGCTGGTCGGCCGCATCCTGCAACGCGCCAAGGAAAACGGCGGCAGCCGCGCCGATGACAACGAGGAAACGCTCCGCGATCGCCTCAAGGTCTACAACACCCAGACTGCCCCGCTCATTGATTTTTACAAGGAGAAGGGTAAGCTGGTCACTGTCGATGGGGAGCAATCCATTGATGAGGTTACGGCCTCCATTCTGGAAGCGTTGGACCGGTAAAACCGCGAATTTCTCAGCCCCGTTAATCCGGGGTTGACGAATGCGTGTTTGACCCCTAAATAGCACCCTTCACCGGGGAATCGAGTCTTCGATGCGCCCGCCATTCTTGTGGCCGGGCGTTCGTCATTTCAAAGCTCTCCGGCGTTGTGAAAAAAGGTTCTGGGATTACGGAACCGCAACCTAAAAAAGGACAGAGATTTGGCACGTATTGCCGGTGTAAACATCCCGACGAACAAGCAGGTGCAGATTGCCCTGACTTACATCCACGGCATTGGCCGTGATTCGGCTCGCAAAATTGTGGAAGCTGTTGGCATTGAGCCGACCACCCGCGTCAACGAACTCGGCGATGCCGACGTTCTGAAAATCCGCGAGCATATCGATGCAAACTTCACGGTTGAAGGTGACCTGCGCCGCGAGCGTCAGGTGAACATCAAGCGTCTGATGGATCTGGGCTGCTATCGCGGTCTGCGCCATCGTCGCGGTCTTCCGGTGCGCGGTCAGCGGACCCACACCAATGCTCGTACCCGCAAAGGCCCCGCAAAGGCCATCGCTGGCAAGAAGAAATAAGGAAGATTCACCATGGCTCGTGATAAGCGTACGGCTGCGCGCGGTAAGCGCAAGGTCTCCAAAAACATCACCGCTGGCGTTGCGCATGTGAACTCCAGCTTCAACAACACCAAGATCCTGATTTCGGATGCACAAGGCAACGCGATTGCCTGGTCCTCCGCCGGGACGATGGGCTTCAAGGGCTCGCGGAAATCGACCCCTTACGCCGCACAGATCGCGGCAGAAGATGCAGGCCGCAAGGCTCAGGAACACGGCATGCGCACCCTCGAAGTTGAGGTGCAGGGTCCGGGTTCGGGCCGCGAGTCGGCGCTTCGTGCGCTGGCCGCTGTGGGCTTCACCATCACGGCGATCCGTGACGTGACCCCGCTGGCCCATAATGGCTGCCGCCCGCCCAAGCGTCGCCGCGTCTAATCATTTCAATGGCGCTCCCTTCGTTGGGGGGCGCCTTTCCTCGGGTGCCCATGGCGACGGATCCCGCCGCGGGCGAGTATGGAGGTCTCTAGATGATCCAGAATAACTGGCATGAACTGATCCGCCCGACGGCGCTCGACATCAAGGCGGGCGCCGATTCTGCGCGTCAGGCCACCGTTGTCGCAGAGCCGCTGGAGCGCGGTTTCGGCCTCACGCTCGGCAACGCGCTGCGCCGGGTGCTGCTGTCCTCGCTGCAAGGTGCGGCGATCACCAATGTGAAGATCGACGGCGTTCTGCATGAATTCTCGTCGATCACGGGCGTTCGGGAAGATGTCACCGACATCGTTCTGAACCTCAAAGCCGTGGCCGTCAAAATGGAAGTCGAAGGGCCGAAGCGCGTTTCGCTCCACAAAAAAGGCCCCGGTGCCGTGACCGCTGGCGATATCTCCGTCTCGCAGGGCATTGAGATCCTCAACAAGGACCTCGTGATCTGCCATCTCGATGACGGTGCTGAGCTGGAAATGGAGCTGACCGTCGCGACCGGCAAAGGCTATGTCGCTGCCGACAAGAACCGCGCCGAAGATCAGCCGATCGGCCAGATCTCCATCGACGCGCTCTATTCGCCGGTCCGCAAAGTGTCCTATCAGGTGGAGCCGACCCGTGAGGGCCAGGTGCTCGACTATGACAAGCTGACGCTGAAGCTTGAAACCGACGGTTCCGTGACCCCGGAAGACGCCGTGGCTTTCGCTGCGCGCATCCTTCAGGACCAGCTTTCGGTCTTCGTGAACTTCGAAGAGCCGGATCATGGCGGCCGCGACGAGCAGGACAGCGATCTCGAGTTCAACCCGCTTCTGCTGAAGAAAGTGGACGAGCTGGAACTGTCGGTCCGTTCGGCGAACTGCCTCAAGAACGACAACATCGTCTATATCGGCGATCTCATTCAGAAAACCGAAGCCGAGATGCTCCGCACCCCGAACTTCGGCCGCAAATCGCTCAATGAGATCAAGGAAGTGCTCTCGAACATGGACCTCCATCTCGGCATGGACGTCCCCGAATGGCCGCCGGAGAATATCGAAGAGCTGGCCAAGCGGTTCGAGGACCACTTCTAAAGAGCTATCCGGGGGCTTTGCGGCCCTCGGCAAGACAGAAGGGCGAAGGCCCCAAGGTGGCAGGTCAAACGTGCCTGCCGGACAAAGTATAAATAAAGGAACTTCATCATGCGCCACGGAAATGGCTACCGCAAACTGAACCGCACCCATGAGCACCGCAAAGCGATGTTCGCCAACATGGTCGCTGCTCTCATTGAACATGAGCAGATCAAGACGACCCTGCCGAAGGCGAAAGAGCTGAAGCGGATCATGGACAAGATGATCACCCTCGGCAAAAAAGGCGATCTGCATTCGCGTCGTCTCGCCCACTCCCGCATCAAGCAGGACGAAGCCGTTGCCAAGCTCTTCGACGTTCTGGCATCGCGCTATGAAGGCCGCAATGGTGGCTACACCCGCGTGCTGAAAGCCGGCTTCCGCTATGGCGACATGGCCCCGATGGCGGTGATCGAGCTGGTCGACCGCGACGCGGATGCCCGCGGCAAAAGCGATCGCGAGCGTCTGGCCGAGCTGGAAGAAATCGAAGCGGACGCGTAATGTCGCGATCGGTCGAGACTGACGAAGGGCGCCTGCGGGCGTCCTTTTTCGTTTAAGCGATGCGAGAACGCTGGCAATGGGATCTGATCGCTCTGCTGGCCGCGATCATCCTGCATAATCTCGAAGAAATTTTGCGCCTTCCGCATTGGAGCGTGGATCAAGGGCGCGCGTTGATCCTGTCACCTGCCGCTTTCACTGCGGCCGTCTTTGCGACAACCCTGCTGGTCATCACTGTGGGTATCCGGGCGCTTCTTGGCTCCCAGTCATCTCGCAACTTTATGCAGTCCGTTGCTCTTGTGATGATTGCCAATGTTTTCGTCCCTCATCTTGCGCTCTCCATTTACACGCAAAGTTTTGCGCCCGGTTTGCTGACGTCGCTATGTCTGGTTGCGCCTGCCGGGCTCCTGTTTTTACGGCATCGTGCGATCTTTTCCTGCGGGATTATGTCGCGCGAGTCGGCCCTCTGGGCGGCGGTTTATGTCATCGCCGTATTTACCTTCTTGGCACTGGCAGCGCTGTTGATAAACTCAGCTCATGGCTGACCTCTTCGACACCCTCGCCAACGACAGCCACCGCCCCTTGGCGGACCGTCTGCGCCCCGACACCCTCGACGAGGTGATCGGGCAGAAGGCGCTGCTTGGGGAGGGCGGCGCGCTGCGTGTGCTGCTCGAAGGCGGGCTGACGGCCTCGCTGATTTTCTGGGGACCGCCGGGGGTGGGCAAGACCACGCTGGCGCGGCTGCTGGCGAAGGAAACCGATCTTGATTTCGTCCAGATCAGCGCGATTTTCTCGGGCGTGCCGGAGCTTCGGAAGATTTTCGAAGCGGCCAAGGCGCGGCGGCGCTCGGGCGGCGGGACGCTGCTTTTCGTCGATGAGATCCACCGCTTCAACAAAGCGCAGCAGGACAGCTTTCTGCCCCATATGGAGGACGGGACGATCCTGCTTGTTGGCGCGACCACGGAGAACCCCAGCTTCGAGCTGAACGCCGCGCTTTTGAGCCGGGCGCAGGTACTGGTGCTGACCCGGCTCTCGGATGAGGAACTGGAAGAACTCGCCGTCCGGGCGGAGTCGCTCGCGGGGGAGATGGCGCTGACCGAGGATGCGCGGGCGGCGCTGATTTCCATGGCCGATGGGGATGGCCGGGCGCTTCTTGGTTTGATCGAACAAGTTTTGAAATGGGACGCCAAGAATCTGATCGACCGTGAGGGTTTATCCGCCCGCCTCTCCCGCCGGGCGGCGCAATATGACAAATCCGGCGATGCCCATTACAACCTGATTTCCGCCTTGCATAAATCCGTCCGTGGGTCGGACCCCGATGCCGCGCTCTACTGGCTGGCCCGGATGCTGGAGGGCGGGGAGGATCCGCGCTATCTCGCGCGGCGTATCACCCGCATGGCGGTGGAGGATATCGGGCTGGCGGACCCTAAGGCGCAGGAACTGTGCCTTGGCGCATGGCAGACCTATGAACGGCTTGGCAGCCCAGAGGGGGAGCTGGCGCTGGCGCAGGCGGTGATTTACCTCGCGCTCGCGCCGAAATCGAATGCGGCTTATGTGGCCTATAAAGCGGCGCGGCGGGCGGCGAAGGAACATGGCTCGGACCTGCCGCCGAAACATATCCTCAACGCGCCGACCAATCTGATGAAGGATCAGGGTTACGGCGCGGGCTATGCCTATGATCACGACGCCGAGGACGGGTTTTCCGGGCAGAACTACTTTCCCGAGACCATGGAGCGGCAGCGGTTTTACGATCCGGTCGAGCGCGGCGAGGAGCGCGAGATGGCCAAGCGCGTCGCCTATTTCTCACGACTTCGTGAGAAGCGCGGACAGTAGGGCCGTGCATACCTAAGTAATTCAAAACCAACCGAAGGAGGACATCATGATCCGCAAGGGTAACGCAACATGGAGCGGCGATCTGCAATCGGGGAAGGGCACCGTCTCGACCCAGTCGGGCGCGCTCAGCGAGCAGCCATTTGGCTTCAACACCCGCTTTGAAGACGCGGCGGGCACCAACCCCGAAGAGCTGGTCGGTGCGGCCCATGCGGGCTGTTTCTCCATGGCGATGAGCGTGGGTCTCGGCGAGGCGGGCTATACCGCGGACAGCATCGAGACCGAGGCGAAAGTGCATCTGGAGAAGGATGACAGCGGGTTCTCCGTGCCGAAGATCGAGCTGGTGACCAAGGCGAAGATTCCGGATATTTCCGACGAGGAATTCCAGAAAATCGCGGCGGCAACCAAAGAGGGCTGCCCGATTTCCAAGCTGATGAATGCCGAAGTGACGCTGGACGCATCGCTCGTCTGAGGGCGCGTCTTGGGCCAGGGATCGACCCCGGCCCAAGCCGAGGCGGCGCTGCCGCCCGCGCCCTGCTGAAAGCTCATCGCTTGACAGTGGGGGCGGAACCAAGGAAACGGGGGTCATGTCGAGCATGACCCTCTTTTTTGTGGCCGCAGGCGGGGCCGTGGGTGCGGCGCTGCGCTATCTCGTCGGCCAGTTCGCGGCCCGCGCCTTCGGCACGGGGTTCCCTTGGGGCACGTTTAGCGTGAACCTCATCGGCTCGCTGTTGATGGGGCTCGCGGCGGGGGCGCTGATCGACCGGGTGGACCCGAAATGGGCGGCCTTCGCGACCACCGGCGTCCTCGGCGGGTTCACCACGTTCTCGACCTTCTCGCTCGACGCCGCGCTGCTGATCGAGCGCGGCGAAAGCGGTCTGTCACTGCTTTACATGGCGGGGTCCGTGGTCGCCGGGGTCGCGCTTCTTTTTATTGGTCTTTGGCTGGGGCGGAGTTTGGTCTCATGAGCGGTGTTCAGCATATCACAATCGGGCATGAGGATGCGGAGCAGCGGCTGGATCGCTGGCTGCGCAATCGCTTCCCGCAACTCACGCAAGGGCGGATCGAGAAGCTGTGCCGCAAGGGCGATCTGCGCGTCGACAAGGGGCGGGTGAAGCCCGCGACGCGGCTCGAAGAGGGGCAGGTGGTCCGTGTGCCGCCGCTTCCAGATGAAGACGCGCCGAAGCCGAAACCCGAGACCCCGAAGATCAGCGACGCGGATGCGCGGCTCATGCGCGATGCGGTCATTTTCCGCGACAAGGATGTGATTATTCTCAACAAACCGGCGGGTTTGGCGGTGCAGGGCGGGTCCAAGACGACGCGGCATGTGGACGCGTTGGCGGCGGCGCTCGTCAAGGAGGGCGAGGAGGTGCCGAAGCTGGTCCACCGGCTCGACAAGGACACCTCGGGCGTCTTGGTGCTGGCGCGCAATCGCCGGGCGGCGGCGGCGCTGGCGAAAAGTTTTCATTCCCGCAAGACCCGCAAAGTCTATTGGGCCGCGCTCGCCGGGGTTCCGCATCCCTTGACCGGGACCGTGCGGTTCGGCCTCGTCAAAGGGGGCGGCTCGGCGGAGAAGATGTTGGCGCTGCATCCCGATGATGTCGAGGAGAAGGACGGCGCGAAACATGCGACGACCGATTATCATGTGATGGAAAAACTCGGCACGCGGGCCTCTTGGGCGGCGCTGGTGCCGGTGACGGGGCGAACCCACCAGTTGCGCGCGCATATGGCGGAGCTTGGCACGCCGATTGTCGGCGATGGCAAATATGGCGGCAACAGTCAGACCAATGAGGGCGATGGCTGGGGCGCGCAGCTCGGCGGTGAGATCAGCCGCAAGCTGCATCTCCACGCGCGCGCGATTTCGATCCCGCACCCGACGATGGGCGGCTGGATCAATGTGAGCGCGCCCCTGCCGGAACATATGAAACGCACTTGGGAATTTCTCGGCTGGAGCGAGCGCGAGCACCCCGACGATCCGTTTGAGGAGATGGAATGACCCCGCGACTTGTTGTGTTCGATATGGATGGCACGTTGATCGACAGTCAGGCGGCCATTGTCCGCGCCATGGAAACGGCCAGCGCGGAATTGGGCGTGGCGTATCCGGGGCGGGAGGCGACGCTCGGGATTGTCGGGCTGTCGCTGCGCGATGCGGTGGCGGCGCTGTTTCCGAGCGAGACGCCAGATAAAATCGACGAAATCACAGAGGCTTACGCGGATTTCTTCATCACACAGCGGGCCGCGGGCAAGGAGCAATCCGAGCTGTTTGACGGCGCGATGGCGGTGGTAGAAGCGCTTTCGACGCGCGATGAGATCATCCTTGGCGTGGCGACCGGCAAGGCGCGGCGCGGGCTAGAACATGCGCTGGATAAGTTTGACTTGAGGCGGCATTTCTTCACCACCCAGAGCGCCGATGAGCATCCGTCAAAGCCGCATCCGTCTATGCTGGACGCCTGTGTGCGCGAAAGCGGCTGCGCGGCGGAGACGGCGGTGATGATTGGCGATACGAGTTTCGACATCGATATGGGCCGCGCCGCGGGCTATCGGACGATTGCGGTCGATTGGGGTTATCACGATGCGGGCGCGCTCGGGGCGGATCACCATGTGCATGATTTCCCTGAACTGCTGCGGGTGATCGAGGAGATGAGCGCGTGAGCTGGCAGGCGAAGAAATTCTGGAAAGAGGTCAGCGTGGTGCCGGAGGGGGATGGCTTCACGGTCGCGCTCGATGGGCGGGCGATCAAGACACCCTCCAAGGCGCCGTTGATCCTGCCGACCAAGGCGCTTGCGGAGGCCGTGGCCGAGGAATGGCGCGCGGTGGACGAAGTCATCCAGCCCGATGCGATGCCGGTGACGCGGGCGGCCAATTCGGCGCTCGACAAGGTGGCGGTCCAGCGCGGCGCTGTCATCGACATGCTGGCGAGTTATGGCGAAACGGATCTGCTCTGCCACCGTGCGGACAGCCCTGAAGGGCTGGTTGAGCGGCAGGAAGCGGGCTGGGATCCGATGCTCCTCTGGGCGCGCGAGGCGCTGCAAGCGCCGCTGGTGGCGACGGTCGGGATCATGCCCGCGAAACAGCCCGCGACGAGCCTTGAGCAGATCCGCGCGGCGATTGCCGAGCATGACGATTTTGCACTGACGGCGCTGCATGATCTCATCATGCTGTCGGGCTCGGCGGTGCTGGGTCTCGCGGTCGCCCATGGGCAGATTACGGCCGATGACGCCTGGGCGCTCTCGCTCATCGACGAGCATTGGCAGGAAGAGCAATGGGGCGAGGACGCGGAAGCGAAAGCGCTTGAAAACACCAAGAAAGAGTCCTTTTTTGCTGCCGATCGCTTCCTGAAGATGACCCGCGCGTCATAAATCATCCATAAAATTCAAATTATTAACCAGAGTCGGCAATTTTTTGCCTTGTCATCTGGACCTCTCACGACAACACTGAGAGCCGTTGCCGCGACCTTTGGGGGCGTGGACAGAAGACAGCCGGATCACCGGCGCAAAACGGGGAAGATCATGAAGAAGACAACAACCGCACTGATCTGCGGCGCAGCGTTCACGGTTGCGGGCGCAGTATCGGCGCAGACACTTGAGAATGTGAAGGAAAACGGCACGCTTCGCTGTGGTGTTTCGACGGGCCTTCTGGGCTTTTCGATGCAGAACGCCAATAGCGAGTGGGAGGGGATCGACGTCTCCTATTGCCGTGCGCTGGCCGCCGCCGTTCTGGGCGACCCGCAGGCGGTGGAGTTCACGCCGCTCACCACCAAGAACCGTCTGACCGCCCTGCAATCGGGCGAGATCGACGTTCTGGCCCGCAACACCACCTGGACCGTGCAGCGCGACAGCGAGCTGAAGCTCGATTTTATCGGCGTGAATTATTACGACGGGCAGGGCTTCATGGTGAAGCGTGAGCTTGGCGTGAACTCGGCCAAGGAACTCGACGGCGCGACGATCTGTATCCAGACCGGCACGACCACCGAGTTGAACCTGCAGGATTATTTCAACACAAACGGCATTTCCTATGAGCCGGTGCCGGTGGAAACCTTTGCCGAAGCGCAGCAGCAATATCTCGCGGGCGCTTGCGACAGCTACACTACCGATGCGTCCGGTCTGGCCGGGGTCCGCGCGACCTTCGAGACGCCGACCGATCACATCATTCTGCCGGAAATCATTTCCAAAGAGCCGCTTGGGCCGGTTGTCCAGCAGGGCGACGATCAGTGGGCCGATGTGGCGCGCTGGACCCTCAACGCGCTGATCGCGGCTGAGGAATATGGCGTGACTTCGTCCAATGTCAACGAGCTGGCCGAAGGTGTGGAGAACCCGGAGATCAACCGGCTCCTCGGCGTTGAAGGCGATCTCGGCACCATGCTGGGGCTGGAGAACGACTGGGCCGTCAAAGCGATTGGCGCTGGCGGAAATTACGGTGAGATTTTCGAGCGTTATGTGGGCGAGAAAACCACCGTCGGGCTGCCGCGCGGCCTCAATGCGCAGTGGACTCAGGGCGGGTTGATGTATTCGCCGCCGTTCCGTTAAGATCGTTCGGGGTGGCCTTCGGGCCGCCCCTTACTCTTGGGGGTTTATGTCGGCTACGTCCAAACCATTTCGCATGTCGATGCTGCTTCGCGATGCGAAGTATCGCGGCTATACCATTCAATTTATTGCTTTATGCGCCTTTGTCGCCTTCATGGGGTGGCTGGGCTGGAACGCCTATCGCAACCTCGCCGCGGCGGGGCAGGACTTCAATTTCGACTTTCTGGGCCGCCGTGCCGGCTATGCGATTGACCAGACGCTGATCCCCTACACGCCGGACGATACCCACGCTCGCGCGGCACTGGTGGGAATCCTCAACACGCTGCTGGTCGCGTTTCTGGGCTGTCTCGCGGCGACCTTTCTGGGGATCACGCTCGGGGTCATGCGCCTCTCGACCAACTGGCTGATCGCGCGGATCACGGCGGTTTATGTCGAGATTTTCCGCAATGTGCCGCTGCTCATCTGGATCCTGATTTCCGGGGCCGTGCTGACCATCAGCGCACCCGCGCCGCGCGCCTTCCGCGAAGATGGCGAGGCCTCCATGGCGCTGTGGAACACGGTCGCCGTCACCAATCGCGGCGTCTACACGCCGAAACCCGTTTGGGGCGAGGGCGCGGGAATGCTGCTTGCGGTGTTCCTGCTCTCCATCGCCGCGATCATCGCGACGCGGATCTGGGCGCGCAAACGCCAAGAGGCGACCGGCGCGACCTTCCCGGTCGGCTGGGTCTCTCTGGCGCTTTTGATCCTGCCGAGCGTTGCCGCGTTTTACATGCTGGGCAAGCCGGTGAGTTGGGACATCCCGGAACTTGGCGGGTTCAACTTCCGGGGCGGGCTCAAGATCGGCACACCTTTCGTGGCGCTCTGGCTCGGGCTGACGCTCTATACCTCTGCGTTCATTGCGGAAAACGTGCGGGCCGGGATCCTCTCGGTCAACAAAGGCCAGACGGAAGCCGCCGCCGCCTTGGGTCTCAAACCGGGGCGGATCATGAACCTCGTGATCCTGCCACAGGCGCTGCGGGTCATTATCCCGCCGCTGATTTCGCATTATCTGAACCTGACGAAAAACTCCTCCCTCGCCATCGCGATCTCCTATTCGGATGTGACCGCGACGCTGGCGGGGATCACCCTGAACCAAACCGGCCGGGCGCTGGAGTGTATCCTGCTCCTCATGGCGTTCTACCTGACCTGCTCGCTGATCATTTCGGCATTCGGCAACTGGTATAACCGGCGCGCGCAGATCAAGGAGCGGTAAATGAGCGATACGCAAAGCCAGACCACCGCTTGGGTGCGCAGCGAAATGCTCGGCGAAAGGCCGCCCCCCGTCCACGAGGGCGGGGCGGTGACATGGCTTCGGGCGAATTTGTTCTCGGGCTGGTTCAACATTTTGCTGACGGTGCTGAGCCTTGGCTTCATCGCGTGGTTCGTCTGGAAAATCGCGCCGTGGTTCCTCGATTCCACATGGAACGCCGCGAGCCTCAGCGAGTGCCGCGAGAAGGGCGACGGCGCCTGTTTCGCGGTGATCAAGGACCGCTGGCGGCAGCTCTTTTTCGGCTCGATCCCGCTGGACCAGATCTGGCGGCCCATCCTCGCCGTGCTGCTTCTGGTGCCCGCGCTGGCGCCGCTGCTCTTTGGCTCCGTCTCGCGCAAATTCCTCTATTTTACCCTGATTTATCCGCTCATCGCCTGGTGGCTGATCTGGGGCGGGGACTTCGCGGTGCCGGTCGCTTTCGGCCTGCTGACCTTCGCGAGCTACCTGCATTACTACATGTTCCAGCGCCTCGGCTTCCCGGTCTTCGGCGTGATCAGCACGTTGCTGATTTTCATCCCGATCTCGATCTTCTTCCTGCATGCGCCCCTTCTGGGGATGCTGGAAATCATCCTGCCGCTGGACCTGCCGCCGCATCAGTCGCGCCAGATTGGCGGGTTTACCCTGACCTTCGTGCTGGGCATTTCCTCGATCTCGCTGTCCTTGCCGCTCGGCATCCTGCTGGCGCTTGGCCGCCAGTCGCATTTGCCGATCATCCGCATTATCTGCGTCGGCTTCATCGAGATCATCCGGGGCGTCCCGCTGATCACGCTGCTGTTCTTCGCCAATGTCGTGCTGGCCTATTTCCTGCCGCCCGGCACGCAGTTCGACCTGATCTTGCGCGTCATCATCATGGCGACGCTCTTTGCCTCCGCCTATATCGCCGAAGTGGTGCGCGGCGGGCTCGCGGCGATCCCGAAAGGGCAGTATGAGGGCGCCGACAGTCTCGGCCTCAGCTACTGGCAGAAGATGCGCCATATCGTGCTGCCGCAGGCGCTGAAAATTTCGATCCCCGGCATCGTCAATGTGTTTATCGGCCTCTTCAAGGACACCACGCTGGTCTCGATCATCTCGATGTTCGACCCGATCGGCTTTGTCCGCGGCCCGATTCTAGCTAGCGCGGAATGGCTGGGCGTCTATTGGGAGCTTTACGGCTTCGTCGCGCTCATCTTTTTCCTGTGCTGCTATCCGATGTCGAAATATTCTCAATATCTGGAGCGCCGTCTCCAGCATGAACATGAGTAGGACCCCGTCATGAGTGCACAAGCCGCCTCTCAGATGAGCGATAAGGTTGTCATTGAAATCAATGACATGAACAAATGGTATGGCGAATTCCACGTCCTGCGCGACATTGATCTGAAGGTGCGCGAGGGCGAGCGGATCGTGATTGCCGGCCCGTCCGGCTCCGGCAAATCGACGCTGATCCGCTGTATCAACCGGCTCGAAGAGCATCAATCCGGCCAGATCATCGTGGACGGTGTGGAGCTGACCGACGATCTCAAGAACATCGAGAAGGTGCGCTCAGAGGTCGGGATGTGTTTCCAGCATTTCAACCTCTTCCCGCATCTGACGATCATGGAGAACTGCACCCTCGCGCCGATCTGGGTCCGCAAGATGGCCAAGAAGGATGCCGAAGAACTGGCGATGCATTACCTGACCAAGGTGAAGATCCCGGATCAGGCGCATAAATATCCCGGCCAGCTCTCCGGCGGTCAGCAGCAGCGCGTGGCGATTGCCCGCAGCCTGTGTATGCGCCCGAAAATCATGCTCTTTGACGAGCCGACCTCCGCGCTCGACCCCGAGATGATCAAGGAGGTTCTCGACACCATGGTCGAGCTTGCCGAAGAGGGCATGACCATGCTCTGCGTGACCCACGAAATGGGCTTCGCGCGGCAGGTCGCGGACCGTGTGATCTTTATGGATCAGGGCCAGATCGTCGAGCAGAACGAGCCGGAAGCCTTCTTCAACAATCCGCAGAACGAACGGACCCAGCTCTTCCTGAGCCAGATTTTGGGGCATTAAGTCTTCGGGAGTTTTTTCGGCGTTTGGTAGTGGGTGAGGGTGGCGCGGCTGAGGCCCTGCCATTCGCCGTCATGGTCGAACACCAGAACCGCCGCTGTGGGGATGTCCTCGGGCGCGTCGCTGTCGAGGCGGTGTGCGAGCAGGCCGGTGCCGGGTTGGTGGGCGACGATGAGGAGGGTGTCTCCGGTTCCGCGTGTTTGGATCGTTTGGAGCATCTGGTCGGGGCTGGCGAGATAGAGGGTCGCGTCTTTGGTGACGGGGATTGCGCCAAGTTCGGGCTGCATCCGGGCGAAGGTTTCCGTGGTGCGCTCGCTGTCGGAGATTAGTGCGGCATCGGGGATTAGCCCTTCCGCTTTGAGCCATGCGGCCATGCGCGGGGCGGCTTCGCGGCCGCGCGGGTTGAGCGGGCGCTCATGATCCTCAAGGCCGGCAGACCAGTCGGACTTGGCGTGACGCATGAGGATCAGGCGTTTCATGTCACCTCGCGGCGGATCAGGGTGCCCGCGCCGTGTTCGGTGAACAGCTCCAACAGGCAGGCATGGGGGACGCGCCCGTCGAGGATGACGACCGCGCGCACCCCATCGGAAATGGCGTCGAGGGCCGTTTGCGTTTTCGGGATCATGCCGCCCGCGATGACGCCTTCAGTGGTCAGGGCATCGACGCGTTCCGGGGTCAGGGCGGTGATGATATCGCCCGCGCCGTCTTTGACGCCCGCCACATCGGTGAGCAGGAGCAGGCGGTCGGCTTTGAGCGCGCCCGCAATCGCGCCTGCGGCTGTGTCGCCATTGATGTTGAAAGTCTCGCCGTCGCGGCCCATGCCGATGGGGGCGATGACGGGGATAAAGCCCGCTTCGGTGAGGCTTTCGAGGAGCGCTGGGTTCACCTCTTCGGGGCGGCCGACAAAGCCGAGGACGGGGTCGTCCGGGGTGCAGATGATCATGCCCGCATCCTTGCCCGAGAGGCCAACCGCCTTGCCGCCCTGATCAGAGATGGCCTGCACGATCTGCTTGTTGATGCGGCCCGAGAGGACCATTTCAACGACTTCGACCGTGGCCTCATCGGTGACGCGCTTGCCCTTTTCGAACCGGCTTTCGATGGCGAGCCGCTCCAGCATGGCGTTGATCTGCGGGCCGCCGCCATGGACGATGACGGGCCTCAGGTTGCACTGGCGCATCAGCACCACGTCGCGCGCGAATTGCGCCATTGCCTCGCCGTCGCTCATCGCGTGACCGCCGAGTTTGATCACGACGGTCGCGCCGTCATAGCGTTGCAGAAAGGGCAGCGCCTCGGACAGCGTGCGCGCCGTTGCCAGCCAGTCCCGTGTCTGATGGATCACTTTATCACTCACAATAGCCCCGCGATTTCTGCCCGTAGAATGTCCAGCCCGTCGCCCTTTTCCGACGAGGTCGCGATGATCTCAGGATAGGCGGAGGGGTATTTTTTGAGGACGGTGTTCAGCCCGTCGATAATCTTGTCGAGCTGGCCCTTTTTCGGCTTGTCGCATTTGGTCAGCACGACCTGAAAGGTCACGGCGGAGGTGGAGAGGAGTTGCATGATCTCCTCATCGACCTTTTTCGCGCCATGCCGCGCGTCGATCAGCATGAAGACCCGGCGGAGCGTGGCGCGGCCCGCGAGATAGGCTTTCAGAAGTTCTTGCCATCGGGCGACTACATCGATTGGCGCTTCGGCGTAGCCATAGCCGGGAAGGTCCACCAGATAGAGCGCGTCGCCAAGCGTGAAATAGTTGATCTCCTGCGTCCGGCCCGGTGTGTTGGAGGCGCGGGCGAGCGCCTTGCGGCCCGTGATCGCGTTGATCAGGGTCGATTTGCCGACATTGGAGCGGCCCGCGAAACAGACCTCCAGCCGGTCCGCCGGGGGCAGGCCGTCCATCGCGACGACGCCTTTGAGGAAGTCCGACGAGCCAGCGAAGAGCTTCCGGCCCGCTTCGAGAAGCGCCGGGTCCTGCTCGGGCGTGAGGGTGAATTGCATCATGTCGCGGCTCCTTGATTGCGGCGCAGAGTAAGGGCAAGCGCGGGCGGAGGCCAGAGGGAAGGGGATGCGTTTGGCGCGGATTATGCGGCGGCGCGCAGTTTGGCGAGGTCCGCGCCGCGGATGGCATCGAGGTTGCCGGTGATCTTCTCGATGGGCCAGTCCCACCAGGCGATCTCCATCAGGGCATCTACGGTCGCATCGTCGAAGCGACGTTTGGCTTCCTTGGCCGGGTTGCCGATGGTGACGGAGTAGGGGCGGACCTCACCGGAGACGACCGCCCGCGCGCCGATGATCGCGCCTGCGCCGATGCGCGTGCCGGGCAGGATCATGGCGTCGGTGCCGATCCAGACATCCGGGCCGATCACCGTGTCGCCTTTGAAGCCGGGGGAGAGGGAGGCGGGGTCGAAGCCGTCCGCCCACTCTCCGCCGAAAATGTTGAAGGGGAAAGTGGAGAAGCCGCCAAGCGCATGTGTCGCGCCGTTCATGATGATCCGCGCGCCCGCCGCGATGGCGCAGAAGGGACCGATATGGAGATTGTCGCCCAGAAAATCGTAATGGTGCAGCACGTTGCGGGTGAAGAACTGTTCCGGACCGTCCGGGTCGTCATAATAGCTGTAGGGGCCGACCGTGACATTGGTGCGGCCCTCGGCCAGCGGCGCGATATAGGCGACGCGCGGGTGGCCGGGCAGCGGGTCTTTTGCAGTTGGATCGGGGATCATGGGCGACCTCTTTTGCGGCCCATGTTAGGGGCTATTTCAGAGCAGCGCCAGATGGTCGCCGAGCCGGACCTCGCCGTCCTCAAGGATCTCGGCTTTCATGCAGAATTGTTGGTCGTTTTGCGCCAAAGCGCCGAGGGTGTCGGCATCGCGCTCCCCGGTCTCGGGGTTCGCTTCGGTGGCGCGGCAGCGGCTGACGGGCTCGTAGATGCGGAGCTTGGCGGCGCCGAGGGTGGCGTCGCGGCCCGCCCAGCCGTATTCGCTCCATGCCTCTGCGCCCTCGATCCAGATATTCGCGCGGAAGCGGCGACGGTCGAGCGGCTGTCCAACCCGTTCGGACAGCGCGTCGAGGCTGGCGAGATTGCCGATGGTGATGTTTGCGATATGGCTGTCAGTCAGGGCGCGGCCGGGTGCGGGCATGAGCGCAACGGGCTCGCGGGGCGCGACGAGCGGGCGGACCCAGTCGAGGAAGGCCGATGTGTTGCCCGCCGGATCTAAGGTGATTTCGCCTTGCGCCGGATGCGAGAGACGCAAGCCGCCCGCGACTGTTTCCGCCGTGACCGCCATGAGCTGCGGACAGGAGGCGCCGCGCAGGAAATTCATGCAGATCGCCCATTCGGAGCCGTCATATTTGCTCTTCTCATGAGTGAGCGCCCAGACACGGTCGCCCTCCATCCCGACCCCGGAACGGAAAACGGCGGAGGCGGATTGCTCCGCCCCCACCGCTTTGATTGGGTGCCGCCAGATTTGGGCGACCTTCATCAGGTTTTGCCCTTGCCGCGAATATTGCCCCAGATGTCGGGCTTATAGCCGTGGCTGCGCATGATGAAATATTGCTGGAGAAAGGTGATCACGTTGTTCGCCGTCCAGTAGATGACGAGGCCAACCGCGAAGCGCCCCAGCATGAAGGTGAAGATCACCGGCATCCAGTTGAAGATGGTCGCCTGCGTCTTGTCCGTGGGGGCCGGATTCAGCTTTTGCTGGAGCCACATGGTCACGCCCATCAGGATCGGGAACACGCCAAGCGAGATGAAGGCGAGCAGCGAGGTTGCCGGCGGAGGTGCCCAGGGGAGCAGGCCAAAGAGGTTCAGCACCGAGGACGGGTCCGGCGCGGAGAGGTCGCGAATCCAGCCGATGAAGGGCGCGTGGCGCATCTCAATGGTCACGAACAGCACCTTATAGAGCGAGAAGAAGATCGGGATCTGGATCAGCATGGGCAGACAGCCCGCCGCCGGATTGACCTTTTTCTCGCGGTAGAGTGCCATCATCTCCTGCTGCATTTTCATGCGGTCGTCGCCGGCGCGTTCCTTGATTTTCTCCAGCTCGGGCTGGAGCTCCTTCATCCGGGCCATGGAGACATAGGATTTGCGCGAGAGCGGGAACACGATGGCCTTGAGGATGAAGGTCAGCGCGATGATCGACCAGCCCATATTGCCGATGACTTCGTTAATGCTGTGGAGCAGGCGGAAGATCGGTTTGGTGAAGAACCAGAACCAGCCCCAGTCGATCGAGTTGACGTAATCGACGAAGCCGTTTTCACGCTCGTAATTGCGGATCGCGGCCCATTCTTTCGCTCCGGCAAAGAGATGCGTGGTGGAGACCGCCGTGTCACCCGCGGCGACATTGACCACCGGAAGGCGGCTATCGGTCTGATAGGTGTCCGAGCCGGGGGTGTATTTCGCCACGGCGGTGAAGGCTTGACCCGGCTGCGGGACGAGCGTGGTCATCCAGTATTTGTCTGTAAAGCCGATCCAGCCGTTTTCCTGCACGGCTGTTGCCTCAACAGCGGCCTGCTCGCGCGGGTCGGTGTCGAAGTCCGGCATGTCGTCATAGTTGATTTCTTCAACCACACCGTCTTCGGCGGCGATCACGCCCTCATGGAGAAGGTAGAAGCCTTGCGTGTCCGGCTCGCCATGGCGGGCGATGGTGCCGTAGGGCGCGAGGCTGACTTGCTCGCCGGTGGTGTTCTCGACGGATTGCTCGACGGTGAAGAGGTAGTTTTCATCGACCGAGATCGTCTTGCGGAAAATGAGGCCCGCGCCATTGTCCCATTCGAGCGTCACGGGGCTGCCGACGGAGAGCGTGCTGCCCTCAACCAGTGACCAGTCGGTCTGCGCGGTCGGGACGTTCTCATAAGTCAGGCCGCCGCCAGCGGGGGTCCAGCCATGGAGGGCGTAGTAGGGGACCGGGCTGCCAACGGGCGAGAGCAGGCGCACGAGCGGCGAGCTGGGGTTCACCGTTTCGCGGTAATCTTTGAGCGCCAGATCATCGATCCGGCCACCGCGCAGCGAGAGCGAGCCGGTGAGGCGGGGTGTGTCGATCTCGACCCGCTCGGTCGTGCCGAGGGCCTCGTCCACGGTCTGATTCTGCGCGACTGGCGCCGTCGCCGCGGGGGCTCCGGCCACATTGGGCGCGGCGGCGCTGGTGTCGGCCGATTGCTCGGTTGCAGGGCTGTCAGGCTGGGTGGCCGGCTCGGGGGCCGGGAAGAAAATCTGCCAGCCGATGATGACGGCCAAACTCAGCGCGATCGCCAGAAAGAGATTCTTGTTGCTGTCGTCGTTATCCATTCACCGCTCCATGGGTTTGCGGCGTTTGAACAGGGACGCGCCCCGAAGGTCAACCGGAATCTCGGTTTCGCGCCTTTCAGGACAGGTCTGGCGGCGTGTTGGTGCCCGGCTCGGGGCTGGCGCTGCGCATCAGGCCGGCGAAGTCGAAGAGGGACGGATCGCAAAGATGGCTCGGATTGCTGTTCATCAGCGCGCGGAACATGATCTGGCGGCGGCCCGGAGCGCTGGCTTCCCACCCGTCGAGGATTTGCTTGACCTGCTGGCGCTGCAAGCCGTCCTGAGAGCCGCAGAGATCGCAGGGGATGATGGGGTAACTCATATCCCGCGCGAATTTCTCGCAATCGGCTTCGGCGAGGAAGGCGAGGGGGCGGAGGACATGCAAATCCCCGTCTTCATTCAAGAGCTTGGGCGGCATTGTTGCCAAGCGCCCGCCATGGAAGAGGTTCATGAAAAACGTCTCTAGAATGTCGTCCCGGTGGTGGCCGAGAACGACCGCCGTGCAGCCTTCTTCCCGCGCGATGCGGTAGAGATTGCCGCGCCGGAGCCGCGAGCAGAGCGCGCAATAGGTGCGGCCTTGCGGGACTTTATCGACGACAACGGAATAGGTGTCGCGATACTCGATGCGGTGGGGTATCTGCATCTCGTCGAGGAATTTGGGCAGGACCGTGGCCGGGAAGCCCGGTTGTCCCTGATCGAGATTGCAGGCGAGGAGTTCGACCGGCAACAGTCCGCGCCATTTGAGTTCGGTCAGCGCGGCGAGGAGCGTGTAGCTGTCCTTGCCGCCGGAGAGGCAGACGAGCCATTTCGCGTCCGGCTCGACCATCGCATAGGTGTCGATGGCGCTGCGCGTCTCGCGGATGATCCGTTTGCGCAGTTTGGCAAAGGCGGTCGTGCTCGGCGCATTGGCGAGGATCGGGGGCAGGGCGTTATCGAGCATGGGGATCCTCCTTCTGCGCCTTGGGGCCAGGGACCGGATCGAAGCCAGAGCCGCCCAAGGGGTGACAGCGCGCGATGCGCCGCAGAGTCAAAAGCCAGCCTTTGAATGCGCCGTGAGCCTCAATTGCCTCCAGCCCGTAAGCCGAGCAGGTCGGCTGAAAACGGCAGCCATAGCCGATGCGCGGGCTGAAGATCAGCCGGTAAGCGCGGATCGGCGCGGCGGCGATATTTTGCAGCGGTGTCATGGCTTTGCGTGGATACGTTCAAGTGCGCGCTCAAGGTCTCGCTTTAGTTTTTCGTAAGGGCGCTGGGCCGTGTCGCCCGCTTTGCCGATCAAGACATAATCCCACCCGGTGCGGCCCTTTGTCGGCAAAACCTCGCGGGCAATGGCCCGCAGACGGCGCTTCGCCCGGTTGCGCGCAACGGCGTTGCCGACTTTTTTGGAACAGGTAAACCCGACGCGCATCGGCCCGCCGGTTTCGCGGGCCTGCAACAGAAAAGCGGGCGCGCCTTGTTTGCGTGCCCGCGCGGCGGCGAGAAAATCCTGCCGCTTTTTAAGAATGTCAGGCGCAGCCATGGGCGCCGCCCCCGGTCTTATGCCGAGAGATTCTTGCGACCGCGCGCACGGCGGCGGTTCAGAATCTGACGGCCATTCTTGGTGGCCATGCGCGCACGGAAGCCGTGGCGGCGTTTGCGAACAAGGTTGCTCGGCTGATAAGTGCGTTTCATGTCTCGTCTCCTCGGGTGCGTTTCCGCTGGGCGGCCTCGCCGGGCGCGGACACCCCTCAAAGCCTTTAAAATTCAGAAAGCGCCTTATAAAGGCTGGCGGAGAAACGGTCAATGACCGCCGCAGAGGTTTTTTCGCCTCACATCCGCGTTTGGAGGGTGAAATAGCATTCACGTCCGGCCATGTCCATGTGACAAAGCGCTATGAATATGAAACGCCTGATCCCCGTTGCTGTGATTGCCGCGGTCGCGCTTCTCGCGGCGATCTTTTTTCGCGATTCCCTGACCCTTTCCGCCCTTGAGGCGAATCATGACCGGCTTATTGCCTGGCGCGATGAAAATTACGCGCTCGCCCTCGGTCTTTACATGCTGGCCTATGTCGCCGTGGTCGCCTTTTCGCTGCCTGGTGGGCTGATCATGACGCTGACCGGGGGGCTCCTTTTCGGCACGCTCGTCGCGACCATGGCCATTGTGCTCGCGGCCACAACCGGCGCGACGCTGATCTTTCTCGCCGTGCGCTACGGATTCGGCGAAGCGCTGGCCGCGCGGATCAACACGGGCGAGGGCGCGGTGGCGCGACTCGGCGCCGCGCTCAAGCAGAACCAGATCAGCGCGCTTTTGCTCATGCGCCTGATGCCGGTGATTCCCTTCGTCGTGGCCAATATCGCCCCCGCATTTCTCGGAGTGCCGTTACGTCACTACGTCTGGACGACATTTCTCGGCATCATCCCCGGCACGGCGGTCTATGCTTCCGTGGGGGCCGGGCTTGCGGATCTCTTCGCGCGCGGTGAAAAACCGGATCTGGGCGTGATCTTCTCGCCGCCGGTGCTGTTGCCGCTTCTGGGGCTCTGCGCGCTGGCGGCGTTGCCGATCCTCATCCGCGCCATTCGCCCGAAAGGAGCTTTATGATGAACGAGATCAGTTGCGACCTTTGTGTCATTGGAGCTGGTTCGGCGGGGCTGTCCGTGGCTTCCGGCGCGGCGCAGCTTGGTCTCGACACGGTGTTGATCGAGGCGGGCGAGATGGGTGGCGATTGTCTCAACACCGGCTGCGTGCCGTCGAAATCGCTAATCGCCGCGGCCCATGCCGCCGAAGCGCAGCGCCGCCCTGCGGTGCCCGGTGTTGTGCCGCAGGAGCCGCAGATCGACTGGCCCGCGATTCAGACCCATATTCGCGATGTGATTGCGAGCATTGCGCCCCATGACAGTCAGGAACGATTTGAAGGCCTGGGCGTGAAGGTGATCCGCGAATGGGCGACCTTCACCGGGCCGGAGACGGTGGAGACGGAGAGCCACCGCATCACTGCGCGGCGGTTCGTGATCGCGACGGGTGCGCGCGCATCGGTGCCGCCGGTGCCGGGGCTTAGTGAGGCCCGCTATCTGACCAATGAGACGATTTTCGACATTGAGGAATTGCCGGAACATCTGTTGGTGCTTGGCGGCGGGCCGATTGGGTTGGAACTGGCGCAAGCCTTCCGCCGCCTTGGCGCGCAGGTCACGGTGATCGAGGCGGCCAAGGCGCTTGGCCGCGATGATGCGGATGCGGCGGCGCTGGTGACGGCGCAGCTTCGCGCGGAAGGTGTCGTGATCCACGAGGATAAGCCCGCCAAATCGGTTTCCGAGGAGAATGGGCAGATTCAGGTCGCGCTGGAGAACGAAGTGATTTCCGGCTCGCATCTTCTGGTGGCCACGGGCCGGACGCCGAATATCGAGAAGCTCAATCTTGATGCGGCGGGCGTGGAAGTGGTGCACGGCGCCGTGCGTGTCACGCCCGGCCTCAAGACGCGTAACCGCCGGATTTACGCAATTGGCGACGTGACCGGCGGGCTGCAATTTACCCATATGGCAGGCTATGAGGCGGGGCTGGTCGTGCGCAACGCGGCGCTGCGCCTGCCGGTGACGCGGCGCGAGGATTGCATCCCACGCGTGACCTACACCGCACCGGAGCTCGCTCAGATCGGCCTCACCGAAGCTGAGGCGAAGGCCGAGCATGGCGACAAGATCGAGATCATCCAGAGCCCGCTCGGCGACAATGACCGCGCGCGCGCCGATGGTGAAACCGCGGGCTTTCTCAAGCTGATGGTGAAGGGCGGCAAGCCGGTGGGTGTCACAATCGTCGGGGAGGGCGCGGGCGAAATGATCAGCCCCTGGGCGCTCGCCATGTCGAAAGGGCTGAAGCTCAGCGCCATCTCCGGCATGGTGCTGCCCTATCCGACCCGCGGCGAAGTCAGCAAGGCGGCGAGCGGCAGCTATTTCGCCAAGCGCTTGTTTGACAATCAGTTTTTGAAGATGTGTATAAATTTAATTAAAAAGCTATGAGACATTGTGTCACTTTATGAATGGATTTAGGTTGAGGCGAGGTGGATTTGGTCACGGATCTGTGATCCACCCGGAGTAGGAATGTTCAATACCTTGTCGCGCCGTTTCCTGTTGCTTTCCATGCTCTTCGTGCTGCTGGCCGAAGTGCTCATTTTCGTGCCGTCGGTGTCGAATATGCGCGTGGAATATCTGCAAGGGCGGCTGGAACGGGCGCAAATCGCCTCGCTCGCGCTTCTTGCGGCGGACACGGAAATGATTGATCCGGTGCTGGAATCCGAGCTTCTCAGCACCGCCGGGGTTCTCAACATTGTGCTGCGCCGCAACTCCCGGCGCGAGCTGGTGCTGACCAACAACCAGACCCATGTGATCGACGAAAGTTTCGATCTGCGGATGAGCCGACCCATCGAAGAGATGGTCGACTCGATGCGCGTTCTCTTCATCCAGCAGGACCGTGTGATCCGCGTCATCGGGCGCCCGGTGAATGCGGGCGGCACGGAGATCGAGGTGACGCTGGTCGAGGGGCCGCTGCGTCAAGCCATGATCGCCTACAGCCTCAGTGTCCTTTGGGTGTCGCTCATCATCTCGCTGATCACGGCGGCGCTGCTCTTCTTCGCCGTTCGCTACCTCATGGTCGGGCCGATCAAGCGGCTCGTCAGCCATATGCAGCGCTTCCAGACCGCACCCGACAAGCCTGACAGTCTGATCGCGCCGGCGTCCAATCTCTACGAGATTCGCGAGGCAGAACAGGCGCTTCAGACGATGGAGGGGCAGGTGCAGGGTGCGCTGCGTCAGAAAGAACGCCTTGCCGCGCTCGGCGGCGCCGTGGCCCGGATCAGCCATGATTTGCGCAACATGCTGGCTACTACCCAGCTTTTCGCAGACCATTTGGAGAGCAGCAACGACCCGGCGGTGGCCCGCATCGCGCCCAAAATGACTCGCGCGCTCAGCCGTGCGGTGACGCTCTGCACCCATACGCTGACCTATGGCAGGGCGCAGGAATCGCCCGCCGAATGTGAGAATATCCGGCTCGACACCCTCACCGATGAAGTGCTCGAAGAGGTCGCACTCGAAATCGACGAGCGCCGCGTGACCATGCATAGCGACATCAACGAAGGCTGCATGATTCACGCGGACCGGGACAAAATGTTCCGCGTTCTCAGCAACCTGACCCGTAACGCCGCGCAGGCCATTGAGGGCAGCGGCAAGACCGGCGAGGTGCGTGTCGCCGCCGAAGCGGTCGAGGTGGAGGGCCGCATGGAGAGCCGGATCACCGTGAGCGACACCGGGCCGGGTCTGCCGCAAGAGCTGCAAAACGCGGTGTTCGAGGCCTTCGGCAAAAGCGGCCGCAAGGGCGGCACGGGGCTTGGCCTTGCGATCGCTGCCGAGTTGGTCTCCATGCATGGCGGGCAGATGCGGATCGCCTCCAGCGGCCCCGAAGGCACGGTCTTCGAAATCCGCCTACCGAAAAATCCCGACTGCTGCTGATTTTTTCGCAATTCACGCTTGCGCCCGCCGCAACCCAAGACTATACCCGCCCGCACTGCACCGGTAGCTCAGCTGGATAGAGCACCAGACTACGAATCTGGGGGTCGGGGGTTCGAATCCTCCCCGGTGCGCCATTTCAAAATCACCCCTTGAAAGCCCCTCTAAGACCCTGAAC
This sequence comes from Jujubicoccus corallicola, assembly GCF_047345645.1. Lineage (GTDB taxonomy): Bacteria > Pseudomonadota > Alphaproteobacteria > Rhodobacterales > Rhodobacteraceae > JBLEFH01. Next base: position 447,814 of record NZ_JBLEFH010000003.1, on the reverse strand, counting down.
GGAAATGATAATTCCGGGGTTCGAACACCCGTGTTCCGGCAGTAGGAAACAGGCTCCCGAAAGGCCAGTCTGAGGGCCGTTCTCTTCACTGAAAGAGAGCCTTTTTTGTATATATCATAAGGGCTTGATAGAAATTCGAAGGCGAGTTCGAACAACTCTTCCCGGGCATAGCGAGGCGCAGAGGTTGTACTGGCCTTTTCTTCCAGCATCAGTTTTTCGCGTTCTAGCTTCGCAATCCGGGCTTCATAGGCCGCGATCACGGAAGAATTTTCCGACTCGACAATCCGGTCAAGCAGCGTGTCGATCTGTTTTTGGACGGCGGCTGACTTGCGACCGTAAGTCTGCGCATGTTCTTCCGCCTTGGCCAAGCGAGTGTCCCACAGGTTCAGGAATATCTTGCGCGCTGTCTCGAAGAGACCCTGGGAAGGCTGCATACCTTTCAACAAAGTCTCGAAGTCTCTTTCAAGATCGGTACGCCTGATTGATTTCCGGTAACTTTCGCAGCCCTTCTTCTTGCACATGTAGTACGGGTGTTTGTCGCCTGTCTTGGATTTCGACCAGCAAGCTGTCATGGGCGTTTCGCAGTCCGCGCAGAGGACAAAGCCGCGCAGCGGAAAATCTTCGCTGATATCTTTGCGCGCGGGAGCCTTGGCCGTACCGCTCAGCCGATCCTGAATGCGCTGGAAGGTCTCAAATGTGATCAGGCCCTCATGGTGGCCTTTACGCAAGGAGACGTTCCAACTCGGCGCTTCGACATACCCGGCATAGAGCGGCTGTGTCAGGATATCGAAGATTCGCTGGTTACGGATTTCTCCGGTGGGCAGGTCTTTGGGATAGTCCGGCTGGCTTTCAAGAAAGCGCTTCACTTCCACCTGTGTCTGGAAACGGCCTGTGGCATATCCTTCAAGCGCTTCCTGCAAGATCGAGGCAATCGGCTCATCGCGCACCAGCAGCTTTCTGTGTCCGGGCGTCTGCTGATAGCGGAATCCCTTCGGCGGGCGGGAAAGCACGCAATACCCGTTCATCACGCGCGCGCGCATCCGGTTGTTGGTTTGTTCGGCGTTCTTCTGACGCTGATGCTGCGAGACGGACGCGAGCATGTTTTCGACCAGAATTGAGTCGGAATCTTCGCCAAACTCAATGGAAGGACTTTGCAGCAATCCACCTGCATCCGAAATGGCCGAGCGCAGCGCAAGGTGCGCATCAAGGCCCCGTGCAAGGCGGGAGACATCATCAATGATGACTGCGTGCGGGTCTTTCTTATGCTTCCGCACAAAACGCAGCATTGCCTGAATGCCGGGACGGTCGATCAGTCCGCCCGAGGCGTCATCGTGAAATATCTCGACAACTTCCAGCCCCTTGTAGCGGGCGAATTCGCGGCAGCGAGATTCCTGCGAGGCGAGGCCGTCACCGACTTTCTTCTGTTTGGCTGAAGACACGCGGCAATAGATGACGGCCTTCTTAGTTTTTGCTGCGGTATCTCATGGGTTTTCTGCGCTCATGGTCGTTCCTCTTGTTTTTGATTTTCAGGGGATGCGACTGTTTCACGCGTCGGGTCTTCAAGGCAGAAGTAGTTTAGCACATCATCGAAGCCCACGTCACTTTCGGGGAATAGCTTATCCCCAGACTTGATGCTGAACCCCAGATCGACAAACGCGACCATCACCTGCCACAGGGCAAGCAGGCATTCTTTTTGCTGGTCTTCGGAGAGACCTTCGCCTTCCAGCTCAGCCCCGTAGTCTTCCAGCAGGCGATCAGCGAGTGATCTTGGCGGCCCGAGCGTGCTCAGGTCTTTCAGTTCGGTTCTTGTTTTCCCTCTATCTTTCATGGTGTGTCCTTTCTTTTCTTGATGTTTTTCTTGGGAGTCAGGACGGGGGCTGCGTATTCTCGCAACATTGCCGGTAAAATCTTAGCAACTCTGCCGGCTGTTCTTATTAAGAACGCACAGGTTGTATATGGCATAGAGGCTTGGCGAACCCTTACGTTAGCGGGTCCGTTAAAGTTAGGCCAACTTACTTAGAATGTCTGCACATTCATGGGAGCGAAGGCGAGAACCGCGAAGACCTCAGCTATCGCAGCGGTTCTCACCTTTGCGGACTCGATGGTTTTGAAGGTCGGGAAGCGGTCATTCATTGCAACGCAGCGGAGCGTTTCTCTGTTCGTTCAAGCGGACCTGTTCGCCTAAACCTCAGGCGTCTTGCACCGCCTTCTCGACTGAATTGATACTCTGGCTCTTTGCTGGTTCAACACGTCAAATTGGCCCATGACGACATTATCTGGAGGGCGCATCCACACCGTCAACAAAGCCCAGTGCAAACGCCAGGAAAGACCGCGTCCTTCATATATATTGCCTCACTGCTTTGCCAGAGTTAGTAGTTGCAAGAAGATCCGAGCGTTGATGAAAGAAGTTGAATGGCCGAGACGCAAATCGAATGGACGGATGCTACTTGGAACCCGGTTGCCGGGTGCACGATCATGTCCGCCGGATGCACCAATTGCTATGCGATGAATATGGCAAAGCGCTTGGAGGCCATGGGCGTCAAAAAATACCAGGGCCTCACCCGAAAATCTGGTAAGCGCACGATCTGGAATGGCGTTGTGCGCGAAGATCACACCTCTCTTGAAATTCCAAGAAGATGGAGAAAGCCGCGGAAGATATTCGTAAATTCCATGAGCGACCTCTTTCATCCAGACGTATCGAAGGCATTTGTCGCAGAAGTTTGGCGGGTGATGTCAGATACGCCACGTCACAATTATCAGATTTTGACCAAGAGGCCGAGTCGAATGGCAGAGATTTTGCGTGACATCTGCCCTGACCCTTTGGGCAATGTTTGGCTGGGTACCAGTGTGGAGGGACATGAGGTTGTCCACCGCATCGATGAGCTGCGGCGAGTGCCGGCTAGCATCCGGTTTATCTCGTTCGAGCCATTGATTGACAGTGTTGGTCAAATTGATCTGAAAGATATCGACTGGGCTATTGTTGGCGGCGAAAGTGGTCGAAGTGCCCGACCGATCAAAGAGGAGTGGATCGATGAAATTCACAATGTCTGTCGATTGCATGGAACCGCGTTCTTTTTCAAACAATGGGGAACTTGGGGTAAAGATAATAGGAAACGCTCTAAAAAGCTGAATGGTCGCGATTATCGCGGTCAAACTTGGGATGAGATGCCCGAAGAATTTCAACCTTGAGTCTGGTTTCAGCTTGCGTTTTCACCAATACTAATCAGTCTTGTTCAACGAAATTTATGTGACTGGATAAGATGGGGAAGAAGCAGAACTTCAATTGGAAAGTAGGTGAGCAGCTTCCCGGTATTGAAGCGCACACGGAGCGAAAGCTCGAGGTTATTGAGCAATATCTCGATGTTTACTTCGATACGGTCACGGCCAACCCTCACATGGATACTCTACGGATCACAATTGTTGATGGGTTTTGTGGTGGCGGGCTTTACCAGAAAGGCGATGAAACGCGCCACGGGAGCCCCTTTGTGCTGCTCGACGCGGTAAAGAAGGCTAAGTCTCGAGTAAATGCGAGGCGCCGTAAGCCTTTGGAGATCGCCGCACGATTCTATTTCAGCGATGCTAATAAACTGCACATGGCAGCACTGCGCGAGCAACTCGTCAAAAGTGAATTTGAGCGGCAACTGGACGACACAATCATACTTCAGACGGGCGCGTTTGAACAACTGTTGCCCAAAGTGCTCACTGATATCAAGAAGCGTCAACGCCATGGACGGAGTTTCTTTGTCCTCGATCAATGGGGCTACGTGGATGTTCCAGTGCATTGTTTGCGACAGATATTCTCCACGTTGGATAAGCCTGAGGCCATTCTGACTTTCTCCATTGATGCTTTATTGAATTATCTGCGGACAGATGGAGGCGGGCTAGATAGTTTGCGACAGTTTGGCGTGACCAACGACTTTGTCAAAACTTGGCACGAACTGAAGGATGACGAGAGCTTTGGGCGTGCCACCGCGCAGCGAGCAATTATGGAGACACTTGGCAAAAACAGCGGAGCTCATTTTTTTACACCTTTCATGATGTATTCGAAGACAGATAAGCGCTGGATGTTGCTAGCCCATCTTTCGAAACATCAGGCGGCGCGGGACAAGATGCTCTCGGTGCATTGGGACCAGCAGAACCATTTTAAACACATAGGGAAAGGTAGTCTCTTTGAGATTGGTTTTGATCACCGGCTTGTCGAAAGCAAAGACTCCCTGTTTTCATTTCGAGATGACGACGAAGCAAAACTCATCATGGAGCTGGAGAACGAGTTGCCTAGCAGGGTGATGGACAGCATGAGCAATAATGTGTTGATGGTTGAGGACCTATTGTCTCAGATCGGCAATCTGACGGCCGCCCAAAATGAGATGATCTTTCGCGTCTTGCAAAAGTTTGCTGCGGAAGGTGAGCTGGAAATTGAGAAAAAGGGAGGCGGTCGAAAAAAAGCGAGTACGATGATCAAAGTGTCGGATATGCTTGTTCGCCCGTCGCAACGTCTCCTTTTCACAAAGTTTTCGTAGCAAAGCCCGAGTGGTTTTTATGGCGACGGCGCACAGCTGCGATTGAAGGGGGCAATGACCGCTTATTTTGTGGTGGAAGAGATATCTGATGACGGTTCCAGATGTTCATTAAGATCGACTTCTCGACGGATATGAAACGTCGTATTGGCCAGCTGCAGAGCGGAAACCTGAAAGAGGCTTGCGGTGATCGGAGAGATCAGGGGTGATGATCCACGCGAGGGGAGGACTTTGAGCAGGCTTGCATCGGCGGGTTCTCTGAGCGCCGCTCGGAAATTGGTAGGTGGCTTGTCTTCAATTTTAAGATATAACTTTGGGGTGTACCCCTTTGAGTTTTGCTTGAAGTTTGGCGCGTCTGAACACTATGATACCATAGTAAGCTATAGGGTTCTGACGAGGTATCGTATCCGCAATGTTTTCATCCTATATTGGCAGTGACTGATAGAAAAGAGTGAGCAATTGGTGGGTATGCAGCACAAACATCAGCTAGGAAGTGGGTGTGATCTAAGTCGGATTTGCGCGCCGACTTTGATGCGTATCACTGATGCAACACCGACATTGCGATCTGATGATGACGTTCAGCTGGAAGATCAGGTTGCGAACGCACTTTTGGCAACTATTCCTCTAAAGCGGCTGGAAGGCATCGGGTTTTTAGGCGCGATTGACTATGTAAAAAAGGGGTCCGGTAGACAGCCCTACAGGCGGCGTCATAACCGCAGGGAGCACTCGATCGGTGTGGCCAAGTTGGCTGAAACCTACGCCCTTGAAGTTGAGATGGACGAGAGAGAGCGCAAAACGATTGTTTGCGCCGCTTTGCTCCACGATGTCGGACATGGCCCGCTATCGCACACGTTAGAACCAGTTTTTGAAGAAAGATTTGGAATAAACCATCATCAGACTACGCGGGATATCGTCGAAGGCTCAACCCGATTTGGCTCGCAAATTCTTGACATCTTGAGGGAGTTCCACGTTGAGCCAGATGAGGTGCTTGCTCTGATTGAAGGGAAGGGTAATGGGAAGCACGCTTTTCTTTTCTCTGCGCCGATTAATATAGACACGTTAGAAGGCATCACGCGGTGTAGGGCTTTCGTCGGTCCAAGGTCAGCGTTCGGGAGCGCGAGCGCTGCCGTTAGGCGTTGGGCTGCATCCGGTAGTTTGCCCCAGAATGACTTCGATGATTTTTGGTCGCTGAAGAACAGTGTCTACAATCTGGTAATCAATGCTCCAATCGGCCGATTGCTTGACACGGTCGCTCAGTCCTACATGACGGCCAACATCGATAAGTTTAGCCCAGAGGATTTTCTGAAGACAGAGAAGAGCTTTAGGGCGTCTCATGCTGAACTCTTTACATATTTGAATGTTGTTCTTGAGTACGAGGATGATTTACGGTCTCGGCTACCGAAGTCTTGGCTAACCGTTGATGTAAACATCAATGATCGGAAGTTCTTTGTGGATGAAAGTGTTGAGCTTTCTAGTCTCCATCAGATCAGTACGCGATATAAGCAGACCCGGTCTCGCTATTCCGTGAAGCTCGAAGAACTTGTTAAGGGATAGTTTAATGAAGGGGAGTGATGCGTCGCGGGTATTGGCCGCATGCGAGAGAGAGTCTGAGCTTCAGCTGAAAAAAATGCGCAAAATTTCAGCGAGCATGTTTAAGGACGATCCGAACTACCTTATCGGCGTGAATGGCAGTGTTGCGCGACGCGAATGCACCAGCGGATCTGACATTGACCTTTTCGTATTGGTCAATGGCAGAATCACGATTTCCGACGCGCGAAAGGCGCAGAAGGCATATCGGTCACGTTTGAGTGATGAAGGGCTAGTGATGCCTGCTCACGGTGGCGTATTTGAAAACCCACTTAAGATAAAAAATCTCCTTGAAACGATCGGGGGTGACAAAGACACCAACGAATTCATCACTCGTCGGATGTTGTTTCTGCTCGAAGGGGAATGGATCTTCAATCAACAGCTTTTTGAGAAGACTCGTACCCGGCTAATCGAACGCTATGTCGCAGACGAGTTGGGCGATCACAAGTTGAGCTTGTTTCTGCTGAATGACGTGATCCGATACTGGCGCACTATCTGCGTGGATTTCGAACATAAGACGGCTTCGTCAGATAAGCCGAGAGCGATCCGGCTCATTAAACTGCGCTTTTCTCGCATGCTTCTCTACCTCGGCGGGGTGGCCGCGGTGAGCGAGACAAAAGGGTTAGAAGTCGCAAAAAAGCGTCAGAGACTCGAAGAGTTGTTTGCGATGCCGACGATCGCACGACTTCAGTCTATATTTGGCCCTGCAATGCAAAGTCCGTTGGCTCGCTATGCCCGGTTCCTCGATCACCTTAATGACATCGAGACCCGCACGCAGCTCAAGTTACCCGGTGAAAAGGGTTTGGAAACGCAAGTTTATCAGGACCTGTGTGATGAGGCGCGCAAATTCAAAGAAGATCTACTCAAGATGCTTATGGATGAACTTGGTTCGAAGCACGATGTTGTCAAAGCGCTCCTACTCTAAATTTTATGTTCCACAACTCTACATCGAGTCTTCCGAAGTCACTAATTTTCCTTAGGCATGCGAGGACGCCTTGGAATATTAATGGTTTAACAATGGGGCAGTCAGATATCTCATTGTCTGGTATCGGCAAAAAGGAGGCGGAGCAGGCAGTCAGAACCTTGCAAGAGCATCCGATTGACCTGATTGTAAGCAGCCCACTGTCAAGATGTTTAATGACGATTTCGCCATTTTGCCGGGCTAGCGATAGCGAATTTATCATAGATCCAAAATTGGCTGAGCGGGCATGGGGAATTTACGAGGGTGTCCCCAAATGGCAACGAGGAGAGAACTCGACTCCGAAAGATGGTGAGACAGACGATGACTTTCGACTTCGTGTAACCGAAGCGCTTAATGCGCTACCAATCGAGAGAAATATCCTCTTAGTTTCACATTCTGGCGTTTTTCGTGAGGTCTGCAACCTCGGCTACATTCATCATAGTTTAGCTCATGCGAAGCTACCACACGCAACACCAGTGGTGCTTAGACGAACGTCGAAAGTGAATTTCAGACGCAAGCCTCTGTCGAATACTACGTGATTATTGAATGGTAGGCTCGACAGGCGGTGCCGTTGCGAAAATTGACATGCGCGAACGCCAGCAAAGGACCGATATTCGTCGGAGATTAAATGTCGGCACTAAAATTACTTGCTTCCCTTCGTGAAAGCTTAAGTAAGACAAATTGAAAACCGCAAATCTTTATAGCAATCGCTCTTCGATCGCTAATATATCGAGATCCAGGACAGACCAACCCGTCGCTGCATCTTCGAAAAATTCTTCAACACTGTCTTTGCTGAGAATTTCTAAAGCTTTCGGATGAAACACCATCTTATGCTCATCGGGCGGGCCAAAGAGATCGGTGATATGGTCGCGCACGTCCCAAATCTGTCCCCAAGATTTTCGCTCGGTACTGAGCCATGCTGTCATTTCTTTGAGCATGAGTGCGCCCTCTAAGGTGAAGTCCGCGCATTCGAAGAGGAAATCTTGCCCTTCGCCAGTCTTAATTTTGATCAGGCTGGGCTCGATCAGACCGGCGTCCTCCAGAAAAACCGCATCGGCGCTTGAAAGTAAGTTACGCAAATAGAAGCGATGCAGGGTCTCGCCCTGCCTATTCAGAACAACATATGATGCCAGCTGCGGCATTTCGGTTGATAGACTTGTCATTGAAGATCTCCTTTGCGCGTGGACTGCTAAGGGCAACAAGCCGAGCATGCACTGCGGCCCGAACTCTGTGACTATAGCAAAAATACGACTATAGTCATTAGACGAAAATGGACCGGCCATCCAATACCGTTCAGGATGGAGAGGTCGAACAATCAACTAGTTTCCGCATTCGCTAAGGTTCTGAAGCGGCGACGGAAAGCGAAAAGCTTTTCGCAGGAAGAGTTGGCGTTTCGGGCCAATATATCTGTCAGCTACGTTTCCTTGCTTGAAACGTCCAATCGGCAGCCGACCCTTTCGGTCATCGCGGCCTTGTGCGAGCAACTTGATGTATCGATGCCGGAATTCTTGGCTGATGTTGAGCAAGAGATGGGCAGGTAAGATCGGTTTTGCGCCGTCCTATCCGGCTGTCGCGAATACATATCTCGTCGTTAGGTGGATTGGCTATCGAAGCCTTTGATCTCAGCAGCGCTCAAGCCTAAACATTTATGAATAAACGAAGTTCTGTCTTTTTCGCCATTTTTGAAACTTGACAAACGAGACTATCTGCATCGGTGCGAGTACGATTGCTGCGAGGCAGGAAAGCAGCAATATCCAGTCAACTTCTCCGACAGGCTCGCCGAATGGCAGCCCCACTTCAATCGAAATGATCCTGATTAGCCCACAAAGTGCGGCTTCAATTGCCATGAAGTCGCGCAACTTTACCCATCGGCGGCCTAACACTGAAAATTCCCGAGCGATGTAGATGCTGTGATCTGCGACGGAGCGCCGCCGTATCTCAGGCAGGTCGCGGCACAGCTTGTAAATATTGGCGCTGCTCCGACGCTTATTTTGATGGGGGGCAATGTAAGTTTTCGAGAAGTCTAATGGGTCTTCTCCCGTTAACTCGATAATGCGGCGCTGTGCCCTGCGCGGCAATGCGCGATGCTCGCGTTCGTAATTTGCGTAGCCTTCTCGCGAATATCCAATTCTCTCCGCGAGTTCAGCCTGCGTCAGGTCACATGATTTGCGTATCTGACGCAATCGTGTCGCGACCAGCTTTCGATCAAGCGATTCGTTATCTTTTCTCGTCGCACACATCTTTTCGCCATGAACATCGACTTAATGGTAGATCCAAGGCGATAAAAAATCAATTTTTTAAAATGATGATTTAGCGGCGAAAATTGGAAAATGCTTACAAACGGCAGCGCCAATTCTTACGTTTGTATGCAGGCTGTAGGAACTTCAAATTACGATTTTACTTGCTCCTTATCCCTACGGTGTTTCTGCTTTGAGAGAGCTTCGAAACCATTAATCTAACACTGGGACTGAAATGTCCGATCAATCGCCTGATAACCGTTCAAAAATTCACCATCACATCAAAGAGGCCATGAGGGTTAACGGTACTTCATTTGCCCAGCTGAGCCGACAGCTCGGTGTATCCGGCGCGTCGATGTCATTGGTGAGTCAGGGATTGCACAGATCCAAGCGGATCGAAGAAGCCATTGCCACTGCGATCGGTCGGCGGCCTGAGGACCTTTGGCCCGAAAGGTATAAAGACGACTGATCTCTCACTCTCTGAAAAGAGAAAACCGCCGATTGCCGTCGGCGGCCCCCCAATTTAGCTGTCGATATCGAACCGATAGCTAATTCTTTCCGAAACACTGCACTCTGTCAAGAACGAGAACTTCTTGGCCAGCCAATTATGTGCATTCAAGGAGTGAATTCGCATGCTTACTCAAACTCAACGCGGGATTCAGTTTATCCTGCAAGGAAAACTTAATAATACGCAAATTGCCGAACTAACGGGTTTATCACGCGGAACTGTCGCGAAATGGCGCACACATCTAAATCAATCGCCTCTCACGATAGAGACCATTACCGACTTGAGCGAAACGGAGCTTCGCAAGTATGTCGCTCCAGGTGCTTTCAAACGGGACCTGTCCTTCGCGCAGCCCGATTTTGATCACGTTATTTTCGAGCATTCTGAGCGCGGAGTTACCCTGAAGTTGTTACACGAAGAATACGTAAGGACTGTTCCAGACGGTCTGAAAGCGCAGTCTTATCCGACCTTCTGCAGGGAATATCATCGGCAAGCAAAGAGCAAGAACGTGATCATGAGCTTCACTTATGATCCTGGCGAAATGATCCAGTGCGATTTTGTTGGCAGGAAGTCAGGAAGGTGGCCGACGCTCTTCGGAGTTGACGAAAAAGCGCGCGATTATGATGTTTTCTGCGCTGTAAGCGCGAAAAGCAGGAAGACCTTCACGATTGCGATTGAGAACCAAACAAAGTTTGTGGTGCTGGCCGCATTCAAAAAGATGCTGGAATACTTCGGTGGCTCTCCCGTTCTGATTACCATCGACAACTTCCCTGCAGCCGTTCAAACGCCACGCCGAAAAGGTCAGGAAGCCGTTCTTACACCAGAGTTTTTGGAATTCTCTGACCATTACGGCTTCGGACTGTTGACTGCGCGGGTACGGAAGCCGCGCGACAAAGGGTTGGTAGAAAACGCGGTCGGTATCACTCAAAATAGGATACTAGCACCACTGAGAGACCGCCGCTTCCTGTCGCTCTCAGAGCTCAACGCCGCCATAGACCCGTTGCTCAACGATCTCAATTCGCGCCGAATGCGCGGCCACGACGCGAGCCGAAATGAACTTTTTGAACAACAGGATCAACAGGGCTTCGCACCCTTACCTACGAACGCTTATGAGCCCGGACGGTGGCTTCTCAATATCCGGGTTGGACAGGACTATCACGTGCCGGTTTCTGGCAGCAGATATTCGGTTCCCGCGCACCTTTCCGGCGAACACGTTAGCGCAAAGGTAACGGCAACCTCAGTGCATCTTGCTTTCGAAGGAAAAATCGTCGCAACCCACGCCTTGTCGTCTGGAAGCGGGAACCTTGTGACCGACTCTAGGCATATGCCGGAAAATCATAAGTCTGCCTCCATGCTGAGACTTAACGGGGCCAAAAGTCACGTCAGACATATCGGAAAGGAAGCGGTTCGCCTGATTGATGGTCACTTTCGAACTGGCAAACAGGCAGATTCCACAGCGAAAGCTGCCGCCAACCTTGCGCATCTCGCCGAAAGCTACGGCGATAAGAGAGTCGAAAAAGCCTGCGCAATTGCGAACAAGATTGAAAAGCCAACCATTCGTAAGGTGGAACACATTTTAAGTGCGGGCATTGAGGCTCCGGACGATGACGAGATCGAGGGCCGCGAGTTGCCGCCAGCAAAGCGCAATGTCAGAGGGCCTGACTACTTTGTTGAGGCGCTCAAAAGGAAAATTGAAGGAGATGGCGATGTCTAATGCGCAGTTATTTGATATGCTTCGCAACCTCAGATTGACGGGCTTCATGGAGGAGTTGGACCATCAATTAAAGAACCCACAATACTCAGATGTACCCATCGAAGATCGCCTGCTTCGCATGGTCCAATCAGAAGCGGACCGACGATATCGTAACAAAATCGACCGCCTGCTGAAGTCGGCTCAATTTAAATATCACGCGGCGCCAGAAGAGATAGATTTTCGAAAGAACCGGAATATCGACAAATCGGAGATCCTATCGCTTCTAAAATGTGATTGGATTAGGCGGCACCAAAATCTCATTCTGACTGGCGCATCTGGAACCGGCAAAACTTGGCTTGCCTGCGCACTGGGAATGGCCGCGGTTCAGAGTGAAATGGGCGTGCGCTACGTCCGCACTGGCCGCCTCGCCGAAGAGATCGGGTTCTCGCGTTTGGACGGAACGATTGCGAAGCTGAGGACGAAAACCTCGAAGCTGGAGCTTCTCATTATCGATGACTTTGCGCTCAGTCCGCTGAAAAAGCAGGAGCTCACAGATATCTTTGAGGTCATAGAAGATCGGTCCTCGCGATCTTCCACGATCGTGATTTCTCAGCGTGCTCCAGAAGAATGGTACGGATACATCGGCGATCCGTTGATTGCGGATGCGTTTATGGATCGCATCCGAAGTCGCGCGCATATTATGCAGCTCGAAGGCAAGTCCCTGCGATGATCTATCAAACGCGCAATCTTAGTAAGGTTGCGCGGTTAAGCGTGTGAGAAAGGGGTGATCAATGGGGTGAGAGTTTGCAACAGGTACTGTTGGCACTTTGTCCCCTTGGAGATCGCATCGGCTTCCTGAAACGCGCCATGCAAAGTGTTCGCCGTAAAGCCTCGTAGTTCATGCACCTCGACATGCTCATTGTCGCGGGCGTTCATCAGGTGGGCAGCGAGCTTGAGACCGTTCCCGCGTTGATTGCCTACCATGATCATGAGTGGTCCTCATTCTCATAGCCAAGCGCCTTCATCAGCTCCATACGGATGGCCAGCACCGCAGCGCAGGTTGCCATCAGTTCGTCTTCGACTTCAGGCGACAGAGGCAGCGCTCCCTTGTTTGCAGCCTTGGCGAGCTGGTTGAGGTTATTCGCCAGACGCAAATTGCCGAGCAGACCGAGTGCCCGTGCCAGTGCTGCATGGTCTTTGACGGGAGCCTGACCGCGTGTTCGGCGCGGGGAGAGATCGCAATCAAACAGCTTGGCCTTAATGAAGGGGCCGAGCGGCATACCCGCCGCTGCCGTCTCCAGTTTTGCACGTTCGTCCTCATTCAGACGCAGAGAGAATGGCGGCGGCGTCTTAGACCGCACCCTTCGCTTCGAGGGTGCGGCAGAAGCTTCAGGCTTAGATTCAGAGAATTCTTGCGTGAGATGGCTCATGGTTCCATCTCCGGCAGCAAGGCTTCATGCGGCTTGAGCTGGGCTTCCCAGTCTTCCAGATCGGAGAAGAAGGAGTTCGAACTTTCTCCTTCAAGGTGCGCCACTTCCCCTCATCGCTGAAATTGAGACCGGATCGCGTGTCGCGCCGCCGTTAACCCTTTTGATCGCGCAGGCTTTTTGGCCGCGCACAGCGATTGACTTGCGCCGCCCTGCCGCTACATTGGCCCGCACAACAGGGGCATCCGGCACGGGCCGGGTTGAGACGTACCCTTCGAACCTGAACCGACTCATATCGGCGTAGGAAGTTGTCTTGGACCCGGCCTCATGCCCCGTCTTTTCAGCAACCTCGCCCCATAGCGGAGGATGCTGATGCACAAACCCTCACATTATCTCAATGCCATGCGCGAGACCGCGCCGCTGGTCCAGAACCTCACCAATTATGTCGCAATGAATGTCATGGCGAACATCATGCTGGCGGCGGGCGCGTCTCCGGCGATGGCCCATGCACGGCGGGAGGCGGCGGAATTTGCCGGGCTCGCGTCGGCGCTGACAGTCAATATTGGCACGCTCGATGAGGAATGGGCGGAGTGCATGGAGATCGCGGCGGCGGCGGCGGTGGAGAATGAGATTCCGTGGGTTCTGGATCCGGTGGCCGTGGGCGCGACCGCGTTTCGCAAAGAGGTCGGCGCGCGGCTTTTGGCGCTCCGCCCGACGATCATCCGGGGCAATGCATCGGAGATCTTGGCTCTCTCGCAAACGGCGGAAAGTCAGGGGCGCGGCGCGGATGCGACGGACAGTGTGGAGGCCGCAGAGGAAGCTGCGCGGGCGCTGGCTTTGGCGAGCAAAGCGGTTGTCGCGGTGACGGGGCCTGTGGATTTCGTGACGGATGGGAAGCAAGCATATCGCATCGAAAATGGCGATCCGATGATGCCGCGCATCACGGTTCTGGGCTGCTCGCTGACGGGGATCGTCGCGGCTTTCGCGGCTGCTGCTTCGCCGCTGGAGGCGACGGTCGCGGCGCTGGCTTATTACGGCGCCGCGGGCGAGGTCGCGGCGGAAACGGCGAAGGGGCCGGCGAGCTTTCAGGTTGCGTTCATCGACGCGCTTTACAGCATGACGGGCGAGCGGCTCGACAGCATGGCGCGGGTGTCCTTCGCATGATCCCGCCGCTCTGTTTCATCACCGATGCGGTCGCGCCGCTGTCTGTTCCAGATCAAGCCGAGAAAGCCGCGCGCGGCGGTGCCGGATGGGTGCAGCTTCGGCACAAGACATTGGAGGACAAGGCTTTTGCGGAACTCGCTCGCGAAGTGCGGACGCGATTAGAGCCGCTTGGCGCGAAGCTGATCTTAAATGACCGCGCGGCACTGGTTTGCGAGGTTGGGGCGTTCGGGCTCCATATCGGGCAGTCGGATGGCGATCCGGCGGCGATCCGGGCGCAGATCGGGCCGGATGCGGTGCTTGGGCTGTCGATTGAGGCCGAGTCGCAGCTTGCTGCGGTGCCGGTTGACGCGGTGAATTACCTAGGTGTTGGCCCGGTCCGCGCGACGGCGTCGAAGCCTGACCATGCCGTGCCGCTTGGGTTTGATGGGCTGGCCGCGATTGTTCGCCAATCGCCGCTGCCCGCGATGGCGATTGGCGGGCTGAGAGCCGCCGATGTGCCGGATGTGCAGCGTGCGGGTTGCGCGGGCATTGCCATCGTGTCGGCCATTTCGCGCGCCGACGACCCCGAAGGAGCCGCGCGCGAATTCGTCCAGAAATGGAGCGGCGCATGATTCCGAATATCTTGTCGATTGCGGGGTCGGACCCGTCGGGCGGCGCGGGCATCCAGGCTGATATCAAAGCGATTTCTGCCAATGGTGGCTATGCGATGGCGGTTATCACCGGGCTGACGGCGCAAAATACGCGCGGCGTTCAGGCGGTTGAGATGGTCTCGCCTGAGATGATTGCGGCGCAGATTGCGGCGATCCGGGCGGATATCGAGATCCATGCGATCAAGATCGGGATGCTCGGCGATGCGCGGACGATTGAGGCGGTCGCCGAGGCGCTGGAGGGGGTGGATGCGCCGATTGTTCTTGACCCGGTGATGGTCGCGAAAGGGGGCGACCGGCTTCTGGCGGAAGATGCCGTGACCGCGCTGCGCGAGCGTCTTTTGCGGCGTGCGGCGGTCATCACGCCGAACCTGCCGGAGGCGGCGGATTTGCTGCAAGATGCCGAATGCCAGACTCTGGCGGAGATGCGCGGGCAGGCGGCACGGCTTCTCTCGCTCGGCTGCGGCGCGGTGCTGATCAAGGGGGGACATCTGCCGGACGCGGACGCGACGGATCTGCTACTCACGCCCGAGGTGGAGACGCAGCTGATGGCCCCGCGAACTGAGACACGCAACACCCATGGCACGGGCTGCACACTTTCCTCGGCGCTGGCGACGCAGCTTGGCCGTGGCCATGCGCTCCCGGAAGCGACCCGGCGGGCGAAAGCCTATATCAGCGGCGCGATTGCCGCGGCGGATGATCTGCAAGTGGGCGCGGGCCACGGTCCCGTTCACCATTTTTACCTTCAGAGAAAGAGATGACGATGCGCTTTACCGAAGAGCTTTGGGCCGCGACGGCCGAGTTGCAGGATACGATCCGCACCATGCCGTTTAACCGCGAATTGGCCGAGGGAACGCTCCCGCGCGAGACCTTTCAGCACTACATCATTCAGGACGCGCATTATCTCGAAGGCTTCGCGCGGGCGCTGACGCTTGCGGCGTCGCGCGCGCCGGATGCGGAGACCGTGGCGCGGCTGGCGGGATCGGCCAATGGCGCGATTGCGGTCGAGCGGCAGCTTCATGCGGAATATATGGCGCTTTACGGGATCACGCCGGCGGATTTCGCCGCAACGCCGCCGTCCCGCGCCTGCGATCACTATGTCAGCGCGCTGATCCGCGCGGCGGCGGTCGATCCATTCTCGGTTGCAGTCACAGCGTTGCTCCCCTGTTTCTGGATCTATCAGCGCGTCGGCGCGGCGATCCATGCGGAGGCCGCGGGGGACCATCCCTATCGGTCGTGGATCGACACGTATGCGAGCGCCGATTTCGATGCTGCGGTGCAAGGGATGCTCGCGCTGACGGATCGTCTGGCGGACAATGCGGATGAAGAGACCCGCGCGGCAATGACATCAACCTTCGCGCTATCCTCTTGGCATGAATGGATGTTTTGGCACAGCGCCTATCAGCGCGAGGGCTGGCCGGAGACAAACACGAATAAGATTCAAGTTTATCTATAAGTTTACAAAAAAGCCGGTCCCGTAACTGACGAAAAGGGTTGCGGGATCGAAGGCGGTTGCGGCTAAACTGAACGCATCAACACATGGTAAATGACCAGATTTCCGGGCAACGCCTCCGCGTTGCTTGCTGGTCTTTTGCACCCAAAATAATAACGATTTCAGATATTTGAAATCGACACACAGGGAGTTAGAAATGCCAACCTCTAGCGATGCCAATACCGAATGGTGGGTCAACGACCAGACCCCGGACAACCCGTTTGACAAGAGCGAAGATTATGAAGCCTTCCTCGATTATGTGGGCGCACTTTTCCGCACGATCACGCCGGAAATCGCCGCCGAGCCGGTGGTGATCAATGTCACCGAGCTGAACAATCACCCCGACTATAAGGCAGCGGCAATTGGTGCGCTGGAAGTCTGGTCCCTGACGACGCCGTTTGAGTTCGAGATCGTCGATGATGCGGAATATGATCCGGATCTGCACTGGATGCAGGTCGTCAGTCCCGAGCTTGGCGAGGAAGACGATGGCGGTGCATTTTCGAGCAACCGTTATGTGAGCGTAGGGCAGCGATTCCACGACACCGAGCCAAGCCTGACGGATATTGGTGGATATGTCTTTGACAGCTACATTCACGAATTTGGCCATGAATTCGGTCTGAACCATCCCGGCCTTTATAACTATAGCGGTCCGGGCGGGGTGCAGATCAATTATCTGAACAATGCGACCTGGATCTATGACCGCCAGCAATACAGCGTCATGTCCTATTTCGACGGGATTGATGTGGGCGAGGACAGCCGCTGGTCCGCCTCGACACCGCTTATGGCGGACATTGAGGCCGTGATCCGCCGCTTCTTCTCGACGGTCGATGATGAGGGCACGCGCACCTATCAGACGATTGATCTCAATACCGACGATGATGTCTATGGTTTCAACGCGACGGTGTATGGCTATGAACTGACCTCGACCGGGATGCAGAAAGATATCGGTTTTGTCATCCATGACACGGGCGGCCAGGACACGATTGATTTCTCCGGTTCGACCCATGGCACGATCCTTGATCTGCGCGCTGGCCAGTTCTCAAGCGTGAACGGGCACCGCAACAATGTCTCGATTTTCGCGGGTCATAATGACGATGAGACGGAATATTATATCGAGACCGGGATCGGCAGCGACTATGACGACGTTCTGATCGGGAATGACGGCGACAACGTGCTGGATGGCCGTGGCGGCGCGGACCGGATGGCAGGCTATGGCGGCGATGATACTTATTTCATCGACTCCGCTGACGACATTGTCCGTGAGGAAGAGGATGGCGGCAATGACACGGTGTTCGTCCTGTCTCGCGATATCGACGTGGGCGCGATCGCCAATGTCGAGAACATCATCTATGTCGACTCCACGATCCCGCCGGGCGGTAATGTCGATGTAGATACCCCGAGCGTCGGCGACAACACGATGAGCAGCATCATTGTCGGCACCGATGAGGGCGAGACCCTCGACGGCGGCTCCGGTGATGACACGATTTTCGGGCAGGATGGTGATGATCTCATCATTGGCGGGCGCGACTCGCTGGCCAGCCGCGATATCAACAACACGATTGATGTGGCGGATCTCGAAGATCAGACGGAAAGCGATGACGGCAATGACACGCTCTATGGCGGTGGCGGTAACGACACCATTCTGGGCGGTCAGGGCAATGACATTCTCGACGGCGGCGATGGCGACGATACGCTGAGCGGTCAGGCCGGGATCGACATTTTCCGCGGCGGTGACGGTCAGGACACGGTGGATTACAGCCGTGAAAGCCCGTTTCAGCTTCTCGTCAATCTCGAAACCAATGTGGCGAGCGGCGGCACGGCCTCGGGCGACACCTTCTACAGCATCGAGAACCTGATCGGCTCTGACGACCGGATTGACCGCTTCATTGGCACCGCGGCGAACAACCATTTCTGGGGGCGCGGCGGCGGTGACGTCTTCAACGGCCGTGACGGGGATGACATTCTCGACGGCGGGAACGATGGTGATTTGCTTTATGGTGAGGGCGGCGACGATCTCATCATTGGCGGCTCGGGTCAGGATTATCTCGACGGCGGCGACGGCAATGACACCGTCAGCTATGTCGGCAGCTCGGACGGCGTGATGGTTGACCTCGTCAACGGCACGGCGGAAGGCGGCGATGCAGATGGCCCGGTGCAAATCGTCGGGCGCGGCAGCGTGATCCGCCACGATATTCTCGTCGGTTTCGAGAATGTGGTCGGTTCGTCCTTTGATGACAAACTGATCGGCGATGATCAGGCCAACACGCTCGAAGGCGGCGATGGCGATGACACGCTGACAGGCGGCGGCGGGCGCGACACGCTCATCGGCGGCGAGGGCAGCGATACTGCGGATTACAGCGACTATGACGAGGGGCTGTTCCTCTGGTTCAACGCGCCGACCTCGGTGCGCGACACTTATATCTCCATCGAGAACCTGTCCGGCACCGGCTATGATGACCAGATCATAGGTGATGGCCGCGACAATGTGCTGACCGGTCAGGGCGGAGATGACATCCTGCGCGGCCGCGGCGGCAACGACACCATCCTCGGGGACTATGCCTATCAGGGCGAGCCGATCCCGCGTCCGGGTCTGGGCAGCGGCTACGCGACCCTTGATGAAACCGCGACCAACAACTCCATCGAGACCGCGTTCGACATTTCGAACAACTTCTCGCTGGAGGAGGATCCGGACATCTTCGACTCGACGACCGTGCTCCACACGACAGTGAACGCCGTCGGCAACGGGCAGGGCGGCTATTACAGCGTCGATCTGGCTGCGGGTACGAATATCACGGTCGATATCGACGGGATCGCCGACCCGAATGTGCATGACAGCTGGGTGCGCTTGCTCGACAGCGACGGGAATATAGTCGCGCAGAACGACGATGGCGGCAGCGATCCCGGATCCAACTCCCGTCGCGACTCCAGCCTCACCTATGTCGTTGAGGAAACCGGCACCTACTACATTCTGGAAGGCCGCTGGTCGCCGGATGCGGGTGGCAGCGGTTGGGAAGAGGTCGTCCCGGCGGGCTCGGCCTATGAGCTGAATGTGTCGGTGGACTTCCCGCCAGAGCCGGTTCAGCCGGGTGTTGCCGGGGATGACGAGCTGCGCGGTGAGGCGGGCGATGACCTGCTTGATGGCGGGCTCGGCAACGACGTGCTGTTCGGTGGCAGCGGGGCGGACTCCTTCCGCTTCTCGACCGCCCTCGGGGAGAACAATGTCGATGAGATCAAGGGCTTCTGGACCAACCAGAACGATGTGATCCTGCTCGACGATTTGATCTTCACCGAAGCGGGCGAGCTTGGCACCCTCAGCATGGATGCTTTCGAGGCGAATGACCTTGGCGTCGCCACGAGCGAGGATGGCCGCATCGTCTATGACACCAATGATGGCGGGCTGTTCTACGACGCGGACGGCTCGGGCGAGATCGAGGCGATCCAGTTTGCGCAGACCCGCGCGAACCTGCGGATCGACCACGACGATTTCATCATTGTCTAAAACACCCAGATGGGGCGCTCTCGGGCGCCCCACTTTTTTGTGGCTTGATCATCGCCGGCTTGCGCGTCACCCTTTCCGCACGCTGTCAGAAGGATCAACGACATGACACGCAACCTCATTTCCCGCCGCAAATATCTGAGCCTCCTCGGAGCGCTCATTTTCACGCTCACGACAGGAGTTGCCTTGACCGACCGCGCCGTCGCACAGACCGCTCTTGACGCCACGCTTGTCTCCGCAAATGGCGAAGCGATCCCGGAAGGAGAGATCGTGATTGTCTTTGAGGGGGCGGAAAGCGAGCTACAAAGCCGCCGCGCCGCGCCGGCGATGCGGTTTAAGAGTGAGGGTGGGGCGAAGGCGGTGAAGGTGTCGCTGCCGGCAGTGCCGTCCGGCGAGAATGTGCAGATTGTCGCGAGGCTGGAGCGCGCCGATGGCTGGCTCCTCGCGCGCGGGAGTGCGAAGCTGCGTGGCGACGGACCGGTTGAGGTGATGCTGCATCAGGTGATGTATTGATCCGTCTCGCGTTCGAGCCAACGCAGGTATTCGACGAAGAAAAACGCGCCGGGCCAGATCGACCCGGCGCGTTTCTTATTACATGCCTTCCTGAATCTCCCGCGCGAGCAGAATCGCCGCCAGTTTGGTGCGGGCGATCAGCGAGTCCGCCGTCGACTCTTCACGCGAGGAATGGATGCCGCTCGAATCCGGGCCAAGGCTGTCGAGCGTCGGCAGCCCCACCGATTGCGCAATCGAGCCGTCCGTGCCGCCACCGGATACATTCGTCCCCGTGACCGGCGCGCCGATAGCCTGCGAGAGACCCATCACCGTCGCGAGCATCTCATCAACCGCGTCGTTCTGCTCCTTGGCGGGGCGGTGCAGCACCACCCAGCTTTCCACCTGGGGAAAATCCGGATGGGCTTCGTTCTGCACTACCGTCTCGGATGCGATGCTCTCGATCTGCGATTTCAGCTCTTCCCCATCCGCCTGCGTCATGTAGCGCATGTCGATATAGGCCTCCGCGCAGCCGGGAACGGTGTTGCGTTTCTCGCCGCCGGACATGGTGCCGGTGTTGACCGTGCTGGCCTTCTCGTAATCGGTTAGCTCTTCAATCGCGATCACCTTATGGGCGAGTTCGAGATTTGCCGACACGCCGTCCTGATGGTTGGCCCCGGCATGGGACTCGCGGCCCGTGATCTTCAGACGCGCCTGTCCCAAGCCCTTGCGCGAGCGGGTCATGGTGTCATTCGCGCCGGATTCGAAAATAAGACCCACATCATGCTCTCCGGCCTGCTCCTCGATGAGCGCGCGAGAGCCAAGCGAGCCGATCTCCTCATCCGAGTTGAACACGACCGTCACATGCCCATTTTGCAGCATGTCCTGCGCCGCGACGGCGCGCATGGCGTTCAGCATCACCACAATGCCGCCCTTCATGTCGCCCACGCCCGGGCCCTTCAGCACGCCATCCTCGGTGATTTCGAGCGTCTGAAACTCATCATCGGCGGAAAACACCGTGTCCATATGCCCGTTGAGGAAAATGCGATTTCCGGACTCGCCCCGGATCGTGCCGATCAGGCTGTCCGCAAACGCCATTTCGCCGCCTTCGCAGGTCAGGATTTCAACGGAGGGAGCAGGGCGCGTTTCCGTCTCAAACCCAAGCTCCTGCAAATCGCCCTGAAGCACCTCGCGATAGGCGTCGATCCCTTCGACATTGTCCGTGCCGGTGTTCATATCGACATGGGTTTTCAACTCGTCGAGGATCGCATCGCGGTTTTCATCCACCCAAGCGATGATGGCCTGATCCTGCTCGGTCAGCGTCGCTTCAATCGGCTGAATGTCGTCTTGCGCGACGGCCACAGACGCGGTGAGAAGTGCCGCCGTGCTCGCGGCCGCGCGGAATTTACGGAGATGGTTCATGGTGGAGCCCTTTCGGTTGTCTCGAAGATTCGCCGTTTGGCAGAATAAAGCTACGACCCGCAGACCATTCTCGCAATATTATGTCGCCCCCTGCTTTCTCAGTTCCATTCGACACCGATTGATTTCAAAAGTGATTCTGTCGGTTTTATGCGGCAAATGGTCTCAATCGGGTTTGATCACGCATTTGTGTGTAGCATTTGACATATACGTAAGTTTCGCCATGGGCGCCGTCTCGACGCCCCGATCAAAAGAGCGACCGTTTCATCCCTGATCAGCCGCCCTCAAACGCCCTTTTTGGGCCACTGCGCTAGTGTGAAGAATTCACACATAAATTCCGACACATGTTCATGTCCGCTCGCGAAGGCCATCGCGAGCGCTCAAAAAATGCGCATACTTACCCTTTCACCTGACACTTTATGCTGCAGCCGCCAACGCGGCAAAATGGAGTGGCGCGAAACCATCCTCCCCGGTCCCAAATGCGTAAAAATATGACAGCGAGGCCCGATTATGGTAAAATCAACATTATTTTAATCATTTCTCACTGGTTGGATTTATGCTTCGCTATCATACCCCCTTAGAGCGAAAGCTCTCGCCGTTCGTGTGCTTGTCTGAGGATGAAACCACTCAGCTTCGCAAGCTTCAGGAAAATGGTCGGCTCTGTACATCGGGATGCGATCTCGTGACGGAGGGGGATAAAGACGCGAAAGCATTTATCCTGATTTCCGGCTGGGCCTACTCCTATAAAATCCTTCCCGATGGCGCGCGTCAGATCGTCGATTTCCACGTGCCGGGGGATTTTCTGGGCCTCCGCAATCTCGCCATTCGTTATGCCGACTATAGCATCGCGCCGATCTGTGAGGCCCATGTGGGCGAACTGCGGCGGCAGGATATGACCAAGCTGATGCTGGCCAATCCCAAAATCGCCACGGCGGTTCTCTGGTCCGCGGCGCGGGACGAGGCGGTGCTGTGCGAGCATCTCACCAGCGTCGGGCGCCGTCAGGCGGTGACGCGCACCGCGCATATTATGCTGGAGCTTTGGGAGCGCCTGCGCCGCGTGGGCCAGGCCTCCGATGACGGGTTCCATTGCCCGCTGACGCAAACCATTCTCTCCGACGCGCTGGGGCTGACATCGATTCATCTGAATCGCTGTTTACGAAAGCTTAGGGAGATGAAATTGTTAACGTTCAAAGAGGGGCGGGTGCATTTCGAGGATTTGCCCGCCCTTATTTCTTTCGCCAACTTCGATGATTGCTATCTCGACGGCTGACTGTTGACGGCTGGGTCTGACCGGGGATGGCTGAGGTCCGCGCGCAAAAGGACGACCGCAGTCCTGCGCAAGGTTCGGACCGCGGTCGCGCTAGGGTAAGTTCTGTCACCGGAGACGCACAAAGTGGGGGCGTGTGCTCAGGCCGACATGGCGCTTACCTTTCTCGGATCTGCGATCTCGACCACGCAAGGGAGGAGCGTAGAGGATGGCCGCAGAGATAGATCAAAATATCTCAATACTACAAAAATACGATGCACCGCTTGATAACGGGAGAAATCAGAAGTTACGGCGCAGTTTTGAAAATACAGATTCGCGAGAAGATCCCGCTTAACTGAAATTAACGGTATCTTCTATTTCTGGGAAATGTTTTGAATCTCAACTGAAAATTCAAAAGGCTCTGGGCATGGGCTCGGGAGCTTGCACAGAGCCGGTCAGTTTTGCGCGGCCCCTACGGCCCGCGCCGGTCTGTCAGTGACGATAAGACGCGCAGGGATTGGGCTGCGCGCCGACCGCGTGGAGCGCGGCCTGGATGCGGTTCTGAACCCCGAGTTTGCGGATCACGGAGCGGACATGCACGCGGACGGTGCTGTCGCTGATATTCATCGCCGCCGCGATCTCCTTATCGCAATCGCCCTCGGAAAGCCGTGCCAAAACAGCACGTTCGC
This sequence comes from Jujubicoccus corallicola, assembly GCF_047345645.1. Taxonomy (GTDB): domain Bacteria; phylum Pseudomonadota; class Alphaproteobacteria; order Rhodobacterales; family Rhodobacteraceae; genus JBLEFH01. The sequence continues at coordinate 424,245 of NZ_JBLEFH010000003.1, read as the reverse complement.
GCGTCGTCAGCCGGTCGAGACGCGGCGATGCGTTCGGCAGAGCCGCCGCGCGAGACGGGCGTTTGATATAGATCGTCGGCAGGATACACAGATCCGGCGACATGGCATGAACCGTGCGCGCAATCGCGTTCGGATCAAGCGACGGCTGAAGGACCGCACCCACGTCATACATGATCGGCTCCAGCGCCTCGAGCTGCGTCTCCGAACGCAGCATGAGCAGCACGTTATGCAGCGCCAGCCCTTGCTTTTTCGCATCACTGAGTTGGCGAATGCAGTCTTCGGTCGAGCCGACTTCCCAAATCAAAACGCAGTTCGACACCGCGCCTTTTGCGAAGAAATTTTGCGGCGATGTCAGCTTTTCGATTGTCTTGAAATGCGTCGATAGGTCGCGTTCAAGTGCGTTGATAATAAATTCGCTGTCACTCACAAGTTTAATAGCTACGGTCATATCACCTCTCAGCCGCTCCCCTAACCCGTGAGAGCGGCCGCCCCCTTTAATCAATTTATTAAAGTTGTCCGAAAGGCAGCGCTCCAACAAGCAAAAAATTGCCGTTTTGAGTAGACGTGACCTACTCAAAAACGCTAAAAAATTGTTACAGATTAACATTTTTCCTTTGGTGTTAACATCTTAGCCGCGATTGTTCATCATTTTATGAAACTGAAAAAATCGTTAATTATTTTAGAGTGTTCAGGTTTTGAAAGTTAACAAAGTCGCGTTTGGAAACCTGTCCAAACGCCTCGGCGAGCGAAATGTTAAGCGCTTAACCAATTAACCGATTCCGCCCGATGCCGCTCTTCTAAACGAAACGCGTAGAACAGCCAAAATCGCGTTAACGTTTCGTTTATATACCTTTATATTTCGTAAACAGCGGCGCAAGAAAGCTGCGCATTTTCGTCGTTTTGGGCAATAGATTGCCGACGCCTGTCACCACAGACTGAACGGACTGCAAGGTGGGGGCCTTCAAAATGCGCGTTAACTTTATCGACTGTGATCACGTGGAAGCCGAGACTTCCGACGTCGCGCGAACGGCCCCCCATAAACCAAACCATTTCCAGCCGACGGGCGCGACGCAGGACGCCGCGCATCCTCGGCACCTCGGGGCGGCGCGCCGCTCCGCACGCAAACCACACCATCATTCACCGAAACGCTCAGCCAGCACCGCAAGTCGCAATGACGCGCGGCACGCGGTGCAGCACCAATTCCAGAGTTAAGCGAGGACGCCATGGCATTTCCGATTGTCTTTCAAGATACCGAGTTCGACATCCTGAGCACCGACACAGTTCGTCGGAACATTGAGAACAAAGAGACCAACCCGACAAATGATCCGAACGAATACACGGCCGACGGGCTGCGTCCGGGCTATTCGGGCGAGGGCTATGTTGATTTCGGCGGGGCCGCCGGGGACAAGTTCAGCATCACCATTCCGGCGAGCGAGCTGGATGGCAGCGAGACCTACGGTCTGGTGATCAAATGGGCGAATGGCGGCACGGGCGCGGTGAACACGGCGCGTCCCATCTCGGTATTCAACGGCACGACCGAAGTGCTCAACATGCCGAACACGAACACGGGCAGCTTTGCCGTCTGGGATACGCAGACCTTCGACATCGCGCTGACCGAGACCGATGCGAATGGCGACTATGTGCTGACATTCCGCCAGCTTGAGGGCAATGGCCCGAATATCGACGGGATCGCGATTGTCGAGGCTGGCGGCAGCTACAGCTTCCTTGATCCGGAATTCGAAGGTCCGCAATCCTTTGACCTCTTCGAGGGCGAAACCGAAGTCGGGACCCTTCTGGCTGAGGATGCCGATGGTCAGGATGTGAGCTATGCAATCACCGGCGGTGCGGATGCGGCGCTGTTCAACGTGGATCCGGCGACCGGCGCGCTGACCTTCATCAACGCCCCTGTTTACAACGCGGATGGCCCGAACACCTATGACGTCGAGGTCACCGCAACCGACGAAGCCGGTGCGTCCACCGCGCAAAGCTATGCCGTCAATGTGGCCGCAGAGCCGGTTCCGATCGATCCGATCTACATTCAGGCCGAGACCGGCGCGATTTTCCGCGAAGGCACCGGCGCGCCGGGCAGCAAGATCCTGACCCAGACGAATGACGCGGACGAGGGCGCCAGCGGCGTCGATGCGTTCAACCTGCGACCGAACTACAGCGGCGAAGGCTATCTCGATTTCGGCGCCACCGGTGACGGTATCAGCTACACGGTGAATGCACCACTCTCCGGCACCTATGATCTGCACATCCGCTATGCCTCGTCGACCACGCGCAGCGCGCAGGTCCGGCTTGACGGTGCGACGGTTGAGACGCTCTCTTTCGCGCCCACAGGTAGCGGCTCGGATGCGTTCAACGATTGGAAGGTGCTGGTCACGCAAGTCACGCTGGAAGAAGGCGAAAACACCCTGTCGCTCTTCCTCAATGACGGTAACGGCCCGAATGTCGATGTCCTCGCGCTGACCGCCGTTGGCGGCACGCCCGATTTCGGCCCGCGCTTTGACGTGCCTGGCGAATTCACCATGGACGAGGGCGTCACCGAAGCCGGCAGCGTCGCCGCCTCCGATGTGGTCTCCGACACGACCACCGGCGACACGCCGGGCACAGTCACCTACGCGATCACCGGCGGCGCCGATGCGGCGCTCGTGCTGGTCGATGCCACAAGCGGCGCACTGACCTTGTCTGAAGCGGCTGATTTCGAAGCCAAATCCAGCTATGAGGTCGAAGTCACCGCAACCGACGAAGGCGGCAATAGCGTCGCGCAGGACGTGATCATCACCGTCAACGATGTCGACGAAGCCCCGACCGCCCCGCTCTACAGCGGTGATGCGGGCTTCACCAATGACATCGCCGCTGGCACGGTCGTCGGCAGCGTCTCGGCGACCGACCCCGAAGGCAACCCGGTGACCTTCACCGCGGACGACACGCGTTTCGAAGTCATCGGCACCGACATTGTCGTCGCCGACGGCGCAACCTTTACCGCCGGCGAGCCGCTGAACCTGACGATCACCGCATCTGACGGCGCACAAACCTCGCAATCGTCGGTCACCTTCACCGTCACCGAAGCCATCGTCGACGAAGCGCCGAGCGCGCCGGTCTACACCGGCGACGCGACCTTCGCGGACGACATCGAAGCTGGCGACGTCGTGGGCACGGTCGAGTCGACGGACCCCGAAGGCAACCCGGTGACCTTCACCGTTGACGACGCCCGTTTCGATATCATCGGCACCGACATCGTCGTCGCCGACGGCGCGACCTTCACCGCTGGTGAGCCGCTGAACCTGACGATCACCGCCTCGGACGGCGCGCAAACCTCGCAATCGTCGGTCACCTTCACCGTCACGGAAGCCATCGTCGACGAAGCGCCGAGCGCGCCGGTCTACACGGGCGATGCGACCTTTGCAGACGATATCGAAGCTGGCGATGTAGTCGGCTCGGTCGAGTCGACCGACCCCGAAGGCAACCCGGTGACCTTCGCCGTTGACGACGCTCGCTTCGAAATCATCGGCACCGACATTGTCGTCGCCGAGGGCGCAACCTTCACCGCGGGCGAGCCGCTCAACCTGACGATCACCGCATCTGATGGCGCGCAGACCTCGCAGTCCTCGGTGAGCTTCACCGTCACCGAAGCCATCGTCGACGAAGCGCCGAGCGCGCCCGTCTACACCGGCGATGCGACTTTCGCAGACGATATCGAAGCTGGCGATGTGGTTGGCACGGTCGAGTCGACCGATCCAGAGGGCAATCCGGTGACCTTCACCGTGGACGACGCCCGTTTCGAAATCGTCGGTACTGATATCGTCGTCGCCGAAGGCGCAAGTTTCACCGCAGGCGAGCCGCTCAACTTGACGATCACCGCCTCGGACGGCGCACAAACCTCGCAATCGTCGGTGAGCTTCACGGTGACGGAGGGTGATTCTGGCGAGCCCGGCTCTGACACGGTGTTCGATGTGACCTTCAGTCAAGACAGCATTGTCGGGTACACGGGCAATCAAGACGGCGGAAACAACTATGTCGTCGAGGATGGTGGCGCGACGCTGGCGTTGAATGACAACCACTGGAAGCGCGCGTTTCTGGGAACGGATTATGTGATCACGGAGGACACGCGGATCTCCGTGGATGTCACGATTGGTCAGTTTGAACCTGAGCTTGTGGCCGTGGGCTTCGATCTCGACAATGATGGTCTGGACACGGACGGCTCTGTCTATCTGCTTGATGGGACCGACAGTTTCCGCAACTTTATCGATCTGAAAGGCACGGGCACGCCTGTTGGTGGCGGCACGGTGCGCTATGTCATCGATCTGAGCGCCCATGCGGGCAAAACCATCGACTCTCTGGTCTTTGTCTCGGATGAAGATAACCCCCGCAACGGTCTCGGCACGGTCAGCTTCACCAATGTGCAGTTGATCGAAGAGGATAATGGCGGGACTGTCGACGAAGCGCCGAGCGCGCCGGTTTACACTGGCGACGCAACCTTCGCGGACGACATTGAGGCTGGCGATGTTGTCGGCACGGTCGAGTCGACCGATCCCGAGGGCAATCCGGTGACCTTCACCGTGGACGATGCACGCTTCGAAATCGTCGGTACTGATATCGTCGTCGCCGAAGGCGCAAGTTTCACCGCAGGCGAGCCGCTGAACCTGACCATCACGGCCTCGGATGGCGCACAAACCTCGCAGTCGTCGGTGAGCTTCACGGTGACGGAGGGTGATACTGGAGAGCCGGGCTCTGACACGGTGTTCGATGTGACCTTCAGTCAAGACAGCATTGTCGGGTACACGGGCAATCAAGACGGCGGAAACAACTATGTCGTCGAGGATGGTGGCGCGACGCTGGCGTTGAATGACAACCACTGGAAGCGCGCGTTTCTGGGAACGGATTATGTGATCACGGAGGACACGCGGATCTCCGTGGATGTCACGATTGGTCAGTTTGAACCTGAGCTTGTGGCCGTGGGCTTCGATCTCGACAATGATGGTCTGGACACGGACGGCTCTGTCTATCTGCTTGATGGGACCGACAGTTTCCGCAACTTTATCGATCTGAAAGGCACGGGCACGCCTGTTGGTGGCGGCACGGTGCGCTATGTCATTGATCTGAGCGCCCATGCGGGCGAAACTATCGATTCGCTGGTCTTTGTCTCGGACGAAGATAACCCCCGCAACGGTCTCGGCACCGTCAGCTTCACCAATGTCCAGCTGATCGAAGAGGATAATGGCGGGACTGTCGACGAAGCGCCGAGTGCTCCCGTCTACACGGGCGATGCGACCTTCGCGGACGACATTGAAGCTGGCGACGTTGTCGGCACGGTTGCGTCGACGGACCCCGAGGGCAACCCGGTAACCTTCACCGTTGACGATGCGCGTTTCGAGATCATCGGCACCGACATCGTCGTCGCCGACGGCGCAACCTTCACCGCAGGCGAGGCGCTGAACCTGACGATCACCGCTTCTGACGGCGCGCAAACCTCGCAGTCGTCTGTGAGCTTTACAGTGACGGAAGGTGATCCTGGCGAGCCGGGCTCTGACACGGTGTTTGATGTGACCTTCAGCGAGGACAGCATTGTCGGCTACACTGGCAATCAAGACGGCGGAAACAACTATGCCGTCGAGGATGGTGGCGCGACGTTGGCGTTGAATGACAACCACTGGAAGCGCGCGTTTCTGGGAACAGATTATGTGATCACGGAGGACACCCGGATCTCCGTGGATGTCACGATTGGGCAGTTTGAACCTGAGCTTGTGGCCGTGGGCTTCGATCTCGACAATGATGGTCTGGATACCGACGGCTCTGTCTATCTGCTTGATGGGACTGACAGTTTCCGCAACTTTATCGACCTGAAAGGCACGGGCACGTCTGTTGGCGGCGGCACGGTACGCTATGTCATCGATCTGAGTGCCCATGCGGGCAAAACCATCGACTCTCTGGTCTTTGTCTCGGATGAAGATAACTCCCGCAACGGTCTGGGCACGGTCAGCTTCACCAATGTCCAACTCATCGAAGAAGGAGCGGGCACCGACGTTAACGAAGCGCCGGAGGTGATCGGCGGTGGGATTGTTGATCTCGAACTCCTCGAAGGCGCAAATCTTGAACTTGATCTGCCCTTTTCTGACCCGGAGGGTGAGAGCCTCACATACAGCTTCACTGTCACCGATGAGAATGGCGCGGATGTGACCGGCCAGTTCTCTGATATCAGCTTCAACGGCAATGCGATGCTCGGCACGCTGCCAAAATTGCCGGGCACCTACACGGTGACGGTGACTGCTGATGATGGGGCGTCGCAGAATGCAACGACGAGCGATAGCTTCCAGTTGACTCTTGGCAATGTGAATGATGCACCGGTGACCGCGCCCTATGCTCTGGAAGAGTATTTCGGCGATGTGAATCAAGAATTCCAGACGATCAACATCCTTGATTTTGCGGAGTATTTCTCCGACCCGGATGGAGATGCGCTGACGCTGAGTGTCGATACATCGACCTTGCCGGATGGCATCACCTATGATCCGGCGACCCAGACTATTTCCGGGACGCCGACGGAAGGCGGGCTCTTCAATGTCGATATCATTGCGACGGATCCGGGCGGGTTGACCACCAATCTGACGCTCGAGTTCAACATTGATGCGCCGCAGGTTGGCGATACTTTCACCATCGAGGCGGAAGACTTCACCGGTCTGCCAGATGCGACCGGCTTCTATCAGGCTGCTGCAGCCAGCGCGTCGGGCTATCAGCTGATCCGCACCAATGCGAACACGGCTGCGAGCGTGACGACGGATCTCGGCGCGGGCGATATCCCGCCGGGCTACTACACGATCTCCGTGACAGTTTATGACGAGACCGATGGTAGCGCGACCTTCTCGATCGATGTGGATGGTGTCAGCGTCGCTGACAATGCGAGCTTCGACGATGATGGGGAGTGGCTGAACGGCGATGGCACCACCGGGCGCGGCGCGGCAGGGCAGGCAGGCAACCGCAAGCTGCTCACCTTTGACACCGTGGTCTATGTCGAGGAGGGGACGATCCTTACCTTGACGGGTCTTGCCGATAGCGAGAACCTCCGCATCGACAACATCACCCTGACTCGCACCGCGCCGCAGGATGGGCCACCGACGGCGCCGAGCCTCGACAATGCCAGTGTGGCGGAGAACGCCGATGGGGCAGTGATTGGGGCGCTGAGCGCGACCGATCCGGATGGCGATGCGATCACCTTCAGCACCGACGATGCGCGGTTCACCATTGACGGCAACACGCTCTCGCTGGCGGATGGCGTTTCGCTCGACCATGAGGAAAGCGACAGCGTTCAGGTTGAGGTCACGGCGACGGATGCCGATGGCAACGCGACCTCGACGACGCTCGATATCGCGGTCGAAGATGTGAACGAAGCGCCGGAGCTTGCCGATGGAGCGACGCTCGACGATGTCACGCTCGATCAGGGCACGGGCGGCACGGTCGATGTGGCCGCGGCGCTTGGCGCGACCGATCCGGATGGCGATGCGGTCACCTACACCGCGCAGCTTGCGGGCGGCGATCCGCTTCCGGCCGGGATTTCCCTTGTAGATGGCGTGCTTACGGTTGATCCGGCGCTGCCGCAGGGCAATTACACGGTGGACGTGTTTGCCACGGATGGCAGCCTTGACTCGGAGTCCGTCCAGTTCACGCTGACTGTGGGTGAGCCGCCGGTCTTCGCGCCGATCACGCTTCAGGCAGAGGACGCGGCGGTGACGCTGTCGGACAATCCTGACGGCGATGCGACCATTACCGTTGTGCGCGATGCGGATAACCCGGAAACGGGCGGCTTCCAGGGGCTGCGTCCGGACTTCAACGGAACCGGCTACATTGATTACGGCGATGATCCGGGCGACACGCTGACCTTCACCTTCGATGTGCCGGAAGCCGGCGAGTATCTCGTCAATATCCGCTACGCGTCGCAGCTGTTCGGCACCCAAGAGCGTTCGCTCGATATCGCCATCAATGGCGGCACGGCTGCGACCACGCTCTTCCCCTCCACCGGTCCGACCGGCAACGGGGATGATGCGGGCTTCAACAACTGGGGCATCCTGACGGTTCCGGTGACGCTGGAAGCTGGCAGCAACACGGTCTCGCTGGCGATCCCGGCAGGTGCAGAATCCGGCCCGAACATCGACCAGATCGAAATCACCACCGAAGCGCTGAACGACACCTCTGCGGATGAGGACGGTGTGCCGCTCTTCCTGAGTGGGCCGGACGGCGAACTGACCGAGACCGAAGCGGCCTCGATCAACTTCAACCTCGCAGGGATCGACGCGGATATCGTCAAAACGGAACTCAGCTTCGATGGCGGGGCGACCCGCGTGGAAGTGTTCCCGGATGCCGATGGCGATTTCACTGTGGACGGCTCCGCGCTCGCGCCGGGCGGTTACACTGTGATCACCTATGTTACCGATGAGGTGGGCAACGAGGCGTCGACCTCCATGCCGATCGTGGTGGCGGACCCGGATGTGAATGTCGATGACTTCACCATTCAGGCCGAAGACGCCTCGCTCGTCACCGTTCTCGACGACGGTCAGCCTAGCAATGGCGATTTCACCCGCGTCGTGGATGCGGACAATCCTGATGCGTTCGGCAACTTCCGCGCTGGCGCGGTTGGCGAGGCCTATATCGACTTCGGCGCGAATGCCGGGGACGCGATTGTGGTCAATGTCGATGCGCCGCAAGCGGGCACCTATGAGGTGACGATCCGTTACGCCAATGGCGGCACGGAGAACCGCCCGCTGGATCTGTCGCTCAATGATGGCACTGCGCAGTCCGTGGACTTCGTGCCGGGGCCGGTTGTTGACGGCAATGGCTGGGAAAGCTGGGTGACGCAGACGGTTGAGCTGGAGCTCACCGAAGGCGGCAACCAGATCCGTCTGGAAATCCCGGCAGGTGCGACGGCTGGACCGAATATCGACGAGTTGAGCTTCTCCTATCAGGATGGTGGCAACACCGGGACGCCGTTCTCGGTCACCATCGAGGGTGAGACCTTCGTGATCACGGATGCTGAGACGGAGCCTGACACGGTTCACCGCACGCCGGACAACCCGGAGCCGGGCGCCAACGCGGGCAATAGCGGTCCCGGTCTGGATTTCGACTCCGACGGCCTGCGTCCGGGCTCGGAAGGCAATGGCTATCTCGACATGGGCGGCGAGCCGACCGACAGCGCGGCCTTCTCGGTCGATGTGCCGGAAGCGGGCGAGTATCAGCTCACCGTGCGCTATGCGAATGGCGGCAATGCGGACCGTCCGATGACCCTCTCGGTCAACGGCGTCACGCAGACTCTGTCCTTCCCGCAGAGCACTGAGACCACCGAAGCAGCGAAATGGTCGGATTGGATGGAAGTCACCGTGGATGTCACCCTCTCGGGCGGCACCAACGAGATTTCCTTCACCAATGTCGGCAATGCGGGTCCGAATATCGACAATGTCACCATCAGCAATGACGATGGCGGCCCTGTCGATGAGCGGGAACTGGTGCGCTTCGAAGAGGTTGTGAAGATCAACTTCCAGCCGCCCGAAGGGCAAACGCAGCAAGGTCTGCCGTCGGGCTACACCACGCCGGATGGCTACGAGGCCGATACGGGTGCCGCTTATGGCGACCGTGGCAATGGCTTCACCTATGGCTGGGTGAGCGAGGACAGCGTCGCCGATGGCACCGCCAACGGCACCACGCCGCTCGATCAGCCCGCCAATGCGCACTGGTACAAGAACACTGCCAGCGAAGCGACCGACCTGCAGAAAACCTACGCCCATTTCGAGTATCCGGGCGCAGGCGCAAACGGCTCGCGGGCCTGGGAGATGGCGCTTGAGGATGGCACCTATCAGATCACCATGTCTGTGGGTGATACGGCCGGGGCATTTGACAGCAACTATGTCATCAATGTCGAAGGCCAGAGCTTCATGCCCGACTGGGTGCCGGCGAACCCGATTGACGGCTCGACCGACGGCGAAGGCTTCCGCTCGACGCTGGTGACCGGCATCGTTCAGGTGACCGACGGCAAGCTGACCATCGACTCCATCGGCGGTGAGAACACCGAGATCCAGTATCTCGAAATCGAGCAAATCCCGGATCTGACGCCGGATGATGATCGCTCGGCGGATCTGGATTACTCGTTCTTCACCTCGCCTGTGGCGGCCAATCTCGACGGGCAGACCACGATTGAGATCGGGCCGGATGGCGAACTGCCGACGGATATTGACCCGACCTCCTCGCTGGTGGTGGGCGTCAATCTTCAGGCTCCGGGCAACCGTGGTCCGAACGTCGCCTATGTCGACAATGTCAAACTGGTCGAGACCCTGACCGGCATTGAAGTCGAGATCGACGTTCAGGTCAGCGGCGGTGCGGACTCCCTGACGATCCGTCCGCTGGAAGATCTGAAGGAGAACACGAGCTACACCCTCAAGGTGCAGGATGTGATGGATCTCGGCGCGGTCAGCGACCCGGATGCACCGCTGCGCCAGATGCAGGACCTGACGACCACTTTCGTCACCGGCGAAGCACCGGAGGATGTGGCCCGCGAAGTTGCCTTCGACACCACCACGCAGCTTGACGGCTTCGGAGACGGTGCGTTCGGTTACACCACGATCGAGTTCGGCCCGGACGGCAAGCTCTATGTCGGCACCATTACCGGCGAGATCCATCGCTGGGATGTCAATGCGGATGGCTCCATCGACAAGGCGTCGCAAGAAACGCTCTCCCTCGATTATCTCGAAGAGGGGACGGATCGCCGCGGCATTGTCGGCATGGTCTTTGATCCGAACGATCCGAACACGATCTGGATCACCGACAACGCACCGATCCCGCGGGAGTCGAAAGCCTACTCGACGCCGGAATTCTCGGGCCGTGTCAGCAAGATCACCCTTGGCGACAATGGCGATTTTGACACCGCGACCGCAGAAACCTTCGCCTTCGGGTTCCCGCGTTCCGGCGGCGACCACCTGACGAACAGCCTCGAGTTCCGCAAGAATCCGGATTTCGGTCAGGCGGATGAGCCAGAATATCTGCTCTATCTGTCGCAAGGCTCCAACTCGGCGGCGGGCGATCCCGACAACGCCTGGGGCAACCGTCCGGAGCGGCTTTTCAACGCGGCGATCCTCGAGATCGACATCTCGCAGGAGGCACCGGCAGGCGGCTTTGACGTGCGGACCGAGCCGATCGACTATGATGACGTTCCGACGACGACCTTCCCGGACAGCGATTTCAACGATGATGGCACCTATCCGGGGATGTATAATCCCTATGCGGACGATGCCGTGGTCAAGATCTACGCCACCGGTGTGCGGAACGCCTACGATCTGGTCTGGCACTCGAACGGGAACCTCTATGTCCCGACGAACGGCACGGCCTCCGGCGGGAAAACCCCGACGGATCCGACCCAGCCGGGCCTCGATACGACCATCACCAACTCGCCGAAGCAGTATGACTATCTCTTCACGGTGGATGAGGGCGGCTATTACGGCCACCCGGTTACCCTCCGCGACGAGTATGTGCTGAACGGCGGGAACCCGACCTCGGGCCTTGATCCGAACGAGGTGGTGAGCGGCAATGACGGCAACCCGAACACCGACGGCTATGAGGTTGGCGTTCAGCCGGACGAGAATTACGATCTCGATGGGGTCTATAATCTCGGCTACAACCGCTCGCCTAATGGTGTGACGGAATATACCGGCAATGCCTTCGGCTCGAACCTCAAAGGCGCGGTTGTCTTCGCGCAGTTCTCGGTGGGCGACAATGTGCGCTACATCACCGTGGACGAGCTGGGCAACATCACCGGCGACGACGTTCTGCGCCGTCCCGATGGGTCAGTGATCGACGACTATATCGATCCGCTCGACATCATCGAAAACCCGGTAACCGGCCAGCTTTACTTGATGACGCTGAACCGCGGCACCGGGGCGAGCCAGCTCATCCTTCTGACCCCGGCTCCGGGCGGTGTGACGCAGGATATCTCGGCCAATGAGGGCGGCGATCTCGCGCTGGTGGCCTTCGATGTGAGCGATCCGTCGGCGGCGATCTTCCAGGTCAACGGTCTGGACGATGACATCACCGCGCTGCGCGTCTCCTTCGATGGCGGGCCGGAAACCACGGTCACGCTCGACAGCAACAACCAGTTCACCATTGATCTGGGCGTTCTGGAGGGCAACACCGTCGCGACGCTCGAAGTCACCGATGACGATCTCAACACGGCCAGCGTCAGCACGACCTTCGTGCCGGGCGAAGAGCCGGAAGAGTTCGTCCCGCTGCTTTCGATCCAGGCCGAGGACTATACGCCGCTTGATGGCACCTCGGTTGAGATTGCGACGAATGGCCAGATCCAGATCCGCACCGAGGACAACCCGGAAACGGGCACGGGCAAGATCAACGGTCTGTGGCCGGGCGCGTACGGGAATGACGGCAACACCGACAATCTCGACGGCGAAGGCGGCGGTTATGCGGACTTCGGCAGCACCAATGCCGACTTCATGACCTTCACCTTCGATGTGCCGGCGGACAAGTCGGGCAGCGCGCTGCTCCAGTTCCGTTACGCCAATGGCAGCAATGCCGACCGTCCGCTTCAGGTTGAGGTGAATGGCACGATCGTTGAGGTCGCGTCCTTCCCGCCGACCACGGCGGCCACCTCGGATGAAAGCTGGGCGAACTGGCAGATCGTCGAGGTTCCGGCGACACTCGTGTCGGGCCAGAACGCGGTCACGCTGCGCTCGGTTGCCAATACCGGTCCGAATATCGACCAGCTTGAAGTGCTTGTCTCGACGGACAATGGCACCGATGCGGGCGACGGGATCGAAGTGGTCGATGGCACGGTCTACACCATCTACGAGGCTGAAAATGCCGCGCTGGATGGGCCCGTCGTCGTCACCGAGGATCGCGACCAGTCGGGCAATTTCGTGGACTTCAACGGCTCGACCGATCAGTCGATCACCTGGACCATCGATGTGCCTGAGGATGGCGAATATGGGCTGGATATCCTCTATGCCCTCTCGACCAGCAAACAAGCGCGTCCGATGAGCCTGTCGGTCAACGGAGCGGATGCGGGCGATCTCGCCTTCACGCCGAACTCCAACCAGGCGGAATCCGTCTGGGGCCCGCAGCAGACCACGGTGACACTCACCGCAGGGACCAACACGATCACCGTGACGGCACCGGCGGCGAATGGCCCGAATGTGGACTATCTGCGCGTCACCCAAGAGCCGATCACCCCCTTCGTCGCGGTTCCGGCCGATATCGACGGGGCGGGCCGGATCGAGCTGGAGGCAGACGATGGCTCGGCCAACACGGTCAGCGGCAGCGAGGCGGTGTTCTACTTCACCGTCGCCGAGGATGGCACCTATCTGCTTGATGCAGCGGCAAATGCCGGCGCACCGAACGGGCAGGGCCTGACCTGGGAGCTCAACGGTGTCGAGATCAGCAGCACGGGCTTCCCGGGCGAGGGTGAGGATGGCGAGGAGACGGTCTATGCCGATCTTCAGGCCGGAACCACCTATGAGCTTCGGATCACCTCCGATGCGCCGGGTGCGAGCCAGATCGACTATCTCGATGTCACCGCCTTCAACGGCAATGCCAATGCTGAGATCGCGATCCAGAGCCTCGATGCGACCTATGCCGATGATCGCCTGCACTTCTCCTATCTGGAGGATCCGGTGCAGGATGGCGTCACCCGCGACTATAAGGACACGGGTGTGGTGCGGATTTCCAACAACGGCACCGAGGATCTGACGATCAACGATGTGGATATCTCCGGCCCCTTCGCGATCACCTCGCCGGCCACGCTGGAAGGCACAAGCATCGCCGCAGGCAGCTTCATCGACGTGACGGTCTCCTTCGACCGTGCGGCCTATACCCCGCCGACAAGCAACATCAACGGCACCTCCACGGTGTTCGATGGCCGCTTGCGGATCAGCACCAACGATGCGGACACCCCGTTCGTTGATGTGGATCTGGCAGGGTTCTGGCAGGCACGACCCGAGGGTGGTCAGGAACCGAATGTCAACGAGGTCTGGGAAGTGTTTGGCTTTGGCAACCGTATCGAGGGGCTCACGCTTCTCGGCGGCGGCGAGAACAGCACGCTCAGCACCAACGATGTGTTCGGCAAGACCGACGAGACCGAAGTCCTGTCGCCTTACTGGAAACTCGCCGATGGTGTGACCGAGGCGAAAATCACCCAGATCTCGGCCTTCCACGGTCCGGGCGGGGCGACGCTTGGCATCCACAATCCGGGCAACAAGGGTCAGGACATCACGTTCTGGAGCCATGAGGGCACGGACAACCAGCGCCTGCTCCCGAATGAAGGTAACGACAACACCTTCGCGACGGAGACCTTCGGCAATGGGCGGATCCCGGCAAGCTGGCAGGGCGACGGCGTATTTGGCATCGAGGTCGCCGGTCTGTCGACCGATCCGCGCCTCAACCCGACCGGTGGTGTCGTCGTCGAGGGCGAACAGCAGGGCCACACGGTCAAGGTGTTCCAGGCGCTTGATCAGGGTGGGGACGTGATCCCGAATGTGTATCTCGTGATCATGGACTACACCGGCATCAACTACGACTATAACGACAACATGTATGTCGTGGAGGGTATCGCGCCCGTCGGCTTCGGCCAGACGCTCGATATCGAAGGTCTGGACGATGCGGCGGCGGATGACCGTCTGGTGTTCACCAATATCGACAACCCGGCCAACAGCCAGCAGGAGTTCCGCAATGAAGCCACGGTGACCCTCACCAATGACGGTTTCGCGGCGCTGACCATCGAGGACATCGTTCTCGGCGATCCGGAGAATTTCCAGATTGTCGGCACGATCCCGACGGAAGTCCCGGCGGGCGGCAGTGTCGATCTGACCATCGAGTTTGTCGGCACCCATACCGGCACCTCGGCAGGCGCGGAGATCATGAACTCCACGCTGACGGTGATTTCTGACGATATCACCAAGCCGGAGGTTGTGGTTCAACTGGCGGGCATCGCGCAGGAGTTCTCCGAGAATGGTTCGGAGCCGACTGTGGCCCAGATCGTCGAAGCCTTCGGTTACAGCACCGATATGGCGCAAGGCGAGCTCGCGGGTGGCGGTGTTGTCGAGACCGTCGGCGACGAGGTTCTGATGCCTTACATGGAGGCGCTCGATCCGTCGCAGAATGTCGAGGTGATCCAGCTGGCCGCCTTCCTGCAATACAACAATGTCGCAAGGCTCAACGTCCACGGGCTGGAGTCTTCGGACACGACAGAGTTGTTTGCGCAGGATAACCAGCAGGCACAGACGGTTCTGCCGGATGGGCATGTTGCGGGCACGGGTGACACCGGCAGCGTGGCACGCGCGACCATTTCGGGTGATGATCCCTTCGGGCTCTTCATCGCGGTGGATGGCCGTCCGACCTACGCCTCCTGGACCGATCCGGAAGCCAACAAGATCGACCCGAATTTCGGGCAGCTTGTTGGCGACAATCAGGGCCACCTGATCCGGTTCTTCCAGGCACTCGACGCCAATGGCGATGTGATCGAAGGCACCTTCATTGCGATCCAGGATTATCCGGGCGCAGGGAACTACGATTACAACGACCATATGTTCGTCATCAAAAACGTGAAGCCTTACCAGCTGACCGGTGATGATGACGCCAATGGCGACGATGTGAACGACGCGCTACAGCTCGACACCGACAATGACGGCACCGTCAACTTCTTCGATCCGGACAACACGCCGGAGCCGGAAGCAGGCGATTTCGTCCTCGGCATCAACTTCGGTGGCGGCGCTATTGCCAACGATCCGGTGCTGGGTGTCGCGCTTGTCGGTCAGGATGATCCGCGGGTCACGCTCTCGGGCGCGATCAATCCGGGCGCCGGAACGGACAACCCGAACAATCCGAATGGGGCAGGGGCGACGGCTGGGTCCGCGTTCAAGACCTATGAGGATGGCACGAATTGGAATGCCTCCATCGACATCCCGAACGGCACCTATGTGGTGACGCTCTGGACGCAGGAGACCTATTTCAATGCGGCGGGTCAGCGTCAGTTCGATGCGGCGGTGAATGGCCAGCAGGTCATCACCAACCTCGATCCTTTCGCCGAGGTCGGGCCGGATACGCCTGTGTCCTACCAGACTGTTGTCACCGTCACGAATGGGACGATCAGCATCGACATGAGCGCGGATATCAACAACGCCCCGCTCAATGCCGTGACGATCTACCAGGCAGGCGGCGATGGCGGCGGCGAGGTTGGCCAGACCCCGTTCGGCGGCACCCCGGTTCTCGTGGATGGCGAAGCGCTGACCATCGATGCGTCGGATTACGACGATGGCGGTCAGGGCGTGGCCTATAACGACGATCCGGGCCTTGCCGGTGGCACCAATGGCGGCCGTGCTGGCAGCGATGTCGAGCAAACCGCACAGGGTCACATCGGCTGGATCGCCGATGGCGAGTGGCTGGAATACACCATCAACGTCGCTGAAGACGGGGTGTATGACGTCAGCTTCCTGTCGGCCTTCGGTGGCAGCGGGGCACGGTCCATCGAGGCCAGCTTCCGCAAGGACGGTGTGCCTTACGAGAGCAGCGGTGCGATCTCGGTCGATCCGACAGGTGGCTGGACCACCTTCGCGGAAACCGGATCGGCGCAGGTTGAGCTTGAAGCGGGTGTTCAGGTGATGCGTGTGGCCTTCTCGGGCGGTTCGCAGGATCTGGCCTCGATCAACCTGACCCCGGCGATTGGTCCGCAGATGCGGATGCTGGACGACAGCAGCATGGCCGCGCGCTTCGCGCCGTCCGTGAATGCCCAGGTAGCTGCGGCCTTACCGTGGGATGCTGAGGACGGTGTCGATGCGGATCTGAGCGCCCTTGGCGACGATACGGATATGGCAGAAGACGAAGCAGCGGCAACGCAGCTCGGCAATCTCTTCGGCCACGATCTGATCTCGTAAAACAAACGGCCGCGCCGGCAACGGCGCGGCCCCGAATACAAAAGGGGGGAGTGACGTGCAGTCCTCGAAACCATCTTCGGTCAAAAAGATCATCGGTCTCTATCGCGGGGCCTTCATGGCGATCTTCGTCATCAGCGCCGTGGTGAACGTGCTGATGCTGACCGGCCCGATCTTCATGCTTCAGGTCTATGACCGGGTTCTGGCAAGCAACAGCGTCCCGACGCTGATGGTCCTCGCCGGGATCGCGATTTTTCTTTACCTGCTCAGCGGCGTGCTGGACATTCTGCGCCTCCGGGCGCTCAACCGGATCGCCATGCGCGTCTATGCGCGGCTCTCCGGCCCGGCCTTCATGGCCAATCTGCGGATGCCGATCATGGCGGGCCGCAGCGCTAGTGGCATCAATCCTTACCGCGATGTGGAGGCGATCCGCCGCTTTCTGGGCTCCCCCGGCCCGGCAGCGATCTGCGATCTGCCCTTCATGCCGCTCTATTTCCTCATCATCTTCCTGTTCCATCCATGGCTCGGGATCATGGCGGTGATCGGCGGCGTGGTGATTTCCTGCCTCGTCGTTATCAATGAACTGATGTCGCGTAACCCGACCAAGCAATTGTCGGAAAGCTCCGGGATGCAGTCGGCGCTGATGTCCACCACGCGCCGCAATGCTGAGGTCATCACGGCCATGGGCATGGGCGCGAGCCTCTCCGCCCGCTACTCCGGCGCGGTCGAGCAGCATTACGAGCGCCAGCAGAAAATGTCCGACCACAGCAATATGTTCTCCTCGGTCATCAAGATGATGCGGCTGATGCTGCAATCCGGGATGCTGGGGCTTGGGGCCTATCTGGTGATCCATCAGCAGATCACGGCAGGCGTCATGATCGCGGCGTCGATCATCATGGCCCGTGCGCTGGCCCCGATTGAGCAGGCCGTCTCGCATTGGCCGAGCTTTGTGGCTTCGCGTCAGGCGACCGCGCGTCTCGATGAGACTCTGCGCAAAAGCGGCGACGCGGCGGAGACCGCGGGCCTGCCGGTTCCGCAAGCGATGCTTCGGGTGGATGGTCTCGCGACTGCCGCACCGGGCGAGCAAGCGCTTCTCCTGCAGGATGTGGCGTTTGAGCTGAAAGCGGGCGAAGGGCTTGGCATCGTTGGGCCGTCCGGTTCGGGTAAATCGAGCCTTGCCCGTGCGCTGGTCGGCGTCTGGCCGACCCTGGCCGGATCGGTCCGTCTCGATGGCGCGACCCTCGATCAGTGGAGCGATCTGGAGCGCGGCAAATTCATCGGCTATCTGCCGCAGGATGTGGAGCTGTTTGAGGGCACCGTGGCCGAGAATATCTGCCGCTTCGCGCTTCAGCCCGATATTGAGCAGGTGCTGAAAGCCGCCAATCTCGCCGGGATTCACCATATGATCGCGGCGCTGCCGGAAGGCTATCAGACGCAGATCGGCGACAGCGGCAAGCTGCTCTCCGCCGGTCAGCGCCAGCGTCTCGGGCTCGCCCGTGCGCTTTATGGCGATCCGTTTTTGCTGGTGCTTGATGAGCCGAATTCCAACCTCGACACGATGGGCGAGCGGGCGCTGACCGATGCGCTGAACGCCGTGCGGGAACGGGGCGGCATCGTCATCGTCATCGCACACCGGCCGAGCGCGCTCGCGGCGGTCAACAAAACACTGATGATCCAGAACGGCACGCAGGTGGCGTTCGGGGATCGCGACGAAGTCCTGCGCAAGGTCGTTCCGGCCAACCAGGGCGTCGCCAAACACAGGGGGCAACTCAATGCGGTATGATCAGATCGACCAGAGCATCGGACGCTCGCTCCGCAAACAAATCGTCATTGCCCTTGCGGTGATCGGCATCCTCTTCGGCGGCGCGGGCAGTGTCGCGGCGCTTGCGGAAATCAGCGGCGCGGTTGTCGGTATGGGCAAGCTCATCGTCGAGGGACGGCCCAAGAATGTGCAGCATCTCGATGGCGGCACGGTGAAGGAAATCCTCGTGCAGGAAGGCCAGTCGGTGGAGGCCGGGCAACCGCTCTTCCGCCTCGACCCGACGGTCGTGAACGCCAATCTGAGCATCGTCAACAGCCAGATCGACACGCTCCTCGCGCAGGAAGCGCGGCTGGAGGCGGAACTGCTGAATGAGGCCGAGATCACCTTCCCCGAGACGCTGACCGCCAAGGACACCCGCGACGCCGAGGTCCTGATGACCGGCCAGCGCGAGTTGATGAAAGCGCGCAGCGCCGCGCGCGAAGGGCGCCGCAATCAGCTCACCGCCCAGAAGGCGCAGCTTGAGGAAAAGCTGACCGCGCTTCAGGCGCAGCGTGAGGCGGTGGAAGTCTCGCTTGGCCTTGCGGCTGAGGAGATGGACAGCAAGGCGGAACTTGCCAAGAAGGGCCTTGTGCGCGATACGGAATTCCGGTCCGCTAAACGGGTCTGGACGGATCTGGGCGCGGATATTGCCGCCCTCGATGCGCAGCGCGCCGAGACGCAGGAAGAAATCCTGCGCCGCGATCTCGAATATGCAAAGATCGACGAGGATTATCGCGAGGAAGTACTGACCATTCTAGACGAAAAGCGGGCCGAACTCGCGCAACTCCAGCAGGAAAAAATCGCTGCGGAGGATCGCCGGAACCGTCTGAGCATCGTCGCGCCGATTGGCGGCCAGCTTCACGAGTTGGCGGTGCATACGGAAGGGCAGGTGATCTCGCCGGGCGAAACGCTCGTGACGCTGATTGCCGTCGATGGTCAGTTGATCGTCGAGAGCAAGCTGCCGCCGCAGGATGTGGATCAGGTCTATCAGGGGCAGTCGGCACGGCTGCGCTTCTCGGGGCTCGACCAGCGCACCACGCCGCAGGTGAATGCGACGGTGCTCGACGTCTCCCCCGATGCCAGCACGGATGAGATGACCGGCAACACCTATTATCTTGCCCGTCTCGCCATCGATCAGGAGGCGCTTGCCCAGATCGAACATGCAGAATTGCGGCCAGGGATGCCGGTGGAAGTTTTCATCGAAACCACGCCGCGCACGATCCTGTCCTATCTGGTCAAGCCGATGGTCGACCAGATTCAGCACGCCATGCGCGAGTAACCCCCCAAGCCTCCGAAGCGCGGTCTGTTCAAGGCAGGACGCACCGGTCCCGATCTCGGTCGGGGCCGGTGTTTTTCCCTCTGCTGCGGGCCGGCGTTTAACCAAAAATTTCTGTTTAACGAGTTTCTGACACCAAGATGAGTAAAGACAATGACGTGGTTCTTCAGGCCTGGATCGGGGCTGAGGGCAAACATGTGCTGATCACGCGCCGCGAGATGGACGAGATCCTGCGTAAAGCGCGGGCGGATGCGGCGCTGATGCAGGCGATTGAGGATTATATCGAGACGATGCGGCGCTATCATGCGGAGGCGCCAAGCGACGCGCCGCGCCCGCTCCGCAGCTATCTGCCGCGCCTCAAGGCATTGATTTTCGATGCGACCGGGGATGAGGGCGCGAGCCGCGCCTTCCCGCTGGACATCGAGCATCGGCTGGTCGCGGATATGCGCGGCAAATGAAAAACGCCCCCGGCGGGAACCGGGGGCGCGTTTGGGAAGGGCTAGCGTGGTCGTTTAGCCCGCCTTCTTGTCGAGGCGCGCAGCGTGGAGCAGTGGTTCGGTATAGCCAGACGGCTGCTCCGCGCCTCTCAACACCAGATCCAGCGCCGCCTGATAGGCCGGACCGTTGAAGCCGGGGGCCATCGGCTCATAGCTCGGATCATCGGCGTTCTGGCGGTCCACCACCTCGGCCATTTCCTGCATGACGGCACGCACGTCGTCCTCGGAAATCACGCCATGCTCCAGCCAGTTGGCCATGTGCTGCGAGGAAATCCGGCAGGTCGCGCGGTCCTCCATGAGGCCCACATCATTGATATCAGGCACTTTGGAACAGCCGACGCCCTGATCCACCCAGCGGACCACATAGCCGAGGATCCCTTGCGCATTGTTGCGGATCTCGTCGCGAATGTCGTCGGGCGTCCAGTTCTGCCCCTTGGCGAGCGGGACCGTCAGGATGTCCGCCTTATCCGCCCGCTTGCCGCCCTTGGCGATCTCTTCCTGCCGCGCGGCCACATCGACCTTGTGGTAATGGGTCGCGTGCAAGGTCGCGGCGGTCGGGCTAGGCACCCACGCACAATTCGCGCCAGATTTCGGGTGGCCGATTTTCTGCTCCAGCATCTCCGCCATACGGTCGGGCATCGCCCACATGCCTTTGCCGATCTGCGCCTTGCCCCGGAAGCCGGCCGCGAGACCGATATCGACATTGTTGTCCTCATAGGCGGAAATCCAGGCCTCGCCCTTCATCGCGCCTTTGCGGATCATCGGACCGGCCTGCATGGAGGTGTGGATCTCGTCGCCCGTGCGGTCTAGGAAACCGGTGTTGATGAAGGCCACGCGGTCCTTCGCGGCGCGGATGCATTCCTTGAGGTTGAGCGTCGTGCGGCGCTCCTCATCCATGATGCCGATTTTCACGGTGTTCGGCGCGAGGCCGAGCAGATCTTCCACCGCCGTGAACACCTCATCGGCAAAGGCAACCTCTTCCGGCCCGTGCATCTTCGGCTTCACCACATAGACGGAGCCTTTGACGGAGTTGCGCGGCCCTTCGGTTTTCTTCAGGTCGTGCAGCGCGATCATCACGGTGATCACCGCGTCGAGCAGACCCTCATACGCCTCGGACCCATCCGCGTTCAGCACGGCGGGCGTGGTCATCAGATGGCCAACATTGCGCACCAGCATCAGCGCGCGGCCCTTGATCGAGAAGGGACCGTTCGGGCCTTCATAGGCGAAATCCGGGTTCAGCTTGCGGGTGATCGTCTCGCCGCCTTTGCTGACCTCTTCGGTCAGATCGCCCTTCATCAGGCCGAGCCAGTTGCGGTAAGCCAGCGTCTTGTCCGGCCCGTCGACGGCGGCCACCGAATCCTCGCAATCCATGATCGCGGTGAGGGCGGATTCGAGCCAGATGTCGGAAATCCCGGCCTTGTCATCCTTGCCAATCTGGCTCTCTGGATCGACGAGGATTTCGATCCGCAGGCCGTTATGGACAAGGATCACCTGAAGCGGCGATGCCTCGGTCGCAAAGCCGAGATATTGCGCCGGGTCTTTCAGGGTCGCATCGCCATTGTCGGTGGTGACGCTCAGGCCGCTTGCATCAGCTCTGAGTTTGGTCGCGTCGGACCAACTCGCCCCATCCAGCGGGAAATGCGCGTCGAGAAAATCGCGGCCCCAAGCAATCGCACGGGCGCCGCGTTCGGGATCGTATCCCTTACCGCTCGGCAAATCGCCAAGCGCGTCTGTGCCGTAAAGCGCATCGTAGAGGCTTCCCCAGCGGGCGTTGGCGGCGTTGAGCGCGTAGCGGGCATTCATGATGGGAACAACAAGCTGCGGCCCGGCCACTTCGGCAATCTCGGGGTCGACATTCTGCGTGCCGATCTGGAAGTCCTCACCCTCAGGGAGCAGATAGCCGATCTCCTCCAAGAATGCGCGATAAGCCCCAGCATCCATCTCATTCTCGCGATGCCACTGGTCGATCTGCGCCTGCAAATCCTCACGTTTTTTCAGCAGCGCCGCGTTCTTCGGTGTCATGCGGCCGAGAATATCCGCAAGGCCGGACCAAAACGCATCCGCCTCGATCCCGGTGCCGGGGAGGGCGTCCGCTTGGATAAACTTGGCCAGCCCGCTTTCGACCTGAATCCCTGCTTTCGTTTCGTAACTCATTCGACGCTCCCCTCACTGACTGCGCTTTCAAACCATGCCGTGATCAGGGCGCGTTCCCGATCTTCCATCATGGTGACATTGCCGGGCGGCATGGCATGGCTGCGCCCGGATTGAAGATAGACGGCGCGGGCATGGGTCAGGATGCCCGCATCATTGCTCAGATCCACATCCTTCGGCGTCCAGCGCACACCGGGATAGCTCGGATCGGCGTTGTGGCACATGACGCAGCGGGTGTTGATGACCTGCTTCGCCCCGTCAAAATGCGCGTTGCTAGCGAATTGCTGAACGCGGGCCGGAAGCTCGCTGACCTCGGTCTCGCTGTCCGGGACCTTGCTGCCCCAAAGCGAGAACATGATGACGAGAAAAAAGAGCCCGACCGTCGCAACCCAAGTCCACCAGACATAGCCTTTGCGCGAATGCATGGTGTTGAAGAAATGGCGGATCGTCACGCCCATCAGGAAAATGAGCGACGCGATGATCCAGTTGAACTCGGTCGCAAACGCCATCGGGTAGTGGTTCGACAGCATCATGAAGATCACGGGCAGAGTCAGATAGTTGTTATGGGTCGAGCGCTGCTTGGCGATCTTGCCGTATTTCGGGTCCGGCGTGCGGCCCGCCTTGAGGTCCGCCACCACGATTTTCTGGTTCGGGATGATGGTGAAGAACACATTGCCGGACATGATCGTCGCGGTGAGCGCGCCGAGGTGCAGGAAGGCCGCGCGGCCTGTGAAGATCTGGCAGTAAATCCATGCAATCACGACGAGAATGCCGTAAAGCGCGAGCATCAGTTTGGTGTTGTCCTCACCGAATTTCGACTTGCAGAGGATCTCGTAAAGCGCCCATGCGAAGGCAATCGAGACGATCGAAATGAGGATCGCGACGGAGCTCGGCACATCCCACGCCTCGCGGTTCATCAAAAAGAGGTCCGCGCCGCCGTAATAGAGCAGGGCCATCAGCATCGCGCCGGAGAGCCAAGTCGCGTAGCTTTCCCATTTGAACCACGTCAAATGCTCGGGCATGGCCTCGGGCGCGACCAGATATTTCTGGATGTGGTAAAAGCCCCCGCCATGGACCTGCCATTCCTCACCCGCCGCGCCTTTCGGCAAATTCGCAGCTTTGCGCAGCCCCAAATCCAGCGCAATGAAGTAAAAAGATGAGCCAATCCAAGCGATTGCGGTGACGATGTGAAGCCACCGCGCGGCCGCCATCGCCCAGTCCCAAATAACAGCGTATTCGTTCATAAATTCTCCTCGCGCCAAAGAGTGCCAAATCGCGGGAGATTGCAAAAGCCAGCGATTCAAGGTTTGCTATCAAAAAATTCTTGATAATCGGACGTAAACCCTATGCCCTATCTCGATAATCTCCGTATTTTCCTGCGCACGGTGGAGCTGGGGAGCATCTCCGCGGCGGGCCGGGATCAGCGCGTGTCGGCGGCGGTGGCGTCGGCGCGGATACAGGAATTGGAGAAACGGCTTGGGGTGCGGCTCTTTAACCGGACGACGCGGAAAGTGGTGCCGACGGAGATGGGGCGGCTCTTTTACGCCCATGCGGGCCGGATCATCGACACAGTAGAGGAGGCTGAGGCGGCGCTGGCGGAACATTCGACCGGGCTCAAAGGATCCATCCATGTCGCCGCGCCGTTGGGGCTAGGGCGGCGGATCGTGGCGCCGGTCATTCCGGCCTTCAACAAGATCTATCCCGAGGTCGAAATCCGCTTGAGGCTTTCCGACCATATCGTTGATTTGTTTGACGAAGGTGTGGATCTGGCCTTTCAGTTTGGCGAGCTATCCAGCTCTACCCTGAAGCGCCGTGTGATCCGTCAGGTGAGCCGCACCATCTGCGCCGCGCCAAGCTATCTGGAGGCGCGCGACACGCCGCAAAGCCCGGCGGATCTGGCGGATCATGACTGTCTGCTACTCCGTTTCGCGGGGACGACGGAACAGGTTTGGGCGCTCCGCGACAATGGCGAGACGAAGAATTATCGCCTGAGCGGCCCGTTCAGCGCCGATGACAGCGATGTGCTGATTCAATGGGCGCTGGCGGGTCACGGCATCATCAACCGCGCGCGCTATGAGGTCGCGCCCTACCTCGCCAGCGGTGATCTGGTGGAAATCCTGCCGGACGCTCTGCCGGACCCGTCGCCGCTCGCCATCCTCTATCCGCACCGGAAGCTGATTGATCCCAAGGTGCGGATTTACATCGAATTCATGCTGTCCGCCGCGCGGCGGGAACTGGATGCCATCGAGGACGCCACCGCCCGCGAGGACGCTTAGCTGCCGCGATAGGTGGAATAGCCGTAGGGCGAGAGCAGCAGCGGCACATGATAATGCGCGCCCGCATCGCCGACGCCAAACCGGATTGGGATCACATCGAGAAAGAGCGTCCCGCCGGTCACATCGCCCGCGCGCAGGTAGGACCCGGCGTGAAATTCCAGCTCGTAGACCCCTTCGGTCAACTCATCGCCGGCCAGAAGCGGCGCGTCCGTGCGGCCATCGCTGTTGGTTTCCACCTCTTTCACCGTCTCGCGTGTCTCGCCGTCGAGGCGGTAAAGCGTGATGCGCAGCCCGGCGGCCGGTTTGCCCTTGGCTGTGTCGAGAACATGGGTGCTCAGTCTGCCGCTATCGGCCATGGTCGTCTCCCTTTTCCGCCGACCCTAGAGCGGGCTCGCGCGCGAATACAGCGTAAATAAAGAAACAGTCTTTCAAAAATTTCTTGAATGTCCCGCGCGATCAGAACGCCTAGTCTGAGGGGAAACTCAAAGGAGGACCGATGCGATATAGCCGCGATATGCATGGATATGGGGCCACACCGCCCAACCCGAACTGGCCCGGCGGTGCGAAAATCGCGGTGCAATTCGTCGTCAATTACGAGGAAGGCGGCGAAAATAGCATTGAGCATGGGGATCAGGCGTCCGAGGCGTTTTTGTCCGAAATCGTCGGCGCGCAGGCGTGGCCCGGACAGCGGCATTGGAACATGGAGTCGATCTACGACTATGGCGCGCGGGCCGGGTTCTGGCGCCTGCACCGGATCTTCACCGGCTCGGATGTAAAGCCGACCGTCTACGGCGTGGCCACCGCGCTCGCCCGCTCGCCTGCGCAGGTCGCGGCGATGAAGGCTGCGGATTGGGAGATCGCGAGCCACGGCCTGAAATGGATCGAATATAAGGACGTGCCGCGCGATCAGGAGAAGGCGCATCTTGATGAGGCGATCCGGCTTCATACTGAAGTGACCGGGGCGCGCCCGCTGGGCTTCTATCTCGGGCGGGCGTCGATGAATACGGTGTCGCTCGCAAGCGAGGAGGGCGGGTTCCTCTATATTTCCGACACTTATGATGACGATCTGCCCTATTGGCGCGGGGAGCAACTGGTCATCCCCTATACGCTCGACGCCAATGACATGCGGTTCGCCACGGCTCAGGGGTTCAACTCCGGAGAGCAGTTCTTCGCCTATCTGCGCGATGCCTTCGATATGCTTTATGCGGAAGGTGAGGCGGGCCAGCCGAAGATGATGTCGATTGGCCTCCATTGCCGTCTCGCTGGCCGTCCGGGCCGTGCGTTGGCGGTCCAGAAATTCATCGAATATGCGCGCGGTCACGACGATGTCTGGTTCCCCCGCCGGATCGATATCGCGCGGCATTGGCATGAGCATCACCCGCCGCAGAGCCGCACCCGGCCGTCCGAGATGGAACGTGACGCCTTTGTCGAGACATTCGGCGGCATTTATGAACATTCCGCCTTCCTCGCCGAACGTGCCTATGACGGCGAGCTTGGTCCCGCCCATGACACGGCGGTCGGCATGGCCTCGGCGCTGACCCGGCAGTTTCGCGCGGCGAGTCGAGAGGAGCGGCTTGGTGTGCTCACGGCGCACCCCGATCTGGCGGGCAAACTGGCGGCGGCCAAGCGCCTCACGGCGGAGTCGACAGCGGAGCAGGCGAGCGCGGGTCTGGATGCGCTCACCGATGAGGAGCGCACGCGGTTTACCGAACTCAACGATGCCTACACGGCGAAGCACGGCTTCCCTTTCATTATCGCGGTGCGGGATCACGACAAGGCAAGTATTTTGAAGAACTTCGAAGAGCGCGTTGAAAACGGTACGGAAACCGAATTCGAGACGGCGGCGAAGCAGGTCGAGCGGATCGCTGAGTTGCGCCTGAAGGAGATCCTGCCATGACGACTCCTCCCATACCCTTTGGTGGCCCGCTCTGCGGTCTGCCGGGGCAGGACCAGCTGACCACGGACACGGCGGTGTTTACCAATGCCTATGCGGTGATCCCGGCCTCTGTGATGCGCGATATTGTCGCGAGCTACCTGCCGAACTGGGAGGGGATGCGCATGTGGGTACTGGCCCGCCCTCTCACAGGATTTGCGGAAACCTTCTCGCAATATGTGGTGGAACTCTCGCCCGGCGGCGGGTCCGATCTGCCGGAAAGTGACGAGGATGCGCAGGCGGCGCTGTTCGTCACGGCGGGGGAAATCACGCTGCGCTGCGGCGAGGAGACCGCGACCCTGCGGCAGGGCGGATTTGCCTATGTGCCGTCCGGCTCCGACTGGGCCGTGCGCAATGAGGGCGAGGGCAAGGCGGTGTTTCACTGGATCCGCAAGCGTTACAAAAGCTGTGCAGGGCAGGGCAAGCCGGAGTTTTTCACCGTCCATGAGCAGGACATTCCGCCCGCCGAGATGCCTGAGACCGAAGGGGCTTGGGCGACGACGCGCTTTGTCGATCCCGACGATCTGCGCCACGACATGCATGTGACCATCGTGACCTTCAAACCCGGCGGCTCGATCCCCTTTGCTGAGACGCATGTGATGGAACACGGGCTTTTCGTGCTTCAGGGCAAGGCGGTGTATCGGCTCAATCGCGACTGGGTTGAGGTCGGGCCGGGCGATTTTATGTGGCTCCGCGCCTTCTGCCCGCAAGCCTGCTATGCGGGCGGACCTGGGACGTTCCGCTACCTGCTCTATAAAGACGTGAACCGCCACGCGCCGCTTGATGGCTCGATCAGCGGACAGCTTCAGGGGACGATGCGCTGATGGATCGGTCTCGCCACCTCGTCGCCCAGCCCCTCACCGCGGAGGGCTTCGCGCCATTTGGCGAGATCATTCAGCGCCGTGATGCGCCCTCAAAGGTCATCAATCGCGGCATGTGCGACCGGCATCATGCGCTCGCCTCGGTCGAACTGAGCGGCGAAGGCACGGCGGTCATCAATATTTTCCACGGGCGGCCTTACACGGTGCCGCTCATGCTCGATCTGATGGAGCGCCACCCGCTCGGCAGCCAGTGTTTCGTGCCGCTCGGCCCGCATCCATGGCTCGCGGTGGTGGCGCATGACGACGGCGGCAAACCCGGCACGCCGCATCCCTTTCTGGTGCCACCCGGCATCGGCCTTAATTACCCGCGCGGCCTGTGGCACGCGGTTCTGACGACGCTCTATGAGGAGGCGGATTTCCTCGTCATAGACCGGGACGGCCCCGGCAATAATCTGGAAGAATATAATATGGAAACGCCTTGGCAGATTTCCCTTCCAAATCAACACGGAGAGTAAGAAGTATGGCCGCAGATAGCGCGATAGGAACCCCCGAACAGCTACGAGATCCCGACTACATGCCGCCGCTGGCAAAGGCGGTACCGCTTGGCATCCAGCATGTGCTGGCGATGTTTGTCTCCAACGTGACCCCTGCCATTATCGTCGCCGGTGCGGCGGGTTTTGGCTTCGGCTCGGGCTCCCCGGATTTCCCGCTGCTGATTTACATGATCCAGGCGTCAATGCTCTTTGCCGGGATCGCGACGCTGTTTCAGACCATCGGGTTCGGCCCGGTCGGGGCGCGTCTGCCGATCGTGCAGGGCACCAGCTTTGCCTTCCTCCCGGTGATGGTGCCGGTCGTCGCTGGCGGCGGCACTGAGGCCATGGGCGGGCTGATGGCGGCGGTCGTCATTGGCGGGGTCTTCCACGCCTTCCTCGCCACGCAGATCGGCAAAATCCGCTTTGCGCTCCCGCCGCTCGTCACCGGGCTGATCGTGACGCTGATCGGCCTCGCGCTCGTCAAAGTCGGCATCCAATATGCCGCGGGCGGTGTGCCGAAAATCGGGACGCCCGAATATGGCAGTCTGAAAAGCTGGTCCGTGGCGCTGGTGGTTCTCTTCACCACGCTTGGCCTGAAGTTTTTCGCCAAGGGGATGCTGTCCGTCGCGGCGGTCCTGATCGGCCTGATCGCGGGCTATATCTACGCGTTCTTCCTCGGCATGGTGGATTTCTCCGCGGTTGGCAACGCCGCTGTCGTCGCGCCGCCGCAACTGCTGCCTTTCGGGTTCCGCATCGATCCGGCGGCGATCATCGGCATGTGCCTGCTGGCCTTTGTCTCCGCCGTGGAGACAGTCGGCGATGTGACTGCGATCTGTAAAGGGGGCGCACAGCGTGAAGCAACGGATAAGGAAATCACTGGTGCCACTTGGGCGGACGGTCTTGGCAGCGCTGTGGCCGGGTTCTTCGGCACGCTTCCGAACACGTCCTTCTCGCAGAATGTCGGCCTGATCGCGATCACCGGCGTGATGAGCCGCTGGGTTGTGACCATCGGCGCGGTCTTCCTGATCCTCTGCGGCTTTCTGCCCAAGGTCGGCGCGGCGATCTCGACCATGCCCATCGAAGTGCTGGGCGGCGGCGTGATCGTGATGTTCGGCATGGTGGTCGCCTCGGGCGTCTCCATGCTCGCCGATGTGGAGTGGAACCGCCGGAACATGGTGATCTTCGGGATCGCGATTTCGGTCGGGCTGGGGCTTCAGCTTGAGCCGGGCGCGGTCCAGCATCTGCCGAAAACGGCGGCGGTGCTGATGACCTCGGGCCTGCTGCCCGCAGCCTTCATCGCGATTTTCCTGAACCTACTCTTGCCGGATGAGTTGCCTGCTGAGGCGACCGAAGAGGTGTCGGGCGGCATGTCGGGCAAGAAATAAGAGAAATAATCGGCCTGGCCGATGGGAAAAGGGGCGCCCTCGAAGGCGCCCCTTTTTTGGTTTATTCGCCGCCGAAGAAGGCGAAGCGGATGACGAAGAGCGCCGCCACCAGCCATGTCGCCGGATGCACATCCCGCGCCTGACCGCTGAGCGCCTTGATCACCGCATAGGAGATGAAGCCGCAAGCCAGACCATTCGCGATAGAATAGGTGAAGGGCATCATCAGCGCCGTGATCGCGGCGGGCGTGGCTTCGGTCACATCGTCCCAAGAGACGTTGACCAGCTCGCGCATCATCAGACAGGCGACGTAGAGCAGTGCCGGAGCAGTGGCGACCGCCGGGACCGAGCCTGCGAGCGGCGCGAAGAAGAGCGCCAGCAGGAACAGGACCGCGACGACGACGGCGGTCAGGCCCGTACGCCCGCCCGCCTGCACGCCCGAGGCGCTTTCGACATAAGCCGTGGTCGAGGAGGTGCCTAGCGCGGAGCCTGCGAGGATCGCAGAGCTGTCCGCCAGAAGGGCGCGACCAAGGCGCGGATTGTCCTCGGGCTTGTCGCCTTCGAGAAGACCGGCGCGGCTCGCAACCCCGATCAGCGTGCCGGTCGCGTCGAAGACTTCGACGAGCACGAAGACCAGCACAACCTGAAAGATCCCGGCACTGAGCGCGCCCATGATGTCGAGTTGCAAGAAGGTCGGTGCCATGGAGGGCGGCATGGAGAGGATCCCGCCAAACTCGCTTGCGCCTATGATGATCGACATGGCGGTGATGATCAGGATGCCGATGAGGATCGCGCCAGTCACCCGCATCGCCGCGAGTGCCGCGATGATGAAAAAGCCAAGGATCGCGAGAAGCGGACCGGTGGCCGTCATGTCGCCAAGCGCCAGATAGGTGGCCGGATTGTCCACAACGATCCCGGCGCTGGTCAGCGCGATGAGCGCCAGAAAGAGGCCGATACCGGCGGCAATGGCATAGCGCATGGAGGACGGAATCCCGGCGATCAACCAGCGGCGGACACCCGTGACGGTCAGCAGCAAGAAGATCACACCAGAGATAAACACCGCGCCGAGCGCCTGCTGCCATGTGAACCCCATGGCGCCAACCACGGTGAAGGCAAAGAAGGCGTTCAGGCCCATGCCGGGGGCCATCCCGATCGGCCAGTTCGCGAGCAGACCCATGATGAGCGAGCCGAGCGCAGCGGCCAGGCAGGTTGCGACAAAGACCGCGTCGCGATCCATACCGGTGGTGGACAGGATGTCCGGGTTGACGAAGATGATATAGGCCATCGTCAGGAAGGTCGTGACCCCCGCGATGATCTCGGTGCGCGGCGTGGTGCCGTGCGCCTCCAGTTTAAAGAATTTTTCCAACATTTTTATTGTTCCCCGCTGTCAGTGTCTTATGACACTAGTTTGTGTGCGCTTTTTCTGGAATACTTTCAAAGAATTTTTGAAAAGCTTCCCTGCGGTTTTGCCCCTTACAGTCGCGCCTTTGCGGGCGTAAGCTGCGAAGAAAGGCCGAAAAGGCCACAGGGAGATTGTGATGAGCGATGTGCAGACGCGGCGCGAGATGCGCCTGCTTCTCAATGACCAGCCAATCACGCTGCGCGAGGTCGCGAGCCGTGACACGCTGCTGGATTTCTTGCGGATCGAGCGGCGGTTGAAAGGCACGAAAGAGGGCTGCGCCGAGGGCGATTGCGGGGCCTGTACGGTGCTGGTCGGGCAGTTTCGGGGCGGCGCGCTGGTCTATGAGCCGGTGAATGCCTGCATCCGCCTGCTGCCGACGCTCGATAGCTGTCACGTGGTCACGGTCGAGCATCTGGCGGAGCCGGGCGGCGCGCTCAACCCGGTGCAGGAGGCGATGGTCAAGCTGCATGGCAGCCAATGCGGGTTCTGCACGCCGGGCATCGTGGTGACGCTTTTCGCGCTTCTGATGAACGTGCCGGACCCGTCTGTCGACCAGATCGAGGAAGCGCTTCAAGGCAATCTCTGCCGCTGCACCGGCTACGGCCCGATCATTGCTGCCGCGCAGGAGGCGGCACGTGAGGGCGGCGTCGCGGCGCGGCTGGAGTCGCAGCGGGAGGCGGTGTCGGCGCAGCTTCATAACTGGGCTGACGGCGCGCGCGTGGAAGTTGAGCGGGACGGCGACCGGGCTATTTTGCCTGCCTCCGTCGATGATTTCGCGGCTGTTTACGAAGCCCATCCGGACGCGACCATTGTCGCCGGGGCCACCGATGTCGGCCTCTGGATCACCAAATTCCTGAAGGATATTTCTCCCGCGATCTTCATCGCGCATCTTGATGACTTGCGCCAGATGGAGGTGTCAGGCGGGAAACTGACTCTCGGCGCGGGCGCGAGCTACACTGATTGTCAGGCGCTTTTGGCGGAGCATTTCCCGCATCTCGGCCCGTTCTGGGCGCGGATCGCGGGCTGGCAGGTGCGCAATATGGGCACGGTTGGCGGGAACATCGCCAATGGCTCGCCGATTGGCGACACGCCGCCGACGCTGATCGCGCTCGGCGCAACGCTCACCTTGCGCAAGGGCGATGCGCGGCGGACGATCCCGCTGGAGGATTTCTTCATCGATTATGGCAAGCAGGACCGCGCCAAAGGCGAGTTTGTTGAGGCCATCCATATCCCGCTTCCGAATGAGACCGCGCGAAGCGGCGCTTACAAGATTTCCAAGCGGCGCGAGTCGGAGATTTCGTCGGTCTGCGGGGCGATCACCGTGGAGGTTGAGGGGGACACCATCACTTCCGCGCGGATCGCTTTTGGCGGTATGGCAGCGACCCCGAAACGTGCGCGCCACGCAGAAACCGCGCTGAAAGGCCAGCCGTGGCATGAGGATACTGTCCGCGCCGCGATGGACGCGATCGCCAAGGATTACGACCCGATTTCCGACCACCGCGCCAGCGCCGAATACCGCGCCGACGTTGCCGCCAATCTGCTCATGCGGTTCTGGCTGGAGCAAGGGGGCAGCGACGTGCGGCTCATCCGGGAGGCAGCAGAATGAACATGATCAAGGGGGGCGTTCACCAACCGCAGCGCCATGACAGCGGCCATAAACACGTCACCGGCGGCGCGGAATATACCGACGATATCCCCGAGCCGCATGGCACCTTGCACGCCTGCCTCGGCCTTTCTGAAGCGGCCCATGCGAAGATCGCGGCGATGGATCTGAGCGCCGTGCGCGCGGCGCCGGGCGTGGTCGATGTGCTGCTTGGAGCGGACATGCCGGGGCATAATGATGTCTCGCCAACCGGCAAACATGACGATCCGGTTCTCGCCGAAGGCATGGTCGAATTCTGGGGGCAACCGATCTTCTGCGTCCTTGCGACAAGCCGCGATGCGGCACGGCGGGCGGCGAAGCTGGCGAAGGTCGAGTATGAGCCGCTGCCCCATGTCACCGATGTCGGCGACGCGCTGGCGCAGGACGGCCCGCATGTAACGGAGCCGCTCACGCTTCAGCGCGGCGATGTGGCGCCCGCCTTGGCGGACGCACCGCATCAGCTCAGCGGCGAAATGCGTGTCGGCGGGCAGGATCATTTCTACCTCGAAGGCCATATCGCCTTCGCCATTCCGGGCGAGGATGACGAGGTGAAGGTTTATTCCTCCACCCAGCACCCGTCCGAAGTGCAGCATATGGTGGCCCATGTTCTCGGCGTGCCGACCGGGGCCGTGACCATCGAAGTGCGCCGGATGGGCGGCGGCTTTGGCGGCAAGGAAACGCAGCCGAACCTGTTCGCGGCGCTGGCGGCCGTCGCGGCGAAAAAGCATGGTGTTCCGGTGAAGATCCGGCCCGACCGCGACGACGATATGACCGCCACTGGCAAGCGCCATGATTTCCTCAACCGCTACACCGTCGGCTATAACGAGACGGGCCGCATCCTTGCGGTGGAGGGCGAGCTTGCCGCGCGCTGCGGCTTCTCGGCGGACCTCTCCGGCCCCGTGACCGACCGCGCGCTCTTCCATGCAGACAATGCGTATTTCTACCCGGCGGTGCATCTGCAATCCCGCCCGATGAAAACGAACACGGTGTCGAACACGGCGTTTCGCGGCTTTGGCGGGCCTCAGGGCTTGCTTATGGCCGAGCGGATTTGCGAGGAAATCGGCTATAAACTTGGCAAAGACCCGCTGGAGATACGTCGTGCCAATTTCTACGGGCAGCACGGCGATGTGACGCCCTATCACCAGACGGTGCGGGACAATATCATTGGCCGGATCGTCGATCAGCTTGAGGAGAGTTCCGACTATCAGGCGCGGCGCAAGGCGGTGTTTGCGCATAACGACAAGCGCGGCGTGATCCGCAAAGGGATCGCGCTGACGCCGGTGAAATTCGGCATCTCCTTCACGGCGACCTGGTACAATCAGGCGGGCGCGCTCATCCATATTTATCGCGATGGCTCGATCCATTTGAACCATGGCGGGACCGAGATGGGGCAGGGCCTCAACACCAAGGTCGCGCAGGTCGTGGCGGACTGTTTTCAGGTGGACCTGAACCACGTCCGCATCACGGCAACGACCACGGGCAAGGTGCCGAACACCTCGGCGACGGCGGCGTCCTCGGGCTCCGATCTCAACGGCATGGCGGCGCAGGACGCGGCGCTCACCCTGCGCGGGCGGCTGGAGGACTTCGCCGCCGATCACTGGGGTGTGCCGAAAGACCAGATCGCGTTTGAGCCGAACCATGTGCGTGTCGGCAACCAGCTTCTGCCCTTTGAGGAGGTGATCGAAGCGGCCTATCTCGCGCGCATCCACCTCTCGGCAACCGGTTTCTATAAAACGCCGGACATTCACTGGGATCGCAGCACTGGGAAGGGCAACCCCTTCTATTATTTCGCTTATGGCGCGGCGGTGAGCGAGGTCTCCATCGACACGCTGACCGGCGAATATCATGTGGACCGAGTGGACATTCTCCATGATTGCGGCCGCTCGCTGAACCCTGCCGTCGATATCGGGCAGATCGAAGGCGGGTTCATTCAGGGGATGGGCTGGCTGACGACCGAGGAGTTGGTCTGGGACGACAAGGGGCAGCTTAAGACACATGCGCCCTCGACCTATAAAATCCCGCTCGCCTCGGATCGACCGCGCGTGATGAACATCGCGCTGGCGGATTGGTCGGAGAACCCCAAGCCGACGATCCGGCGCTCGAAAGCCGTGGGCGAGCCGCCCTTTATGTTGGCAAGTTCGGTGCTGGAAGCGCTCTCCATGGCGGTGGCGTCCGAGGCGGATTACAAGATATGTCCGCAACTCGATGCGCCCGCGACGCCGGAGCGCGTGTTGATGGCGGTGAAGCGGATGCGCGGGCAGAATGGCTGACGAGACGCAGCGCGCGATCAAGGTGACGCTCGCCAAGGTGGACGGCTCCGCGCCGCGCGAGGAGGGCGCCGCGATGCTGGTTTTCGCGGACCGCATCGATGGCACGATTGGTGGCGGCGCGCTGGAATTCGAGGCGATCAAATCGGCGCGCGACATGCTCCTTTCCGGCGAGACCGCGCGCGAGATCACGCGCAGCCTTGGCCCCGAGATCGGGCAATGCTGCGGCGGACGTGTGACTGTCAGCCTTGTGCAAAGTGAGGCGGAAGACGCGCCGCGCGCCGTTTCGCCGCAGGTGCTGATTTTCGGGGCGGGTCATGTCGGGCGGGCCGTTGCGCGGACGCTGGAGCCGCTGCCGCTGACCCCGATCCTGATCGACCCGCGCGCTGAGGAAATGGCGCGGTATGAGGGCGGCGCCGAGACGCGCCTGACGCCGCTGCCGGAGGCTGAACTCGACACCGCGCCCGAGGATGCCGCGATCCTCATCGTCACTCACGACCATGGCCTGGATTTCCTGATCGGTATGGAGGCGCTGAAACGGGGATTCCCCTATGTCGGCATGATCGGCTCCGCGACCAAACGCGCGATTTTCGCCCGGCAGTGCCGCGAGGCCGGGGTGGATGACAGCGCGCTGATCTGTCCCATAGGCGCGTCCGGCTATGGCGATAAGCGGCCCGAAGTGATCGCCGCCTTTGTCGCGACCGAAATTTTGCTACGCCTTAGCCCGGCGATTGGAGGAGGGTCATGACCGAGTTTATCCTGCGCGGGCGTCTCTTGGACTTCACACGCAAACCCGAAGGCCCCGAGGACACCACCGCGCATCGCTATGTCGAGGACGGCGCGCTGCTGATCCGGGATGGCAAGATCGTAGCGCGCGGTGACTACGCTAACATCGCGCAGGAAGGCGTGGAGGTCGTCGACCACCGCCCGCATCTGATCCTCCCCGGCTTCATCGACACGCATCTGCATTTCCCGCAGGTGCAGGTGATCGGCAGTTGGGGCGCGCAACTGCTTGACTGGCTCAACACCTACACTTTCCCAGCCGAGCTCGCCTTTGCCGATGCCGACCACGCCCGCGAAATGGCGACCGCGTTTTTCGACCTGCTCACCGCTCACGGCACGACGACGCCGGTGGCGTTCTGCTCGGTTCATCCCGTTTCCGCCGAGGCCTATTTCACCGAAGCCGCGCGCCGCGATATGGCGGTGATTGGAGGCAAGGTGATGATGGATCGCAACGCCCCGGACGGCCTGACCGACACGCCCGAGCGCGGCTATGACGAGACCAAAGCGCTGATCGAGAAGTGGCACGGCAAGGGCCGCGCCGAGGTGGCGATCACACCGCGTTTCGCGATCACCTCAACGCCTGCGCAGCTTAAGGCTGCGGGCGCGCTGGCGCAGGAATTCCCGGATTGTCCGATACAGACGCATCTGTCGGAAAATCACGATGAGATTGCCTTCACGGCGGAGCTTTACCCCGAGGCGCGGGATTATTTCGACATTTACCAGCGCTACGGCCTCGCCGGGCCGAAGAGCCTATTCGGCCACGCGATTCATCTGACCGACCGCGAGCGCAGCGCCATTGCGGAGACGGACTCGGTCGCCGTGTTCTGCCCCACCTCGAACCTCTTTCTCGGCAGCGGTCTTTTTGATCGCGATGGGCTGGAGGGCGCTGGTGTGCGCACCGCGATTGCGACGGATATTGGCGGTGGGACCAGCTATTCGATGCTCCGCACCATGGATGAGGGCTACAAGGTGCTGCAACTGAACGGGCAGAAACTGCATCCGTTTGAGAGCTATTACTGGTCCACCCGCGGCAATGCCGAGGCGCTTGGCAAGTTGTCGGAGATCGGCACGCTGGAGGTTGGCAGCGCAGCGGATGTGGTGGTGCTCGATGCCGCAGCCACCCCGGCCATGGCGCTGCGCATGGCGGCGGCGGAGACACTGGCTGAGGAGCTGTTTATCCTGCAAACTCTGGGCGATGACCGCGCCGTTGCACAGACCTATGTGGCGGGCACGGCGCAGAAAAATGTGTCGGTAGGCTAGGGGTTAGCCGCCGAAAACCATCAGAATCAGGGGGAGCGTCAGCACGGCGAGCAGCGTCTGCGCGGTGATGATCCCGGCCATGAACGCGCCGTCGCCGCTGAGTTGTTTGGTCAGCACGTAAGAGGTCGGTGCGGTCGGGATCGCGGAGAAAACGATCAGGACCAGCGCTTCGGTGCCGCTGAGGCCGAACAGCCGCCCGACGAGAAAGGCGAGGCAGGGCATCAGGAGCAAGCGGGCCACGCCGCTGGCGGCCAAAGCGCGGCTGTCATGGCGCAGGCTCGCCGGTTGCAGCGCCGCGCCGACGCAGAGCAGGCCGAGCGGCAAGCTCCCTTGGGCGAGCAGGCCGAAAAACGCGCCGAGACCGAAGGGCAGGCCGATCCCGCTGAGCGCGATGGCGATGCCGAGAAGGCAGGCGAGAATGAGCGGGTTGCGGAGTATGGTTTTGACGAGGAGCCGCCCCTGCTGCTCGCCGGTTTTCTTGGTGAGCGCGATGATGGAGAGGACATTCACCAGCGGCACCGCGATGGCGAGATAGACCGCAGCGCGGGCCACGCCTTCGGACCCGCCAACCGCGGTGATGACCGCGAAGCCGAGATAGGTGTTGAACCGGATCACGCCCTGCAGAATTGGGCCGAACCGCGCGGCAGGCATGGGCCGCGCGCGGCGAAAAAGAAGCGCGAGCCCGGCGGCGATCAGGATGGTGAGGATCGCCGCGCCGCCGAGGCGAAACACCGCTGGGTCGGTCACGGGCGCATTGGCGAGGCTGGAGACGAGCAGCGCCGGGAAGAGGACGAAATAGTTGATTTTATCCGCTGCAGGCCAGAACGCGGTGGAGGGAAATTGGCTGCGTGCGAGGATAAAGCCGAGGCAGATCAACGCGAAAAGGGGCCAGATAGTGATGAGGATCATCGCGTGCGCTTACGGCTTGGGGTGATGGTCATCATGTGCAGTCTCTCCCGAGGGCAAGCGCCGAGCGTCGCCGCAGACCGATCATAGATGCGATCCGGCTTTGGGCAAGGTCGAAAGTCTGGAGTGTTTGGTGGCTATGGAAGACGGAGGAAGGGGCGGCGCGGTCGGTTTTTCGCGCTCGC
Organism: Jujubicoccus corallicola; assembly: GCF_047345645.1. Lineage (GTDB taxonomy): Bacteria > Pseudomonadota > Alphaproteobacteria > Rhodobacterales > Rhodobacteraceae > JBLEFH01. The sequence goes on along the minus strand of NZ_JBLEFH010000003.1, from coordinate 386,223 downwards.
CATCGACCTGCATTACACCTTCGACCGTCTCAGTCCGGAAGGCGAAGCCCGCCGATCTCGCGAATATGTGCCACAATCTCTTCTGTCCCGCGCTGATCTCTTGCGACCGTCAGCACGTAGGGGCGACCCGCACGGGCAGCGGTCACATCCGCTTCAAGCTGGCCCAAAGAGACACCGACATGCGGTGCGAGGTCGATCTTGTTCACGACGAGAATATCGGAGCGCATCATCGCCGGGCCTTTCTTGCGCGGAATGTCCTGCCCGGCGGCGGTGTCGATCACATAAATGGTCAGATCCGCGAGTTCGGGGCTGAAGGTCGCCGAAAGATTGTCGCCGCCGCTTTCGATGAGGATGATCTCAAGATCAGTGTGCCGGGCGCAAAGCTCGGCCACGCCTGCAAGGTTGATCGACGCATCCTCGCGGATCGCCGTGTGCGGGCAGCCGCCAGTCTCGATCCCCATGATCCGGTCCTCGGGCAGAACCTGCATATGGAGAAGTGCGTCCGCATCCTCCCGCGTGTAAATGTCGTTGGTGATCACGGCGATGGAATGATGCGGGCTGAGGGCGCGGGCGAGGGCGGCGGTCAGGGTCGTTTTGCCAGCGCCGACCGGGCCGCCGATGCCGATGCGAAGAGGGCCGTTTTGGCTCATGTGCGGAAGATCCTTGGGCTGAGCGTTTCGTGCCGCATGGCGGCGATATCTCCGGCGAAACAAGCGGTTGCGATGTCGTCTAGGGTGGTGCCTTCGCTCTCTTTCGCGAGCGATTGGCAGATTTGGGCGAGGCGGTTGAGCATCGCCTGCGCATCGGTTTGGCCAAGCGGCATGAGGCGCTGCGCGGCGGAGATGAGGTTGCCCGCAAAGGCGTGGAGATACATTGAGATTGCCTGGGTCGGCGGTAGGTCGAGCTCTGCGACGCCGATGCCGAAAGCGACGGGATAGGGGCAGTCCGGCAGATCAAGGCCCCAGACATTGCGAAGTTGCGCGCAAAAGGCCGCGCCGAGCTGCTCGGTTTCGAAAAGCCTCTCTTTCGCGCCACTGCGGGCGCGGGCCTCTTCCGCCGCCGCGATTGGATCGCTCATGGCGGCGCGGATCAGCACGGCGTCGATCCAGCCGCCGCCATGGCGTAGGATATCGGTGAGCCAGATATCAAGACTGCCCGCGTCCACCACATCGCCCTGCGCGATGGCTACTTCCAGCCCGTGCGAATAGCTGAACGCGCCAACAGGGAAGGCGGGCGAAAGCCATTGCGCGAGCAGAAGGGTGGCATCAGTGGCTATGGGCATGGGTGCGTCCGTGGCCATAGGCGCCGCCTTCGGGCGTGAAGGGCGCAGTGATGTCGGTGACGGTGGCACCGAGGTGCTTCAGCATCTCGCGGATCACATGGTCGGGCTGGATCAAGAGCCGCTTTGCCTCAACCTGACAAGGTGTGTGACGGTTGCCGATATGCCAAGCGAAGCGGGGCAGATCGCCGGTGATTTCGAGAAGAGGCTCCGGCGCGGCAATGATTTCGATTTGCTGGCCATCCTCCAAGACCAGCGCGCCGCCATGGTCGAGTGAGGTGGTGCGAGGCAGGTCGAGCAGGAAGGTAAGGCCGCTTTCCGTTTCCAGCGTGCGGCGACGGAGAAACCGGCCCTCAAAAGTGAGCGCGATCCGGTCGTCAGCGTCGCCATGCAGATGCGGGTGGTAGTCTCTCGCCGTCAGCATCAGAACATGAAATACCGCTGCGCCATGGGCAGGGTCTCCGCAGGTTGGCAGGTCAAGAGCTCGCCATCGGCGCGGACCTCGTAGGTTTCGGGATGGACCTCGATATGCGGCAACGCGTCGTTCAGCTTGAGATCGCGTTTGGTGATCTTCCGGGTGTTTTTCACTGCGACGGTTTGCTTGGCGAGGCCGAGGCGCGACCGCACATCGTCTGCGGCTTCCGAGACAAAGACAACAGCCGCGTTTTCAACCGCCCGTCCAAAAGCGCCAAACATCGGGCGCGAATAGACGGGCTGCGGCGTCGGGATCGAGGCATTCGGATCGCCCATTTGCGCCATAACGATGGAGCCGCCGAGCAGGACCATCTCCGGCTTCACGCCGAAAAAGGCGGGGTTCCAAAGCACCAGATCGGCGCGTTTGCCGACCTCGATGGAGCCGATTTCGTGAGAAATACCATGCGCAATCGCCGGGTTGATCGTGTATTTCGCGATATAGCGGCGGACGCGAAAATTGTCGTTCTCGCCGGTTTCCTCTGATAGCCGCCCGCGTTGCTTTTTCATCTTGTCGGCGGTTTGCCATGTGCGGATCAGCACCTCGCCAACCCGGCCCATGGCCTGACTGTCCGACGCGATGATTGAGAACGCGCCCATGTCGTGCAGAATATCCTCGGCGGCGATGGTTTCGCGGCGGATGCGACTCTCGGCAAAAGCGATGTCCTCGGGGATTGATTTATCGAGATGGTGGCAAACCATGAGCATGTCGAGATGCTCTTCGAGGGTGTTGACCGTGAAGGGCCGCGTCGGGTTGGTGGAGGAGGGCAGGACATAGTCCTCGCCGCAAATCTTGATGATGTCCGGCGCATGACCGCCGCCCGCGCCTTCGGTGTGGAACGCGTGGATCGTGCGGCCCTTCATCGCCTTCACCGTGTGCTCGACAAAGCCGGATTCGTTGAGCGTGTCCGTGTGGATCATTACCTGCACATCCATCGCGTCCGCCACGGAGAGACAGCAGTCGATGGCGGCGGGAGTGGTGCCCCAATCTTCATGGAGTTTGAGCGCGCAGGCCCCGGCTTTGATCTGCTCCTCCAGCGCGCCGGGAAGCGACGCGTTGCCCTTGCCCGCAAAGGCGAGGTTCATTGGGAAGGCATCGGCCGATTGCAGCATCCGCCCGATATGCCAAGGGCCGGGCGTGCAGGTGGTCGCGAGCGTGCCATGGGCGGGGCCGGTGCCGCCGCCGAGCATGGTGGTGAGGCCGGAATGAAGCGCGTCCTCGATCTGCTGCGGGCAAATGTAATGGATATGGCTGTCGAACCCGCCCGCGGTGAGGATCTTGCCTTCGCCCGCGATAATCTCCGTGCCGGGACCGATGATGATATCGACGCCGGGCTGCGTATCCGGGTTGCCCGCCTTGCCAATGGCGGCGATGCGCCCGTCTTTCAGACCCACATCGGCCTTATAAATCCCGGTATAATCTACGATCAGCGCGTTGGTGATGACTGTATCAAGCGCGCCTTCCGCGCGGGTGGCTTGAGACTGGCCCATTCCGTCGCGGATCACCTTGCCGCCACCGAATTTGACCTCCTCGCCGTAATTCGTGAGATCGCGCTCGACTTGAATGATGAGGTCAGTGTCGGCAAGGCGCAGACGGTCCCCGGTGGTGGGGCCGAACATCGCGGCGTAATCGCCGTGGGAAATCTGGGCGGGCATCAGAGTTCTCCTTCACATTTTGTTTCAAGAAACCTGTTGAACCTCAGCCAATCACGTCTAATATATTGATTTAAAATATATAAAATTGGGAACACTTCGTAATCTACGAAGTGATTGCGAAGGTTCTTGATGACTCGCCCAGAACCGCGGTTAGTGAAGGGGATGCAGATTGAATGAGGATTCAAATGTCCAGCATCGCCTTTTGGCTTCAAGCCGCCGCATACACTACGTTTATGGTCGTCATTCTCGGTCAGTGGCGTGGCTGGTGGTAAGAATGAAGTCATAGTTTGCCCATGATCTCGCCGCTGAAACCGTAGATTTTGCGCGCGCCGCTGATCGGGATCAGGCGGACTTCGCGTCGCTGGCCGGGCTCGAAACGCACGGCGGTGCCTGCAGCGATATCAAGGCGCTGGCCGCGGGCAGCGGTGCGGTCGAAGTCCAACGCCGGGTTGGTCTCGGCGAAGTGGAAATGACTGCCAACCTGAATTGGGCGGTCTCCGGTGTTGGCGACCATCAATGTGGTCGCCTCCCGGTTGCCGTTGAGGATGATATCGCCGGCTGCGGGGAACAGCTCGCCGGGGATCATGCCACGCCCGCTGCGATGGCCGCGCCGCCAAGTGCCGCAATGCCGCCTCCAATGCGGGCCATACGTGGATGGGTGACTGCTATGCCCGCCGCGAGAAGGCCAGCCGTCGCGACAAGGAAGCCTGCGATGAAGCTGCCGCCAAACCCTTCCATGCCGTGGGCGGCGCCATGGGCCAGACCCGCCACCGCGATCACCGGGAAGGCAATGAGGTGCGGGATGCGGAGCGCAAGGCCAGCCGCCGCGCCAAAGACAATCACGGACGCCAAGATGATCGGCTCGATTTGCGGCAGGACGACGCCGTTCATGGCGAGCAGCGCGCCGGTCAGCATCGCTCCGACAAACACCGCCGGATAGCTGCGGCGCGCGCCGGAGAGGCCGGCCCAAAGACCGATGGCGAGGATGGCGAGCAGGTGATCGGCTCCGGTGAGCGGGTGCATAAGGCCCGCCATAAAGCCGCTGTAATGCGCGCCGGTATGGGCGAGCGCGGGGCTGGCGATCAGAAGGAAAACAGGGAGATAACGCATGAAAGGCTCCTTTTAGCGAATGGGGTTGTGAACGGTGACGAGTTTGGTTCCGTCCGGGAACGTGGCTTCGACCTGAATTTCGGGGATCATTTCCGGCACACCCGTCATACAGTCCGCACGGGTGACGATTTCCGCCCCCACCTGCATCATGTCGGCCACCGTGCGGCCATCCCGCGCGCCTTCGACCACCGCATCGGTGATCAGGGCGATGGCTTCGGGATGGTTCAGTTTGACGCCGCGCGCGAGGCGCTTGCGGGCGACTTCCGCGGCCATGGCGATCAGCAATTTGTCTTTTTCACGCGGGGTCAGGTTCATTCAAAGGCTCCAGCAGCGGGGCAGATCGGTGAAGTGGCGCAGCATCGGGATGAGGCTGCGGCGAAGCGCGAACCCGTCTGCCGCGAGCAAGCGCGCCGCAAGCAGGCCGCCGCGCAGAAGCGACACGCCGCCGGTCGCTGGGCAGAGCGCGCGGAGGCGTTCCAGATGGGCCTCGGCGTCCCGGGCGGCGTAGAGAAGTAGAGCCGCTGCGCGGGCACCGCCGCCAATGGCGGGGCGGTCCATGAGCGCGGCGATGTTGCCATCCAGCGCGGTCGTGTCGCGGAAGATCACCTCGCCGTCACGGATGAGCCGCACGTCATCTCGGAACCGGGCGGACGTGACGGTCTCGCCCATATGACTACGGCCAACGATGATCGGCTCGACGAAGAGGAACCGCGCATCGGAGGTGAGGTTTGCGGTGAAGCGGCGGGACACATTCGCGCCGTGGAAGAGGATTGTCTCCTGCGGCAGCCAGTCGAGGCGACCGGCAGGGCCGATGCGCACCTCGCTTTCGATGCGTCCGGTCTCGCCGTCCTGCGCTTTGTAGAGTCGCTCGGCGCCTTGCGTGGTGAGGGTGAGCGCCGCGTTTTCCTGCACCTCGGCGCGAAATTGAAACCGGTCGCCGCCCGTCACGCCGCCGGCGGTGTTGAGGATGATCCCCTCGACATGATCCCGCCGCGGGAAGAGCAACCGCGACGCGCCCTGTTGCTCAAGCCGCGCCAGCGCGCTGCGCCCGTCCCGCGCCTTCACGTCGATATGAAGGCGTCCGATGGCGCGGGGCTGCGTGGATATTTGGGCGGCGACGGTGATGGCGCTCTCCTTCGGCTGTTGTCCTATGGGTAGGAGCGTGGCGCGAAGGGGAACCAGAGTTTCGCCTTTGGGTCCACGCTCATTACAGGTGCTTTGCCTGACATTTCAGCAACCGCTATCGCGATGCACAAAATCTAGTCAGGATGAGAAGATGAGCGGGGAATTCTGTCGTCGGAGCTCTCCGCACCTTGCGATTGATCTGCATTTTGAGCGGAAGAGGCGCGAATGAAGGATGCGGGCCCGACACTCTCTAAAGGTGACTATTTCCACTTCCAATCTCGCCTAAGCGGAGACTCACCAGACACCAAAAACTATCTCGACAAATTTTATTGGGAATATTGACCCCGCCCAGTGGCTGTGCCATCGAATGGCGAAGGTTAATGGAGGCATCCCATGCGGAAGATGATCTTGGCAGTCGCTTTGGCCCTTGGGGGCGCGGCACCTGCGATGGCGCAGGAGCTCTCGGTTGAACTCAATAAGGTTGAGCCTAGTGAAGAGGCGTGTCGCTTGACATTTGTCACCCGCAACGGGCTTGAGGCGGATCTCGACAAGCTTGTCATCGAGACGGTGTTTTTCGATGAAGAGGGCGTCGTGCTTGGCCTGAAAACCCTCAATCTGGGAAATGTCTCACAGGATCGCCCGCGCGTTAGCGCCTTCCCGCTGAGTGATATCGACTGCGACGCGGCGGCGTCCGTCCTCGTCAATGGCGTGAGCGCGTGCGAGGGCGAGGGAATAGATGCGGCCGCTTGCGGCGACGCCCTTGAAATTACGAACAAATCCGATCTGGAGACTTTGCAATGAACAGTTTTAACGGCGCCGTGGCGCAACTTTCCGAAGCGCTGGCTCTGGGCGGGCCGGTCATTGCGATTCTGCTGGTCATGTCGGTGATCGCGCTCGCCGTGGTGCTGGCCAAGCTGTGGCAATTTGCCTCGATGGGCGTCGGGCGTCATCGCTCGATCCGCCGGGGGCTGGCCGCTTGGGACAATGGCGATGTTGACGGGGCGCATCGCGCTTTTGGCGAGAGCAAAAACCATATTGCGCGGGTGATCGAAAGTGCGCTTGGCAAGGATGAAAGTGTCAAGCCGCGCTATGAGGCGCTGGCCGAAGACAGTCTCGCGCCGCTCGAACACAACATGCGCCTGCTTGACCTGATCTCGCAAATCGCGCCGCTGCTCGGGCTGTTTGGGACAGTTTTGGGCATGATCGAAGCGTTTCGCGCGCTTCAGGCGGCGGGCAGTTCGGTGGACCCGTCGATCCTTGCGGGCGGGATCTGGGTCGCGCTGTTGACCACGGCGGCGGGCCTTGCGGTGGCGATGCCCGTGTCGATGGTGCTGACATGGCTCGAAAGCCGCATCGAGCGCGAGCGTCAACTGGCTGCCTCCGCCCTCGAAGCGGCGTTCCACCCGATCACCGCGGGAGCGCGCTATGATCAAGCGGCGTGAGAAGCGGCGTCGGCGCCTGTCGCTGACCTCGCTGATCGACGTGATCTTCCTGCTGCTGCTGTTCTTCATGCTGTCCTCGACCTTTACGAAATTCGCCGAGGTGGAGCTTGTCTCGGCTGCGCAGGGCAGCGGGACCACGCAACGCGCCGCGCCGCCGCTCTTTATCCGGCTTGATGGTGAGACGGCGCGTATCGGCGCGAATGAGGTGGCGCTGGAGGATGTCGCGAATGAGGCGGCAGCGCGGCGCGGCGAGTCCGAGACGGCGCTGATCAGCCTGACGGAGACGGTGAACAGCCAGTCGCTCGTGACGGTGCTGACCGCGCTGCGCGAGATTGACGGGCTGAATGTGAGGGTGCTGCGATGAGCCGATTGCGCGTCACAAAAAAACGCAGCCGGGGCGAGCCGACGATTGCGCTCATCAACATCGTCTTTCTGATGCTGATCTTTTTCCTGCTTGCTGGGACGCTGGCAAAGCCGGTTGCCGGGGATATTTCCTTGATCGAAACGGCCAACATCGAAGGCTCGCCGCCGCCTGATACGCTTGTCGTCCATCCCGATGGGCGGCTGGTTTATGAGGGTGAGGATGTCTCGCTCGACCGGTTCGTGACCGCGCAGCAGGACAAGGAGAATATCGTCTGGCGGATGCTGCCGGACCGCGATTTGCCTGCGCAGGAGCTGGTGCGGATCTCTGGAGAATTGCAGGCGGCGGGTGCGGAATCCGTGGTTCTGGTGACGGAAAGGAGTGGAGAGTGATGCGCAATACGGTCGTCTTTCTGGTCATCTCGGGGCTGGTTCACCTGATGCTGTTCGGCGCGCTGCGCCCGAGTTGGGAGGCGCCGATCTTGCCGTCCTCCGCGCCGCCGCCATCAGGTGGGGCGCAGTTTGCGGATTACGCCGAGGCGGTGGACGCGGAAGAGCCGCCCGAGGCAGCGGAGCCTGAAGAGCCCGTGGAGCCGGAGGCCGCGCAGGAGCCTGCGCCGGTTGAGCCTCAGGAGGTTCCGCTTGAGGAGCCTGTAGAGGAAGAACCGGTGGAGCCGGAGCCTGTGCCGGAGGAAGAGCCTGAGCCGGTTGAGCCGGAAGCTGAGCCGGAGGTGGTTGAGGAGTCCGATATTCCGGCGATCGTGCCGCGCGCGCGTCCCGAGACGCGCACGCCGCCGCGCCGCCCGGAGCCGCAACCTCAACCGACGCCGCAACCGCAGCGCCAGCCGGACCCCCAGCCGCAGCGCACGCAGCCTGAGCCTCAGCAGCCAAGTGCGGCCGAGCGCCGCGCTGCTGAGCAACGTGCCGCCGAGCAGCGGGCCGCAGAAGAACGTGCCCGCGCACAGGCCGCTGCCGAGGCGCAGGCGCGCGCGCAAGCCGAGGCACAAGCCGCAGCGGCACGGGCGCAAGCTCAGGCTCAGGCCCAAGCGGCGGCACAGCAGGCCGCGGCGAATTACTCAGGAATTGTGCAATCTAAAGTGAGTAGAATTCGAGCGCGGGCTCCGAGTGGCGGTGGTGGTCGTGTCGTCGTGCAGTTCACCATAGGGGCGTCGGGGCAATTGGCGGCGCTTGGGGTTGCCAGCAGTTCGGGCATTCCCGCTGTGGATCAGGTGGCCCTGAATGTGATCCGCCAAGCGGCACCTTTTCCGCCGCCACCGCCGGGCGCGAGAACGACTTACGGTTTCCCGGTCACGGTGAACTAACGAAAATGGCGAGCGCTCGGCTCGCCATTTTTCTGCTGTCTTATTGAACGCGGTTGATCGTCGCAGACTCGTGGATGCCCTTTAGCTCGCCAAACTCGCATAGGTCGCGCCGCGCTGGATCAGCTCCGCGTGGCGGCCTTGTTCCGTGATCCGGCCCGCCTCGACGACTGCGATATTGTCAGCATGTTCAATCGTGCTGAGACGATGCGCGATCACCAGCGTCGTGCGGCCGACCGAGAGCGCGGTGAGGGCGGCTTGCACTTCGCGCTCGGTCTCACGGTCGAGGGCGGAGGTCGCTTCATCGAGCAGCAGGATGGGCGGGTCTTTCAGCAGCACGCGGGCAATCGCCACCCGCTGACGCTGCCCCCCCGAGAGCAAGACACCGCGTTCGCCGACGATGGTGTCGAGCCCGTCCGGCAGGTTCTCGACGAGCGGGCCGAGTTGCGCTTTCTCGACGGCGCGCAGGATCTCGTCCTCGCCCGCATCGAGCCGCCCATAGGCGATGTTTTCGCGCAAGGTGCCGCCGAAGAGGAACACGTCCTGGCTGACGAGGCCAATCTGGCGGCGGAGCGACTCCATAGTCATGTCATGGAGCGGCACGCCGCCGATGGTGATGCGCCCGGCGGTTGGCTCGTAGAAACGCGGGACCAGCGCCATGATTGTGGATTTACCCGCCCCGGAAGGCCCAACCAGCGCCACGGTGCTGCCCGGCTTCACCTCCAGCGTCACATCGTGAAGGACCGGGCGACCCTCGCCATATTCAAACTCGACATTCTCAAAACGGATATGGCCGCGCAGACGGGGCGCGGGTTTGGCGCCGGGCGTTTCCTGAATATCCGGTTCGGTTCCAATGAGTTCGAGATAGTTGCGAAAGCCCGCGATGCCGCGCGGATAGGTCTCGACCACGGCGGCGATTTTCTCCAGCGGGCGGAAGAACACGCCGACGAGCAGCAGGAAGCCGACGAAGCCGCCCGTGGTGAGGCTCCCTTCCAGCACGAAGGCTGCGCCCGCGACCATGACGATCACCTGCACGAGGCGCATCCCCATATAGTGAATCGAGGTCACGCTCGCCATGATGCGGTAGGCGTCGAGTTTCGTCTGGCGGTAGCGATGGTTGTCGCGGGCGAAGAGGGATTTTTCGTGGTCCTCATTGGCGAAGGCCTGCACGACGCGGATGCCGCCGAGCGCCTCTTCGAGCCGGACATTGAACGCACCGACGCGGGCGTAAATCTCGCGCCAGGCGCGGGTCATTTTGCCGCCATAGACCGAGATCAGCCAGACCATCAGCGGCACGATGGTTGCCGTGATGATCGCCAGTTGCGGGTGGATCCACATCATCAGCGCGAAGGCCCCGATGAAGGTCATGATGGCGATAAAGAGGTCTTCCGGCCCGTGATGGGCGACCTCGCCGATTTCTTCCAAGTCGCGGGTGACGCGGGCGACCAGCTTGCCCGTCTCGGCGCGGTCATACCAGCGCCAGCTCAGGCGGGTGAGATGGGCGAACGCGCGGGCGCGCATCTCGGTTTCGATATTGATTCCAAGCTTGTGGCCCCAATAGATAACAATCGCCATCAGCCCGGCATTGATGATGTAAATGATCGTCAGCACGGCGGCGGCGAGCAAGGTCAACGTCCAGTCGCCGCGCGGCAGCAGGTAGTCGATAAAGCCGGTGATGGCGAGCGGGAAGGCGAGTTCGAGCAGGCCGGACGCCACGGCGCAGCCGAAATCGAGCCAGAAAAGCCGCATATGCGGCTGATAATACGAAAAGAATTGACGCAGCATGTTGTCTCCGGTGTCAGGCGGGCAGGGCAACCGGGCTACCATCGGCGCGGGTCAGGATCTCCATCGGCGCGCCATAGATCTGGCTCAGGGTTTGGGTGGTCATGAAATCGCCCGGATCGCCCTGGAATGCAACCCGTCCGCTGTGCATGGCGACGATGTGATCACAAAACCGCGCCGCCATGTTGAGATCATGCAGCACCACGATCACCGAGCGGCTTTTCTCGTGGCAGAAGCTGTGGACGAGGCTGAGGACATCCACCTGATGCGAAATATCGAGGGCGGAGATCGGCTCGTCCAGCAGCAGGCACCCGGCTTCCTGCGCGATCAGCATGGCGAGCCAGACGCGCTGCGCTTCGCCGCCCGAAAGCGTGTCCACCTGACGGCCACGCAGCGGGTCGAGACCGCAGGACGTGATGGCATGGTCGATGGCAGCGCGGTCGTCCGGGCCGGGGCGGCCAAGGGGGCCATGCCACGGATAACGGCCAAGCGCGACGAGTTCTTCGACGAGCATCCCCGCGGCGGCAGGCAGATGTTGCGGCAGATAGGCGAGGCGGCGGGCGAAGTCGCGCGCAGGCCAGTCGCGCAGGTCGCGGCCTTCAAAGTGGATGCGGCCTTCGCTTTGCGTGAGATGCCGCGCGAGATGGTTGAGCAGGGTCGATTTGCCCGAGCCGTTATGGCCGAGCAGGCCAACGACCTGACCCGCCGGAAGCGAGAGGGTCAGATCATGTAGCAGGCGGCGCCCTGGCACGTCGAAGGACAGGGAGGTGATCTCGAAAAGCGGGGTCATTTCGGTCTCCGAAGAAGCAGCCAGATCAGCCAGGGCGTGCCGAGCAGCGAGGCGAAGAGGCCAAGGGGGAGGTCATAGGGGAAGCTCGCCATTCTTGCGCCAAAATCGGCGGCAAGCATGAGAAGCGCGCCGATCAGCACGCTGCCCATGAGATGGGCGCGCGCGTTGGCAAGGCCGAGATGGCGCGCGAGATGCGGGGCCACGAGGCCGACGAAACTGAGCGGGCCGACGAGGATGGTGGCCGCGCCGGTCGCGAGCCCGGCCATGATCACGATGAGCGCCCATGCGGCGGAGAGCGGCACGCCGAGGCTTTTGCTGATCGCGGGGCCGAGCGGCAGGATGGTGAGCCAGCGGGCGAGGATGAGGGCGGCGATTGTGAGTGCAGTGAGCATCGCCAGCAGAAGCGCCGCGCCGGTGGCGGTCAGCGCGGAGGCGGAGCCGCTGAGCCAAGCGAGGATAGCGAAGGATTTCATCGTTCCGGCCGCCATCAGCACGGTGAGAACGGCGGAGGCGAAGGCGGAAATGGCGACCCCGGCGAGGAGGACGCGCTGCGGGCGGACTGTGTCCTGAAAGACGACACCGAGGATGATGAGCATGGCGAGGGTGCCGCCGAGCGCCGCGCCGCCGGTGAGGATCAGCGCGGAGGGGGAGGGGAGCAGGAAGAGGAGCGCCGCATAGCCGATGGCCGCGCCGCCCGAGACTCCGAGGAGTTCGGGCGAGGCGAGCGGGTTGGCGGTCAGGCGCTGGAGCATCGCCCCGGCGAGAGCGAGCAAGCCGCCCGCTGCGGCCGCGCCCGCGAGGCGCGGGAGGCGGTTCGGCAGAAAGAGGCGCAGCGTCTCGCCGTCCAGCACATCCCAGCCACCGGGAACACGGCCAACCATGGCAAGGATGATCGTTGAGACCAAGAGGAAAACGGCGAAGGCCGCGAGCATAGGGGTGGGGCGATCGCGCCGTTTCACGCGCTCTTTCGTGGCGGGCGGCGGCGTGCTGCGCAGGCGCGGGAGCATCCACAGAAGGAGCGGGCCGCCGATGAGGCCGGTGATCGCGCCGGTCGGGAACATCTCGCCGCTCGCGCCGCCAGCGAGCATGACGAGCCCGTCGCAGAGCGAGAGGATCAGCGCGCCGGTGAGCGGGGAGAGCGCCAGGAGTTGCTTTAGGCTTCGCGCGCCGAGAGCGCGGGCAAGGGCCGGTGCGGCGAGGCCGATAAAGGCGACGAGCCCCACAGCGGCGGAGACGCTGGCGGCGAGGATTGCAGCCAGCGCAATGGCGAGAAGGCGGATGCGGCTGCCGTTGAGACCGAGCGACGTCGCGCCGGTTTCGCCGAGGGCGAGAACGGAGAGCGGCCTTGCGAGAAGGGCGCTGGCGAGGGCGCCGCAAGCGAGGATAGCGGTGAGGGCGAGGGCCGGTCCCCAGCCGGTCTGGACCAGCGAGCCGCCATTCCAGATGACGAGCGAGAAGAGATATTGTCCTTGCGACAGGGTCATCGCCGCGCCGACGCTGGAGGCGAAGAGGCCGATGAGCATCCCGGCGATCACCATGGTGACCGGGTAGAATCGTCGGGCGCTGCCGATGGCCATGACGAGCGCGGTGGAGACGCCCGCGCCGAGCATCGCAATGGGCCAGCGGCCCCAGCTTAACCACTCGGGGGCGAGGACGAGAACCGCGACGAGGGCGAGTTGCGCGCCTGAGGAGATGCCGAGGGTGGTCGGGTCGGCAATCGGGTTGCGCAGGACCGCTTGGAGCAGCGCGCCGGAGAGACCGAGCAGCGCGCCCGCGACCAGCGCCATCAACCCGCGCGGCAGGTGGCCGAAGGCGAAGAGCAGGCTGTCGATGGAGAGGGTTTCGGCGCTGAAAGGGAAAGCGGGCCAGCCGCTTGCGAGGAAGGGCCGGGCGGCGTGAGCCCAGAGCGCGGCGCAGAGGAGGAACCAGAGGCCGAAGATCGTGGCGCGGCGGGCGGTCATGCGGCACCTGTGAGCGCGCTAGCCAGAAGCTCGGCGAAACGTAGCGCCGCCGGGATGCCGCCGAACGGGTTTACCGCGCCGAGCGTGCTGGCGCGGCCTTCGGCGACCGGTTCCAGATGGGTCCAAAGCACCGAGGTTTCGAGGGCGCGGGCGGCAATGGGCGGGATGCCGGAGACGAGGACGATCCGCGCCTCCGGGCGCTCGGCCAGCCGCTCCAGCGGCACCGGCGCGGCGAAGGCGAAGCGGCTGAGGTCGGTCCAGGCGTTCTCGAAGCCGAGTTCGGTCAGGATATTGCCGAACATGCTGTCCGCCCCGAAGGCCCGGAAATGGCGCGCATCGCCGATTTCGATCACATAGACCGGGCGGGTTTTGAGCGGATCAAGCCGGGTGGAGAGCTCCGCGAGCGTGGCGCGGGCGCGCGCTTCGGTGCGGGTGGCCGTGCCCGGATTGCCTAGCCGATCCGCCAGCGCATGAAGCGCGGCGACGGCCTTCGGCCACGGCGCTTCGCCCGGCAGGTAAAAGGGCTGCGCCATGACCGGCGCGATGGCGGCGAGGCGGGGCTCGATGCCGGTGTAGTAGTTGGAGGAGAGGATCAGGTCTGGCCGTGTGAGTTGCAACAGCTCGAAATTCGGCGAGCCGCGCAGGCCGAGATCGGTGACGCTCAAAGGGATGTTCGGCGCGACGGCATCCTCGCGGTAGCGGATCAACTCGCAGGCCGCGACGGGCATGTGACCGAGGGCGATGGCGGTTTCCATCATCGCCCAGTCTATCGCCGCGAGCCGCAACGGCTCGGCGCCGCGCCCGATTAAAGGCGCGGCGCAAACAGAAAGGGCGCCGAGCATCGCGGCCCGGCGCCCGATAGGCGCGGTAGTTACCACTTGTAGTTGAGGCGGGCCTGATAGGCGCGGCCATCGCCATAGTAGCAGGAGAAGGCCGTGCAGGTCGCGACATATTCCTCGTCGGCCACGTTGCTGACGTTGAGCGAGAAGCTCGCGTCGTCTGTCAGATCATAGGCAAGCTGCGCATCGACGAGGGTGACATCGTCCATCTTGTAGATATTCGCATCCTCGCCATAACGCTCGCCGATATAGCGCACGCCTGCGCCTAGGGTCAGACCTTCAAGCGTGGTGCCATCGGAGAAGGTGTAGTTCGCCCAAAGGCTCGCATTGTGCTTCGGCGCATTGGCAAGCCAGTTGTCATCATTCGCGCCTTCTTTCTGCTCCGTCTCGTTCCAGGTGTAAGCGCCGCGAATGTTCCAGTTGTCATTGAGGCTGACAGATCCTTCGAGTTCGAAGCCAATCGACTCCGCTTCCCCAATCTGGCGCGTCACTGCGATGGTGTCGCCATTGACCTCCTCCTCAACGGACCGGCTAAGATTGGTTTGCTCGATCTTATAAACTGAGGCGGTGAAGAAGCCGTCGAAATTGGTGGGCTGATACTTGACGCCCGCCTCGATCTGCTTGCCCTCGGTGGGCTCCAGCGCATTGCCATCGCCATCGACGCCAATTTCGGGATCGAAAGAGGTCGCGTAGCTGATATAGGGCGCGATGCCATTGGCGAAGAGATAGGAGACGCCGATGCGGCCCGTGGTGGCTTCATCTTCCTGACCCGCATCCGAGGTGCCGTTATAGTTGCTGTAGGCGGTCCCGGATTGCTCGGCCCAGTCGTGGCGCAGGGCCATGCCGACGGTCCAGTTATCGACTTTCAGCGTGTCTTGCGCGTAAATGCCGATCTGCTCGACGGTGAGATCCTTGGCCCCGATATACCACGGGGCCTGAATGTCCGCGCCCTCATAGACCGGGTTCGACACGCTGATCGTCCCGGCATCGGCGAATTCCGTGCGGTTCTCATCCTCGAAACGGCGAATATCGACGCCGAACATCAGGTCGTGGGTCACAGCGCCGGTGGTCACGGTGCCCGTCACGCGGCTGTCGAGATTATATGTTTCGCTATCCTCAAACTGGTTGATGATGCCGCGGGTGATCGTGTCGCCATCCAGCACTTCATGATCGAGATCGAAGCCGCGATACTCCCAGTCGAAATTCTGGTAGCGGAAGTTGGAATTGAGTTGCCAGCCGCCGGCGAGCTCCTGCTTGAGCTCAAAACCAAGGTTGCGGTTGGTCCGGTCGCTGAAATCATCTGCCGGATCGCCGACATAGAAGCTGCGCAGCGTGCCATCGTCAATCTGGCCGAGGAGATCGTAAGGCACGCCCGCCGGGGTGATCGGCGTGTCGGTTTGGTAGGAGCCGAGGAATTGCAGCTCGGTTGTCGGCGTCACTTGCCAGCGGGTCGCGAGGCCGACATAGCCGCGCTCATTGGTCAGTTCCTCGACGTCTTCCTCGGTGTCGCGGGCAACGGCGGTCAGGCGAGCGGCGAAATTCTCGGAGAGCCCGCGGTTCCAGTCGACGAAACCTTCGGTCGCTTTCGGATCGCCAACGCCGATGCCGACCTCGCCGAAATCGCCATATTGCGCGCGTTTCTGGACCTGATTGAAGATCCCGCCGGGGTTGCCCGCGCCGTAGAGCACGGAGGAGGGGCCTTTCAGCACCTCGACGCGCTCCAGCGAATAAATCTCGAAGGAGGGCGCGCCGAAATCGCGCATGATCCGCAAGCCATTGAGATATTGCGAGTTAGCGCTGTTGAAGCCCCGCAGGGTCGGGCTGTCAAAACGCGGATCGGTGCCGAATGGCTGCGCGGTTACGCCGGAGGTGTAGCCGAGCGTGTCGCCGATGGTGGTCGCGCCCTGGTCCTCGATCTGCGCGCCGGTGATGACGGAGACGGATTGCGGGGTTTCGAGGATCGGGGTGCCGGTCTTGTTCGCCGAGATCGATGCATCGGCGACATAGCCCGCAATCGGTGCGGTCGGGTCGATGGTCGAGTTGATGACCAGCTCGTCGAGCATGAAGAGGTCTGCGGTGTTTTGCGCCTGTGCAAATGTCGCGAGAGTCGAGAGGCTGGCACCCGCCAGCAGGGAGAGTTGGGTCGCGGTTTTCATGGGTCTCACCAAGGAAGTTACCATTCCCGACTATAAAGTTCGGGAATGGGAGTCGAGACCCTTTCCGGGTTTTCCAAAGCCATTTGGGCGCGTGACGTGAAAATGTCACACTCTTTCCGTCGGGAATAAATATGGATTAGTTTCGCGGGGTCATTCGGGCAGTCGGATCGGGGCGCGGTCCTTCCAGACATCTCCGGGGCCGGGGTTCTCGGCGCTGCTTTGCCCGCCAAGCTGGTGCATGACGCCCCAGACCGCATTGAGACCGGTTTGCACAGCGCCCTCAACCCATGCGGGAGTGAAGCTGACGCCGTCGCCCGCGATGTAGAGGCCGCGTTCTTCGGGGGGCAACTCGTCCTGCATGAAATGGCCGTACATGCGCGTATTGTAACGATAATGTCCCGGCAGCGCGCCTTTGAACGCCCCGAGGAAATTGGGATCGTTCTCCCAACTGACGGCAATCGGGTCACCGATGATGTGGCTCGCGATATCGACATTGGGGTAGATCTTTTCAAGCGCCGACAGGGCGAGGGAGACGCGTTTTTCGACCGGTAGAGGCAGCATTTTGAGCGCGTCGGTCATCCACGCGTAGGAGAGGCAGATCACGCCCGGCTTGTCCGGCCCGTTGTCGAAGAGATAGGTGCCGCGGGTCATGCGGTCGGTCAGGGTCATCGACATGGTGTCGCGCCCGGTTTCGGGGTCTTTATCCTTCCAGAAGGGGCGGTCGACCATGACGAAGGTTTTCGACGACTGCATGTAGCGCGTGCGGTCGAGGGCCATCCACATTTTCTGGCTGAAGAGGGCCTCATCCGTGTCGATGGCGGTGGTCAGCAGATGGGTTTGGCAGGTGGAAATGACAGCGGGGAAATCCTCGCGCCGGCCCCATTGATCGGTGATGGTGAGATCGCCTGAGGCTGCGCGCGCGATGGCGGTGACGCCGGGACGGGTCGCGCCGTTGTTGAGGCTGGCGAGGGTCGTGCCGCTCGGCCAATGGGCGCAAGTCTCGGGCGCGTGCCGCCAGAGTTTGTGCAGGACGCTCTCCACGCCATCGACGATGAAATGCTGATTTTCGTCGAATTCGCAAAGGTTTACGCGCAAGATTTCAAGCATGGAGTTGGGGAAGTCCGAGTCCCAGCCTCCGGTGCCGAAACCGACCTGACCGAAGACTTCGCGGTGGCGGAAGGAGAGGTTCTGGAAGGCTTCGGACGAGGTGACGAAATCGTAGAAGGTGCGCTCGTCCCAATCGGCGACGATAGGGTTCCAGATCTCCTTGATCGTGGCCGCATCGCGGTTGCGGATCGCCGTTTTCAGGTCGCTGAACCGCGCGCCGACTTCGAGGGCGGAGTCGTAGGCTTTGGCGACTTCTTTGAAGAGATCCGGCAGATCGTCGAGCGTTTCGGCGTAGAAGGTCTCACCCGCAAGGTCGATCACGGTAGAGCTTGCGGCGGGGGTCAGCGGGTTCGGGAAGGGCTGGCTCTCGCCGTCGACCTTGCTGACATAGTGGTAGAATCCCGCCGAGGAGAGGGGGAAGCGCATCCCGCCAAGCTCGGCGATAATGTCCGTGCCCTCAAAGGCTTGCGAACGGAGGCGGCCACCGAATTGACCGGATTCGAAGACCACCGGATGCAGGCCCAGTTTCATCAATTCATAGGCCGCGATAACGCCCGCCGCGCCCGCGCCGATGACAGCGATTTTCGTGCCATGCTTCTCGGCAGGCACGGACCCGATGCCCGAAGGATGGGTCAGCCAATCGTCATAAGCGAAGGGAAAATCGGGGCCGAACGCGGTCAGTGCGGTCATTCTGTCTCCTCGGTGAGGTTGCGGTAGAGGGTCGGGCGGCGCTGGAGGCGTTGGTTCTGCGCGGCGCGGGTTTTGGTCAGGTAATCGGGGCTGAGCGTGGCGAAAAGCAGCTCGCTGCGGGTGTTCCCGCGCGTGAAATCAACGCCGTCCGGACCGCTAACGCAAGAGAGTCCGCAATAGCTGAACCCGCCTTCCTTGCCGACATAATTGGCATAGGCGATGTAGAGCGTATTTTCGGCAGCGCGGGTCGGCAGCATCTGCGTCGGCACCATTTCGAAAGGCGACATATTGGCGGTCGGCACGAGGATCGCATCCGCGCCTTCGAGCATGAAATGCCGTGCCGTTTCGGGAAACTCGATGTCATAGCAAATCGCGAGGCCGAGCCGCCAGCCTTGGAAGTCGATGAGCGGGGCGAAGGTGTCGCCGGGGGTAAACTGCGCCGCGTCGACATCGCCGAACAGATGGGTTTTGCGGGCGGTGCCGATGCGTTTTCCGTCCGCACCGATGAGCGCGATGCTGTTGTAGATCGCGCCGTCTTTTTCGGGCCAGCCGGTGAGGATCGCGATGCCGCTGCTGCGGGCGATCACGCTGACCTCATGGAGCAGGGTGCCGTCCACGGGCTCGGCGAGATCCGCGGTTTTCTCCGCGCCGATATTGTAGCCGGTGAGGAACATCTCGGGCGTGATGAGCAGTTTCGCGCCATCCTTGGCCGCTTGGCGGGCGGATTGCTCCAGCGTCGCCAGCGCGGCGGCGGGCGAGCTTTGCGGCGTGGTTTGCAAAAGAGCGATGCGAAGCGGCTGCATAGAGGTCCGAAAGTGGTTGTCGATGATTGAGCCTAGGGGCGGCGCTTGGGCGGATCAAGCGGAAGGAATAGCTACGGCAGAAGTGTGCGCGTTCCGCCGTCGAGCAGCGCCACGTTGTGGTCCTTGAGGATGTCTGCGGCGCGGCGGGCGCGCGGCCCTGCGGCGCAGAAGAGGACGAGGCGGCCCCCTTCGGGGGGCGGGGTGCCGTTTTCGAGTTCGGAGAGGGGTGCGTGAACGGCGCCGGCCAGCGAGCCGCTCGCCCATTCGAGCGCCTCGCGCACATCGACCAGCACATCGCCGGGGGCGAGCGTGGCGAGCCTTACAACCGGCGGCGCGCCTTTGGGGAGCGTGATCGCCGCGCGGTCGCCCCGGCAGAGGCAATCCGGGCGCGGCGCGAGGCGCAGGGTGTCGGTAGTCATACGGCGCAGATCGGTCATCCAGAGTTGGCCGGAGAGGGTTTCGAAAGGCGCACCGATGAGGAGCGCAATGGCCTGCATTGCCATCATGCTCCCGGTCATGCCGCAGACCGCCCCGATCACGCCCGCTTCGGCGCAATTCTTCACAGGCATTTGCGGCGGCTCGGGGTGGAGGCAGCGGTAGCAGGGACCGTCTTCGTGGCCGAACACACCGAGTTGGCCGGTGAGGCCAAGCACTGCGCCTTGAACGAGGGGCCGCCCGGACTTCAGCGCTGCGTCATTGGCGAGAAAGCGCGTGGCGAAATTGTCCGTGCCATCGAGGATCACGTCGTAGCGCGCGAAGATCTCTTTGGTGTTGTGATGGGTGATGGCGGGGTAGGTCTCGATGGTGAGGTTTGCGTCGATCTCCAGCAGGCGGCGGCGGGCGGTCTCCGCCTTCGGCTGGTCGCAATCGGCTTCTTTATAGAGGATCTGCCGCTGAAGATTGGAGAGCGAGACCACGTCACTGTCCGCGATGCCGATCCGCCCGATGCCCGCGGCGGCGAGGTAGAGCAGCGCCGGTGCGCCGAGACCGCCCGCGCCGATGACCAGCACGCTGGCACCCGCCAGTTTCGCCTGACCGACTGGGCCGATCTCGGGCAAAACAATCTGGCGATCATGGCGGCTCATCGGAGGGAATGCCCCGGCAACCACGCGCTTTTCCCGCTCAGATAATGCTCGCGTTTCCAGATGGGCGCGCGATGTTTGATCTCTTCGATGGCATAGCGGCAGGCGTCAAAACTCTCGGCCCGGTGCGCGCTGGAGACGGCGATGAGGACCGAAAGCCCGCCGATGGGGAGTTCGCCCATGGCGTGGCCGATATAGATTTTGAGAGGCCCGAATTTCGCGAGCGCTTCCTCGGCGATCTCGGTGAAGGCTTTTTCGGCGAGCGCGGGATGCGCGTCATAGGTGATCCCCTCGACCGCTTCGCCGCCGTGATGGTTGCGGACATGGCCGAGGAAAATATCCGCCGCGCCATGGGCCGGATCGCTCGTGAAGGCCAGCGCTTCGTCGAGGGTTAATGGGGCTTCGCGAATGACGCAGCGACAGTTCATCCGCCGCAGACGGGCGGCAGAAGCGCGAGCTCGCCACCTTCCTCAATCCGTCCGCCCTCGGGGATCACCGTGCCGTTGAGTGCGAAGGCGGCGGACTGCACCAGTGCCTCTTGAGCCGGGCCGTAATGATCGGTGAGACGGGCCCGAAGCGCGTCTGTATTTGCGCCGGATTCGAGTTCTATCGCCCCGCCGGGCAGATCGCGAAAGGCGCCGAAAGGCGCGAGAGTGAGTGTCATCATTTCGAGCCAAACCCCTGTTTTGCAATGCGGGTCAGCGTGACGCCGATAAAGGGCGCGACGATATCCCAACATTCTTTGACCGCTTTCGGGCTGCCGGGGAAGGCGAGGACGAGTGTGCGCCCGACCATCCCCGCCGTCATGCGCGAGAGCCATGCGGTTTCGATATGATGCTGGCTTTCGGTGCGGAGCATCTCGCCAAAGCCATCCAGCATCCGCTCGGCGATTTCAGCGAGGGTTTCCGGGGTGTTGTCCCGCGGGCCGGGGCCGGTGCCGCCGGAGATAATCAGCAGATCCGGTTGGCTCTCGGTGAGCGCGAGGATTGCGGCTTTGAGGCCGTCGCGGCTGTCCGCCACGACCTCGCGCGCAGTGATTGCGCCGCCGGCATCTTCCACGAGATTGGCGAGCAGCGCGCCGGATTCGTCAAGATATTCACCCGCCGCCGCGCGGTCCGAAGCGGTGAGAAGGGCAACGCTGCGGCCCTCCAGCGACCCATCATCAGGGAGTTGCGCCGACAGCCAATCGGGGATGCCCTCGGGATTCACCCATACGCCGCTTTTGCCGCCGGTTTTTACAAGCAAGCGCACGCCGGAAATTTCCAGCGCCGGGTCGATCCCCTTGGTGAGATCCCAGATGGTGAGCAGCGCCGCATTGGTCGCGGCCAGCGCTTCCATCTCGACCCCGGTTTTGGCGACCGCGGCGGCTTGGCCGTAGACCGTGAGCCGCTGCACCTCATCATCAAACACATAGTCGATGCTGGCGGAATCGAGCGGGAGTGGATGGCACATCGGCATGAGATCCGGCGCATTCTTCGCCCCCATGATACCCGCCGCTTCGGCCAGCGTCAGCACGTCGCCCTTCGGCAGTTGGCCCGCGCGCAGGAGTCGCCATGCCTCCGCCCCCATGGTGATCGATCCGCAGGCCACAGCGCGGCGGCGCGTCGGGCGTTTGCGCCCCACATCAATCATCCGCAGGCTGGCCCCTTTGGCGGCCCCGATCTCAAATGCGTCTTTCATTTATCCCCCGAGATAAGCCAGATTCGGCGTCATCCCCGTATCGCCATCATGCAGGAAATGGCTCTCCGTTTTAAGCGCCAGAAGCTTGGTCAGACGCGCCTGAAGCTGCGGGCGCTGCGCGTCGTCTTCGAGAAGGTCGCGGAGCGGGAAGCCGGTTTTGCCGAAGAGGCAAAGATGCAGATCGCCGCGCGCCGAGACGCGCAAACGGTTGCAGCCCTTGCAGAAATCCTTGGAATAGGGCGCGATGATCCCCACCTCGCCCTGGCTCTCGGGATGGCTGAACCGCTCTGCCGGACCGGCGCCTACCGCGCGCGGCACGGGCGACCAGCCGCCCTCCGCCAGAAAGTCCCGCACCACATCGGCGGAGAGGTGACGCTTTGCGAAATAGTCGGCGCTGAGGCCCGTCTCCATCAACTCGATAAAACGCATATCGACCGGCTTGTCTTGGACGAAACCGATCAACTCGCCAATCTCGCGATCATTGATCCCCTTCAAGAGCACGGCGTTCAGCTTGATGCTGTCGAACCCGGCCGCAATGGCCGCCTCGATTCCGCCGATCACATCGCCAAACCGATCCCGGCCCGTGACGGCCCGAAACCCTTCGCGGCTCATCGAGTCGATGGAGATATTGATCGCATTGATCCCGCAATCACGCAGCCGCTGCGCCCGCTCTGGCAGTTTGTAGCCATTGGTGGTGAGCGCCAGCGTCTCCAGCCCGTCGATCCCGGCGATCTCTTCCGCAATCTCGAAGAAATCCCGACGCACGGTCGGCTCGCCGCCGGTCAGGCGGATTTTCCACGTGCCCATGCCGACAAACGCCTTCGCCGTCCGCACCAACTCATCCCGGCTCAAAAACGGCGATTTCCCGGTCGGCTTGTAGCCATCGGGCAGGCAATAGCTGCATTTGAAATTGCAGACATCCGTGACCGACAGGCGCAGATAAGGAAAGCTCCGCCCATGCCGATCCGTGAGAACCGGGGCGTTGGTCGCGTCCTTGGGTGGCCAATAGAGCATTGGATCTCCTTTGCGTTAATATTGGCAGGCATTGGCGGGAGGAGCAAGGAGGGCTTGCTGGTTCTTGCGCAAATCGTGATAGTTGGCTGATGAGCGAAAAGCCTGAAAAATCAAACGACTTTGGCCTGATCCTCGCGGGAGGGGCTGGACGGCGCTTTGGCTGCATTGAGAAAGGGGCTTTGAAGCTTGGCGGGGAGACGCTTTATGCGCGGGCGATTGCCCGGCTTTCGCCGCAATGCGCGGCGGTGGCGATCAGCGCGAATGGCGATCCGGCGCGGCTCGCGGGCTATGGTCTGCCGGTGCTGCCCGATGCCTTGCCCGATTGCGGCCCGCTTGGCGGCGTTCTGTCGGGTCTGGTTTGGGCGCGCGAGGCTGGCGCATCGCATCTTGTCAGCGTCGCCGTGGACACGCCATTTTTCCCGATGGATCTTGTTGAACGCTTGGCGGTCGCGGAATGTGCGCAGGCCGCATCGCCCAGTGGGTTGCATCCGGTTTTCGCCCGCTGGCCGGTCTCGCTCGCGGATAATCTCTTGGATTTTCTGAAAAACGGCGGAAGAAAAGTCACGGCTTTCACGGATAACGTCTCTCCGGAAAGGATTTCTTTTCAGAATCAAATCTACGATCCGTTCCTGAATATCAACAGGCCGGAGGATCTGATCCGGGCAACGGAGCGGCTTGCGCCATGAAGGTTTTCGGGATTACCGGATCGAAGAACAGTGGGAAGACAACGCTTTGCGAGAGATTGATCAAGGAGTTTCACGGGCAGGGCTATCGGGTGTCTGTGGTCAAGACGTCTGAAAAGTCGCTGGTGGATGCGGGCGGATCCGACGCGGGAACGCATCTCGCGGCAGGTGCGATGGAGTTCGTCGAATCCTCGCCGGAAGGGTTCAGCATGACCCACGCGTTGCGCGGCGCGCCGGAGCCGCAGCTTGATTTCTACCTGCCGCGGATGGCGGCGGCGGATCTCGTTCTGGTGGATGGCTATATGAAGCCTTGCCATCCTCGGCTCGAATGCCGGCGCGGCGGGCAGCGCCGGGAGGATCTGTCGCAAAGCTACGCGAAAGTGGTGGCCATCGCGGCGGATTTCCCGATAGAGCACGATTTACCTGTTTTTGATCTCAATGATATCGCAGGGTTGGCGAAGTTTGTGATGAAAGAGGCGCGCAATGTCCGACGACCTTCTCAGCGTTGATGACGTGCTGCTCGCGCTCCGCGAGCGTATGACACCGGTGGCGCGGACCGAAACGATCCCGTTGACGGACGCCGTCGGCTCGGTTCTCGCGCAGGATCTGATTGCCGCCCGCAGCCATCCGCCGGACGACAACTCTGCCATGGATGGCTATGGGTTCCGCGGCGAGGAGACAGCGTTTCGCCTTATAGAAGGACGCTCTGCCGCTGGCGCGCCGTTTGGCGGCAAGGTGGGCGAAGTTGAGGCGATCCGGATCCTTACCGGCGCGGTCATTCCGGACGGTGTGGATCGCGTCGTGCCGCAGGAAGATACACGGGTGGAAAACGGTCGCCTGATGATCCGCAAACCTCTGCTCGAAGGCACGAATATCCGCCGCGCGGGCGAGGATCTGCGAGCGGGTGAAATCGCGCTCCGCAAAGGGCGACGCCTGCGTCCGCAAGATATCGGCGTCGCACTGTCGGTCGGGCTTTCGGAGGCTGTCTGCTATGCGCCGCTTCGTGTCGGCGTGATCTCAACCGGCGACGAGTTGTTGCCGCCGGGTGCGCCAGCGGGGACCGGTCAGATTTACGACAGCAACCGCCCCATGTTGCTTGGCCTTCTGAAACAATGGGGCTTCGACACGGTTGACCTTGGCCATGTCCCGGACAGCCGCGATGCGCTTCGCGACACATTGAACAATGCGGTCGCGCGCTGCGACGCGCTGATCAGCTCCGGCGGCGCGTCGGTTGGCGATGAAGATCACGTCGCACAACTGATTGCCCAAGAAGGGCGTCTCGAAAGCTGGCGCGTCGCGGCCAAGCCCGGCAAGCCGCTGGTGCTCGGCCATTGGCAAGAGGTCCCGATTTTCGGCCTGCCCGGCAATCCGGTGTCGGCGTTCGTGAGCGCCCTTATCTTTGCGCGGCCCTCCTTGACCGTCATGTCTGGCGCCGACTGGCCAAAACCACGCGCTTGGCAGATGCCGTCAGGCTTTGCCAAGGATTTCCGCTCCGGCCGTCGCGAATTTCTGCGCGGGCGGATCGAAGATGGCGAACTCGTTGCCTTTGAGTCGGACGGGTCCGGAATTGTCTCCAGCCTGAGCTGGGCCGAGGGGTTGATCGACGTGCCCGCAGACACCACCTCGATCCGCACCGGTGACTATCTGCGCTTCCTACCATTTTCGAGCTTCGGCCTCGTCTGACCTTGACGCGGCGCGCCGCTTGCGGCTCCTTGGCTGCGTTATGCTGTCATCACCGATCGCCATATTTAGCGCCACTTGCGAAGGGTTCCGTCCATGAACACCTTCAGCGAAGCGCTTGGGATTGCTTGGAGTTTGATCCTAAGCGGCGATGCGGATCTCATTGAGATCATTCTTCTATCTCTCCGCGTCTCCTTGAGCGCAACGGCGCTTGCCGTTCTCATAGGTGTGCCGCTCGGAGCCTGCCTAGCCGCACTTCGCTTTCCGTTTCGACGCACTTTTATTGTGTTGACCAATGCGATGATGGGGCTGCCGCCCGTGGTGGTCGGCCTTGGTCTCTATCTGTTGCTCTCGCGTGTGGGGCCGCTCGGAACGCTGGGCCTTCTCTATACGCCAACGGCGATGATTATCGCGCAAGCGGTTTTGGTGACGCCCATTGTCGCGGCGCTTGCGCGTGAGGCGATAGTGTCTCGCGCCGAGGAATATGAGGAGCTTTTCGCTTCGCTTTGTCTCTCAAAACAGCGGCAAATCCCGACTTTGATCGTCGAGGCGCGGCCAGCGCTTTACACGGCGGCGCTGGCAGGGTTCGGCCGCGCGATTGCCGAGGTGGGTGCGGTGATGATCGTCGGAGGTAATATTGACCACGCGACGCGGGTCATGACGACGACGATTGCTCTTGAAACGTCGAAGGGCAATCTTGCGCTGGCTCTCGCGCTTGGCGGGATTCTTCTGCTGATGGCGCTCTCTGTGAACGCAGTCGCGGCGGCGCTATCGGGAGCGCGTCGGGCATGAGTGGCGCGCTTCTCAGCCTCGAAAATATTCGGCTTGATCGCGATCAGCGTGGTCTGCTGGATATACTTTCGCTGCGTATTTCCGGCGATGGGCCGACCGTCATCATGGGGCCGAACGGCGCCGGGAAAAGTCTGCTTTTGCGGGTGATGCACGGGTTGATTGCGCCGGATCGCGGGCGAATTTTCTCGGGAGGTCAGCCGCTTGATCTGGTCGCACGGAAAAAGCAGGCGATGGTGTTTCAGCGGCCCGTTTTGCTTCGGCGTAGTGTGGGCGGCAATATGCGTTTTGCTTTGCGCGTGGCTGGAGTTTCGAAAGCCGACCAAACTATGCGATGTCGCGATTTGCTGGCTCTTTCGGGGCTGGAAGGCAAGGAAAATCAGGCCGCGCGCAGCCTTTCGGGTGGTGAGCAGCAGCGGCTTGCAATTGCGCGGGCGCTGGCGATGGATCCGGCGGTGTTGTTGCTGGATGAGCCGACGGCCAATCTTGATCCGGCGGCGACGGCGCAGGTTGAGGTGCTGATCCACGAGGTGAGCGCGAAGGGCGTCAAGGTTGTGCTTGTCACGCATGATCCGGGTCAGGCGCGGCGGATTGCGTGTGATGTGGTGTTTTTGCACGCTGGTAAGGTGGTCGAACACAGTCCAGCAGCGACGTTTTTTGATGCCCCTGAGACTGCCGAGGCGCGCGCGTTTCTGTCGGGGGAGTTGGTGGTGTGAAGTGGCTTCTCGCGATAGTTGTTCTTTTCCCGCTGCCCTTGTGCGCGGAGGAGATCACGCTGCTGTCCACCACGACCACGCGCGACTCTGGTTTACTAGATGTGGTTTTGGAGGCCTTTACAGAAGAGACCGGGATCACGGTGAAGCCGGTGATTGCGGGCACGGGGCAGGCGCTCAAACTGGGCGAGCGCGGTGATGGGGATTTGGTTTGGGTCCATTCGCGCGCTGCGGAGGAGGCGTTTGTCGCTGCGGGCTGGGCGACTGGGCGTTATGATGTGATGGAGAATGATTTTGTTATTCTCGGCCCGCCGGAGGATCCTGCGGGGCTGGCGGTCATTCCGGATGCGAGCGCGGCGCTGACGCATCTGGCGGAGACCGAAACGATTTTTGTGTCGCGCGGCGATGAGTCTGGCACCCATGTGACGGAGATGCGTCTTTGGGAGGATGCGGGGATCACGCCGGAAGGCGCGTGGTACCGCGAGACGGGGAGCGGGATGGGGGCGACGCTCAATATCGCGCGGGCCATGGGCGGCTATACGCTGAGCGATTTTGCGAGTTGGGCTGCGTTTGGCGGGCGCGATGAGTTGAAGGTGCTGGTGCAGGGCGATCCGCGCTTGCTCAACAGCTACGGGATCATGCTCGTTAATCCGGCGCGGCACCCGCATGTGAAGGCGGAGGCCGGGCAGCGTTTTATCGACTGGCTGGTTGGGCCGGAGGGGCAGGCGGTGATCGCGGATTTTCGCATCGGCGGCGAGCCCGTGTTTCGGCCTACGGCGCAGGTGCCAGACCCGTCTCAACCAGCCAATTCGTCATCAGATCCGTGACCGCCGCGTTTTGCGACGGGCTGAGGGCATCGCCTGCGAGGACGTGGTGGCTGGGATCATCATCGGGGCCGAGCGCGACCTCTGCGATTTGCGCCGGGCCGCCCCATTCTGAGGCGACGGCGCGGGTTTCCTCGGCGGAGACGACACTGTCGGCTGGATCAAACAGGAAGAGCGCGGGCTGTGCTGCAGCGTTGTAGTCTGAATTGCGTGCCTTTTTCACAAGGGCGGCCATGGGGACGATGGCGCGGCTGGGATAGCTGCTGGTCCATCCCGCTTCATGCGCCGGGTTATGGGGCTCGAAGCTGCGGGTTTCGCCGAGGATGAGCGGCACGATCTGGCTTGCGAAGGGCAGGGTCAGGATGAATTCGCCTTTGGCCATCAGGCGGAAATTCGGCGAGATGAAGATGACACCGGCAATCTCGTCGCGGGTTTCAGGGTCGAGCGCGGCGAGGGCGGCGAGGGTGCCGCCTGTGGAGGTGCCGATGACGACAACCTGCTCGCCGAGCGCGCTGCCGATATCGATCGCTTCGGCGGCATCTTTGATCCAGTCGCTGGCTTTTGCCTCGCCGAGGGCGTCGCCGGTCCGGCCATGACCGGTCAGGCGCGGGATATAGAGATTGGCCCCAAAGCGCGCGGCGAGATCCTGCGGGACGGGCGCGAGTTCGGCGGGCGAGGCGGAGAAGCCGTGCAGATACACAAACGCCAGCGGCGTTTTGCCTTCGGACTGGCGATAGATCGCCGCGTTCAGGCCGGGTCGGATGTCGTCAAACGCGGCCTCTTGCGCGGCGACCACGGCTTCGGGATCGTCAAATTCGGCATGGGCGGGGAAATTCTGCACCGGGTGACGGGGACCGAACAGGAGCAAAATGATGGCGACGACGACCAGCGTCAGGAACACTCGCAAGAACATGGCGCGAAGATGCAGAAGGCGGCTCAAAAAAGCAAAGTCTATTTGCGTTCATACGCGCAGAATGTGAGGCTGACGCATGGCAAAGCATCTTTTTATATCTGGCCGCGTGCAGGGCGTCAGTTTTCGGGCCTTCACGGCGAAACTGGCGGCGCGCTATGGCGTCTCGGGTTGGGTGCGCAATCTGTCCGACGGGCGGGGCGAGGCGCTGTTGTCGGATCTCCCTGCAGAGATGGAAGCCGAGTTGCGCCAAGGGCCGCGTTTTGGCCATGTCGAGCGGATCGAGATGGTCGATGCGGAGAGCGCGCCGGAAGGGTATGAAATCCGCCCGACGGTTTAGCTGTAGACCTCCCAGAAGAAATAAATCGTGGTCGCGATGGCGATTACGAGCACGATGCCACGGACCCAGACTTGCGGCACACCGCGCGAGATATGGGCTGCGAGATAACCGCCGGTAATTGTGCCGAGCAGCGCGGCTGTTCCTGCGATCCATGCAATCTCGCCTTTGATCGCGAAGAGGATGATGGCGCTGACGGAAATGGCGGTGGAGATGAGGAGTTTCATCCCGTTCATCGTGTTGATGTCGTCATAGCCCGCGACGGCGAGATAGGCGAGGGTGACGATGCCGAGGCCCGCGTTGAAAAAGCCGCCATAGATGGAGACGAGCAGTAGGAGCGCGGCGAAACCGATCTGGACGCCGGAGGCGTTGAACTCCTTGGCCATGAGTGCGGCGGAGAGGCGTTTGCCGGTCACGAACAGGCCGGTTGCGACGAGCAGGAGCCACGGGATGCTGGTCTCGAAGAGGCTCGGCGGGATGGCAAGCAGGATGGCCGCGCCGAGCGCGCCGCCGATGACGGAGATGAGGACGGTGCGCGGCAGGGCGTCCCGATGCTTGGCGAGATCGTCCCGAAAGGCCCAGGCGCCTGCGAGATAGCCGGGCATGCAGGCGAAGGTGTTGGTTGCATTCGCGGCGACCGGCGGCAGGCCCGCAGTGAGCAGGGCCGGGAAGATGATAAAGCTGCCGCCGCCCGCGAGCGAGTTGATGACGCCGCCGAGGCAACCGGCGAGAAAGAGGAGAAAAAGCGTGAGCATTCGGGGTCCTTTGTTCCTTGGCAAGAGAGCGGAAAGGGCCGATGATGTCCAGCGACAAAGGAGGCCGATATGAGCGAGATCACCACGATCAACCCGGCGACGGAAGAGGTTCTCAAGCGCTATCCGCTTATGAGCGATGCGGAGATGGACGGCGCGCTTGGCGCGGCCCATGCGGCCTATCAGGACTGGCGGAAAACCAGCTTTGAGGAGCGCGCCGCCGTGCTGAGACGGATCGGCGAGGAGTTGCGCGCGGTCAAAGGTGAGCTTGGCGATCTGATGACGCGCGAGATGGGCAAATTGCGGAGTCAGACGGACGGCGAAGTGCTCGCGATGGCGTCCGAATGCGACTATCTCGCGGAAAACGGCGCGCGGTTTCTGGCGACAGAAGAGCATGAGGTCAGCGGCCGTCCGGCTTGGGTCAGCTATTGTCCGCAAGGGGTTATTTACGGGATCCAGCCGTGGAATTTCCCGGTCTATCAGGCGCTTCGCTACACGTTGCCGAATTTGATGGCGGGCAATACGGTGCTGTTGAGCCATGCCGACAATGTCACCGGCTGCGCGCTGATGCTGGGCGAAATTCTTGCGCGAGCGGGCGTGCCGGAGGGGGCGTTTGGCGTGCTGCTTATCAATCATGAGCAATCGGACAAACTGATCGCCGATGCGCGGGTGCGCGGCGTGACCTTTACCGGCTCGTTCAAGGGCGGGTCCGCCGTTGGCCGCGTGGCGGGGGAACATGCCAAGAAAACCGTGATGGAGCTTGGCTCCAACGACGCGTTTCTTGTTCTCGACGATGCGAATCTCAAACAAGCCGTTCGCGAGTCGGTCACGGGGCGTATTTACAACAACGGCCAAACCTGCGTTGCGGCGAAGCGGTTTATCGTGACGGATGGGATTTACGATGATTTCCGGGACGCCTTCACCGAGGCGATGGCAGGCGTGAAATACGGCGATCCGTTCGAGAAGGCGCACGGTCTCGGCCCGCTCGCCCGCGAGGATCTGCGCGACAATCTGCATGAACAGGTACAGGCGTCTGTCGATGCGGGGGCGAAGCTGCTGACAGGCGGGGTCGTGCCGAATGAGACCGGCTATTACTATCCGGCGACGGTGCTGGAGGATGTAGAGCCGGGTCAGCCCGCTTACGAGGACGAGCTCTTCGGCCCGGCGGCGGCGCTGATCCGGGCGAAAGACGACGAGGACGCGATGCGGATTGCGAATGACTCGCGGTTCGGTCTTGGTGGCGGAATTTTCTCGGAAGATGTGGACCGTGCCCGTTCGCTCGCGATCGAGCATTTCGATACGGGCATGGTGAACATCAACGGCTTCGGCGCGGCGGAGGAAAACATGCCTTTCGGCGGCACCAAGGATAGCGGGTTTGGCCGCGAGCATGGGGCGTTCGGGATCCGCGAATTCGTGAACATCAAGGCGATCACGATGCGCGGGTGACGGGCCGTGGATTTTATGTTTTCTTCGTTAAACATTTAGGAAAAGGAATAGATTCATGGCGAATCCCGAAGACGATAAATCTGTCGAAACACAGGCGAAACGCCATCGCGGCCCCGTGGTCGGGATCATCATTGCGGTGGTTTTGGTGGTGCTTGGCTTTGTGTTTTTCACCGGCGGCGAAGTGGCCGAAGGGGTGGCTGATGAGCCCGCGACAGAGGCGGCGCCCGAGTAAGACCTAGCCGCCAAAGCTGCGCAGGAGGCTGCGAAGATAGTCCTCCATGCGCGGCGCGAGCGCAGGATCTTGCAGGCGCTCGCGAATGGTCTCGCGGAGCGCACGGGCGTTGCCATCTGGCATGTCGCCCGGAACTTCCAGATTTTCCTGACGAAATCCCTGACTTGGACGCCCCAAAGGATCGCGCCCCTGCATCATGCCGGGCGATTGCTGGCCGGGCTGCTGCCCCATCATCTGCTGCCTAAGCTGGCTCATCGCCTGAAGCGCACCGGCCTGCGCGGCGAGCGCGCCCGGCTGATCGCCCTGCGCCATAGCCTGCGCCGCCGCTTCCATTTGAGATTGCGCTTCGCCAAGCTCGCCGGGGGCATCACCGGGTCCGCTTTCGGCGAGCGCCTGCATCATCTCGGCCAGCGCCTCCTGCATGGATTGCATCTGCGGCAAGGCGGAAGGATCGGCGCTGAAGGTCTGGTCGTTCAATTGCTGTTGCTGGCGGATCATCTCGTCGAGCCCACCCGCCTGCGGGTTTTGCATCATCGGCTGGTTCAGCATCTGGGCGAGTTGGTCGAGCAATTCCTGTGCGGCATCCTGCGCACCCGCTTCGCTCAAGGCTTCGATCTGGTCGAGCTGCTGCGCAAGATCCGTGCCGTTTTGCATATTCGCCGGGGCTTGCGGCGCTTCGGCGGCGCGGCGGGCGAGTTCGGCGCGCAGTTGATCCATCAGCGCGGAAATCTCCTCCTGCGGCGCGCCCTCGGCCAGCGCCTGACGCAGCGCTTCGACAAGCTGGCGGATGCGGTCCAGCCCTTCCTCCTCGAGCGCGATAGCGACTTGCCAGAGCAATTCCGCAGCCTCGATTGGCTCCGCGCGGTAGAGAAGGCGCAAAGACCGCTGCGCGCCGAGATAGGGACCGGCAGGCAAATCGGTCACGGTTCCCAGATAGTTACGCAACCGCACGGCGCTGAGTGCGGAGTTGCGCGCCGGGTTCCAGATGAGATCCGAGCGGATCGCGACGAGGCGCGCGGCATGGGTATTCTGGAAATGTCGGCGCGGCAGGGTCACGCGCCGGAGACTGCTTTCGCCGGTTTGCCCGAGCGCGTCCTCGGCGCTGGCAAAGAGGATCACCTGCCGGCCCGCGAGCGGGTGTTTGGCGAAGTCGCCTTCCCAGAAGGGGCCGCCGAGTGTGATCGGGTCCGGGGCGTCGAACCCCGCCGGGCCGAGCTCAACCGAAGGCGGCGGCATCTCGATATGGAGGCTTTGCGCGGTGACACCGTAATCGTCCCGCAACTCCAGCGCGAGGCGCATCCGGCCCATCTGATCGGACTCGATTTCCGTGATGTCCACCTCGGGCGGCAGATCGGCAATGGCCGTCACGCGCCAGATATCGCGCGCGCCCCAAGGGCGGCGGAGGCTCACATGACCGCTGGCATTGAGCGTGATTTCCGCGCGCTCAGGCGGCGCAGGCGGCGTGAAGCTTTGCTCCTCGCCGAGTGTCGCGTTCAGCCAGATCCGGCCCATATCCTGTGCCTGAAGATAGATATTGCTCCCGATGGGCAGGCGCGCAGGTTCCGAAAAATCAAGCGGTTGTGCGCCGCGGCCCGTGTAGCTGGGCGGCTCGGCCCAGATGGTCAGCGTGCCGTCGCGTTCGGGCGCAAAGCGCGGTGCGACGCCGAACATGGTCCCGGCGACCACGACGATGAGTGCGGCGAGGCGAAGGCCCCACGGATCGCGTTTCGAGAGGTCCGGGTTGGCTTTGCGCAGTTTCAGCGCGGCGGCGCGATTGGCCATATCCGCTTGAGATCGTTCCCAAAGCTCGGGATCGCCGGTGACGGCGTGGTCCTGAAGGCTGGCCAAAGGATGCGCCGGATCGCCCTCGTCGAGCCGCGCGATAGCTTCGGCGTCTGTGACTTTCGGCGCGCGGGCGACCATGATCGCGGCCACACTGGCGCCAGCGAGCGCCAGCCAACCGGAATAGGGCACCGCGAACCAACTCAGCCCAATCCCTGCAAGCGCGAGCGAACCGCCCGGCCAGAGCGCGCGCAAAATCCGCTCGCGGCGGATCGCGTTGCGGCTGCGCGTGATGTTCCGCGCGAGCGGGTCCGTTTCGGAAGGGGTCCGGGTCAGCCAAGCCATGCGGGCAGCTTATCCTGCCCGATGATCTCTTCATAGCTGGGACGTGCGCGGACCACCGCAAATTGATCGCCATTCACCATAACTTCGGGGATCAGCGGGCGGGTGTTGTATTGCGAGGCCATCACCGCGCCGTAAGCGCCTGCCGAGCGGAAGGCGACGAGATCGCCCGCACTAAGCGCCGTCATATCGCGTTCTTTGGCGAAGGTGTCGCCCGTCTCGCAGACCGGGCCGACGATATCCATCGGGATGCGTTCGGCACCCGGCGCGGGTTCGGTCACGGGGATGATTTCGTGATAGGCGTCATACATGGCGGGGCGGATGAGATCATTCATCGCCGCGTCGAGGATAAGGAAATTCCGGCCCTCGCCCTCCTTGAGATAGATCACCGACGAGAGGAGCAGCCCCGCATTGCCTGCGATCAGACGGCCCGGTTCAATTTCGATCTCGCAGCCTAGGTGGCCGACCGTGCGGCGGATCACCGCGCCGTAGTCGAAGGGCAGGGGCGGGACTTCATTGGCTTGGCGATAGGGGATGCCAAGCCCGCCCCCGAGGTCGATCCGGCGGATAGGGTGGCCCTCAGCGCGCAGGGTTTCGACGAGGCTGGCGAGTTTGGTGAACGCCTCCTCAAACGGTGCCAGCTGCGTGAGTTGGCTGCCGATATGCACATCGACGCCGACCACCTCGATCCCCGGCAATTTCGCCGCATCCGCATAGGCGCGCGGCGCGGTGCCGATGGGGATGCCAAATTTGTTTTCCGCTTTGCCGGTCGCGATTTTGGCGTGGGTCAGCGCGTCTACATTGGGGTTCACGCGGAAGGTGACCGGTGCACGGACGCCGAGGGACGTGGCGACGTCGGAGAGTTGGTGCAGCTCCGGCTCGCTCTCCACATTGAACTGCCGGATGCCGCCTTTCAGCGCCATTTCCATCTCGTCGCGGGTCTTGCCGACCCCGGAGAAAACGATCTTGTCGCCCGGTACACCCGCGGCTTTCGCCCGCAGATATTCGCCGCCCGACACCACGTCCATGCCCGCGCCAAGCTGCGCCAGCGTGGTCAGCACCGCCTGATTGCTGTTGGCTTTGACCGAATAGCAAATGAGGTGATCCATCCCGTCAAGCGCGTCGTCGAAGACCTTGAAATGACGAGTTAAAGTCGCGGTCGAGTAGATATAGGCGGGGGTGCCGACCTCGCGGGCAATCTCGGTGAGGGGCACATCTTCGGCGTGCAGCACGCCCGATTGATAGGTGAAATGATCCATGGTCAGCCTTGGGGCCTTGTGCGGAGGAAAAGGTAGAGCGGAAGGGCGCAGGAGACGCCAATGGCGAGCGCCGGCAGGGCGAGGAGCGAGACGTAATCGCGGCGGACATGCACTTCGGCGGCGATCCAGAGCGTGAGGGCGATGCCCGCGATGAGCAGATCCCATGAGAGGCCGGAGACGGCGGGGTTGGCTGTCCACGCGTCGAACAGACCGTTGGTCGTGCCGCCTTCGGCAAACCACGCGCCGAAGCGGAGCCAAGGGATGACCGCGCCCAGAATGGCGAGCGCAAGATAGGCCATCCGCAGGCGCGACATTAGGAGAAATCCTCGTCGTCCATCCCGCTCATATCGCGAATTTGCTGCGGGCGTTCGAGGCCGTCCGGCGGCAGGTCCGGCTCGGTTTTATAGCCGCATCCGGCGAGCAGCGCGGCGAGGAGGATCAGGCGGAGGGTCACGCTTTCCACCGCTTGATCTGGGCGCGCACTTGGCTCGGGGCGGTCCCGCCATAGGAGGTGCGGCTGGCGACAGAGGCTTCCACGGTCAGCACGTTGAACACGTCCTCGGTGATGCCATCATGGACGGATTGCATCTCGTCCAGCGTGAGTGCGGGTAGGTCTTTGCCCTGATCTTCGGCCATTTTGACGAGCGCGCCAGTGACGTGATGCGCTTCGCGGAAGGGCAGGCCAAGCACGCGGACGAGCCAGTCGGCGAGGTCTGTCGCGGTTGAGAACCCGCTCGCGGCGGCGGCGTGGAGATTGTCCGCTTGCGGCTCGGCGTCGCCCATCATTCCAGTCATGGCGGCAAGGGCGAGCATGAGGTTGTCGACCGCGTCGAAGACCTGCTCCTTGTCCTCCTGCATGTCCTTGGAATAGGCGAGCGGCAGGCCCTTCATCACCATCATCAGCGCGATTTGCGCGCCCGTGATCCGCCCGATTTTTGCGCGCAGCAATTCTGCAGCATCGGGGTTCTTTTTCTGCGGCATGATGGAGGAGCCGGTCGTCCATTTGTCCGAGAGTTTGATGAAGCGGAATTGGGCGGAGGACCAGATCACCAGCTCTTCGGCAAGGCGGGAGAGGTGGATGGCGCAGATGCTTGCGGAGCTCAGAAATTCAAGCGCGAAATCGCGGTCGGACACGGCGTCGAGCGAGTTTGCCATGGGGCGGTCGAAGCCGAGCGCCTTCGCGGTTGCATCGCGGTCGATGGGGAAGGAGGTGCCCGCCAGCGCCGCCGCGCCGAGCGGGCTTTCGTTCATCCGTTTGCGGGCATCTTCGAAGCGGGACCGATCCCGCGCGAACATCTCGACATAGGCAAGCATATGGTGGCCGAAGGTGACCGGCTGCGCCGTTTGCAGATGGGTGAAGCCGGGCATGACCATGTCCGCGCCCTTTTCGGCTTGTCCGATCAACACGTCGATGAGCGCGGAAAGGCCCGAGATCGCCGCATCACACTGATCGCGCACCCAAAGGCGGAAATCGGTTGCGACCTGATCGTTGCGGCTGCGCGCGGTGTGCAGTCGTCCCGCCGCCGGGCCGAGCAGTTCGGTAAGCCGTGCCTCGACATTCATGTGGATATCTTCGAGCGCCGTGGAAAAACTGAAATTCCCGCCCTCGATCTCGGCCAGCACATCGAGAAGACCTGCCCGGATCGCCTCGGCGTCATCCTTGTCGATAATCCCTTGCGCTGCGAGCATCGCCGCATGGGCGCGCGAGCCTTCGATATCCTGTTTGGCCAGCCGTTGGTCATAGCCGATCGACGCGTTGATGGCTTCCATAATGGCGTCCGGCCCGCTTTCGAACCGCCCGCCCCACATTTTATTCGACGTTTTCTCGCTCATGGGATTCCCGCTCGCTTGGGCATTTCGCCAAGCTATAGGGGTTCGGGATCGGTGACGCCACCCCGGTTTCATCTTGGCGAAGCGGTGAAGTGCGGCGCGAGCGGGGGCGCGCGCTTGTCGCTGCCGCCCGCCGCGCCGCTTGCGGTTAGCTTGCGCCCGCGATGAGGTCGGCCTGTTTGACCATCACTTCGGCTTGACGCACCGACGCGATATCCACGAGACGGCCCTTGTAAACCGCCGCGCCCTCGCCGCGCGCTTCGGCTTCTTTCATCGCTGCGAGAATCTCGCGGGCTTCGGTGACGGCGGCCTCGTCCGGGGTGAACACTTCATTGGCAATCGCGATCTGTTTAGGATGGATCGCCCATTTGCCGACCATGCCGAGCACCGCCGAGCGGCGCGCCTGCGCGCGGAAACCTTCCTCATCCGAGAAATCGCCGAAGGGACCATCGACTGGGAGCAGACCATGGGTCCGGCACGCCGCCACAATCGCCGCCTGCGCGAAATGCCACGGATCGGAGAGATAGCGATGACGTTCGCCGCCATCTTCTTTCGCGTCCTCGATCATGTAATAATTCGCCTGCGTGCCGCCGATTCCGGTTGTCGCCATGCCCATCGAGGCCGCGAAATCCGCCGCGCCGAGGCTCATCGCGACCATGCGGGGGCTGGAGGCGGCGATCTCTTCGACATGCGCCAGACCTGCCGCGCTTTCGATAATTACCTCGAAATTGATCGGTTTCTTGCGGCCCTTGGCGCGTTCGATCCCGGTCACGAGCGCATCGACGGCATAGATATCCTTGGCGTTGCCGACCTTCGGGATCATGATCTGATCCACGCGGTCCCAGGCTTCCTCCAGAAGCTCGACCACATCGCGATACCAGAAAGGCGTGTCGAGCGCGTTGATCCGCACCGCGAGCGTCTTGTTGCCCCAATCAATATCGTTCACCGCCTCGATGATGTTCTTGCGGGCCTGCGGTTTGTCCTGCGGCGCGACGCTGTCCTCAAGGTCGAGATTGATCACATCCGCATCGCTCGCCGCCATTTTCTCGAAGATCGCGGGGCGCGAGCCTGGCCCGAAAAGCTGGCAGCGATTCGGGCGAGCGGGCGGGGTGGGTTGGATGATGAACGACATGGCGGCCTCATTTCATTGCGTAACAATCTTGCCGGACGGTAGATTGTTGCGCTGCAACCGTCAATACGCTGCAACTGCGAAGTCGCGCCGTCACAGGCTTTACTGAAGGTCGCTGAAGGCGGTCTGCATCCGCGCGACCGCGTCCTCCACGAGATCGGTGGACGCAGCGAGGTTGAACCGCAGGAAGGACCCGCAATGATCCGCCAGCGTCAGGCCGTCATTCGCGGCGATCTTCGCGCTCTCTTTCACCCGCTTGTGGATCTGGTCGCGATCCATCCCGGTATTGGTAAAATCGACCCATGCGAGATAGGTCGACTGCAAATCCATCGAATGGACGCCGGGAATGGCGTTGATGCCCGCGTCGAAAATTTTGCGGTTCTGGTCGATCTTCGCGATGACCGCCTCCAGCCACGCCTCGCCCTCATTATAGGCGGCGGTGGCGGCAATCGGGCCGAAGCGATTCACATCAGTCACATTGCGCGCGTGGATTTTCTTGAACCGCGCGCGCAGCTCCGGGCTCTCGATCGTCACATTGCCGAGCATACCGCCCGCGAGGTTGAAGGTCTTGCCGGTGCCGGTGAGCATAATTGTCCGGTCGCGTGCTTGGGGCGCGGCGACGGGCATTGCGATGTGTGTGTAGCCGGGCATGATCAGATCGTGATGCACCTCGTCGGAGACCAGCAAGAGATCGTGGCGGATGCAGAAATCGGCGATGGCGGTGAGTTCTTCCTGCGTCCAGACGCGGCCACCGGGATTGAGGGGCGAGCAGAAAAAGATCAGCTTTTCCTTGCCTGTAAGTGCTGCCTCCATCGCGTCGAAGTCGATGACATAGCGGCCATCTTCCTTGGCAAGCGGGACCTCAGTGGCGGGCCGACCGTTCACATGTGCGATGCGGCGCAAACCCATATAAATAGGCGTGAGCATCAGCACATGATCGCCCGGCTCTGTGAAGGCTTCGAGCACCATGGAGGCGCCTTGGACTGTGCCGTGATCGACAAAAATCGCCTCGGGATCCACCTCCCAGCCATGGCGACGCTTCATCCAGCCGCACACCGCGTCGAGATAGCGCCCGTCATCGCCGAAATAGCCCAAAACACCCTGATCGAGATCGGCGCGCAGAGCCTCGATCACGCAAGGCGGCGCGGGAAAATCCATATCCGCGATCCACATGGCGAGCCCGTCCTCGGGCGAAACGCCATAACGCGCCTCCATCTGATCCCATTTCGTGGACTGGGTGCCCAAACGTGGGCGGCTGTCAAAATCCATCGCGGCCTCCTTTTGCGGGGCAGAGTGGCACCTTGCGGGGCGGGTCGCAATCCACTATCGAACGGGCTATGCGCAGACCTATTCTCATCCATCCCGATCCGCGGCTGAAAAAAATCGCCGAGCCCGTCGCTGATATCTCCGACGAGATCCGTGCGCTGGCCGATGATATGCTGGAGACCATGTATCACGCGCCGGGCATCGGGCTTGCCGCGCCGCAGATTGGCGTGATGAGTCGTCTTTTCGTGATGGATACGGCGAAGGATGAGGAAGAGCCCCGCCCCTTGGTGATGGTCAATCCGGAAATTTTGGAGGCGTCGGACGAGACGTCGGAATATGAGGAAGGCTGTCTCTCGATCCCGGATCAGTTTGGGCTGGTCACGCGGCCGGCGGAGATCAAGATGGGGTATCTCGATCTCGACGGCAATCCGCAGGAGATCGAGCTTAGCGAGTTGGATTCGACCTGCGCGCAGCATGAGCTGGACCACCTCAATGGCAAGCTCTTCATCGACTATCTCTCGCCGATCAAACGCTCGATGATCACGAAGAAGATGATCAAGCTGAAGAAAGAAAAGGCGCGGGCGTGAGTGCGCACCGCCCGTATCTGCGCTGGCCGGATAAGCGGCTGCGCACAGCGGCGGAGCCGGTTGAGTGTGTGACCGACGAGACCCGCGCGATCTGGGGCGAAATGCTCGCCGCGATGTATGCGATGCCCGGCGTCGGCCTCGCCGCGCCGCAGCTTGGGATCATGCAGCGCCTTGCGGTGGTGGATTGCTCGGAGACGCGGGATCAGGCGATCCGCATGGCGAATCCCGAGATTTTGCACGCCTCTGAATTTACATCGGATTATGAGGAAGCCTCGCCGAACCTGCCGGGGATCAGCGCGAAGATCACCCGTCCGCGCGCGGTCACGGTGCGGTTTTGGGATGAAAATGGCGAGGTGCAGGAGCAGGATTTTGTCCGCCTTTGGGCGACCTCGGTCCAGCATCAGATCGACCACCTCAACGGCATGA
Source organism: Jujubicoccus corallicola (assembly GCF_047345645.1). GTDB lineage: Bacteria > Pseudomonadota > Alphaproteobacteria > Rhodobacterales > Rhodobacteraceae > JBLEFH01. The sequence goes on along the minus strand of NZ_JBLEFH010000003.1, from coordinate 346,570 downwards.
TTTTTCTCGACAATCTCAAGCCGGTGAAGCGCAAGATGCTCCTCGACAAATGGCGCAAGGGGAAGCGATGAGGCTGGTATTCATGGGCACGCCGGATTTTTCGGTTCCGGCGCTGGAGGCGCTTGCGAAGGCGCATGAGGTGGTGGCGGTCTATTCGCAGCCGCCCGCGCGGTCGGGACGCGGCCAGAAAGAGCGCCCGTCGCCGGTTCATGCGAAGGCGCTGGAATTGGGCGTCCCCGTGTTCACGCCGGAGAATTTCAAAACGGACGCGGCGAAGGCGGAATTTGCGGCACATGACGCCGATCTCGCGGTGGTCGTGGCTTACGGGTTGATCCTGCCGCAAGCGGTTCTGGTTGCGCCGCGCCTTGGCTGCTGGAACATTCACGCCTCGCTGCTGCCGCGCTGGCGCGGTGCCGCGCCGATCCAACGGGCGATCATGGCCGGGGATGCGAAAAGCGGCGTCTGCATCATGCAGATGGAAAAGGGGCTCGATACCGGTCCGGTTCTGCTCCGCCGCGAAACCGAAATCACGCCGCAAGATACCGCCGCGAGTTTGCATGACCGGCTATCGGATATCGGTGCAGAGGCGATTCTGGCCGCGATTGACGCGCAGCCGGAGGCGGTGCCGCAGGCGGAGGATGGCGTGACGTATGCGGCCAAGATCGACAAGGCGGAAGCCAAGGTCGATTGGGCGAAACCTTCTGCCGAAGTTGCACGGCTGATCCGAGGGCTGTCCCCCTTTCCAGGCGCGTGGTCGGAGCTTGATAGCACACGGATCAAACTGCTGATGGCGGAGGAAACGGACGGCGATAGCGCGCCGGGAACGCTTATCGGTGACGGGATCACCGTGGCTTGCGGCACCGGTGCGGTGCGCATCACGCGACTTCAGCGGGCCGGGAAGGGCGCGCAGGACGCGGATGAGTTTTTAAGGGGCTATCCGCTCACGCCCGGGATGCGCTTCGACACCAATTAAGGCGCGGCGGAGAAGACCGGCCATTGATCGACGATCTGGCCGTCGCGATAGATCATCAGATCGCCGAATTGCCCTAGCACGACCTCGCTGACACGGGGGCGGAAAAAGACGAAATCATCGGCGCGGAATCGGCGGCGAACGCCGCAATTCAGCATTTCCTGATTGCTCGAACGGCCAACCAGCGGGTTTGGCCGCAGATCATAGGGGCTTTCCGGTTCGGCCAGCCAGTTGCCACCATGGATGAACAGCGTCTGGCGGCGATGCGGCGAGAGCCGCGCCCAGAGATTGGCGAACCAGTTGGGTAGGCCGGGCAGGACGAGACCGTCAATTGCTTTGAGGACCGGCGCAGCGATGAAAGCCGCACCGCGCAGAGCGCCGATAGAGGGAATGTCGAACTCGGTCGGCTTTATGAAAGCCGAGCCGATGGAGACCTCGTTGGCGATGCTGGTATCGTTGTAAAACTGGAAGGTCATGCTGCCGCCTGCATTGCGCAGGCGCGGCATCTCGCCCATGACCTCGCGGTAAATCTCATTGGCCGCGCGGTAGAGCGTGGCGGATTGATCGACCGCTTTGCGGCGTAGGCCAAAGAGGATCGGCACCTTCACGATATGCGATTCATAGCCGTGGTAGCCGACGATCTCGAGCGCCTGCATTTCCTGGCCGCGTTTGAGGGCGGCGCGCAGGGTGTCGTCCGCGGAAAAGCCGCCGCGATGCAAGCCAATGTCGATTTCAAGCGCCACGCGAATTTTGCGCCCATGGGCGACCGCGATGGTGTGAAATTCCTCTAGCCGCTCCATGCTATCGATGAGCCAAACCGGATCGGTCTGGCGCGGTTTGGCCAGCCAGGCACGCAGCGTGTTGCCGAGTTGCGGCTTGCCGAAGAGCATATCGAGACCGGGAATCGCCCCATCCAGCGTCTCGGCCATTTGCAGGTTGAACACCATCACCCGGTCGCTGTCGAAGGCGTTGAGGGCGGTGGCGATCAGCGGGATCGACGGCACGGCTTTCACCGAGACACGCACCTTCATTTCCGGCGGCAATTGCAGGCGCAGCCGTTCGATATTCTCGTCCACGCGGTCAAGGTCGATGATGATCCGCGGACCGGTGATCCCTGCGGCCATGATCGCACGGGTCATATCCGTGAAATAACCACTATGGGGCACCGGGCGTTTCGTCTTGCCCATAACGCGGGTCTCGTTTTTCATTCGATCTGGATAAGACACAGTTTTAACTTCTCGGACTGGTTATGTCTGGCGCGGCATCAACCGTGAAGGTTTAGCTCTTAAATGGTTAACGTTCGGCGAAAAAGCCAGCAATGCGACGGGTGGTCACATAAATTTTCGTAGGCGCGAAACTGCCGACGGTGGCTATTTTTCGCGTGGTGGGCGGGGTTTGTAGTGCGGCAATTGCCAGCCGAACTGGATGGCACCGGCGCGCAGGCAAATGGCCACCGCGCCGCAGATCAGGGTTGCGGTTATCTCGCTAAGGCCGAGCATGGTTGCGGCCATGAAGGCGCAGCCCGCGGCGAAGGCGGCGGAGACGTAGAGCTCGCCATCTTTGAGGACCCATGGCACCTCGTTGCAGACGACATCGCGCGCGATGCCGCCGACCGAGCCGGTGACCATGCCCATGATGATGATAATGGGCCAGCTGACATTATGGTCGAGCGCCACGGCAATACCGGCAGGGACAGCGACGGCGAGGGCGAGCGCGTCGAGCCAGCGGATCGCGGAGCGGCGGTTTTCCAGAAGGGGAGCGGTGAAGAATACGAGAAGCGCGGCGGCGCAGCCGACGAAGATGTAGCTGGGGTCGGCGATCCAGAAGACGAAATCGCGGTTTAGCACCACGTCGCGGACCGTGCCGCCCCCGACGCCGGTGAGGCAACCGATGAAGAAAAAGCCCACCAGATCCAACTGCGCGCGGCTGGCGGTGAGCGCACCGGTCAGGGCGAAGACGAAGACGGAGGCGAAGTCGAGGATCTGGACGAGGGTCATTTGAAAGGCGCCATGCCATCGCGGGCAAGTTGATCCGCGCGTTCGTTTTCCGGGTGGCCCGCATGGCCCTTCACCCATTGCCATTCGATGTCGTGCCGCTGCGTGGCCTCATCTAGGGCGCGCCAGAGGTCTTCGTTTTTCACCGGCTTTTTCTGAGAAGTTTTCCAGCCGTTGCGTTTCCAGCCATGTAGCCACTTGGTGACGCCGTCGCGCACGTAAACGCTGTCGGTCACGAGGGTCAGTGTAGTCGGGCGGCCAAGCGCATTCAGCGCTTCGATGGCGGCGGTGAGTTCCATGCGGTTGTTGGTGGTTTCGGCCGCGCCGCCGTTTAACTCGCGCTCTTTCACAATCTCGTCGCCTTTCTTGGCCACAAGCAACGCGCCCCAGCCACCGGGGCCGGGATTGCCTGAACAGGCGCCATCGGTATAGGCGAAAAATGCGGTCATGCGGGGATATCGTCCAGCGCAATATGGCCTTCATCCGCCGCGACGCGGGCGAGCCAGTCCTTCAGAGCGGGCATTCCCGACAGGTCATACCCGCCGCGCTCTTCGGCGGTGTGGGTGTATGCGTAGAGCGCGAGATCGGCGACGGTGATGGTGTCTCCGGCGAGATAAGGCGTTTCCTGAAGCTGGCGCTCCATCAGGACGAGGATGGTTTGTCCGGCCTCCAGCAACTCGGCGAGGCGCTCCGGTTTGGCCGTTGCGCGCAGGTCAGGGTAGAAGTTCAGCGATGCGCGCACGGCGATCACCGGCTCATGACGGTTTTGCTCGAAGAACATCCATTCGTGAACCTTGGCGCGGGCATAGCGGTCGCCCGGCAGGAACCGCGTGCCTTCCGCGAGATAAAGCAGAATGGCGTTGGATTCCGCGAGGACGCGGCCATCATCCAACTGCATGAACGGCAGTTTGCCGAGCGGGGAGAGCGGCTTGGCGTCTTCCCATGCGGCGCTGCCCGCCTCACATGCGACATGCCGATAGTCCTGCCCAAGCTTTGCGAGCAGCAGGCGGATTTTGTAGCTGTTGCCGGAACTGGGCATGGAATAGAGCGTGAGCATGGCAGCGCCTTTCAGAGTTTTGCGTTCAATATCCGGCTTGGCGCGGAAGGCAAAGCCCTGAAATCACAGAGCGGCGGTCAGCAGACACAGCACGACAATCGCCGTGAGCGGGACGCGCAGCCAAGGCCACCAGCGCGGCGCGAGACCAGCGGCGGTGAACATGATGTCGGCTGCAAGGAGCAGCGCGAAGCCGGGGGCGAGCAGCAGGCAAGCCGTTGCCGCATCTGCCGAAGCCGCGTAAAGCGCCCAGAGTGCGGGCAGGACCGCGACGACCAGTGTCAGCCAACCGCGGGTCGCGCCGAAACCCCAGAGCGCGCCGCCCATGAAGCTCAGGATGATCACGCCATATTGCGCGAGCAGGGTGATGCCGTCATAGGACAGCGGCAAGCGCTGTTCGTGGAAATTGCCGATGGAGGGGAAGAGGACGCAGAGCGCGCCCCATAGGAACGGAATCAGGCCGAGACCGCCGAGGATCAGCGCCGGGCGAGGGATCTCTTTGACGCCGTTTTGCATGGATGGGGCCGCCCGGCTCATGACGCCACACGCAGGACGCGCGGCACCTTGAACTCGATATTCTCTTCGGCGGTGGTCACGAATTCTTCGGTCACGTCATAGCGATCCTTGAATGCATCGACGACCTCATTCACCAGCACTTCGGGGGCCGATGCGCCTGCGGTGATGCCGATTCTGGCGATGCCGCCGAGGGCGCGCCAGTCGATATCATCCGCGCGCTGGACGAGCTGCGCATAGCTGCATCCGGCCTTGCGGCCCACCTCGACGAGGCGCTGTGAGTTGGACGAGTTTGGCGCGCCGATCACCAGCAGCGCGTCGATCTTCGGGGCCATCGCTTTCACGGCTTCCTGCCGGTTGGTGGTGGCGTAGCAGATATCTTCTTTATGCGGTCCGATAATGGCCGGGAACCGCGCGTTGAGGGCGGCCACGATGTCCTTGGTGTCATCCACAGATAGTGTGGTTTGCGTGATGAAGGCCAGCTTTTCGGGGTCGCGCGGCTCGATCTTCGCCACGTCGTCAACCGTCTCGACCAGCAGAACCTCGCCGGGTGGCAGTTGGCCCATGGTGCCGATGGTTTCCGGGTGGCCCGCATGGCCGATCATGATCATTTGCAGACCGTTTTCGGAATGCCGCTCGGCTTCGATATGCACTTTGGAGACGAGCGGGCAGGTCGCATCCACATAGATCATATTGCGGCGCTCGGCCTCGGCGGGCACGGCTTTCGGCACGCCATGGGCCGAGAAAATCACCGGGCGATCCATCGGGCATTCGTCCAACTCCTCGACAAACACCGCGCCTTTGTCGCGCAGCTCATCGACGACATATTTATTATGCACGATTTCGTGGCGCACATAGACCGGCGCGCCCCATTTCTGGAGCGCCATTTCGACGATTTTGATCGCGCGGTCCACGCCCGCGCAAAAGCCGCGCGGTGCGGCGAGATAGAGATGGAGGGGAGCTTTGGCCATGCGAAGGTCTCCTTGTTCAGGCGCGTTATACGCGGAGACGGCGAGGCCAGCAATGGGGGCAGCCCGTGAGCTGCGCCCCGCACGGGATCAATTTATTTGGCGTTCAGCGCCGCGATTTCATGCGGAGCGAGGCCCAGGAAAAGGTCCATCAGGGACGGACGGCGGTTTGCTTTCGGCGCGTTGTTTGCCGAACGGGTGTAGTAAGCGAAGTATCCAAGCATTGGTGTCTCCAGTGTTAGCGTTAACTTGCGGCCTAGCTAGGCCCGCTGCGCCGGGAGAACCAGAGGTGAAAAAATATACCCGCCATACGAAAATCGCATGGCGGGTCACGTGCATGTTAAAGTCGCGAGCTGCGGTTAGTGCTTGTTTTTGCTCAGGCTCGCCTCGCGGTCTTCGCCGCGCAGATCGAACACGCCGTAACTGGCAACGAGCAGGAAGCAGACGGCAGGGACGACATAGGAGGTCGCCGCGCCATAAGCGTCCATCGTGGCGCCGTGGACCATCGGCATCAGTGCGCCGCCGAGGATGGCCATGACGAGACCGGCGGAACCGAATTTGGTGTCCTCACCAAGGCCATGCAGCGCGATACCGTAAATCGTCGGGAACATCAGCGAGAGGCACGCGGAGCAGAACACCACCGCCCAGACACCCGCGATGGTGGGCGTGCTGACCGCGAAGAGGCAGAGCGCGGCACCGGCGGCACCCATCAGCGTGAGCAGCAGGGCCGGGCGGATGAAACCCATGAGCCATGTCATGATGAAGCGCGAGATCAGGAACACCAGCAACGAGTATTGCAGGTAGCGGCCCGCATTGGCCTCATCGCCGCCGATGGCTTCCATCACATATTGAATGGTGAAGGTCCAAACGCAGGTCTGCGCGGCGACGTTGAAGAACTGGGCCAGCACGCCGAAACGGTAGTGTCGGTTGGCGAGCAGGCGCTTCAGGGTCGGGCCGAAGCGGACGTTATGCGGATCGTCGGAGGCGGTTTCTTCCTCGGTCGGCATCTTGTGGAGCGCGATGGCGATCCAGATGGCGAGCAGGACGAAAGCGAAGCCAACATAGGGGAGCATGACTGCCTGAAGCTCTTCGGAGCGGACGGCGAGGCGTTCGGCCTGGCTCATCGCTTCCCGCTCGGCCTCGGTCGCCGAGTTGAGTTTCGGCAGAATGAAGGTCGCGGCGAGGAACACGCCGATATTGGTGCCGACCGGGTTGAACGCCTGCGCGAAATTGAGGCGGCGGGTGGCGTTTTCATCCGGACCCATGGCGATCACGAAGGGGTTCGCCGAGGTCTCCAGGATCGAGAGGCCGCCCGCGAGGGTGAAGAGCGCCAAGAGAAAGAAGCCATACTGCATGGTCAGGCTGGCCGGGTAGAACAGCATTGCGCCCGCAATAGCGCAGCCGAGCCCGGTCAGAACGCCGACCTTGTAGGAGAATTTGCGGTTAATGAAAGCCGCCGGAAGGGCGAGGCAGAAATACGCGCCGTAATAGGAAAACTGCACAAGGGAGGCCTGAAATGTGCTCATCGAGAACACTTTGGAGAACACTTTTACCAGCGGGTCCGTCATATTCGCGGCCACGCCCCAAGCGGCGAAGCAGGTCACGATCAGGATGAAGGGGATTCGCAAACCTTCATGAAGGAAAGGTTTTCTGCTCCCCATTTCGGTAGCAGTTTCAGCGGTTTGAGACATAGGGTTCCTCCGGGGGGGCTTATGATTGTTGGGTTGACCTAACGTCACAATAGCGAAGAGTCTGGTTAAAATCAAAAAATAAATCAGAGTGATTTAATAATTAAATTTAAGGAAATTTATCCGTCACGTGCCTTGGGCGGAGAGGGTGAGCCAGGCGACGGCGACATAGCGGGCGAATTTCGCGAAACCGACGATGAGCAGGAAAAGCGGGAGCGGGGTGCGCAGGACGCCAGAGATCAGCACCAGCGCATCGCCGAAGGGCGCCCAGCTCAGAAACAGGGACCAGAGGCCGTATTTCTGAAACCAGCGCTCGGCTTTCTCAAGCTGCTCTGGCTTTAGTGGGAACCAGCGGCGATCCTTGAAATGTTCGATCTCGCGGCCGATCCAATACATGATGAAACTGCCGATCGTGTTGCCGACCGAGGCGACGAAGAGCAGTAACCAGAGCGGGAAACGGTCGCCCAGAACCAGCGGGATGAAGACAATTTCTGACTGGAACGGCAGAAACGTCGCTGCGCCGAGGCATGTTAGAAACAGCCCCGCAAGGATGCTGAGCGACGCGATCACAGCGCGGCGCGGATATCGGCAAAAACGGCGCGGAACATCTCGGGCGTGAGCCGCCCGGTATTTGTGTTGTAGCGGGAGCAGTGATAGCTGTCGAAAACCATAAGCCCATCCAGATCATGCCGGGCCTGATGCGCGAAAGGGTAATCCTTGAGCCGCGCGCCGAGACCGCGGATGAGCGTATCATGGGCGATGCGGCCAAGACAGAGGATCGCCTTAAGATTTTTCAACGCGGCGATCCGGTCCAGCATAAAGGGGCGGCAGGTGTTGACCTCTTCACCGATGGGTTTGTTTTGCGGCGGCACGCAGCGCACCGCGTTCGAGACCATCGCGCCGGAGAGTTTCAGCCCGTCGTCGATGCGCGCATCAAATTTACCATTGGCCCAGTCATATTCGGTCAGCGTCTCGTAAAGCAGATGCCCTGCATAATCGCCGGTGAAGGGCCGCCCCGTTCGGTGCGCGCCCTGAAGGCCCGGCGCGAGGCCGAGCACCAAAAGCTCCGCCCCTTCATCGCCAAAACTCGGGACGGCGCCGGCGAACCAGTCAGGGTTCTTTTGGGCGCTGTCTTCGCGAAAGGCGACGAGGCGGGGGCAGAGTTGGCAGTCTTTCGGCGGTTCCGGCTTAATCTTCATCGCGCGGCGGACGGCCGATCACGTCGCGCAGATCCGCCAGATCAATGAAGTTGTCGCATTGACGGCGCAGCTCATCGGCGATCATCGGCGGCTGCGAGCGCAGGGTCGAGACGACCGACACACGCACGCCCTGCCGTTGCAGCGACTCAACGAGCGAGCGGAAATCGCCATCGCCGGAGAAGATCACAGCATGGTCGAGATGGGGAGCCAGCTCCATCGCATCGACGGCCAGCTCGATATCCATATTGCCTTTGATCTTGCGGCGGCCCTGCGCGTCGGTGAACTCCTTGGCGGGCTTCGTCACCATCGAAAAACCGTTATAATTCAACCAGTCCACCAGCGGCCGGATCGGGGAGAATTCGTCATTCTCCAGCATCGCCGTGTAATAGAACGCGCGCAAAAGCTTGCCGCGGCGCGCGAATTCCTCGCGGAGCAGTTTGAAATCTATATCGAACTCAAGCGCCTTTGCGGCGGAATATAGGTTCGACCCGTCAATGAACAAAGCAAGGCGGTCATCCTTGTAAAACATGGTTTCCTCGGCACATAATAAAATCGTGCAGACAATAAGGTGTGATCGTGAATGAGCAAGAGGGAAAGGGGGTTGCACTTATTGCCATAGGTGCAAACTTGCCGACGGCGTATGGAAATGAGCGCGAGACGGCGCGCGCTTTGATGGAGAAATTGAGCGGGCTCGGGCGGATTGTGGCGCGCAGTAAACTCTATGCGACGGAGGCAGTTCCGGCCGGCAATGGGCCCGATTATTGCAATGCCGCACTCTTGCTGGAGACAGAACACGCGCCCGGTGCGCTCCTCGATGCGATGCACCGGATCGAGGCCGAGGCGGGGCGTCTGCGGACGGATCGCTGGGGCGCGCGCGGTGCGGATCTGGACCTCATTGCTTATGATCGGCTCATCAGCCCCAATGAGGAGCGTTGGCGCTACTGGCGCGATCTGCCCTTTGAGGATCAGAAGATTTTCGCGCCGGACGAGTTGATCCTGCCGCATCCGCGCCTGCAGGACCGGCTCTTTGTGCTGCTCCCCTTGAAAGACATCGCACCGCGCTGGACGCATCCGGTGACGGGCGACAGTGTCGATACGATGATCTCGGCGGCGCCGGTCATGAAGATAGATCCCATTGATGCGTAAGGGCCTTCTGCCCTTGCGTTTTGGGCGCGGCGACGTTATGTCTGTGCCTTCACGAATCTTTCAGGAGACATCCGCCTCGATTGGGGCAGATCTCTTCGATGTTTTGACCGGAAGGAAACCCTATGGCGCGCGTTACTGTCGAAGATTGCGTTGACAAGGTCCCGAACCGTTTTGAGCTTGTGATGCTCGCGGCGCACCGTGCGCGTGAGATCTCTTCTGGTGCCGAGCTCACCGTTGATCGCGATAACGACAAGAACCCCGTCGTTGCCCTCCGCGAGATCGCCGACGAGACGCAACCGGCGGATGAGCTGCGCGAAAGCGCCATCGAGTCCCGCCAGCGTCAGATCGAGGTGGACGAGCCGGAAGACGACAACATGGCGCAGCTTCTGGGTCAGGCCGAGGCCGACGACAAGCCCGAAGAAAACGACATGGCGGAAGAAGATCTCCTCCGCGCTCTGATGGAAGCTCAAGGCGAGCAGTAAGGATAAGGCAAACGGGATGGCGGGGGACGTGCAGGCACTGGCTGAGCTGATCCCCGTCGACACACTCGTTGGCACGGTTCAGAGTTACAACCCTGCCAGCAACACCGCCCGGATCCGCAAAGCCTATGAATTCGGCCGCGAGGCGCATCGCGGCCAATATCGCAAATCTGGTGAAGAATATTTCACCCACCCGGTCGAGGTGGCGATGCTGCTCGCGGAGCAGCAACTCGACGACGACACCATCATCACCGCCCTTCTGCACGATACCGTGGAGGACACCGAGGCGACCCGCGCCGATCTCGGTGATCTCTTTGGCGAGAATGTGGCGGATCTCGTCGATGGCGTCACCAAGCTGACCAATCTGGAACTGTCCAGCGCCGCGACCCAGCAGGCGGAGAATTTCCGTAAGCTTCTCATGGCGATGAGCAAGGATCTTCGTGTGATCCTCGTGAAGCTCGCCGACCGCCTCCACAATATGCGGACCATCGAGTCGCTCCCGGAAGCCAAACGGATGCGCAAGGCGCGCGAGACGATGGAAATCTACGCGCCGCTGGCGGGCCGCATGGGGATGATGTGGATGCGCGAGGAATTGGAGGACCTTTCCTTCGCCGTCCTCAACCCTGCCGCGCGCGAGTCCATCATGAACCGGATCGAGCGGGTGCGCGGTGAGGCGGGCGATCTCATCCCGGCCATTATGGACGATATGCGCCGTCTCTTGGTCGAAAACGGCGTTGCGGCAGAGGTCACGGGCCGCGAAAAGCGCCCCTATTCGATTTGGCGCAAGATGGAGGAGCGCAAGGAAGGCTTCTCCCGTCTCTCAGATATTTACGGCTTCCGCATCGTCACGGACACGGTCGAGGATTGCTACAAGATCCTCGGGCTCGTGCATGGTCGCTGGGCCGCCGTGCCGGGGCGCTTCAAGGACTATATCAGTCAGCCGAAATCGAACGGCTACCGCTCGATCCACACCACCGTGTCGGGCCGCGCGGCCAAGCGCGTTGAGGTGCAGATCCGCACCCGCCAGATGCATCAGGTCAACGAGAGCGGGGTCGCCGCCCATTGGTCCTATCGCGACGGTGTGCAGGCGGAAAACCCGTTTACCGTCGATCCGCTGACATGGCTGCAAAACCTCACGGAGCGTTTTGCCGGGGCGGAACATCCCGAAGAATTTCTGGAGCATGTGAAGCTCGAAATGTTCTCGGACAAGGTGTTTTGTTTCACCCCGAAGGGCGAGGTTATCAAGCTGCCGAAAGGCGCGACGCCGCTCGATTTCGCCTATGCGATCCACACGCGGATCGGCAATAGCTGCGTCGGCGCGAAGGTGGATGGTCAGCGGGTGCCGCTCTGGACGCAGCTTCGCAACGGCCAGTCCGTGGTGATTATTCGGGCGGAAGGGCAGAAACCGCAGCCGGGTTGGGAAGAGATGGTTGTGACGGGCCGCGCGAAGGCCGCGATCCGTCGGGCGCTTAAAGAAGAACGGCGCGGCACGAACATTGCCCTTGGCCGCGAAGTCGCACGGGTGGCGCTGGAGCGCGTTGGCAAAAAGGCCAGCGACAAGGCGCTCCGCACCGCGGCGAAGCGTGCCAATTACGAGGATGCGCAGGACATGCTCGCCGCACTTGGTGCGGGAGAGATCGCAGGGCGCGATCTCGTGGGCGTGCTCTACCCGGAGATTCTGCGCGAGGAAAACATCCCGCAATTCCCGGCCGCGCCCGTGATCGTCGGCGTCGAGGAAGACCAGTGGACCAAGATGAGCCCGTGCTGCTACCCGCTTCCGGGCGAGCGGATCATCGGGATCAGCCAGCGCGGGCATGGCGTGCATGTCCACACGATTGACTGCCCGCGCCTCACCGAATATGAGGACGCGCCGCAACGCTGGGTCGACCTCAAATGGTCGGGCGTGCCTTACAAACCCGAACATAAAATCCGCATCAGCCTCGCCATGGCGAATGATGCGGGGGTCCTGGGCCGGATCTGCACATTGATCGGCGAGCAGAACGCCAATATATCGGATCTTGAGTTCACGGACCGCAAACCGGATTTTTACCGTATGAATTTTGAGATCGAAGTACGAGATCTGGAACATTATCACAACGTCCGCACCGCCCTCGAGGCGGATAGCGACGTGGCCGAGGTCGTCCGCCAGCGCGGCAGCGCACAACGCTGAGCGGGCCCGGATATGTTCAAACGGCGCGAGCGCCCTCCTTTCTATCGTCGTCTTATTGAGACCGTTTACCCGCGCGCGGGATGGCGGCGTACGGCGACCTATATGGGGCATCGCGTGCGCCGCCTGCCGGACACGCCGCACCGCATCGCGCTCGGATTTTCCTGCGGCGCCTTTGCCAGTTTCTCGCCGCTTTTCGGCTTCCATTTCTTCTACGCGATGTTCTGGGCTTGGGTGCTGCGCGGCAACATCATCGCCGCCGCCATTGGCACGATTGTCGGCAACCCGATCACGTTCCCCTTCATCGCGACCATGAGTTTCAAGGTGGGCAAAATGCTGACCGGCGGCTCGCATCACGAGGTGGGCGAGGATGTCGATTCCATCTATGAAAGCTTCTCCGCAGCCTTCGGCTCGCTATGGGATGCGATCACGGCACTTTTCGGCGGCGGTCATGCGGATTGGGATCCATTCTTCTCCTTTGTCTCCAATGTGTTTTGGCCCTATTTCCTGGGCGGTGTTATCCTTGGGGTGATCGCCAGCGTCGCGTGTTATTTTGTCGCCAAGCCCGCCATTGCGGCGTATCAAAAACGGCGACGCGCGGCGGTGGAGCGCAAATGGGCGGAGCGTCTGGCGCGCGCGAAGGAGTCCGCGAAAGAAGGAGGCAGCGATGTCTGATCTGCGTCTCGGCGTGAATATCGACCATGTGGCGACCGTGCGGAACGCGCGCGGCGGCGCTTACCCGGACCCGCTTCGGGCGGCGAAAATGGCCGAAGCGGCGGGTGCGGACGGGATCACGGCGCATCTGCGCGAGGACCGCCGCCATATCACCGACGCGGATATCGAGGCGGTGGCGCGGGAGTTGACCGTGCCACTCAATTTCGAGATGGCCGCGACGGAGGAGATGCAGAAAATCGCCCTGCGCCATGTGCCTCATGCGGTCTGTCTCGTGCCCGAAAAGCGCGAAGAAAAGACCACCGAGGGCGGGCTTGAGGTCGCGCGGGAAGAGAACCGGCTGGCGCATTTTATCGCGCCGTTGCGGGAGGCCGGATGCCGGGTGTCGATCTTCATCGCGGCGGACCAGCGGCAGATCGAAGCGGCGCATCGCATTGGCGCGCCGGTGATTGAACTGCACACGGGGGCCTATTGCGATGCCCATGCTGAAGGGCGGTTTGAGGAGCGTGATGCGGAGCTGAAACGCCTCACGGAAATGGCCGCGTTTGCCCATGACCTCGGGCTGGAGGTTCATGCGGGTCATGGCTTGACCTATGACACAGTCGGGCCGATTGCCGCGCTGCCGCAGGTAAAGGAACTGAATATCGGGCATTTCCTGATCGGTGAGGCGATTTTCGTCGGGCTCGATGAGGCGATTAAGGAAATGCGACGCAAGATGGACGAGGCGCGGGCATGAAACTCTTTGCGCTTCTCCCCTTTCTGATCGCCGCGCCGCTCGCCGCGCAAGAGGTCAGCGATTGCCGAGACAACTATATCACCCATGCCGAGAACATCGCCGAGCCATGGGCCGACAACACCGCGACCTTCGCGAATGGCGATGTGCGGATCGCGGTGATGGACACGCTGGAGCCCGCCGCGGCTGCGTTTCATCTGCTGATCCTTTCGCCGCCCTATGGCGAGGCGGGCGAGCGGCAATGCCGCCTTGTTTCCGCGAACAACCGGTCGGGCTTTGCGACACTGACGCTGGACGGGCTCGAGTCCGACTATGATCCCGAAACCGGCCTGACCCTCGTGATGACAGCTGGACTTTTCGGCGCGGATATGACCGAGCCGGAGGAGCACACGCTTATCGTCACGCTCAACCAAGCCAGCGGCGATGTGACGGCGGCGCTGAAATGATCCTCGGCATCGGCACGGATCTGGCGAATATCGAGCGGATCGAAGGCACTTTGGCGCGCTTCGGTGATCGGTTTCGCAATCGGGTCTTTACCGAAACCGAACTGGCGAAAGCTGCGCGGCGCGCTGATGAGGCGGGAACGCTCGCCAAGAGATGGGCGGCGAAAGAGGCTTGTTCCAAGGCGCTTGGCACCGGACTTCGCATGGGGATCAAGTGGAAAGACATGGCAGTGACGAACCTGCCAACCGGGCAGCCCGTCATGCATGTCACCGGCTGGGCGGCGGAGCGGGTGAAGGCGCTGACCCCGGCGGGATATGAGAGCATCCTCCATGTGACGCTGACGGATGATCACCCTTGGGCGCAGGCTTTCGTGGTGCTGGAAGCGCGCCCTTTAGACGCACACACAAAGACAGACAAAACAGCCTTCCAAGGGCAGCCCGTTTCTGTTGACACCAAGGCCCCCGAGGGCCAAGACGGCGGGAATTAAGGAGAGCAGGATATGGCCAAAGCCAAAAAAGAAGGCGGCATTTTCGAAACGATCAAGACCGTTGTGGTGGCGCTCTTGCTGGCCGCGGTGATCCGCACGCTGTTTGTGCAGCCGTTCTGGATCCCGTCCGGCTCGATGAAGCCGACGCTGCTGATCGGCGATTATCTTTTCATCAACAAAATGGCCTATGGCTATTCGCGCTATAGCTGCCCCTTTGCCGTCTGCCCGATCTCGGGCCGTCTTTTCGGGTCCGAACCGGATCGCGGTGACGTCGTCGTGTTTCGCCACCCGGTTCAGGGCGTTGATTTCATCAAACGGGTGATCGGCCTGCCGGGCGATACGGTGTCGATCACGGGTGGCATCATCACGGTGAATGGCGAGGAGATCGCCCGTACCGATGACGGGGTCTTTGAGGAAATCAAGGCGCCACAGGGCGGGTTCCAGAACGTGCCGCGCTGCGCCAATGATCCGGTTGAGGATGGCGGGACCTGTGAGAAAGAACGCTTCACCGAAACGATGGATAATGGCAAGAGCTACAGCGTTCTCGAAATCGGGGCGATGCAGGCGGACAATGTGGCGCAGTTCACCATCCCGGACGGCCAGTATTTCTTCATGGGCGACAACCGCGATAATTCGCAAGACAGCCGCTATCCGCAGAGCGTTGGCGGTGTGGGACTTGTCCCGGCGGAATATCTCCTGGGCCGCGCCGAGGTGGTGATTTTCTCCGCCAAGGGCTCGTCGATCCTGAAATTCTGGACATGGCGTGGTGACCGCTTCTTCACGAGGGTGCGGTGAAGCTTTCTGCGGATCTTCAATCCTTTTGCGACCGTCTGGGCTACCAGTTTCGCAACAAGGCGCTGATTATCGAGGCGATGACCCATTCCTCGCTCTCCACGGCGCAGCGGTCGGACAATCAACGCCTCGAATTTCTGGGTGACCGCGTGCTTGGCCTTGTGATCTCCGAAGCGCTTCTGAATGATGACCGCAAGGCCGATGAAGGCACGCTCGCGCCGCGGTTCAACGCGCTTGTGCGCAAGGAGGCCTGCGCCGAAGTGGCGGAAAGCATTGATCTCGGTGCTGCGCTGAAAATGGGCCGCTCGGAAATGTTGTCCGGTGGTCGCCGGAAACGCGCGCTTCTGGGCGATGCCATGGAAGCGGTGTTGGCTGCGATTTACCTCGATGCGGGCTATGATGAGGCGAAGGCCCATATTCTTCGGCTTTGGGGAAAGCGGATTGGCGATGCGGAAGCGCGGGCGCATGACGCGAAAACCGCGCTTCAGGAATGGGCGCAAGGCCGGGGCATGGCACCGCCGGCCTATGAGGATGTTGGGCGAACTGGGCCGGATCATGCGCCGGTCTTCGAAGTCGAGGTCGCGCTGGAAAGCGGCGAGACTGCCCGCGCTGAAGCGCCGTCCAAACGCGCCGCGCAGCAGGCGGCGGCGGAGAAATTATTGAAGGAGATCAGCAATGACTGATCAAACCACGCGCTGCGGTTTTGTCGCCCTGATTGGCGAGCCGAATGCCGGGAAATCGACACTGACCAATGCGATGGTCGGCGCGAAAGTGTCCATCGTGACCCACAAGGTGCAGACGACGCGCGCGCGTATCCGCGGCGTGGCTCTGGAAGGCGATGCGCAGATTATTTTCGTGGACACACCGGGCCTTTTCAAACCGCGCCGCCGTCTCGACCGCGCGATGGTTTCCGCCGCATGGAGCGGGGCCGGGGATGCGGATCTCGTGGTGCTCATGGTCGAGGCACATCGCGGCATCACGGGCGGCGTGCGCGAGATCATCAACGCGCTGAAAGAGCGGACCCGCGCGCCGGTGGCGTTGGCGATCAACAAGATCGACCGGGTGAAGCGCGAAAAGCTTCTCGGCCTGACGGCGGAGTTGAACGAACTCTATGAATTCGCCGCGACTTTCATGATCTCCGCCGAGAAGGGCAAGGGTGTGCAGGACCTTAAGGACTGGCTCGCCGAGCGTCTGCCGGAAGGGCCGTGGCTCTATCCCGAGGACCAGATCGCCGATCTGCCGATGAAGATGATCGCCGCCGAGATGACCCGCGAGAAGCTCACCCTGCGGCTCCATCAGGAGCTGCCCTATCAGCTCACCGTCGAGACCGAGAAATGGGAGGAGCGCAAGGACGGTTCCGTCGCCATTTACCAGATTATTTACGTCGCGCGGGACGGGCATAAGGGCATTGCGCTCGGGCCGAAGGGGCAAACGATCAAGCAGATCGGCACCGCTGCGCGTGAGGAAATCTCGGAGTTTCTGGGACGCAAGGTCCACCTTTTCCTCAATGTCGCGGTGCGCCCGCAATGGCTCGACGAGGCGGAGCGCTACAGCGAAATGGGCCTCGATTTCTCGGACGGGAACTGATGGCGCGGCTCGCCACCGGCTTTTGGGTGCGGGCCTATCTGGCGCGGCTCGAGCTGGCGGCGATCCCGGCTTATATCACGCAAAAGGGTGATGAAACTGCGGGTGCGGTGCTGGTCAAATGCGCGACGCTGGACGGGCAGGCGGCAGCATTTCAACGCAGCTTTGACCTCTCTTCGGGCGAGCGCATCTGGGTGACGCTGGCCGAGGGCGAGGAGCGCGAGGTGGATGCGGCGCTGGCGCGGCAGAAGGACTTCGACCCGGATCTCTGGATCGTTGAGATTGAGGACCGCCAAGGCCGCACGCTCTTGGAGGAGGAGGGGCTGACGTGATCCGCTGGGAGGATGACGGCACGATCCTGTCCCTGCGCCGCCACGGCGAAACCTCTGCGATTGTTGAGATTTTTACCGCGACGCGCGGGCGCCATGCCGGGCTGGTCCGGGGCGGCGCCTCGCGCAAGATGGCGCCCCATCTGCAACCCGGCACCCATGTGCGGGCCGAATGGTCGGCGCGGCTCGACGATCATCTGGGGGTGTTCAAGGTTGAAACGCTGCGCAGCCGCTCCGCCGCGCTGATGGGGGATGCGACCGCGCTGGCGGTTTTCGGCGCGGTCTCCGGGCTCCTGCGTGCGACGCTGCCGGAGCGCGAGGATCACCCGCGTCTTTACCGTGAAACCGAAGCGCTGTTCGATGCGCTCGGCGCTGGCGATCCCGGCCCCGCTTACGCGCTGTGGGAGTTGGTGCTGCTTGAAGATATGGGATTTGGCCTCGATCTTTCGGAATGTGCGGTTACGGGTGTGACACAGGATTTGGCCTTTGTATCGCCGAAATCGGGCCGTGCCGTCAGCCGCAACGGTGCAGGGGAATGGGCGGCCCGGCTACTGCCCTTGCCGCCCTTCATGCGCGCCGGGATCGACAGCGCCAACCCGGAGGATCTCGCCGCCGGGCTGCGCTTGACCGGACATTTTCTGGAAAACCGGCTCATGCCGGAACTGGGACGGGACCGCTTACCGGAGGCCCGCACCCGCGCGCTTAGTCTGCTTCTGCGTTGACCGCCGCGAAGAGCATCGAGCGCCCGCCTTCTCCGGTCAGAAGCAGTGTCTGCGGGCTGGATTCGGCAAAGCGCATCGCGTCCAGCGCTTCGAAAAACGCCGCTTCGCTTGCCATCTCCGGGCAGGCGCGCTCAGTCACGGCAAGGTTTTCCACCTGAAACCACGGCAGAGGCATCGCTTGCTTGCCTAAAAAACTGTTGCAGGGCGCCTCTCCCGCAATGCGGTTTTTGGAGGGGAAGCTGATCGTGGCCCGATAGGCGATCGGGCTTTCGTCAACTTCGACAAGCTGCCAGCCGCCGCTCCCGGCGGTCGTCGCAATCGTGTCCTGACGTTGCCAATAGCAACCCGAAACCGCCAGCGCGGTACAAAGAAGAAGAAGCGTTTTCATGGCCGCACCTTAGCAGCGCCGCCATGAAAGAACAGGCGCGAATTGCGCGCGCCGGGTCACGCTTTTTCGAGCACCCGGCGGGCGATGACCTGCGCCTGAATCTCCGCTGCGCCCTCGAAAATGTTGAGGATGCGCGCGTCGCAGAGGACGCGGGAGATCGGGTATTCCATCGCGAAACCATTGCCGCCGTGGATTTGCAGGCCCTGATCGGCGCACATCCAGGCGATGCGCGCGCCGAGCAGTTTCGCCATCCCCGCTTCGAGGTCGCAGCGGCGGTCCTCGTCTTTCTCACGGGCGGAGAAATAGGTGAGCTGGCGGGCGATCATGATCTCGACGGCCATCATGGCGAGCTTGGCGGCGACGCGCGGGAATTCGATCAGCGGCTTGCCAAACTGAACACGCTCCTCGGCGTAACGGATGGCGATTTCCATGCCGCATTGCGCGACGCCAATGGCGCGGGCGGCGGTTTGGATGCGTGCCGATTCAAAGGTTTGCATCAGTTGCTTAAAGCCCTGACCCTCGACGCCGCCGAGCAGGTTTTCCGCTGGAACCTCGAAACCGTCGAAGCCCATCTCATATTCCTTCATCCCGCGATAACCGAGCACTTCGATCTCGCCGCCCGAAATGGTCGCGTCGGGGAAGGGGGTGTCATCGGTCCCGGCGGTCTTCTCGGCGAGCATCATGGAAAGGCCGGAATAATTGTCCGTGCTGGGGTCGGTGCGGACGAGCAAGGTCATGAGGTCGGCGCGGGCGGCGTGGGTGATCCATGTTTTGTTGCCGGTGATCTTGTAGGTTTCGCCCTCCTTCACCGCGCGGGTGCGGAGCGAGCCGAGGTCGGAGCCTGTGTTGGGTTCAGTGAACACCGCCGTCGGCAAGATTTCGGCACTGGAGAGTTTGGGCAGGTAATGCTCTTTCTGAGCGTCCGTTCCGCCACCCATGATCAGCTCCGCCGCGATTTCGGAGCGGGTGCCGAGCGAGCCGACGCCGATATAGCCGCGTGAGAGCTCTTCGGAGACGACGCACATGGCGGTCTTGCCCATACCAAAACCGCCGAACTTCTCGGGGATGGTCAGGCCGAACACACCCATTTCCGCCATTTCGTTAATGATCTCAATGGGAATGAGTTCATCCTTCAAGTGCCATTCATGCGCATGAGGGACAACCTTGGCTTCGGCGAAGCGGCGGAACTGGTCACGGACCATCTCGAATTCTTCGTCGAGGCCGGTGTTCCCAAAGGTGGCATTCCCGGCCTGATCGCGCATGAGTTGCACGAGGCGCAGGCGGGCGGCATCGGTGTTGCCGCCTTGGGTCAGCGTGACCACGGCGCCTTGCATCATGTCATGGCGGTCCTCGGCGGAGAGGCCCATATCTTGCGGGCGCACAATTTCGCCCTGCGCCATCGGGATTCCACCGTGAATTTGGGCCAGATATTCGCCGAAAGCGATCTGGAGAATAAGCTGCTCCATCTCGCCGAACTTGCCCTCGTCCTCGAGGCGCGCGGCCCAGCCATGCATCTCGCGGAGCGACTCGACATAGGTGGCGAGCCAGGCGATGGCGTGCGCGGCATATTGGTCCTTTTCCAACGCCTTACCCGACACGCGCCCATCGGTCGCCACGCGCGCGCGCAGGCTGGTGCGGGCTTTATCAAGAAGCGTCTCCGCAGTCGGAATGGCCTCTTGCGTGAGCTTGAGAAGGTCGGGCAGGATAATCTCGGACATGGACGGCCTCTGCATTATGTTGCGTTGCCGCAAAACTAGGCCGGTGAAGCGGAAGGGTCAAGCGAACATGCGCAAGAAACGAACATCAGTTAGCAATTCCGCGACGGAAAGTTTCGTCCATGGCTGAAATTCTGGGGGAGCAGTGGGTGCTGAGCCTGACCGGCGCGATGATTGCGCTGTTTCTGGCTGGAACGGTGAAGGGCGCGACCGGATTTGCGCTGCCCGTCCTCGCGATTGGCCTTATGGCAATGTTTTTGCCGCCGAAAATCGCGCTGGCCGGGATGCTTCTGCCGACGCTCGTGACAAACGGGCTTCAGGCGTTTCGCTTCGGCATTGGCGAGGCGGACCGGATGCTCAGGCGCTATTGGCGGCTCAACATCGTGTTGCTGGTGATTGTCGCCCTCGTGGCGCAGCTCGTCATCGGCATCCCGGATCGGCTGTTCTTCTCGATTCTCGGGCTCGCCGTGACTGCCTTCGCGCTCCTGCAAATCGCGGGGGTGCGTCTGAGCATCGCGCCGGAAAACCGCGTGGTCGCGCAGTATGTTGTCGGCGTGATCGCGGGGATCACGGGCGGGCTCTCCGGGGTCTGGGGGCCGCCGGTCATCATGTTCTTTATGGCGATGGACACGGAAAAACGCGAGATGGCGACGGCGCTTGGCGTCAATTTCTTCCTTGGGATCGTCACGCTGACGATTGCGCATCTCTATTCCGGGTTGCTCAACGCGGAAACGCTCAAGTTCTCCGCAATTCTCACCCTTGCCGCGATTGCGGGGCAGCAGCTGGGCTTCCGTATTCAGGACAAGCTGGACCAGAAGAAATTCGTGGCGCTGGTTCGCTGGGTGCTGCTGATCGCCGGGCTGAACCTCCTGCGGCGGGCGATTTTCTAAAGCAAAAGGGCGGCTCTATGGCCGCCCTCTCAAATATGATCTCAAAGATCAGGCGCTTTGCAGCGCGATGTCCATGACCTCATCATTCACGTAAGGCTCATACTGGGCGAAGTTGTCGGCGAACATCTTCACCAGTTTGGCCGCTGCCGCGTCATAGGCGGTTTTGTCGTCCCAGGTGCGGCGCGGGTCGAGCAGCACATCGGTGACGCCAGCAACGGAGACCGGCACTTCGAAGCCGAAATTCGGGTCCTTGCGGAACTGCGCATCGGCGAGCGAGCCGTCGAGCGCGGCAGTCAGCAGGGTGCGGGTCGCCTTGATCGGCATCCGCGAGCCGGTGCCGTAAGCGCCGCCGGACCAGCCGGTGTTCACAAGCCAGCAGGTCGCGCCATGTTCGGCGATCTTGTCACGGAGCATCGCGCCATAAACTTCAGGGCGACGCGGCATGAAGGGCGCGCCGAAGCAGGTCGAGAAGGTCGGCTGCGGCTCGGTGATCCCGCGCTCGGTGCCGGCCACTTTCGAGGTGAAGCCCGAGAGGAAGTGATACATCGCCTGCGCCGGTGTCAGACGGGCGATCGGGGGCAGAACCCCGAAGGCATCGCAGGTCAGCATGATGATGTTTTTCGGCACGCCGCCGAGCGAATTGGCCGAGGCGTTCGAGATGTAATCGAGCGGGTAGGCGCAACGCATATTCGCGGTCAGGCTGTCATCTTCGAAGTCGAGATCGCGGGTGTCCGGATCGTAAACCATGTTCTCGACGACCGTGGCGAATTTCGACGTGGTCGCGAAAATCTCCGGCTCCGCTTCTGGCGAGAGATTGATGGTCTTCGCGTAGCAGCCGCCTTCGAAGTTGAAGACGCCATTGTCCGACCAGCCATGCTCATCATCGCCGATCAGCACACGTTTGGGATCGGCGGAGAGGGTGGTCTTCCCGGTGCCCGAGAGGCCGAAGAACACGGCGCAATCTTCCGGGTCGCCCTCGGCGTGGTTGGCCGAGCAGTGCATCGGCATGACGCCCTGTTCCGGCAGAAGGTAGTTGAGGATCGAGAACACCGATTTCTTGTTCTCGCCCGCATAGGCGGTGCCCGCGATCAGCACGAGTTTCTTCTCCATGCTGATGGCGATCACGGTTTCGCTGCGGCAGCCGTGACGCTCCGGATCGGCGAGGAATTCGGGGCAGTTGATGATGGTGAATTCTGGATCGAAGCCCGCCAGTTCCGCGCGCTCCGGGCGGCGGAGAAGGTGGCGGATGAAGAGCGCGTGCCAGGCAAGTTCGGTCACGACGCGCACGTTCAGACGATACGCCGGATCCGCGCCGCCGAAGAGGTCCTGCACGAAATAATCGCGGCCTTCCATATGGGTCAGCATGTCGGCGTGAAGCTGCGCGAAAGCGTCCTGCTCCATCGGCGCGTTGTTTTCCCACCAGATTTTGTCCTCAACAGACGGTTCGCGGACGATGAATTTATCCTTGGGCGAGCGGCCGGTATGTTTGCCGGTCGTCACGAGAACAGCGCCGCCATGGCCCATCTCGGCTTCGCCTCTGGTGAGGGCTTCCTGCACAAGCGCGGCTTCGTTGAGATTATAATAGACGTTCCCGAGCGCCGGGAATCCGGTTTTCTCAAGCGTTGTCGCGGTGTTCACGGTGCCAATTGTCATGGTGCCTCCCAAGGCTTTCGCGTCGCTAAAGACCCGGCTGTGTCCGGGTGTGCAAACGACTATAAGCTGCTGCGGCGCGGGATAAAATGCGGTGAAATAATCTTGCGACATTGTTAGCGTCAACAGAACAGAATGAGTTATGGGTTAGCGTCACCATGTCACATAATTGCCACAATGGGCCTCACGCCGCTGCGACGGGTGAGGCGGTTACATGTCACGGCACCGCGATTTCTGTGGGTGATTCCGGGTTGTTGATCCGGGGCGAGTCGGGGAGCGGGAAGTCGGGTTTGGCCCTCACTATGCTTGCGCTTGGCGCGGCGCTGGTTGCCGATGATCAGGTGCAGATCGCGGGCGGCTGCCTGTCCGCGCCGGAACGGATTGCGGGGATGATCGAGGCGAGGGGACTCGGGCTGATCCGGTTGCCCGCGCGACGGGCGCGTCTTTGCTATGTCGTCGATCTCGATTTGGAACCTGTGGGCCGTTTGCCGCGGTGCAATGAAATTCATCTTGCAGGGCAGCATTATCCCTTGATCGCCGGTAAAGGAGTGCCCAACCTCGCGTCAGGTCTGATGATTCTGCTCAAGGGCGGGCAGCTTCTCGACCCGGAGCAGATATGAGCGAAGCCAACACATCCGACGCAGGTCCAAAGATCGTGATTGTCACGGGACCGTCGGGTGCGGGCCGCTCCACCACCATCAACGCGCTGGAAGATATGGGCTTTGAGTCCATCGACAATCTGCCGCTCTCGCTGTTCGATCGGTTGATGGACGGGCCGCCGCTGGAGCGTCCGCTGGCGATCGGTGTCGATACGCGGACGCGAGATTTCAGTGCCGAGGGCCTGATTGCGCTCTGTGAGCGCGCGACGGCGGACCCGGATATGGAAGTCTCGCTGCTCTATCTCGATGCGGACACCGATGTGCTGCTGCGCCGGTTTTCCGAGACCCGCCGCAAACATCCGCTGGCCCCCGCAGAGGCACCGCTTGTCGGGATCGAACGGGAACGCGACCTTTTGGGAGACCTCCGCGCGCGCGCCGATATTCTGATCGACACCTCAAATCTCACCCCACATCAGCTCAAAACCGAGTTAGGGCGGTGGTTCGAGAGCGACGCGCTGGCGGAGTTCTCCGTCACCATCCAGAGTTTCAGCTACAAACGTGGGCTACCTCGCGGAGCGGACATGCTTTTCGATGTACGCTTCTTGCGAAATCCCTATTGGGACCCCAATTTACGTGGCAAGGACGGGCGTGATGCGGATGTGCAGGATTATGTGACCGCCGATCCGCTCTACGCACCCTTCTTTGAAAAGCTCACCGGCCTTGCGGAATTGCTGTTGCCCGCCTATCGCGATGAGGGCAAAGCCTACTTCACCATCGCCATAGGGTGTACCGGAGGGCAACACCGTTCCGTTACTGTGGCTGAAGCGCTTTGGAAGCGCTTGCAACGTGATGGTTGGCCTGTTGTAATCAGGCATAGGGAAATGGAAAGGGTTTTGCGAGTATGATCGCCCCTATGATTGGGATCGTTATTCTTGCCCATGGGCCGCTGAGCGCCGCATTCCGCGACGCGCTTGAGCATGTGCTCGGCCCGCAATCCGGGATCGAGGCGATCTCGGTCGATCCGGAGGACAGCCCGTCCCTGACCCGTCAGAGCCTCAACACCGCGATGAAGACCGTCGATCAAGGCGCCGGTGTCATTGTCGTGACCGATCTTTATGGCTCCACTGCTGCAAATTATGGCCTGAAAGCCTGCGCTCGGGAAGATCGCAGGCTTCTTTATGGCGCGAATTTGCCCATGCTGATTAAGCTCGCGAAAGCACGGCATCTTTCGCTGGACGAAGCCTGTGACCGGGCTTTGCGTGCCGGACAATCCTATATGGACCGGGCCGGTCAGACAGTCGCCTTCAACCGGGCAGGCTGATGCGTCAAAGCCTTTTGATTTCCAATGAGAAGGGCCTCCATGCCCGTGCCTCGGCGAAATTTGTCGAGACAGTGGAGCGATTCGATGCGCGTGCCAAGGTGAGTTTCGACGGCCAATCCGTGTCGGGGGACTCGATTATGGGCCTTCTCATGCTGGGGGCGGCGAAGGGCAGCGCCATTGACGTTGAGACCCAAGGCGCGGAGGCGGAGAAGCTGGCCGAGGCGCTGGCGGATCTTGTCGGCGGTCTCTTCGGAGAGGGCCGCTAAGATGCCGGGGCGTGGTGACGGGCGCGGCTACCACCACGGTAACCTGAAAGAGACGCTTGTCGAGGCGGCGCTGAAACTCATCTCAGAAAAGGGGCCGCGCGGCTTCACGTTTGCGGAGGCAGCGCGTGAGGCAGGGGTGACGCCCGCCGCGCCCTATCGCCATTTCAAGAACCGTGACGAGTTGATCGAAGAGGTGGCCCGAAGAGGCTTTGAGACCTTTCTCGGCGGGCTAGAGCAAATTTCCGGCCCGGACGACTCGCCGGTCGATGCGTTTTACGATGCAAACAGCACCTATCTCGCCTTCGCGCAATCGAACCCCGGCTACTATATCGCGATGTTCGAAGCGGGCGTGAATATTGACGGCAATCCGGGCCTGAAACTCGCGGCGGGCCGGGCGCTTGATGCTTTGGAGGCCGCTGTGGGCCGTATGTTTGAAAACATGCCGGAAGAGAGCCGTCCGCCTGCCGCGATGGTGGCGCACCACATCTGGGCGCTCTGTCACGGGATCGCGACGCTTTTCACCCTCGGCCGCCCCGGTGAGCGTGTCGCGCAGGATGCCGACAAGATGCTGAGAAACGCGACGAAAATCTATCTGCGCGGGCTTGGCCTCGACGTCGACGGTTAGCGCGTCGGGACCGGCTGCTCGCCCGAATAGTCGTAAAAGCCGCGCCCGGTCTTCCGGCCAAGCCACCCCGCTTCCACATATTTCACCAGAAGCGGGCAGGGGCGGTATTTCGTATCCGCCAGCCCGTCATGCAGGACATTCATGATCGCAAGGCAGGTGTCGAGCCCGATGAAATCCGCCAGCTCAAGTGGCCCCATCGGATGGTTCGCGCCGAGCTTCATCGAGGTGTCGATGCTCGCGACCGAGCCAACGCCTTCATAAAGCGTGTAAATCGCCTCGTTGATCATCGGGATCAGGATGCGGTTCACGATAAAGGCGGGGAAATCCTCGGCGGTCGAATAGGTCTTTCCGATCCGGTCCACCACGTCCTTGAGCGTGTCGAAGGTGCCTTTATCCGTCGCGATGCCGCGGATCAGCTCGACAAGTTGCATCACCGGCACCGGGTTCATGAAATGAACGCCCATGAAGCGCTCCGGGCGGTCGGTTCCTGCGGCGAGACGCGTGATCGAGATCGACGAGGTGTTGGAGGCCAGAATCGTGTTCTCCGCCAGATGCGGAGTCAGGTTCTTGAAGATCTGATGCTTGATGTCCTCGCGCTCGGTCGCCGCCTCAATGATGAGGTCCGACTGCCCCAGAACGCCGAGGTCTTCCGTGATCGAGATGCGGCCAAGGGCGGTGTTTTTCTCATCCTCGGAAATCTTGTCGCGGGAGACCTGACGGTCGAGATTGGCGTCGATGGTCTCCAGCGATTTGCTCAGCGCGTCCTTGGAAATATCGTTGAGCGTCACGTCATAACCAGCCAGTGCCATCACATGCGCAATCCCGTTGCCCATCTGACCCGCGCCGACGACCCCGACCTTTTTGATCTCCATGACTGCCCTCTTCTTTGTCTGCCCCGCAGGATAGGAGCGCGGCCCCGTCACGGCAACCATATTCGCGCCTGTTAATCAGGGTTTAGGGCTTTGGTTCTAATCCATGGGCTGGGTTGAAATATGGGTGGTTCCATGGGTGAGAGCATCAAGGCAGCGCAGCGGGAGGCTGTGATGGATATCGCGGGCGCGCTGTCGTGCCATAAATTTGGCACAATGGCGCAGTTATATCGGGGCGCGGCGCTTCAGCCGATAAAGCCCTACATCGCCTGTCTCGGCTCGTCGGAGACTTATGCGCGCAATATCTCCGTGCCCTGGCCGGGGCTTTTGGCCAAGCGGATTGACCTTCAGGTGATGAACTGGGCGCAGAACGGGGCGGGGCCGGGCTATTATCTGCGCGACGCGGATATGATCGCGGCGCTGAATCGGGCCAAGCTGACCATCGTGACCGTGATGCCCGCACATTTCCTGTCGAACCGGCTCTACTCTGTATTGGATCGGCGCAATCAGATGCTCAAGGATGTCTCCGAGATGGCGACGGCGCTGTTCCCGGAATTGGAATTCCACCGTTTCGAGACGGTGAATGAGATGATGCACGCCATGCACAAGCAGAGCGCGGAGCGGTTCCGGGTGCTCGATGTGGAACTCAAGGGCGCCTATATCGCGCGGATGCGGGATCTTTTGCAGCTTGTGGAAGGGCGCAAGCTGCTGCTCTGGCTCTCGCCGCGCAGACCGGGCGGGCGCGCGATGGATATGCAGGCCGATGATTGTGGGCCACTACCGCAATTTGTCACCACGGAAATGATGGAGGCGATCCGGCCTTATGCGGATCATTACGTCGAGCATATCCTGCCGCGCGACACGGAAGGCAGCGCGCTGACGCCAGAGGACCACGCCAATATCGCGGAACATCTGCAACCCGAGGTGGAGCGGCTGACCCATATCCGGGGGCGCGGCCCCAGCGGGTCCGGGCTGCGCGGTTTGTTCGGGTTCTAACGAAAAACGCCGCCCGAGGGGGGCGGCGTTCTGTGTCTTTGGCGTCTTCGCTTAAAGCGCGGATTCTAGCTCCGGCACGGCTTCGAAGAGGTCCGCGACAAGGCCGTAATCGGCGATCTGGAAGATCGGCGCGTCTTCGTCCTTGTTGATCGCGACGATGACCTTAGAGTCCTTCATCCCGGCCAGGTGCTGGATCGCCCCGGAGATGCCGATGGCGATGTAAAGCTCGGGCGCGACGACTTTACCGGTCTGGCCAACCTGCCAGTCATTCGGGGCAAAGCCGGAGTCGACCGCTGCGCGGGACGCGCCAACGGCTGCGCCAAGCTTGTCGGCCAGCTTGTTGATGATGTCGAAGTTTTCCTTCGAACCGACACCCCGGCCACCCGAGACGACGATTTTCGCCGAGGTGAGGTCCGGACGGTCGCTTTTCGCGATTTCGTCGCTGACCCATTCGGACACGCCCGGCTTGTCTGCTGCGTCGCCCGTCTCGACCGAAGCCGAGCCGCCATCACCTGCCGCATCGAAAGCGGAGGTGCGGACGGTCAGGACTTTTTTGCCATCGGAGGATTTCACCGTCTGGATCGCGTTGCCCGCATAGATCGGGCGCTCGAACGTGTCGGCGCCTTCAATGCCTGTCACATCGGAGATGATCATGACATCGAGAAGCGCGGCGACGCGGGGCATGATGTTTTTGCCCGAGGCAGTCGCCGGGGCGACAATGTGATCGAAGCCTTCGCCCACCTTAGCCACCAGCGCCGCCATCGGCTCGGCGAGGCGATGCGCGTAAGCGGCATCGTCAACAGCAATCACCGAAGCCGCGCCGTCGAGACTCGCTGCGACTTCCGCCGCACCCTGCGCGCCTTCGCCCGCGACGAGAATGGTCACATCGCCAAGCTGTTTCGCCGCCGTCAGGGCTTTGCCAGTCTGGTCCTTGTCGAGTTCGGACCCGTTCAGTTCTGCAAGAAGAAGAACAGCCATCAGAGCACCCCCGCTTCGGTTTTCAGTTTCTGAACAAGCTCGCTCACGCTCTCGACCTTCACGCCGCCCTGGCGTTCGGCGGGCTCGGAGACTTTGACCTGCTCCAGACGCGGCGCCACATCGACGCCGTAATCGGACGGGGTTTTCTCATCGAGCGGCTTTTTCTTCGCCTTCATGATGTTCGGCAGCGATGCGTAGCGCGGCTCGTTGAGGCGCAAATCGGCGGTGACAATCGCCGGCAGCTTCACGCTGACGGTTTGCAGACCGCCATCGACCTCGCGGCGGACCTTGGCATTGTCGCCGTCGATCTCCAGCGACTCCGCAAACGTCGCCTGACCCCAGCCGAGCAGGGCGGCGAGCATCTGGCCGGTCGCGTTCATGTCGTTGTCGATTGCCTGTTTGCCGAGGATCACAAGGCCCGGCTGCTCTTCATCCACAACCGCCTTGAGCAGTTTGGCGACCGCGAGCGGCTCGATATCCTGATGCACATCATCAGCCGCATTGATGAGGATCGCGCGGTCCGCACCCATGGCGAGCGCCGTGCGCAGCGTTTCCTGCGCCTGCTTGACCCCGATGGACACGGCGACGACTTCCTCAGCCTTCCCGGCCTCTTTCAGACGGATCGCCTCTTCCACGGCAATCTCGTCAAAGGGGTTCATCGACATTTTGACATTCGCCAGATCGACACCGGACTGATCGCCTTTGACGCGAACCTTCACATTGTAGTCGATCACGCGTTTGACAGGCACAAGCACCTTCATAATGCGGTCTCCTTGTTGGGCCCCGAGGGGCATGGTTTTGCCCATTCGGGCGTTTTATGGTGGCAAACAATCAAGGTTGGCTGCCTGACGCAAGAGAAACTTTACGTCAACGTCACTTCTTCCGATGGCGGTTATCGATTTCCTCCGGGCACCCAGAGAACATCATCCTTGCCGTTCCCATTCGCAACCCGTGCGGCGACAAAAAGCCAATCGGACAAGCGATTCAGGAAGGTAATCGCCGCCGGGGTGATGTTCTGCTCGCCCGCCAGCGCCACGGTCAGCCGCTCGGCGCGGCGCGTGACGGTGCGGCCAAGATGCAGATGCGCAGAAAGGGCCGAGCCGCCGGGCAGAACGAAACTGCGCAGCGGTTCGAGATCGGCATTCATCGCGTCGATTTCGGATTCGAGCCGTTCTGTCTGCCCGTCCGTGATCCGCAGCGGCGGATATTCGGGCGGCGTCTCGGCTTCCGGCGTCGCCAAATCCGCGCCGAGATCAAAGAGGTCATTCTGGATGCGGGCGAGGGCGGTATCAAGCGCGCTGTCGGCATGGAGCCGCGCGAGGCCGAGGACGGAATTCAGCTCATCCACCGTTCCATAGGCTTCCACACGCAGGTCGAATTTCGGCACGCGGGAGCCGTCGCCAAGCGCCGTGTCCCCCTTGTCGCCGGTGCGGGTATAGATCTTGTTCAGAACAACCATCAGCCTGCCAGCGCGAGGAAAGCCATGATCGCGATGAGGGCCAGAAACTGCAGCAGGATGCGCCATTGCATCATATTGTTGCTGTTTTTCTTGTTCCACTCGCCGCCGCGCGCAAAGCCGATGATCCCGCGAATGACCACGGCGGCGGTGGCAATGGCGAGCATGACGATGAGAAAATACAGGATGCCCTGCATGGCGTCTCCTTCAGGCGTTTCGGAAAAGGTAGTCGCGAAGACGGGTCGGGAGCAAGCGTCTTGCGTAATCCGCCGCATATGTGGGGGTTGTGACAAAATATCGCGGTCTGGGCCGGTCGGTTTCGAGCGCAATCACGATTTTTCGGGACACAGCGGCCGGCCGCATGACCCACCGATTCGCCGGTAACGATTTGGCATAGAGGCGGGGAAGGGCCTCATTTTCGTAGACATCGCGGAGGGCGGAATTCTCCCAGTCGATCCATTTTTCGAAATGCGGGCGGGCCTTGGCGCGGATCG
Source organism: Jujubicoccus corallicola (assembly GCF_047345645.1). Taxonomy (GTDB): domain Bacteria; phylum Pseudomonadota; class Alphaproteobacteria; order Rhodobacterales; family Rhodobacteraceae; genus JBLEFH01. The sequence goes on along the minus strand of NZ_JBLEFH010000003.1, from coordinate 316,382 downwards.
GCGTCGCGATCGGGCCGGGGGTGACGAGGATGACGTTTATCGGCCCTGCCTCCTTGCGCAGCGCGTCTGTCATGCCTTCGAGCGCGAATTTCGTGCCGGAATAAGCGCCGCGAAACCGTGCCGTTTCGATGCCGAGGATCGACGAGACGTTGATGATTCGACCATGCCCCTGTTTGCGCATCGCGGGCATGACATGGTGGATCATGTCGAAGGCCCCGAAAAGATTGGTCGAAAAGATTTCCTCCAGCGCCTGACGGGGGAAATCCTCCATCGCGGCGGGCAGGGCGTAGGCGGCATTGTTGATCAGCGCATCGAGCGTGCCACCGGTCGCTTCGAGCACTTCGTTGACACCGTTTTTGATGCTCTCGGTGCTGTTCACGTCAATTTGCGGGCTGTCATAGCCCCGGCTTCGCAGCCGCTCGCAGTCCTTTTCCTTGCGGCAAGAGGCAAAGACGCGCCACCCACGTGAGCGTAATGTTCGCGCAGCATCGCGCCCAATTCCGCTGGAACACCCGGTGATGAGAACTGTTTTCATGATGGTTTGCCTATCCTGCGATGCAGCAACTTTCAACTGGACGTGAACACGCGTTCTCCCTATCCAATGTGGATATGACAAAAGCAACCCCTGAGATTTCCGAAGAGCCGCTCCGCCGGGCTCTGGGTCAGCGCTACCTGACATATGCGCTCTCGACGATCATGCACCGGGCGCTTCCCGATGCGCGGGACGGGCTGAAACCGGTGCATCGGCGCATCCTTTTTGCGATGCGCGGGCTGCGTCTGGAACCGGGTGGGAGCTACCGCAAATGCGCCAAGATCGTCGGCGAGGTGATGGGCAATTATCACCCCCATGGCGACTCTGCGATCTATGACGCGCTGGCCCGTTTGGCGCAGGATTTCTCGATGCGCTACCCGCTGGTCGATGGGCAGGGGAATTTCGGCAATATCGACGGCGACAACCCGGCGGCGCAGCGCTACACCGAGGCCCGGCTGACCCGCATCGCGCAGGCGATGATGGAAGGGCTGTCCGAAGATGCGGTCGATTTTCAGGAAAACTATGACGGCTCCGAGCGCGAGCCGGTGGTGCTTCCGGCGGCGTTTCCGAACCTGTTGGCGAATGGCTCGTCCGGCATCGCCGTGGGGATGGCGACCAATATTCCGCCCCATAATGTGCATGAGCTGATCGACGCCGCGCTGCATCTCATCAAGGCCCCGAATGCCCGTGATGAAACCCTGATGGAATACATCCCCGGCCCGGATTTTCCGACCGGCGGCATCCTCGTGGAAAGCCGCGAGTCGATGATGGAAGCCTACCGCACCGGGCGCGGCGCGTTCCGGTTGCGCGCCCGTTGGGAGGTCGAGGATCTGGGGCGCGGGCAATGGCAGATTGTCATCACCGAGATCCCCTATCAGGTGCAAAAGAGCCGCCTGATCGAGAAGATCGCGACGCTCATCAACGACAAGAAAATCCCGATCCTCGCCGATGTGCGGGACGAAAGCGCCGAAGATATCCGCCTCGTTCTGGAGCCGCGCTCGCGCACGGTGGATGCGAATTTGCTGATGGAGACGCTGTTCCGGCAGTCCGATCTCGAAATCCGCTTCTCGCTCAACATGAATGTGCTGATCGACGGGCGGGTGCCGAAGGTTTGCGGCTTGCGCGAAGTTCTGCAAGCCTTCCTCGACCACCGCCGCGATGTGCTGGTCCGCCGCTCGAATTTCCGCCTCGGCAAGATCGCGCATCGCCTTGAGGTGCTGGAAGGCTATCTCGTCGCCTATCTCAATCTCGACCGGGTCATCGAGATCATCCGCTATGAGGACGATCCGAAGGCGGAGCTCATCAAAGAGTTTGAGCTCACCGATGTGCAGGCCGAAGCCATCCTCAACATGCGCCTGCGCAATTTGCGCAAGCTTGAGGAGATGGAGCTCAAGGATGAGCGCGACCGGCTGATCGAAGAGCAGGGGATGCTGAACGCGCTGCTCGCCGATGAGGGCGCGCAATGGACGCGGATTGCTGAGGAACTGCGCGCCACCCGGAAGGAGTTTGGCAAGGATGCGCCCGGCGGCGCGCGCCGCACCACCATCGAGGACGCGCCGGATATCGAGGCCGTCCCGCTGGAGGCCATGATCGAGAAAGAGCCAGTGACCATCGTCTGCTCCGCCAATGGCTGGATCCGCGCGATGAAGGGCCATATCGCGCTCGATCAAGAGCTGAAATACAAGGATGGGGATGAGGGGCGTTTCGTCTTCCATGCCCAGACGACGGACAAGCTGCTGCTCCTCTCCTCGCAGGGCCGCGTTTACACGATCTCCGCCAACGACTTACCCGGCGGACGCGGCATGGGCGAGCCGCTGCGGCTCATGATCGACCTGCCGCAAGAGGCGCGGATGGTGACGCTCTTTACCCATGAGCCGGGCCGCAAACGCTTGCTGGCGTCCTCGGCTGGGGATGGGTTCATTGCCCTTGAGGATGATCTGATTGCGCAGACGAAAAACGGCAAACAGGCGCTGAACCTCAAGGATGCGGTCGCCGCGGTTTGCAAGCCGGTTGAGGGCGATCATGTCGTCGTGGTCGGCGAGAACCGCAAGCTGCTGGTCTTCCCGCTGGAAGAGCTGCCCGAAATGTCGCGTGGCAAGGGGGTTCGCCTCCAGAAATACAAGGATGGCGGGCTGGCCGATGCGCGGGTCTTTACGCTGGGCGAGGGCCTCAGCTGGCTCGATCCGGCGGGCCGCACCCGCACGGAGACCGACCTCACCGAGTGGATCGGCAAGCGGGCCGGGGCCGGGAAAATGGCACCGCGCGGCTTCCCGCGGGACAATAAATTTACATAACCTAACGTCGTATTCACTTTAAGTGTATTTTTTAATACACTCGATGTGATGTGTGTGTTAAACACATTTCACAATTTAAGTGAGTGAGTTATGATTAAAAAAGTAATGATTGTCGCGGCTCTTGCCGCGCTTGCTGGTTGCGCGCAAACCTCCGAAAATATTGAAGCAGCCTATATTTCCCCCATGGCGTATTCCGCTTACGATTGTGACCAGCTTCGTATGGAGGCCGCTAGGGTCAGCCACGAGGCGCGCGTTGCTATGGGCGCTCAAGATCGTCGCGCAGAGAGCGATAATACCAAAGTTGCTGTGGCGACGATCCTCTTTTGGCCTGCAGCCTTTCTGGTGAAAGGCGACGGCGAAGGTGCCTCGCGTGTAGCGGCGCTCAAGGGCGAAATGCAGGCAATCGAAGCCGCAAATACACAGAAATCCTGCGGGATCGATTTCGGCGGCGCGGCGTCCTAGGACGCCCGCACGATCTTAAGAAAAGGCTTCGGGCTTCGCGGCCCGAGCCATATGGTCCAGCACCGCGTTGACGAATTTGGTTTCCTGGCCTTCCGGGAAAAACGCCTTCGCGACATCTACATATTCGTTGATGACGACTTTCGGCGGCGTGTCCGGCCCGATCAACTCGGCACCGGCGGCGCGGAAGAGCGCGCGCAAGGTCGGGTCGATCCGCGCGATGGGCCATTTGGCGACGAGTGCCGTATCGGTCATCTTGTCGATGCGGTTCTGGTTGTTCACTGCCTCGCGCAGCAGGGTGCGGAACAGGTCGATATCGCCCTCCGCATAGGTGTCGCCCTCAATCTCCGCGCCGAAACGGTAGCTTTCGAACTGGTCCTGCACCTCTTTGAGCGTGCTGTCCGAAGCCTCCATCTGAAACAGGGCCTGCACCGCATAAAGCCGCGCGGCGGAGCGCATTTGTCGTTTGTTGTTGCTCATCTCATGCCATCCTGAAACTGCCCTCGGGCAGCGCTTTTGCATCGGGCGTAAACCGGCGCTTGAGGGCGATGAGATGCATCGCGGCCTCGGCGGCCCCGCCACCCTTGTTCTGTTCGTTGACCTTCGCGCGGGCCTCGGCCTGCGCCATATTTTCCACAGTCAAGATCCCGTTGCCGAGGCAAATGCCCTCCAGCCCGAGCAAAGTCAGCCCCCGGCTGGAATCGTTGCAAACCGTGTCATAATGCGTCGTCTCGCCGCGGATCACGCAGCCAAGCGCGACATAGCCATCATACTCGCCCGAGCGGTCCGCAAGGCGGATCGCAGTCGGCAGTTCCAGCGCGCCGGGCACGTTGATGAGATCATGGGTCGCGCCCGCCGCCTCAATCGCCGCGCGCGCGCCCGCCACCAATTCGTCCGCGATATCCTTATAATAAGGGGCGACGACGATGAGCAGATGGGTCGGCGTGTCGAATTTGGGCTTGGGGAGAGTGTCATGCGCAGCGCCGGCCATCACGCGGCTCCTTTCGGGATCGGGCGGGTGCCGGTGATGCTGAGGCCGTAGCCGTCGAGCCCGACCACCCGCAGATTGGGGCTGTTGGTGAGAAGTTCCAGCTCTTCGATGCCGAGCGCGCCGAGGATTTGCGCGCCGAGGCCGTATTGCCGGAGGATCTGCGGCGCGCCTGCATCGCTATGGGCAATTTCGGCGGTCATGTCGCGCAACAGGACGACCGCGCCGCGCCCTTCGCGGGCAATCTCCGCCATCGCGTCACGCATCTGGGAGGACCGTTTAGGGGTCAGCCCAAGCAGATCGTCAAAGGGGTTGAGATGGTGCATCCGCACCAGCACCGGCCCGCCCGAGGCCACATCGCCCTTGGTCAGCGCAATATGCTCCGCGCCGGTCGCATCATCGCGGAAAATCCGCAGGGTCCAGTCGCCGCCATATTCGCTGGTCACATCGCGGCTTTCGATCTCGTTGACGAGGTGATCGTAGCGGCGGCGATAGGCGATCAGGTCCGAAATGGTGCCGATTTTCATCTTATGCTCGGCGGCAAATTCCATGAGGTCGGGCAGGCGGGCCATGCTGCCGTCCTCTTTCATGATCTCGCAAATCACGCCCGAGGGGTTCAGCCCGGCGAGGCGTGAAATATCCACCGCCGCTTCCGTATGGCCCGCGCGCACCAGAACGCCGCCGCGCCGCGCGCGCAGCGGGAAGACATGGCCGGGCGTCGCGATATGTTGCGGCCCGCTTTTCGGGTCAATCGCAACGGCGACGGTCCGCGCCCGATCATGGGCGGAAATGCCGGTCGAGACACCTTCGCGGGCCTCGATCGACACCGTGAAGGCCGTTTCATGCCGCGAGGAATTGCTCTGCGCCATCATCGGCAGACCAAGCGCATCAAGCTGCGCGCCGGTCATGGAGAGGCAAATCAGCCCGCGCCCATATTTGGCCATAAAGTTGATCGCATCGGGGGTGGCCATCTGGCCGGGGATCACCAGATCGCCCTCGTTTTCCCGGTCTTCGTGATCGACCAGAATGAACATGCGCCCGTTGCGCGCGTCCTCGATAATGTCCTCGATGGGGGAAATGCCGCTCATGCCGCTCCTCACTGTCTGGCGCGGGTCATACCGAATTCGCGCGCCAAGGGCTAGGGGGTGCTTTCAAGCCGCTCCAACCAATATTTTGCTTCGAGTGTTCTAAAGTGATTGGATCCGAGAGCACGCGTAAAAATGCGAAGAGCTTCACGGCATAATAATATACATTCATCTATTTTTGATCGCTCCATTTGAATTACTTCTACAAGAGCCATCATTGAGCTAGCGTGATTGGAACTGTGCTTTTCGTGACCTCGATCATAAATAGTTAGAGCTTGCCGGGCGTATTTTTCAGCATCTTCGAAACGTGATGTCCAGAAGCAAATATGTCCTAGAAGGTTAAGTCTTTGAGCATGATGTGCCGGCGATGCAAGTTGAGCCGCTTTTCCTATTTAAATAGCTTCTTTTATCAGCTTCTCTGCTGTTTTCGCGTCTGATCCGAACCTGTCGTCAGATCGGAAAGCTCTCTTAAACTTAACATGAGATAAATTTGTTATCGTAACTAAGTATGGATTGATCGATTCTTTGCTAATCTTCATTTTGCGCTGAAGTATATTTTTTGCTCGAATGAGCATTTTCTCTGCTTCTTGCAAGTTTTTCTCGCCTGTAGCGAGGTCCCCGAATTGGGAAATAGTTAACAGCGTTTTCGCGTGTTCCGTTAACGCAATGGCCTCTTCACGACTGCCCAAGTCTTTTGTCGCGAGAATAAGCTTGTCGGAATATGCCAGCGACCGCTCAAAATCGGCGATCACAAAATACGCGAATTGCGCTCGCTGAATTTTTTCGAAATCTTGAGATAGGTCTGCCGCCTGTCCGTAGTGATCGGCAGCGTCATTCAATCGTAATTCCTGATCGGCGATGACGCCGCGACCATATTCTGCTTCAGCACGACGCTGCCGTGACTTTTGTTCCTGTTCTTCCTCATAAAGGGCGACCTCGGCGAAGATTTTATCTGCAATTGTCAGATTTCCGCGATTCAACGCTTCGCGTGCTTCGTATATGCGCTCTTCGCTGACGGCACCCGACGCTTGTTTAAGAAGTTGTTCGAGCTCTCCAATCCGTTTTTGATATGCAGCGTAGTCGCGCTCCGGCTCCGAAAGGCGTCGACGAAGTTCTGCAAGCTCGCTTTCAAGTCTGCTGATCGCTTCTCTATGCTCTGCCTTGTCGGCTCTTCGGCTCTCAGAGAATTCTCTTCTGAGAAGCTCCTCTCGCTCTTTTACCGCTTCCTTCAAACTTGCCTGATGCTGCTCAAAGCTAATGCCGGTAAAGTGTTGATCTCGCCCAGCCTGCTGGACGTTCGATGAATTCTCAGCGCTGTTCTTTTTGCTATTCAAAACCATTATCCGGACTGATCCACATCTGTACTGTCTACTGCCTTGTTGTGAACGGGCGTTTTGCCCTGTCCGCCTGATTGTCTTACGTTCTGAGAATTGCGCGCGACGTTGGTTGTGGATGACCTTCTACGAAATAGACTGATGACCGTCGCAATCATCGTGATTAACGCGAGAATGAACATTGCCCACTCTACGCTGTCCCAACCAGAGAAAAACTTGATCACACTCATTGCCCGAACTCACGCAGCCGCGCGACATATCGGGCCAGCATGTCGATCTCAAGGTTCACCCTGTCGCCGGTTTTCGCGGTGCCCCATGTGGTGACCTCTTTGGTGTGGGGGATGAGGTTCACATCGAAACGGGTGCCGTTTACGCCATTCACCGTCAGCGAGGTGCCGTTGAGTGCGGCGGAGCCTTTCGCGGCGATGTATTTGGCAAGGCTTTCCGGCGCGTCGAAGGTGATGCGCGTGCTCTCGCCATCCTCGGTGATCTCCACAATCTCCGCGACCCCATCGACATGGCCCGACACGATATGCCCGCCGAGCTCATCGCCGAGTTTGAGCGAGCGTTCGAGATTGATTTTCCGCCCTTCACGCCAGTCGCCGAGCGTGGTTTTCGACAGGGTTTCGGCGGAAATATCGACCGCGAACCAGCCGCGACCATCTGTCTCGCCCTTTTCGGTCACCGTGAGGCAACAGCCGTCGCAGGCGATGGAGGCGCCGAGCGCGACGGTCTCAAGGTCGTAATCGCAAGCGATCCGCGCCTTCATATCGCCGTTTTGGCGGGTTTCGAGGACAGTTCCGATCTGTTCGATCAATCCGGTGAACATGGGGCAACTCCTTTACATCCCCACGTGCTACCGTGAGCGGAGTGTTGCGGCAAGCATCCGCTGACCCTTGAACCCGCCCGGCGGATGCGTCTAACTCACGCAAAAGAGAGGCAGCGTGTTGAAGCCCCGTCGTTTTTTGTTTTTGCAAGGGCCACATGGTCCGTTTTTTGCGCAGTTGGCACAGGCGCTTGCGGCGGAAGGTCATGCCGTGCGGCGGATCGGGGTCAATGCGGGCGACCGGGCGTATTGGCCGAAAACTTTGCCTTACGAGGCGTATCGCGACGATCCGGCGGAGTGGGGCGACTATCTTCGGGCGAATCTCACCGACACGGATCTGATGCTTTATGGCGACACGCGCCCGCACCATGCAGAGGCCATTGCAATTGCGAAAGCGGCAGGCGCGACGGTGCATGTGTTTGAGGAAGGGTATTTGCGCCCGTCCTGGGTGACATATGAACGCGATGGCTCCAACGGCCATTCGCGCCTGATGGAGATCAGCATCAACGACATGAGGGCCGCGCTGGCCGGGCATCCGAAAGCCGATGGCCACCCGCAGGACAAATGGGGCGCGCTCATCCGGCACAGCTATTACGGCGCCGCCTATCATGCGCGAGTCATGGCGGGGTGGCGGGACTATCCCAATTTCAAGCCACATCGTGGGATCTCGGTCGCGAAAGAGGCGCGGCTCAGTCTGGCGCGGCTCATCGCGATGCCCGCGCAGCGGCTGGAGCGGAATATCGCGCTGGATTCGCTGCGGCGCTCCGGGCGGCGCTATGATGTCGTGCTGTTGCAACTGGCGCATGACGCCTCGCTGAAAAGTCACAGTGAGTACAAGACCGTGGCCTCGATGATGGGCGAGGTGGCCCACGCCTTTGCCGCCGCCGCGCGGCGCGATGTGGACCTCGTTTTCAAATATCATCCGCTCGAAGATGGCCGCGAAGTCCTCCCCGATGTGGCGCGCAAACTGGCGGCAGAAACCGGCCTCGGGCCGCGCATTCATATCCATCCCGGCGGCAAACTCGCCGCGCTTCTCGACGGTGCGCGCGCCGTGGTCACGGTCAACTCTACCGCTGCGCAGCAAGCGCTCTGGCGCGGGCTTCCGGTGCGCGCGCTTGGCCGCTCCGTCTATGACAAGCCGGAACTGACCTCGCACCAGCCGCTCACCGATTTTTTCGCCCATCCCCAAGTGCCCGATGCGGCGGCTTACGACATTTACCGCAATTACCTGCTCGCAACCTCGCAATTTCCCGGCAGTTTCTATGCAGCTTCGGGCCGTAAACAGGCTATTTCACGTCTTTTGCGTGCAATACTGTCGCAGTTCAGCCCTTATGAACGATTAGGCTCGTAAAACGGTTGGCGTGATGGGATGGCTTCGTATAAGAGGGAAAAAAACATGAAGGAGCATGGCTTGAAACTCCAGCGTTTAGTGTCCGCCAAGTCGATGATTGCCGTTGCGGCTGTCAGTGCGTTGTCCGCCTGCGGGTTGCCGTCGTCGGGTCCGAGCAAGGAGCAGCTTCTGAGCTCCGATGCACGATTGGGCGGCGATGCCTTCGTGGTGCCGCTCGATAACGGCGTTGTTCAGATGACCCAACCTGGTGCGGGCCTCAGCTTTTCGGGCAATCTCCAGGGTGCGGCAGAGCCGAGCGCGGATGTGATCCGGCCCGGCGATGTGTTGACCGTGACGGTTTGGGAGAACGTCGATAACGGTCTTCTCGCCAATATCGGCCAGAAAGTGACGATGCTGGAAGCGCTCCAAGTCGATGAGCAGGGCCGGATTTTTGTGCCTTACGCGGGCGCGATCAATGTTGCGGGCGACAGCCCCGCAACCGTGCGCCGCAAGATCACCGCTGCGCTGCAAAGCCAGACGCCAGACCCGCAGGTTGAGGTCCGCCGCGACACCGGCGATGGCGCGACTGTCGCCGTGATTGGCCGCGTCAATGCGCAGCAGGTTGTGCCGGTGACCTCCTCGTCCAACACGCTGACCGAGGTGATCGCCTCGGCGGGCGGCATCTCGATCGAGCCGCAAATGGCCATGGTCCGCGTCGTGCGCAATGGCAGCGCCGAAACGGTGTGGCTTCAGGATATTTACGACAATCCGCGTTTCGACATTGCGATCCAGCCGGGCGACCGTGTGATCGTCGAGCAGGACCGCCGCAGCTTTACCTCCCTCGGCCAGACCTCCGGTCAGCGCGAGGTGGATTTCACCGAACCGAACCTGACGCTGATCGAAGCGCTCGGTCTCGTCGGCGGCCTGAATGGCAACACGGCGGACGCGACCGGCGTATTCGTTCTGCGCGAAGAGTCGGCGGCGGTGGCCAATGCGGTTCTGCGCCGCAACGACATCGTCTCGCCGCAGCGGATCGTCTATGCCCTTGATCTCAGCGAGCCTTCCGGGCTCTTCCTCGGGCGTGATTTCTTCATGCGCGACGACGATTTACTCTATGTGACGGAAGCACCTTATGTGAAATGGGCGCGCGTTATCACCTCGATCACCGCGCCGGCGACGCAGATCGACAGCATTCGAAATGTGGCCGACTAAGCCCAAACGGCTTGCAGCGATCTCACTTGGCTTCTGGCGCGCGCCTCATCTGAGGCGCGCGCTTGCCTTTCATGGCATCGAGATCGTCGCGCCTTGGGCACCCGCCGACGGCGTCGCGATCTGGGGACGGCGAAAGGTGGCTGCGCGTGGCCGTTGGCTGGCGCGCAGGCGCGGCTTGCCCGTGGTCACGATTGAAGACGCGCCGCTCCGATCCATCGCGCCCGGAGATCCGTGGCCGGTTGGGTTTTTGTTGGACGCAACCGGCGTGCATTTCGACGGGCGCGCACCGTCGGACGCGGAAACCGCGATCCTCGCCGCAACGGAGGATGACACGGAACGCGCCCGCGCGGGCATCGCGTTTTTGCAGGCGCATCACCTCTCGAAATACAATGAGGGCGACTCGACCCCGCTGCCCGGGTCTTACGTTCTGGTTGTGGATCAAACGGCGAGCGACGCGTCGCTGCTCTGCGCAGGTCGCACGGAGTTTCTGGCAATGCTGGGCGAGGCGCGTGCTGCCCACCCAGATGAAGAAATCATCATCCTCACCCACCCCGAAATCGCCTCCGGGCGCAAACAAGGACATTTCCGGCAAAGTGACCTCGACGCCAACATGCGCTTCGTGAGCGGTCTCACCCCATGGGCCGCACTGTCCGGTGCGAGCGCTGTCTATTGCTGGAGCAGCCAGCTCGGTTTGGACGCGATCCTCGCAGGGTTGCGCCCGCAGAGTTTTGGCTGGCCCATCTGGGCGGGGTGGGGCCTCTCCAACGACCGCCAGAGCTTCCCGCGCCGCATCCAGCGAAGTCGCGAGCAGCTTTTCGCGGGCCTCTATCTCCACCACGCGCGCTGGATTGACCCCTTTCGCGAAACCGCCACTGATTTCGAAACTGCCGCGCGCCAGCTTTTGAGCCGCCGCGATCACGCGTGCCGCACGAAAAAAGGCGCGGTTCTCATGAGCATGAGCCCGTGGAAGCGCGGCTTTCTAAGGCGGTTTTTCGTCGGCGATGTCAGCTTCGCCGAAGCCGACGACGCGGTGCGGTTGGCGGAGAAAACGGGCCGCCCGCTGATCCGCTGGGCGAGCCGCGATGGCGGGCTGAGCGTGCCAAATATGCAGTATATGGAGGACGGCTTTCTGCGCTCGGTCGGCCTCGGCGCAGCGCTGGTCCCGCCCGCGTCGCTGATCATCGACGATCTTGGCGTCCACTATGACCCGAGCCGCGAGAGCCGTTTGGAGCGGTTAATTTCCAAAGCGGAACCGACACCGCGCGCCGCCGCCCTCGGCCGTGCGATCATCGGCGCGAAGGTCAGCAAATATAATGTCGGGCACCACGCGCTTGACGATCTGCGCGCCCGCGCCGCAGGCCGCAAAATCATCCTTGTGCCGGGGCAGGTCGAAGACGACGCCTCGGTCATCTACGGCGCGCCCGGTCTTGGCAATGCCGATCTTCTGGCGCAAGCAAGGGATCTCTATACCCATGATTTCCTTGTCTATAAACCGCATCCCGATGTGGAAGCTGGGCTGCGTCTCGGGGTGATCGACGCGCAAATGGCGGACTATATTGCGCGGGAAACGAATGCGGCGGAGCTGCTCGATCTCTGCGACGCGGTGGTCACGCTGACCTCGCTGATGGGCTTCGAGGCGCTACTGCGCGGCAAGGCAGTGACCTGTCTCGGCACGCCCTTTTATGCGGGTTGGGGCCTCACGTGTGATCTGGCAAAAACGCCCGCGCGCCGTGCCGCGCGCCCGTCCATTGACGCTTTGGTGCAAGCCGCGCTGATCGACTATCCGCTCTATGTCGACCCGGTCACAGGGCTCGGTTGCGGTCCCGAGGACATTCTGGCGCGGCTCGAAGCGCGCGATCCGCGCTTGGCTAAAGCGCGTCCGGCACATCGCGGGGTGGCAGAACTTCTGCCGTTTTTCAAAGGGTTGAAGTAGGACGCCACTCGGTCCAGACATCGCCGCCGACCGCGCGCGTTTCATGAAGCGCGAAACGCGGGAAGGCGGCGAGCGGCGCCGGGGGCAACGCGCCAAGCGCTGGCCGTCCGTCCGCACCAAGCGCGAGACCCGCGCCGACATGGATCAGCCGGTCCACCAAACCTGCCTTGAGCAGCGCTGCGGCAAAGCTGCCGCCGCCTTCGCACAGCACGGAATTCAGGCCGTAATCGCCGAGCGTTTTGAGCAGGTGAGGCAGATCCAAACCATCTGCGTCGGTTGAAATCTCGCGAAGTTCCGCACCATTTTCCGCCCAAGCCTCCCGTGCCGCCTTCGGCGCGTCTGCGCTATGGATGAGCAGGGCTGGATGCTTTTTGGCGGACTGCCCAAGCCGTCCGTCCGGCGACAATCTTAACCGTCGATCCGCGACGATCCGGACCGGTTGCGGCACGTCTCCGAACCCGCGCACATCCAGCATCGGATCGTCGGCCAGCGCCGTGCCGGAGCCGACAAGGACCCCGTCATGACGGCTGCGGAGCGCATGGACCGCGCGGCGTGCCTCAGAACCCGTGATCCAGCGACTTTCGCCCGACGCGGTGGCAATCCGGCCATCCACACTGGTGGCAAGTTTCAGCGTGACCAGCGGGCGACCATGTTGAATTCGCATGAGAAATCCGGCGGTCACCTCGCGCGCCTCCTCCGCGCAGATGCCTTCGGTAACCTCAATCCCTGCCGCCTTTAGCTTCGCAATCCCGCCGCCATCGACGCGGGGGTCGGGGTCCCGCAAGGCCACGACGACGCTCGCCACACCGGCGGCGATCAGGGCGTCGGCGCAGGGTGGCGTGCGGCCGTGATGCGCGCAGGGCTCCAGCGTGACATAGGCGGTCGCGCCTGCGGCATCGCCCGCCATCGCCAAGGCTTGCGGTTCGGCATGGGGGCGTCCGCCCGCCGCCGTGCGCCCGCGCCCGATCACGCGACCGTCTTTCACGATCACGCAGCCCACGGACGGGTTCGGCCAACACGCGCCAAGCCCGCGCCGCGCCAGCGCGATGGCGTGACGCATATGCGCGATATCCGCGCGCTGGCTCATGGGTTAATCGTCTTCGACGGAGACTTTCGGGCGCAGCTCGGCGACGAAATTCTCGAAATCATCCGGGTTCTGGAAGTTCTTGTAAACACTTGCAAAACGCACATAAGCGACGGTGTCGATCCGGGCGAGCGCGTCCATAACGATCTCGCCGATGCGCTCGGAAGGGATGTCCGTGTCGCCGAGCGATTCCAGCCGCCGCACGATCCCGGTGATCATCATATCGGTGCGTTCGGCCTCAATCGGGCGCTTTTGCATGGCGATGCGTATGGAGCGTTCCAGCTTCTCGCGCTCGAAATCCTCGCGTTTGCCGGAGCGTTTCACGACGGTCAGATCGCGCAGCTGGACCCGCTCATAAGTGGTAAATCGCGCCCCGCATCCGGGGCAGAACCGGCGACGGCGGATCGCGACGTGATCCTCGGCCGGGCGGCTGTCTTTCACTTGGGTGTCGAGATTCTGACAGAACGGGCAGCGCATTTCTTCCCCTCGCAAGTTTCCCGCCCACTATAGCTAGGGCGATTCGCCAAGGATAGAGCACTCTTTGCAAAAATGGCCCAGAAGATGTGGGCGCGCGGCAGAAATCACACAATCTCTTGAGCCGGGTGGTTTGGCTGACCCCGCTGTGCAAGGCTCGCCGGGCAAGCAAAAGGGAGGACATTATGTCTATTGCACGCGTGACCGAAATTTCCGCAACCTCCGAAAAAGGCTTCGAAGATGCCGTGCGTCAGGGCGTGAAGCGCGCCAATGAGACCCTGCGCAATGTGAAAGGCGCGTGGGTGAAGGAGCAGCATGTGATGTGCGACGGTGGCAACATCACCCATTACCGTGTGAATATGATGGTGACCTTCGTCCTCGACGATTGATCACGGGAGTGAGCCCAAAGAAAAAGCCCGGCATTGCGCCGGGCTTTTTTTATTGCTCGAGGAAGCTGCGGAGCTTGCGGCTCCGGCTCGGATGTTTGAGCTTGCGCAGCGCCTTCGCCTCGATCTGGCGGATCCGCTCGCGGGTCACGCTGAACTGCTGGCCGACCTCTTCGAGGGTGTGGTCGGTGTTCATGCCGATGCCAAACCGCATCCTGAGCACGCGCTCTTCGCGGGGCGTGAGCGAGGCCAGAACGCGGGTCGTGGTCTCTTTGAGATTGCCCTGAATGGCGCTGTCGAGGGGCAGGATCGCGTTCTTGTCCTCGATGAAATCGCCAAGCTGACTGTCTTCCTCGTCGCCAATCGGCGTCTCCAGCGAAATCGGTTCCTTGGCGATTTTCATCACCTTACGGACCTTTTCCAGCGGCATTTGCAGCTTGTCCGCCAATTCCTCCGGCGTCGGCTCGCGGCCGATCTCGTGGAGCATCTGACGGCCGGTCCGCACCAGCTTGTTGATCGTCTCAATCATATGGACCGGGATGCGGATCGTGCGGGCTTGGTCCGCAATGGAGCGGGTGATCGCCTGACGGATCCACCATGTCGCATAGGTGGAGAATTTATAGCCGCGGCGATACTCGAATTTATCCACCGCTTTCATCAGGCCGATATTGCCTTCCTGAATGAGATCAAGGAATTGCAGCCCGCGGTTGGTGTATTTCTTGGCAATCGAGATCACGAGACGCAGGTTCGCCTCGACCATTTCTTTCTTGGCCTGACGCGCCTCTTTCTCGCCCTTCTGGACCTGCTGCACGATGCGGCGATATTCGGAAATATCGACGCCGATATACTGGCCGATCTGGGCCAGTTCGCCGCGCAGTTCCTCGACCTTCTCGCCGTGACGCTCGATCAGCGTGGACCAGCCACGGCCCTTGAGTTCGCTGATCCGCTCCATCCAGATCGGGTCCAGCTCCGAGCCGCGATAGGCTTCCACGAAATCCTTACGGTTGACGCGGGCCTGATCGGCGAGCTTCACCATCTGTCCGTCAATCGTCATCAGGCGCTTGTTGATGCCGTAAAGCTGATCGACCAGCGCTTCGATCCGGTTGTTGTGGAGGTGCAGCCCGTTCACCAGTTCGACAAGCCGGGTGCGGAGCGTCTGATAGGCGCCCTCCTGCTTAGCCGAGAAGCTTTCATCCTCGTTCATCGTGGCCGACAGACGATTGTCCTGCATCTCGGCCAGCTTTTCATAGAGGCCCGCGATCTCGTCGAGGGTTTCGAGAACCTTCGGCTTCAGCGTCGCTTCCATCGCGGCGAGCGAGAGGTTCGCGCCCTCATCCTCGTCGTCCTCATCCTCGTCATCGCTTTCGGTCTCATCGGACGCATGGCTGTCGTCCTCATCCTCGTCCGCAGCGGCAGCGGTGATGGTGTCTTCGCCGTCTTCCTCATCGTCCATCGATTGACCGAACGTGGTCTCAAGGTCGATCACATCGCGCAGCAGAATTTCTTCTTCGAGAAGCTCGTCGCGCCAGATGGTGATGGCTTGGAAGGTGAGGGGGCTTTCGCAGAGCCCGGCAATCATGGTGTTGCGGCCCGCCTCGATGCGCTTCGCAATCGCGATCTCGCCCTCGCGGGACAGAAGCTCCACCGACCCCATTTCACGCAGATACATGCGCACCGGATCGTCCGTGCGGTCCAGATTCTCGCTGGAGGACGAGGTGGTCGCCACCGCGCGGGAGGAAGAGCCCTCAGTGGTCGCCGTGTCCTTATTGTCGTCCTCATCCTCGTCTTCATCGGAATCGACGACTTGAATGCCCATCTCATTGAGCATCGCCATCACATCCTCGATCTGTTCGGAGGACACCTCGTCGGGGGGCAAGACTTCGTTCAGCTCGTCATAAGTTACCGATCCGCGTTCTTTCGCCTTGGCGATCATCTTACGGACGGCGGCTTTGCTCATATCGAGCACATGCTCATTATCCTGTTCATCAACCGGCTTCTGATCGGTATCTTTTGCTGCCATGCTGTCCCCCTCACGCGTCGTTTCGCGGAATGCCTCAATATGGTGAACGAATCATTGATTCGCAATGAACCGGGTGAATGATTCTTACCTGTTAAAGTTAATATGCGCGGTCTATTGGCCTTTTTTTACCGCCTTTTGCAGGATTCGATCCAGTCCGGAGCGGAAATCCAGCGTTGATTCGGTTCCTTCGCCCGAATCAGGCAGGCGAAGGGCATCTTCCAGGGCCCGGCGGGCCGCGCTGAGCCGGTAGAGCGCCGATTCCGTCGGATGATCCGCGAAATCCGCCTCTGCCTCTGCGATCTCCATTTGCAAACCGGCCTGCGCACCGAGCCGCCGCAGCGCCTCTTCGATGGCGGTCTGCGCATCATGGGCCGAGACGGCGGTCGAAAACCTGCGATTGACCCGCGTGATCCGTGCGGCGTCGAGGGCCTCCAGCGGGTCCGTCCCAAGCTGGCGTTGCAATGTGGAAATCAGGCTCGCCCTGTCAGATAGGCCGCTGGCGAGCGCTTGCAAGAGGGCGAGGCGAATCCGGTCCGTTTGCGCGTCGGAAAAGGGCTGATCTTCGAGCGTGTCGATGAGGGCGAGGGCGGCATCGGGGTGGTTGATGCAGCCCGCAAGGATCGCCGCCTCCATGACCCCGCTGCCGCTCGCGCCCGAAACAAGCCGCGAGGCGCGGGCCGAGGTGCTGGCCCCTTGCGGCGCGCGGGGCTTCCACGGGCCGCGCGGCCCGCCGCTATTCTGCGCCCGTTTCGGGGCGAAGAGTGTCTGTCGCCGCTCCTGAATCGCGGCGCCGTAATGATTGCGCAGCACCGGGTCGGGGATCTGGCGGAGCGCCGTGCGCAGGGCATTGTCGAGCGCGGTCCGCCGCTCGGGCGTGTCGAACTGGCCATCCTCCGTCTCGCGCCGCCACAGCATTTCGACAAGAGGGAGCGAGACGTTCAGCGTCTCCTGCATCGCACCCGGGCCGCCGCTCTGGATAAGATCGTCAGGGTCCTGACCCTCGGGCATAAGGCAGAAATTCAGCGTCCGCCCGCCTTCCAGCATCGGCAAGGCGAGGTCGATCAGACGGTAGGCCGCGCGCTGGCCTGCCTTGTCGCCATCAAGCGCAATCACCGGCTCCGGTGTGATCCGCCAGAGAAGCCGCAACTGATCCTCCGTGATCGCGGTGCCAAGCGGCGCAACGGCGTGACCGAAACCCGCCTGCGCCAGCGCGATCACATCCATATAGCCCTCAGCAACGATGAGCGCGCCGGATTTGCCCGCCGCCTCGCGGGCCGGGCCGTGATTGTAAAGATTGTGGCCTTTGTGAAAGAGCGGCGTCTCGGGCGAGTTGAGATATTTCGCCCGCGCCGCCTCGCTCATCGCCCGCCCGCCAAGGGCAATCGCCCGGCCCCGCAGATCGCGGATCGGGAAGATGATGCGGTCGCGGAAGCGGTCATAGGGGGTGCCGCTGTCGGGGGTCGCCGAAAGCCCTGCGGTCTCGATATCCGCCTCCGGCACGGATTTGCCCAAAAGATGCTGGCGCAGCGCGTCGCGGTTGTCGGGCGCAAAGCCGATCTCGAAGCGGTCAATCGTCTCGGCCCGGAGCCCGCGCCGTTCCAGATAGGCCCGCGCATCGGCGGCGGCGTTGGTCTTGAGTTGCAGGCGGTAGAATTGCACCGCCTGTTCCATGACCTCCGCCAGCCGCGTCGCCTCATCGGCTTTTTTCTGCGCTTGCGGATCGCGCGCGGGCATCTGCATCCCGGCCTCGCGGGCGAGAATTTCCACCGCGTCGATAAATCCGACATTCTCGGTCTCCTGCACGAAACCGAAAAGATTGCCCTTCGCCTGACAGCCGAAGCAGTAATAGAAGCCCTTCTGGTCATCGACGTGAAAACTCGCGGTTTTCTCGCCGTGGAAGGGGCAGGGCGCCCACCAGTCCCCCTTCGCCTGATTGGATTTCTTGAGATCCCACGTCACCTTGCGCCCGACCACTTGAGACATGGGCAGGCGGCTTTTCAGCTCATCAAGGAAGGACGGGGGGATGCTCATTCGATCTCCACCACCTGCGTCTCCACACCGTCCGGGCCGAAGATACGGATGCGCTCCACGCCGCTGGCATCACGGGTGACAACGCCGCTCCAGCCGCTGCCCATGGTGATGGCTTCGGCGCTCTCCCCATCAGGCAGCGTGATGGATTCCGGCAGCATCGGCGCGCCGCCGACCTTGATTTCCTGAAATTTCAGGACGAAAAGCACCGCAATGGTGATGACCATGCCGATAAGCGATAGGGTCAGAACCGTCACCAGCCGCCGCAAAAACTTCAGGCGCGGCGGTTCGGGCATATCGTGAAGGGAGTCATCCATGGGGTCAGTGTCGCATATCCGGGTTGAGCTGGAAATCTCTGGCCGTCTGGATAAGGCATTGGCGGAGGCCGCGCCAGACCTGTCGCGTTCACGGCTCAAAGTGCTGATCGAGGCGGGGGCGGTTTCGCGAGACGGGACGCCCGCCAGCGATGCGAAAATGAAGGTCGAGGCGGGCGAGGTTTGGGACATCGCGATCCCCGAGGCGGAGGAGATTGATCTCATCCCGCAAAACATCCCGCTCGACATTGTGTTCGAGGATGACGATCTGATCGTGGTGAACAAGCCCGCCGGGCTCACGGTCCATCCCGGCGCGGGCCAGCCGGACGGCACGCTGGTCAACGCGCTGATGTATCATTGCGGGGACCGGCTCTCCGGGATTGGTGGAGAGAAGCGCCCCGGCATCGTGCATCGCATCGACAAGGACACCTCCGGCCTTCTGGTTGTCGCCAAATCCGACTCGGCGCATCAGGGTCTGGCCGCGCAATTCGCGGCACATGATCTGGAACGGCAATATCGCGCCTTTTGCTGGGGCGTGCCGTCTCCCGGCGATCCGCGTCTTGCAGGACTGACAGCGGTGCGCTGGCAAAATGCGCGGCTGACACTCAACGCACCGATCGCCCGCCACCGCCATGACCGCAAGAAAATGGCGATTGTGGAGGGCGGCAAACGCGCCGTCACCCATGTTGAGATCGCGGAGCCGCTGACCGGATCCGCAGAGATCACTTGCCGTTTGGAGACCGGGCGCACTCACCAGATCCGCGTCCACATGGCGCATATCGGTCATCCGCTGATCGGCGATCCGGTTTATGGCGGCGGGCGGAGCGTCCCGCAGGCGCTCAGCCCGGCCGCGCGGGACTATATCGCGGCCTTCCCGCGTCAAGCGCTCCATGCGGAAACACTGGGTTTCCGCCATCCCGTCAGCGACGAAATGCTAAGGTTTTCAGCGCCTTTGCCCGAAGATATGCAAAAATTGCGCGCATTTCTGACGGATTTGAATAGGTAAAGCCATTGCACTCGCCGCCTCACGGCTTACATTAAAGCCCTTGTCGAGAAAGGTTGATCCCATGGCGAATTACACCAATCTTCCCGCTCCGTCCCCTGAACAGGGTCTCTCGCGTTACCTGACCGAGATCCGCAAGTTCCCAATGCTGGAGCCGGAAGAAGAATATATGCTCGCCAAGGCTTGGGTGGATCGCGAGGACAAGGAATCCGCGCATAAACTCGTGACCTCGCATCTGCGGCTCGCGGCCAAGATCGCCATGGGCTATCGCGGGTATGGTCTGCCGACAGCCGAGGTGATTTCCGAAGCCAATGTGGGCCTGATGCAGGCCGTGAAACGGTTTGACCCCGAAAAGGGCTTCCGCCTCGCCACCTATGCGATGTGGTGGATCCGGGCGAGCATTCAGGAATATATCCTGCGTTCTTGGAGCCTCGTGAAGATGGGCACCACCTCGGGCCAGAAGAAACTGTTCTTTAACCTGCGCAAGGCCAAAAACAAGATCGGCGCGATGGAGGAGGGCGATTTGCGGCCCGAAAACGTCAAGCAGATCGCCGAGCAGCTGAACGTGACCGAGGATGAGGTCATTTCCATGAACCGCCGTATGACCGGCGGCGATGCGTCCCTCAATGCGCCCCTCTCGAAAGGTGAGGAGGGGTCGGCGGAATGGCAGGACTGGCTCGAAGATGACGACGCCAATCAGGCCGCCGAATATGCCGAGCGCAATGAGTATGAGACGCGCATGGAAATGATGACCGAGGCGATGGAGGTGCTGAACGATCGTGAAAAGCACATCCTCTCGGAGCGCCGTTTGCAGGACGAGCCGAAAACGCTCGAAGAGCTGTCGCAGGTCTATGATGTGAGCCGTGAGCGGATCCGTCAGATCGAGGTGCGCGCTTTCGAAAAGCTGCAAGAGCGGATGCGGGAGATTGCGCAGGAGCGGGGTCTCATGCCCGCGGCGGAAGAGACCGAAGACGCCTAAGAAAAGCGCCCAGCGGGGCGCTTTTTCATTACTGCCCGAGCTTGCGGCGCACCCATTTCCAGCCGGTCAGCATGGGCGTCACCAGATCTTCACGCTTCCAGAAGCGGTAGAAAAAGATGATGCCGATATGCAGGATCACGAGAAGCAGGATCAGCGTTGCGCCGGTGTGGTGCAGGCCGACGGCCTCGGTCGCGAGATCATGCGGCACCGCGCCCGCGAAAGGGCCGACATTCACGTAATCTTCGGGGTCCGAGATCAGCCCTGTCACCACCTGAAAACTCAGCACGCCGAGGATGGCGAGAACCGCCAGCGCGCCGAGCGGGTTATGCCCCGGCCAATAGCTCGGGTGGCGATGGAACATGTGGCTCAGATAGCCGGTGATGGCGGAAGGGCCGCGCAGAAAATGGGTGAACCGCGCCGGTTTCGGGCCGACAAAGCCCCAGAGAATGCGGAACAGAATCAGCCCGCACACGGTATAGCCTGCGTAAAAATGCAGCGTCATAATGCTCGGGCCGTATTCGCCGAGGCCCCATGCCGTGATCACCGCGATGGCGAGCGCCCAGTGAAAGACCCGCAAAAGCGGGTCCCACAATTTGACCTTTTCCACATCTGGCGGGCGCTGCGTATCCTCAGCGGCCGCCGTGCTGTGGGTGTCGTCGCTCATTAATTGGCCCGGTAATCGTCATGGCAGGCCTTGCAGGCCCCGCCGAGTTGCTGAAGCACCGGCCCGACATTTTCCTGACCGCCGCGCACCGCTTCGCTTGCGCCTGCGGCAGCTTCACCAAGGGCGGCAAAACGCGCTTCAAACCCTTCGCGGTCGCTCCAGATTTCCGGGCGCGCTTCGGTTTCATCATCGCCCAGATCATCGACCGAGCTGCCTTCGACGAAATGCATCGGCACGCCATATTGCGTCAGCGCCTCGATATTGGCGGCATGAGCGGCGGCGACCTCCTCGTCATACTCGACCTCGCCTCGGGCCATGCCCGAGAGGGCGCCCATATTCGCGCCAAGCAGGGTGAAGAAGCTCTGCCGGGCCTCGACGGCGCTTTCGAACGCATCTTGCGCGAAAACCGTGGCGGGCAGGGCGATCAGAGTTGCGGCTAGGATGTTACGCATATGTGGCCTCCTTGGCTGATTAATCGAGGTTAGCAGACGGTTGGGTCTCAATCAAAAATCTTTATATCAATCTTCGATGACCCTAATAAAAAAGGGCGCCGAAGCGCCCCTTGGGGGGGAAGGAATTAAATTAGATTGGCGGATCGTAATAAACTGGATTGGCGAGGGGCGGCTTAGGTCGCCCTTTTTCGTGAAAGGGCTTTATTTGAAAGGGCCAATCGGGCTTTCGCTGGTCGCCTAGGGCAAATTGGCGGATCAGCGAGCGAGGCGCACATTAATTTAGAATTGTCGCCGGAATTTGCCCCCATTTTCCCGTCGCGGCGATAATCACCATTCATGCATGGACGCGATCACGCGCCCGACGACCTCAAGGCCGAGGGTTTCATCCTGTAAATCAAGGGCGCGGGGCGGATAGAAGCGATTGGCGCTCAACAGGTTGACCTCGTGGTCGCTGATGCGCTGGACGAATTTCACGAGAAGATCGCCGCCGAGATTGAGGACAAAGGCCACGCCATCGACGAGGGCCGTCTGTGCGCGGTCGATGAGGATCAGATCGCCCTCGGACAGCATAGGGGTCATGCTGTCGCCGCGCACCGATATAATAGAGAGCATTTCGGGGGACAGGCCGCGCCGCGTCAGCCATTTGCGATTGACCGAATGGAATTCGTTGATCGCCTCGCTTACGTTCAGCACCCCTGCACCCGCAGCTGCACTTACCTTGTAATGCGGGATGGCGACGAAGTCGCCGCCACTCATTTGGGTGTTCGAGAGGAATTTCGGGCCTTCTCCGGTTAAAATCCACGACGCCGAAACACCCAAATGCTCCGTAGCTGCCGCCAAGAACTCTGTCCCAACCGTCCGTTCGTTCAAAACATAGTTCTGAACGGTGCGATATTTTTGCCCGAGGCGCGCGGATAACTCTTTGATAGTTAAATTATTTTCATCTGCGAGCACTCGAATGCGATCAGATACACCCATTTTTTCACCCAAGTCTGTTGACGCGCACTCATTTGAGTGCATATAACAGGATATGCCAGCAAGGCATACGGAAGATGCATAAACGGAGTTAACATGTCAGTCCAAGATAATTTGTTCCGGCCCGGCGTAATCTTGCATGAGGTTATCGTCGGTTGCCTTCGCGCCAACGGCACCAGCTTTAACGAATGGTGCAGAAACAAAGGGGTTTCGACCACCAATGCCCGCCAAGCAACTTACGGAATGTCCGGTGGTGTTCGCGGTCGCGATCTTCTCGATGAGCTGATCAAAGACGCGGGGCCGAAGGCCGTCGAGGCGGCTTACCGCACCCGCATGGCCGCAGAGGCCAAGACGCTTTCCAGCGCGGCTTGAGCCATCATCATGGGAAACAGGCTCTCAAATGATGATGGCTCTGCGGACTATACCGCCAGCCAAGCTGTGATTTGCATCCTTCTCTCGAAGATGCGCGCGGCAGATCAGCACGGCGTGGAACGCGCTGATCATATCCTCAAGGAACTTTCCGAATTCTGCGAACGCCAGCGCCGAGACCTCGGCGTCGAGGCATCCCGACCATCGTTTCAAGACGCCATCGCAAACTAGGGTTTCTCCAATGATTATCTGTTTTTTCTTGGCCGCTTTCGTGGCGGGGTTGTGGGCTTACGCGCTTCACAGCAACTGGGATCGGGCCGACGAGCTGCCGCATGGCTGGTGGGTTCTGCCCGCGATCTCCGTGACATGCCTTATCTATATGGGCGGCTTTCTCAAGCTGATCGGGGTGCTGCTATGAGCCGCTTCGAGGTGCGCTTCAACGGCGTCAATTGGGACGTCTTTGATCTCAAGGCCGACAAGATCGTCGGCACCCGTGAAAATCTGTTCTATGCGGACAATCTGTGTGACCGCATGGAGCGCAAGGCGAAGCAGAAGCATCGCTTCTGCATGGTCTGCCATGACCGGTTTCTCTCCGAAGGCGCGCACAACCGCATGTGTATCAAGTGCCGCCGTCTTTCCTATTACGATGGAGCCGCTTGAGCATGAGCAACGCTGTGCGCAAATTCGAGGTTTTTGACGGCGATCTGGTCGATGCCGAGCGAGGTTCCTTAGTCGGTCCAGAAAATCGGACTAAGGAACCTACTAAGGAACCTCTAAGGAACCTCGAAAAATGGCTTTCGGTTGAGAGTGTCTCCGCCTTCGCAAAGGTGACTGATCGGGCAGTCCGAAAAGCCATCGCCGCTCGCCGCTGGCGGGGTGCTGAATTGGTGGTCCGCGAGGTGGCGTCGAATGTCGGTCGTGGGGGTAAATCTCTGCAAGTGCATGTGGACAGCCTGCCCGCCGATCTGCGCGCTGCGTGGTATATGCGCCAAGGGATCGACATCAACGCAAAACCGCAGGCCGGAGACGGCCAGCGGGTGGCGGTCGCCAATCATACGCTGTCGGATGATCCCGACTGGCTGGCGCAAACGGCGCTCGCAGAATTCAAGTTGTCGATTATCAAGCCGCTTATGGCTCTTCCCGAGCGGTCCAAGGAGCGGTCTGACGCGGCTGACGCCCTGACCGGGACCGTTCTGGAATGGCCAGACGGAAGCCGCAAGACGATTTCACGGGCCACGCTCTATAACTGGATATCGGCTTACAAGACTGGCGGTCTTTATGGGCTGGTGCGCAAGAAGCGCAGCGACAGCAAGGCCACGCGCTGCCTCGTCACCATGTCATGGGATGCGTTCTTTCTTCAGCGCGCCGCCGAAAAGGATTGCCGCCGGGTCGCTGATGATCTGACGGGTTATATCCGCTCACTTTGGGCGTCCGGCGAGCCGGGTTGGCGGTCGATCTGCGAGAAGAGCACAACCAAGCTGATCGAGCTGTCGGATAGTCTGGGCGTCGATGCGTTCAGCGCGCTCGATCAGGGGCGGCTCGGCGATCAGGCCGGAACGCTGACGCGGTTCGGGATCTGCGCGGTCAACCGCCGCCGTGCCGAGGATGAGCGGGACTATGCGGTCATTGCGGTGAAGAACAAAGACAATGCCGTCTATCAGGACAAGATCGCGGCGACGATACGCCGGGATTACAGCAGCTTGCGCCCGCGCGATATTGTGGTGGGTGACGTTCACCCGGTCGATGTGATGATGACCCGGCCCGATGGCTCGAAGGTCTATCCGAAGGCGATCAGCTGGTTTGATCCGGCGACCAATGAAATCCACATGACCTTCGCGCTTCTCGAAAAGGGCGAAGGGGTGCGCCGCGAGCATGTCGCCATGAGCTTCGAGGCTATGGTTTCTGAATGGGGCCTGCCGAAGCTGCTCTATCTCGACAACGGGTCGGAGTATAAGTGGAACGAAATGATCGGTGGGTTCACCATGCTTTCGAAGCTGGCGAATTTCGCGGTTCATTATCTTGACGATAGCACGGTTGATCAACGCGTGGCCGAGGGCCGCGAAGCTGTGGTGCGCTCGCTCGCCTATAACGCGAAGGGAAAGCCCGGCATTGAAGGCGCGTTCGGCAATATCGAGCAAGGGTTCTTCTCGGGCATTCAGGGTTGGACCGCAGGCGAGCGGATGCGCAAGAAGACGCATCAGAAGGGTAAAGACCCAATCCCGTTCCAAGGGGATAAGAGCGACTTTTTGAGCGCCGCCGCCACGCAACTTGAGTGGTATCACAAACGCCCGCAGCACGGGCGTCTCAAGGGCCGCAGCCCGAATGAGGCGTTGCGCGCGCACATCGATAATGGGTGGGGCAAGACGGTGCTCGCCTCCGATGAGGTCTTGGCGCTGGCCTTTGCCACCAAGGAAACGCGGGTTGTGGATCGCGGCTGTGTCCAGTTCACCCCGCGCCACGGAGAAACCACGCGCTATTATAATGACGCGCTTCTCGCCTATGGCGGACAAAGCCTGACCATCCACATTCCGGCCTACAACCCCGAATATCTCTTCTGCTTTGACGGCGACGAGCTGATTTGCGTGGCCACACCGGAGAGAAGCTATCACCCGCTCGACCCTGCCGGGGCGCGGGAAGTGGCCAGCCGCAACAAGTATCTGCGGCGGCACATCACAGAAAAAGAGCGTCATTGCGTCCTGCTCGATCTCGTCTCCGAGACCGCGCGGCACAATGAGCACTTGCCGGATGCGCCGGAGATCCCGGTCGCCTCGGAGGTCAATGCGGACATTTTGAGCCGCATGGCCACAGCAGCGGCGGAAGAACGCGCCGAGCTTATGGCGCAGACCGAAGCCCCCAAGAAGCCGCAACTCTCCCAATGGAAAACGGGACCAAACGAGCGGCTTAGTAATGTCACCTACGAAGATGAGGATGAGCAATGAGTGAGTTTGTCAAAACCGCCGCCGCAGAAGAGGCGTTGGTCATGGTCAAATCGGTCGCGTCCGCGCGCCAATACAGCCGGATCGGACAGATCACCGGCGAGCCGGGAACCGGAAAATCGGCCCTGACCTACTGGCTGACCGAAGAGCTGAATGCGGTGCGCGTCGAGTGCTGGGAGGAAATGGGCGACAAGGCGCTGTTGCAGGAGATCGCAGGCGCAATGAACGCGAACGGATACGCCATCGATATGAGCGGCACCGCGCCGACGCTGTTCCGCAAGATCAAAGACGAGTGCAAGGATCTGATCATCATCATTGATGAGGCCAACCATCTCAAATGGGCCACGCTCGAAAAGCTCCGCGCCCTTTCGGATATCGGCGGCGCGGCCCTGATCCTCGCAGGCACGGACATTCTGGCCAAGCGCCTGATTGAAGCGCGGGTGCGCGTCTATCTCGCGCAGCTGCGCCAGCGGATCGGCGCGAAGAAGGTGCTGCTCTCCAACATGAAAGACAATGACGAAGTGGTGGCCTACATCATCGCGCCGCGTTTTGGGGCGGTGACCAAACGCACCGCGCACCGCTTCCGCGTTGCCAGCTATGGCAATTGGCGGGCTGGCCTCGAACTGGCCGACGCCTGCGAGCGTCTCATGAAAAATGAGAAGCTGGACAAGTTGACCGAGGCGGTTGTCGATACCGCAGCGGCATGGATGGCGGGCCAAGCATGACCGCCGAAATCACAGAACAAGAGCGCGTTTTTGATCTGTCCGCCAGTGGCGGGCCGCGCTCGGTGACGCTGGGCCAGATGATGGCCTTGGCTGCGCAGGCCAAGACGAAAGTCAAGGACCATGCGCGCGGGTGGAGCCTTCTAAGCCAGACCGAAGTTATCGCTCTCGCTTTCGTGGCCGACCTGCTTCTCGAAGATGTGCGGAACCGGGGGCAGATCGTCCCCGCCCGTGCTGACAACGCAATCCTTGTAAGAGGTGAAACATGACAAGGAAGACCAAAACCGCAGGCGCAAATCTGCCCGTCCCTCAGGACGACAGCGAAGCGCGCAACGCCATCCGTGAGGTGGGCGACCTGAACCGCGAGGTTCTTCGGCTCGAAGCGAAAATGAATGACGAGATCGCCGCCCTTCAGGAGAAGTATGGCGAGCTGGTCGCGCCCCTGAAGGAACAGTCGAAGGCGAAAACCGAAGGCTTGCAGATCTTTTGTGAGGCGAACCGCGCCCGACTGACCCGCAACGGCAAAGTGAAGTATCACAAGTTTGCCACCGGTGAGGTGAGCTGGCGGACCCGCCCGGCCAAGGTCACCATTCGCGGCAAGGACGCCGTGATCGAAGCGATCAAGGCGGCGCGTCTCGGCAAGAAATTCCTGCGCATCAAGGAAGATGTGAACAAGGAAGCCATGCTCGAAGACCGCAAAACGGCGGCGGGGATCGCGGGCGTAAGCATCGGATCAGATGGCGAGGACTTCTTGGTCGAGCCGTTTGAGACCGAGCTTCAGGAGGCATCCTGATGGCTGTCGCATACTGCTATCGCTCGGGCGAGTTGGAATTCGGCGAAGACACGCCGGAAGGCGCGATGGAGATCGCGAGCGGCGAGGAAGCCGATCTCAAAGATTTCCTGTCGCCAAAGGTCCGCCATGCCCATGACGGAAAAACCCTGCTCGTGCCGGGTGTGCCAGAAGCCAAAGATGATGATCACGCATTCTTGGCCGCCATCGCCTTCGCCGACTGGTTGGCGGAGTGCGACCCCGCAAACATCGTGATCAACGCTTAATCCTGAAAGGAAAATATCATGAATAAATCGGACCTTATCAACAAGATCGCAGCGGATGCCGGGCAAAGCACGGGCGCGGTGGATGCGATGCTCAAATCTCTGGCGACCATCGTTTCGAAGGAGCTTGGAGAGGGCGGAGAGGTGACGCTTCCCGGCATTGCGAAGTTGAGCACCAAGATGCGCGCCGCCCGCACGGGCCGCAATCCGAAGACAGGCGAGCCGGTCGATATCCCGGCGAAGAACGTGGTGACGGCCAAGGTGTCCAAGCCGCTTGCCGATCATGTTGCCTGATCGGCGATGAGCAAGGCCGCGTCCCGATGGTGGGGCGCGGAACTTCTATGGAGGGAATGATGTCGGATTTGGAATTGATGCGTGACGGTCAGGTTATTGCCGCAAACGATATTGTTGCAACCATTTCTTGGGTCAGCACATCCGCCGAAGCCCAATGGTCAGGAGAATACACGCGTTCGCCTTATTGGGATGAATGGGGCGTCAATCTCGAAGAGCGCGTCGGAGAACTCGAAGACGAGCTGGAAGACAAGGACAACGAGATCGCGGCGCTCCACATTATTGTTAAAGAGAAAACAGCGGAGATCGCGAAGCTGAAAGCGGGGGCATCGAAATGACCCCGCGCCACGTGTCGCCCGAAGATATCGCAGAGGTTGCGGGGCTGACCTTGCCCTATGTCCGGCGCGTTGTTTCGGAATTCAAGTCGCGGTCGCGCACGGCGTGGCATGGCGCAAAGCTTCACATCGAGGGCGAGCCGGGTGCGTATCGGATCGCGTTTCGGGATCTTCCGGAGCATGTGCGCGAGGCGTTCACGCTGCTCGATCAGCAAAACCTCCCGTTCACCCCCCCGCTGGAACACAATAATTTAGACTGAAAGGAAAGCCGAAAATGAGCTATCGCAACAAGGATTTGGCGACCATTCATATCGCAGCGAAGGCACTCTTCGGTGATGTTGGTCGCAAAGGTGATGGTCGCGCCGCCTATGAAGACTGGATGGAGCGGCACACAGGAAAACGCTCGGCGGGTGCGCTGACCTCGCCGGAGCGCGTGGAATTCATAAAGCATCTGCGCCGTGAAGGGCTGATCCCGGAGCGCCAGCGCGGCGGAAACGGACCGGATCGCCCGACCTCGGCGCAATGGGCCAAGCTTGGCGGTTTGGCGCGATCCATGGGCTGGGAAAAGGGTCTCGAAGATCCGCGCCTCAAGGCGTTTGTGACGCGCACCGCCAAGGTTTCGTCCACGCGGTTCCTGTCTCGGCAGAAGGCCAGTCAGGTCATTCTCGGCCTTGAGCAATGGGTGAAAGCGCAGGCGGCGAAAGACGGAGGCGCGGATGCGGTGTCCTAAATGTAACGGGCGTGGCATGGCCTACGGCACGAAAGCGCATGGTGAGACCACGCAGCGCTATCGCCGGTGTCGGATCTGCGGCCACAAGTTCAGCACATGGGAAGAACGCGAGGATCGCGAGATCCGTGAGTATCGGCGGAAGGACAACACGCCTCCGCTTTTCGAAGATAAGGATGAGTGAGAAAATGAGCCCGTCTGTAAGCACCGCCATGGCCCACATGAGCTTTGAGCAGCAGATGCTAAGTCTGGCGATGTTTATCGCGCTAGTTGTTTGGGCATATTGGAGAAAATGATAATGAATGATCTCGCCAAATCCGCGCTGCAAGATGCCGTGAAGCGCCGCCTGATCCGCAGTGTGGTGATCAAGGACGCCAAAGCTTACGAGCGGCTCTATAAGGAGCTGCAAAAGGGCATGACCAACGCATGGAGCAAGGCCATGCGTGAGGGGATCGCGAACGCGCTGGACCGCCTGCGGGATCTCGGGCCGGGAAAGTTCACCGCCGAGGATGGCGCGGCCATCATGCGTGTTCTCGAAACATCTGTTGGCGAAGAGGCGATCCGCGCGGCGATGCGGGAGCCGGTCGTGTCTGTATCTGATGCGCTGTTTCGCACGGGTGCGGAAGAGGTCGGGCAGGCCACCGGGGTTGCAATTGCGTTCATGCGCCCGGATCTCGACGCGCTCGATATTCTCAAGCAAGGCAACCTTTATTGGGTCGGGAACAGCTGGAACACCCACACGCAGGATTTGTTCGCGGCGGCGCTGGACGACTATTTCACTAAGGGCATGACGCGCGAAGATCTGACACGGCGTTTCGCCGAGGACTTTGCATCGCTTTCGGATCGCGGCCAACGCTATTGGGAGCTGCTCGCCGATCACACGGCCACGAAGACCCGCGAAATGGGTCGCGTCACCGGCTACGAGCGCGCCGGGATCGAGCAAGTGCAGGTCCGCGCGCAGCTCGATGAGAAGACCACGCCGATTTGCCGTCATATGCATGGCCGGATTATTGCAGTTAAAGACATGCGCGCGCAGCGGGACACTTATCTGGACGCCATCGGGCGGCGCGACGAGCCAACAGCCAAGGCCGCGTGGGCAATGCATGGCGCGGGAACGGACTTTTCGAACACGCCGACATCGAAGATCGGCAAGGGAACCGCAAGCCCGCCTTATCATTTTCGCTGCCGCACGATCACGGTGGCCTTCTTTGGGTCCGCAGACGGCGAGATCGGGCGCTGGATGCGCGCCGCCTATAGTCGCGAGAAACTGCCGCGAAAGGATGTAAAGGCGCTTGTGGAGCGCGCACAGGGCGCAGGATGGCCGCACACGAAGGTGTCGCGCGGTCACTACCGCAAACACGCCAAGCGCACGGGCGCGGCCACACAGGATGCCTACAACGCCTCGGCGGTCGATCTCATTCGGCGTGGCGACCGGGATGTCTATGTCTCGGTGCGCAAGGGCAAGATTAACGCGACCTTTGCCAAACCGGCGCGCAATGCAATGACCGGCGAAGAGGGCTTTCTTGTGACGGCGGTTGATTTGGAGGATAATCGCATCACGACGCATCACTGGCGGACCAAGATGGGAACGCAGCGTGATGAGGTTCCGGCGCAGAAACAGGACGCGAAGGGGGTCATGAAATGGCTTTTCGGATGATGGGTATCGAGAAGATCGCGGCAGCGAATGAGACGCTGCTGACCGGCTTTCTGGGCTGCTATGACACGCTCGGCGATCCTGATTATGAATATGACCGTGATTTCACGCTGCATGAGCGCTCCGCCTATGAGCTGGTGCGCGAGCAGCTGACGGACGATCAGCGCGCCGAGCTGGACAAGGTGGACGCGCATTGGCGCGATCACGCGAAGGCGTTCAATGAAGATTTCGCCATTGAGCACAATCAGGAGGATCGCGAGACCGCGCTCTATGGGTTCGTCCGTGATGAAGAGGGACGCACTCCGGCAATCCCACGCGGGCACTGGTGGTGGCGTCCGATTGAGGATGATGCGTGATGCAAAAAATGATGATGGTTAAGTGCGACAACTGTGGTTGGGAGGGTTGCACCGCCGAGATGGGGGCGGACAGCAGAGAGATCTCGACGGCGCGCGGAAATGACGAGTTGTGGTCCAATTATATCTGCCCGAAATGTAAGTTCTGGCACGACGAGCCGCCGGATGTCGATCTCAAGGCGCTCACACCCGATATTAATGACCGTGCGTCGCAGCCTAAAGCTGCCGGTAAATGTTCGATCTGCGGTTCGCACGTCTGGTCTTACCCGGCAAATAAAGAGTTAATAGCACAACGCCCAGAAGGTGGAGATGATGACTTTTGGGCGCTTTGTGTAAATGCGGAATGTCTGAACGCCTATGGTGAAGGGTATTGTATGTCGATGCCGGATTGGGTGGAGCAGTGCTAATCCGCATCCAGTGTGCCGTCTGCCTGAAATACGGCCACATGGAAGAGGACGCCGCAACGCCCCTCGGTCTATCGGGCCAAGAGTGGGTCGAGGCAAGGCCGGGTCTCTGGATTTGCTCTGAAAGCTGCCGCTTCCAAGTGGCGAAGACAGTAGAGGCGGTAATGCCGCCCTTACTCGTCGCCCCTGATCTTCCTTAGTTCACCCTCAATCTCACCAAGCAGCCGTCGCAGCTCCCTGTGTTCTTCAGAGAGAGTGCCGTTATTGCGTTCGATCCGGTGAAGCGCATCGGCGATCAATCGGGAAACCATCCCCAGCTCATCCCGCAGGCTTTTGATCTCGGCGCGTGTCTCATGTTGAGACGGTGCGCGATCAGCTGGCGGTTTGCCGTCCGATTTGAAAAACTCCTTTGCGCCCTTGATGGCGCTGGCGATCACGAGAATAACCGCGCCGATGGCCACGCCGACAGCTTGGGGATCAATTTCGGTCATGCGCACCCCGCATGATGGCAATTTCACGCCCGCAATCACCCGCAGCGGCCCAGATGGCGGGACCGCAAAAGAAGATGGTGACCCCAAAATAGGTTATGGCGGACATGCTGACGGCGTTTGAATGTGCCGATGCCAGCGAGAGCGCGAGAAAAACCTGACTGTTGAGGGATAGCGCCGCAAGGCGGGCAAAGGGTGTCCAGCATCCGCGACCGTTGACGTGAAGCGCGACATTATGGATCAGCCCGACAGCGATGTAGACGCATCCCCACAGGGCTTCGGGAAGGATGTGAAGCACCGACCCGAATTCGTAGGACGCCATAGAGGTGCGCGGCAACAGGAGCGCCGCGCCGAAGTAAACCGTATAGAGCGCGATGGCCCATTCGAGCTTGCGCCTTGGGTAGTGCGTGAAAAATGAAGTCATGCCACATCCTCCGGCGCATTACCCGAGCCGTAAGTGCTGCTGCTCGCGGTGTAGTCCGCCGCAACCGTCCAGTTATCGACCACGGAAACTCCGTCGATGATCAGCGTCACCGCCTCGATATAGCCGTCGAAAATCCGGTTGTAGTTGTCCGAGAAGAGATAGGTCCGCTTCGTCGAGATGATGCTGTCTGCAACGTCCAAGGTCTCATCGATAACCGACACCCCGTCGAGGATGAGCGTCATCTTGTTCGTACCCGCATCCCAAACGGCGTCGATATCATGGAACGCGCCAAAGGAAATGGTCCCCGCCGGAAGCTCTACAACCTTGTCCGTCGCGACCTTCGACGACATGCGCAAACCGCCGTCCTCGAAGATATAGATGCTCACATCGTAATTGTGGTCCGAATAGAGACACTGCGTAGCGCCAATGTTCTTCACCGCAAAATTCATTTGCAGACGATGGGATGCGCGATTGACGTTGAAGCTGCCGAATTGATAGGCCGCGCCGTTGGTCTGCACGGTTCCGCTGTAAGATGAGGCGGGTGCCGCATTGTTCGGAAGTTTCATCTCTTCGGGCCGTCCGGTGCGGTGCTGCAAGCCATAGGTGAAGCCGGGAACAGTCCCGAAGGTGAGCTGGGCCGGGATCTGCTCGTCAGTCATGTCGTATTCAGGGACGGAGTTCTTCGCATTCGGGGTGTAGGACAGAATATCCTCATCGCTGCCCGTGCGCGGGATAACAACCGACCCCGCCGCAACGGTGACACCCTCAATCACCGTGTCTTCGGTGAGATACTGCGCGTCGTTCACGAAAAGGGAGTTGAAGAAGAACCCGGCAACGGGGAACGGCGGCGGCGGTGTGCCATCCGTGACCCACATCGGCTCCATGCTGACATTCGCCGTGACGATGATGTGATCCGGCACCGCTGTCCAGTCCGCATCAAGGACAGGCTCAGTCGGCGTGTAATAGCCCATCTCAACCATGGTCGAGATCAAGAACTGCGCAAAGCGCATGCCCATGCCTTGCAGCCCTCGATTTGTGGGGTGGCTATCCATGTCACTCACATCCGTCGCATCAAAGATCGGCAAAGGAAGTCGCCCATTCAGATGATCGGACATGAGGCCCGACGCGATCACCGGCTCCCAATCGTCAATCATCACCGTGCCCCAGCCGCTGGCCGAAAGCTGGATCATCGGCATGATGGCCTGATCGTGCTTAAACAGCGCGGTCCCGTCGGCATACTTCTCCGGGGTCGGCGCGAAGAGGCAATGCGGCGGGCCGTCAACCTCGCCTGCGACGATTGTGCCATCCGTCAACATGCCCTTGAGGTATTTGAATTGCGCATCCTCGAAATATGGGCCGTTGCTGGCGTAGTGGGAGATGCCGACCGCCGTGAACGGAACATCGAGACCGCCAAGTGCGAAATCGCGCAGCGCAAAATCGTGCTGGATATCGCGGCCATCCACCGAGGTCCAATCCGCGTCGTCGGAGGTCTCGCCCATCTCTTGGAAGGATGTGCCAGACTTGCCCATCTCCACCATCGTGAACGGAACACCGGGATAGTGCGCCTGCCAGACCGCGATCACCTGCGTGATGATGGCCGGGAACTCCGTATCGCTCACAGCGGTGGACGGGTCGGCCCCTGTCGGCAGAACCAGCGTTGTCGTCTCGTCGTTGATATGACGGGTCGGTGTCGGTTTTTTGGTGTCTTCCTCAATGCCGTAGTAGGACGCAAAGCCATCCCGGACGATCGGTACCCAAGCACTCGCGTCGTTGCGGTCGCCGTGGGAGATGCTGACGAGGGATTGACCCTCAAAACAGTACGAGCCACCGACACCGAAGCGATTGACCGTGGATGCGGTTTCTGTTCCGCCCGTATTGCGCACCTCGGCCAGATACCACCCTTGCCCGAAGAGCAGTGAGATATCGCCAGCCCAGTTGCCTTCGCTGTCCACTGTCGCAATTTGCTGCCAGCCGGTGTTGCCCTGACCGTTCTGGCCGACGGCGCGAACCTCAATATCTTGTCCCTCTACGCCCGTGCCGGACAAAGGCACCTTAGCGAAGCCTTGCCGGACGAAGGTGTCTCCGGCTGCGTTGAGTTTAACGTTTTCGCCAACGTTCTGGCGATCATATTGGAAGTCGTTGATCGACGGGGCTGCGGCGGTGTCTGGCGCGACATAAGGATCACTCGGCGGCCAGTCCAGAAGATCTCCAGTGGCGAAATCAATATCCTGCTCGCCAAAAAATTCGGGACCGGATGTCGTCGGATAGTAGTATTTCCCGCCCGCGTTTGGCTCGATGAAGTTACCCCCCATTTCCACAGGCTCAAAATTCGGGCTGTCTTTGTGCGTATAGAGAAGCGGGGTGGACACGACTTCCGGGTCGAGACGGCACAGGTTATTGATCATCTTGAAGCCGACAACGGGCCGGGTGCTGTCCGGGTCGCGCGTGGCGCGCATGAGCTGCGTCATGTTGTATTGCGCAACGCCCGCCCGCGTGACCTTCCGGCCATCAAGAAAGTTGCTCTGAATGACGAGACCCGCGACGGAGCCGTTGACGGTGATCAGATCAGGGTGAGGGTCTTTACCCGCGTCGATTTGTGCCTGTGTTGCCCACCCGCCGCGCTGCATATAGTTTGCGCTGATGTTCTGAACCGCGTTCGGCGTCCCAGAGATTTTCAGGTAATCATGCGGGCCACCGATGCAGCGATTTCGCCGGAACGTGTCGATCTGCGCGACTTGCGTTTCGAGACCGGCACCGGTGCTCCGCTGCTGGAAAATCGCGCCGAGGTCGCCGTATTGGTAATAGCCCTCGAAGGTATTCCATTGAACTTCGGCAAAGCCGGAGCCAACTGCGATATCGGACCAGCTCCAAAAGCCCACGCCTTCGGCGACAG
Source organism: Jujubicoccus corallicola (assembly GCF_047345645.1). GTDB lineage: Bacteria > Pseudomonadota > Alphaproteobacteria > Rhodobacterales > Rhodobacteraceae > JBLEFH01. The sequence goes on along the minus strand of NZ_JBLEFH010000003.1, from coordinate 281,361 downwards.
CGGCTGTCGCTTTAAAGTGGTTGTCGCGCAAAACCAGATCCGAGTGACCATTGGGATCGATGCGCGTATCTTCCAAATACCACCCCTCAAGCACTGCGCCGTCCGCTTGCGCGGTGAACTGCTTGACCGTGTCGCTGCCGTCATAGGTCCAGCCTGCGGGGAGAGCATCGACGCCCGGCATCTTCAGCGAGGCGGGGCGGTGGCCGGTGCGGTCTTCGCGTTCCAGCGCCTCCATCTGCCATTTCGTCAGAGGCCCACCAGATGCCGTGACCGGGATGATCACCGCCTCGCCATCGACCTCGAGATCGAGCGTATCGGAAACCTCATGATCGAGCGGCTGAACGAGCGTGATCGACCCTGCATCGGCGGAGACAAGCGCCGCATCCCGCCCGGAGACCGCCCCCGCACCGCTGTAGGTGGCAACCTGTGCGCCTTGGGCGCTGTCCTCGGCCAGAGATGCAACGGGCGTCACGGTGGCGCTTTGCGTCTCTGTGTAGTTAATGCTGACATTTTTCGTAACGCCATTGGCCGAGATCGTGAGGCCATAAGTCTGACCATCCATGCCAGAGGCCAGCATGAACAGCGTGATGTCCCGCTCACCGGGACCGAACTCAAAATCGAACAATGCGGCGTCACCGGTGAGAGCTTGCCATTGTGGCGTGGCATCGCCGGTGATGGAAAAGCGGCCCAACTCAAAGGGGAACGCGCTTGGATTATCGACGAAGATGGTTTCGGGGCCGGAAATTTCGGCAAGGATGACGTCGTCATTTTCATCAGACAGGACGATCTCGGCGTCTTCCGTGCCGAGGCGCATCGCCCAGATTTTGGCCGCGCCGTAATAGATGATGCCTGCATCGTAAGGCTCATTGACCGCGAAATAGCTGCGTGTCCCCTGCGAGGGTGCACTGTTTCCGATGAAAAGCTTATAGCCGCCCGCGCGCAGATCGATCCGGCAAGGTCCGGTGCCGATTTCGACCCACTCGGATGTCAGTGTGAAGGTGTAATCCATGTCAGTTGCCCCTTTTGTGGCGGGTCGCCGCAGCGAGGCGGCGACCCTTGTGGTCAGTCAATCGCGCCGCGAATGCCGACCCCAGCCAGTCCCATGTTGATGAGAACGCCTGCGGTGGCCCCGTCGCCCACGATGTTCCGGACGGACTGGACAAGCGCGCCCGACCCGTGCAGCGGCTCGGTCGCGATGATCAGCCCGCCAATGATGGGAACAAGGGACGCCCACCACGTGAGGGATTTCGGCTTGATGTAGCGCTCGCCGATCTTCTGAAGTGCCTTTTCCATCACGCGGCCTCCTGCTTAGCCGCGCCAGAGAAGGCGGGGGTCATCAGCGCGTAATACTGGATAGCCAGCACACGCTTGGACCAGCCGCGCATGAAGGTCGCGCTATTGCGGGTGAACGCATAGCGGCGCAGACGCCAAGAGAGGAACTGAATAAGCGCCCCTTCTTCGGGAGGAAGTTTGCCCGAGGCCTCCGCATCGACCATGGCGCGCACGGCGGCGAGCGATTTCGGGCCGATAATCCCGTCAGACTTGGCCCCGACAGCTTTTTGCAGGAGCATCGCGGAGATCTCGACGCCCTGATTGACCGCCCCGTCGAAGGCGGCAAGCGCGACCTCCCGCGAGATTTCCGCCAGCTCGTCGCCGTTGATGGCGTCCCAATAGTCTCGCTTGTAGATCGCGATGGCGTCGTCCTTGGTCAGATCGCGGATGTTCAGCTTCGGATATGCGCGCTTCGAAATGCCATGGTTGGTCTCGCCGCCCGGATCGCGCGGATCGTTGACGTAGCCGCCCTCAATCGTGTCGCGCATCACCAGCTGAATGGCGAGGGCCGCGAGATTGGGCTTAGCAGCGGCCACAGTGGCCTTGGTCGTCGCGGCGTTTTTCGCCTTCGACGTGTCGGGCGCGGGGGCCTGTTTGGTTTTCGCCGAAGATGCGGCGGGTTTGGTGGACATTCTGGTCTCCTTTTCAATCCAGATTAATTTGTTCCGCCTGATTGGCGGACTTTCAGGCCGCGCTTGCGCAGGGCCTCTGAAAGCTCGTTGGCAACCTCTTGGCCAATGTCGTCAGCCAAAAAGTCCACCCCCTCGCGTTCCAGATCTTCCACGGCCCGAATGAGCCACGGGTTTCCTTCGCGCTTTGGCTGATGAACGGATTTGACGGGATGCTCCGCGCCATTCCATGCCAGCGCCTTGCCGCGCTTCGGCTTGATTGTGATTGCCGGTCGGCCATCGTGAACGGCGCGCGCGTAAGGGGTGTTTGCTGAAAGAAGCGCGTCAGTCGCGCCATGCGGCTCGACCACATGCGCCTTGCGCAGATCGCCTTTATCGAACGGCACATTGCCTTGCCGCGTGGCGATTTCGCGAAGCTTTTCAGCGAGTTTGAGGGATGCGCGCTGCCAGTTGATCATGACAGCACCCGCACGCTGATCCCGCCGCCGCCACGAAGAGCGCGGCCTTCGGCGGCCAGCGCTATCGCCCAGAAGAGATCCCCGTGACCATCTTCATTGCGCTCGGCGTCATAACGGATGCTGTCACCGCTGGTCAGCTTCTGCACGGAGTGGAGCTGGGCCAAGACTTCCGGGTCGTTGGGAAGGACCAGCTTCCGCTCTTCGGCCATTTTGAGAAGGTTCAGCGCCAGCTTTTGCTTGCGTTTGGCGGAGAATGAGACGCCTTCGAAGCGCTGCGGTGCGCGGGCGGTCAGCTCTTCGGCGAGTTGCATGCCGAGGCCGGTCTTATCCACGCCCCAGCGCTCGACATCAAAGCGCGCGTCCGTCTCGATGATGCGCGACTTCTGCTCGGCGAAGCTAAGGCCCTTGTGCATCTCGTGGTGCAGGAGCGCGAATTTGCCAAGCCACTTCTGGCGCTCGACCTGCTCGCCCATGATGGCGAGCGCTGTGCGGTCGTTGATGCGGCCCACGTCGATCCCGCCGGTCAGGCGACCGTAGCGGTCGGGATCGATGTGCTGCGCCGTGAGCGAGTGCAGGAGTTCCCAGCTAAGTAGCGCCGCGCCGTTCTCGGCCCACTTGCAATGGTAGAACATCTCCCAGCTCTCGCTGTCGAAGAGCATCCGCAGCTCTTCCAGCCCGCCGGGCAATGGCATGCCTTGCGCGATGGCGTCCTCAATGGTGATCGTCCAGCGCCGCCAGTGATTGTGCTTGTTCTGATGATTGGTCGCGATCTCCCAGAAGAGCGATCCGGGCAGGAAGGGGGTGCTGAAGACGGTGACCCGCCCCCCGATTGCCGTGATCGAGGGAATGACCGCAGCCCAAAGCATTTTCTGATTGCGCACCCACGCAAATTCGTCGAGCCAAACGTCGCCGGGCCAGCCTTGCGCCGTGCGAAAGTTGGTGGAAACTGCGACGATATCGACGCCATTGAGCCGGATCAGGTTCGCTTTGTCCTCGTCAAAAAGGACGCCGAGGCGCTCGGCGTGATGGCGCACGTAGTTGAGGATGATCTGCGCTTGGCGCTCGGATGCCGAGACAACGATTTGCGGACGGCCAGCCATTGCGCCAAGCAAGACGCCGAGGCCGACCACGTAGGAAAAACCGATCTGCCGCGCCTTCAAGACGATGCGAAAGCGATCATCCGATTGAAGGAATTCGACTTGGTATTTGTAAAGCCCGTAGTCGGGAGCGAGCACCCGCGACAGCGCATCTTGCGAGACGGCATTCATCACCGTTGGGCGCGGTTTTGGCTTCGGGGCAACCTTTTTGAGCCGCTCAAGGGAGCGGGTCAGCATTGCGAGCCGCTGCGCCTGCGCGTTGTTCAAATCCTTCTTTCGGCTCAAGCGCAGGATTTGCGCCTCAAGGCCGGACGTGGTTTCGCGGCGGGCGCGCAATCCGGCTTCCCAACCACCCTCGGAAATCCAGCCGCGCACCGTGCGCGGACTGCACCCGATCTGCGCGGCAATCTCGGTCGAGCTGTCGCCCGCCATATAGGCCGCGTAAGCATCGTCTTTTTGCTGCTCCGTGTATTTGGGGGGGCGACCACGGCGCTTAGATGCCCCGGAGAGCGATTGTGCGGACCCGTGAGTGGCCATCTTGCCTTTTCGGCCACCATCATGCCCGCCGACCTTACTTGGCGATCCTGACGCATTTTTTGCGGGTGTTTCGGGTTTGGTGGGTTTTGCCATACCGCCTCCGCCTCTCAAGAACGCGCCAGAAGCGCGGCAAGCGCGTCGAGGGCGTCACCCCCGGCGCTGCGCGAGATGGCCCCTTGTGCGCCCGCTCCGGCGCTCTCCGAGCCGTCTGCGAGCAGACCTTGCAGCCAAGGAACGACCGCGCGCGCTTCTTCGGGGCGAACCACGCCGGAGGTGACAAGATCGGGAAGATGCTCAAAATCATCTTTCGGCGGGGTCAGATCGAGCGAGCGGAAAGCAACTTCGTTATCGCCAAGCCCATCCTCAAGATCACCTGCGGCCAAGCCAAGCTCGTCGAGAACGGGGGAAATCTGCTCCATGAACTGCTGGCGCTCGGGCTTGCAGGTCAACGCCTCGAAGGTGAAGAGCTGCTCGGCCATTTCGCCGCCGCCGCCGAGCTGGCCCGCCGACATGATGCCCAGAACGCGCGGCGGCGTTCCATGCGCGACCGGCATGCGGTCACGCGCCGCATCCATCAGCTTAATGAAATCGCCGTCCTTCACGTCAGCGGTCAGCTTTTTGATTTCAATCGTGGTTTCTTCGTTGGTGCCAATCACCAGCGTCCGGTGCGCGTTATCGACGCCGCGAAACTCTTTCTGGAAGAATTCCTTGATATCCGCCTCAACCTCTTTCGAGGGCGAAGAGCCTTTGAAAATAATGGCGTATTCGGGCATCGCGCCATTTTCGAAAAAGGACGCGTTGTGGCGAACGGCGGCAACCGCGAGCTGCATCAGCTCCTGAACGCCAGACCAGCTCGGATAGGCGTAATGAAAGCCGGACGGACAGGGATCTTTGATGTGAATGATCTCATCCTCATCAAAGTATTCTTTGACCTCGCGTCCGTTAACCAAGGTCGTTTGCACATAGGACACCGTGTCTCCGATGATCCTTTTGCGCATCGTCAGCGCTGGAAGACGCCGCAAACCCTCAAGCTTTCCCCCGCTTCCACGAATTTTCTGCAAGAAGGCATTTCCATAGGTGCCGCGATCAACGCCCAGGGCGACCGCCAGCGAGCCGAAGCCGCTCTTCGTCAGATCATTGAGCTTGGAGGCGTCCTTGCCCACAAGACCGCGCCCGAACGCGCCGTTGGCCTTCACTTGGATGGCGCGGCCATGCTCCGGGATCGCGCGATACAGGCTCAAGAGCGTCCAAGGATTGATGGGCCAAATAGCTTCGCCGCCGATGTCGGTTTGGGCGGACATCGCTTGCTCGATCACATCGCCGATGACCGATTTGATCACGGTAACGTTGCTGCTGTCGTTCGGGGTCTTGCTCATAGGCAAGTATTTACCGCCGAAAAACTGCAATAGAAATTAGTCGGACATTGCAAAAGTCCAGATAAAGACAAGCACAGCCCCGCCCATCTTTCGCCAGTTTCGCAGATCGGTCAAATGTATTTTTGACGAAAACGCGAAATTGCGCTGATCAACTTTATGCGGAGGCAGGAAAATTGGGCAATCTGACCGATTTGACGGTGGATTTCATCTCGCTGGTTAAAAAGCCAGCGACCGGGAAGAGCTTGACCTTGAAGGATGCAAACGCCGCGCGGGTCGAGCCGTTCAAGATCGAGAAAGCCGACGACGAGCGCATGGTGGCCTACGGCATCGTCTATGCGCCCGATCAGGTGGACAGCCATGGCGACAGCGCAGACGAAACCACCATTCGCCGCGCAGCCTATGCCTTCATGCGCGAAGGTCGCCTGAAAAACATCGATACGGAACACAGCTTTCGCAATGAGGTCGCGTTCATCGCCGAGAGCTGGCTTGTGCGCAAAGGCGACGAGCTGTTTCCCGATGAGCCGGAAGGCTCTTGGGCTGTTGGCATCCAGATCGGCGATCCGGATCTCTGGAAGCAAGTTAAATCCGGTGAGCTGACCGGCATTTCGCTTGCAGGAACCGCGCGAGTGGCGGCGGAAACCGCGACTTTCATTCGGGCGGAAGATGATGAGACGCCCGGCTGGTTCAAGCGCCTTCTCTCGAAATTTTCCGAACAGACAAAGGAGACACCGGAAATGGATGAAGAAACCTTGCGGAACGTGGTCCGCAGCGAGATTGCCGCCGCGCTGAAGGGCGAGGATGGCAATGGGGACGGCGGCACCGATGACGGCACCCCACCCACCGACACGCCTGCCGCAGAGCAGGCCGGTGCCGCCGACCTGACCGACGCTGTCGAGAAAGCTGTCAAAGCGGCTGTCGGCAACATGGAAAAGTCGCTCGAAAAGAAGCTTGTCACCGCGCTCGCCAAGGGCCGTGAAGTGCATGGCGGCGGCGCAATCGATGAAGAAGGGAGCATCCTGTGAAGATTACCCTGAAATCCGGCGAACAGATGGAAGAGCTGGTCGCCCTCGCCAAGAACCTGATCGGCCCCGGTGATCTCAAATACACCGGCGATCTGACCCCGCAGGCGGCAAGCCGCATCATCTCGATGATCTTCAAAGACGACTTCATGTCGAAGATCACGACGGAGCGCATGACCCGTCTGACCAAAGATGTGGACGTGATTGATCTGGCACCGCGTCAGCTCGTCCGTGTTCCGCAGGGACAAGAGCCTGCGGCGAGCGATCATGCCACTGCGAATGCGCCGGGCTGCAAACTGACCGCGCTTGACGCGCAGCTGTTCGCAAAAATCAAACTCGACACTCTGCGCGAGCACAAAGATGATCCGAACCTGATCAAGCTCGTCGAGGAAGGGTTCGCAACCACACTTCACAACGATCTGGTGGATCTCGGGTTTAACGGCGTTGCGGATGATGCAACCGGCGCGAACCGCGAAGCGAAATTCGTCCGCTTGAATAAAGGTTGGCTGCAAATTCTGCGCGACAGCGCCAACGCGAAGAAAGCGGATATCGACCCGGCGACGAATGGCTGGAAGGCGAGCCTTTCGCAGATCATCGAAGCAGGGGATGAGCGTTACCGCGAACAGTCCGTCTTCATCATGAATATTGCTGATGCGGACGCCTACGCCGAAGAGCTGAATGCGCCGATCACTGGGACCGCGATGGATGCGGACAGCCCGCTTCGCCGCTACATGGGCAAGCAGATCATCGCTAACGGCAAGGTTCCGCAAGGGTCGGTCCTCTTCACGCCCATCAAAAACCTTGTTTTTGGTATGCATACAGACGTGCGCCGGGATCGCGAGTATCACACTATTCGCCGCGCGCTCGAATATACCTTCGACATGGCCTTCGATTATGAGGTCGCTGTGAAACACGCAGCGGTTCTGGGCGAGTAAGCCATGCCGCAGGGGATCACCATCACGCCGCAGGATGTCCGGGAGTTCGCAAACCTCCCTAGCGAAGTCCCGGACACGCTCCTGACCAAGCATATCCGGATTGCCGCGCGCGATCTGGCGAGCCGGTCGGGCGTGATGGTGCCTCCCGTCGAGGCTGAAGAAACTTGGCAAGAGGCGCTCACCGTGCGCGCCTTGGCCAGCGTCTATCCATGGCTCAACACTTTCGCGCTCGATGGGGCGGCAAAGATCGGACGGCTCGAAGGCTCAGTGCAATACCGCTTTCTCGATGCTGACGACACGGACGCGCGCGTTCAAGTGCTCATGGACCGATTTCACGAGCTGGCGGGCGAAATCGCCTCGGCCAGCAATGACGATGATGATCCGACACCGCGCTTTGGCGGTCTGACGATGATCGCAATTTAGGAGGCACCATGAACCTGCGAAGCAGAATTGAAGAAGAGCTGGGATCGCGGTTGATGGAGTTCCTTCCGGAGGCCATGGAGACGGTCTGGGACCACAAGGCGGTCATTGTCGCCAATGAGGTTCTCAAGTTCGGCCCGGATGGCGGGCATTTCAACGACACGAATTTTGAAATTAAGGCCGCGTTTGAAGGCGTTCTTTATGCGGAGCTGCGCGGCGATGATGTGGATCAGCTGGCGACCGCGCCGCTGATCGCCGATCTCGTGGCAAATCCGATCCACCTCCTGCCCGTGGCCGATGGCCCCGGCACAATGACCGAGCAGGCCCGTGCCACGTTGATCGAGATCCGCGACAAGATCACCGATCAACAGGTGGTGACGGCGATGCGCCTGTCCGTTGAAGGCTTTCTCTTGCGCGAGGATGCGCCGCGCCAGCGTCCGAACCTGATGATCGGCCAAGCGCCGGATATCGGTTTTGGTCACGAAGACGATTACGAGCCGATTGGAGCATGGGGCGGATGAGTGCTTTCGAGACCTCACGGCATAACGCCATGATCGGCGATCTGGTTCGCTACGGCACCATTCGCGATGTCGATTACAGCAATCCGCCGCGTGCCCGTGTGGATGTTGGCGACCTGCTGTCGGGTTGGCTTCGTATGGCTGCGCCGCGCGCGGCAAACGATAAGGTCTGGTCGCCCTATGAGGTCGGTGAGGAAGTCGTTGTGCTGGCACCCTCCGGCAATCTGTCGAGCGGGGTGATCATCGCGGCGCTCTATAACGGGACGCATCAGGCGAGCGAGAGCAGCGCCAATGTGCATAGCCGGGAATATCAAGACGGCGCGAGCATTGCATACGACCGGGCGGCAGGAAGCCTGACGATTGATCTCAACGGCGGCACGGTTGAAATCGTCGCGACGGGCGGTCTGGAAATCTCCGGAGATGTTGTGGTCAACGGCGATGTGATCGCCAGCGGCATCAGCCTGACCACGCATGTCCATGGCGGCGTGATGTCGGGCGGCGCAAGCACAGGCGGGCCGCAATGACCGTCCAAAGCTTTGATTTCACCACCGGCAAGAAGATTTCAGGGATCGAGCATCTGCGAAAGTCGATCACCCGCATCCTGACCACGGACACAGAAACCCGCGTGATGCGCCGGGATTTCGGCGCGGATATCTTCCCGCTTGTCGATCAGAACATGGATAGCGTGATGCTGGTGAAGCTTTACAGCAACACCATCGACGCCATTCGCAAATGGGAAAAGCGGTTCAGTGTGGTCCGTGTGCAGGCCGTCGCGAAAGAGAACGGTGTCACCTTGACCGTTGAGGGCGACTACCTGCCGGAAGGTCGCCGTGTCACGCTTGAGGGGATCGAGCTATGAGCGGTTATTCGGCGATTGATCTCTCAAAGCTCCCCGCGCCCAAAATGATTGAGGAGCTGAATTTCGAAGCGATCCTTGCGGCGAAACGCGCGCGGTTGGTTGAACTTGCACCCCACCTTGCCGCCGCCCTTGATTATGAGAGCGACGATCTGAACCTCTTTCTTCAGGCTGAAGCGTATCGTGAATTGCTCCTGCGCCAAAAAATCAATGATCAGTCGAAAGCCAATATGCTGGCATTTGCGACAGGGTCTGATCTGGATCACCTCGCCGCTCTTTACGGCGTAGAGCGGGCGCTGATCACACCCGCCGATGATCTGGCGCGCCCGCCTGTTGCGGCTGTCTATGAGGGTGACAGCAGATTTCGCCGCCGTGCGCAGTTGGCGCTTGAGGGGTTCAGCACCGCAGGCCCGCGCGGAGCTTACGTTTTTTGGGCCTTCACGGCTGATCCTGCGGTCAAGGATGTGGCGGTCTCGCGTCCGGTGCCTGGAACGGTTCTGGTGACTATTTTGTCGAATGAAGGAGATGGCAGCGCCTCGGCAGATCTTCAGCAGTCTGTCCAAGATGTTCTAAGTGACGACGATGTGCGGCCACTTTGCAGCACGGTCCTCGTGGAGAGCGCCGCGATCCTGCTGTTTCGTGTCGAGGCCGAACTTACGACCTATCAAGGACCAGATGCGTCCGTGGTCGAAGAGGCGGCATCTGTTGCGCTGGATCAGTATTTGAACGAAACGCACAGGCTTGGCCATGACATCACGCTCTCCGGGATCTACGCGGCGTTGCATCGACCGGGTGTTCAAAAGGTGCGCCTCGTTGAGCCGACCGCAGACATCGAGGTGAACGGCAATCAGGCGGCATTCTGCACCGAGACAGCAATTTCTCTAGGGGGGACAGATGTTTAAAAGCCTGCTTCCCCCAAACGCGACACAGATCGAGCGCGCAGTTGAAGAGGCGCTGTCGAGCACAACAGATTTGCCCGTCTCTATCGACCAGCTAAAGCGCGCCGAAACATGCCCCTCAAGCGCGCTTCCGGCGCTCGCGTGGGAAATGTCGGTGAATTATTGGGATGAAAGCTGGCCGGAGGTGACGCAGCGCGCCGTGATTGCGGCCAGCATTCAGGTGCATCGAAAGAACGGGGTTGTGTCTGCGATCCGGCGCGCGCTGAAGGCCGCAGGCTACGGCGATGCGATCTTGGTCGAGGGGCAAAATGCCGAACGCTACAACGACGCATTCTCTTACGATGGAAGTGAGACGCATGGCGAGGCGCAGCACTGGGCAGAATACAGTGTCTTCGTCAAAAAGCCGCTTTCGATCAAACAAGCGAACATTTTGCGCGCAATACTCGAAGGTGTCACGCCGCAGCACTGTCAACTCAAAGAGCTGAACTACGTCGAGGTGGCGCATGTTCACGACAGCGTCCTCACCTATGACGGCACTTTTACATATGGAGTTATCTGAATGGCAAACCTGACCGAGCAAAGCCTGTGGTTTGATGAAATCTATCGTATCGAGACCACCGACCCAGTTGTCGGAGGGGAGCCGGATCTTGAAGCAGGTCTGGGGATTTCAAATATTCAGGCGCTTCAGCTCGCATGCCGGACGGCATTTCTCAAGCAGATGGTCGAAATGGCATCGCCAGCAGGGGCATTGATAACCTTTGCCGGGACAGAGCCGCCGTCTGGCTGGTTAGAGTGTGATGGCTCCCAAATTCGCCGTGATACCTACGCAAAGCTTTTCGCTGCGATTGGCACAATCTTCGGCGACGGCGATGGTGAGACCACATTTGCCGTTCCAGATCTGCGCGGCCAGTTCGTCCGAGGGTGGGATCACGGGCGAGGCGTGGATAACGCGCGGGCTATGGGCAGTGAGCAAGGGGACACCATTCGAAATATCAAGGGTCAGGTCGATGTTCGTGGACATGGGGCTGACAGTCTGTTCGGGCGGAACAATCCCATAATGACCGGTGCTTTTTTGAGGCACATCGGAGATGTGAGCTACGTCCAGTCGAGTGGAAATATTGGTGCGGGCGTTGAAAGTTTCGAGTTTGATGCGAGCCGCGTCGTTCCGACCTCCAATGAAAACAGGCCGAAGAATACGGCTCTTATGTTCTGCATCAAATACTAGAGGATGAGAATGACACAGATCTTTCATTATACGACTTCAACCGGTGAGTATTGCGGAACGACCGTGGCGCGCCGTGATCCACTCGACGGCAATGCGTTGGTGCCTGCTGGTGCCACCACCATTGCACCGCCAGAAGGGCGGCACCGCGAAAGCGCTGTCTGGAATGGCGTTGCATGGGAGATTGTCCCGGACTTTCGCGGTTATGTCTACTGGACGGAAGACGGCACCAAGCATGAAATCCAATCACTTGATGAGGTGCCGCCGCAGGGCGCGCTATCCGAGGCTCCGCCGCCGAAACCGTCTGATCTCGAAGGCCGTATTCAGCAAGAGGCTGAAAAGCGCATTTCCGAGATTGCCGGTGAAGGGAAGCGCACCACACTCGCAGCCTCTTTGTCGCTTGGCATTCTGGATGAGAAAGAGACTGCGGCCTATCGCATGTTGATCCTTTGGATGAAGGACATGCGCCAAAAGGCGGCGCTCCTTTCGAAGAGCGGCAGCATCTCTTTCCAACAAGATCACCACTGGCCGGATGCCCCGGCCAGCATCACCGAATTGCTCGGCAGCTATTAAGGAGAAAGCTATGGCTGAAACATTCCTTCACGGCGTGGACCTCGTTGAAATCGACAGCGGTGTGCGCCCCATTCAAACCGTTCGCTCGGCGGTGATCGGCGTCGTCGGCAACGCGCCTGACGCCGATCCGCTCGCCTTCCCGCTCAATGTGCCGGTGATGATCGCCGGATCGCGCCGCGAGGCCGCAGGTCTGGGCGCAACCGGGACGCTTCCCGATGCGATTGACGGTATCTTTGATCAGGCTGGCGCAGTCGTCGTGGTCGTTCGCGTCGAAGAGGGCGAGACTGCCCAAGATGCGGTCAGTGCTGTGATCGGCGGGGTTGACGCGGAGAGCGGTCAGTATCAGGGCTTGCGGGCGCTGCTCGCCGCTGAGGTCGAGGTCGGCGTGACGCCGCGCATCATTATCGCACCGGGCTTCAGCCATGAACTTTCGGTCGCGACCGAAATGGTCAGCGTGGCCGAGCGCCTTCGGGCCATCACGGTGATTGACGGCCCGAACACGACCGATGCGGATGCGCTTGCCTATCGTGAGAATTTCGGTTCGGCGCGCGCCTATCTCGTCGATCCGTGGGTGACGGTATGGGACACGGAAGCAAATGCAGACGTGATCCGTCCGGCGAGCGACCGCGTGGCGGGCCTGATCGCAAAATCCGATGCGGAGCGCGGTTTCTGGCATTCGCCCTCTAACCGCGAAATTCTCGGCATCACGGGGATCGCGCGCCCGGTGGACTTTACCTTGGGCGATGCGAATTCGCGCGCGAACCTTCTCAATGAGAAGCAGGTGACCACCATCATTCGCAAGAATGGGTATCGCCTGTGGGGCAACCGCAGCTGCTCGGCAGATCCGAAATGGGCATTCCTCAAGCGCCGCCGCATCGGCGACATGATCGGCGACAGCATCATGCGCGCGCACTTCTGGGCCGTGGATCGCAACATCACCACGACCTATTTTGAGGACGTGATAGCCGGTGTGGATAACTACCTGCGGACGCTGAAGCAGCAGCAGGCCATTGCTGGTGGTCGTTGCTGGGCGGACCCGGATCTGAACACGCCGACGAACATGGAGGGCGGCGACGTCTTCTTTGACTTCGATTTCGTCGAATATGGCACGGCGGAACACGTCAATTTCCGCATGCATATCAACAGCGAGTATCTGGCGGATGTTCTGCCGGTGGCCGCATAAAGGAGAGATCGAGACATGATCAAGGATGTATTCCAGAACTTCAATTTCTTCGCTGATGGTCGCGGATATGCGGGCCGGATCGAAGAGTTCACGCCGCCGAAGATCGTCGCCAAGATGATCGAGTATGATGGCGGGGGACTTGGCGCTGTGGTCGATGTGCCGAGCGGGAGCTTTGAAAAGCTCGAAGCCGAGGCGACGATCAAGGCGCAGGACAAAGACATCTTCACGTTGCTCGGCGTCGTGCCGGGCAACACCTACGCCTTCACGGCGAAGGGTGCGCTGGCGGATGCGAACGGCACCCGTCACGCCGTTCAGCACAAGATGCGCGCGCATATCGCGGAGCTGGACCCCGGAACGTGGAAGAAGAACGATAGTGCAGAGATCAAGCTGAAGCTGACGCTGCACTATTATCAGTATGAGTATGATGGTGTGGAGCTGGTCGAAATCGATCCGATCAACATGATTGCCAAGATCAACGGCGTCGATCAGCTCGCCGAGACCCGCAAAGCCATCGGCCTCTAACGCAAACGTGCAAAAGAAGGGAAAGCACACATGAACAATACTTATAAGCTGCGATATCCGGTGATGGATGGCGATCAGGAGATCAAGGAAATCAATTTCCGCCGTCCGAACGCCGCAGACATCAAGCGCGCACAAAAGAACGACACGGATGCAGGTCAAACCGCATCGCTCCTTGTGGATTGCGCGGAAATCCCTCCGAGCGTGGTCGATCAGTTTGATATTTATGACTTCGTGCAGCTCGGCAACAAAATGGGGGAGTTCACCAAGGGCTGATCGCGCTTCGCGAAAAAGACCTGCGCGAGATCATGTCGGTTCTCGCGTTTGTCTTCCACTGGCAGCCCTCGGAAATGGAAAGCATGCCGGTGGAAGACCTTCTCGAACACTTCGAAGACGCAAAGCGCCTTCATAAAGAAAGCCAGCCGAAGCCACGATGATCAAATCCTCGCAAATCGATCTCTCCGTCCTCGTCGGCCTGAAGGACAAGCTGACCGGCCCACTCAAAGGTGTCGAGGGCAATGTTGCGAAATCGGCCGCGCGGATGAAAAGCACCTTGAAGAAGGCGGCGGTGGTCGGCGGAGTTGGCGTTGTGGCTGGCGGGGTCTCTGCGGCTTCGGCCAAACTTCTGACGAGCTGGACCGACAGCATTCGTGAGGTTTCCGTTGCGCAAGGCGAGCTGGCATCGCTTGGCGTCGAGAACCTTGAGATCGTCACCCAAAAGGGCCTTGAAATGCAGAGTAAGATCGCAGGCGTCACTGCTGCGAGCTTTGTTTCGGCCTCCTATGATATTAAGTCGGGCATTTCCTCGCTGACCGATGAAGGTGTCGCGGATATGACGGCGGCGGCGGTGGTTACGGCCAAGGCCACCAAGGGCATTCCCGAACAGATGACGTCGCTCTTCGCGACTTCCTACGGGATCTTCAAAAAGCAAAATGCGCAGATGTCGGACGCTGATTGGGGCAACATGTTCGGCGCGACACTTGCCAAATCGGTCCAGCAGTTCAAGACGGACGGCGCGAAGATGCAGCAGGCGATTGAGAGCGCCGGTGCGTTCGCGTCGAACCTCGGCATGGGACTGCAAGAGGAAATGGCCGTTCTCGGCATGATGCAAACCTCTATGCAGGCCGGTGAGGCTGGCACGGCATTGCGGGCGTTCGCGGAAAGCTCGGCGGGCGCGCATGAAGCGTTTCAGGGGTTGGCGAAGAATTCGAAAAACCCTATCCGCGTGAAGATCCTCGACGACAACGGCCAGCTGCGCGCGATGCCGGATATTCTTCAGGACTTGAAGCTGCGCTATGGTGAGACGCTCGACGGCTTCGAAAGCGCCGAGATTAAAAAGGCATTTGGAACGACCGAGGCCCTGAAGCTGATCAATGCCTTGTGGGGGCAGGAAGATGCGGTTCGGGCCAATGTCGAGGCATTGAATGAAGCGGCAAGCGCTGGCTCGGAGTTCACCGAGCAGATGGCCGCCGCGGTTGATAACAACTTCGCCGCGAAAATGGATATCATCGGGCAGAAATGGGAGGTCATGCGACAGAAGATCGGCCTGCGCTTGGTCCCGATCTTTGATGTTCTGCTCCCGAAGATCGGCGCGTTTCTGGATCGCATGAGCAACTGGATCAGCGCGCACCCACGACTGATTACGGGCATTGGTGTCGTTGTCGCGGGTGTGGCCGCGCTGACAGGCGGGATCGCCGTGTTGGCCCTTGGCCTCGCGCCCCTGATCGCTGGCTGGGCGACCCTACGCTTTAGTATGACGCTCTTCAGCGTGGCATTTAAGGCCGTCGGACGAATGATGCTTTTCAATCCGATAGGTCTCGCAGTGGCGGCAATCGCGGGCGGCGCATATCTCATAATCCGCAATTGGGATGCCGTGAGCGGCTTTTTCCGTGATCTTTGGAGCAGCATCCGCAATAACGCAGAGGGCGCGTGGAACAGCTTGCGTGAGCTGCTGCGGTTCACCCCGCTTGGGTTGATCATGCCGCAGTGGCAGACTGTGGCGACTTTCTTCAGCTCGATGTGGAGCGGCATTCGCGCCAATGCCGAAGGCGCGTGGAACGGCTTGCGTGAGCTGCTGCGCTTCACCCCGCTTGGCGTCATCATGCCGCAATGGCAGGGGGTCACCACGTTTTTCACGACTGTTTGGGACAGCATTAAGCTGGTGAACGCGACGGGTTGGGAAGGTGTGAAAGAGATCGTTTCCGGCTGGCCCGCATTCATGCGCGAAATCGGAACGCAGATGCTTCAGGGCCTAATGAGCGGTATCAAAAGCAAGTTTGGCGCGGTTAAAGAGGCGATTGGTGGCGTTGGTGACGGCGCGAAGAATTGGCTGAAGAACCGGCTTGGCATTCGCTCGCCATCGCGGGTCTTCATGGCGCTCGGCGGTCATATCAGTGAAGGCTTGGCTGTTGGCATCCAGCGCCGCGAGGGCTTGGCCACGGCGCGCATGGAAGGGCTGCGGCGCAAACTGATTGGAGCGGGTGCAGCCGGTGGTGTGGCGCTTTCCGGGGGCATGGCAGCGGCCAGCCCGATTGAGAGCTATCTAAACGCGAGTAACAACGCGGTTGCAGCCGGTGGCGCTAATAGAGAGATCGTCTATCAGCCAACCTACAACATTAATATTGGCGCTGGTGTCGCTGGCGATCATGACCAGCTCGAAGCGCTCATCCGGCGCATGCTCGCAGAACAGGCGGAGCGCGATAAGGCCGATCTTCGGAGGTTGTTGCATGACTAATAATGTCGCGATGATGATCGGGTCTTACCCGTTTATGGTGAAGACCGCCGTCTATAATGAGATGAAAATCACCGCGTCATGGCGTTGGACCGTGCAAGATCGTATCGGCACGAAAGGCGCGCCGCAGTTTGTGGGGTCTGATCCGCGCAAGATCAGCTTGAGCGGGATGATCCTCCCACACTTCTCTGGGGGGATGCATCAAATCGACCTCATGCGGATTTCAGGAGACACCCATAAGCCGCTTCCGCTGATCGACGGTATGGGATGGCTTTGGGGTGACTACGTGATCACGCGCATTGAGGAAACGCGCAGCGCACTCATGTCGGACGGCGCGCCAAGGCGTCAGGATTTCACCATGGACTTGCTGGAATATCCGGATAGCCGGTTCAATCCCATTGGCGCGGCGATCTCTGCCGCCTCCAATATCGCGAGGCTTTTCTGATGATGTATCGCAGCCATGAAGGCGACGTGCTCGATCTGATTTGCCGCAAACATTACGGCGCTGGAAAGTATAGCGTTGAGGCGGTTCTGAACCACAATCCGGGGCTGGCCGAGCATGGTCCGGTGTTGCCGCGCGGCGTTCTGATTGATCTGCCTGAAGAGCTTGAAGTGACGGCGGAGCAGAAGAATGTTGTGAGGCTTTGGGGCTGACATGACGCCGTATTTCAGCATCATCGCCGCGGGCGAGGACATCACCACAATCATTGAAGAGCGCTACCTGTCACTCACACTCACTGACGAAGCAGGTTTGAAAGCGGATAGCTTGGATGTCCGTCTTGATAACGCCCAGGGCGAAATCGCGGTGCCTTCGGAAAAGGCGGATATTGAGGTGTCGCTCGGATATCGCGAGTTTGGTGCGTTGCCGATGGGAGTTTATTCCGATCTTGAGGCGACACTGTCAGGCCCTCCGGATCAAATGTCGATCCGATGCGCATCCGCAAACATCTCGGGATCTCTGAAAAGCCAGAAAACCCGCAATTGGGACGGTAAGAGCATTCGCGACATTGTCGCTACGATTGCGAGCGAGCACGGGCTGAAATCAGTCGTCAGTGAAGCGCATGCCGGTTTCGTCTACGAGCACCTCGCGCAATCCGGCGAAAGCGATATCAACCTCCTGACGCGCATCGGCAAAGAACATGACGCGCTCGTGAGCGTGAAGGGCGGGACGCTGCTCTTTGTGAAGAAGGGGGAAGGGTTGAGTGCGACCGGGGAGCCGCTCCCCGTCGTTCTAATTACGCGACAGCAAGTCGGCTCGTATCGGATGGTCAAGGCAACGCGCGGCGAATTTGCCTCTGTTGAGGCGTTTTGGCAGGACGCTGAAGGAGCAACGCGATCAAAGGTCATTGTCGGAAGCGGTGAGCCAGTTTTTCAGATCCGACACAACCACCCGACCAAGGTGGAGGCCGAAAAGGCGGCGCAGGCAAAGTTCGATGAGATGGCGCGCGGCAGTGATACGTTAAGTCTCTCGATGCCGGGAAATCCCGAGCTGGTTGCCGAGGCGCAGATCGTCACCCAAGGCTTCTTTACGGAGGTTAATGGGAGGTGGTCGATAACGCGAGTTATCCACAGGATCGACAGTGGTGGTTACACGACCGAAATCGAGGCCGAGAAGCCGACGAAAGATGGGGGCGAAAGCCCCCCGTCAGTCTAATTTATCGTGTTCCCCGGTCTAAAATAATTTGGTCCGGTCCACCCTTTTTGCTTATCCCTTGGGTCCCGCGAGGAACCAGGCGACGAAGCCGATGATCGGGAAGATGATCACGAAGAGGGCCCAGATGACCTTCCCCGTGCCGGTCGCGCCCGATTTGATGATCGACAGAACCGCCCAGATGATCAGGACGAGGTGGATAAGTCCGAGAATATATTCCATGGAAGTCTCCTAGTTTCTTATAGTTAACCGTGTCTCATTCAGACCAGCGTTTCAAGCTCGTCGATCATCGAGGAGATGAGAGACAAGCCCTTATCCCAAAACGCGGGATCGCTCGCATCGAGCCCGAATGGGGACAACAAATCTTTGTGATGTTTCGATCCACCGGCTTTCAGCAGCTCGAAATACTTGTCCTGGAAGCCCTCCGGCTCGGCCTCGTAGACGGCGTAAAGCGCGTTCACCAATCCGTCGCCAAAGGCGTAGGCATAGACATAGAAGGGCGAGTGAATGAAATGCGGGATATAGGCCCAGAAAGTGTCGTAGCCGTCCATGAAGTTGAACGCATCGCCGAGGCTTTCTTCCTGCACCTCCATCCAGATGGCGTTGATCTCGTCGGGCGTCAACTCGCCTTCCGCCCGCGCGGCGTGGAGGCGACATTCGAAATCATAGAACGCAATCTGGCGGACCACCGTATTGATCATGTCCTCGACCTTGCCGGCGAGCATGATCTTGCGCTCCGTGTTGTCCTTGGCATTCGCCAGCAGCTTGCGGAAGGTCAGCATCTCGCCAAAGACGGAGGCGGTTTCCGCAAGCGTTAGCGGGGTCGAGGACAGCAGTTCCCCCTGCGCCTCCGCCGCCAGCCGCTGGTGGACGCCGTGGCCCAGTTCATGCGCCAGCGTCATCACATCGCGCTGTTTGCCAAGGTAATTCAGCATCACATAGGGGTGGACATTCGCCACGGTCGGATGCGCGAACGCGCCCGGTGCCTTGCCCGGTTTCACCGCCGCGTCGATCCAGCCTTCGGTGAAAAACGGCTCGGACAGTTCGGCCATGCGCGGATCGAAGCCCGCATAGGCCTCCTGCACCGTCTGGCGCGCTTCGGGCCATGTGACCACCTTGTCGATATCCTCGGGCAGGGGCGCGTTGCGGTCCCACACCTCCAGCTTGTCGAGGCCCATCCACTTCGCTTTCAGCTTGTAATAACGGTGCGAGAGGTCGGGATAGGCTTTGACGACCGCATCGCGGAGCGCCTGCACCACCTCCGGCTCCACCTGATTGGCGAGGTGCCGCGACATTTGCGCGGAGGGCAGACCGCGCCAGCGATCCTCGATTTCCTTCTCCTTGGCGAGCGTGTTGGTGATCCGCGCGTAAAGCGGCAGATCTTCGCGGAACCGGTCCGCCAGCGCCTTGGCCGCTTCCTCGCGCTTCGAGCGATCACGATCCGACAGAAGCGTTAGCGTGGATTCGAGGCCAAGCGTCTCGCCCTCGATCTCAAACTCCAGCCCGGCCTGCTGCTCATCAAAGAGCCGGTTCCACGCCGCGGCCGAGACGACCGATTTGTCGTGCAGAAACTTCTCCAACTCATCGGAAAGCTGATAGGGCTTCATCGCGCGGATGCGGTCGAAAATCGGTTTGTAGCGCGCCAGCGCGTCGTTCTGCTCAAACAGCCCGTCCAAATGCGCATCCGGGATCCGGTTGATCTCCAGCGTGAAGAACACCAGCGCCGTGGACATATCGGTAATCTTCTGCTGCATGTTGCCCATGAACTGGGCGCGCTCCGGGTCCACCGTGTTCTGGTAATAGCGCAGCCCGGCGAAGGACATGATGCGGCCGATCTTGAGGTCGATCTCCTCGTAACGGGTGATCGCCTCCAGCAAATTCTCCGCCGTAATCGACTCGAGCTTTCCCTCGTAATCCGCTGCAAAGGCAGGGAGTTCCTTTTCCAGCCAATCAATATCGGCCTTCAGTTCCGGGCTATCCGGCGCGGGATAAAGATCCGTCAAATCCCATTCCGGCAACGCGCCCTCGGCGGTGCCACCAGACAGATCAAGCGGGGAAAATACAGCAGTCATAACGTCTCCTTTGTTGCCGTCCACTTAAGCAGGCGGCAGGTCGATATCCAGTGTCACCGGGAAATGGTCGGACGCGGTGTAGAGCGCCTCGGTCAGCTCCGCATTCGCCCCAATCTCGGTATTGAACTTCGGGTGCCAGATGCGCCATTGCCCGTTCAGCGCGGCCAGATCGGGCGAGACCATGATGTAATCAATCACCCGGTCGAGATATTTGCTCTCCTCGACCGACCAGAACCGCGCCGTGGCATATTCCTTTTTCGGCTCCACCGCATGGGGATCGTAAAGCCGCGTGTGTTCCGGGCGCTTCTCG
This sequence comes from Jujubicoccus corallicola, assembly GCF_047345645.1. Taxonomy (GTDB): domain Bacteria; phylum Pseudomonadota; class Alphaproteobacteria; order Rhodobacterales; family Rhodobacteraceae; genus JBLEFH01. Next base: position 261,024 of record NZ_JBLEFH010000003.1, on the reverse strand, counting down.
CCAAACACGATCTCGACGGTGGACTCGCCAAGTTCCCGCTCCATCGGATCGTAGCCGGGGCCGTCGTTGAAATCGCCCATCACAAACAGGCTTTCGCCCGACTCCAGCATATCCTCGACCCGGTCGCGCAGCCAATGCGCCTGCGCGATCTGCTTCTCGCGATTGCGCAGGCCAAAGGCGATGATCTCTTCCGGCGTCTTCGCCCCGTGCGGCGCCTTGGTCTTGAGATGCGCGCCGATCATGCGGAACGGGCGATGCCCGTTCGGCGCGATCAACGCCTCAAAAGGCGGTTTCGAAAAGGTCACGCCATCGCGCTCGCCATCGAAACGCGGCGCGCGGTCGCTCTCCTGCGGGCTATGCTCGACATGGAATTTCGCCGGATCATAAAGAACGCCAAGCTCCTGATGGGTGTCGTTCTCAAACCCCATGATCGCATGATCCGCACGCAGTCCGGCATAATCGGCAAACTCCACCAGCGCCTTGATGGTGGAATTGTTTCGCCCCGTATTCGGCGCTTCAACGATCAGCCATAAATCCGCGTCCACGCTTTGAAAAACACGCGAGAGGGCGGTGATCTGCTGCTGCCGTGTCACATCCCGGCGGCGCGACCATTCGCGGTCGTTCAGGAGCCGGTCATTCTTGCCAAAGAGCGCGGAGAACCACTCGACATTATAGGTCGCGATCCGCATCAGGCGGGCTCGGCCACGCCGCGCCGGATGGTCTCCCAGGCGTCATTGATCTTGGAGAGCCGATGCGTCGCCATCTCCACCGCCTCAAGAGGCTCGCCGCGCGCGATCATCGCATCGGGATGGTTCACGCGGACAAGCTGGCGATACGCTTTGCGGATCGTCTCCATATCATCCTCCGGGCTGACGCCGAGCAGCGCATAGGCGCAGACCGCATCGCCAACCGCATAGCGCGCCTGAAGCTGGGCAAACTGCTGGGGCTCCAGCCCCATCCGGGCGCAAACCTCCCGCAGAAACTCTTCTTCCGCCGGGTGATATTCGCCATCGGCGACCGCGATCTGGAACAGCCCTTCGAGAATGTCGAAGAGCGTGTCTTTCTTGTCCGCAAACATCTTGCCGATGCGGTCCGCGTAAATCTCGAACCCCGCCACATCCTGCCGCGCGAGGTCATAGACCTTCGCCGCCGCTGGCTCATCCGCTTCATTGATCGCGAAAATCTGGCGAAAGGCGCGGACCTCGTCGCGGGTCACGCGGCCATCGGCCTTCGCCATCTTCGCGCCGAGCGCAATAATGGCAATGGTGAAGGCGACCGAGCGCTCCGGCGGCGTACGCAGCCGCTCGAAGATATCCGAGAGGCTTTGCCCGCTGACAAGCCCCTGAATCGCTTCTGCTATACGTGACCAAATCGACATGGGCGCAGTCTGTCAGATGGAGCCGCCCGCGCCTAGAGCGCAGCGGCAGGTTTTTCGAACGCGGCGGCCATCAATTGGCGGGTGTAGTCGGTCTCGGGCGCATCGAAAATCGCATCGCGCGGGCCGGCCTCCATCACATCGCCGGATTTCATGACCATGATTTTATGCGAGAGCGCCCGGACGACCCGCAAATCATGGCTGATGAAGAGATAGGCGAGGCCGTATTTCTGCTGAAGGCGGCGCAGAAGCTCGACGATCTGCACCTGCACCGTCATGTCGAGCGCGGAGGTCGGCTCGTCCAGCACGACGATTTTGGGCTTGAGGATCATCGCGCGGGCAATGGCGATCCGCTGGCGCTGGCCGCCGGAGAACTCATGCGGGTAACGGTCCATCATGGTGGGCGAGAGGCCGACTTCGGTCAGCATGTGATCGACGGCGATGCGGCGCGCCGAGCGGCTCAGGTTCTCATGAACGCCAAGGCCCTCGCCGATGATCTCGGCCACGGTCATGCGCGGGCTGAGCGAGCCGAACGGGTCCTGAAACACCATCTGGATGTCGCGGCGGATCGGGCGCAATTCCTTGCCGGTGAGGGCTTGCAGGTCGCGGCCATCCATGACGATCTGCCCGTCCGATCCGATGAGCCGCATGACCGAGAGGGCGAGCGTGGTCTTGCCCGAGCCGGATTCGCCCACGATCCCAAGGGTTTCGCCAGGGGAGAGGTCAAAGCTCGCGCCATTCACGGCCTTCACGTGATCGACCGTTTTGCCGAGGAACCCGCGTTTGATGGGGAACCAGACCTTGACGTCCCGCGCCTTGAGGATCGGCTCGGACGGTGCAGGCGCTGGCGTCACGCCATGCGGCTCAGCCGCGAGCAGGGTTTGCGTGTAAGGGTGCTGCGGGTTGGCGAAAATCTCGACGGTCGGGCCGGTTTCGACGACCTCGCCGTCTTTCATGACCACCACGCGGTCCGCAATCTTACGAACAATGCCAAGATCATGGGTGATGAACAGCAGCCCCATGCCGAGCCGCGCCTTGAGGTCGGCCAGCAGGTCGAGGATCTGCGCCTGAATGGTCACGTCGAGCGCGGTGGTCGGCTCGTCGGCGATCAGCAGATCCGGGTTGTTCGCCAGCGCCATGGCGATCATCACGCGCTGGCGCTGCCCGCCGGACATCTGGTGCGGGTAGGAACGGCGGCGCGTCTCCGGGTCCGGGATGCCGACCTGTGTCAGCAGTTCCACCACCCGCGCCTTGGCCGCATCGCCGCTGAGACCCTGATGCAACTTAATGCTCTCGGTGATCTGCTTTTCCACGGTTTGCAGCGGGTTCAGCGATGTCATCGGCTCCTGAAAGATGAAGCTGATATCGTTGCCGCGAATGTCCCGCAGTTTCGACGGTTTCGCGCCGATCAGCTCCTCGCCGTTATATTTGATCGAGCCGGAAATCTCCGCGCTGTCCGGCAGAAGCTGCACGGTTGAGAGGGCCGAAACCGATTTACCCGAACCGGACTCGCCCACAAGCGCGACCGTTTCGCCGCGATCAATGGCGAAGGACACGCCTTTCACCGCATGGACCGTGCTTTTGTCCTGCCGGAAACGGATATTGAGATCGTTGACCGTCAGCAGGCTCATTTGAACGTCTTTCTGGGGTCAAACGCGTCGCGCACCCCTTCGAAAATGAAGACCAGCAGCGACAGCATGATCGCGAAGGTGAAGAAGGCCGAGAAGCCGAGCCATGGCGCGTCGAGGCGGTTTTTGCCTTGGAGCGCCAGTTCCCCGAGCGACGGGTAGGAGGGCGGCAGGCCGAGGCCGAGATAGTCGAGCGCCGCCAGCCCGCCGATCGACGCGGTGATGAGGAACGGGAGCAGCGTGATGGTCGCGACGATGGCGTTCGGCAGGACATGCCGCCACATGATCGTCCAGTCCGACACGCCGAGCGCTTTCGCCGCGCGGACATATTCGAAATTCCGCGCGCGCAGGAACTCGGCGCGGACGACGCCCACCAGTTGCGTCCAGGAAAAGAGCGCAATCAACCCGGTCAGCAGCCAGAAATTCATGGTGAAGAGGGCGGAGATGATGATGAGGATGTAGAGCGTCGGCGTGTTCATCCAGATCTCGACAATGCGCTGGAAGAACAGGTCGATCCAGCCGCCGAAATAGCCCTGAACGCCGCCCGCGAAGATGCCGATGACCGAGGAAATCACCGTCACGGCGAGGGCAAACAGCACCGAAATGCGGAAGCCGTAAATCACGCGGGCCAGCACGTCGCGGGTCTGGTCATCGGTGCCAAGCCAGTGGTTCGCATCGGGCGGCGAGGGCGCGCGCATTACATCGTAATTGGTGGTGTTGAAGCTGTAGGGGATCACCGGCCAGACCATCCAGCCCGCATCATATCCCGCCTTGCGGCTGTGATCGGCTTCGGGGTCCTCGAAACAGGGATCGGTGAGCCCGCCCGTCTCGATCAGGCATTGCACCTCGGGCGCTTTATAATCGGCTGCGGCCGCGAATTCGCCGTTATAGTCCAGCTCCGAATAGAACTGGAAAATGGGCACCCTTAGCTCGCCCTGATAGGAGACGAGCAGCGGTTTGTCATTCGCGAAGAACTCCGCAAAGAGCGCGATGAAGAACAGAACGGCGAAAATCCAGAGCGACCAGAAGGCGCGGCGGTTGGATTTGAAATTGTTCCAGCGGCGGCGATTGAGGGGACTCATGTGGTGCGGCTCATGTGTTTCTGGCCTCAAAGTCGATGCGCGGGTCGATCCAGACATAGGTGAGATCGGAGAGCAGCCCCACGATCAGGCCAATCAAACCAAAGACATAAAGCGTGCCGAAGACGACCGGATAGTCGCGCTCGATCGCCGCTTCATAGCCAAGACGCCCGAGGCCATCGAGTGAGAAAATGGTCTCGATGATCAAGCTGCCGCCGAAGAACACAGCGACGAACAGCGCCGGGAAACCGGAGATGATGATCAGCATCGCGTTGCGGAACACATGGCCGTAGAGGACGCGGCTTTCCTTGAGGCCCTTGGCCCGCGCGGTCATCACATATTGCTTGCGGATCTCGTCGAGGAAGGAGTTTTTCGTGAGCAGGGTCAGCGTCGCAAAGGCCCCGATAGTGGAGGCGGTGACGGGCAGGGCGATGTGCCAGAGGTAATCCTTGATCTGCTCGAAGGTGCTCATCTGCGCGAACCCGTCGGAGGTCAGGCCGCGGAGGGGGAAGATCTTCCAATAACTTCCGCCCGCGAAGAGGACGAGCAGCAGCACCGCGAAGAGGAAGCCGGGGATCGCATAGGCCATGATGACGAGGCCAGAGGTCCAGGTATCGAAGGCCGTGCCGTCCTTCACCGCCTTGCGGATGCCGAGCGGGATGGAGATCAGATAGGCGATCAGCGTGGACCAGAGGCCGAGCGTAATCGACACCGGCAATTTTTCCTTGATCAGATCAATCACCGAGATGGAGCGGAAATAGCTCTCGCCGAAATCGAACATGGCGTAGTTTTTGAGCATCAGCAGGAAGCGCTCATGGGGCGGTTTGTCGAAGCCGAATTGCGCCTCCAACTCGGCGATAAACTCCGGTGACAGGCCCTGCGCGCCGCGATAATCGCTATTGTTAGAGACCGAGCCGCCACCGCCGCCGGAGATCCGGTCGAGCGCGCCGCCTTGGCCTTCCATCTCCGCCAGCACCTGCTCGACAGGGCCGCCGGGGACGAATTGCACCAGTACGAAATTGATCAGCATGATTCCGAGCAGGGTCGGGATCATCAAAAGGATCCGCCGCAAAATATAGGACAGCATCAGTTGATTGCTCCGCTCGCCTTCAACTCGTCATAGCGTTCGGTGTCCGCCCACCAGATCGACAGCGCGCCAATGCCGTAAGGCGGCTTGGGCTCCGGCTGGCGGTAGTAGTCGTAATAGGCGATCCACACATTGGGCCGGGTCCAGTAAGGCACGCGCAGATGCATGGCGCGCAAGACCCGGTCGAGCGCGCGGACGCGGATGTTCAACTCGTCGCGGGTCTCGGCGCGCTCGATTTGGGCAATCAGCTTGTCGATTCCGGAATTGGCCGTGCCGTTGGCGTTCACGGACCCCGGCACATCGGCGCTTTGCGAGCCATACACATCGCGCAATTCATTGCCCGGCGTGTTGCTCATCGGCAGGAAGCCCGACAGCATGTCATAATCGCGCGTATCGAGGCGTTCGCGCCATTGCGCACTATCGACAAAGCGCAGGCTGGCGCTGATCCCGATCGTATTAAGCGACTCGATAAAGGGCGAGATGAAGCGCTCAAGGCGACTGTTGCCGGTCATGATTTCAAGCGTTAGCGGGCCGCCCGGGCCAACCATCCGGCCGTTCTCCAAGCTATAACCCGCTTCTTCAAGAAGCGCGAGCGCGGCACGGCGACGTCCACGATCCTGCGACGGGTTCGCGCTTCCAGCATAGGGCACCGCTGCGTCGTCTTCCAAAATATTGCCGATATGCTCAGGAAGTTCACCGGCAATCGGCTCCAGCAGCGCGCGTTCGTCTGCGGGCGGTGGGCCTTCCGCCTCCATATCACTGTTTTCCCAATAGCTTGCCGCGCGTGTTTCAAGCCCGTGGAGCAACGTTTCATTGACGAATTCAAAGTTAAACATCGTCGCAATCGCTTCGCGAACGCGCGGGTCGGAGAGCTTTTCGCGGCGAATATTCATGAAAAGGAAGCCGTTTGAGGCCACCGTCTCCGTCGGGATTTCTGCCTTGATCACATCGCCGCGCTGGACCGCGGGGAAATCATAGGAAGTTGTCCAGAGATCCGCGTCCGCCTCGCTGCGCAGGGTGTATTCGCCCGCTTTGAACCCCTCGAACGCGGCGGCCATATCGGCGTAATAATCCACACGGATACGGTCGAAATTATAGCGCCCGACATTCACGGGCAGGTCTTTTGCCCAATAATCATCACGGCGCTCATAGACGATGTAACGGCCCGCCTGCACATCGGCGACGCGGTAGGGACCAGAGCCGAGCGGCGGCTCCATCGTGCTTTCGGAAAAATCGCGGTCTTCGTAATAGGCGGCGGAGTAGATCTGCGTCGACGCGATGAGCGGGATCAGATCACGGGTCGCCGCATCCTCGACGAAATTGAATTTCACCTCATGCGGCCCGAGCGCCTCGACGCTCTCGATCTCGCCATAATAGACCTTGTAGCGCAGTTGCGCCTTGTTCTGCATCGCGTCGAAGGTGAAGAGGATGTCGTCCGCCGTGATCGGCGTGTCATCGGCAAACCGCGCTTCCTCGCGCAGCTTGAAGCTGACCCAGCTCTTGTCCTCGGCCACGGTGATACTCTCGGCGATCAGCCCATACATCTGGTCGAGACTGTCGAGCGTGCCGACCATCAGCGTGTCGAAGGTCAGCGAGATATTGCGGTCGTAATCGCCGCCCTCGGTGTCCGGGGTCAGCTTGTTAAAGGTGCCGAGATCCCATGTGTGATAGACGCCGCCCTTGGGCGCATCCGGGTTCACATAGTCGAACATCTCGAAATCGGCGGGGTATTTCAATTCGCCAAAAATCGAGTGGCCATGGCTTGTCACCGGTTCGGCAAAAGCCATGCTGGCAAGACTCGCAAAGGCAACCGCAAGTTGCGTGATACTGTTCATCGACCGACTGCTTTTTATGGTTCTGCTCGGCCAAGATGCTAGGGAAGGTGCGACTTTTTGGCAAGCAGAAAGCCCCAACAAAAAACCGCGCCGAAGCGCGGTTTTAGCCACATCTGCGTGTCTCAGAGCGAGTTGAGATAGGCGATGATGTTGGCGCGCTCCTCGGGGGCGCGGGAGCCCGCATAGCCCATGGCGGTGCCCGGAACGAGCGCTTTCGGCGCTTCGAGATATTCACTCAGATGCTGCTCATCCCATGCCGGGCGCTCGGCGGCATGTTCCTGCATGGCGCCGGAATAGTTGAACCCGTCGACCGATGCCACATTACGCCCGACGACGCCATCAAGATGCGGGCCGGTGCCATTGGTGCCATCGACCTTGTGGCAGGTGCCGCATTTGCGCGAGAAGGTTGCTTCGCCCTCGGCCACGTCTGCCGCGGCCAGAAACTCGGCGATCTGCACCGCTTCCTGCTCTTCGCCGCCCGCTGGTGCGTCAGCAACTTCCAGCGCATAGGCCGGGTTCTCGTCGTGATGCTCGCCAAAGCCAAAATAATAGCCGTTCAGGAAGAACTTCGGCAACAGCAGCGCCAGCATACCGATACAGATGGCCGCCACAATTTTGTTGATCTCGGTGGTGTTCATTCCTGCGCTACTCCCCGGAAGGTCTTTGGCTCTTGTCGGAGTTCTTCTAGCCGCTTCCCAAGCCGGGATGCAAGCGATAGAAGAGCCAAACCTGCGATGGAGGGGCGAGAAATGGTGACGATCAGCTTTCAGGGCGAGCTTGGGGCCTATTCCCATCAGGCCTGTGTCGAGGCCGTGCCGGGCTGCGATGTGATTCCCTGCCCAAGCTTTGAAAGCGCGATTGACGCGGTGCATGATGGCAGGGCCGACATGGCGATGCTGGCGGTGGAAAACTCCACCCATGGCCGCGTCGCGGATGTGCATCAGCTGTTGCCCGAAGCCAATCTCTATGCCGTCGCGGAGCATTTCGTGCGGGTTCATATCAACCTGATGGGGCTGAAAGGGAGCCGGATCGAGGATGTGAAAATCGCTCGGTCCCACCCGGTGCTTCTCGGGCAATGTCGGGATTTTCTGCGCGCGCATGGCATTTTGCCCGAACGCGGCGTCGATACCGCGGGGTCCGCCCGCGAGATTGCGGAGCGGGGCGATCCGGCGGCGGCGGCGCTTGGCTCGAAACTCGCCGGGGAGCTTTACGGCCTCGATCTGCTTGCCGAAGAGATCGAGGACCGGGACAGCAACACTACCCGCTTCCTGCTGATGGGGCCGGAAGAGGCGACGCCTCCGGAGGGTGCGCCCGTCATCACCTCTTTCCTTTTCCGCGTCCGCAACATCCCGGCGGCGCTCTATAAGGGGCTTGGCGGGTTCGCGACGAATGGCGTCAACATGATCAAGCTGGAAAGCTATATCGTCGATGACAGCTTCGAGGCGGCGGAATTTTACGCCGAGATCATTGGCCGCCCTACGGACGCGCATGTCGAGCGGGCGATGGATGAGCTGCGGTTCTTCACCTCAATGGTGCGGATGCTCGGCAGCTACGCCATGCACCCGATGCGCCCGCATATGCAGAACCGAGGTTAAGCCGCGGGTTTGTAATCCGCCTCAATCCGTTTTGCGAGACGGCCCATATTGTCCGCCAACCGCGCATTGAGCCGCGTCTGCGCGAGCCGCAAGGGCGACTCGAAGAGCCGCGCCTTGATGCTTTGGGGCGTCACCTCAACGGTGCTCCGGATCACGCAAGCCTCCGCAGCGTTCGGCTCCAGCGTCAGCGTGGCGGCGATCAGAAAGCCCGAAGCCCGGCTCTCCAGTTGCATCCGCTCTGGCGCGACGCGCTCGCGCAGGATCAACTCGCTTTCGATCTGCCGCCCACGATAGTCGCCGGACAGGAACCAGCGAGGCGTGCCGTCCGCCCCGTCAAGGCGCGGCTCCATCGTGATTCCGCGCGTCGCCAGCAATGTCCCGAGCCGGTCGAAATCGCTGAGCCGGCTGAAGGTGAACGTGGCGGGCGCGGCAACGGGAGTCTCGGTTTTGAAGGTGATCATGAAAGCCCTGCTCGAATTTTCACCTTGCCTAGCGCGGCTTAGGCGCACCCGCAAGCGGCAGGGCTTGCTCAGCCTTAACGCCGTTGCTATATGCGGGTTTGAGAGGCTGGCGTGAGCGAGCCATTCGCCAACCCGGTCAGGTCCGGAAGGAAGCAGCCGTAACGATATTCGGTTCGGGTCGCGTTTCAGTCTCTCACTTTTCCCGCAAAATCAGCCGACCGAGAGCTTCAACGGCTTTTGCACATAGCTTTCGAGCCGCGCCCGGTAGCGCACCTGTCCCGCTGCAAACATGGGATAGAGCAGGAAGCCCGCGACCGCGCCGCCAATATGCGCCTCGCCCGCGATGCCAGTGGGGATCAGAACGAAACCGAGATTTACCACGACGATCATCACGAGGATCTTGCGCATATATTTTGCCGGGCTTTCGGGCTGCAAATGAGCGGGCATCCGGCGCAGGCGATCCCAGGTGATGCGCAGATTCGCCAGCCACACCCCGAAGATCGAGCCGGACGCGCCGACGAGCGGGATGGTTAATTCCTCAAGCGAGAAGAACCCTTCCATTGGTGCGTCGCCCATCATGGCAGGGATGGCGCGCGGCACCGCATATGTGAGCGCGCCCGCAATGCCGCAGATGAGATAGAACAGCACAAAACGCTGCGAGCCGAGACGCCGCAGCACCGGCGGGCCGAGATAGATCATCGCGATCATGTTCATCACGAGGTGCAACACCCCGCCATGAATGAACTGATAGCTAAAGAGCCGCGCGATCCCGGAAAGGCCGGTGTCCTCATGCCCCGGCATCTCCGGCAACTCCAGCAGGAGGCCAGCCGGGGAGAGGCCATACCGCTCCGCCGCGATCCCATGCGCCACGTCAATCGAGGTCATCAGCCCATAGCGATCGCCAAGCTGCGCGTTCACCGTGGTCGCGCCGTAAAAGATCACCGCCGCCTCGATCAGCACACAGGCCAGCGCGATCCAGAAGATCGCGTTGCGCGCCCGCGGGGGGCCGAGATCGGCGATCAGCGACGATCCGCGGATGCTGTCATATGCGCGTTGTGCCATGAGGCTCCTTTGCCGGGCTTGCCCGCCCGTTGGGCGTTGATTAGGCTCGGCATCATTGCAGGATGCACCTCCATGTCAATCGCGCGCGGGAAAGGTCAGTGATGAGTGACAGCGATTATCAGGTTCTGGCGCGAAAATATCGCCCGCAGGATTTCTCCGATCTCGTCGGGCAGGATGCGATGGTGCGCACCCTGAAAAATGCTTTTGAAACAGGGCGTATTGCCCATGCCTTCATCCTGACCGGGGTACGGGGCGTCGGCAAAACCACCACCGCGCGGATCATCGCCAAGGGGCTGAACTGTGTCGGGCCGGACGGCAATGGCGGGCCGACGATCAGCCCCTGCGGAGAATGCGAGCCCTGTAAGGCCATCGCCGAGGGCCGCCATGTCGATGTGATGGAAATGGATGCGGCGAGCCGCACCGGCGTGGGCGATATTCGCGAGATTATCGATTCGGTCGCCTATCGCGCGGCCTCGGCCCGCTACAAGATCTACATCATCGACGAGGTGCATATGCTCTCCACCTCGGCGTTCAACGCGCTCCTCAAGACCGTGGAGGAGCCGCCGGAGCATGTGAAATTTATCTTCGCGACCACGGAGATCGGCAAGGTGCCGGTGACGATCCTGTCGCGCTGCCAGCGTTTCGATCTGCGCCGAATCGAGCCGGAGCAGATGATCGCTTATCTCGGCAAGGTCGCGGCGGCGGAGGGCGCGGCGATCAGCGAGGACGCTCTGGCGCTCCTGACCCGCGCGGCGGAAGGCTCGATGCGCGACGCGCTGTCGCTGATGGATCAGGCGATTGCGCTTGGCGGGGAGGGCGAGCTTGGTCCCGATGCGCTGCGCGACATGCTGGGGCTGGCCGATCGCGGGCGGGTTATTGATCTCTTCGAGATGGTCATGAAGGGCGACGCGGCGGGCGCGCTTGGCGAGCTTGGCGCGCAATATGAGGCCGGGGCCGATCCGCTGGCGACGTTGCGCGATCTGTCGGAACTGACCCACTGGATTTCCGTTGCGAAGATCACGCCGGAAGCCGCTGAAGACATTACACTTCCGCCCGACCAGCGCGCCCGTGGTAAGGATCTTGCGGCGCGTCTGCCGATGTCTGTTCTGGCGCGAAGCTGGTCGATGCTGCTCAAGGCGCTGGATGAGGTCTCGACAGCGCCGAATGCGATGATGGCGGCGGAGATGGCGATCATCCGGCTGACCCATGTGGCCGACCTGCCGCCGCCGGGGGATCTGGTGAAAAAGCTGCAAGACACGCCGCCGCAGCCTTCCGTTGGCGGCCCTGCGTCCGGTGGGGGCGGGGGCGGACCCGTCGCGCGCCAGGCGGGCGGTCCGACGATTGCCTATCAGTCTCCCGATCCCGCCCCGGAGCCCGTCGCCGCGCCCGCCGCCAAGGACGCGCTGGCTCGCTATGCGCAGTTTGAGGATGTGGTGGCGCTGGCGAAACTGCGGGACATGTCCTTCGGTCTCGATCTGGAAAAACAGATGCGGGTGGCGCGCTATGCGCCCGGCCTGATCGAGTTTACGCCGACACCCGATGCACCGGACGATCTCGCCATGCGGCTCGGCAACCGGTTGAAAGAATGGACACATCAACGCTGGGCCGTGGTGGTCTCGAATGACGCGGACACGCCGACGCTGGCCGAGCAGAAGGAAACAGCCAAGGCGGATCGCCACTCCGTCGCGGCGCAAAATCCGCTGGTTCAGGCCGTGTTGGAGACCTTTCCGGGCGCGCAGGTCGTCAATGTGCAGGAATACACGACCGAGGAAGAGCCGCTGCCCGAGGAGTTCGACCCCGATTGGGACCCGTTTGACGATGCGGGAGACGGCTTTGACGATTGAGTTTGACGGGCGCTGCGCCCTTGCTCCTTGCCGCGCGGCTGTTTAGGTCAGAGGCAAGGAATCGACATTAAGGATTGAGAAATGTTCAAAGGTTTGGGCGGCATCGGCGACATGGCCAAGATGATGGGCAAGGTCGGCGAAGTGCAGGAAAAAATGGCCAAGGTGCAGGAGGATCTGAAGGATCTCGAAATCACCGGCGAAGCGGGCGCGGGCATGGTGGTCGCGACCGTGAATGGCAAGGGCAAGGTGAAGGGGCTGACCCTCGATCCGGCCCTCTTTGAGAATGACAAGGAAGTCGCGGAAGATCTGATCGTGCAGGCGTTTAGCGAGGCGCAGAAGGCGGCGTCGGCCCGCGCGAAGGAAGAGATTCAGAAAGTGACGGACGATCTCGGCCTGCCGCCGGGGATGAAGCTGCCTTTTTAAGATGAGCGCGAGCCCCGAAATCGAGGAGATGATCGCGCTGCTGGCGCGGCTTCCGGGGCTTGGCCCGCGCTCGGCGCGGCGGGTGGCGCTGACGCTCATTCGCAAGCGCGGCGCGCTGCTCGAGCCGCTCGCGCAGGCGATGGCGAAGGTGGCCGAAACCGCGCGGGACTGCGTAACTTGCGGCAATATCGCCAGCGAATCCCAATGCGAGATTTGCGCCGATCCGCGCCGTGCCAATGGGCAGATCTGCGTGGTGGAAAATGTCGCGGATCTCTGGGCGATGGAGCGGGGCGGGGCATTCAAGGGGCGTTACCATGTCCTTGGCGGGCTCTTGTCTGCGCTCGACGGCGTGGGCCCGGACGAGCTGCGGATTCCGGCTTTGAAATCGCGGGTCACGGAGCAGGAGGTGCAGGAGATTATCCTCGCGCTTCCCGCCACGATCGACGGGCAAACCACGGCGCATTACATCGCGGGTGAACTGGGCGGGGTGCAGATCACCTCTCTGGCGCAAGGGGTGCCGATTGGCGGCGAGCTTGATTATCTCGATGACGGAACCATCGGGGCGGCGCTGATGGCCCGTAAGGCGCTGTAAACCTTTCCTAAAGCGCTGTTTTTTCCATTTCCAGAAAATGGCTCGGCAGGTCCGTGATCGCCTCGGTAAGATCCGTCTCGCAGATCACATAAATCGGCAGGCCGCTGATACTGTCCTGCGCTTCGGAGACCGTGATCGCGTGCCAGCGCTCGCCGCGCAGGGTCCGCATCTTCGCGATCCCGTGCCAATAGCCGCCATTCATGATGACCTCTTGCAGCGCCTGCCCCTCATCCGGGTCGCACATGCGCCCTGGCAGGAGCGGCGGGTCCTCACCATAGGCCACCACCGCGGCGCGGTTGGCGTAGACCTGCTGGCGGTCAATGAGGGTTGCCGTCACCACGGCGGGAATCTGGTCCATCGCCTCCTTGGCGCGGACATAGTCGCGGCGGCTGTCCCGATCATGCCGTGCTTCGACGATGATCCCCTCATTGCCGTTTTCGAGTTGCACGAGCATCATCTGAAGATGGAAGCTGTAGTGGCGATAGCCGATGATGACCGCGTGATTGCGGCGGATCGGCGCGCCGGTCTCGCGCATCTTCGCGACCTCCGCATCGAGGGACGGAAGGTAAATTTCCGCCATGCTTTCAAAACTCTGCGCGCGATATTCTTCCAAAGAAATGTCGCCAAGGATCCGCAAGGTTGCCGCATTTGCCCAAACACATTTGCGGGCCGTCAGGTCGCCCACAAAAACCGGCACGCTGGAGAGTTCCAGATGCTTCATCGCGTCGCTGGCGACAACCGGGCAAGCGCTTCCCTGATCCATGAGTCCCTACAAGCTTAAACACTGCGTTGCGCTTGTCTTTGCCTCAAAAGGATTGAGAGTTTCTAACCTTGCCTCAGATTCGACGCGAAAAGCTTGCGGAGAAGAGGAAAATCACGGCTGCGGCGGCGACCATGGAGGGGCCGGCGGGGGTGTCGGCATACCATGAGGCGGCGAGGCCGGTGCTGGCCGAAAGGGCCGCGAGGGCGATGGCGAGGAGGGCCATGGACTCCGGTGTGCGGGCGAAGCTGCGCGCCGCGGCGGCCGGGATGATCAGCATCGCCGTGATGAGCAGCGCGCCGACGATCTTGATGGCGACGGCGACGAGCACCGCGAGAGCGAGGGTTAGCAGCACCTCTTCGCGGCGCGGGTTGATGCGCTGCGCCCGCGCGAGGTCGAGGTTGAGGGTGGCGAGGAGCAGGGACGTCCAGCGGGTCGCGATCAGCGCGGTGATCGCGGCGGCGCCGAGGGCCATGAGGGCCAGATCGTCCCAGCTCACCGCCAGAATATCGCCGAACAGGTAGCTGTTGAGGTCAATCCGCACGCTCGGCAGGAAGGAGATCGCGATCAGGCTGAAGGCGAGGGCGGAATGGGCGAGGACGCCGAGCAGCGTGTCCATCGCATAGCCGCGGCCCGACAGCTGTGTGGCGAGGAGCGACAGGATCAGCGCGGTCGCGGCAACGGCGGGCAGGAGCGGGAGGCTCCAGCTGAGAGACAGCGCCACGCCAAGCAGCGCGCCATGGGCCGTCGCATCGCCGAAATAGGCCATGCGCCGCCAGACGACGAAACAGCCAAGCGGGCCAGCCGCCACCGCCAGGATCAGACCGGCGAGCAGGGCGCGAAGCAGGAAGGGCTCAATCATGCGCGTGGTCGTCGTGGTGGTGATGGTGGTGGTCGTGATGGTGGCTGTAAAGCGCCAGCTCGCCCGCACCGGAGCCGAAAAGGGCGCGATATTCCGGCGCTTCGGAGACGGTGACGGGCGTGCCTTCGCAGCAGATATGGCCGTTGAGGCAGATCACCCGGTCCGAGGCGCGCATAACCACATGGAGATCGTGGGACACCATCATCACCGCCGCGCCGGTCTCCGCGCGGATCTGGGCGATGAGGGCGTAAAATTCGGTGGTGCCGCTCTGGTCGAGCCCTTGGGTTGGTTCGTCCAGCACCAAAAGGTCGGGGCGGGTGAGCAGCGCGCGGGCGAGGCAGACGCGTTGGAATTGCCCGCCTGACAGCGCGGTCACCTGCCGCCCGGCAAGACGGCCCGCGCCGGTGCGCACCAGCATGTCGGCCACCTCGGCCTTGCTCGCATCGGTGCCAAGGGCGCAGAAGCGCGCGACGGTCATGGGCAGCGTTTGGTCGATGGAGAGTTTCTGCGGGACATAGCCGATTTCGAGATCCGCCTTGCGGGTGATCTCGCCGGTATCCGCCTTCAGCGCGCCGATCATGAGACGTAGCAGCGTGGTCTTGCCAGAGCCGTTCGGGCCCAGAAGCGTCACAATCTCGCCGGGCCGGATCGCAAGGTTGATCCCCTCCAAAATCGGAGCCTCACCATGCAGATAGCTGACATTCTTAAAGTCTACGAGACTCATGCAGAGGCGCAGTCGGGGCAGAGTCCGGTGATTTCCACGACGATGCGTGTGGGATTGAAACCTGCATTGCGTGCGGCGGTATGTGCGCCGTTCCGCAGGGCCGGTTCATGGGTTTCCGCAACCTTGTGGCAGCTGTTGCAGATGAGGAATCCGGGCTGATGCGCGCCCTCGGGATGGATACAGGCAACAAAGGCGTTCAGCGCCTCGATCCGGTGCGCGAAATCGCAGGAGGTGAGGAAATCGAGCGCGCGATAGACGATGGGCGGCGCCTTGGCGAGCCCTTCCTCTTTCAGGCGGTCGAGAATTTCATAAGCGCCCATGGCCTTGTGGGATTCCAGCAGGATCTCCAGCACACGCCGCCGGGTCGCGGTCATCCGCCACCCATGATCCTTGCAAAGTGCGTCAGCTCTGGCGAGGGCATCACGGCTGCAATCCGCATGAGCATGCGGGGCGAAAATGTCTTCTGGGGCAAGCGCGTTGGCCATAAATTCACACTAGTATTCTGTAACAATTATGCCAAGCATAAAGAAAAGCCCCGCCGAAGCGGGGCGTGATTTAAGGAATGTTAAGCCGGTTTGAACGTCATTGCAATCCCGTTGATGCAATGGCGTTTGCGCGTGGGTTGCGGCCCGTCGTTGAAGATGTGGCCCATATGGGAGCCGCAGCGCGAGCAATGCACCTCGGTGCGCTTCATCAGCAGCGAGTTGTCCGGCTTGGTGCCGACCGCGCCATCGATGGCCTGCCAGAAGGAGGGCCAGCCGGTGCCGCTGTCATATTTGGTGTCCGAACTGTAAAGCGCCTGATCGCAACCCTTGCAGTGGAATGTGCCATTGCGCTTTTCGTTCAGGAGCGGGCTGGAGAACGGACGCTCCGTGCCCTCATTGCGCATCACATCGAATGCGGCGTCGCCAAGCTGCGCGCGCCATTCCTCTTCGGACTTCGTGACCGCGAAATTCTGGGCGAAGGCGGCGCGGCTCAGAAGAGCGGCTGTCGATGCGCCACCAATAACGCTAAGAAACTGACGTCTCGAATACATAATCTTGCCTTCGTATTAACCATGCACCTATCCCAAGGTGCGACTTCTATTCTCGAAAAAACCATCGCTCTCGTAAATCACAGACCTTGAGAGCGCTCATTATCATTTGTGTAAATATAGCATTTCGTCGCAGGCTTTACAGCGCTTTGGCGATCACAAATCCGCCATTACTCTACAGGTTCAATCAGATCATCCGTCAGATGAAGAACGCCATTTTCTTGCGCGATGTCGGTCTCAATGAGCGAGATTTCTGCGCCGTCCGGCCCGAAGAGCTGGCCGCCCCGCATGGTCAGCTCGCAAGAGCCGAGCGTTTCGACCGTCGACTCGCCCACGCTGCTGAAATCCGCCGTAGCAAGTTGCATCGGGATGATATGGCAGCCAATCAGATCGGTGAAGGCTTCGGCGCCGTCCTCGGTCAGAATCTCCGCCGCGCTTGGCGCGTCTTCTTCGAGCGGTGGAAAGGCGTCGTCCTTCGGCGCGATCAGCGTGACCGGCCCTTCCGCACGCAATTCCTCGATCAACCCCGTAGCTGTCGCGCCCTCGACAAAGCGGCTCAGGGTCTCAACGGTCACGATATTTTCGGCGATGTTGCGTTCGGGGAAAACCTCTTCCCCCTCGATCGCGGTTTGCGCGGTGACGGGCAGAGCGACGAGCAGGCCAAGCGGCAGGACGAATCTTTTCATATGAACTTGATGCCGCAATACGCTTGAATTGCAAAGACACAAATCCGACAAATAGAGTGATGCGGGGATCCCGCAACAACAGGAGAGATTGACATGACAAACAAGATTGCGACCGGCACCGCCCTTGTGGCGCTTCTCGCGGGCAGCGCAGCATTCGCGCAAGGCACGCTCAATGTTTACAACTGGTCCGACTATATCGCCGAGGATACTATCGAGAAATTCGAGGAAGAGACCGGCGTTGATGTCACCTATGACGTTTACGACGAAAACGCCGTGCTGGAGGCCAAGCTGCTGTCCGGCAATTCCGGTTATGATGTGGTGGTCCCGACGGCGGACTTCCTGCAGCGCCAGATCCCGGCGGGGGTCTATGCGGAGCTCGACAAGGCGCAGCTTCCCAATCTGGAGAACATGAACCCGGAGCTGATGGAGCGTGTCGCCCAGTTTGACGAGGGCAACACCCACGGCGTCATCTATATGTGGGGCACCACCGCGCTCGGGATGAATGTGCCGAAGATCAAGGAAATCCTGGGTGAGGACGCGCCGATTGACAGCTGGTCGATCCTCTTCGACCCGGCTAATGCCGAAGCGCTTTCGGCTTGCGGGATCACGGTTCTCGATGCGTCCGAGGAGCTGCTTCCGGCTGCCGCGCTCTACCTCGGCACCGACCCGACCGACCAGTCGCAAGAAGCCATGGAAGCGCAGACCGAGGCGATCATGCAGATCCGCCCCTTCATCCGCAATTTCGACAGCTCGGGCTATATGACGGCGCTCGCCAATGGCGATATCTGCCTCGCGCTCGGCTATTCGGGGGACGTGCTTCAGGCGCGCGACCGGGCCGAAGAAGCGGGCAATGGCGTTGAGGTTTCTTTCGTGAACCCTAAGGAAGGCGCGCGCCTCTGGTTCGACATGATGGCGATACCGGCGGACAGCCAGAACAAGGAAAACGCCCATAAATTCATCAACTTCATCATGCAGCCTGAGATCACGGCGGACATCACCAACTATGTGAACTACGCGAGCGCGAATGATCCGGCGATGGAGTTTGTCGAGGAAGAGATCCGCAATGACGAGGCGGTGTTCCCCTCCGATGAGGTGCGCGAAAAGCTCTTCGTGACCACGCCGCTGGAGCCGCGCATGGAGCGCGTGCGCACGAGGCTCTGGACAACGATCAAAACCGGGCAATAAGCTGTTAAGACTTTCGGGGGCCATGGCGGCCCCCGCATTTGGGAGGATCGTGCATGGCTGACGCCGCTATCGCCGCAGACCGGAAGCCTTGGAAAGCCGGAGGCGAAGAGCCCATTGTCTCGATCCAGAACATCACCAAGAAATTCGGTGACTTCACCGCCGTCAAGGATGTGAACCTCGATATCTATCGGGGCGAGCTCTTCTGCCTTCTCGGCGAATCCGGCTGCGGGAAGTCCACGCTCTTGCGGATGCTCGCAGGTTTCGAGAAGCCGACCTCGGGGCATATTTATCTCGACGGGCAGGACATGACGGGTGTTGCGCCCTATGACCGCCCGACCAATATGATGTTCCAATCCTACGCGCTCTTCCCGCATATGACCGTGCGCAACAATATCGCCTATGGGCTGAAGCGTGCGGGCATGGGGAAATCCGAGCGCGAGGACCGGGTGAACGAGATCCTGAAACTCGTGAAGCTGGAGAAATTCGGCGGGAGGAAACCGGCGCAGCTTTCGGGCGGGCAGCGGCAACGTGTGGCGCTGGCCCGCAGTCTCGTGAAGCGCCCGAAGCTGCTGTTGCTCGACGAGCCGCTCGGCGCGCTCGACAAGAAACTGCGGGAAGAGACGCAGTTTGAACTCCTCAACATTCAGGAAACGCTCGGCATCACCTTTATCGTCGTCACCCACGATCAGGAGGAGGCGATGACCCTCGCCACCCGGATCGGCGTGATGCGTGACGGCGAGATCTGGCAAGTGGGCGAGCCGCCGCAGATTTACGAATACCCGCAAAGCCGTTTCGTGGCGCAGTTCATCGGCTCGGTGAATCTCTTCGAAGCCGTGGTCTTTGAGGATGAGCCAGACCATGTCCGCCTGCGCTCCGAAGAGGCGGGCAGCGAGATTTACGTCGGCCACGGCGCGCCCTGCACGGTCGGGCAGACCATGTATTACGCGCTGCGCCCCGAGAAGCTGCGCATCAGCCGCGAAGCGCCAGTGGAGGAGGGAGCCAACCAGACCTCCGGCATGGTCGAAGAAGTCGCCTATGTCGGCGCGCAGTCGATCTTCCGCATTCGTCTCGACAGCGGCAAACTCATCTCCGCCATGCAGCCCAACCTCCAGCGCTATTCGGAAAATCCGATCGGCTGGGATGAGCGCGTCTATATTTCATGGGGGAAAAACGCAGGGGTGCTGTTGCCAGAATGAGAGGGGTGTTTGAAAAAATCGGCCTCTCGGGCCGGGCCTTGGTCATCGCGGTGCCGATGCTGTGGCTGCTTGTGTTCTTCCTCATCCCCTTCCTTGTCGTTTTCAAGATCAGCTTTTCCGAAGCGGCAATTGCCATGCCGCCCTACCTTCCGCTCGTGGAATGGAGTGAGGAAAAGATCAGCCTGATCCTGAACCTGTCCAACTATGTCTGGATCTGGGAAGACCCGCTCTACCGCATCGCTTACCTCTCCTCGATCAAGATCGCGGCGATCTCCACGGTGTTTACGCTCCTCGTCGGCTATCCGATGGCCTATTACATCGCGACGCGGCCCGAGCGGATGCGGAACATCCTGCTGATGCTGGTGATCCTGCCTTTCTGGACCTCGTTCCTGCTGCGCGTCTACGCATGGATCGGCATTCTCAAAGACACCGGGATACTCAACAAGATCCTGATGTGGATGAACCTCATCGACACGCCGCTGACCATCCTCTACACGCCGACCGCCGTTTATATCGGGATCGTCTACACCTATCTGCCCTTCATGATCCTGCCGCTCTACGCGACGCTCTCGAAACTCGATGGCGATCTGCGCGAGGCGGCGGCGGATCTCGGGGCCGGGCCGATCAAGACCTTCCTGACCATCACGCTCCCGCTTTCCATGCCGGGGATCATCGCGGGCTGTATGCTCGTCTTCATTCCGGCGATTGGCGAATATGTCATCCCGGAACTTTTGGGCGGCTCCAACACGCTGATGATCGGCAAGGTGCTGTGGCAGGAGTATTTCTCCAACCGCGACTGGCCCGTGGCGGCGGCGGTGGCAACGGCCATGCTGGTGTTGATCGTGCTGCCCTTCATGCTGCTGCGGCGCTATATTGAGGAGGCGGAAACCTCATGATCCTGCGTATCCTCGCGACCTTCGGCTTCGCTTTCCTCTACCTGCCCATCGTCTCGCTGATTATCTACAGCTTCAACGAAAACCGCCTTGTGACGGTCTGGTCCGGCTTCTCAACCAAATGGTATGGCGAGCTGTTGCGGGACGAAGAGGTGCTGGCCGCTGCGTGGCTGTCGCTCAAGATCGGCGTGATCTCGGCCACCGTGGCGCTCGTCCTCGGCACACTCGCCGCGCTGGTGCTGATCCGCTTCGGGCGGTTCCGCGGCAAAAGCCTGCTCGGCGGCATGGTCACGGCCCCGCTGGTGATGCCCGAAGTCGTCACCGGTCTGTCGCTGCTCCTGCTGTTTGTCGGCATGGAGTCGCTTTTCGGCTGGCCCTCCGGGCGCGGCACCATGACCATCATGATCGCGCATATCACCTTCTGCATGGCCTATATCGCCGTCGTCGCACAGTCCCGCCTTGCCGGGCTGGACGACAGTTTGGAGGAAGCCGCCATGGATCTCGGCGCGCGCCCGGTGCGGGTGTTCTTCGATGTGACCCTGCCGACCATCGCGCCCGCGCTCGTCTCCGGCTGGCTGCTCGCCTTCACGCTGTCGCTCGACGATCTCGTGATTGCCAGTTTCGTCTCCGGGGCCGGCGGCTCGACCCTGCCGATCCTTATCTTCTCGAAAATCAAATTCGGCGTCTCGCCCGCGATCAACGCGCTGGCGACGCTCATTATTCTTGTTGTCGCGCTTGGCATTCTCGCGGCGGCATGGATCGGCCTGCGCCGCCCGAAGCAGAACCCGTAACGGAGCTTTATGCGGCCATCCTTAAACAGTAAATGGAGCCTTTATGCCCGCTGATCGGGACCTTCTGTCTCGCCTTCCTGAGGCCTGCCGCAATTATCTCAATGGCGGCAAACCTGAGGAAATCGAGGCTGTGATTTCAGACTTTGTCGGCGTTGCGCGCGGCAAGAACATGCCTTGGTCGAAATTCACCAAGGAAGAGCGCGTCTTCCTGCCGACCTCGATTTTCTATTCCACCGTCGATGGCGCTTATGTGGATATGGATATCGAGAACCAGTGGATGGAGCGCGATATGACGCTTCGCCCCTGCTACGACACGGCGCGTGCCTGTCCATGGGCGGAGGAGCCGACGATTCAGGTGATCCATGATCTGGTGGACAGTGAGGGCAACGACATCCCGCTCGCGCCGCGCAATGTTTTGAAGCGCGTCGTCGCGCTTTATGAGGCGGAAGGCTGGGCCCCGGTGGTCGCGCCGGAGATGGAGTTCTACCTCATCCAGCGCAATATTGACCCGATGTTCCCGGTCCAGCCGCCGGTGGGCCGCACGGGGCGCCGTGTGCCGGGGAGCCAAGCCTATTCCATGACCGCCGTGGAGGATTATGGCAAGGTCATCGACGATATTTACGATTTCGCCGAGGCGCAGGGCATCGAGATCGACACGATCATTCAGGAAAGCGGGCCGGGGCAGGTGGAGGTGAACTTCATCCATGGCGACCCGCTCGCATTGGCCGATCAGGTCTTCACCTTCAAACGCACCCTGCGCGAAGCGGCGCTGCGGAATGACCTCTACTGCACCTTCATGGCCAAACCTATGGAGGATGAGCCGGGCAGCGCCATGCATATCCACCAATCGGTGACGGATATGCAAAGCGGCGAGAACATCTTCAACGATGCGGCGGGCGAGGCGACGGACCTCTTCCACGCCTATATTGGCGGGCTGCAAACCCATATGCCGAAGGTGGTTTCGCTCTTCGCGCCCTATGTGAACAGCTATCGCCGCTTCATTGCCGACGAGGCCGCGCCGATTAACCTTGAATGGGGGCGGGACAACCGCACCACCGGCCTCAGGATCCCGATTTCCCGGACTGAGGCCCGGCGGATCGAGAACAGGATCGTCGGCATGGATGCGAACCCTTATCTCGCCATCGCGGCCTCACTCGCCTGCGGCTATCTGGGGATGAAAGAGGGGCTGAAACCGCGCCCGGCCATCAAGGAAGAAGCGTACCGTCTGCCACGTGCCTTGCCGCGCGGGCTGCTCGAAGCGGTGGAGCTCTTCGAGGGCTGCCCGGAAATCACGCAGGTGCTGGGGCAGGAATTCTGCGTCCTTTACAAAGCCATCAAACGCCATGAGGCCGAAGCCTTCCTCGACATTATCAGCCCTTGGGAGCGCGAACATCTCCTGCTGAATGTATGAATTTGTTTGACGGTCTCAACATTCTGGAGGTGAACGGCCCGCGCGGCCGCCACACCGATAGTTGGTATGCGGACACGGCGACCGGCTTGCAGGCGCGGCCCGCGCTGATGGAGGAGGTGCAGGCGGATGTCTGCATCCTCGGCGCGGGTTATACGGGCCTCTCGGCGGCGCTGCATCTGGCGAAGCGCGGCGCGAAAGTGGTGGTCCTCGATGCGGCGCGAGTCGGTTGGGGCGCATCGGGCCGCAATGGCGGGCAATGCGGCGCGGGCCAGCGCGAGGATGTGCTGGCGCTTGAGGACCTGATGGGCAAGGACGCCGCCCGCGCGCTTTGGCAGCTAGGGCAGGAGGCGGGGCAACTCGTCCGCAACCTCATCGCGGACCATCAGATTGATTGCCATTATCAGCCCGGTGTCCTGGGCGCGGCGACGGGCAGTCCCGATCACGAAAAGCGCCTCGTGGACCATCTGGCCAAGCATTACGGCCATGAGGCCCGCTATCTCGACAAGGCGGCGATCCGCGATGAGGTGGCGACGGAAAGCTATAGCGGCGGGATGCTGGATCTCTCGGCGGGCCATCTTCACCCGCTCTCCTACGCCATCGGCCTTGCGCGCGCGGCGGAGGCGGCGGGCGCGGAGATCTACGAGCAATCACCGGGCCGGATCGACGGGCGGCTGGTACGCACCGAGCGCGGGTCGGTCACGGCAGATCAGATCATCATCGCCTGCAACGGCTATCAGGATGACGAGATCGCGCGGCGCTCGCCCGAGATCATGCCGATCAACAATTTCATCATCGCCACCGAGCCGGTGGACCCCGCGATCATCCCGAACAATTACGCCGTCCATGACGACAAATTCGTGGTGAATTATTACCGGCTCTCCCATGATAAGCGGATGCTGTTTGGCGGCACGGAAAGCTACCGCTACCGCTTCCCCAAGGACATCAAGGCGCTGGTGCGGCCCAAAATGCTGGAGGTCTTCCCGCAGCTTGAAAGCGCCGAGATCACCCATGGCTGGGGCGGCACGCTCGGGATCACCCGCGCGCGCCTTCCGCTGTTGCGCCAGCGCGCGCCGCATCTGTGGCAGGCGGGCGGCTATTCGGGCCATGGCATCACCATCGCGACGCTTGCGGGCAAGCTGCTGGCCGAGGCGATGCACGGCCAGCCCGAACGGTTCAACCAGATGGCGGCGATCCCCAGCCCGCCTTTCCCGGGCGGCCCGCTGATGCGCTGGCCGCTTCTGGTGCTGGGGATGACATGGTATCGTCTGCGTGACGAGCTTGGGATCTAAGGAGACGCTATGAAACTGCTGCGGATTGGGCCGAAGGGCGAAGAAAAACCAGCGATTCTCGACCGGGAGGGCCGCGCGCGCGATCTCTCCGGCCATGTCGCGGATTTTGCGGGCAAGGGCATCTCGCTGGAGGCCATCGCCGCGATCCGGGAGATCACCATCGCCGATTTGCCGGTGATCGAGGGCCGGGTCGGGGCCTGTCTCGCGGATGCGCCGAATTTCTTCGCCATCGGCCTCAACTATCGCGCCCATGCGGAGGAAACCGGCTCACGGCTGCCCAAGGATCCGATGATTTTCAACAAGGCGACCTCCTGCATCGCGGGCCCCTATGACGATCTGATGCTGGCGGGCGATCAGACCGACTGGGAGGTCGAGCTTGGCGTTGTCATCGGCGCGCCGCTCTTCCGGGCGAGCGAGGAGGAGGCGATGGCGGCGATTTCGGGCTATTGCCTCGTGAATGATGTCTCCGAGCGGAATTTCCAGAAGAATTTCTCCGGCCAATTCGTGAAGGGCAAATCCGCGCCCGGTTACGGCCCGATCGGGCCGTGGCTGGTCACACCGGATGAGGTTGGCGATCCGCAGGCCCTCAACCTGCGCACATCGGTCAATGGCGAGGTGCAGCAGGACTCCAGCACCGCCGACATGATCTTCTCCGTCCGCGAGATCGTGACCCGGCTGGCTTTCTATTTCGAACTGCGCCCCGGCGATATTATCGCCACGGGCACACCCTCCGGCGTCGGCCTCGGGCAAAACCCGCCGCGATTCCTCCAATCGGGCGACGAAATGGAGCTGGAAGTCGCGGGCCTCGGCATCCAGCAAACCAAGGTACTCTGAAAAAAACGGGCCCGAAGGCCCGCATTTTACACCAACCCGCCGTCGATCAGACGTTTGGCGAGCGCGAGATACGCGCCCGCCTGCGGGCTCTCCGGCGCGGCGGCGACCACGGGCGTGCCGCCATCCCCGGCAAGGCGGATCGCAAGGTCCAGCGGGATCTCCCCAAGGAAGGGCACACCGCGCGCCTCGGCCTCCGCCTTCGCGCCGCCATGGCCGAAAAGATGCTCCTCATGCCCGCATTTCGGGCAGACATAAGACGACATATTCTCGACGATCCCCAAGACCCGCACATTGGTCTTGTCGAACATATTCATCGCGCGCCTTGCGTCGATCAGCGCCACATCCTGCGGGGTGGAGACGACAATCGCGCCGGTCATCTGGGTCTTCTGCGCCAGCGTCAGTTGCACATCCCCGGTGCCGGGCGGCAGATCGACGATCAGCACATCCTGCTCGCCCCAGCGAACCAGCGAAAGCATCTGTTGCAGTGCCCCCATCAGCATCGGCCCGCGCCAGACGACCGCTTCATCCTTCGGCATCAACAGGCCAAGACTCATCATCGTCACGCCATGGGCGGTGAGCGGGATGATCTCCTTCTCTTGCGTCTCGGGCTTCTGGGTCACGCCGAGCATCCGAGGCTGGCTGGGCCCGTAAATATCCGCATCAAGCAGCCCGACCTTCTTGCCCTGCTGCGCCAGCGCCACGGCGAGATTGGCCGAGAGGGTGGATTTACCAACCCCGCCCTTGCCCGACGCAATCGCGATAATCCGTTTCACCCCCGGCGGTTGCGCCATGTCGGGTGTCGCATGACCGCCAATCCGCGGCGGCGGCCCGCCCGCGCCTTTCGGGCCGCTGGACGCTTTGATCTGCGGGGCCTGCGGCGCGCTATGGGCCGTCATCAACACCTGCGCGCGGGCAATGCCGGGCAGGGCGCTGGCGACTCGCTCCGCTTCCGCCCGCACCGGTTCCAGCGCAGCCCCGGCCTCGGCGGGAACCTCCAGCACAAAACGCAAAGCCTCGCCGTCAATCATCAACGCGCGCACCATGTCGCGGCTGACAATATCGCCGCCATCGGGCAGTGTGACCGCCTTCAATGCCTCTAAAACCGTCTCACGATCCATATGCCTCTCCTTTGATGGTGAGTCTTCGGAGGATCGCGCCCCCTATGCAACCCCAAAGCCGACACTTTATCGATTTGGGCGTGCGCCGCGCCATGTCCGATACGTGGCGTCACATGCTGCTTTGCAGCAATGTTGTCGCTATCACATAAAATTCACAATTGAAAACAAATGGTTAAGCTATGCGTTTTTTGCAGGGCGGGACTGTCCAATCGTCAGTTTCGCCGGAGGCCCGACTGCCCATATACCTGTCATCGAACAAGGCGACGGGCCAAACGAAACGGCCCCGAGCACAACGCCAAAGTATGAGTATTAGGAGAAACACAATGGCACATATCGCATACGATGCACGCCTCGCTCCGGCCAAAGCAGGCCTCTTTGCTAACCTGAAAATGCGCCTCGAGGCTTTCCGCAAATACCAGCGGACCCTGAATGAACTGCGCGACCTGAGCGACCGCGAACTCGCCGATCTCGGCATCGCCCGCGGCGAACTCCGCGCCATTGCACATGAAGCTGCTTACGGCGCCTAAGCCCTAAGCATCTCAGAGATACCGGCGCTCACCTCCTCCCTAGAGCAGCCGGTTGTCAAAGGACACCGTGGCCTCCTCCTCCCTGGCCGCGGTGTCTTTTTTTATGTGCTATGGGTGTTTAAAACGGCACGTCGTCCGGCGCTTTAAGATAGGCGGACACCACCTTCTTTTCGCCTGCTTTTTCGAAATCCACGGTGAGCTTTTCGCCGTCTTCTTCGGTCACGGTGCCATAGCCGAATTTCTGGTGGAACACCCGATCGCCGATGGAGAACGGGGAGACGGCGGTGGCGTCGATGATCGGGCCTGCGCCCGGTGAGACGATGCCGCGTTTGCCCGCGCGGCTTTGCATCCGCCGCCAGCCGGGGGAGTTGTAGTGATCGGCTTTGACGGCGCGGTCTTCCAAGTCGGACCCGCGCATCATTCCGGCGAGCGGCGAGCTTTGCAGGCTCGCGCCGCTTAGCACCTCGACATGGCGCTCGGGCAATTCGTCGATGAAGCGCGAGGGCAGGGTGTTTTGCCATTGCCCGTAAATACGGCGGTTTCCGGCAAAGGAGATCGTCGCGACTTGCTCGGCCCGTGTGATGCCGACATAGGCGAGGCGGCGCTCCTCTTCGAGCCCTTTTAGCCCGCTCTCATCCATGGCGCGTTGGCTGGGGAAAAGACCGTCTTCCCAGCCCGGCAGGAACACGGCGGGGAATTCGAGACCTTTGGCAGCATGGAGCGTCATGATCGACACTTTCTCGCCCGCCTCGTCGCCCGCATTGTCCATCACAAGGCTGACATGCTCCAAGAACCCTTGGAAATTTTCAAATTCCTCAAGGGCTTTGACGAGTTCTTTCAAGTTCTCCAGCCGGCCCTGGGCTTCCGGTGTCTTCTGCTTTTGCCAATGCTCCGTATAGCCGGACTCGTCGAGGATGATTTCGGCCAACTCGTTATGGGGCATCTCGGTCAGCTTGCCGCGCCAGCGCTCGATCCCGTCGAGAAGTTGGCGAAGGGCGCTGCGGCCCTTGGCGGCGATTAACTCTTCATCCACCACGGCGCGGGCCGCGTCAGGCAAGGTCAGTGCCCGCTCCCGCGCGACAGAGTTGATGAGCTGCTGCGCCTTCTCGCCAATCCCGCGCTTCGGCGTGTTGACGATCCGCTCGAAGGCCAGCCCGTCCTCGGGCGTGACGACGATGCGGAAATAGGCCATCGCGTCGCGGATCTCCATGCGCTCGTAAAAGCGCGGGCCGCCGATGACGCGGTAGGGCAGGCCGATGTTCAAAAACCGGTCCTCGAAGGCGCGCATCTGGTGGGAGGCGCGGACGAGGATCGCGATGTCGTCGAGCGTGAAGGGCGCCATGTGGCGGGTGCCGCGCTGCATCGCCTCGATCTCTTCGCCGATCCAGCGCGCCTCTTCCTCGCCGTCGTGATGGCCGATGAGGCGGACCTTCTCGCCCTCTTCAAGATCGGTCCATAACTCCTTGCCAAGACGGTCATTATTCTGTGCAATCACCCCACCGGCGGCGGCAAGGATATGCGGGGTCGAGCGATAATTCTGCTCCAGCCGGATCACCTTCGCACCGGGAAAATCCTTCTCGAACCGCAGGATATTACCGACCTCCGCGCCGCGCCAGCCATAGATCGACTGATCGTCATCGCCCACGCAGCAAATGTTCTTGTGACCCGCCGCGAGCAGGCGCAGCCAAAGATACTGCGCCACATTGGTGTCCTGATACTCGTCCACGAGGATGTAGCGGAACCACTCCTGATACTTCGCCAGCACATCGGGATGTGTCTGAAAAATATGGACCATATGGAGCAGCAGATCGCCAAAATCGACCGCGTTGAGCGTTTTCAGCCGCTCCTGATAGAGCGCGTAAATTTCTTTGGTCGAGCAAAGATGTCCCGGGCCGCCGTCCTTTTTCGTGACGAAGCTGCCGGGAATACGTTCCATGCGAACTTCATTCGCTGCAGGGAGCTTCTCTGGCGTCCATGTGTTATTCTTATATTGGTCGATGCGAGACGCGACCCAGCGAGGAGTCCATTTTTTTATGTCGACGCTCTCTGCTTCTAGAACCTGCTTCATCAAACGCTGCTGATCGTCGCTGTCGAGAATCGTGAAATTCGACTTCAGATCAACGAGTTCCGCATGACGCCTCAAGAGCTTCACGCAGATTGCATGGAAGGTGCCGAGCCAGGGCATTCCCTCCACCGTGCCGCCAACGAGCGCGCCCACGCGGTCCTTCATCTCCCGCGCGGCCTTGTTGGTAAAGGTCACGGCGAGGATTTCATTCGGGCGCGCGCGGCCCGTCCGCAAAAGATGCGCGATTCGCGTGGTCAGCGCGCGGGTCTTGCCGGTGCCGGCGCCCGCGAGCATCAGCACCGGCCCGTCCAGCGTTTCCACGGCCTCGCGCTGCGCCGGGTTCAGCCCGTCGAGATAGTCCGGGGCGCTGTAGCCCATGGCGCGGGCGGAGAGGGAAGGCGTTGTGTCTGTCATGTGCTCAAATTAGCGGCAGTGGGGCGAAAAGGAAAGCCCGTGTTCGCGCTCCGTTCTGGTTGATGTTTGCGGTAACAGTTGCGTTTACCGTCTGAATTAATAGGATGCGATCCGAAAGGCTTTCGCAAATGCATCATATTCTCGTCCAGATCGCAATTTATCTCGGGGCGGCGGTGATCGCCGTGCCGCTCACACAACGTTTTGGTTTTGGTTCCGTCCTCGGCTTTTTGGTCGCCGGGTTGATGATCG
Source organism: Jujubicoccus corallicola (assembly GCF_047345645.1). Lineage (GTDB taxonomy): Bacteria > Pseudomonadota > Alphaproteobacteria > Rhodobacterales > Rhodobacteraceae > JBLEFH01. The sequence continues at coordinate 232,006 of NZ_JBLEFH010000003.1, read as the reverse complement.
GCCCGGTTCTCGGGCTGGTCGGGGCGGAGACCGAAGAGCTGCGCCATTATGCCGAATTCGGCGTGGTTCTGATGCTTTTCCTCATCGGTTTGGAGATTAAACCGAAAGCCTTGTGGGAGATGCGGCGGAAGCTTCTGGGCCTCGGCGGCGCGCAGGTTCTGCTGACGCTGGCGGCGATTGCGGGCGTTGCTTTTGCGTTTGGGATTAGGTGGAATCAGGCGCTCGCGCTCGGGATCATCCTGTCGCTCTCCTCGACCGCGATCGTGATGCAGACGCTCAACGAAAAACGCCTGTCGCGCTCGACGGGCGGGCAGGCGTCCTTTTCGGTTCTGCTCTTTCAGGACGTCGCCGCGATCCCCTTCCTCGCCATCATCCCGCTGCTTGCGCCCTGGTGGGCCAAGCCCTCGGGGGAGGCGGCTGCGGCGGAGGAAACCGCCAGCGTTGTCAGCGAGTTGCCGACCTATCTTCAAGCGCCGGTCGTGATCGGCGCCGTGGTCGTGATGCTGCTCGCGGGCCGCTATCTGACGCCCCATATTTTCCGCTTCATCAGCCATTCGAAGCTGCATGAAATCTACGTCGCGACGGCGCTGCTCTTCGTCGTCGGCGTGGCGCTTTTCATGGAAGCGCTCGGCCTTTCGCCCGCGCTCGGCACCTTCCTCGCGGGCGTGGTCCTCGCGACCTCTGAATACCGCCACGAGATCGAGGCGGACATCGCGCCCTTCAAGGGGCTGCTGCTCGGCCTCTTCTTCATCACCGTCGGCGCGAGCATCGATCTTGGGCTGCTCGTCGAAATGCCCTTTGTCATCATCGGGCTGACGATCCTGCTGATGGCGATCAAATTCGCGGTTCTGTTCATCGTCGCGATCACGGCGAAGCTCAAAGGGCGGGACCGTCTGCTCTTCACCCTCTCGCTGGCGCAGGCCGGGGAATTCGGCTTCTTCCTGCTCTCCTTTGCGACGGAAACGCGCGTGCTCTCCGCCGAACGCGGCGATCTGGTGCTGATGGTCATCTCCATGTCGATGTTCCTAACGCCGCTTCTCTTCATCACCTATGAAGCCATCGCCGCGCGTTACAAGGCGGCGCAGTCGCTGGAGCCCGATGATATTGATGCCAGCGGGCCGGTCATCATCATCGGCGTCGGGCGCTTTGGTCAGGTGGTCAACCGGATGCTCAAAGGCACCGGCCACGAAACCGTGCTCATCGACAGCAATCACCGCACGATCAACAACATGCGCCAATTTGGCATCCGCAGCTATTATGGCGACATTTCCCGCCCTGCGACGCTGGAAGCGGCGGGCGTTGGCGGCGCGCGGGCCGTGGTGGTCGCGATTGACGATCCTGAAAAATCGGTGCGGATCGTTGAATATCTGCACCGCTATCACCCGGATGTGCGGATCATCGCGCGGGCGCGCGATCGCCACCATGTTTACCAGCTTTACGCCGCCGGGACCGAGGATTCGGTGCGCGAGGTGTTCGACAGCGCCGTCCGGGCCGGGAAATACGCCCTTGAGGCGCTTGGTCATGAGGATTGGGAGATCGAGCGGTTCGCGGAAGGCTTTGTCGAGCATGACCGCGCGATGCTGCGGGAACTCGCGACCCTCTGGGACCCCGAAAAACCGATCATCGACAACAAGCCTTACATGGACAAGGCGCGCGAGCAGCATGAACGCATCGAGGATGAGCTGCGCGGGCGTCTGGCGGCCAAGGATGAAGCCGCCAAGAAGCGTAAGGAAGAAAAAGAGAAAAAGCGCAAAGAGAAGCAGAAGGCTCGTGAAGAGGCGGATGCGGAGGCCGATGCGCCAGCCCCCAACGACGAACAGGAGAGTCTATCGTGACCGAATTTAAAAAGATCCTTGTCGCCAACCGCAGCGAGATCGCCATTCGCGTGATGCGCGCGGCCAATGAACTCGGCAAGCAGACGGTCGCGGTTTATGCGGAGGAGGACAAACTGTCGCTCCATCGGTTCAAGGCGGATGAGGCCTATCTGATCGGGCAGGGGCTTGGGCCGGTCGCGGCTTATCTGTCGATTGAGGAAATCATCCGCGTGGCCAAGGAATCGGGCGCAGATGCGGTGCATCCGGGCTATGGGTTGCTCTCGGAAAACCCGGATCTGGTGGAAGCCTGCCGCGCCAATGGGCTCACCTTCATTGGTCCGAAAGCCGAAACCATGCGGATGCTTGGCGACAAGGCCAGCGCGCGGAAAGTCGCGATCGAGGCGGATGTGCCGGTCGTCCCGGCCACCGAGATCCTGCCCGACGATATGGACAAGGTCCGCCAGATGGCGGACGAGGTCGGCTACCCGCTGATGCTCAAGGCAAGCTGGGGCGGCGGCGGGCGCGGGATGCGGCCGATCATGAGCGCCGATGAGCTGGAATCCAAGGTCCGCGAGGGCAAGCGCGAGGCGGAAGCGGCGTTCGGCAATGGCGAGGGCTATCTCGAAAAGCTGGTCCAGCGCGCGCGGCATGTCGAAGTGCAGATCCTTGGGGACAGCCACGGCGAGATTTACCATCTCTGGGAGCGCGACTGCACCGTTCAGCGCCGCAACCAGAAGGTCGTCGAGCGCGCGCCTGCGCCGTATCTGACGCAAGAGCAGCGCGAGGAGATTTGCAATCTCGGCCTGAAAATCGCACGCGCGGCGAATTACGAATGTGCCGGGACGGTTGAGTTCCTGATGGATATGGACTCGGGGGCGTTCTATTTCATCGAGGTCAACCCGCGCGTTCAGGTGGAGCATACAGTGACCGAGGAAGTCACCGGGATCGACATTGTCCGCGCTCAGATCCTGATCGCGGAAGGCAAGACGCTGGAGGAGGCCACCGGTGTCGGCTCGCAGGAAAACGTCCGTCTCAACGGTCACGCCCTGCAATGCCGCGTCACCACGGAAGATCCGCGCAACAACTTCATCCCAGATTATGGCCGCATCACCGCCTATCGGGGCGCGACCGGGTTTGGCATCCGTCTCGATGGCGGCACGGCCTATTCCGGCGCGGTGATCACGCGCTATTACGACAGCCTTCTGGAAAAGGTCACCGCTTGGGCGCCAACCGCCGAAGGCGCGCGCCTCAGGATGATCCGGGCGCTGCGCGAATTTCGTATTCGCGGGGTGGAGACGAATATCAACTTCGTCGAAAACCTGCTCCAGCACCCGACCTTCCTCGATGACAGCTACACCACGAAATTCATCGACACGACCGAGGATCTCTTCGATTTCCGCAAGCGCAAGGACCGGGCGACGCGCCTGTTGACCTATCTCGCGGACATCACCGTGAACGGCCATCCGGAGACGGCGGGGACCGAGCGGCCTGATGTGGAAAAAGTGATCGTCCCCGCCCTTCGCGGCGAGATTCAGGACGGCACCCGCCAGCTTCTGGAGGCCAAAGGCCCGCAAGCGGTGGCGGACTGGATGCTGGACCAAAAGCGCCTGCTCATCACGGACACCACCATGCGCGACGGCCACCAATCGCTGCTTGCGACGCGGATGCGCACCCATGACATGAAGAAAATCGCGCCGGCTTACGCCCACAATCTGCCGCAGCTTTTCTCGGTGGAATGCTGGGGCGGCGCGACCTTCGACGTGGCCTATCGCTTCTTGCAGGAATGTCCGTGGCAGCGCCTGCGCGATCTGCGCGCCGCCATGCCGAACCTCATGACGCAAATGCTGCTGCGCGCCTCCAACGGCGTCGGCTACACCAACTATCCCGACAATGTGGTCGAAGCCTTTGTGAAACAGGCGGCGGAATCCGGGGTCGATGTGTTCCGTGTGTTCGACAGCCTCAACTGGGTCGAAAACATGCGCGTCGCGATGGATGCGGTGATCGAGAGCGGCAAGATCTGCGAGGGCACGATTTGCTACACCGGCGACATGATGGACCCGGCGCAGAACAAATATGACCGCGCCTATTATATCGACATGGGCAAGGCGCTGAAGGCGGGCGGCGCGCATGTTCTGGGGCTGAAGGACATGGCCGGGCTGCTGAAGCCCGACGCCGCCGATGTGCTGGTCCGCGCGCTGAAAGATGAGGTGGGTCTGCCCGTCCATCTGCACACCCACGACACCAGCGGGATTTCCGCCGCCTCGATCCTCGCGGCGGCTCATGCGGGCGTCGATGCGGTCGATCTGGCGGTGGACGCGATGTCGGGCGGCACGTCGCAGGCCTGTATGGGCTCGGTTGTCTCCGCGCTCCGACATGGCGAGCGAGACACGGGCCTCGATCTCGACGCGATCCGCGAGATTTCCAACTATTGGGAAGGCGCGCGCAAGCTCTACGCGGCCTTTGAAAGCGGGCTGGAAGCCCCGGCATCTGAGGTCTATTTGCACGAAATGCCGGGTGGGCAGTTCACCAATCTCAAGGCGCAGGCGAAAAGCATGGGGCTTGAGGAAAAATGGCCGCTGGTCGCGAAACGTTACCACGAGGTCAACGAGATGTTCGGCGATATTCCGAAGGTCACGCCATCCTCCAAGGTCGTGGGCGACATGGCGCTGATGATGGTGAGTCAGGGCCTGACCCGCGATGAGGTCGAGGACCCGAACCGCGACGTCGCCTTCCCCGACTCCGTGATCGACATGATGCGCGGCAATCTCGGCCAACCGCCGGGCGGCTGGCCCGAGGCGATCCAGAAAAAGGTGCTGAAAGGCGAGGCAGCGATGACCGAGCGCCCCGGTGCGGTCCTGCCTGCGGCGGATCTGAAAGCGCTCCGGGCAGAGCTCGAAGAGAAGGTCGGTGATTTCCCCGTCGATGACGAGGATTTCTGCGCTTACCTCATGTATCCCAAAGTCTTTCTCGATTATGTCGAGCGTCACAAGCCTTACGGGCCGGTTCGCGCGCTTCCGACGGATGTGTTCTTCTACGGCATGGAACCGGGCGAGGAAATTTCCGCCGAGATCGACCCCGGCAAGACGCTGGAAATCCGCCTCTCCGCCGTGGGGGACACCCATGCCGAGGACGGGATGGTGAAGGTGTTCTTCGAGTTGAACGGCCAGCCGCGCAACATCCGCGTGCCGGACCGTCATGCCGCGGCGAGCATCGCGACCCGTCCGAAGGCCGAGGAGGGCAACGCCAATCATGTCGCCGCGCCGATGCCGGGGATCGTGGCGTCCGTCGCGGTCTCGCAAGGGCAGGAGGTCAAGAAGGGCGATATGCTGCTCACCATCGAAGCGATGAAGATGGAGACGGCCTTGCATTCTGATCGTGACGGGACCGTCGCCGCCGTGCATGTTGGGGCGGGGGATCAGATTGATGCGAAAGACCTGCTCGTCGCTTTTGAAGACTAAACTCGCGGTTTTGTTCAGCCTTTCTCTCGCGCTGCCTCTGGCGGCGCGGGAGCTGGAGCCCGATGAAAGCCGCTATCTCGACATGCAGCTTGATGCCTTTCTCGGCGCGTTCGAGACTGGCGAGTGGAGCCTTGTCGTCGATTTTCTCCCGCCGTTTTTGCAGGAGGAATTGCTGACCCCGGAGGGGGAAGACACCGAGGTCGTGCCGGTGGCCGAGCCGGACGACGCGCCGTTGCCAAACACCGAAGAGCCGCTCCCGGAATCAGACCCAACCGACCTAGAGCCAACCGACCCCGAACCGATTGCCGAGGAACCCGGCACCCCGCAAGACGGCACTTACCGTGGCCCCTCCGTGCCGCGCGCGCTCACGAGCCGCACCCAATATATGCACCGGCTCAAGGTGGAATCCGAGCTCGCCCTGCGCTTCGAAGGGCTGGAACTCGCCAATGGCCGCGTGACCACGCCGCCGCCGATCACGATCAGCGAAACGCTCATGCTGGTGCCGGATCTCGGCGCCATTCCGCGCGTGCCGCCGCCGGGGTTCAAGCCGCCCATGGTCTCGCAGGGCTTCGGCTATGTCGTGCTGCCGGTGATCTTCGATGCGGCGGTGGACGGACAGGCGCAGCCCCTCACGACCGATGTTCTCGCGCTGCATGACACGGAAAGCTGGTATCTGATGATGCTGGAGGATCTCACCTGGGTCATGAAGCTCGCCGACCACTATCCATTCCTGCGCGCCTCCTTGCCGAACCTGCCGGAAAATAACGAGATCCCTCTTGCTTTTCCGCTCGAACGCGCCACCTCTCCTGAGCCGGACTTTCTCGCCGGTTCCAACGAATAGATCTGTGCCATGATTGAGCTTCTCTCCGATCCCGCCGTCTGGGCGAGTTTTGCGACGCTGACGATTCTCGAAATCGTTCTGGGGGTCGACAATGTGATCTTCATCTCCATCGCCACCTCCAAATTGCCGGAAGCGCAGCGCCCGCGGGCGCGGTTCATCGGCCTTGCCGGGGCGCTAGTTTTGCGCGTCCTCTTGCTGCTCTCCATCGCCTGGATCATCGGGCTGACGGACCCGTTCATGACCATCAAGGGCTTTGATCTTTCGTGGCGCGACGTGATCCTGCTCGCGGGCGGTCTCTTCCTCATCTACAAGGCGACCGACGAGATCCATCACGAGATGGAAGAGCCGGAGACCGAGCATCAGGCGATCCGTGCGGGCTTTTCCAGCGTGATTTTCCAGATCATGATGCTGGACCTCGTCTTCTCCCTCGACAGCGTGATCACCGCCGTCGGCATCGCCGATCATATCGAGGTGATGATCGCCGCCGTCGTCGTCGCCATCGTTGTGATGATGGTCGCCGCCACGCCGATTGCGCGCTTTGTGGAGCAGCATCCCTCCACCAAAATGCTGGCGCTCGCCTTCCTCGTGATGGTCGGCATGGCGCTGATCGCGGACGGCCTTCATTTCCACGTCGAGCGCGGGTTTATCTACGCCGCCATGGTCTTCGCGGGCTTCGTGGAATTCCTCAATCTGCGCCGCCAGAAGAAGCGCGGCGGCCGGGCCGATTACCAAACCGACGGCAGTCAGGGACTGTAGAAAAAATTTCGGAGTGGCTGCATTTTCGTGTTGCAGCCACTTCTGAAATCTCTATACATCGGCCTCACCCAAGGACGCGGGCGTAGCTCAGGGGTAGAGCACAACCTTGCCAAGGTTGGGGTCGTGAGTTCGAATCTCATCGCCCGCTCCAAATTTTCTCAAGAAAATCAGAGAATTTTATCCCGATCTTCGGATCGGGATCTCTCTATGTCTGGCCATTGCCTTAAAAATTTGCAATTTGTTAAGAAGTGAACAAGATTTACATTAATTGCAAAATAACAATCTGTGGGTGGGTAAGACATGGATGGGACAAAGTTAGATCATAACGGACATCTTGCAATGCGGCTGCGGGACATTGAGACGCAGCCCTATGACGAGACCGTTTATCTAGCACGGATTCCGGTTCAGCAGCGCAGTCGTGAGAAGGTGGATCAGATCTGCGATGCGTTCCGGGAATTGATGCACGATATTGATTACAACGACATCACGATGCGCGACATCGCGGATAAGTCGAATGTGCCGGTGGCGACGATTTACCAGTATTTCGCTGCCAAAAGCGCGATCCTTCTTTATATCTGGTCGGGCTTTGCGCGCGGCTATTACGACTCCTTCCTGACGCTGGCCGAGGAGACGCTCGGGCGGAACGATCCGCAAGGGATGCTGACGCTGATGGACGGGATGTTCGATCACCTGATGCAGATCTACCGGGCCGACCCGGCGATTGCGGCGATCAAGGATCAGCTCGAACACCGGGCCGAGTTTCGCGAGGTCTATGCCAAGGAGCTGGCGATCGGCTCCAATATCGTCGGCGAATTCATCCTTAAATCGGGCCTCGTGAAAGATCGCAATGATGCGTTTTACGATGCGCTGATCTCGGTCGCCATCGGCAAGGCGGCGCTGCGTGTGCTGCTTTGGGTGCCGCAGGACGAGGCGGAAGCGGGGCTCCGGGCGCTTAAGCGCATGTTCAGCCGGGCCATCGACTCGGCGAAGCGTGAGCAGGGGATGTAAGCGCGAAAGGGCGGGTCAGTCCGCGAAGGACCGGCTCGCCTTGATCTGATCCCAGGCCCAGACGACCTCGCGCAGACGGTCCTCATCGTCGCGCTTGCCGCCGTTCATGTCCGGGTGCAGATCCTTCACAAGGCTCTTATACACCTTGCGAATTTCCGATTTCGTCATGCTGTCCTTGGCGTCGAGAATGCCAAGGGCCTTGCGCTCTGTCGGGGGCAGGCGGCGCGTTACATCGCTGCCTTCGCGGCGGCGCGTCGCCTTGTCGCCCAGAACCTCATGCGCATCGTTAATGCCGAAGCGCTGCCACGCCGCGGCCTCGGGGTTGCTGCCGAGCGGTTTCGTCTGGCCCCAGCTCTTGCTGTCCTTGAACCGCTGCTCCAGCTCGTCCTCCGGGACATTGGCGAAGTAATTCCAGTTGGCGTTGAACTCGCGCACATGCTGCATACAGAACCAGTAAAACTCGTCGAGACGGTCCGGGCTCTTCGGCGCGCGGTATTTGCCCGCATCATCGCAACCCGGATGGTCGCATTTGCGCGACGAGGTCTCGAAAGCCCCGGACATGCCGCGACGCCCTTTCCGCCGCTTCTTTTTGTCAGAAGAGACGGAAATATCAAAGTCAAAGGGCGGTTTCTCAGCCATGCGCCAACTCCTCGGAATGGGCCAAAATGTCGGTCCGGGCTTTTCGCGCCGGAGGCAAGAGTTTAGTGTTTTTATCGGGCTTCCCCAAGAGGGGCAGGCAAATTTTTTCCGTGAGAGGTGAATATGAGCAGAGCGGACAGGTTGGAGACGGTGCTGACAGAGGCCTTTGCGCCCAGCCATCTGGAGGTGATTGACGAGAGCGAGCAGCATCGCGGCCATGGCGGTTATCGCGAGGGCGGCGAGAGTCATTACCGGATCGTGATGCGCGCGGCGGCCTTTGACGGCATGAACCGGGTTGCGCGTTCGCGCGCGGTGCATAAGGTTCTCGCCGATGAGCTGGAAGGGGAGACCGCGATCCACGCGCTTGCGCTCCAGCTTCAGGGAGAAGCAGAGGCATGAAAACAGTTACGATTTTGGTGTTTTGCGCGGCGCTCGCCGGATGCGGCTTTGTCGGCGGCGTGGCGGGGACCGGGCTTCAGGTCACGGGCGCGGCGATCACGACCACCGGCACGGTGATCGGTGCCGCCACGAAGACGGCACCGGAGATGTCAGAAGATCAGTCGCGCTGAAGTTTCGGGGCGGCGGCTTTCGGCTCCGAGGTGGCCGTCATCGGCTCACGCGGGGCTTCGGCCACGACACCGCTTTTCACGCGGCGGAAGATCAGCAGCGTTTGCAGCTCTTCGGAGCGGCGGCCAAAAAGGCCACGTTTCACATCCGCCGGGATCTGCTCGGTGCGGTAATACTCCCAGCCCCCCAGCGATTGCTCGTTCAACACTTCGGTCAGCGTGACCGCGAAGCGCTGCTCTTCGCCCTTCACGCCCGCACGCTTTTCGGCACGGCGCGGCGAGGGGATCGCCTTATATTCAAAATTGCTCATGTTTACTGTCCCAGCTTTTTGCTCACCAATTCATTGACAGCTTTCGGGTTGGCTTTGCCGCCCGTCGCCTTCATCACCTGACCGACGAACCAGCCGGCCAGTTTCGGGTTTTCCTTCGCCTTCGCGACCTGATCGGGGTTGGCAGCGATGATCTCATCGACCGCCGCCTCGATCGCGCCCATATCGGTCACCTGCTTCATGCCGCGCGCGTCGACGATCTCAGCCGGATCGCCGCCCTCGGACCAGACGATCTCAAACAGCCCCTTGGCGATCTTGCCGGAGATGTCGCCCTTGGCAATCAGGTCGATGATCCCGCCAAGCTGATCGGCAGACACCGGGCTCTCGCTGATCGACAGGTCCTCTTTGTTGAGGCGGCCAAACAGCTCATTGATCACCCAGTTCGCCGCCGTTTTACCATCGCGGCCCTTGGCAACCTTTTCGAAAAACGCGGCATCCTCGACTTCGGCGGTCAGAACGCCGGCATCATATTCCGTCATCCCGAAATCATTGACGAACCGCGCTTTTTTCGCGTCCGGCAACTCCGGCAGGCTCGCTTCGATTTCATTGACCCAGGCTTGCTCAATCACCAGCGGCAGCAGGTCCGGGTCCGGGAAATAACGGTAATCATGCGCCTCTTCCTTGGAGCGCATCGAGCGGGTTTCTCCCTTGTTCGGGTCGTAAAGCCGCGTCTCCTGATCGACGCTCCCGCCATCCTCTAAGATCGCGATCTGGCGCGCCGCTTCCACGTCAATCGCCTGCTGGATAAAACGCATGGAGTTCATGTTCTTGATTTCGCAGCGGGTGCCGAGATGCGCAAAATCGCCGCTCTCGATGAATTTCTCATAATCGCCCGGCTTGCAGACAGAAACGTTCACATCCGCCCGCATCGAGCCTTCCTGCATATTGCCGTCGCAGGTGCCGACATAGCGCACGATCTGGCGCAGCTTGCGCAGATATTCCGCCGCTTCCTCCGGCCCGCGAATATCGGGGCGCGAGACGATCTCCATCAGCGCGACGCCCGTGCGGTTGAGGTCCACGAAGGACATATGCGGGTCCATATCGTGGATCGACTTGCCCGCATCCTGCTCTATATGGATCCGCTCGATCCGCACCTTGCGCGCGACACCGGGCGCCATATCGACCAGCACTTCGCCTTCGCCGACAATCGGGTGGTAAAGCTGGCTGATCTGATAGCCTTGCGGCAGGTCAGGGTAGAAATAATTCTTCCGGTCAAAGGCCGATTCGAGATTGATCTCCGCCTTGATCGCAAGGCCCGTGCGCACCGCCTGCTCAACGCAGTAATTGTTGATGACCGGCAGCATCCCCGGCATCGCGGCATCAACGAAACTCACATGGGAATTCGGCTCCGCGCCAAACTCGGTGGACGCGCCCGAAAACAGCTTGGCGTTGCTTTTCACCTGCGCATGGACCTCCATGCCGATCACGACTTCCCAGTCGCCTTGCGCGCCGTGATAAGTTTTGGCCTTGGGGGCCTCGTAAGCCAGCTCGGTCATGGATACGTCCTCTTATTCCACGGGCGTTTTAGGACAGAGGGCGGGCGCGGTGCAAGAGGCCGCAAACGGGCGCGCGATCAGGAAAGAGCGAGGGCCCGTTCGATCTTGTCGAAGGTGCTGCCCGGCTCCAGCAGGGACTGGTTGCGATCCTGCGGCAGGCTGAGGACTTTTTGCTTGAGAAACTCGGTCGCCTCGACGGAGCCTTGCGGCAGGGCCGACGGATCAATCGGCGTGCCAAGCTCCACCTTATAGCGCTGCTTGTCCTTGTTCAGCACCTCATGAAAGAGGGTGATGTCGCGCAGCGTCGGGTGCAGTTTGTCGAAAAGATAGAACAGCGCCGAGTTGCGCGCGGTCATATGCATCGGGATCACCGGCATATTGAATTTGCGCGCCATCATCGCCGCCGAGGCCATCCATTCACGCTCATGCAGGCGGAACCGGCGGCGCTTGGCGAGGCGGCCCGAGGGGAAAATCACCGCCAGCCGCTCCTTGGCTGCCGCGTCCTTCGCATAGGCCAGCGTTTCGCGGTTCTGCGCATGGCTGCGCTTGTCCTCGCGCCACTCCACCGGGGCGATGATCTCGCGCAGTTGCGGCAGGATGCGCAGCGCATCTGCATTGGCGAAAAAGAACATATCCGGGCGGCGCTGCGCGATCAGCTTCCACAGGATAATCCCGTCCGCGATCCCGGTCGGGTGGTTCGAGACGATCATCGCGCGGCCCGAGGCCGGGATATTCTCCAGCCCGCTGATCTCGGTTTTCCGGGCGATCATATCGGCCATGAAATCCATGATCGTGGGGCTGTCCCAATGGCGCAGCTGCTCGCCGACCTTGAGCGCCTTGTCATAGCCAAGCAGCAGATGCAGCGCGCCGCGAATAGGGCGCATGACCATACCGTCGCGATACATCCAAGGGGCGCGCTCGGCGATCAACGGATCAAGCCGCTCGCGCATGGACATCGCCATGATCTCCTCCAGGTCGGGGGAGGTCGGGGCCCGCGATTCCGTCATCTGGTCAGTCATCCCAATTATTTTCGCCCCAAGCACATAGCGGATCAAGAAATTTTAACGATCCGCCCTGTGCATTGGCGCGAAGCGGCCCATCTGTCAACTCTGACCTGACAGGCGGCTGAGCATTTCGCGCAAATTCGCCGACAGCCCATCCTGCGCCAGCAGGCGGTTGATTTCCTTATCCATTGTCGCGGCGAGATCGCTTGGCAGCAGCGCTTTGGCCTCAAACGCGGTCGAGAGCCGCGCCGCCACCGCTGGGTTGAGTTTGTCGAGTTTCGCCAGCCAATCGGCGAGCCACGCATAGCCCTTGCCATCGGCGCGGTTGAACCCGGCGAAATTCCCGCCCCCGAAAGCGCCGATCACCGAATAGACCAAATTGGGGTTTTTCGGATCAAAAGCAGCATCTTGCGTCAGCGCCTCGGCCACATCGAGCGCGCTGTCCGGATCGCTCATTCGCGCCTGCATGGCGAACCATTTCGTCATCACCAGCCGGTTGTTTTGCCATTGTTCGCGGAAGGCTTTCAGCGCCTCATCTGCTGCGCCCGCCGGGATGAGCGCCGTCAGCGCCGCGATCTGGTCAGTCATATTATCCGCCGCCGCGTAGGCCGCGCGGGCGGTCTTCGCCTCAGGCTCCAGCTTGGTGAGCAGGAACAGCAGCCGCCCGGTCAGCGCACGTTTGCCCGCATCCTCGGGGTCCGGCGAATAAGGTCCATCCACCAGATTTTCCTCGTAAAGCTCCCGCGCGAGCGGGCCGAGTGCTTCGGCCAGCGACTGCGTGAGCGCGTCCCGCTGATCATGAATCTCGCGCGGCGCGCGCGGTGTGCCGAGCCGCGCCAATTCCTGCGCAACCTCGCCCGTGGACGGAATTCCAAGTAATTGCGCCCGATACGCCGGTGCCAGATCCCGGTCCGCCAGCGCGGTTTTCAGCGCGTCGACATGCTCCGGCGACAGCTCCGTCTGCCCGTCCAAGAGCCGCGAGCGCATCAGCCGGTTGCCAGCGTCCCACCGGGCAAACGGGTCCGTATCATGGGCCAAGAGGTGAATATCATCCGCCGACCCGCCGGGCCGGTCCATCGTCACCGGGGCCGAAAAGCCGCGCAGCAGCGACGGCACCGGGCGGCTCGCCGCCTTGATGCTGATCTCGCCCGTTTCCTCGGTCAATTCAAACACCTGCTCCTCGCCGATCTGCCCGCCATTCTCGCCAAAAAACGCGAGGCGGATCGGGATATGCATCGGCTTCGGCGCGGGCTGGCCGGGAATCTGCCGCAGCGATTGGGTGAAACGCAGCGTGTAGCGACCCTCCGCAAATTCATCCGTCACCGTCAGATGCGGCGTGCCAGCCTGCTGATACCACAGCTTGAATTGCGTGAGATCCCGGCCCGTCGCATCCTCAAACACCTTGAGCCAGTCCTCAATCGTGCAGGCCTCGCCATCATGCCGGTCGAAATAGAGCGCCAGCGCTTTGTCATATCCCTCCGGCCCGACGAGTTCCGCCAGCATCCGCACCACTTCCGCGCCTTTTTCATAAACGGTCGCGGTGTAGAAATTGTCGATCGCCTGATACGCTTCCGGCCGCACCGGATGCGCCAGCGGCCCGGCATCTTCGCGAAATTGCGAGACGCGCAGCCCCATCACATCGCTGATCCGCTTGACCGGGCCGAGCCGCATATCGGCGGTAAAACACTGGTCGCGATAGACGGTCAGCCCCTCTTTCAGCGACAGTTGGAACCAGTCGCGGCAGGTGATCCGGTTGCCCGTCCAGTTGTGGAAATATTCATGGGCGATCACGCTCTCGATCCCCTCGAAATCCCCATCGGTCGCGGTGTCCGGGCTCGCGAGCACATATTTCGCGTTGAAGATGTTGAGCCCTTTATTCTCCATCGCGCCGGCGTTGAAATCATCCACCGCGACGATCATGAAGAGGTCGAGATCATATTCGCGGCCGTAAACCTGCTCGTCCCAGGTCATGGATTTTTTGAGGCTTTCCATGGCGAAGCCGGTGCGCTCCAGATCCTCTTTGCGCACCCAGATCTCCAGCGCGACGTCCCGGCCCGAGCGGGTGGTGAACCTGTCCCGCCGCGCCTCCAACTCGCCTGCAACGAGGGCGAAAAGATAGGAGGGTTTGGGGAAGGGGTCGTGCCACTCGGTAAACCCATCCCCCTCATCGACCCGGTTGCCATTGGAAAGCCGCACCGGGGTCTCTGCCTCGATGCGCACGGTATAGACCGCCATCACATCGGGCCGGTCCGGGAAGAAGGTGATGCGCCGAAACCCCTGCGCCTCGCACTGCGTGGTGTAGAGCCCGTTCGACATATAAAGCCCTTCGAGCGCCGTATTGCCGCCCGGATTGATCTCCGTCTCCGCCTCCCAGTCAAACGCGCCGTCCGGCAGCAAATCCTGCGGCACGGTCAGCCCGCTTTCATCCGGCGTGATCTCCGGTGGCAGCGCCTTGCCGTTCACGCTCGCCGAAATCAGCGTGAGATCCCGCCCGTCGAAACGCAGATCATGCGGCCCGTCCGTGCGCGCCGGGTTCGGCACAACGCGCAGTTTCGCGATCACCCGCGTCGCCTTCGGATCGAGGCGGAAGGTCAGATGCACCGTCTCCACCAGAAAGGCGGGCGGCTGGTAATCGGCGAGTTTGGTGATGGTGGGGGCGGCATCGCGCATAATCGGCTCCTTCGGCTTTGGGCGAGCCTAGCGCGCCGCGCCGCGAGCGCAAGATGGCGGATCGTTCAGTTTGTCAGCATCTCGCCCGCGCGCGCGACGGCGGTGAGGGTCAGATCCTCCGAAAGCGCCACAAAATCCGCGTCACTCCCCGGCAGGAGCGCGCCCTTGCGGGGGAAAAATTCCATCATTTTCGCCGGGGTGGTGGAGGCGGCGGTCAGCGCGTCCTCTATCCGCGCGCCGCCCGTCTCATGCAGGTAGCGCACGCAGGAAATCATATCGCAATCCGCGCCCGCCAGCGTGCCATCGGCGAGGGTGAGCCGGCCCGCCTTGCGGTAAATCTCGCGGCCCTGAACCTTGAAACTGCTCAGGTCGGTTCCGGCCACGGCCATCGCATCAGTCACCAGATAAATCCCGCCCGGTCCCGCCTTCGCGCGCAGCGCGATGCGCAAGGCGGCGGGATCGACATGCACACCATCGGCGATCAGCCCCGCACTCAGCCGCCCGTCATCAAGCGCGGCCCCCACGAGACCCGGCGCGCGGTGGCCGAGCGGGCTCATGGCATTGAACAGATGCGTCACCGAGCGCGCCCCCGCATCCGCATAGGCCCGCGCCGTCTCGGAACCGCATTCCGCATGGCCAAGGCTGACCCGGATGCGCGCGTCGACCAGCGCGGCGACCTGTTCGGGCGTCACCGAGGCCGGGGCGACCGTCACCAAAAGCGCTGGAAGCTCCTTGCGCGCGGCGATCAGCATGGCGAGATCAGCGTCTTCCATCGCCCGGATGCGGCGCGGATCATGCGCCCCGTGCCGCGCCGGATCGAGATGCGGCCCCTCCAGATGCAGCCCCAGAAAACCCGGCATCCGCGCCCGCGTCGCGGCGGCCCCGGCCTCGAGAACCGCGCGGGTCACTTCGGGCGTGTCGGTGATCAGCGTCGGCAAAAGCGCCGTGGTCCCGCCCGCCTGATGCGCGGCGATGATCGTCTCGATCTCGGCCACACCGGGCGACGCGCCCAGCATCACACCGCCGCCGCCATTCACCTGAAGATCGACAAAACCGGGCGCGAGCATCGCCCCCATATCGGTTCGGGCGGTGTCCTTCGGCAGATCCGCGACCGGGCAAATCCGGTAGACACGCCCCGCCCGGATCTCCAGCGCGGCGTTTTCATGCCATGCGGTGCCATCGAAAATCCGCCTTGCGGTGACTGCCTGTTCCATCGCGCTGCCCTTTTTTCTCAACTCTGCCGCTGCGGCGCGCGCCGCGCAAGCGTCAGATCGCTTTTTGCAGGGCCGCCGTGTCGATCAGGATCGTCGCGGCGAGCGGCAGGGCGGCGGCCCCAAGGCTCCGCGCCTCGGGGCCGAGCGTGCCTTCGATGATCTTCGGCGGCGCGATCCCGGTGAAATCCTGCCGCATCAGCGCCTCCTCGACCCGCGCCACCATGCGGCTGCGCAGCCGCGCGGGCATCCACCCATCAATCACCACCGCGGGGAAATCGACCACCGCGCAGGACGCCGCAATCGCCTGCGCCATCGCCTCGCTCGCCTCGCTGAGCCATTCGGTGGCGATCCGGTCCGGGATCGGCCAATCCTCGCGGTCGGTCAGAATACTGTCCTCTCCATGCTGTTTCAGCTTCTTCTCCAGCGTGTGAATCGACGCAATCTCAATCAGTTGCTGCGTCTTACCGTTCAGCGTCACCGGTATGGAGCCAAGCGCGCCCGCATTGCCCGTGGGGCCCGTATAGGCCGTGTCGCTGAAGACCACGCCGCCGCCGATGAAATAGCCGAGATAGAGATGCAGAAACTCGGACGGCAGCTCCGCCTGACCAAAAATCAGCTCCGCGCCGCAGGCCGCGCTGGCGTCGTTTTGAAGGTAAACCGGGAAGGGCAGGGCCTGCGCGAGCAGCGCCTGCATATCCACATCGCGCCAGCCTTCCATCGCCTCCGGCGCGACGCCGATCACCCCCGGCCAGTTCCACAGATTGCCCGGCATGGCGATTCCAAGCCCCGCGATCCGGTCCCGCTCGCGCGGCTTGCGGCTCTTGGTGATGGCGCGGATTTCCTCGGTCAGAAAAGCGGTGATGTCCTCCGGAGCCGGGTGGCCGTAAACCCGGCTCCGGCGCTCCAGAATCTGGCCAGAGAGATTCGTCAGAATAACCTCCGTGCTGCGCCGCCCGACTTTGACGCCAAAGAAAAACGCGCCTTCCGGGTTCAGCGAAAACGGCACCGAAGGCTGACCAACGCGCCCGCGCACCGGCTCGCCCCGCAGGATCATCTCGTCCTTTTCAAGCTGCCGCATGATGACCGACACCGTCTGCGCCGACAGCCCCGTGACCTTGGCAATCTCGGCCTTCGCCAGCGCGCCATGGCGGTGCAGCAGCGTCAGCACGAGCCGCTCATTATAGGCGCGGATCGCCGATTGATTGCTGCCGCGAGGCGAGTCAATTGCGATATCAGCCATGTTTCGATCTCCCTGTCTGCCGCCAATCATGCGCGTATTTTTGTCGCGGCTCAATAAATAAATAACGCAGATTTATTTATTGACATTTTAGCGGTCCCCCCCGCAGTCTGAAGGTCGCGGTGTGCAGACCGCCAGATGATTCCAAGGGAGGACAGGAATGAAAACGACTTTGAAATGCGCTCTTTTCGCCAGTGTCGCCGTCGCCGGTTTCGGCTCGGCCGCTTTCGCGCAGGATGTGGGCGCGTGCCTCATCACCAAGACCGACACCAACCCGTTTTTCGCCAAGATGAAGGAAGGCGCGACCGAGGCCGCCGCCGAGAACGGCATTGATCTGTCGACCTATGCGGGCAAGATCGACGGCGATGTGGAAACGCAGGTCGCGGCGATTGAAACCTGCATCGCGTCCGGCGCGAAGGGCATTCTCATCACCCCGTCCGACAGCCGCGCGCTGACCCCGGCGGTCGATCAGGCCCGCAATGCCGGGATGCTGGTGATCGCGCTCGACACCCCGTTCGAGCCCGCCGATGTGGCCGATGCGACTTTCGCGACAGACAATTTCAAGGCCGGTGAGCTGATCGGCCAGTGGGCGGCGGAAACGCTCGGGAGCGAAGCGGAAGACGCGAAAATCGCCTTCCTCGACCTCAACCCCTCCGAAGTCTCGGTCGATTATCTGCGCGATCAGGGCTTCATGTCCGGTTTCGGCATTGATTACAAAGAGCTGACCGATATTGGCGACGAGGATGATCCGCGCATCGTCGGCCATGACGTGACCGATGGCAACGAGGATGGCGGGCGCACCGCGATGGAGAACCTTCTCCAGATCAACCCCGAGATCAACGTCGTCTACACCATCAACGAGCCGGCGGCTGCTGGCGCTTACGAGGCGCTGCGCTCCGTGGGCAAGGAAGAGCAGGCCACGATCGTCTCCATCGACGGTGGCTGCCCCGGTGTGCAGAACGTTGCGGATGGCGTGATCGGCGCGACCGCGATGCAGTTCCCGCTCGACATGGCCGCCAAGGGCATCGAGGCGATCAAGGCCTTTGCCGACACGGGCGAGAAGCCGGAGAACACCGAAGGGCTGGAATTCGTCGATACCGGTGTCGAGCTGGTGACGGACAACCCGGTGGACGGGCTCGAGTCGATCACCTCGGAAGAGGCGCTGGAGCGCTGCTGGGGCTAAACCCGCACAATAAAACGGCCCGGCACTGACCGGGCCGACAGTCCAAAGGGAGGTTAACGATGAGTGACACACCCCCTCCGCCGCCACGCCAGCGGCAGGAGTTTGAAAACACGCTCGATCAAAGCGACACCGCCGTCGCCAGTTTCGAGCCCCGCCGTCGCGGCTTTCTCGACCAGGCGCAGCATTTCCTCCACGGCAACCCGACCATGGTGCCGGTGATCGTGCTGCTCCTCTCCCTTGCCGTTTTCGGCGTGGTGGCGGACAATTTCTTCTCCGCCTTCAACCTGTCGCTGATCATGCAGCAGGTCTCGATCATCGGGATGCTGGCGGCGGCGCAATCGCTGATCATCATCACCGCCGGGATCGACCTCTCGGTCGCCGCGATCATGGTGCTCTGCTCGGTCATCGCGGGCAAACTCGCGGTGGAAATGGGCGTCCCGTCGATCATCGCCCTGCCGATCTCCTTCGCCATCGGCGCGTTTTGCGGCTGGCTCAACGGCAAGCTGGTGACATGGGTGAAACTGCCGCCCTTCATCACCACGCTCGGCACATGGAACGTGTTTTACGCGCTGCTCCTCTACTTCTCCGGCGCGCAATCCATTCGCGGCGCGGATATCGACACGAACGCCCCCTTCCTCAAATTCTTCGGCAATTCCTTCGGCATCGGCGGGGCGCAGATCACCTTCGGCTCGATCCTCATGATCGTCGTCTTTGTGGTGCTCTGGTATATGCTCAACAAAACCGCCTGGGGCCGCCATGTCTACGCCATCGGCGATGACAAGGAAGCGGCGGACCTCTCCGGCATCCAGACCGACAAGGTGCTGACCTCGGTCTATATCCTCGCCGGTCTCGTCTGCGCCATTGCGGGCTGGGCCTCCATCGGCCGCGTCGGCTCGATCTCGCCGCAGTCCTTCTACGAGGGCAATCTGCAATCCATCACCGCTGTGGTGATCGGGGGCATCTCGCTCTTTGGCGGGCGCGGCTCGATCCTCGGGGCGCTCTTCGGCGCGCTCATCGTCGGCGTGTTCCAGTCCGGCCTGCGCCTCGCGGGTGTGGACGTGCTCTGGCAGGTCTTCGCGACCGGCTGGCTCATCATCATCGCGGTCGCCATCGACCAATGGATCAGAAAGGTATCGGCATGACGGAACCTATTTTGAAAGCGCGCGGTCTCGTGAAGCGCTATGGCCGCGTGACCGCGCTCAACCAGGCCGATTTCGACCTGATGCCGGGAGAAATCCTCGCGGTGATCGGCGATAACGGGGCCGGAAAATCCTCGCTCATCAAGGCGATCTCCGGCGCGGTTCAAGTGGATGAGGGGACGATCGAGCTGGAAGGCAAACCAGTCAATTTCCACTCCCCCATGGATGGCCGCAATGCCGGGATCGAGACGGTCTATCAAAACCTCGCCCTCTCGCCCGCGCTCTCGATTGCGGACAATATGTTCATGGGCCGCGAGATCCGGCAGGAAGGGTTCCTCGGCCAGTATTTTCGCAAGCTCGACAACGGCAAGATGCGCGACATCGCCCGTGAGAAGCTCTCCGAACTCGGCCTGATGACCATCCAGAATATCGACCAGCCGGTGGAAACCCTTTCGGGCGGACAGCGGCAGGGGGTCGCCGTGGCGCGCGCCGCCGCCTTTGGCTCCAAAGTCGTCATCATGGACGAGCCGACCGCCGCGCTCGGGGTCAAGGAAAGCCGCAAGGTGCTGGATCTCATTCAGGACGTGAAATCGCGCGGGATGCCGATTGTGCTGATCTCGCACAACATGCCCCATGTGTTCGAGGTGGCGGACCGCATCCATGTCCACCGTCTCGGGCGGCGGCATTGCGTCATCAATCCGGAGGACTACACCATGTCCGACGCGGTGGCCTTCATGACCGGCGCGAAAGAGCCGCCCCCGGAGGCCGCGTGAGCGAACCCGTAACCCGCGCGGAGCTGGTGGACCGGCTCCGCGCGCTCGACTTATCCACCCGCAAGATCGTCGCCATTGTCGGCGCACCGGGTGCGGGCAAAAGCACCATCGTCGAGGATCTGGCGGGTGCCGTGCCGGGCGCCGCGATCCTGCCGATGGATGGCTATCACTATGACGATATGGTCCTCGTCCCCCGCGGTGACCGCCCGCGCAAGGGCGCGCCATGGACCTATGATGTGGACGGGCTGGCGACCACGCTCGCCCGGCTCGCCGCCGATGATGGACGCGACGTGGCCGTGCCGGTCTTCGACCGCAGCATCGAGATTGCGCGGGCCGGCGCGCGGATCATCACGCCTGAGGCGCGGCTCATTCTGGTGGAGGGCAATTATCTGCTGCTGGACCGCGACGGCTGGCGCGATCTCGCCCGCCATTATGATCTCACCATCCTGCTCGACGTGCCCCTTGAGGTGATCGAAGCGCGGCTCGCCGCCCGCTGGAAGGACATGACGCCCGAAGATGCAGCGGTCAAAATCGGCGAGAATGATCTGCCGAACGCCCGGATCGTGATAGACGAAAGCCGCCCCGCCGATCTGCGCCTCAAGAACGGGTGAGGGCAGGGCGCGCGCGTCTGTTCGCAAATTTGTGAACGCTCGCAGCGCCTTGCCTTGCAGGCGTGAAGCGCGGGAAAGCGTGGCGTTCTGTCGCAGCCGCCTTGCCCCATGCACAGCGGTTTTTATCTGAAATCCCGAAAGACGCCGCATCCCTTGCGGCCCTGACGAAGGAGAAAATGATGAAAACCCTGACGACCCTCACCGCCGCCCTGTCCCTGACCGCGCTCCCGCTGCTCGCCCATGAGCATGAGGACCACGGCGCGCCCGACGCCGCTGCGGTCGAAGCCGCCGCCGAAACGCTGGGTCTGACGGACACCACCGTTCAGCCCGAAGCCCGCGGCCCGGACCTGATCGGCACACTGCCCGGCGGCGCGCAGGTGGAACTCGATTTTCATCAGGATGGCAGCGTCGAGGAGATCGAAGCCGCCGAGAACAGCTACGCTCCGATTGCCGAAGTCGCGGACCTTCTGCCCGACGCTCTGAAAGACGCGGAGCGCTTCCCGGTCGATGGCGAATTCGAGTCCATCGACATGGACAAGGACGGGTTCGACATTGAGGGCCGCGACGCTGACGGCACCCGGTTCGAAGCCGAGTATGACGCCGAAGGCGCGCTTCTCGAATGGGAAAACGAGTAACCGACCATTTGGTATGTAACGCCGGATTTTAACGACTTTTTAAGCTTAACATACCGTTTGGTCTGTTTCTCAAACGGCCAGCCGCCGCGCTGGCCGTTTTCGCGTTTGCGGGGGTTTGGGCGCAGGATAGGGATTGATCCAGCGCCGCGCGCCCTTTATCCCCGCGTGTCAATGAATGGCGCGACGGAGGCAGCGTGACGACAGCGGACGGATCCATCACAGACGGCGCGACAGCGCAGGTCCAGCCGTCCGGGATCACCCTGTCCGATCTCACCTATGCCATTGACGAAAAACCCATTTTGCACGGCCTCACCGCGACCCTCACCGCCCGCCGCATCGGCATCGTCGGGCGTAATGGCTCCGGAAAATCCACCCTCGCAAGGCTCCTCGCCGGGCTCATCGCCCCCAGCAGCGGCACCGTTTCGCTCGGCGGCATCGACCCCGCCAAGGACCGCAAAGCCGCCCTCCGCCATGTCGGCATCCTCTTCCAGAACCCCGACCACCAGATCATCTTCCCGACCGTGATCGAAGAGATCACATTCGGCCTGCGCCAACTCGGGAAAAGCAAGGCCGAAGCGGAGGCCAGCGCGCGCCAAACCCTTGAGAGTTTTGGCAAATCCCACTGGCAGGACGCCCACATCACCGCGCTCTCCCAAGGCCAGAAACACCTCCTCTGCCTCATGGCCGTAAGCGCCATGCAGCCGCGGATTATCCTTCTCGATGAACCCTTTACGGGTCTCGACCTGCCAACGCGCCTGCAACTGCGCCGCTATCTGGCGCGCTATAAGGGCCAGCTGGTGCATATTTCTCATGAGCCAGAAGACCTTAGCGATTACGACCACGTCCTCTGGCTGGAGCAGGGCCGGATCGCCCAAAGCGGCCCGGCAGCGGCGGTTCTGGCCGCCTATGTCACTGAAATGACACGGCAAGGAGGCGAGGATGATCTCACTGACCTCCCCGGTTGAGATCTGGGCGCACCGGCTCCCCGCAGGCGCGAAACTCGCCGCGCTTTGCGCCGCGACACTGGGGCTTTTCTTCATCCAAAACCTCCCGCTGCTGGCGCTGATCCTGCTCGCCATTCTCGGCCTCTACGCCTCCGGCGGTCACCTCTTCCTGCGCAGCGGACTGCGCCAACTCCTTGTTTTGTGGCCGTTTTTGCTGATCATCGCAATCTGGCACCTCTGGACCGGCGCGATTTCCGAGGGCGCCGTGATCCTGCTGCGAATCCTTTCCGCCGTTGCGCTTGCGAATTTCGTCACCATGACGACGCGGCTTTCGGATATGATGGATGTGCTGCATGTGCTGACCCGCCCGCTGGCGCGGTTCGGCCTGAACCCCAAGGCGCTGGAGCTGGCCGTCGCGCTGGTGATCCGCATGACGCCGGTGCTGGCCGAGAAGGGCGGGCGGCTGAACGAGGCCTGGCGCGCCCGTTCGCCGCGCCGCGCCGGATGGCGGATCGTGCTGCCCTTCGCGGTGCTGGCGTTGGACGATGCCGACCATGTCGCCGAAGCGCTCCGCGCGCGCGGCGGAATTGAGATTTCAAAGGAGAGTTAAATGGAAAAAAATGTCACCATGATCGCCCTGTTTGCGGCGCTGATTGTCGCTTTGGGGATCGTCCCGCCGATTGCGCTCGGCTTCGGTGTGCCGATCACGGCGCAGGGCCTCGGCGTGATGCTGGCCGGAACCGTGCTTGGCGCCAAACGCGGCGCGCTCGCGGCGCTTCTGGTCGTGCTTCTGGTCGCCCTCGGCCTGCCGGTCCTATCAGGCGGGCGCGGCGGTCTCGGCGTCTTCGCAGGCCCGACCGTCGGCTTTCTCGTCGGCTGGCCGCTCGCCGCCTTCGTGACCGGCTGGATCACCGAGCGCTGGCAAGGCCCGCCGCTCGCCATCGTCGCCGGGATCGCGGCGGTCATCGGCGGCATCGGCGCGATGTATCTGACCGGCATCATCGGCATGGCCATCGTCCTCGAGAAAACGCTGCTCGAAGCCACGATGCTCATGGTCGCGTTCATTCCGGGCGATCTGCTGAAAGCCGCGATTGCCGGAATGCTGACCTCGGCGCTGGCAAAAGCGCGGCCCGCGAGCGTGCTGTCGCGGGTGCATTGAGAGCGCCGTAGCCGGGGAGCGCAGAACTGTTCTGCGCTCCTGATGGCTTGGCAATCTTTAGATAAAGCAAGCGCGGCCCGACAACGGGCGCGCTTTCATTTTATTGATGGTTCGCGCGTGTTTTCTGCGTTCGCAAGTATGCCCCTTGCGCGCTGACGCACCGGTTCATCGACCATAGCGCCATCCACCATGACCGCCCCGTCTCCGGAAGCCAGCACTTTCTGAGCCCAAGCGATGTCGGCTTCGCTTGGGGCGAAGGCGCGTTTGACTGCGGCGATCTGTTTGGGATGGATGCAGAGCTTGCCCGTCATGCCGAGGCTGCGGGCGTGCGCGGCGTCGTCATGGCTGATCGAGAGGTCGTCCAATTGCACCGTGACCCCGTCAATCGGTGCGGCGATCCCGGCGAGTTTTGAGGCCAAAACCAACTCGCTTCGCGCAGGCAGAAGCCCCTCCCGGAGATGGTCGCAGCCGAGATCTGCGCAAAAATCGACCGAGCCAAAGGCCAAGCGATGGACACCCGGCGCGGCGGCGATCTGGCGCGCATTGGCGAGGCCAGTGGCGGTTTCGATCAGCGCGATGACGGGCACGGAGACGCTGTGCGCGACAGACCGCACGGCGGCCGCGGTCTCGGATTTTGGCAGGATCACCGCGTCGGGGCCAAGGGCGATCACGGCCTCAATGTCCATCGCGTTTGCCGGCGTGCCAAGCGCGTTGATTCGCACGATCACGGGCAGGTCGGTGAAGTCGGTCCGCAGGGCGGCGCGCGCGGTATCCTTCGCATCGGCGGGGACGGCATCCTCAAGGTCGAGGATCACCGCATCCGCACCGGATAACGTTGCTTTTTCAAAACGTTCTGGCCGATTGGCCGGGACGAATAACGGCGCGCGCAATGTGGCGATCTCTACCATGACGCCTTGGCCTCCATCGCAACGGGGCCGTCGGTGTAACTTGTCCAGAGCCGAAGGTTGCTCCCGTCCTCATCGGCGTTCAGCGTGAAGTCGGCAATGTCGAAAAGGGGAGAGAGCGAGCGGAAGTCGAAACGGGCGGGCGGCGCGCACCGCAGCTTTGCCGCAAGATGCACCAGCATCGTCGCTTGCAGCGGGCCGTGGACGATCAGGCCGGGGTAGTTTTCCTCGTTTCGGACATAGGGAGAGTCGTAGTGGATGCGGTGGCCGTTGAAGGTCAGCGCTGAATAGCGGAAGAGAAGCGGAGCGGAGGGCGCGACGACTGTGCGGTGTGCACCGGGTTTCGCGGGTTCGGGCGCAGCTTTCGGACCGCTTGCGGCTTCGGCGGCGCGATAGACGATGTCCTGCCGCTCCTCGATGGCCAGTCTTGTTCCGCTGTGGATGCGGTGGTCCACGGTGACGAAACAAAGCGTTCCGCTGCGGCCTTCTTTGACGGACACGTCGCGGATGGTCGAGTGGCGTGTGACCTTTTCGCCGACGCGAATATCGTCGTGAAAGGTGAGGGCGCCACCAGCCCACATGCGGCGCGGCAGGGGGACGGGTGGAAGGAAGCCGCCGCGCGCTGGGTGGCCGTCGAGTCCAAGGCTTTGGGTTGGGACTGCGGGCGGGGCCACGCAAAGGTGGATCATCAGCGGCGCGACGTCACCGTTTTGGGGCGTGCCGTCCTCATCGAAGGTCGCTTTGAAGCGGGCTGCCATAGCTTCGGTCAGAAGCTCGGACTGGATTTCCTCGTTGCCAATCCATTGGCGCAGATGGTCGATGTCGATCATGGTTTGTGTCCTGTCTCGCCGATGCCGGGCACAGCGCCATAGCGCCGCTCTTCGCCGACAAAAACCACGGCCGGTGCGGGATAGCTGACCGGGCCGTTTGGTGTGTCGACCGTGATGCGACGCAGCTCCGTATGGTCCGAAAGGCCCGCCATATCGTTGACCCGCGCGAGCGCGACATCGGCCTCAAGCAGCATCTCGACGGCATCGCCGCCATGGAGATCGGCAAACCGCGCGGCGATGAGCGCATCGGTCTCCGCGCGGTTGGCGACCCGCGCGACATTGGTCTCAAAGCGTGGATCTGTGCCCATATCCGGGCGGCCCAAAAAGGTGTCGCAGAGTTTCCGCCATTCGCGATCGCTTTGGATCGAGATCAGGATCTGCGTGCCATCGGTGCAGGTGAACACGCCATAGGGGGCGATGGAGGGATGTGCGAGACCTAGGCGTTTGGGGGATTTGCCACCCTCGTGATTGAGGAGCGGGACCGTCAGCCAATCCGCCATCACATCGAACATCGAGACCGAAATTGTGGCGCCTTCTCCGGTGATGCCGCGGCGGATGAGGGCTTCGAGAATGGCCGAATGGGCGGTCGCGCCCGTTGCGATATCGACAATCGAGATGCCGACACGCGCCGGCTCGTCCGGGCCGCCCGTGATCGAACACAGGCCCGACTCGGCCTGAACAAGCAGGTCATAAGCCTTGCGATCCGCCATCGGCCCGGTTTCGCCATAGCCCGAAATGGAGCAGGTAATCAGCCGGGGGTGATCCGCCGCGAGCTTCTCGAAGCCGAAGCCCAAGCGAGCCAAGGCGCCTGGTTTGAGGTTCTGCACAAGGACGTCCGCCTCTGAAAGCAGGTCTGACAGCGCGGCTTTGCCCTCGAGGGTCGACAGATCGACAACGCGGCTTTCCTTGCCCCGGTTCAGCCAGACAAAATAGCTTGCCTGTCCCTTCGCCACATCATCATAACCGCGTGCGAAATCCCCTTCAGGCCGTTCGATTTTGATGACGCGGGCACCCGCATCCGCCAGCCGCGACGTGGTGAATGGCGCGGCCACAGCCTGTTCGATGGCGATGACGGTTAATCCTTCCAGTGGCAGGGCCATCAGAAGGACCTCGGCAGGCCAAGCATGTGTTCGGCGACATAGCTGAGGATGAGATTGGTCGAAATCGGCGCGACTTGATAAAGCCGCGTTTCGCGGAACTTGCGCTCGACATCATATTCATTTGCAAAGCCGAAGCCGCCATGGGTCTGGATACAGGCATTGGCCGCTTCCCAACTCGCCTTGGCCGCGAGATATTTGGCCATGTTGGCCTGAGCCCCGGAGGGCTCGCCCGCGTCGTAGCGGCGGCAGGCGTCCCACCGCATCAGGCTGGCCGCCTCGATCTCGATGAAGGATTCAGCAATGGGAAATTGCACGCCCTGATTTTGCCCAATGGGACGCCCAAAAACGACGCGCTCATTGGCGTAGGCCGTTGCCTTGTCCGTGAACCAGTAGCCGTCACCGATACATTCCGCCGCGATCAGCGTGCGTTCCGCGTTCAGGCCGGTCAGGATATATTTGAAGCCTTGCCCTTCCTCGCCGATCAGGTTCTCGGCGGGAATTTCCAGATTGTCGAAGAACAGCTCATTGGTCTCGTGATTGACCATGTTCGCAATCGGTTTGACCTCCATGCCGCTTTTCATCGCCTCCTTGATATCGACGATGAAGATCGACATGCCCTCGGATTTTTTCTTGACCTCAGGGAGCGGGGTCGTCCGTGCGAGAAGGATCATCAAGTCCGAGTGCTGCACCCGACTGATCCAGACTTTCTGGCCATTGATGACGTATTTGTCGCCCTTGCGCACGGCGACGGTCTTGATCTTGGTAGTGTCCGTTCCAGTGGTCGGCTCGGTCACGCCCATGGACTGGAGGCGCAGCTCGCCGCTGGCGAGTTTTGGCAGGATCTCCTGCTTCTGCTGCTCGGAGCCGTGCCGGACCAGTGTGTTCATATTATACATCTGGCCATGACAGGCACCGGAATTGCCGCCCGCGCGATTGATCTCTTCCATGATGACCGATGCTTCGGTCAGGCCCAGACCCGATCCGCCATACTCTTCGGGGATCAACGCGGCCATCCAGCCCGCTTTTGTCAGCGCATCGACAAAGGCTTCGGGATAGGCGCGTTCCTCATCAATTTTGCGGTGATACTCGTCCGGGAATTCGGCACATAGCGCGCGCACGGCGTCGCGAATGTCCTGAAAGTCGTCGCTGTTGTGATCATACATTGGGGGTCCTCCGGCGTATCCAAAGCAGTGAGCTGCTTCTTTTCCGGGATCATCGGATGTTATAACGCATAATTCAAATAGCTGAATGGCCTTTCAGATATGCTTTTAGGGTATGGATGGAAATGCGCTTCGATTTTCAATCTGTCCCGCCGCCTGTGGATTGCAGCAGAAGTTTGCCAGCGACGGCGTGAAATGCGGCTGACGCTTTTCGCAATGCTGCCATCGTTCGCGGTAGCAGGGCACATAACAAAACTGCCCGCGCATGTTTTGCAGGGGCAGTTTCGTTCATGTCAGCAGGATGAGCCGCTTCAGGTCAGACCGGGTCCCAGCAGAACACATCGGCAGACACATCCAGCGGCATATAGCTGGCTTTCAGCGAGGGGATGGCATGGCTGGCCACGCTCGCCAAATCCCAGCCCTCGCCGCGATGGACCGAGCGCGTCGGGCGGGGTTGGGAGATCAGGAAGATCTCATTGTTGCGCACGGCGAAGATTTGTCCCGTCGTGTCAGCCCCTTCGTCAGACGCGAGATAGAGCGCGACGGGGGCGACTTTCTCCGGCTTCATCTCTTTCATCCGGTTGACGCGCTCTTCCTGCTCAGGGCTGTCGACCTTGATGGACGAGGTCATGCGGCTCCACGCGAAAGGCGCGATGCAGTTTGAGCGGATGTTCCATCGCTGAAGGTCCAGCGCCAGAGACTTCGACAGCGCCGTGATCCCGAGTTTGGCGGCGGAGTAATTTGCTTGCGCAAGATTGCCGATCAGCCCCGAGGTCGAGGTCATGTGGATCAGGCTTCCCGAGCCTTGCTCGCGCATCACATCGGCGGCGGCGCGGCTCACATTGAACGTCCCGTAAAGATGAACCTTCACCACCGCGTCGAAATTCTCATAGGTCATCTTGTGGAAGAACTGGTCACGCAAGATTCCCGCGTTGTTCACCACCGCATCAAGGCGTCCGAACGCATCGGTCGCCTGTTTCACCATAGCCTTGGCGCCGTCGGGGTCCGAGACATCATCACCGTTTGCGACGGCGCGCCCGCCGATGGCTTCGATTTCGGTGACCGCATCCTGTGCGGCAGCGCTCGATTCACGCTGACCGTCAAGGGATGCGCCGATGTCGTTGACGACGATTGCCGCTCCGGCGCGGGCGGCCTCCATCGCGATTGCGCGGCCAATGCCGCCTCCGGCTCCGGTCACCAACATGACCTTGCCGTCTAAGGGTTTGGGATCAGACATATCTCCTCCTTTTCGTCATGAACGACGGTTGTCTCTTATGCGGGTTCAATCTTGGTGGGCTGGGCGACCGAAGACGCCCCGCTCGATATCTTGTGCGGCCTTTGCCAAAGCCTCGCCAACCGCGTCGAGATTCTCCTCGGTCTGCTGGCCGGTGATGGTGATGCTGCTCATGCCAAGCCGCGGCACGCCTGCGGCATCCCGCGACAGCGCGGCGACAATGTCGAGCCCGCGGAACAGGTTCCCGCGATCCCGCGCGATTCCACTGGCGCGTGCGGCTTCCACGTCCGCCCAATAGGCCTCGAATGCCGGCGCATCCTGCCAGCGCACGCCATCATAGCCCTTGCGCGTCTGCGTCTTGTCCAAGCCCATGGAGGCGGCATAAACGCGGCCAATGGCGCCCGCAAAGACCGGCAAGCGGCTGCTGCGCGCCATCACGGCCTGCACGATGTTCGGCGCCGTGATGCGGTCGATCAGAACGATTCGTTCGTTTGTTGTGATCTGCCAGAGGGCGATGGCCACGCGGTGCTCCTGCGCGATGGCGGTCAGGGTCGGGCGGATAAGGTCGGCGGGATTCGCGCCGAGCAGGGGCGCTGCGAGTTCCAGGAGCCCCATGCCGATCACGTATGTTTTCGAGTCCGGATCGAAACTCAGAATACCCTCATGGGTCAGCGTGCGCAGAATATTGAAAACCGACGACACGTTTAGCCCGGCTTCGCGCGCAATCTGCGTTGCGCCCATGGGCCGCCCGCTCGTCGCCAGCATCCGCATAATGGTTGCGGCGTTCTCCACCGCTGGCACCAGTTTTTGTCCGCTATCGCCGTTCATAAAATTTCCCTGACAGAATGATATTTACTATAGAGAATTTTTTTGCTAGAGCAAGAGGAGACTGAGATCATTCTGTGGGAGGAATATGATGCCGTCAGGTGTGGATGATGATGTGTTCGAACAGCTCGTTGAAACGGTCAGCCGGTTTGCGCGCGAGCGCCTCATTCCGGCGGAGCGCCGGGTGGAAGAAGAGGATGATATTCCTGACGAAATCATCACCGAGATGAAGGAGATGGGCCTTTTCGGCCTCTCGACCCCAGAGGAATATGGCGGCGTCGGACTGAATGTGCCGCAGGAAGCGCGGCTGATTGAGGCGCTGTGCTATGCGTCGCTCACCTTCCGGTCGCTGATCGGCACCAATGTCGGCATCGGCTCGCAAGGCATCGTCATGGATGGCACGCCTGAGCAGAAGCAGACATGGTTGCCGGGGGTCGCGAGCGGCGACGTGATCGCCTCTTTCGCGCTCACCGAGCCCGACAATGGATCGGACGCCGGCGGGATCCGCACCTCGGCGAAGAAGGACGGCAGCGATTTCGTGATCAACGGCACCAAGCGCTATATCACCAATGCGGTGCGCGCGGGCGTGTTCACGGTCTTTGCCCGCACGGATGCGAGCAAGCCAGGCGCGGATGGTGTGTCGGCCTTTATCGTGCCTGCGGATACGCCGGGCATCACCGTCGCCAAGCCGGACCGCAAGCTTGGCCAGCGCGGGACCAAGACCTCGGATGTCATCTTTGAGGATGTTCGCATTCCCGAAACGGCCATCATCGGCGGCCCGGACAATCTCAATCGCGGGTTTCGCACGGCGATGAAGGTGCTTGACCGGGGCCGGATTCACGTCGGCGCGATGGCCGTGGGACAAAGCCAGCGGATGCTCGATATTGCGACGGACTACGCGCTGGAGCGCAAACAGTTTGGCAAGCCGATTGGTGAGCATCAGCTTGTGCAGGGGCTTTTGGCGGATTGTCAGGCCGAGCTTCAGGCGGCCCGTGCGCTCGTCCGCGCGACAGCCGATACTTTTGATCGCGAAGGCAAAGCCATCGTTGAGGCCGCGTGCACGAAATATTTCTGCACGGAAGCTGCCGGACGGATCGCGGACCGTGCGCTACAAATCCATGGCGGCGCTGGCTATATGGCCGAATACGATATCGAGCGGCTCTACCGCGATATCCGGCTGCTGCGGATCTATGAGGGCACGAGCCAGATCCAGCAACTCGTCATCGCGCGCCGGATGCTGGCCGAGCGGTCTGCCTGATCATGGCCGAGACCCGGACCCGCACGGCTGAAGAGATGCCGCCGCAATCCGCGTTTTCGCGTCTGCTCGGGATCGAGGTGGACAGATGCGTCCCGGAGGAAGTGGTCTGCCGGATGCGCGTGACCGAGGAAATGGGCAACCGTAACGGCGTTCTGCATGGCGGCGCGCTGATGGCGTTGGCCGACACCGCAGCAGGATCGTCGGCCTTTATCAACAGCCCGGTTGAGGTTTCGAACACCACGGTGGAGGCCAAGACCAATTTCATCAGACCTGTGAGCGTCGGGGACGTGGTCACGGCGCGCTGCGTGCCGGTCCATGTCGGCCGCAAGACGGTGGTGCTGCTGGTCACGCTCACGCGCACGGATGGCAAGATCGTCGGCACAACATCGCAGACCCATCTGTTTCTGGGGTGGGAGGACTGACGATGACAGGAGGAAAAGACATGAGTGAGCTCAGCGAAAGCGATATTTCCAAACTTGGCCCGCAAGCGGCCTATGAGGCCTATCTGGCCCAAGGGCGTTTCATGATCCAGCGCGCGGCGAGCACGGGCGAATATGTGTTCTGGCCCAAAGTGACCTCGCCGACCGGGGCAACAGATCTCGAATGGGTCGAGGCGAAAGGTACCGGCGAGATCTACGCCATCACCGTCAACCGTGCGCGGGCCGGGTCGTGGAATGTGGCGCTGATTGAACTCGATGAAGGGGTACGCATGATGTCGACGCTGCCCGAGGTGGAAACGGCCGAGATCGGCGCGCGGGTTGCCGCGCGGATCGAGAGTGCGGAAGACGGCCCGCGGGTGGTCTTCGATCTGACCGGGGAGGACGCAGTATGAGCAAAGACAGTATGCGTGGAAAATCGGCTATCGTCGGGATGGCGACCGCAGGTGTCGGTGAGGCGCCGGGCTTTTCGGCGATCGAACTTCTCGGTCAGGCGGCGGTGAAGGCCGTGAAGGATGCTGGCCTGAACTTGCAGGATATTGATGGCGTGTTCGCCGCGACGAGCAGTCACGCGTTTCCGACCATGAGCGTCGTTGAATATCTCGGCCTCAAGCCCCGTTTCTTTGATGGAACAAATGTGGGCGGCTCCAGCTTTGAGATGCATTTGCTTCAGGCGACACTGGCGCTTGAGGCGGGGCTCTGCGATGCCGCCCTTGTTTGCTATGGCTCGAACCAGCGCACGGCTGGGGGACGGCTGGTCTCGATGAGTGAGCCGCAATGGCATGAGACGCCCTATAATCCGCGTCATCCGATCACCGCATACGCTTTGGCGACCAGTCGGCATAT
The DNA here is from genome assembly GCF_047345645.1 of Jujubicoccus corallicola. Taxonomy (GTDB): domain Bacteria; phylum Pseudomonadota; class Alphaproteobacteria; order Rhodobacterales; family Rhodobacteraceae; genus JBLEFH01. The sequence continues at coordinate 199,935 of NZ_JBLEFH010000003.1, read as the reverse complement.
GGCGGAATATGGCACGAGGCGCGAGGATCTTGCCGATGTCGCGCTGGCCGCGCGGGGCTGGGCGAACCTCAATCCCGAGGCCTTTGCGCGCGGGCCGCTGACCAAGGATGAGGTGCTGTCGTCACGCATGATTTCGGACCCGCTCAGCAAAGCGGATTGCTGCCTGGTGACCGATGGCGCCGCCGCTTGCGTGCTAGTGCGTGCGGACCGGGCAAAGGACTTGCCCGGCAAGCCGGTTTATTTCCTCGGTGCGGGCGGGGCAAATTATCACCGCTCGATTGTGGCGATGCCGGATCTGACGACAACAGCCGCCGCCGAGAGCGGGCCGCGTGCCATGGAAATGGCGGGCGTCAACCACAAAGATGTTGATGTCGTGATGCTCTATGACGCCTTCACCATCAACACCATTCTGTTCCTTGAGGACCTTGGCTTCTGCCCCAAAGGAGAAGGCGGGCGTTTTGTGCAGGACGGACGGATTGCGCCCGGAGGTGAATTGGCCGTGAATACCAATGGCGGCGGGCTCTCCTGCGTGCATCCGGGTATGTATGGTATGTTCCTGATTGCCGAGGCCGTTGCGCAAATTCGCGGGGATGCGGGCGAACGCCAGATCGAGGATTGCAACATTGCGCTCTGTCACGGCAACGGCGGAACACTGTCGAGCCAATGCACGGCGATCCTCGGGTCGGAGGCGGTGCTATGAGCGACCGCGCCTTGATCGACGGGCTCATCGCGCCAAATTCGGTGGCCGTCATCGGTGCCTCGGAAGACCCGTCTCGGATTGGGGGGCGGCCAATCGCGGCGATGCTGAAGGCTGGCTATGAGGGCCGCATCCTGCCGGTGAACCCAAAACGCGAAACGGTGCAGGGGCTGCCCTGCTATGCAAGCGTTGATGATCTGCCGGAAGCGCCGGAGGCGGCGCTCATCGCGGTTCCCGCCAAACTGGTGCTGCCGACGATCGAGGCGCTCGGGCGCAAGGGGTGCAAAGCCGTAACCCTTTTTTCGGCGGGCTTTGCGGAAACCGGAGACGAGGGCGAGGCGGCACAGCGCGAAATCGTCGCGCTGGCGGCGAAATATGACATGCGCTTGCTCGGGCCGAACACGCTTGGCGTTTATAATGTCGATATTGGATATTACGGCACGTTCTCGTCATCGCTCGACACGGGCTTTCCGCTTCCCGGCAACATTGGGATCGCCAGCCAGTCCGGCGCTTTCGGGGCGCATCTGGGCGCGCTTGCGCGGGACCGGGGTCTTGGCTCATCGGTGCTGATTACCACGGGCAACGAAGCCGACATCACGGTCGCCGACGGGATTCGTTGGATGGCCGAGAGCGACACGATTGACGTGATCTGCACCTATATGGAGGCGGTGAACGACGCGCCGGCCTTGCTGGAAGCGCTCGACATCGCGCGCGCTGCGGGCAAGCCGGTGCTGGCTTTGAAATCCGGGCGTTCGGAGGTGGGCGCACGCGCCGCTGCGTCGCATACTGCGTCGCTCACGGGGGATGCGGTTGTGGCCGATGCGGTCCTCTCGGATCACGGTGCAATTATCTTGCGCGATCCGGAATCCATGATGGACATCGCTTATGCGGCCTCCAAGAAAGTGCTGCCGACGCGGCACGCGCTGGGCGTGGTGACGGTCAGCGGCGGGGCGGGGATTGTGGTCAGCGATGAGGCCGAGCGGATCGGTCTGCCCATGCCGGTCATGCCCGAGGAGGCGCAGGCGAAGCTTTTGGAGCTTCTGCCCTACGCGTCGGCGGTCAATCCGCTCGATTGTACGGCGCAGGCGCTGAACGAGCCGGCGCTGCTGGAACAGTTCACGCGCGCGGGATTGGAAGATGGCGGTTACGGGGCCGTGCTGTGTTTTCTGACCTATGTGGCGGGGAGCGACAAGCTTTCGAAAGTTATCCTAGAGGCGATGGCACCGCTGCGGGCTGCCTATCCCAACCGTATCATTGCGTTCTGCGCGCTGGGCGATCCTGAGGTGCTGCGCCGCTATGACGACGCCGGGATCCTGATTTTCAACGATCCTTGCCGTGCGGTTCGCGCCATCAATGCGGTGTTGCAATTTGGTGCCGAGCAGGCCGGTGCGCGGCCGCCAGCCCTGCCGAAAGCCAAGCCGGTAACGTTGCCCGCGGCGAGCCCGGATGAAGCCGAGGCCAAAGCGCTTCTCGCCGAAGCGGGTATTGCACCCGCGCCGGAGCAGGCCGTGCGCAGCAAAGAGGACGCGGTCACGGCGGCAGAGGCCTTCGGCTATCCGGTTGTGATGAAAATTCTGTCCCCGGATATCTTGCACAAATCGGATATCGGCGCGGTCAAACTCGACATTACCTCTGCAGACGAGGTGCGCGCTGCTTATGACGATATTCTCGCGGCCGTCGCTGAGCGCGCACCCGATGCCCATGTGAGCGGGATCCTTGTTGCCAAGCAGCTCTCGGGCGGGGTCGAGTGTCTGATGGGCATCAACAGGGATCCGACATTCGGGCCGGTCGCGGTGTTCGGTCTTGGCGGGATTTTCGTGGAGCTTCTCAATGATGTGGCTCTCCGTGCTTGCCCCTTCAGCCCGGAGACGGCGCGCGAGATGATCCTGTCCATCCGCGGCGCGGCGATCCTGCAAGGAGCGCGCGGTACGAAACCAGCAGACATTGATGCGCTGGCCACTATGCTGTCCCGTCTGTCGTTCTTTGCGGCTGGCGCAGGCGAGCGGCTGACCTCGATTGATCTCAACCCGGTTCTCGCAATGCCAAATGGAGAGGGCGTCTTTGCCCTCGATGCGGTGATCGAGATCGACGCGACGCAGGGGGATAGCGATGGCCATTGATTACGAACATCTTCTGAATTTCGACATTCCCGAAGTGCGCCAAAGTTATGGACACGAAGACGTGGCGCGCTTTGGCCTGACAGTCGGCATGGGGCAGGACCCATTGGACATGCGGCAACTGCCCTATGTCGGCGCTCTCGCAGATGATGTGCGCGCCATGCCCGCCATCGTCAATGTGCTCGGCCATCCCGGCTTCTGGCTTGGCAACCCGGAGACCGGTGTTGATGCGCTGAAACTCGTCCATGGCGAGCAGGGCATTACGATCCACCACCCGATCCCGTCAGAGGCCACCATCGTGGGCAAAACCCGCGTCACGGGGTTGGTGGATAAGGGCGAAGGACGGGGGGCGCTGCTTTACTATGAAAAGGAGATCCGCGACGCCGAGACGGGTCTTCATCTCGCGACGTGCCGGGGTACGACGTTCCTGCGGGGCGATGGCGGTTTTGGCGGTCCGGACGGACCGGTCAAACAAGCGCATACGCTGCCCGACACTGAGCCGGATCATATTTTTGAGACGCCAACGCGCCCGGAACAGGCGCTTTATTACCGCTGGAACGCCGATCCCAATCCGCTGCATCTCGATCCGCGCGTTGCGGCCAAGGCAGGGTTTGAGCAGCCTATTTTGCACGGTTTGTGTACATTTGGCTTTGCCGCACATGCGCTTCTCGCAACGCTCTGCGACTATGAGGCGGAGCATTTCGGCTCGATGGATGCGCGTTTCACGTCCGTCGTCTATCCCGGCGAAACGCTGCGCACTGAGATCTGGAATGACGGGTCTTTCCGCACGCGGGTCCTGGAGCGGGACAAGATTGCGATCGGAAACGGATTGTTCAAACGGAGGGGATGATATGGCGATCGACATCACAACGCATGACGATGGTCTCAGGATCATTACGCTGAACGAGCCGGAGCGACGCAATCCGATCGGTCACGCGGCGCGGCTCTCGCTTCGCGAAGCTCTCAGCGAGGCGGCAACGGATGATGCGGTCCGCGCGGTGGTTCTTACGGGCGCAGGCGGACATTTTTCAGCCGGGGGCGATATCCGCGATCAGGGAGAGCGCAGCATCGCGGCGCATCGTGAGCGCTTCGCTGTGATATCGGATATGGTGATGCGTATCGTCCGCTTTCCCAAACCGCTCGTCGCGGCGGTTGAAGGATGGGCCGCAGGCGGCGGATTTGCGCTTGCGATGGCCTGTCCCATTGTGGTGGCCTCGCGTGAGGCGCGTTTCACGGCGGCCTTTACCAAGATCGGTTTGATCCCGGATATGGGCCTGCTTGCGACATTGTTGGCACGGATCGGACCCGCGAAGAGCCGGCGCCTGATGCTGGATAACCGCGTCATTGATGCGGAAGAGGCGCACGGTCTCGGGATCTGTGACGCCTTGGCGAGCCCCGCCGAGGCGGTGGCAATGGCGAGCGAGTTAGCGCTGAAGGAGGCAGAGGTTGCGCCGCTGCCGCGTCAGTTCATCCTTGATTGGTTCGCTCGGGACGTGTCGGCCGCGCTGGACTATGAGGCGGCGATTCAGCCGATGCTGATCAACAGCGCGGACGCTGCGGAGGGCAGGGCGGCCTTTGCTGAAAAAAGGCGGCCGCAGTTCAAAGGATGTTGAGCAGGGCGCGACGATCACGTGAGAGCGCGAGTGGGGAAGACGACCGCGCGCCGAAATCCGCGACGCTCTGTCGATTGATGATGGTCGCCATCATGGTGTCTGCCATCCTCCTGATCTTCGTTGACTCGCGGATCGTGACGAGCTTGGGGGTCGCCGCGCTGTGCCTCTATCTTTGGCTGACCCGCCGCCAGTTTGGCTTCGGAACCTGGGTGCCGGTGCTCATGGCGCTGACCGTCTTTGTTTTGGCGCTTGCGCAGCGTGTGGACCCGGCCGCGCTCTGGCAGGGGGCCGACAGAATGCTGTTTCTCGCGGCACTTATTGCCACACTGAGCACCTTGCGCTCAGCGGCGGCGATTGCGCCCGAAGTGCATCGTGCCGGCCTTTTCGTCACCGGCCAACCCGCCTCGCGGCGTTATCTGGCGATGACGTCCGGCGGGCATCTCTTTGGCGTGCTGATCAATTTCGGCGGGCTGGCACTTCTCTTGGATATCGCCAAAAGATCCATGTCTTCGGAAGCCGCGGCGCAGCTTCCGCCAGACGCGCGCGAGACCCGCCTGAAACGGATGACGATGGCCATCGTTCGCGGTTTTGCCCTGATCTCTCTCTGGTCGCCCTTCGGTTTCGCCACTAATGCGATTTTGATTGCTGTTCCGGGGCTAAGCTATGCGAATTTCGGGCCCATAGGCTTCGCGATGTCCTTCGTTTTTATCGCAATTGGCTGGGCTTTTGATCGTGTGGATGGCTGGCGCTTCCGCAAGCTGGGGCTCCCGCGCCCGTCGCCGCCACCGGGGAGCTGGACAGGCGCCGTGGCGCTTGTCGCACATGTTTTTGCGCTCGGACTTCTGGTGTTTCTGGTCCATGAAGTGAGCGCGCTCAGCTTTCAGCAAGCGCTGGTCTGCGTGGTGCCCTGTTACGCGATTGTCTGGGCGGGGATGTCGGCGCGTGAAACGCCGGGCGGCCCCGTGTCGGGGGTCACAGGGGCTGCGCGCGCGACATGGGAGCGGCTGTCGGCAATGGGCTCCGAGGTCGGGGTCTTTGCGTCGGCAGGTTTCTTGCCGGTGGTCCTGTTGGGACTGATCCCCGCCGAGGAACTTCGGGCCGTCATCTCGGGCATGGGACTCGGCGCGATCTCGGTCGCGCTCGGGATCTCGGTTGCGATTGTCGCGCTGGCTCTTGTTGGGATGAACCCGATTGTGGTGGCCTCTGTGCTTGGCGCGATCGCGGCGCAAGTGACGGTGCCGGGGCTGAGTGACGCGGCCATCGCGCTAGCCATTACCGGTGGCTGGACCGCCGTGATCGGGCTTTCGCCGTTCATCACGACTTTGGTTCTTACCGCGAGTATTATCGGACGCAGCACTTTCACCGTCGGTTTGCGCTGGAATGGCCTTTACTGTCTGTCCATTCTCACGGTCTGGTCGCTCATGCTGGCGATGCTGATAAGATTTGGCTGGATATAGATGCTGGTGCTGGCACCGCTCACCTGCCGCAGCACAGGTCGGGTTGATTGAACCGAGCGCGGGCGGATCACCCAGCCCTAAAGCGTTGTGCCGGGCCATTTCCCCGACGTAACCATCTTGTGCATCTCCGACGTTAGGAAATCCGCAAAGCGCGTCGTTAGCCGTGAGCCGGGACGGTTCAGCGGTGTCATCAAAACGAGCGTTCGGTTCATGGGTTGCTCAATGATCGGCCTGGCGATCAAGCGGCCTTCGCGCATGTGGTTGATGACGCTGACGAGTGGCAGAATTGTGCTTCCGAGATTGCGCTCCACAAAGGCGAGCATCGTGGGCAGAATGTCGATTTCCAGCACCACGTTCAGATCGAGATTTTCATTGCGCGCGATATCTTCGATCCGGCCGCGCAAGCCATGCTCAGGATTGGGCAGGATAAGCGGATGCTCCAAAGCGTCCCGCGCCTTGATTGGAACACCGTCGCGCGCGCCGTCGATGCCCGCGGGCTGTATTAGGAAAAGCTGTTCGATCAGGATCGGCTGAAACTTGATGGAAGGGGACCGTTGGCCTTCGTAAGCCACGCCGAGATCAATTTTTCCGCGCAGCAGCCAATCCTGCACATGGCCGCTAAAGCCCGAGGTGATGCGCAGATTGACATCCGGGAATTCTTCCAGTGTCCGTTCGATCAGGTGGGTTGCGAGGATTTCTGAAACGGTTGGGGGAAGGCCAAGGGTCACTGTGCCGGAAAGATGCGCGCGATTGCCAGAAATCTCTCCGGCAAGCTCCTCTACATCCTCAATAATCGCCTTGGCTCTATGGGCCAGCCGAATGCCTTCCTCCGTCGGCATGACACCGCGCCCGTGACGACGCAGCAGCGCCACTCCAAGCTCTTCTTCGAGAGCTTTAACCTGACGGCTCAGGGCCGGCTGCGCCATGTTCAGATGTTCAGCGGCAGAGGTGATGCTGCTCAGTTCGACCACTTGAATAAAGTTTCGAAGCTGGCGGAAATTCATTCATGCCTCATGTGTATCTCTGTTATATCTATAATGCATTTGAATCATGAGTGCCAGTGCGACACTGTCAGAGACAGGGGAAGGAAAGTTCGGCCAACTGTCGCTCTAAAAGAGCGATATCGGGACAAGAACAGAAAACTGAAAACAGGCCATCGAACGCCTTTCTTTACACAGGGAGGAATATATGAAGACCAAACAGAAATTTGGGGCTGCCGTTGGTGGTCTGATGACGATTTGTGCGTTCACCGCATCAGCGCAAGACCTGCCGGATACGATGGTATGGTCGTCCTACGATGTGGGTTCGGCCGGCTATGCGGAGGCGTCGGCGATTGCAGATGCTTTGGGCAAAGAGTTTGGAACGCGCGTCCGCATCCAGCCGTCGGGTAGCGGCATCGGACGTTTGCAGCCCTTGCTTCAGGGAAGCGCAGATTATGCTTTCCTCGCCACCGAGGCATTTTTCATGTCCGAAGGGGCATTTGACTTCGCCACACCTGAATGGGGGCCGCGCGAGCTGCGCGCCGTTGCAGGGCGTCCGGCGGGCATTACGCTGATCGCAGCGGGCGATGCGGGGATCGAGACGGTCGCCGATGCACGCGGCAAGCGGATCGCTTTTGTCGCGGGCAACCCGTCAGTGAATGTGAAATGCGAAGCCATTCTGGCGTTTGGCGGTCTCACGCTCGACGATGTTGAAGTGGTGACCTTCCCGACCTATGCGTCGGCCATGTCGTCGATGACGCGCAACGAGTCCGACGCGACCTGCACCACGCCGACCACAAGTCAGCTCTATGAATTGGCGGAAAGCCCGCGCGGGATCTATTACGCGCCGCTGGAGGCTGATAACGCCGAGGGCTGGGAAGGTCTGTTGAAAGTCCTCCCTATTATGGGGCCATCCGACGAGGATGTGGCCGCGGGTCTTGCTGAGGGTGAGATCGCCAAGATGGCGGCTTATCGTTACCCGGTGATCACGACAACGGTCGATAAATCTGCCGACGAAGTCTACGCCTTCATCAAGGCGCTTGATGAAACCTATGATCTCTACAAGAACGGCACCGCGACCATGGAGCGCTGGACGCTGGAGATGTCGGGAAAGCCGGCCATTGATGTGCCCTTCCATGAAGGCGCTGTGCGCTATCTCAAGGAAAAAGGCATCTGGACCGAAGAGGACGATGCCTGGAACGCGAAACGCACCGAGCGTATGGACGCGCTGGTTGCCGCGTGGGAAACGTTCAAACCTGAAAATGAAGGTCTCTCGGAAGAAGAGTTCGCCGAAGCCTGGATGGCGCACCGCGCAGAAGTTGTGAGCGGGCTGGAATAAGCCGCCGACGTGGTGATTGTTCTCCGGCGGTCAAGTCGCCGGGGAACCGCATTGACCTGATCAGGATGAGATCATGACCTCTGAAAAAAACACCGGGGTTGCCGCGACGGATGGAGTCGCTGCACCGCAAGAGCCCGAAACCGCAATCCAAAAGACACTCCGTCTCATCGTGATGGTGCTGGGCGCTCTTGGGATCCTCATGGCGATCAACCAGCAATTTCTTCTGAATATCTTAGGATTTCAGCCACTTGGGAATGCGTATCTTTATTATCTGATCGGGATCTTTCTGGCGCTGGCCTTCCTGACTCTTCCCGCGAGCGCGAAAAATCCCGACCGCTTTTGGTTGCTCAACATGATCCTCGCCATTGCGGCGCTCGTCAGCGCGGGCTGGCTGGGGTTCCATGGCCTTGATATCATCCAGAGGGGTTGGGAGTATGATGCCCCGTTGACCGCGGACATCATGTCGTCGGTGCTCATCGTTCTTGTTCTTGAGGGGGTGCGCCGCGCGGGCGGGCCGATCCTGCTCTTTACGGCGCTGATTTTTGGTGCCTATCCGCTTTATGCAGATTACATGCCGGGATTTCTGTGGGGCACCGAATACTCGCTGGTCAGCACCATCCGGGCGCATGTGCTTGGGGTGGAGTCGATTATCGGCATCCCGATGCAGGTGGTCGCCGAACTGGTCATCGGCTTTGTGATCTTCGGATCGGTTCTGGTTGCCACGAAGGGAAGCGACTTCTTCATGGAACTGGCTTCGGCCCTATTGGGACATAGCCGAGGCGGGCCGGCCAAGGTGGCCGTGATGGGCTCGGGCATTCTCGGCTCGCTCTCAGGAAGCGTCATATCCAACATCCTGACCTCGGGACCGTTCTCCATTCCAACAATGCGCCGCGTCGGCTATCCGGCACATTACGCGGCGGCTGTGGAAGCCTGCGCGTCTACCGGTGCGACGCTCATGCCACCCGTGATGGGGACCGTCGCCTTCGTCATGGCGTCGTTCCTCGGGGTGCAGTATTCCACCATCGTGATCGCCGCGGTGATCCCGGCGATCCTGTTCTATGTCGCGCTGCTGTTTCAGGTGGACATGTATGCGGCGCGCCGCGGCTTGGAGGGCCTGCCGCGTTCGGAGACGCCGCCGATATGGCCCGTGCTGAAGAGCGGCTGGCCTTATCTCTTGAGCCTCGCCGTTCTGATCTTCGTCCTCATGGGGCTCAGAATGGAAGCGCGTTCGCCCTATTACGCTTCGGTCGTCATGCTTGTCGCCACGGCCTTTCGCAAGGAAACCCGCATTGATTTTCGTCGGTTCAAGGATCTGCTTCTCGATACCTCGCTGAACATCGCCAGTCTCGTCGCGGTTCTCGCTGGGATTGGTCTTGTTGTCGGCGGCCTGTCCTACACGGGTGTTGCTGGGGCGTTCTCCCGCGAACTCCTGCTCTATGCGGGCGGCAACACGGCGCTGATGCTGGTTGCCGGTGCTGTCACAAGCTTCGTGCTCGGCATGGGGATGACCGTAACGGCCTGTTACATCTTCCTGTCGATCCTCCTGGCGCCCGCATTGGTACAAGCTGGGCTCAACCCGATCGCCAGCCATTTGTTCATCCTGTATTGGGGGATGCTGTCCTACATCACGCCGCCCGTGGCGCTGGCCGCGATCACCGCTGCGAATGTCGCGGGCTCCAAGCCGATGAAGACGGGTTTTCACTCCATGCGTCTTGGGATGCCACTCTTCGTGCTGCCCTTCATCTTCGTCTACGATCCGGCGCTGATCATGGATGGCAGCTGGATACAGATTATTGAACGTGTCGGTCTGACGGTGTTGGCGATCTGGGCGATCACCTCCGCCTTCGAAAGTTGGATCTACAAAGTCGGGCGGATCGACATTGTGAGCCGCATCGCCTTCGGGGCCGGTGGCATTCTCATCCTGTTCCCGGAACTCACGACCAGCCTGATCGGTGCGGGGGTTCTCATTGGTGTCATCGTGGTGAACCTTGGCCTCGTGCGACGCCGTGGCGCTGCGGGAGAATAGGCGAGCAGATGGACAAAAGACTGGAGAGCTTGGCGCGCGCAGTGAAACCGGTAACGGACGGCGCGGTGGTGATGATCGGCGGGTTCGGGTCCTCCGGCATTCCGTTCGGATTGATCGACGCGCTATTGGAGCAAGGCGCCACCGGGCTCACCGTGATCTCGAACAATGCCGGGGCAGGGGAAAGCGGGATCGCCAAACTGCTCAAGGCGGGCCGCGTCGCCAAGGTGATCTGCTCCTATCCGCGAACGCCGGGATCAATCTGGTTCGAGAAGCGCTTCAAGGCGGGCGAAGTCGCGCTTGAGGTTGTCCCACAAGGCACTCTGGCGGAACGGATGCGCGCAGCCGGTGCGGGATTGGGCGGGTTTCTGACCCCAACGGCCTACGGCACGCGTTTGGCTGACGGCAAGGAAACCCGCGTGATCGATGGACGTGGCTATGTTTTAGAGGCCCCATTGCCGGCAGACTTTGCGCTTATTCGCGCAGAGCGCGGCGATAAATGGGGGAACCTGAGCTTTCACGCCACCGCGCGAAATTTCAATCCGGTGATGGCGATGGCTGCGAAACACGCCGTGGCAGAGGTCCGCGAATTGAGCGACGATCCTCTCGATCCCGAAGCCGTGGTCACGCCCGGCATCTTCATCAAGAGCATCGTCGAATACGGGGTAAGACCATGACATTGAATGCACTCGACGATGCGCAGCTGGCCGCCCGCGTGGCGCAGGATATTCCCGACGGTTCCTATGTGAACCTGGGAATTGGCAAGCCGACGCATGTCTCGGGTTATGTGCCAGAAGGTCGCGAGGTGATTTATCATTCCGAAAATGGTCTGCTCGGTGTTGGGCCGACTCCCGCTGAGGGCAGTGAAGATCTCGAACTGATTGACGCCAGCAAACGCTATGTGACCGCAGCAAGGGGCGCCGCTTATTTTGAACACACGGACAGTTTTGCCATGATGCGGGGTGGCCATATCGATATCGCTGTTCTGGGCGCCTATCAGGTTGCCGAGAATGGTGATCTCGCAAATTGGGCAACGTTGGACGAGACATTTCCACCGGCCGTCGGCGGGGCGATGGACCTGGTCGTCGGCGTGCCGAAAATTTTCGCGATGATGCGGCACGTCAATCGCGACGGGAGCCCCAAGATATTGAAGCAGTGCACCTATCCTTTGACGGGGCTTGGCGTTGTGAGCCGGATTTACACGGATCTTGCGGTTCTTGATGTCACGCCTGAGGGTCTCAGACTGGTGGAGCTGACCGATGGCAACAGTCTCGAGTCCGTCCAAGCCGTGACAGAGGCGCGGATTCTGGCGTGATGGGGGTCGGATCGGTTGCGAATGCGCGCATTCAGCGTCCGCGAAAATGACGCGTCATTTCGGACGGATAACGACATGATGATAGCGACGCGAATAAAATCCGACGTCGTTTGGAGCGAAGAGACATGACACGACAAACGGTCATAAATGCACTGTCATCTGGGCTAAAATTACCCCTTATTGGCGCGCCGATGTTCCTTGCTTCTGGCGTCGATCTGGTCGTCGCGCAGTGCTGTGCCGGGGTGATCGGGACATTTCCCGCGCTGAACGCGCGCCCCGCCGAGCAACTCGATGTGTGGCTCTCGGAGATCGAGACACGTCTGCGCAGCCACCAAAACGAGACCGGACACCGCGCCGCGCCCTACGGCGTGAACCTGATCGTCAACGACTATAATGAGCGGCTGACTGAGGATCTTGAGACGATTGTGCGTCATAAAGTGCCCCTTGTGATCACCTCTCTATCTGCGCCGGACAAGGTGGTTGAAGCGGTGCATGGATATGGCGGCATCGTCTTCCATGATGTGATCAAAGCGCGCCATGCGCGGCGGGCGGCGAAGGCCGGCGTCGATGGCTTGATCCTCGTCTGTGCGGGGGCGGGCGGACATGCCGGCACACTCAGCCCATTTGCGCTGGTGGAGGAGGTGCGCGCGTTTTGGGATGGTCCGCTCGCGCTATCTGGGGCGATCGCCAACGGACGCTCGATCCTCGCAACGAAAGCGCTCGGATGCGATTTTGCCTATGCGGGCACTGTGTTTATCCCGACAATCGAGGCCATCGCGCCTGAAGCTCATAAGCAGATGATCGTCGAGGCGGCGTCAGACGAGATCCTTTACACGCCGATGTTCTCAGGCACCCATGGCAACTATCTTGTGCCGAGTATTGAGGCCGCTGGTGTCGACCTTGAAGAAGCCCGACATGCGAGCCCCCGCCGGATGGGGTCGAAGACCGACCCGGATCGACCCAAAGCCTGGTCTCAGGTCTGGAGTGCTGGTCAGGCTGTCAGCCAGTCTCGTGCTCTGGAGCCGGCCGCTGACGTTGTGGCACGGCTTGAACGTGAATATCGCGAAGCGCACGCGGCGATCTGCGGTGAAACCGATTTCGGGAGACAGATATGACACTCGCAGAGCTTCTTGGCGAATTTGCTGCAGCCTCCCCTGTCACGGACGAGCGGATGAAGCGTTTTGTGCGCTTTTCGCTGTTCGACTGGGCAACGGTCGGTCTTGCTGGCGTTGATGAATCCGTCGCCCGCGCGGCGCGTTCGGTCGCCTTGGACACGGCCCCTGCAAAGAGCGGCGCGACGCTCTTTGGCGGTGGCGCTGCCAGCCCGGCGGCCGCAGCTCTCGCAAACGGTGCAACCAGTCATGCATTGGACTACGACGATACGCATTTCGGCCATATCGGACACCCAAGCGTCGCCGTCATCCCTGCCGCTTTGGCTTTGGCCGAGACAAGGGGCATAGGGGGCGAGCGGTTCCTGCAGGCACTGGCGGTCGGTCTGGAAACAGCCTGCCGCGTGGGTGCCTGGCTCGGACGACCGCATTATGAGGCAGGGTTTCACCAAACGGGCACATCGGGCGCATTTGGTGCCGCGGCGGCCGCCGGACGGATACTCGGGCTGGGTCCGAGCCAAATGGCGCAGGCGTTGAGCCTCACTGCAACACGCGCCGCCGGACTGAAAAGCCAATTCGGCACGATGGGAAAGCCGCTCAATGCGGGCTTTGCCGCCGAAGTGGGCGTAACCTGCGCGTTGCTTGCGGAAGCCGGTGTGGTCTCGACCCCCGACGCGATTGAGGGCGCGCAAGGCCTAGGGCCGACACATGCAGGGATCGCAGAGTCGTCGGCGATTGCAGGGCTTGGCGAGACGTGGGTTTTTCCAAATATCTCGTATAAATTTCATGCCTGTTGCCACGGATTACACGCCATGCTGGAAGCGCTTCGGAAAGTGAAAGCGGATGGGCTCGACACGAGTGCAGTGGATGCGGTCGAAATCCGCGCGCACCCGCGCTGGCTATCCGTATGTAATCAACTGGAACCGGTGACAGGACTGCAAGCCAAGTTCAGCTACCGCCTAACTGCCGCAATGAGTATAGCGGGCCTCGATACTGCGGCACTGGATGTCTACAGCGACGAAACATGCGCGCGCCCTGATCTGATCACGTTGCGGGATCGCGTGTCCGTCCTGCCCGATGAGACCGTTCAAGACACGGCCTCCCAAATCCGGGTTGCGGCGGCTGGTCAGGTGCTGGAAGCTAGCTATGATGTTCTGACCGATAGCGATCCGGACATGATTGAGACACGCTTGCGCGAAAAATCGGCAACGCTCCTGGGCGGAAATGCCAGCTCGGCGCTTTGGAGAGATATCGGTAATCTGGACCAACAAGGCGGGCTTTCAAAACTGGTCGCCATCATTGGTGCGGACGTTGCGCCAGTGCGATGACGGCTGCGGGCTGACCCAGTCCGAAGCGCGAAAATTTTCTGGAGATGCCAAGACTATTTGACCAGACTAACCGTCCGCGGGACCACGAATTCTAGAGATGTTCCGAAGTGGCGGAGAGGGTGGGATTCGAACCCACGGTCCGCTTGCACGGACAACGGTTTTCGAGACCGCCACAATCGACCACTCTGTCACCTCTCCGCAGAGGCTCGTTCGAGCCGTGGTCAACGGTGCGCGGAACCTATGGGGCGGCGCGGTCTTGTGCAAGAGGAAATTTCGCCATTATTCAGGGAAAATCTGCGGCCCCGGAAAAGGGGCGAAAATGTGCAGGCTCGCTTGACAATCCGGTGCGATTCTCACATAAGCGGGCTTCATCCCCGCATTGCGGGGTATTTTCGTTGGGTGATGCGGAACGGATCACCTGAAATCTCGCCGCAAGGCGCGCTGTCCACCGGCACCAAACGCTGATCATTGGATCAGGGCCGCAGAGACGCGGAAGTTGAAAAGGATAAGACGATGTTCGCAGTCGTAAAGACAGGCGGCAAACAATATAAAGTTGCCAAAGACGACGTGCTCAAGGTTGAGCGGATCAATGCTGACGCGGGTGAAACCGTGCAGTTCAACGACATTCTGATGCTCGGCGGTGACAAGGTGACCGTGGGCGCGCCGCTGATCGATGGCGCTGCTGTTCAGGCGGAAATCATCGACCACATTCGCGGCGAGAAGGTGATCTCCTTCGTCAAGCGTCGCCGCAAGCACAGCTCGAAGCGTCGCCGTGGACACCGCCAGCACCTTTCGGTCGTGCGCATCACCGACATTCTCGCCTCGGGCGGGGACAAGTCGGGTGTGAAAGCCGCAATCGGCGGTCTCGGTGAAGCGGTTGCTGAGGAAGTGACCGGCAAGAAACCGGCGAAAAAGGCTGAGAAAAAAGCGGCGCCGAAGGCTGAGAAAAAGGCCGAGCCGAAGAAAGCAGCGCCGAAAAAGGCCGCGAAGAAAGACGACGCCAAGGCGGATGACGCTCCGGCAGCGGCGGGCACCAAGCCCGGCAACCTGCTGAGCAAGCCGGAAGGCGACAAGGACGATCTGAAAAAGATCTCCGGCGTCGGCCCGAAGCTTGAAGAGCTGCTGAACGAAAACGGCGTGTTCCATTTCTGGCAGATTGCCGCTTGGAAGAAAGCCGAGATTGAATATATGGATGATCAACTGTCGTTCTCGGGCCGCATCGAGCGCGACGACTGGATCAAGCAGGCGAAAGATCTCGCCGCTGAAGCGAAGTAAGGAGAGGCTGATATGGCTCATAAAAAAGCAGGCGGTTCATCCCGTAACGGCCGCGACTCCGCAGGTCGCCGCCTCGGCATCAAGAAATTCGGTGGCGAAGCTGTCATTCCGGGCAACATCATTGCGCGTCAGCGCGGCAACAAATGGTGGCCGGGTGTGGGCGTTGGCCAGGGCAAGGATCACACCATCTTTGCTAAAGTCGAAGGCAATGTGACTTTCCACAAGGGTCTCAAGGGGCGCACGTTCATTTCCGTGACCCCAATCGCCGACGCTGCAGAATAAGCGCGGACACCGAAGAGAAATCAAAGGGACCGGCCGCGCGCCGGTCCTTTTTGTTTTTGGACCCATGGTCTGAAGGGAGGAGGGGCTATGACCCCTGAATTGACAACCGATCGCCTGACGCTCCGTGCGCCGCGCATGTCCGATAGCGGGCTGCTGGCGCATTATGCGAGCGACAAGCAGGTGGCATGGAACACGACCTCGATCCCGCATCCCTATCCCAAGGGCGCGGCAGAGGCGTTTTTGACCCGCAAGGCGGCTGCGGTCGATTGGGTGATTGATGGCACGATCTCGGAACTCGATGAGTTTCTCGGGCTGATCACGCTGGCGGGCAAAGGCGATGAGACTGCCGAGATCGGCTATTTCATCGCGCCGATTTTCTGGGGCACCGGGATTGCCAGCGAAGCGGTGCAGCGCGTGGTCGATCATGCGCGCAAGGCCGGGATCAAACGGCTGGTCGCCTCGGTCTTTCAAGACAATCCCGCATCTGCCAAGGTGTTGAGTAAAGCCGGTTTTGCCTATACCGGCGATGATGAAGCCTTTTCCGTGGCGCGCGGCGCCATGGTCCCCCGCTGGCGCTATGCGCTGGATTTGAACGCCTGAGCCGACGCGGCCAGAGGAGGTTACCATGAAATTTCTCGATCTGGCACGGGTCACCATTCGCTCCGGCTCTGGCGGCAATGGGGCGGTCAGTTTCCGGCGCGAGAAATATATCGAATATGGCGGGCCGGATGGCGGCAATGGCGGCAAGGGCGGGGATGTCTGGGCCGAAGCGGTCGAGGGGCTGAACACGCTGATCGACTTCCGCTATCAGCAGCATTTCTTCGCCAAGAACGGCAAGGGCGGCGCGGGCCGTCAGATGACCGGCGCGGGCGGCGACGACATTGTGCTGCGTGTGCCGGTCGGGACCGAAATTCTGGCCGAGGATCAGGAGACGGTGATCGCCGATCTCGATGAGGTCGGCCAGCGCGTGTTGCTCGCCGAGGGCGGTAATGGCGGGTTTGGCAATCTGCATTTCAAAAGCTCGACCAATCAGGCGCCGCGCCGCGCCAATCCGGGGTTGCCGGGGGTGGAGCGCGAGATCTGGCTGCGGCTGAAACTCATTGCCGATGCGGGGCTGGTTGGTCTGCCGAATGCGGGCAAATCGACCTTTCTGGCGGCAACGTCGAACGCGCGGCCCAAGATCGCAGACTATCCCTTTACCACGATCCACCCCAATCTCGGCGTCATCGGCGTCGATGGTGCGGAATTCGTGATGGCCGATATTCCGGGCCTGATCGAAGGCGCGCATGAGGGCAAGGGGATCGGCGATCGGTTCCTTGGCCATGTCGAGCGCTGTTCGGTGCTGCTTCATCTGGTCGATGGCACCGCCGAGGATATCGCGGCGGATTTTGAGGTCGTGGACACGGAGCTTCGCGAATATGGCGGCGGTCTGGCCGAAAAGCCGCGCATTTATGCGGTCAACAAGGTTGATGCCTTGGATGAGGACGAACGCGCCGCGGCGGCGGAAGCGCTTGAGGCAGCGTGCGGCGCCAAGCCTTACATGCTCTCCGGCGCGACCGGTGAGGGGGTGACCGAGGTGCTGCGTGCGCTTCGCGAAGTGATCCTTCGGGATGTGAAAGCGGCCCGCGAGGAGCGCGAAGAGGCGGAGAAAACCCCTTGGAGACCCTGAGCCAGGACCGTTTGTCGCGCGCCAGCCGAGTCGTCATCAAGATCGGCTCCGCGCTTCTGGTCGGCCCGGACGGGCTGCGCCGGGACTGGCTCGCCGGGCTTGTCGAGGATGTGGCGATGCTCCGGGCCGAGGGCAAACAGGTGATTTTGGTCTCCTCCGGCTCCATCGCTTTGGGTCGGCGCGAAATGGGCCTGCCCGCCGGGGATTTGCAACTCGAAGCGGCGCAAGCGGCGGCGGCGGTCGGGCAGATCCATCTCGCCCAAGCCTATACGGACCGGCTCGCGACCCATGCCCTCAAGGCCGCGCAGATCCTTGTGACGCTGGAAGACAGCCGCATCCGCTCGCGCTATCTGAACTCCCGCTCGACCCTCGCGGCGCTGCTCGATCATGGCATCGTGCCGATTGTGAACGAAAATGACACGGTGGCGACGGACGAGATCCGGTTCGGCGACAATGACCGGCTCGCGGCGCAGATTGCGCTGACGGCAAGCGCGGATTGCCTGTTTTTGCTCTCGGATGTGGACGGGCTCTACACGGCCGATCCGCGTCACGATCCGAGCGCCAAGCATATCCCGACGATCACCGAGATCACGCCGGAGATCGACGCGCTGGCTGGTGAGGCCGGGCCGGGCGCGAAGGGCGGGATGAAAACCAAGCTCATGGCCGCGCGGATCGCGATGCAGGCCGGGGCCGCGATGGCGATCATGAAGGGCGAGGTGATGCGCCCGATTTCCGCCTTGCGGGACGGCGCGCGGGCGAGCTGGTTTGTTGGGCATGAGACGCCGAAATCGGCGCGTAAGAACTGGATCGCGGGGATGAAACCCCATGGCAAGATCACGATTGATGAGGGCGCGGCGCGGGCGCTGGAAGCGGGGCGCTCGCTGCTCGCGGCGGGGGTCAGCGATGTGGCTGGGCAGTTTTCGCGCGGCGATTGCGTTGAGGTGATCCATGCCGGGCGGGTGCTGGGGCATGGGCTGACCTCCTATGATGCGGCGCAGGCCCGCGCGATTGCGGGGCGGCAAAGCGCTGATATTGCAGTCATTTTGGGCGGGCCAGCGCGCGGTGCGCTGATCCACCGCGACAATCTTGTGCTCTGAGGGGGCTTTATGGACGTTCAAACCACGATTTCCGACCTGGTTTCCGAGGCCCGCAGCGCCAGTCGCGCGCTGGCGCAGGCGAGCGCCGAGCGCAAACATGCCGCGCTGATCGCCGCCGCCGATGCGGTTTGGGCCGAGCGGGCGACGATCATCGCCGCCAATGAAAACGACATGGAATACGGTCGCGAGAAGGGGCTCAGCGATGCGATGCTCGACCGGCTGATGCTTGATGAGGACCGCATTCGCGGCATCGTTGATGGGCTGCGCGCCGTAGCCGAGCAAGCCGATCCGGTGGGCGAGGTGATCGAGCGTTGGACACGGCCGAACGGGCTGGAGATCGAGAAACGCCGCACGCCGATTGGGGTGATCGGCGTGATCTATGAGAGCCGCCCGAATGTGACCGCCGATGCGGCGGCGCTGTGCCTCAAATCCGGCAATGCGGTGATTTTGCGCGGCGGGTCGGACAGTCTCAATTCCTCCCGCGCGATTCATGAATGTATGGTTACTGGCCTGCGTGCCGCGTCGCTGCCCGAAGCGGCGATCCAGATCGTCCCGACGCGCGACCGCGCCGCCGTGGGTCAGATGCTGCAAGCCGTTGGTGGGATTGACGTGATCGTGCCGCGCGGCGGGCGCGGGCTGGTCGAGCGGGTGCAGTCCGAGGCGCGGGTGCCGGTGTTCTCGCATCTCGACGGGATTAACCACCTTTTCATCCATGAAAGCGCCGACCCGGAGAAGGCCGAGGCGGTTCTGGTCAATTCAAAGACCCGCCGCACGGGGGTCTGCGGGGCGACGGAATGTCTGCTGATGGACCGGCGCGCCTTCTCGACCCTTGGCGCGCGGCTGGTCGAGGCGCTTCGCGCGAAGGGCACGGAGATCCGCGGCGATGAGGCGTTTCAGGCGCTGGACGGCGTGATACCTGCGGGCGAGGAGGATTTCGGGAAGGAATTTCTCGATAATATCATCGCCGCCAAAGTGGTTGACGGGGTGGAGGACGCGATGGCGCATATCGCGGCGCATGGCTCGGGTCACACCGAGGGGATCATCGCCGAAGACGCGGCGGTGCTGGCGCAATTCGCCGCCGAGGTGGATTCCGCGATTGTGGTGCAAAACGCCTCGACGCAATTTGCCGATGGGGGCGAGTTCGGCATGGGTGCGGAGATCGGGATCGCGACCGGCAAGATGCATGCGCGCGGTCCGGTCGGCGCGCGCGAGTTGACCAGTTTCAAATATGTCGTGACCGGGCAGGGCACGACGCGGCCCTGATCCGAAAGCGAAAAGGCACCCGGTGGGGTGCCTTTTTTAACTTCCCCAGTAACGCTTGGGGCCGCTGTCGATATGGATGAAGTTCGACCGCGTATAGGTGCCGACGCCGCCCGCCTGAAGGCTGCTCGCCGCGCTGACCATGTGCCGCACCGAGCGCGAGCGCATGGTGAGATCCGCCGCCATGCCGCGCGTGTGGTAGGAGTTCTGCGCGACACCGTCGATCCGGCTGTCGAGCATGTTGTTGGTCTGCACCGAGCGGAAACCGGAGACGAGGTTCATCGGTTCCTGCGTGTTCAGAAGCTGGTGGGTGATCGAGATGATGTCGAAGCTGCGACGGTCATGCCGGGCGATGAGATTTTGCCGCCAGTCGCGGAAAAAATAGTGAATTTCATTGAGCGCGGGCTCGATATATTGCCCCTCCACCCAATAATGCGTGTTGAGCGCCTCGCCGGTGCGCGCATTGGTCATGCGAAGCTGGCGGAATTGCCCGGCACCGCGCAAAAGGCCGGGCGCGTTCGCGTAAACGGGCGCTGCGACGGTAAATGCCGCCATTGCGCCCAAAACCCCCCGGCGGGTCATGGTCTGATTGGTCATACTGCTGCCTCAGTTTTGTGTTTCGAGCCGTCTTGACGCGGCATTGAACATATTTTTGTGAGTGAATGATGCCACAGGGTTCTTCAATCGCCAAGTTGCAGTTTTGCCGCGCTTTTCTGGACTTGACCTTGGCACGGGGAAATTGCCGAAAAATGAACCGGAGACCAGAATCTGTGTGAGTCCCGTGCTGGAATGCAACAAATCGCTGCGATTCACTCGATTTTGTCCACATCATCTTTACGAAACGCGACATATTGTTCAGATAACGGTAAGGATTTCGCTTCGTCAGATGCCGAGAAAGGACGTGAAAATGTCATTCCGCACAACGCTGATCGCCGCCGCTTTGAGCAGTGCCGCCGCGACGGTTTCGCCGGGCTTCGCGCAGCAGAGTGACACGCCTGTTGCCGCTGCGCCACAGCCGCAACCGATGCAGGTCACACAGCAGGGCTATGATCTCTATCAGCAAATTCTGACGCAGAATTTGACCGGTTCGGGGATCGACAGTTTTTATCGCAGCCGGAAATATGAGCCGTTCTGGTTCAAATCGGGCTTCTTCGGGAGCGATCTCGCGGCGCTGCAAACGGCGGTCGATGCGATGGGTGTGGCGCCGAAACATGGCATTCCGTCCTTTAGCAGCAAGATGAAGGTGCTGGCGCAGCAGGCGCAGGGTGCTGAGGACAGCCAGAGCCGCGCGGCGGTGGATCTGGAAATTACCAAGACCTTTCTGGAGTTCGGCAATGCGATCAGCGCGGGTGTGATCGAGCCGCGCTCGGCGTCGAGCGAGATCAATGTGACGCGGCCCTTCAAGCCAGCGGCGAAGATTTTGGAGGCTTACGCTAAAGCGCCGCGTGCGGATTTCTTCGACCGTCTCGCGCCGCAAACGCCGGAATATCAGCGACTTCTGAAAGAGCGCGCCCGTCTGGGCGGCGGTGCGGCGGAAACGCCGGGGCCTGTGGTGCCTGCGGGTCTGCGTCCCGGCATGAGCGGCCCGGCGGTGCAGGTGCTGCGGGACAAGCTGACCGCGCTCGGGTTTGCGGGCGGGCAGGGGGAAAGCTTCGATGCGGGGCTGGTCGCGGTGCTCAAACAGTTCCAAACCAGCAAGGGCCTCGGCGCGGATGGCATCCCCGGACCCGCGACCTTGCGCGCGCTCAATGGCGGCGCGGCGGGCAATGACAGTGCGCAGATGCGCAAGATCCTCGTCAATCTGGAGCGTCAACGCTGGCTGAATTTCGACCGGGGCGCGCGCCATATTATGGTGAACCTGCCCGATTTCACGGTGCAGGTCGTCGATAATGGCCGTCCGGTCTTCTCGACCCGTTCGGTGATCGGCAAGAGCCAGGAATTCCAGACGCCGGAATTCTCGGACCAGATGACCCATATGGTCGTGAACCCGACCTGGCATGTGCCGCGCTCCATCGCGGGCAAGGAATATCTGCCGATCTTGCAATCTGATCGCGGGGCGCTGAAGTCGCGCAATATGCGGCTGGTGAACAGCGCCGGGAATGAGGTGGACCCTTACGGTGTTGATTTCTCGCAATATAACGCGAGCAATTTCCCCTATATGATCAAGCAGGACCCCGATCCAGGCAATGCGCTTGGCCGCGTGAAATTCATGTTCCCAAACAAATGGAACATCTATCTGCATGACACCCCGTCGAAAGGGCTCTTTAACGAATCCGTCCGCGCGTTCAGCCATGGTTGTGTGCGGCTCGGCGATCCGTTCGATTTTGCCTATACGCTGCTGGCGCGGCAATCGTCCAACCCGCAGGGGCAGTTCAAGAGCTGGCTCGACACGGGCAATGAGAAATATGTGAATTTGCAAGAGCCGGTGCCGGTGCATATCACTTATCTGACCGCATGGCCGCAGGCCGATGGCTCCATTCGCTACCTGAATGACATTTACGGGCGCGACGCGCAGGTTTACCGTGCCTTGGTCAATGCAGGAGCGCCCCAAAGCTGATGGGGCTTTGAGGAGGTCACATGCCGACGGTCGCCGAGATTGCCAAAGCCCTCGGGGCGGAATTTGCCGGGGATGGCGACGTCCTTGTGTCGCGTCCGGCGGAGCCGTCGGGCGCTGCTGCGGATGAGTTGGCGCTGGCGATGGACAAGCGCTTTGCCGCGCAGCTTTCGGAAGGCAGCGCGCGCGCGGCGCTGCTCTGGCCCGAGGCGGATTGGCAGGCGCTTGGCCTCGATGCGGCGATTTTCGCGCCGCGCGCGCGGCTTGCGCTGGCCGGGGTGGGCGAGATTTTCGCTGCGCCGCTGGCGATCCCCAAGGGCATCCATCCGAGCGCGGTGATTGATGAGACCGCAACCATTGGCGAGAATTGTGACATTGGCCCCTTCACCGTCGTCGGGCCGGGCGCGCAGATCGGCGCGGGCAGCCGGATTGCGTCCCATGGCGCGATTGGTGCGGGCGCGGTGCTTGGGGACGGCGCGCTGCTGCATCCGCATGTGACCATCGGCGCGCATGTCACCATCGGCGCGCGGTTCATCGCAGGCGCGGGCGCGGTGATTGGCGGTGACGGCTTTGCCTTTGTGACTGCCGAGCCGGGCGCGGTGGAGGAAGCGAAAGCGACCGGGCAACTCAGCCTTGGCCGGGACAGCCATCACCGCCGGATCAATTCGCTCGGGACGGTGGTGATTGGGGATGACGTGGAGGTTGGCTGTAACACCACGATTGATCGCGGCACCATTGCGGAGACGCGGATCGGGTCCGGCACCAAAATCGACAATCAGGTCCAGATTGGTCACAACGTCAAAATGGGCCGCGATTGCCTTATGGCGGGCCAGTCGGGCGTTGCGGGCAGCACCGAAATTGGCGATCGGGTGGTGATTGGCGGGGCGACCGCCGTGGCCGATCATCTGCGCGTCGGCAATGATGTGGTGATCGCGGGCGGCTCTGGTGTCAATTCGCATGTCGCGGGCGGCAAGGTCATGATGGGCAACCCGGCGGTCGAGATGCAGCAGAATATTGAGATTTATAAGGCGCTGCGCCGTTTGCCACGTCTGATGACGCAACTGCGCCGCAGCGAAAAACCGGTTTCCAAAGACGGGCCGGCCCGCTAAACATTCCGTGAAAGTAGGAGAAGTCCATGAGCGTGAGTGTCAAAGACAAGGTCGTCGAAATTATTGCCGAGCAGGCGGTGATGGATCCGTCCGAGGTCGAAATGAGCGCAACGCTTGAGGATCTGGGGATCGACAGTATGGGGCTGGTCGAGGCCGTGTTCGCGATCGAGGAGGCCTTTGACATCTCGGTGCCCTTCAACGCCAATGACCCGGCGGACTCCGAATTTGACATCACCAATGTAGCCTCGATGGTGGGCGCGGTCGAAGGCATCGTCGCCAAGAAAAACGCCTGATGCGCAGGGTTGCCATTACCGGAATGGGCGCGCTGAGCGCGCTTGGCACCTCTGCGGCCAAGACGCTGGAGGGGATGCGCGAAGGGCGGCTCGGGATCGGGCCGCTGGAGTTTCGCGATGTGGACCGGCTCTCGATCCAGATCGGTGGGCAGATCAAGGATTTCGACGAAACCGCGCTGTTTTCCCGGCAGGAACTGACGCTTTACGACCGGTTCACACAATTCGCGCTGCTCGCGGCGGATGAAGCGGTGGAGTCGGCGGGGCTGGAATTGAGCGAGGAAGACTCGCTGCGCGCCGGCGTGGTGCTTGGCACATCCGGCGGCGGGCTTCAGACGCAGGACGACAATTACCGCGCGGTTTATGAGGAGGGGAAGAACCGGGTTCACCCCTTCGTCGTGCCGCGTTTGATGAACAATGCCGCCGCCAGCCACGTGTCGATGCGGCACAAGCTGATGGGGCCGGGCTTCACGGTCGCGACGGCCTGCGCCTCGTCGAACCACGCCATGGGCCATGCGTTCAACATGATCCGCTCCGGCATGGCCGATGTGATGCTGACCGGCGGGTCGGAATCGATGCTGTGTTTCGGCGGGATCAAAGCGTGGGAAGGTCTGCGTGTGATGAGCCGCGACGGCTGCCGCCCCTTCTCCAAGACCCGCAACGGCATGGTGCAGGGCGAGGGCGCGGCGGTGTTCGTCTTCGAGGATTACGAGCGGGCCAAAGCGCGCGGCGCGGAGATCTTGGCCGAAGTCGTCGGGTTCGCGATGACCTCGGACGCTTCGGATATCGTGATGCCGTCCCTGCAAGGGCCCGTGCGCGCGATGCAGGGCGCACTTAAAGATTCCGGGCTAAACCCCGAAGATATCGGCTATATCAATGCGCATGGCACGGGGACGGCGGCGAATGACCGGCTCGAATGTCAGGCGGTGCGTGAGGTTTACGGCGCGGCGGCGGATGATCTGCGGATGTCGTCGACCAAGTCCATGCATGGCCATCTGATTGGCGGCACGGGCGCGGTGGAACTGCTCTCCTGCATCATGGCGCTGCGGGACGGGGTGATCGCGCCGACGATTTCCTACGAGGAATTTGATCCGGCCTGCGATCTCAATATCGTACCGAATGAGGCGCAGGAGGCGAAGGTCTCTGCGGTGATGAGCAACGCCTTCGCCTTTGGCGGGCTCAATGCGGTTCTGGCGCTGAAAAAGGCGTAAGCGTCTTATCAAGCGCGCATGAAAAAAGCCCCGCCTAAGCGGGGCTTTTTGTTGCCTTGTGAGCGGGTTACTCGCTCGAGGTCATGCTGTCATAAGCGGCGGTGAAGCCAGCCAGCGACATGTCGAGGTCGATCGCTTGCTGCGGTGCGGCCACCGCGCGCAGGCCGACATTGGCGACATTGCCGCGCTTGAACGCGGTCACAGCGTTGCCCGGAAGGCCGATCTGCGCGATGCAGCCATCGCGGTTGCAGTAGGAATAGGGGTAGCGCTGCGTCTGGCTCGAGTCGATTTGCAGGCTCAGGCCCTCGGTCAGCAGCGTGCCGAGCGGGGTCATGATCACGAGGCCCGCATCGGCTTCGCCGTCTTCCTGAAGCGGGCGGATCGAAACCTCAACCACCGGGTTGCCATTTTCATCTTCCAGAACCTGATTCATGACGCAGGTCTGGGTGCCTTCGATGCACTGGACTTCCCAATCATCAAAGGTCTCGCGGGTCACTTGCGGCGCGCTTTCGGCGGCTTCGCCTTCGGCAGTCTCACCGGTGTCAGCATCGCTCTCGGCGCTGTCACCCTCGGTGGAGGTGTCTGCCTCGTCGGTTGCCTCAGCGGCGCTGTCATCTGCGGCAGCGTCCGCTTCTGCGCCAGCTTCGGCCTCATCACCGCTTTCGGCGGCGGAATCGTCGCCTTCCGCATCGGTGCTTTCAGCCGCATCGGCATCGGTTTCGGCGCTGACATCTGCCTCAGCGTCTGCATCAGTTTCAGCCGCTTCACCCTCGCCAGCGGCTTCCTCTACAGCCTCTTGCGCAGTCTGCTCGGCGTCATTGACCATCTCTTCAGCGTTCTCGGCCGCTTCATTCGCGGCGTCTTCGACAGCGTTCTGCGCCTCGTCGGCTGCATTCGACATATCCTCGGCTGCGGCATTCGCAGCGTCATTGAACTGGTTCGAGTCATCCTGCGCCACGGCGATCCCGTAGATCGCGGTGCCAGCCAGAAGTGAAGCAACGGTGACGGCTTGGGTCAGTTTCATCTGTCTTCCTGTCTCTTTTTCTGCGGGTTATGTCCGCTCGTCGATTAGACGTGTCACCGGGATGGCAGAGTGTCAAGCAATCCGTCATGACGAATGAGCGAGACAAAGAAAAAAGGCCGCGCATGAAAGCGCGACCGAGTTCAGGGAGGACATCCGGGAAAGACCCATGACCCGGATAACTCTATTATGGCGGCAACTGGTTAATGTTGTATTGTCTGCGACGACTTTAGGACCAGTAAGCGCGGAGCGATGTGATGACGAGTTCGATTTTTGTAGGTGGCGGCGGCAAGGATTATGCGGAGGCGCAGAGCCTCGCGCTCAAGCTGGCGAACCGGCATGGCATGATCGCTGGCGCCACAGGGACCGGGAAAACCGTGACGCTTCAGATCCTTGCGGAAGGGTTTTCGGCGGCGGGCGTGCCGGTCTTCGCGCCGGATATCAAGGGCGATCTGTCGGGGCTGGCCAAGGCAGGCTCGCCGGACTCGAAGCTGCATGAGCCGTTTATGAAACGCGCCAACCAAATCGGGTTCAGCGATTTCGGTTATGAGGATTTCCCGGTCACCTTCTGGGATGTGTTTGGCGAAGCGGGCCATCCGGTGCGTGCGACGATCTCGGATCTCGGCCCGCTGCTGATCTCGCGGCTGCTCGATCTCACCGAGGTGCAGGAGGGGATCATCAACATCGCGTTTCGTCTCTCCGATGAGCAGGGGCTGGCGTTGCTGGATCTGAAGGATCTGCGCCAGATGCTGATCTGGATTGGCGAGAATGCGGGGGAGCTGACGCTGAAATATGGCAATATCTCGGCGGCCTCCGTGGGCGCGATCCAGCGGCGGTTGCTGGTGATCGAGAACCAAGGGGCGGGGGCGTTTTTCGGGGAGCCGTCGCTGAAACTCTCCGATCTCATGCAAACCACACCGAACGGGCGCGGGCGGATCAACATTCTCCACGCCGAGAGCCTGATGGAGAGCCCGCGTCTTTATGCGACGGTGCTGCTCTGGCTCATGTCGGAACTGTTCGAGAGCCTGCCCGAAGTGGGCGACCCGGAAAAGCCGAAATTCGTCCTCTTTTTCGACGAGGCGCATCTGATCTTCGACGACGCGCCGAAAGCGTTGATCGACAAGGTGGAGCAGGTGGCACGGCTTATTCGTTCCAAGGGTGTGGGCGTGTATTTCATCTCGCAGAACCCGGACGATGTGCCGGAGGATATTCTGGCGCAGCTTGGCAACCGGGTGCAGCACGCGCTCCGCGCCTACACGCCGCGCGAGCAGAAAGCGCTGAAAGCCGCGGCCGAGAGTTTTCGCGAGAACCCGGATTTCGACAGCGCCGAGGTGATCGGCCAGCTTGGGGTCGGCGAGGCGCTGGTCTCGACGCTGGCGAATAAAGGCGTGCCCTCGGTGGTGCAGCGGACATTGATCCGCCCCCCATCCTCGCAGCTCGGGCCGATCACGGCAGAGGAGCGGAAAGCGTTCATCGCCAATTCGCCGATGTTCGGGGCTTATGAGGAGCCGCTGGACCGCGAATCTGCCTATGAAATTCTGACGGCTCGTGCCGATGAGGCCGCCAAAGAGGCGGCGGAGGCGGAAGCGGCGGAGGAGAAGGCCGAAGAGTTCAAGCGCGCGCGGCGCTATCAGATCGACTGGGACATGCCCGCCGCCGAAAAGCCGAAATCGCGGAGCCGCAGGAGCGACACGGCGACCGAAGCTTTTGCAAAAAGCATGATGCGCTCTTTGGGCACGAAAACCGGCACGGCGATTGTGCGCGGCGTGATGGGGAGCCTGTTCAAGGGGCGCTGACGCCCCTTATTGCCGCCCGATCAGCGGACGCAGCCGCAGCTTGGTGATGCGGTTTTGCTCGCGCGACAGCACCTCGAAGCGGAAGCCGTGGAAGGAGAAGACCTGCCCGGCGGTTGGAATGCTCTGCGCCTCATGGATCACGAGGCCCGCGATGGTGTTGGCTTCCTCATCGGGCAGCGACCAGTCGCAGGCGCGGTTGAGGTCGCGGATCGTCACCGCGCCTTCGACGATGACGGAGCCGTCCGGACGCTGCTCAATCCCGTCATGCTCGTCCGTGTCATGCTCATCCGCGATCTCGCCGACGATTTCCTCGATAATATCCTCAAGAGTGATTAGCCCGCGCAGCGAGCCATATTCATCGACCACCAGCGCGAAGTGCGTGCGGCGGCGCAGAAACTCACGCATCTGGTCATCAAGCGTCGTGGTTTCCGGTATGAAATAGGGCTTCATCGCCACATCGGTGATGCGGAAATTCTTGATCGCTTCCAGACCTTCGGCGCCGCGCCGCAATTCATCAAGTTTACGTAGCATGTCCTTGGCATGAAGCACGCCGACGATATTTTCCTGCTCCTCGCGATAGACGGGGATGCGCGTGTGCGGCGAAGACAGCGCCTGCGTGATCTGCTCCTCGGTGTCGGCATCCGCGTCGATCATCTCGATATTCGAGCGGTGGAGCATGATCTCATCGACGGTCCGGTCCTTGAGATCAAGCGCCCCGAGCAGACGGTCACGGTCATCCTTTTCCACGGCCCCTTCGGAGTGGTGCAGCGCAATCGCGCCCGCGATTTCTTCCTGCGCGGCATAAAGATTGACCTCGGGGTCGGTCTCCACGCCAAAGGTGCGCAGAACCCGGCGCACGATGAAGCTGACGAGGGACACGATGGGGGAGAGCACCCGCACGATGATACTGATTGGGCGGGCAACAAACTGCGCCGCTTTCTCCGAATTGGTGATCGCGTAGGTTTTCGGCATCACCTCGGCGAAGATGAGGACTAGGGCTGTCATCACCAGCGTCGCGATGGCCACGCCGCTGTCCCCGAACAGCCGGGTGAAGAGCGCGGTTGTCAGCGAGGTCGCGAGAATATTGACGAGGTTGTTGCCCAGAAGGATGCCGCCGATCAGCCGCTCATTATCCTCGGTCAGATCGAGCGCGATTTTCGCCCCGCGATTGCCTTTGTCGGCGAGCGTGTGCAGCTTGCCGCGGCTCGATGCGGTGAGCGCGGTCTCCGATCCCGAGAAAAATGCAGAGCAAACGAGGAGCAAGACAATCGCTCCGGTTGTGATGATCAGTGCCCAGTCAAATACCTGCCCGGCGTCCATTATCCATTCTCCTTTAAACGCAACCGGATGTAAGGCAAGCATGGGGGTGCTTCAAGAAAATCTGCCCATATCACAGCATCGTGGGGCGTTTTCTTTAAGGTTTTATGAAGGGTCTCGTCGCAAGATGAAGCTCGGCGTCGCAAAAGCGCTTGCAAAAGCGGCAGGCGCTCCGCTATGAAGCCGCCCATGCCCCTATAGCTCAGCTGGTAGAGCAACTGATTTGTAATCAGTGGGTCCGCGGTTCGAGTCCGTGTGGGGGCACCAGTTAAAGCGGCGCGGCCTTGGTGGGGCCGCGCCGTTTTTTCTTAGATGAAGAGGAAATCGTCGGCGCTGAGACCTGTGGCGTCGCAGTCGAGCAGGCGGATTTCGAGGGTGCCGGTGGAGACGCAGGCGGTGGAGCCGCGTTGCGTGATGCTGAGATCGGTGAAGTCGCCCACGGAGGAAAGCGCAATCAGATCGGTGCCTTGTTCGTGGATGTTGAAGTCGCGGATGACGGCGGTTCCGGATTTTGAACCGTCCAGAACAAACACGTCGCTGCCGACGCCGCCGGTGAGCGTGTCGCCTGCGCCGCCGATCAGCACGTCATCGCCTTCCGCCCCGTAGAGGCGATCTGCGCCTGAGGAGCCGGTCAGCACATCGTCGCCTTCGCCGCCATGGAGGAGGCCCGATCTGGTCGCGGTGAGGGTGTCATCGCCTTCGCGTCCGAAGAGGGTGCGGCCCATGAGATCGTCCGCGCCCGCGCTGCCTTCAGTGGCTGCGCTGTAGGCGACATCTTCGTCGCCCCATTCGAACATCGACCAGCTTTCATCCTCCAGCCGGTTCGATTTGATGGAATAGGGTGTATTGACCAGATTCGCGCCAAATAAGGTGAAGCCTTCAAATTCAACCGCTTCGATGTTCTCCGCTTCGGTCAGCATGTCGTCTGAGGCAAAAAAGAGCGTGCCGTCTGCCATGTGGTAAACTTCGTAATCCGAGGCATCGCCCGCGAGGCGCAGCGTGTCGGTGCCTTCCGCGCCATCGACCCGGTTCGCGCCTTCCGCGACATGGATCAGGTCATTCCCGGCGGCGGCGTCGATATAGTCGTCGCCCGTGCCAGCGCGCAGTTTGTCGCCATAGGCCGAGCCGATGAGGAAGGCCGGATCGCCGAAGTGATCGCCGGTTGAAACCTTCTTGTCCTCAACCCAGGTCGTTCCGCGCAGATCCGCGCCGAGATTGGCGACGACAACAACCGAATCCTGCTCTGTATAGTCATAAAACGCGGAGTCGAGCGTGCGGGCGATAGCGTCCGTTAAGAGCCCGTCCACATGCGCATACCAGCTCACCGGATTGGCGAGCGAAAAGACGGGGATCGGCCAGAGCGGACTGGCGTAAGCGCCGTCAAACAGGATGAAATTGTCGGTGGAACTGCCGAGATCGTAGTCGGGCGGGGTGAGGGTGAGGCCGCCCGCTTCGAGCGCTTCGGCGAAGGTGTCTTTGTCGCCCGCGAGGCGATGCACCACGTCATTTTCATAGCCGATATTCACGATGCCCGGATCGTCGTGGATCACGGGCGCGGCGTGGCCGACATAGTATGAGTCCGCGAAAAACCCACCCGCCAGCGCGTGTTTATTCTCATGCATGATGTTGGTGTAGCCGCCGCCGAGCGAGTAGCCGGTGATGATCGCGTCCGCGCCGGTCAGCCCGTTCGCGGTGGCATAGTTGGCGAGGGCCGAGGCGTAGATCTCGAAATTTGGCCAGATCGTGCCCTCAACCAATTGCAGAAAATCGAGAATATCGGCGAGGCCGTTGGTGCCCGCGAAACTCAGCGAGACTTTTGTGAGATTTCCCGCTTCGTCAAATTGGCCAAGAATCTTGGCTTCCGCGCCGCCGGGCAGATTGCCGGAGACCGGTCCTTCGATGGCGTAATTGCCACCGCTGTTCAGGACACTGTCGGGCAGGCCAAGCTCATCCGGTGTCAGTTCGCGCCAACCATCCGAGAGGCTGACCGAATTGCTATCCGGCATGACCAACCCGTCCGGCAGCGCGCCGAGAACCGTGTCGAGAATGCCGTTGGTTCCCGAAATGCCGAGCGCGCCGCTGGTGGATGAATAGACGGCGAGATCGTGCGATGTTTTGATGAGATCATCCAGCGTCTCCTTGTCGAGATCGCGATAACCGAAAAGACCCATGGTGTTTCCTCCTTATTTTATTGTGTGGAAAGCTTGCCATGGTCGGTGGGCCATTCGCCGCGAACCCTGCGTCAGAAAATCGCATAACGCCGCGTCAGCGCGAAGGCGGACCAAATGGATTTGGGATGAAAAAAAAGATTGCCCGTCGGGGTGGGTGAGCGGGTGAGCTCCCGACGGGCAACCTTACATGAGCTTCTTGGTGAGAGAAGCGTTCGAGGGCGTGGGTTGGTGGGTAAGGCCCTCGTGAGCCCTGTTTTCCGTCCAAATGGTTAACGATCAGTTAACGTAAACGGAAGAAAGCTGTTAACGGCGCAATTTTTCACAAAATCTCTCAATGCGCTTGCAGGCCTCTTCGAGCTTATCCATTGAAGTTGCGTAGGAAAAACGGAAGTTGGGGGAGAGGCCGAAGGCGGATCCAAACACCGTTGCGACACCTTCCTCTTCGAGAAGCGCCATACAGAAATCCTCATCGCTGCGAATCTCGCGGCCTCCTGCGCTCATCGTCCCGATGCAGTCACGAATCGAGGGGAAGGCGTAAAACGCGCCTTGGGGAAAGGGGCAAGTGACGCCTTTGCAGGCGTTGAGGCGGCCGACGACAAAGTCGCGGCGCTCGCGGAAGCTGCCCCTCCATGCCTCCAGAAAGTCTTGCGGGCCTTCCAGCGCGGCCAAAGCGGCGGCCTGGCTGACCGAGGAGGCGCAGGAGGTGGATTGCGACTGGATGACATGCATGCCCTGAATCAGCCATTCAGGACCGATGCCGTAACCGATTCGCCAGCCGGTCATCGCATAGGCTTTTGACACACCGTCCATGGTGAGAATCCGGTCTTTCAGATCCGGCGCGGCGGTGATCATGGTGGCGAAGGTGAAGCCGTCAAAGGTGATTTCGCGGTAAATATCGTCGCAGAGGATCATCACCTGCGGGTGGCGGCGCAGCACCTCGGCCAGCGCGTCGAGTTGGGCCGCGGTGTAGGCCGCGCCTGATGGATTGCCCGGTGAATTGAGCAGAAGCCATCTGGTTTTGGGCGTGATCGCGCGCTCCAATGCCTCGGGCGTGAGCAGATACCCCTCTTCCGGTTTGGTCTCGATGATGACCGGGGCGCCGCCGCACAGACGGGTCATATCGGGGTAGGAGACCCAGTAGGGTGCGGGAATAACGACTTCGTCGCCAGGGTTCACACTGGCCATCAGAGCGTTGAAAAGAACATGCTTTCCGCCCGCAGAGACGATGATTTCCCGCGCGCTCGCCTCATGTCCGGTCTGCTCCGCGAAGTGCCGACTGATGGCGTCTTTCAACTCCGGCGTGCCGCCCGGCGGGGTGTAGCGCGTCTGCCCGTTTTCGATCGCATCGAACGCAGCGCGGCGAATATGTTCGGGTGTATCGAAATCCGGCTCCCCCGCCGACAGCGATATAATGTCGCGGCCCGCGCGCTGCATTTCGCCCGCCAAGGTCGTCATAGCGATAGTAGGCGAGGGTTTTATGGCGTTCAGCCGGTCGGCAAGAGTCTGCATGGGGGGCCTTTCGGAAGCGTAAAGCGGTAGACGGGCGTTTGAAGGATGATATGTTGATTTTATGAGAGATTGGAACGATCGGCGCAAACGGATCTTCATGCGTGCCTCACATCGCGGCATGAAGGAAATGGATATCTTGCTCGGACGCTATGCGCAGGACGCGCTCAGCGATCTGGACGAGAGCCAGCTTGATGCGCTCGAAACGCTCATGGATGAGTCCGATCAGGACCTCTTCCTTTGGGTGACAGGGCAGCGCGCCGCGCCTCCGGTTCACATGGGCGCGCTGGAACACATCAGGAACCACCACGGAATAAAAAGCGAGTCGAGTTAACGTCTTTTTGGCGAATTTGCGCAAAATTCCCCGTCAATCAGAGTAGATTCGGAGTAGGTCATGGATATTGAAGCAACGAACAAAGTCGAAACATCTGAGACCCGCTCGGATCTCGTCGCCTATCTCGACACGCTCGGGCTGGTTGAACGTCTGCACCGGCTCTTGCTCGACGTAATCAAGGATGAGTTTGAACGGCTGGGTCTGATCGACATCAACGCCGTACAAGCGCTGCTGATTTTCAATATTGGTGAGAATGAGGTGACGGCGGGCGAGCTCAAGAGCCGCGGCTATTATCAGGGCTCCAACGTCTCCTATAACCTCAAGAAGCTGGTGGATCTGGGCTATATGCATCATCAACGCTGCGCCGCGGACAAACGCTCCGTGCGCGTGAGCCTGACAGATCGCGGCCAAGCGGTGCATGAGGTCGTGCGCAAACTCTTCGACCGCCATGCCGGAACGCTGACCTCGCCGGAGCTGCTCGGCGATGGCGCGCTGGAGAGCCTCAACATCGCCCTGCGCAAGCTGGAGCGGTTCTGGGCTGACGAAATTCGCTATATTTACTAAGGGTTTCGGAAAGTTTGACGCAGCGCGCGTCAATTTCCCCGCTGGCCTTTACCCCTCGGCTCAGATAGGCCATATTGGCTATCGGATACCAGCCGTAAGAGCCAGTGAGACCAGTGAATTATTCAGACGCACTCGATCGCGCCATTGACGCCCTTCACGATGAGGGGCGTTACCGGGTTTTCCACGACATTTATCGCAAGGGCGGTCAGTTCCCCCATGCGATTTTGCGTCGTCCCGATGGCAGCGAGCAGGACATAACCGTCTGGTGCGGCAATGATTATCTCGGCATGGGCCAGCATCCCGATGTGCTGAAAGCCATGCATGAGGCGATTGACCATGTGGGCGCTGGTTCTGGTGGCACACGCAACATCTCCGGCACGACGGTCTATCACCGCGCGCTTGAGGACGAGATTGCGGATCTGCACCAGAAGGAAGCGGCGCTGCTTTTCACGTCGGCCTACAACGCCAATGACGCGACGCTCTCGACCCTCGCGCGGCTTTTCCCGGATCTGGTGATGATCTCCGACAGCCTGAATCACGCCTCGATGATTGAGGGAATCCGGCGCGGCCGCATGGAGAAACATCTGTGGAAACACAGCGATCTCGGGCATTTGCGCGAAATTCTTGAAGCGATTGAGCCGGGGCGTCCGATCGTGATCGCCTTCGAATCCGTCTATTCGATGGATGGGGATTTCGGCCCGATCAAAGAGGTCTGCGATCTGGCCGACGAGTTCGGCGCGCTCACCTATCTCGACGAAGTGCACGCCGTGGGGATGTATGGCCCGCGCGGTGGCGGTGTCGCGGAAGAGCAGGGGCTGCTCGACCGGATCGACATTATTAACGGTACGCTCGGCAAAGCATTTGGCGTCCATGGCGGCTATATCGCGGCGAGCGCGAAAATGGTGGACGCGATCCGCA
The DNA here is from genome assembly GCF_047345645.1 of Jujubicoccus corallicola. Classification (GTDB taxonomy): domain Bacteria; phylum Pseudomonadota; class Alphaproteobacteria; order Rhodobacterales; family Rhodobacteraceae; genus JBLEFH01. The sequence continues at coordinate 165,583 of NZ_JBLEFH010000003.1, read as the reverse complement.
GCTATGCGCCGGGCTTCATCTTTACCACCTCGCTGCCGCCTGCGGTCGCTGCGGGGGCTACCGCCTCGATTCGTTACTTGAAAACCGCGCCAGAGCTGCGCGCGCTGCATCAGGAGCGGGCGGAACTGCTGAAAACGCGCTTCCGGATGCTCGGCCTGCCGCTGATCGACAGCCCGAGCCACATTGTGCCCGTTCTCGTGGGCAACCCGGTGAAGTGTAAATTTATCTCCGACACGCTGCTGCATGATCACGGCATTTACGTGCAGCCCATTAACTATCCGACCGTGCCGAAAGGGACTGAGCGCTTGCGCTTCACCCCCTCTCCGGTCCATGGTCCGAAGGAGTTTGACGCGCTCATCAAGGGCATGGATCAGCTCTGGTCGCACTGCGCTTTGGCACGTGTCGAGATGGCCGGATAAGCGACTCCGCCGCAACGTTTCAAATATTTCACGGCAAATTCAGCCCGTTCATATTTGATTCATGATATTATTATGAAATGAAAAAAATCGATGCGCAGTCGATTCGGTTGCGTGCGAAAACAGGTGGAGCAAGTCGGGCAGAAGTCCGGCATCAGGCAGAATGGACACAACGTTGTCTTACGATGAGATCCTTCTAGGCGACCTCTTGCGAGGAGAACGCGCGACGCTCGGCAAGTCGCTGCTCGATGTTGAGCGCGAATTGCGGATCAAAGCGCGCTATCTGGCTGCTATCGAAGACTGCGATCCCTCCATTATCGACAATAAATCCTTTGTTTCCGGCTATGTGCGGAGCTACGCGCGGTATCTGGGGCTCGACCCCGAGGCGATGCTCGACAAATTCCGGCGCGAGTCCGGCTTTAAGCTCGAAAGCTACACCAAACCGTCCGATTTTCGCCGCTCCGCCGATGCGAGTTACGATTATGTCCGCAAATCGCGATGGTATGAGAGCATTTCGTTTTCTTCCGTGGCGTCGACGGCAGTGCTGCTCGCCCTGATTTGCGGGCTTCTCTACAGTGGCTGGCTGTTCTTGCAGAATATTCAGCGGGTGAATTTCGCGCCGTCCGAGCAGACGCCCGAGGTGACGGCAGAGCTTTCCGCGCCGGATGTGACCTCGCCCGAGGCGGAAGACGAGTTGAAGCTGTCCTCGCTGGAGCGCCTTTATAAGCCGCAGGAATTGAAGGTTCCGCAGCTCGCGCCGCGTGATGGCCGCATTGCTTCGCTGGACCCGCAGGAAAGCGGCTATTTCCGCACGGTGGCGCAGACGGAAACGCCGGTTGAGGTGACGCCTGCTGTTGCGACCGTCAACCCGACGCCAATTGTCACCGAAGATATCACGCCGCCGAATGTGCAGATCGTGGCAATTCGCCCGGCCTGGGTACGTGTCTATCTGCCGGATGGATCTGTTCTGCTTGAGAAAATTCTCGAAGTCGGCGAGCGCTATTCCGTACCGCTCGATGTCGAAAACCCGCTGCTCCGCGCGGGCAATTCCGGCTCCGTTTACCTTGTGATCGAAGAAGTGGCTTACGGCCCTGCGGGGCGCGGCACCGGTGTTGCCAAGCAAATTTCGCTCCTTCCCGATGATGTGGTGGAGCGTTTCGAGGCCGCCGAAGGGGTGCTGGAGGATCTGCCGCAACCCGAAGGACCGGGTCTTCCCTCCGGCGATGCCGGAACCAAAGTCGCGCAAGATTGACCGATTAACGTTAATCGCTTCCATGCGGTGATGGGTGACACCACGCCCCGTCCATCCTATATAGCTTTCGAAGTTCCAACGCCGCAGACCGACGGAGATAGCGATGTCGCTCCATAACATTCGCCCATGGCGGGAAATCCAGCGCCGCGAGAGTCGTCAGATCCATGTCGGCTCGGTCCCGGTCGGGGGCGGCGCGCCGATCAGCGTGCAGACGATGACGAACACGCTGACGACCGATGCGAAGGCGACGATTGAGCAAATCCAGCGCTGCGCCGAGGCGGGCGCAGATATGGTGCGCGTTTCCGTGCCGGATGAGGATTCGGCGAAGGCGATGAAGGAGATTTGCCGCGAGAGCCCGGTGCCGATCGTGGCGGATATTCATTTCCATTACAAACGCGGGATCGAGGCGGCGGAGGCGGGCGCGGCCTGCCTTCGGATCAACCCTGGCAATATCGGCAAACCCGACCGCGTGCGCGAGGTGATCAAGGCGGCGCGGGATCATGGTTGCTCCATGCGGATCGGCGTCAATGCGGGGAGCCTCGAAAAGCATCTGCTTGAAAAATATGGTGAACCTTGCCCCGAAGCGATGATCGAAAGTGGGCTCGACCATATCCGTATTCTTGAGGACAACGACTTCCACGAGTTCAAAATCAGCGTGAAAGCCTCCGATGTGTTCCTCTCGGCGGCGGCCTATCAGGGGCTGGCCGAAGCGACGGACGCGCCGATTCATCTGGGCATTACCGAGGCGGGCGGGCTGACCTCCGGCACGGTGAAATCGGCCATCGGGCTTGGCAATTTGCTGTGGATGGGGATCGGGGACACGCTGCGGGTCTCGCTCTCCGCCGACCCCGTGGAAGAGGTAAAAATCGGGTTCGAAATCCTGAAATCCCTCGGCCTGCGCCATCGCGGCGTCAACATCATTTCCTGCCCGTCCTGCGCGCGGCAGGGGTTCGACGTGATCAAGACTGTGGAAATTCTGGAGGACCGTCTGGAGCATATCAAGACGCCGATGAGTCTCTCGATCATTGGCTGCGTGGTGAACGGGCCGGGCGAGGCGCTGATGACCGATGTGGGCTTCACCGGCGGCGGCGCGGGTCACGGCATGGTTTATCTTGCGGGCAAGCAGGACCACCGGATCGATAATGACAAGATGATCGACCACATCGTTGAAGAGGTTGAGAAAAAAGCCGCCGAGATCGAAGCGGCGCAGGAGGCGGCGGAATGAAGCTGCTTCTGATCCTCGTTGCGCTGGTCGTGATCGGCTTTGCGGCTTGGGTGCGGCTCGCGCCGTCGGATCCTGAGGCCTGGCATGTCGAGCCGGAGAAGGCGAAGCGGACGGGCAAGCCGAATGACTATCTCGTCGCCGAGGGCGGGGACCGTGAGCCGCTGCGCATCACGGGCGATGCCAATGCGCTGGCGCAGAATTTTGACTCGCAGATCATGGAAAATGAGGCGGTTCAGCGGCTTGCGGGCGATCCTTCAACCGGACATGCGACCTATATCGCGCGCTCGAAGCTGATGGGCTATCCCGATTATATCTCCCTGCAGTTTACGCAAGACGGCCCGGAGACCGTTGTCACCGCCTATTCACGCTCGCGCTTTGGGCATAGCGATATGGGCGTGAACAAGGCGCGGCTGACCCGCTGGCTCGACCTGCTGGCGCAATGAGCTTGACCGGCGCGGCCCAAGAGGGCAGATCATCCCGATGATCCCCGAGGCGCGCATATCCCAGATTTCCGAGCGTTTCGCCTATATTGAGGCGAAAATGGCTAGCGGCGCGACACCCGACGAGCTGTCGCAGCTTGGCCGCGAATATGCACAATTGCGGCCCATTGTTGAGGAAATTGAGGCGTGGCGCGGGCTGGTCTCGGCCATCGCGGATGCCGAGGAAATGCTGGACGATCCGGAGATGAAGGCGCTGGCGGCGGAGGAGTTGCCCGATCTGCGCGCCCGTTTGCCGGAGGCGGAGCGGAGCCTGACCCTCGCGCTGTTGCCAAAAGACGACGCCGATGACCGCTCGGCGATCCTCGAAATTCGCGCCGGCACGGGCGGTGATGAGGCGGGGCTTTTCGCTGGTGATCTCCTGCGCATGTATCAGCGCCATGCCGATGAGATGGGCTGGCGCGTTGAGATTATGGAAGAAAATGCGGGCGAGATCGGCGGCTATAAGGAAGTCATCGCGGCGGTGAAGGGTGAAAACGTCTTTGCGCGGTTGAAATTCGAAAGCGGGGTGCATCGCGTCCAGCGCGTGCCGCAGACCGAAAGTGGCGGGCGGATTCATACCTCGGCGGCGACGGTGGCGGTGCTGCCCGAGGCGGAGGATATCGACGTCGAGATTCGCAATGAGGACATCCGAATCGATACGATGCGGGCCTCCGGTGCGGGCGGTCAGCATGTGAACACGACGGATTCGGCGGTGCGGATCACGCATATTCCGACCGGGATTGTCGTGACAAGTTCGGAAAAATCGCAGCACCAGAACCGGGCGCAGGCGATGCAGGTTCTGCGCACCCGGCTCTTCGATATGCAGCGGCAGGAGGCCGATGACGAGCGGGCCGCGGCGCGCAAGGCGCATGTCGGAAGCGGTGACCGGTCCGAGCGCATTCGCACCTATAATTTCCCGCAAGGGCGCGTCACGGATCATCGCATTAACCTGACGCTCTATAAGCTCGATCAGGTTATGGCGGGGGATTTGGGCGAGCTGACCGAGGCGCTTCGGGCCGCCGATCAAGCCGCGCGGTTGGCGGCGCAGGATGGTTGATCTGACGGTTCGCGACGCGTTGCGGATGGGGCGCGAGGCGCTTGCGGAGATAGACGGCGGTGCGCAGGATGCACGGCGGCTTTTGCAAGGGATTTGCGGGCGTAGTCTTTTCGACAGCGATCCGGTGAGTGCGGAGGACGCGGCGCGCTATCAGGCGGCGCTCACCCGCCGCGCCGCGCGGGAGCCGGTGTCAAAGATCCTCGGCAAGCGTCTCTTTTTCAAGCATGAATTCCTGACCGGCCCCGATGTTCTCGACCCACGCCCTGAGACGGAGACGCTGGTTCTCGCCGCGCTGGAGGCGCCATTTTCTCGCGCGCTGGACCTTGGAACGGGCAGCGGCGCGATTATATTAAGCTTACTGGCGGAGCGGCCGGACGCCGCTGGGGTGGCCACGGATCTTTCCGAAAACGCCCTCGCCATGGCCCTCCGGAACGCCGAAAATCTTGCGCTAACGGATCGTGTGACCTTACTGCAAGGCGACTGGTTTGCGCCGGTCACGGGCCGCTTCGATCTCATCGTCTCCAATCCGCCCTATATCACGGAAACCGAAATGGAGACGCTCGCACCGGAGGTCCGGCGCTTCGATCCGCATCTCGCGCTCACGACGGGCGGGGATGGGCTCGCGAGTTATCGGACCCTTGCGGCCGGGCTCGCGGCGCATCTTGAACCGGGCGGCCGCGCGTTTTTCGAGATCGGTTTGGAACAGGGCGAGAGCGCCAGCGCCATTTTTCGCCGGGCAGGTTTTGCCGTTGAAATCCTTCCGGATCTCGACGGACGGGACCGTGTTTTGAAAGTCACGCAGCCTTGAGCCTCGATTTTAAGGGTTGCGTTACGTTTTTCGGCATTTATAAGGGCAGAAGCACTTCAGGTTGAGACCACGGGGTTGGAGGTCGCGGAGTGCTTTGCTGATCGGTTTCTAGAAATTTGACGCTCCCTCAGGAGCGCCGGTCTTTGTGATAAACTGATGTGAAACAGAGTTTATGAGAGCTTCTAACAAATCGCGTTCGCGCAACAACAAGAACAATAACCGCGGTGGCCGTTCTTCGGGGAATGTCATCAACCGTGTCTTTGACAGCGCCGGCCCGGACGGCCGTGTGCGCGGAACCCCGGCACAAGTTATTGAAAAATATACCTCGCTGGCGCGTGACGCGCAGCTCTCGGGGGACCGTGTGGCGGCTGAAAACTATCAGCAACATGCCGAGCATTATACGCGCCTTCTGAACGAGGCGTATCGCGAGCAGGCCGAGCGCCAGAGCCGCGAGGACCAGCGCCGCAATGAGCAGCGCGGTCAGGATCAGGACAACAGCAGCGACGATGAGAGCGACAGCAACATCGTCGAAACGCCCGAGGGCAAGTCCAAGCCGGATCAAAAGGATACGGCGAGCGAGGCGGCGTCCGATGAAGGGGAAAAGCCTGCGCCGAAAAAGCGCGGTCGCAAGCCCAAGGCGGAAAAAGCAGCCGAAGAGGCGGAGGCCCAGTCTGCTGATGCGGCGGAGGGCGAAGACAAGCCCAAGACCCGCCGGCGCAAGGCCGCTGGCACGGTTGAGCCGCGCGCAGCCAGCTCCGCAGAGTGATCAAAGCCCCGCTTCGGCGGGGTTTTTTATGTGGCGGCGAGGTTTCGGGCGAGGGCGCAGAAACGTTCCAGTTCAATCTCTTCGGCCCGCGCGGTTGGCTTGATGCCGGACGCTTCCAGACGATCTTCGATATCCGGCGCGAGGCCCTTGAGGCTGGCGCGCAGCATTTTGCGGCGCTGCCCGAAAGCGGCGGCGACGGTGCGGCTCAGCACCTCCGCATCCGCCGGATAGCGCGGTTCGGGCAGAGCGGTGAGATGGACGACCGCCGAATGCACTTTGGGCGGCGGTGTGAAGGCAGCGGGCGGAATTTCCATCGCCATACGCGCCTCGCAGCGCCATTGTGCCAGTATCGCGAGCCGCCCGTAGGCCTTGCTGCCCGGCTGCGCCACGATCCGCTGCGCGACTTCCTTTTGAAACATCAGCGTCAGGCTCTGCCAAAACGGCGGCCATGTCGGCGGCGTGAGCCAGCGGACGAGCAGTTCGGTGCCGATATTATAGGGCAGATTGGCGGCGATGCGGACGGGCGGGGTCAGATGCGCGGCGGGATCGAGGGCCAGCGCGTCGCCTTCCAGCACCGTGAGGCGGCCCGGATAGGCGGCGGCGATCTCATCGAGGGCCGGAATGGCGCGGCTGTCGCGCTCGATGGCGACCACATGGCGCGCGCCTTCGGCCAGAAGCCCGCGCGTCAGCCCGCCGGGGCCGGGGCCGATTTCCAGCACATCACATTCCGACAAATCCCCCGCCTGCCGCGCGATTTTCGCGGTGAGGTTGAGGTCCATCAGGAAGTTCTGCCCGAGCGATTTTTTCGCTCTGAGATCATGGGCCGCGATCACGTCGCGCAAGGGGGGAAGGCTGTCGATCATGCCAGCTCTGCCGCCATTTTGAGCGCGGCGATCAGGCTTTGCGCATCGGCGACGCCTTGGCCCGCGATGTCGTAGGCGGTGCCGTGATCGGGCGAGGTGCGGGTGATCGGCAGGCCGAGCGTGACATTGACGCCGCCCGCGAAATCCACCGTCTTGATCGGGATCAGCGCCTGATCGTGATACATGCAGATCGCGACGTCATAGCGCGCGCGCGCCGCCGGGTGGAACATGGTGTCCGCCGGATGCGGGCCGGTAATGGCGAGACCCTCGGCTTTCAGGCGCTCGAGCGGCGGCCCGATCATGTCGATCTCCGCGCGGCCCATTTTGCCCTGCTCGCCCGCATGGGGGTTGAGGCCCGCCACGGCGAGGCGCGGACGCGCGATCCCCATACGGCGCAGGCTCGCGTCGGTGATGCGGATGGTTTCCTCAATCAGGTCCGGCGTGAGCGCGGCGGGCACCTCTTCGAGCGCGATATGGATCGTCACCGGCACGACGCGCAGACCTTCGCCCGCGAGCATCATCACGGGGCGGGGGCTCTCCGTCAGCGCCGCGAGAAATTCGGTGTGGCCGGGATAGGCGAAATCCGCGCCGTCTTTGAGCGCGGCCTTGTTGATCGGGTTGGTGCAGAGAGCGCCCGCCGCGCCCGCCGTGACCAGATCCACACCCTCGCGGATGCTGTCGATGATCGCGGCGGCGTTTTCAGGGGTCGGCTGGCCGGGCGTCACCGGCCCCGGCAAGGGGCGGTGCAGGACGGGCAGAGAGGTCGCGTGAAGCGCCGCCTCCGGCGTCTCGATCACGCTCGCGCCGGGATAAAGCGCCGCATCGCCTATGACGAAAAACGGCACCTCCGCGCCAATCGCGCCCCAGGCTTTTTGCGTGATCTCCGGCCCGACGCCCGCCGGGTCGCCCATGGTCAGCGCGACGGGTTGGCGGCTCACAACTCCTCAATCACCGCGCGGCGGCGCAGCTCCTGCAAGAGGCCCTCGCCAAGCGCGTTCAGGTTCTGGTTGAACACGGCATTCGCGGCCTGCTGCGTGGCATCGGCGACGGGGGGCATGTCCTCGCCCTCCACCGGCTCCGGCATGACCTGATCGCGCGGCGTGATGACCCGCTCGCAGAGCATCAGCATTTGCAGATTGTTGCCCTCCGTCAGCTCATAGCTGATCTCGTTGCGGTCGAGGCGGGCAAGCGCCATGGCCACATCGCCGGGCAGATTGTCCACTTCATGGGTGCCCATCTGCTGCGCGCCGTGGCTTTCGAACCCGTCGCAAGTGTCGAACTGCGTGGCCATCCCGGCGGCTTGCTGCATCGCGGCCTCATAGCCCTGCGGCATCGGGATCACGCCTTTCGCATAGGTCACGGAGACACGCATCGGCACTTTTTCCTCCCGGCGCTCGGCAAGCTGCATCACGAGGATACCGACCGGAAGCTCAAAGGTCGCGGCCTGTCCGGGGGCGGCGTTCTCAAGCTGCGAGCGCAGTTGCGGGGGCAGGTTGCCAAGGGGCATCCAGTCGAGATAGCCACCCTGAAGCGCGCTGCGCGAGCGCGAATATTGCTGGATGAGCGTGGAGAAATTCGCCCCGGCATTGGTCTGCGCGACGAGCCGCTGCGCCAGCGCGCGGGTGCCGGCCTCGCCATGTTCGGCAAAGGGCAGGGCGATTTCGCGGAGGCGGATTGTCTCGGTGACCGCGTTCTGGCGGTTGATCATCACCCCATCGACGGCCCGCTCGGAGGGCGTCGCGCGGCCCCGGAACTGCGCCTGAACCACATTGCGCCAGCTCACCCCGGCTTCGACCAGACGGCGCACGGTCGAGGCGCTCACGCCCTGTCCTTCCAGCGCGCTGATTAGCTCTTCCGGCGACATGTTTCGGCGGCCGGCATATTCCTGCATCCCGTCGGCGATATCGGCGGTGCTCGCCGCTGCGCCGACACGGCGCGCATATTGCAGTTGCAGCGCCTCGTCGATCAGCTGGTCGCGCGCGGTCGATACCGGGTCCGCGCCGCCGCCTGCGACTTCCACGAAGCGGGCGCGCTCATTGATCATGTGATAGGTGATCGCATCGCCATTCACGAGGATCGCCGCGTTTTGCGGGGCCTGCGCGGCCGCAGGCGCAGCGATCATCACCGGCATGGCCAGCGGCAGAGACATGAGCGCGAGGGCGAAAAATTTCATAGCGTTGATCCTTCAGGCGCGGCGGCCTTTATCTGCTGCATTCGCGGGCCGGATAATTGCCCGCGCTGAAACCGGCGAGCGAGAGATCCAGCCCGACATTGGTCGAGGCTTCGATGTTATTGGATGTTGTAAAGCTGCGCGACACGGAAAGGTCAAGTATCGCGCAGTCGTGACGGTAGATAAGACCGCCGCGCGCCTCGACATTTTCGTCGTCCTTGAGGTTGCGCTGAAGCCCGGCGGTGACCGACCAGCGGCGGTTCACGTCCCAGCCGATGTCGAAATCAATCTCTTCGCGGGTTTCCAGCGCCCCGGCTGTCGCGTCGGGTTCCAGATAGGCATAGGCCACATCGAAGCTGAACGGGTCGAAATTGTAATCGGCCAGCACTTCGAAGCGGGAGAGTTCGAAATCGTTGTCAAAGAGCGCGCGGGCCACGAGGCTGGTGTCTTCGGTGACGAAATAGGCGGCGCCGACGAAATCGGATTCCTTGCCGTCGAGGCCGGAAATCTCGTCGAAATCCTCTTCGGGGTCGAGGCGCAGGACCTGTCCGACCGTGGTGCCGATGGTCCAGCCCGAAGGCGCGATGCGGCGGTAATTCACCCCGATATGGGCGCGTTTGCCGGTCTCGACGCGGTCGTCGCCGGGATAGCGGTCGATGTCGAAAAGGTTGGTCTCGTCAAACTCCACCTGAAGCGAGTCGTCATTGGGCACGTCCTGGGTCGACACATCCGAGGCGACAAGCTGGACCACCGGCTCGACGATATGGGTCACGCCATCGCTGCCGGATTTCGACCATGGCCAGCGCAGATCGACCTGCGCCTGATGGCCGGTGCGCCAGATGATCTCGTCCTCGTCAAAGGCAGGATCGTCCCAGACCCGCCAGCCATCGGCGAAAATCTCGAAGGTGGTCTCGGCGCGGATGCCTGCGGGCAGGGTGAAGGCCTTGAAATAATCGCCGCCGATACCGGCGCGAAACACGGAGCGGCCCTCTTCGCGGTAAAGGCCGAGCGCGTCCGCCGAGAGGCCGAACCGCCCGCCACCATAGTCATCGTCGAAGGTGCGGCGGAAGGTCATATCGGGCAAGACGAAGGGGATCTCGCTCTTGTCTACATCGTCGCGGAAATCCTGAAAGGCGAGCATCGAGACGGCGAAATAGTCATGCGCGCGGAGCCGCGAAATGGTGACGATGGAGGTCAGGCGGTCCGTGTCCGAATAGTCGTAATCGGAGAGGAAACTTTCGTCATCGGCGGCGTTCACATCGGCGTTGAAGAGATAGCCATTGCCGAGATCGGCCCAGGCGTCGATGGAAATCATGCCGCGGTCGGCGGTCAGATCGCCTTCCTCCATCAGCGCAAAGGCCCCGTTGATCCGCAGCCCGCCGCCGGAGAAGTTCAGCCGGTATTCCGGCTCGAAGAGCACCGTCCCCATGCTGGTGACGAAGGGCGTGAGTGTGACATCCGAGCGCGGGCCGAGAACGTAGAAAAACGGCAGTTTGACCCCGAGACCATAGACGCCGGAATGGGTGATATGGGCGGGCAGAATGCCCGAGGCGCGGCCCGCAGAGGGGTCGGCCATGCGCAGGCGCGGCAGGCCGAAGATCGGGACACCGAGGAGGTCGAACCGGGCGTCCTCAAACCAGATCTGGCCCTCCACCTCGTCGCGCAGGATCTTGGCGGCGCGGATACGCCAGAGGGGGGTGTCCTCCGTCTCGCAGATCCCGCAAGCGGTGGCGGTGGCGTTGAACGCGGTGGTCCAGCGCCCGGCGGTGCGTTTGGCTTCGGCGGCGGCGATCTGGAAGCGCTCGTCGAGCAGGAGCCGCGCGCCGTTGATCAGCGCGTCCTCCATCTCGTCGTCGATCACCGCATCTTCGGCGGTGACGACCTCGCCATCCGGGCCTTGCAGCAGCAAATCCTCGGCGCGGATCTCGCCGGTGGACTGGTCATAGATGACGCGGCTCGCGGTGAGGCGGCCTTCCTCGGCATAGATCTCGACATTGCCCTCGGCGGTGACGAGATCGCCATCGACCGTCACCATATCGGCAATCAGCGCCGATTGCTGGGCAAGGGCCGGTGTGGCCAAGGTGAGCACAAGGGCCGCGGCACGCAGCATCAGCCATCCTCCAGATGCAAGAGCAGCGAGAACGCAAGCAGGATCGCTGCAATCGGCGGGGTCCAGGCCGCGACGCCGACCGGCAGGTTTCCGGCGATGCCGAAGCTGCGGGAGATATCTTGCAGAATATAAAGCACAAAACCGGCAAGGAGCGCCATGGTGACGCGGAGGCCCACGCCGCCAAAACGCACATGGCGCATGGCGAAGGCCGAGCCGATCATGACCATTGCCGCCATCAGGATCGGTCGGGCGAGCAGGCTTTGGAAATGCACCCGCCATGCGGTCGCCGAGAGGCCGGAACTTTCCAGCCGATCAATGACGCCCGGAAGCTCCCAAAGCGGGATCGCGCCGGGTGTCGCGAAACTGCCGAGGATATCAGCGGCTGAGAGCGGGGTCGGCACGAGCGCTTCGGTGAAATCTTCGGCGATGGCGGCCGGGTTGCTCTCGGGCCGGTCCATTGGCCAGATGCGGCCGTTTTGCAAAAGCCAGCCCTCATCGGTCAGTTGCGCCTGATCGGCGGAGATCCGGTCGCGCAGGCGCCCGTCAGCATCGTAGCGGTAGAAGATCGCGTCGGTCAGCAGGTCGCCCGAGGGCGCGATGCGGCGGGCGGAGATGATCGCGCTTTCGCCGTTGTCCTGTTGGCGCAGCCAGATCGCGCCGCCCGCGAGGGTGATCCGGCTGGTGGGGGTCTCGCCGTAACGTTCCAATATGCGGTCTTCCGCCGGGCCGGTAACGGCGGCGAGCGGGTCGAGGATCAGCGTCAGGAACCCGCCGATCAGCAGCGCCAGCCCGGCGACGAGGCCCATGGTGCGCACCCCCGAAAGGCCCGCCGCGCGGATGATGACCAGCTCGGAACTGCGGGCGAGGCCGATGAAGAGCCAGAGGCTCGCCACGAGGAAAATGATCGGCAGGGCCTGTTGCAACAGCTCGGGCAGGCGCAGGAGGGTCAGCGCGGCGATATCGGCGAAGGATGCGCCCTCGCCGGAATATTCGCGGGTCTGCTCGAATCCGTCGAGCAGCGCGATCAGCAGGGCGAGCGAGCAGAGCGCGCCGGTGAAGCTGCGCAGGAAACGGCGGAGGATGTAGAGCGAGAGGGTCATATGGCGCGCCAGCTCCTGCGATCAAGGGTGACGAGCGCCGCCGTCCAGATGAGCGCCGCAAGCGCCGGGGCGTAGATCATCGGGGCCAGCGCCGGGTTGTCCTCGGCCTGCCCGGAGATCAGCTTGACCGCGATATAAGCGAGGGTGGCGACGATCAGCGCGCGAATGAGGGGCCGGCGGCTTCCGCGCCGCGAATAGCTGCCGGTGGTGTAGCTTGCGCCTGCGACAAGTGGGAAGACGAAACCGAGCAGGGCGAGGCCAAGACGGGCATGGGCCTCGGCGCGATATTCGCCTGCATCGCGATCCGTCAGCATATCCGCATCCGGCGCGAAGAGGGCGGGCAGGGCGTAATAGCGCGGGCGCATCTCGACCGGCTCGCTCTCGATCATGCCGCTTAAGTCCATGGAAAAGCGCTCGAACCGCCCGCTCTCGATCTCCCTCGCATCGCCCGCGCGAATGACCGTGCCGTCGAAAAGCATCAAGAGGGGCGTGCCCTGATCGTTGCGGGTGAGCAGGGCGCGGGTGGCGCTGTAGGTGACTTCCTGCGCCGCGTCGCGCCGGTCCGAGATGAAGATGCCGCGAATTTCACCGGCGCTGGAACTGTCCGTGAGAAAGAGAGTCACGCCATCGACCGGCTCGATGAACTGGCCGTCCTGAAGGATCGCGGCGGCGATGTCCTGTCCGATTTCCTGCCGTTGATCCGCGAGATCATAGCGGGCTTTGGGGGCGAGGAACCCGGCGAGGATCACCACCATCAGCGCCACCACCAAACCGAACGCGCCAATGGGGCGGAGCAGCGCGGCGGGCGTTTGGCCCGCCGATTTCATCACCACCATTTCGCTCTCCCGGGTGAGCCGCGACAGGGTCAGCATCGTGCCCGCCAGCGCCGCGACGGGCAGCACATCGACCATGACCGGCGGGATCAGGAGCAGCGAGAGCGACAGGATGCGCCCGACCGCTTCGCCGGACCCGGCCACCAGCTCCACGACACGCAAGCTCTGCCCAAGCCACACAATCCCCACAAGGAGCAGCGCGAAAAAGGCAAAGGGCCCCATGAGCTGTGTGAAAAGATAGCGGTCTAGGCGCATATTTGCTCCGGTGGTTCTCAAGGGTTGTGCCGCGTTCTGCGTTGACTGGTCAAGAGAGGCGCGAGGCAATAGCATCAATCCGTCTGTAATGAATCGCTGCCAAAGGATGGTGCCATGACCGAGATGCCGAAACTGGATTTCAAAAAAATGACTGCAAAAGCGGTGACGGGCGCGGCGCGTCTGGTTCTGGTTTCGGGCACCAAGCCGGGCAAGGAGGCCGAAGCGTTCCTGAAACGCGTGGCCAAACCGATCAAGGACGCCAAGGAGGGCGAGGTTCTGCGCTTTGCCTATGCGGCGGAGTTGAAGGCGGAGGAGGTGTTCGTCGTCAAGCTGAAGGCCACGGCGAAGCCCGAGGACGCGCGCAAGGCGGGCGCGGATGTCGCCAAGGTGCTTGGCGCGAAAAATGCGGTGATTGCGCTCGATGGCGTGAAGGAGGCTGGCGAATTTGTGTTCGGGCTGGCGCTGCGGGCCTATCGGTTCGATCAGTATAAGGCGGATGCGAAATCCGCGCCGACCTTCACCATCCTGCACAGCAAACCGGCCAGTCTGGAGAACGGCGATCACACGGCGCTGGCCGAGGGGGTGTATTTCGCCCGCGATCTTGTGAATGAGCCCGCCAATATCCTCACCACCGAAAATTATGCCGAACGCCTTGCCGAGATGAGCAAGCTTGGCCTTGAGGTTGAGGTGCTGGACGAAACGGCGATGGAAAAGCTCGGGATGCGGGCGCTGCTCGCGGTCGGGCAGGGGTCGGCCAGCCCGTCGAAACTGGTGGTCATGCGCTGGAATGGTGGCGGCAAAGCCAAGCCGCTGGCGCTGGTCGGCAAGGGCGTGGTGTTCGATACGGGCGGCATTTCGATCAAGCCCGCCGCCGGGATGGAAGCGATGGTCGGCGATATGGGCGGCTCGGCCACGGTCGCGGGCACCATGAGGGCGCTGGCGCTGCGCAAGGCGAAGGCCAATGTGGTCGGCGTCGTCGGCATTGTCGAAAACATGCCAGACGGCAAGGCGCAGCGGCCTGGTGATATCGTCAAATCCATGAAGGGCGACACGATTGAGGTGATCAACACGGATGCCGAAGGCCGCCTCGTTCTCGCCGATGCGCTTTGGTATGTGCAGGAGAAGCACGACCCGGCAGCGATTATTGATCTGGCGACCCTGACCGGCGCGATGCTGGTGGCGCTTGGCCATGAATATGCCGGAATTTTCTCCAATGACGACAAGTTTGCAAACCAGTTCCTTAAATCGGCGGACCGGGCCGGGGAGCAGGCGTGGCAGCTCCCGATTGGTCCCGCCTATGACAAGCTGATCGATTGCCCTAAGGCGGATATGAAAAACGTCGGCGGGCGCTATGCCGGGTCGATCACGGCGGCGCAGTTCCTCCACCGCTTCATCAAGCCGAAAATGCCGTGGATCCATATCGACATTGCGGGGGTCTCCGACACGCCGAGCGATACGGATCTCGCGCCGAAAGGGGCAACCGGCTGGGGGATCCGCGCGCTCGATCAGCTTGTCCGCGATCAGTATGAGGGCAAATGAGCCAGCATGGGCGAGGTTCTTTTCTACCATCTGACACGCGCGCCGCTGATCGAGACGCTCTACACGCTGCTCGACAAAAGCCTCTCGCGCGGGTGGCGGGCGGTGGTGCAGACGGGGATGGCGGACCGGCTCGATGATCTCGATCTGGCGCTCTGGACAAGTCGCAAGGAGGGGTTTTTGCCCCATGGCACGGCGTCCATGGGGATGGAGACGGAGCAGCCCGTGTTCCTGACTGCCGGAACGGAGCGGCCCAACCAGCCGAACCTTGTTTTTTTGGTTGAAGGGGCCGCTTTTGATCCCACAGAAGTGAGCGGACTCGACCGTATGTGCCTGTTATTCAACGGCCATGACCCGGAAGAAACCGAAGCGGCCCGCGCCTCCTGGCGCGCCGCGACAGCCGCAGGGCTGACGGCAACCTACTGGGCCGAGGGCGAGCGTGGCTGGGAGAAAAAAGCGAGCAATGGCTGAAGCGGAATGGCGTCTCCATATCGGGGCGCATAAGACGGCGACGACGCATCTTCAGGACACGCTCGCCGCGATGGCGGACGCGCTGGCCGCGCAGGGCGTGGCCTATCTGCCGCGCGACGCGGTGCGACCGATTCTGCAAAAGCATCTCTGGCGGCCGAATTGGCGGTATCAGTTCGGTGGTGCGGCATTTGAGCGGGGGATTGCGGAGGATTTGGCGGCGCTGTCCGGTCTGCCCGTCCGGATCGTGTCCGAAGAGAATATTCTGGGCCGATGCGCGCAAATACTTGACGCGCAACCTTATCCGCGCCTCGAACAGCGTGTGCCGCAGATTGTTCGCGGGATGGCGGAGGGTGCGCCGGTGCGTCTGTTCCTCTCGATCCGCTGCTTTGCTGGCCTCGCGCCGGGCGCTTATGCGGAGGGCCTGCATCTGCGGCAATGTCGCCCCTGCTATCTCACTGCGTTCCGCGAGCGGATCACCGAAGCGCCGCCACGTTGGACCGGTATCGTTGATCGCCTGCGGGCTGCGCTTCCAGACACACCGATAACCATCTGGCGACAGGAAGATTACGGCGACCACGCATCGCATATCATCGCCGCGCTCACGGGCTTGCCGCGCGCGGTGTTTGACGACATGCCCGACCTTCCGCCGCCGCAGATCACGCAAACGCCGTCTGCCGCTGCGGTTGTGGACATGGAGGGGCGTTATCGCCGGTTTCAGCCCAAGGCGGCGTGGCGGGCGGAAACCGCCGCCATTGTGCGCGCGATGCCCGTCAGCGACCGCTTCCCCAAATTCGACCCGCTTTTGGACGCAGAAAAAGCCGCGCTACAGGCGGCTTATGCGGAGGATTGGGCGGCGCTGGCGCAGATGGACGGGGTGACACGGATCACGGTTTAGACGTCAGCGGCGCAGATGCATTTCGTTGCCTTCGATGGTGAGGCTGAAATGCTGGAGGAAGTTCATCCCCAGAAGCGCCTGATCCATCTGGCCGTCCACGACAATCCCGCGCATGTCGTTGATCTCAAAGGGGCCGAGGGCGACGGAATTGAGCGTCACCGGTGCGCCGCGGGTCACGCCATTGGCGGTGCGCACTTCGGTCATGAAAACGAGATTTTCCGGATCGCGCCCGATGCGTTCAATGTCGCGATGCGTCAGCGCGAGCGTGCTGGCACCGGTGTCGACCATGGCGTCGATCTCGACCCCGTCCACTTCGATGCGGGTGTAGAAATGGCCGTCCGGACTGCGGGTCAGGATGACTTCTCCGGCGGCGATGACGGGCGGTTTGACGGGGTTGAGGAAGTTCTTCACCGGCTCCTGAAATCGGTAAAGCGCCATCGCGCCGACGATGATAAGGGCCCAGATTCCAAGGGATTGCACCGCCTTGCCGAGCCGCATCCGGTAGGAGCCGAACAGCATCGACGCAATCGCGATCCCGAAAAGGGACAGATAAAGCAGGCGCGCAGTGTCATCCCCGGTCACAGAATTCCCAAACCCTTCATGCCATCCACCACAAATTGCACCGCGAGCGCCGCGAGCAGCATCCCCAGCAGTCTAGAGATGAGGTTGATCCCCGTCTGGCGCAAGATGCGTTCCAAAAAGTTACCGGAGGAGAAGAGCAGGAAGCAAATGCTAAAGACGGCGATCAGGGCGGCATAAACCGCTGCGAGGCCGCTGAGATTGCCCTCTTGCTGACCCGTGAGAAGGATCATCGTGGTCAGCGCGCCGGGTCCGGCGAGGAGCGGAAGGGCGAGCGGAAAGACGGCGGGGTCCGGGCGGTCATCGGCTTCGGCCTGATCTTCGCGGCGCTGGGTGCGCTTTTCAAACAACATTTCGATGGCTGTCATAAACAGCAGCAGCCCGCCGGAAATGCGGAAGGCGGGCATCCCGATCCCGATGGTGGAAAGCACGGTTTCGCCCGCTACGCCGAAGAGCAGCATCAGGCCGAGGCCGACCGCGATGGCGCGATATGTGATGCCGCGGCGGCGCTCCTTGCTCATGCCTTGGGTGAGGGCGAGATAGATCGGCGTGAGGCCGACCGGGTCCACGATCACGAAAAAGCTGACGAACGCCGCGATGAAAATTTCGGTCCATTCCGCCATGTTAACCGGCCTCCCTGTCGGCTGCGTCCAGAGCGTTTTGCGCCTGCATCCAGGCGTCTTCGGCCTTCTCGATCATGCGCATCAGTTCCGCATGTTTCTCCTGCATTTCGCGGGTTTTCTCAAGGTTGTCGGGATCATAGAGCTTCGGATTGGCCAAATGCGCGTCGAGTTTGAGGCGCATGATGTCCAGTTTTTCGAGCCGCGCTTCGGCCTCGGCGGCGGCTTTTTCGAGGCTCTTGCGGTCTGATTTGGACGCGGCAGGCTTTGGCGCGGGCTTGGCCGGAGTAGGCTCCGGCTTCGCCTGTTTGGCGGCCTTCGCGCCCGGCTCCTGACCGCCGCGCTCGGAGAGCAGCAGGCGGCGATAGGTGTCGAGATCGCCCTCATAGCCCGTTACTGCGCCGCCTTTAACGAGCCACAGCCGGTCCGCCACTGCGCCGAGCAAATGCGGATCGTGGCTGATCACGATCACCGCGCCTTCGTAATCGTTGAGCGCCATGATCAGCGCCTCGCGACTCTCCATATCGAGGTGGTTGGTCGGTTCGTCGAGCAGGATGAGATGCGGCGCGTCGATCATCGCGAGCAGCATCGCCAGCCGCGCTTTTTGCCCACCCGAAAGGTCGCGCACCTTGTTGTCGGCAATCGCGTTGGGGATGCCGGAAGAGGCCAACCGCGCGCGGAGTTTGGCGGGCGGCAGATCGGGCAGGGCGCGGGCGAGATGCTGAATCGGCGTCTCCTCGGCGCGCAGCTCGTCGAGCTGATGCTGGGCGAAATAGCCGATCTTGAGCTTGGAGGCGCGGGTGATGTCGCCCTCCATCGGGTCGAGACGTTCGGCCAGAAGCTTGGCAAACGTGGATTTGCCTTGCCCGTTTGCACCCAAAAGGGCGATACGGTCATCCGGGTCGATGCGCAGGTTGAGATGGTGCAAAACCTTGCGATCTCCGTAACCTACGGCGACATCTTCAAGCCGCAGAATGGGCGGGGACAGCTCCGTCGGGCTGGGGAAGTTGAACGCGGCCACGCCGGTTTCGACCACATCGGCGATGACCTCCATCTTCTCCAGCATCTTGAGGCGGCTCTGCGCCTGTTTGGCCTTGCTCGCCTTGTAACGGAAGCGGTCCACATAGCTTTGCAGATGCGCGCGGGTCGCGTCCTGCTTCTTCTTCGCGGCGGCCTGCTGCTCGCGCTGCGCGGCACGGCGGCGCGCGAATTCATCATAATTGCCGGCGTAATAGGTCAGATTGCGATCTTCGAGATGCAGGATGCCGGTCACCGCGCGGTTCAGAAGCTGGCGGTCGTGGGAGATGATCAGCGCCGAATGGGGGTAGCGGGCGATGAAGTTTTCCAGCCACATCGTGCCTTCGAGGTCGAGATAGTTGGTCGGCTCGTCGAGCAGCAGCAAATCCGGCGCGGAGAACAGCACCGCCGCCAGCGCGACGCGCATCCGCCAGCCGCCGGAGAAATCCTTGCAAGGGCGTTGCTGCGCTTCGGCGTTGAACCCGAGGCCGGAGAGGATCGCGCCCGCGCGGGCCTCAGCCGAATAAGCGTCGATATCGGCGAGCCGCATCTGGATCTCGGCGATCTCCATGGGATCGGTTGCCTCATCGGCCTCGCGGAGCAGGCGCGCGCGTTCGGTATCCGCTTGAAGAACCGTTTCCAACAGGCTGATATCGCTGGCGGGTGCCTCCTGCGCGACACCGCCGATGCGGGCGCGTTTGGGGATGCTGATCTCACCCGATTCCGGCGCGATCTCACCCCGGATAAGCCGGAACAGCGTGGTTTTGCCCGTGCCGTTGCGCCCGACGATCCCGACCTTGTGGCCTTCGGGGATTCGGGCGCTCGCCTGATCGAACAGGGCGCGGCCATCAATGCGGTAGGTCAGATCACTTATCGTCAGCATGATCTCCCCTAACACCCGCCTTTGACCGGGGCCAGTCTGATTTGGGCTAGGCAGCGGCGCGGACGCATGTTAACCGGGCGCAAATCTAGAGCAAAGGAGCCTCGACATGGCTATTGAACGCACGTTTTCGATGATCAAACCCGACGCAACCGCCCGTGACCTGACCGGCAAAATCGTGGCGAAACTGGAAGAGGCTGGCCTGAAGGTCGTCGCCCAGAAACGCCTGCGCCTGTCGCGCCGTCAGGCCGAGCAGTTTTATGCGGTCCATGCCGAGCGTCCGTTCTTCGGCGAGCTGGTCGATTTCATGTCCTCCGGCCCCATCGTGGCGCAGGTTCTCGAAGGCGAGAATGCGATTGCGAAAAACCGCGAAGTGATGGGCGCGACCAACCCGGCGGAAGCCGCGGAAGGCACCATCCGCAAAGAGTTCGCCCAGTCGATTGGCGAGAACTCGGTCCACGGTTCGGACGCTCCGGAAACCGCGCAGGAAGAGATTGCATTCTTCTTCTCGGGTCTCGAAATCGTCGGCTAATCTTAGGGTTAGGCGAAGTTTTTAAAGGGCCGTCCTTCGGGGCGGCCTTTTATTTTGCGAGGAATTTGCGGAGCATGGCCGGGTAGAGGCGATGCTCATGGGGCAGGAGTTTCGCGGCGAGGCTGTCCGGCGTGTCGCCCGCCTCAATCGGGATTTCGGCCTGCCCGAGGATCGGGCCGTCATCCAGTTCCGGCGTGACCAGATGCACGGTGCAGCCATGGACCGCATCGCCCGCCTCAATCGCGCGGGCATGGGTGTGCAGACCTTTATATTTCGGGAGCAGGGACGGGTGGATATTCAGCATCTTGCCCTCCCATTTGCGGACAAACGCCGCGTTCAGCACCCGCATGAAACCGGCAAGGCAGATCACATCGGGGTTTGCTTCGCGCAATGCCGCGTCAAGATCGGCCTCGAACTCCTCGCGGGCGCGGCCCTTGCTCGGCACGGTTTGCGTGGGGATCCCGAGGGCTTCGGCTTTCTCCAACCCGCCCGCGCTCGCCTTGTTCGACAGGACGAGGATTGGCTCGGCATAGTCGGCCGCCTGCATATCCTTGACCAGCGAAACCATGTTGGACCCGCTGCCCGAGATCAGAATCGCGACGCGCGGTCGGCTCACAGAGCGCCCTCATAGGTGACGCCGCTGCCCGATGTGAGTTGCCCGAGGCGCGTGACGGTCTCGCCTTCGGCTTCCAGCAATTCGGCAATCGCGTCCGCCCGGTCTGGTGCGACGGCGAGGATCATGCCGATCCCGCAGTTGAAGGTTTTCAGCATTTCGGTCTCGTCGAGTTGAGCCTCGCCGCGCAACCATTTGAAAAGCGGCGGCAAGTCCCAGGCATCGAGATCGACCGTCGCGCCGACACCTTCGGGGAAGAGGCGGGGCAGGTTCTCGGTCAGCCCGCCGCCGGTGATATGGGCGAGGCCGTGGACGCCGTCCGCGCGGATCGCTTTGAGGAGCGGTTTCACATAGATGCGGGTCGGCGTGATCAGCGAGTCGCCGAGAGTGCCGCCGTCGAAATCCGAATCCCATGTCTGGCCGCTCTGCGCGACCAGTTTGCGGATAAGCGAATAGCCGTTGGAATGGACGCCGGAGGAGGCGAGGCCGAGCAGCACATCGCCTTCCGCCACATCCTGCGGCAGATGCGCGCCCCGGTTCATGGCGCCGACGGCGAAGCCCGCGAGGTCAAAATCATCGCCCGCATAGAGGCCGGGCATTTCCGCCGTCTCGCCGCCGATGAGCGCGCAGCCGGAAAGCTCGCAGCCCTTCGCAATGCCTTCGATGATGGTGGTCGCGCGGGCGGTGTCGAGTTTGCCAGTCGCGAAATAGTCGAGGAAAAACAGCGGCTCCGCGCCTTGGCAGATCAGATCATTGACGCACATGGCAACGAGATCCTGCCCGATGCCGTCGAACCGCCCCGTCTCCAGCGCGACCCGCAGCTTGGTGCCGACCCCGTCCGTCGCGGCGACCAGAACCGGATCGTCATAGCCCGCGGCCTTCGGGTCAAACAGCGCGCCGAAGCCGCCAAGCCCCGCCATCATCCCGCTACGCGCCGTGCGTTTGGCCGCCGGTTTGATCGCTTCGACCAGCGCATTGCCCGCGTCGATATCAACGCCAGCGTCTTTATAAGTGGTGGGGGTGGGCTTCGATGTCATGAGATCCTCCGGCTTTGCGCCTCTCATAACGAAGGCCGCGCGCCCCGCCAAGTCCGATGCGACTTGACCTCTCTGGACACGCGGCTTAGGGCAGTCTTGGCGGGCCTGTAGCTCAACGGTTAGAGCAGAGCGCTCATAACGCTTTGGTTGGGGGTTCAAATCCCTCCGGGCCTACCACATTTCCAAATATCCCTTTGAATGCGGGCGCATGGCCCGGCGGATTACTCCGCCGGAACGGTCGCCTCGTTGCCCTCGTGCTGCATTTCGGCGCGGCTATAGGCTTTGGCGCGTTGCAGACCCCACCATGCGAAGGCGAAATAGATCGCGGTGCACCAGATGGTGACATCGTAGAACATTTCGCGATTCACATAGTAACGGTAGAGATCGGGGCTGTTGAAGAGCACGCGCCACGCCAGCACCGCAGGGACGACGAGGCCGATCACGATCCAGACCGCGCGGATCACCCGGCTGAGCGGGCGCTTGTCCCGGATCGCGCCATGTTTGCCGCCCTCCTTGATGGCCAGTTCTGCGTGATATTCCTTCACGAGCTGGTCGAAGGCTTCCTCCCGCGCTTCGGCTTCGGGCCAGCTTCCATCGGCGCCATAGCGTTTGGCGAGGACCGTATAGGCGATGATCGAGACGAACCATGTCGGCACGAAGAGATAGAAGAAAGAGATGACGTTGAGCAAATCCAGCCCGAAGCCGAAGACCAGCGAGATCCCCCAGGCGATCAGCGCGGGCATGTTGTGTTTCACACCCTTGAGCCGATACCAGTTCGTCTTCATGCCGAGACGCGGGAAGATATATTGCTCGGCAAAGACGATCCCGCCGATGGGGACGAGCAGCAGGCCCGCATAGGTCAGGAGCGGCAGGATGCTGCGGTAGATGAAGGGAAAACAGCTTCCGACCACCACCGCCGCGCCGACGACAAGGGTGACTTTCTGGCGCGGGACTTTCGGAAACACCGCCTGCGCCGCGAGGCCCGCGCGGTAGAGATTGGAGTTCGCCGTGGTCCAGCCCGCGACGATGACGATGACAAAGCCGGTCGCGCCGAGGGCGTAATAGGCCACGTCGCCGGGGGAGACGACCGCGATGCTGGTTTTCATGATCGCCGCCGTCGCAGCGCCCATGAGCGCCGCCGAGATCCACGCGACATAATGGCCGAACATCATGCCGGTGGCGGTGCAGAGCCCGTAGATCGATTTGCGCGCGTAGCGAAGGAGGGCCATGTCGATCAGGCCGAAATGGGCGAAGGTGTTGGCGGCCCAGGCAAAGCCGATCACCTCGACCAAGCCGATCCCCGGCTCGCCATCCGCGTTAATGCCCGTAAAGACCGTGGTTCCGGCGAGGTTCACGAAGTCGGAAAAGCTCGACAGGGTGGTGTAGCCGGTCAGCGCTTCATTGAGCGAGGGCAGGAGGACCATGCCGCCCGCGGTGAACATGACCATCAGCCATGGCGCGCAGATGCTGGCGAATTCGCTGAGCACGTTGAACCCGTAATAGGCGACCAGCACCGCGATCACGCTCGCCGAGGCCGCGATGGCCACGAAGGCGATGTTGCTGGGGTAGGGGTAGACTTGCGGTGGGATGTCGAAAAGCACCCGCACAGCGGTGGCGGACACGGTGATCATCGCCGCTGAAATGGCGACGAAAATCAAGACATTCGCGCCGTTATAGAAGCGTGAGAACAGCTCCCCCATATTCTTGTCGAGATAGGTGTAGAGGCTGAGGCGCGTTTTCACCGCAATCGGCGCGGTGATGAGCCAGAAACTCAGCATCGCCAGCGTGTTGCCGATGAGCAGGCCGATGAGAATGTCGTTAATGGTCGCCCCGAGGGCCACAAAGGCCGCGCCGATCACGAACTCCGTCGCCGCGACATGCTCCGCCGCATAGAGCCCGAGAAAATGGCCCGCCCCGTGCAAACGATGCGGCGGCACCGGCAGTTGCTCGTCATCCATCTGTTCAATGGCGCTGAATTTATGTGCTGCGGAGTCCGCCATATGCACCTCCCTTGGGGTGTTCGGTGCCAGCGCGAAGGCCGGCCCGGATGATTATTCGGTGTCGTCAATAAAGCGCGCACGGGCGATGACCTGCGCGGTCACCCATTGCGCATTTTCCAGCGCCTCTTCGACGGTGATCTCCCCCGCCAAAGCTTCGGCAATTTGCGAGCCAACCGCCGTGCCGATCCCCGGAAATTCAGGGATTCCCACGAATTGGATGCCGGTATAGGGCACGGCTTCGACGGTGGGGTTGGCCGGATCCGCCGCGTTCAGCGAGGCCAGCGCCATCTCGGCGAAGGGGGCGGCGTTCAGATAAGAGGCGTTTTCGTAAAGCGAAGCGCGTGTGCCCGGCGGCACTTGCGACCACCCCTCCTCCCGCGCCACCAGCGCCGCATACTCCGCCGATGTGGCCCAGGCGACAAAGGTTTTCGCGACCTCCTGATGTGGCGACTGCGCGGAAATGCCGAGCGCCCATGACCAGAGCCAGTTGCTCGTCTTGTCCTGCCCGGCGCCGGGGGCCATGGCAAAACCGACCTGATCGGCCACTTGCGACAGCTCCGGGTCCGTCACCGCCGAGGCGGCCACGGTGGCGTCCACCCAAATAGCGCAGTCACCCTGTTGAAAAAGCGCGAGATTTTCCGTGTAGCCATTGGCCTGCGGGTCCGGCGGACCGAACTCTTGCAGCAGGCTGACATAGTCGCTCACAGCGCTGGACCACGCCGGGCTGTCGAGTTGCGGCTGCCAATCGGCATCGAACCAGCGCGCGCCGTAAGCATTGGCCATCGCCGTGATCAGCGCGACATTCTCGCCCCAACCGGGCTTGCCGCGCAGGCAAATGCCGTGGACGCCCTCGTTCTCCGCGCTGATCGTCGCCGCGGCCTCGCGGATAAAGCTCCAGTCCGGCGCGTCAGGCATGGTTAACCCCGCGGCCTCAAAGAGATCGGTGCGATACATGGTGAAGGACGACTCCGCATAGAAGGGCGCCGCGAAAAGCGTGTCCTCATGCGAGAGGCTTGCGCGGATGGAGGGGAGCAAATCCGCCTCATCATAGCCCGCGGGCATTTCGTCCAGCGGCAGAAGCCATCTGCGCTCCGCCCAGATCGGGGCCTCGTAGCTGCCGATGGTCACGATATCGAAACGGCCCGCGCCGGTCGCGATATCCGTCGTAACCCGCTGACGGAGCGTGTTTTCATCAAGCGCGACCCAGTTGAGTTGCACATTTGGATGCGCGTCGGTGAAGGCTGGAGAGAGCCGCTGCAGACGCTCCATGTCAGGGTTGCCTACGGTCGCGATGGTTAGCACATCCCGCGCCAGAAGCGGCGTTGGGAGCGTCAGAGCCAGGATTGTTGCGATGGAAATATTCTGTCTCATTTGCGCCTCCCCACATCCGAAAATGATTCGAAACTTAGTAAACAGGCGAATGAGGGGATCATCAATAAAAGCGTTTTGTATTGTATTTTAGGAAAAGTATTTTCTTGATTTTGCATTTTACGGATTTTGATTGAAAGACTGCGGCAGGTTGTCGCATTTCTGTGTAGGGCGGTGCGAAGAAACCTTCTCCCAAAGGTATTGATGTGATGGATCTATAGAACATCGTGGTTTTTATCGGATGCTTTGAGCCGTCTTTTACTCACATCTGACCCGCAATAGGTGCGACATCAGCGACAAATAGCCGCCCCACCCCTCTTTCACCGACTCCACTATTTTTAAAGTTAATGGAGATGCGTAGTGTTAACCAATCGTTAACGAACCTTGGTGGTGTGAGGTGACTGCGTTTATTTCCGAAATTAACTACAAATCGGGCGTGACTCCGCCCGAATATGTCGAAATCGCGCTTGGGCCGGGGGACGACCCCGCCGATTTTATCGTATCTTTCTATCGCAATAATGGCGAGTTGCACACGAGCGGGCTGTCGACAACTGGCAATCTGCAAAATGGTGAATTGTCGCTGGCGAGCCTCAGTGGCACGCCCGACCCGGACAATCCGGAGTGGACGATCTACACGGTCGCGTCGACGGCGGCGAACGGCAAGCTCATCAATGGCGGGCCGGGGCGCTTCGCGGATGAGGCGAATTACGTCGCGCTGTCGCGGGTCGGGGAGAGCGGCGAGACCACGGCGATCGACGCCTATGGCGTGCTGCGCAACCGCGACACGACGCTTCAGGGCGGTGCCGCCGATGGGGCGCAGGCCAGCAATCTCAACCCGCCGGGCGGCGGCGACACGGTGCGCATTGACCTCTATGGCAACGTCACGAGTGGGCCGAAAACGGCGGGCGATGCGGTGGTCTGTTTCGCGCAAGGCACTCTGATTTCTTGCGAAAATGGCATGGAGGCGGTGGAGAATATATCCGTTGGGGCGCGCGTTCAGACCCGCGATGAGGGGTTGAAACCGGTCCGCTGGGTGGGCCGCACGCATCTTTCCGCCGCGCGTCTCGCGGCGTCGCCGCATCTGCGACCGATCCGTATTCGCGCAGGCGCGCTTGGGGGCGGGATGCCGCATCGTGACCTTCTGGTCAGCCCGCAGCACCGCCTGCTCGTGCGCTCCGTCATCGCCAAGCGGATGACCGGCGAGGATGAGGTTCTCGTGGCGGCGAAACAGCTGCTGGCGCTCGACGGAATCGAGGTTGCGGAGATGGCGAAGGGTGTGACCTATTTCCACATGCTTTTCGAGCGTCATCAGGTGGTTATCTCCAACGGTGCGCCGACGGAGTCGCTCTTTCCCGGCCCGGAAGCGCTCAAATCTGTCGGGCCAGAAGCAGTGGCCGAGCTGCGTGAAATTTTCCCGGAGTTGGCTAAGGCGACGCCGCCTTGCGAAACCGCACGGGCCGTTTTGCAGGGACGGGCAGCGCGGCGTTTGGCCATGCGGCATGGGAAAAATGCGAAGCCGTTGCTGTCGGCGGACGCGGTCATTTAGGCCGCTAAGGCCGCAAGACGGCGTTGCCGTTTTCCCACCCGGCGGGCTGCATCTAAGGACGCGGCCCGCGCTTCAAATCAGCTGAAATGCTTCCACATCGACCAGCCCGCGATCCGTGATTTTGAGCGCGGGGATGACGGGCAGGGCGAGAAAGGCAAGTTGCAGGAACGGCTCTTCGAGCGTCACGCCGAGGGATTTTGCCGCCTCGCGCAGCGCTTCGAGATGGTCGCGGACGGTCTCGAAAGGCTCCAGACTCATCAGGCCCGCAATCGGCAGGGCGAGTTCCGCGAGGATCTCGCCGTCCCGCGCAACCACGAAGCCGCCCTCGATCTCGCCGAGCCGGTTGGCGGTGAGGGCCATGTCGCTGTCGCTCACGCCGACGGCGCAAATATTGTGGTGATCATGGCAAACTGTGGAGGCAATCGCGCCCGCTTTGAGACCGAAGCCTTCCACGAAACCCGTTGAAATATTGCCGTTTTTTCCATGTCTCTCGACGACCGCGATCCGCACCAGATCGCGCGACGGATCAGGGCGTTTCTCGCCATTTTCCGGCGTGATCTCCTTACGCAGATGCTCGGTGATGATCTTGCCTTCAAGGATGCCGATGACATGCGTGTCCGCCGCGTTGTCCCGGTTCTGGAAATCCTTGGGGTCGAGCTTCGGGGCGTTCACGGAATTTCGCCCCGGTGGGGCGATCTCGCGGCGCGCGGCGAAGGCGTCCTCCGTCATCCGCTGGCCGGCGCAAAGCACGAGCTCGGCGCGGCAGCTTTCGAGGCTGTCGATGGCGACAATATCCGCGCGTTTGCCGGGGGCGATCTGGCCGCGATCCTTGAGGCCGAAGGCTTCGGCGGCGGAGAGACTGGCGGCGCGGTAGACCGCGAGCGGCGGGCAGCCAAGCGCGATCAGGCGGCGGATCAAGTAGTCGAGGTGGCCATGCTCGCCGATATCGAGCGGGTTCCGGTCGTCGGTGCACAGGCACATATAGGCGGAGGTGATGTCGGTGAGGATTGGGGCGAGCGCGTCGAGATCTTTGGACACGGAGCCTTCGCGGATCAGCACGCGCATCCCTTTGCGAAGCTTTTCAATGGCTTCTTCGGCGGTGGTCGCCTCATGCTCGGTGCGGATCCCGGCGGTGATATAGGCGTTGAGATCCTTGCCCGAGAGTTGCGGGCAATGGCCGTCGATATGGCCGCCCTCGAAGAGCGCGAGCTTCGCCATGGCGCCGGGATCGCGGTGGATGACGCCGGGGTAATTCATGAATTCGGCGAGGCCGATGGCGGAGGGGTGGCCCATCACCTCGCTTAGATCGGCGGCCTCCAGCGCCGCGCCGGAGGTTTCCATATCGGTGGAGGGCACGCAGGAGGAGAGCTGCACCCGGATATCCATCAGCGTGTGTTCGGATGACTCCTGAAAATAGCGGATGCCGGGCAGGCCGATGACATTGGCGATTTCATGGGGGTCGCAAATCGCGGTGGTGATCCCGCGCGGGCCGACGCAGCGGTCGAACTCAAACGGCGTTACGAGCGAGCTTTCGATATGCAGATGCGTGTCGATGAAGCCGGGAACGAGGGTGAGGCCGGAGACGTCGATGATCTCGCTGCCCTCATATTCCGCGCCGATCCCGACGATGGTATCGCCGCAAATCGCCACATCGCCGTCGATCATCGCGCCGGTGACGACATCAAGCACTTTGCCGCCGCGCAGGACGAGATCGGCGGGCGCATCGCCCCGGCCTTGGGTGATTTTGCGTTCCAATGTCTCCTGCACGCCCATGATCTTCCGCCCCCTTTAACGATCCGTAAGGGGTCAAGTTTTACATGGCTGCGGGCAAATGGCTATGGAGCGGCGCTAGGCGGAGGATTCGGGTGTGGGAGCCGGACCGAAGGCGGCGGCGAGAATCAGGGTGACGGTGCAGATGAGGCCGATCAGATAGAAGGCGAGAGTCGTGTAAACACCAACCCAGAAGCCGAAAACAAGCCCTGCGGTGACCCCCGCAACCCACGCAAAAGACGCGATAATCGTAATCAAAATTGGCATGAGCGACCTCCTGCGATGAGGATAGGGCGCGGTGTGTTAACAATCGTTAAACAGGGAGGGTGACGTCACGACATTTGGCCGATTTTGGTTAAACGGAGCTTAACGCCGGGCGTTCGGGGAAAAAAAGAACCGGGCGCGAAGGCCCGGTCCATGCACTCTTTACGCAATCTCAAACTTAGAAGCGGTAGGACGCCTTCAGTTTGATGGCGTTGAAATCGCCTTCAAATTCGGTGTCGTCGAACTCTTCGAAGCGGTTGTGGGTCGCTTCCACGCCAACGATCATGCGCTCGGTGGCTTTGAAATCCACACCGGCACCGGCGAGGTAGCCCCAATCTTCATACTCTTCATCGGCCACTTCGGCCTGAGCATAGGCGGCACCGGCGGTCACGTAGGGCATCCAGCGGCCTGCATCGTAACCGGCGCGAACTTTCACGGTCGCAACATCGGTGATTTCGTTTTCGTCATTGTCTTCGAATTCGAGCGCGGCCTTGTCATAAGCCAGCTCGCCACCGAGGACGAATTTGCCGAAATCGTAGTTGTAACCGGCATGGACACCGCCGAGAGCGCCATCAAAGCCTTGCTCGCTGTCGTCATTATCGCCGAGCTGGAAATCGCCGTCAGCGTAGCCAACTTGCGCACCCAGATAGAAGCCCGACCAGTTGCTGTCCGGGGTTGCGACCGGAGCCGGGGTGACCACGGGAGCCGGAGCGACGACAACCGGATCTGCTTCCGGCTGAACCACATTACCGGCATGTGCGGTGCCTGCGATCAGGGCTGCGCCTGCGAAAAGTGCAAATTTCTTCATGTTCATACCTCACTATGTTCTGCGACCTTGAGCGGTCATTTCGTGATGAACGATGGCAGATTTAGGCCTGTCCGGGGGCGGCTTCAATCGGGCTGCGGCACCGGGTCGCAGCTGTTGTGATTTGCCCGCAACCACGCCCTTGTGAGCATCTTGTGACGGGGGCGTTCGCCATGTCATAAACCCTTAAGATTTTGGGCACAAAGGAGTTCACGCAATGCGGTTTTTCACCCGGATCGTCACGATCATGTGTCTGTTTTTTTACGCTGCCCCCCTTGTCGCGCAGGAGGGCAATACCGGGGTGATCGCGGCCGAGGAGGACCAGGCGGCGGACCAGCAGATCGCGC
Source organism: Jujubicoccus corallicola (assembly GCF_047345645.1). Taxonomy (GTDB): domain Bacteria; phylum Pseudomonadota; class Alphaproteobacteria; order Rhodobacterales; family Rhodobacteraceae; genus JBLEFH01. Next base: position 135,969 of record NZ_JBLEFH010000003.1, on the reverse strand, counting down.
GGCGGCTGAGCGATATTTTCGGCGCGATGGAAGGCACTGACAACGTTCAGCTTTCAGTGAACTCAGGGATTGTGACGATCAGCGGACAGGTGCCGGACACCGATCTCGCCGAGCAACTCGCCGCCGTTGCGGGCCGAATCGAGGGCGTGGTTTCTGTGAATGAGAGCCTCGACATCGCGACCAGCGTCGTTGAGCGCGTTGGCGAGGTCGAGAATCGCCTGATGGCGCGGTTTAACCAAGCCGTGCTCTATCTGCCGCTCCTGCTCGTCGCGGGGCTTTGTTTCGGCGTGATCTGGATGATCGGGCGCTGGCTGTCGGGCCGCAAAGGGCTGGTGTCGCGGTTCGCGCCGAACCCCTTTATTGCCAACCTGATCCAACAAGCTATTTACCTTGCCTTTATTGCCATGGGGCTGGTGCTGGCGCTTGATATCCTCGGTGCAACCGGCGTGATTTCCACGGTTCTCGGGGCCGCCGGGATCGTGGGCCTCGCGGTCGGTTTCGCGGTCAAGGACTCGGTCGAGAACTATATCGCCTCGATCATGCTGTCGCTCCGCCAGCCCTTTGGGCCGAATGATCTCGTCGATATTGACGGGCGGGAAGGGCATGTGCTGCTGCTCTCCTCCCGCGCAACGGTGCTGCTCGACCGCGACGGCAACCATGTGCGCATCCCCAATGCGCAGGTCTTCAAGGCGATCATCACCAATTTCACTCGCAACCCGGAGCGGCGCTTTACCTTCGATTTCGGCGTCGATGCGGCGGCCTCGCTCTCGCAGGTCCAGCAGATCGGGCTCGGCGCGCTGCATGCGCTGCCCTTCGTTCTGAAAGAGCCGGAGCCAAAGGTGCTTGTGAAGGATCTCGGGGACAGCTCGGTGCTGGTGCAATTTGACGGCTGGGTCGATCAGAAGGTGACGGATTTCAACTCCGCGCGCTCCGAAGCGGTGCGGCTCACCAAGAAGGCCATTGAGGCCGCCGGGATCGCGTTGCCCGAGCCCGCCTATATCATCAACATATCACAAGATGGTGCGCCAATCGGCCCGCGCCAGCCCAAAGACGCCGCGCCCGCGCCCGAGGAAGCGGATGAAATTGCTGACGTAACCCCTGAAAAAGACGTGGTTCAGAAGGTCGAGGCCGAACGCGCGGCGGAGGCCGAGACGGATCTTCTGCGCGCCGACAAGATCACCTTGGGCGGCTGAAGAAAGGGCTTTAGAGACGGGCCGCGTCGTGGCACATCTGGGCGCGACAGAATGGTGGATGAAGTGTAATGGCGAAAACAATTGGGTGGGCGCTGATCGGTAGCGGCCCGGTCTCCGAGAAATTTGCCCGCGGGCTTGAGGCAGCGGCGCATGACGCGAAGGTCGCGTGCGTGGCCTCGCGCCGCCGGGAGAATGCCGCGCGGCTCGCCGAGAGCTTGGGCGCGGAGGTGGCGGAGGATTATGCCGCTGCGGTCGCCATGCCGGGGGTCGATGCGGTCTATATCGCGACGCCGCCCGCGTTGCATGAGGATCACGCCAAGCTGGCGATTGCCGCGGGCAAGGCGGTGCTGATCGAAAAGCCCTTCGCGCTCGATGCCGAAGCCGCCACCCGGATCGCCGATGCGGCCAAAGCGGCCAATGTGTTTTGTATGGAAGCGATGTGGACGCGGTTCATGCCGCTCATCGCCGAGGTGCAGAAACAGATCGCGGATGGCAAGATCGGCGAGATCCGCCAGCTTCAGGGGCAGTTCTGCGGGGCCGATGTGCCGCGCGATTCCGTCAGCCTCTTCGATCCGGCCGCGGGCGGCGGCGCGCTCATGCATCGCGGGATCTATCCGCTCTCGCTGGCGCGCGCCTTTTGCGGGCCGGTCGATGAGATGCAGGCCATGGCGCGGATCGGCTCCACCGCGGTTGATGAAGAAGTCATGCTGACCCTGCGCCATGCGGGGGGCGCGCTGTCGAACATCCGCGCGAGCCTGCGCAGCACCGGGCCGAATATGCTGGTCATTCAGGGCGAGCGCGGCACGATCCGACTGGAAGCGCCGATCTACCGCCCGCCAAGCGCGCGGCTCTTTCGCATCAAACCGCGGGAGGGCGGCACGGGCGGCGGCGGCAAGCTGGCGGGACTCAAGGAGAACGCAACGGTTCAGGCGCTCTGGCAGCGTTTCGGCGGCGCGGCCAAGGCGCTGCGGCCCGGCGGCAGCGCGATCAACGCGCCTTATGCGGGTAATGGCTATGGCCATGAAGCCGACGCGGTCGCCGAGGCGCTGGAGAAGGGCGTGACCGCGCATCAGACGCTTCCGCTGGAGGAGACGGTCGAAATCATGAAACTGGTCGATCAGGCCAAGGCGACATGGAGCACAGGTGCATGAGGTTTGGCGCATGAAGATCGGGATTATCGGCTGCGGCTATGTGTTTGATCACTATATGGCAACGCGGGCCAAGCACCCGCATGTCGAGATCGCCGGGATTACGGACAAGGACACGGCCCGCGCGGTGCATGTCGCGGATTTTTACGATCTGAAGCAATATCCCGACAATGCGGCGATGCTGGCGGACCCTGAGATCGACATTATCGTCAATCTCACCTCCATCGAGGCGCATAACGACGTGACGCGCGCGGCGCTGGAGGCGGGCAAACATGCCTATTCCGAAAAGCCGCTCGTCACGGATATGGATGAGGCCAAGGCATTGATGGCGCTGGCGGAGGAGAAGGGGCTGTATCTCTCCTGCGCGCCGTCGAACACGCTCTCGGCGACCTCGCAGACCATGTGGAAAGCCGTGGCGGATGGGACCATTGGCGATCCGCGTATCGTCTATGCCGAGTTTGACGACAACCCGATTTACCTCATGAGCCCCGAGGAATGGCGCTCCCGCTCCGGCGCGCCGTGGCCTTATTTGCATGAATATGAGATGGGGTGCACTTGGGAGCATGTTGGCTATCACCTGACATGGATGTGCGCGATTTTTGGCCCGGTGCGGTCGGTCACGGCGTTTTCCAAACAGACCCTGCCGGACAAGACGGACAAGCCGCTCGATCCGCCCGACACGCCTGATTTCTCGGTGGCCTGTCTGGATTTTGAAAGCGGTGTCGTGGGCCGTGTTACCTGCTCCATCGCCGCGCCCTATGACCACCGGATGCGGATCATCGGCAATGAGGGGATGCTCCACGCGGATACTTATCGCCATTACGAATGCCCCGTTTATCATGAGCGCTTCACCAAGCTGTCGATGAACGCCCGCAAGGCGCGGTCGGTGCGGACGAAAAGCTGGCTGCAATGGCCGTTCGGGGTGGGGGGCAAGCGCTTGCCGCTCGTCGATGCGCCGACGCCGGGGCGGGACGGGGAAGAGAAGATCGATCCGCTCGGCAACAGCTGGAGCCCGAAAACGCTCATCAAGAAGTTCAAGCGCCGCCAGCTTGGCCAGCAGGACAAGTTTATCGGCATCGCGGAACTGGTGCAGGCGATCGAGAAAGGGCGCAAACCCTTCCCGAGCCACGATTTTACGCTGCATCTCACCGAATTGACGCTGGCGATTCAGGCGGCCGGTGCGGATGGCGCGTCGAAGACGCTGGAGACGCGGTTTGACCCGCTGCCGCTCCGCGAGATGACGGCGCAGCGCGGGCCGAATTATGCGCGGTTCAACCAAGATGGCTGGCTCGACAAGATGACCGCGAAACTGCTCGACCGGATGCACAGGCATTGAGAGGAAATCGGCTTGCCGCGCCTTTCCGAATATCTTAGGAAGGGGCGCACGCGGGTATAGCTTAATGGTAAAGCCCCTGCCTTCCAAGCAGGCTATGTCGGTTCGATTCCGTCTACCCGCTCCAATTCCCGCCATCCCTTGCGCGGGTCGCCGAAGACGAGCCTAAGGGAACGCGATGACAGCCCAAGAAGAGCGCGAAAAGTCCAGACAAATCGGGCCGTTGCGTGGGCTTCTGCCTTATGTTTTGCGCTATAAATGGATGGCCGTCGGTGCCGGGCTGGCGCTTTGCGTGACGGCGATGCTATCGCTCTCGCTGCCGCTCGCGGTGCGCCGGGTGATCGACAATTTCGGGGCCGAAAGCGCCGCGCAGATGGACCGTTATTTCGGCGCGGCGATCCTCATTGCCGGGCTGCTCGCCATCGGCACGGCGGTGCGGTTCATGCTGGTCACGCGGCTTGGCGAGCGGGTGGTGGCCGATATTCGCCGCGCCATGTTCGACCGCATTATTTCCATGAGTCCGGCCTTTTACGAGCGGGTCATGACGGGCGAAATCCTCTCGCGCCTGACTACGGACACGACGCTGATCCTCTCGGTGATCGGCTCGTCGGTCTCGGTTGCACTGCGCCATATGCTGACGCTGACGGGCGGGCTGATTTTCATGCTGCTGACCTCGGCGAAGCTGACTGGCCTCGTGATGCTCGGCGTGCCGCTGGTGCTGGTCCCGATCCTCACGCTTGGGCGGCGGTTGCGGGTGTTGAGCCGCGAGAGCCAGGACGCCATCGCCGCGAGTTCCGCTCATGCCAGCGAGCTGTTGCAGGCCGCGCAGACCGTGCAATCCTACACCCGCGAAGGCACGAGCCGCGCGCGGTTTGGCGATCTGACAGAGTATTCCTTTGACGTGGCCAAACGCCGGATCACGACCCGCGCGGGCATGACTGCCATCGTGATTTTCCTTGTCTTTACAAGTGTCGTCGCGGTCCTCTGGATCGGCGCGCGCGATGTGCGGGCCGGGGAGATGAGCGCGGGCGAGCTGGTGCAATTCGTGATCTATTCGGTGATGGTCGCCGGCGCGGTTGGCGCGGTCTCGGAGATCTGGGGCGAGCTTCAGCGCGCCGCGGGCGCGACGGAGCGGATCATGGAGCTGCTGGAGACCCAAGACAGCCTGCCCGACCCGGTGGACCCGCTGCCGCTCGTCCATCCCGTGCGCGGCGAGATCCGCTTTGACGATGTGGCGTTCAGCTATCCGAGCCGCCCGGATGTCTCGGCGCTCGAAGGGGTCAGCTTCGCGATTGCACCGGGGGAAACGGTGGCGCTGGTCGGCCCGTCCGGGGCGGGCAAAAGCACGGTGCTGCAACTGCTTCAGCGCTTTTATGCGCCGCAGGGCGGTGAGATCACGCTCGACGGCGTCGGCCTTCACCGCCTGACCCGCACGGATTTGCGCAGCGCGCTGGCGCTTGTTCCGCAAGACCCGGTGATCTTTGCCACGACGATTGCGGAGAATATCGGCTTCGGGCGCGAGGGCGCGAGCCGGGATGAGATTATTGCTGCGGCTACAGCCGCGTCCGCGCATGAGTTCATCATGCGTCTGCCCGAGGGCTATGACAGTTATGTCGGCGAGCGCGGCGTGATGCTCTCGGGCGGGCAGAAACAGCGGATCGCGATTGCGCGGGCGGTGCTGCGCGACGCGCCGGTGCTGCTGCTCGATGAGGCGACCTCGGCGCTCGACGCGGAAAGCGAGCGGGCGGTGCAGGAGGCGTTCGACCGGATGAGCGCGGATCGCACCACGCTCATCGTCGCGCACCGGCTGGCGACCGTGAAAAAAGCCGACCGGATTTTGGTCTTTGACGAGGGCCGGATTGTCGCTCAAGGCACCCATGACAGCCTTGTTTCAGAGGGCGGTCTCTATGCGCGCCTCGCCGCGTTGCAGTTTACGTCAACATAAGTGACGTTAACGTAACGGAGCGACAGGCTTGACGCCGCGTTCAGGTTGCGAGCTAAATTTAATCGTCACAGGCTGCGCAGCACGCCATCTGATGGCAGGGGAGGATAACATGAATGCAACCGCTGAGGCGGGGTTTGACCCGCTTGCATATAAGGCTGAGATAGAGGCGCGCGGGCCTTTTGAAGACCAGATTACGGCGCGCACACTTTACGAACAACTGACGGAAACGACGAACGCGCGCGGCGATGCGCCCGCGATTTCGTTTCAGCTCACATCGGATATTTCGGACAAGGGCGAGACGCTCAGCTGGCGCGAGCTTAAGGAACGGGCGACACGGGCCGCGAACCTTTTCCGCAGTCTGGGCGTCGAGGAGGGGGACTCCGTTGCCTATATCCTGCCGAATTGTAACGAGGCGGTGGTCACGCTTCTGGGCGGTGCGACGGCGGGGATCGTCAACCCGGTCAACCCGCTGATCGAGCCGGAGAAAATCGCCTCGATCCTGCGCGAAAGCGGCGCGAAAGTGGTGGTGACGCTCAAGCCGTTCCCGAAAACGGATCTGAGCGAGAAGGTCGCCGAAGCGGTTGGCTATGCGCCCAATGTCAAGCATGTCGTCGAGGTCGATTTGCTGCGCTATCTGACGGGCGTGAAAAAGATGATCGTGCCGTTCCTGCGCCCCAAGCGGAATCACAGCCACAACGCCAAGATCCATAATTTCGAGAAGGAACTGGCCAAGCACTCCGGCGACAAGCTGACCTTCACCGAGAGCCGGGAGAACCGCGCTTGCGGCTATTTCCACACCGGCGGGACCACGGGAATGCCGAAACTGGCGCAGCATAACGCGCTCGGGATGCTCTATAATGGCTGGGTGGTGAGCGAGCTGAACGTGCTGGCGCCCGGCTCCGTGTTGATGTGTCCGCTGCCGATGTTCCATGTGTTCGCGGCTTACCCGGTCTTCATGTCCTCGCTGGTCACGGGCGGGCATCTCGTGATGCCGACGCCGCAGGGCTATCGCGGCGATGGCGTGATGCAGAATTTCTGGAAGCTCATCGAGAAATACAAGGCGGACTTCCTCATCACGGTCCCGACCGCCGCCGCCGCGCTGATGCAGCAGCCGATCAACGCCGATGTGTCCTCGCTGAAATATGCGATCTCCGGCTCCGCGCCGCTGCCGCGCGAGCTGTTCACCCGGTTTGAAGACAAGACCGGCCTGCGCATCCTTGAGGGCTACGGCATGACCGAGGCGACCTGCCTCATTTCCGTCAACCCGGTGCAGGGCGAGCGCAAGATCGGCTCCGTCGGCATCCCGTTCCCCCACACCGAGGTGCGCATCCTGCATTGCGATGCGTCGGGCGCGGTCACCAAGGAATGCGGCGTCGACGAGATTGGCGAGATTTGCGCGGCCAATCCCGGCGTCTGGACCGGCAAGACCTACACCGATGCGACCAAGAACGAGAAGCTCTTCGCCGATGGGAAATATCTGCGCACCGGCGATCTTGGCCGGATCGACGCGGACGGGTTCCTCTGGATCACCGGCCGCGCCAAGGATCTGATCATCCGCGGCGGACACAATATCGACCCGGCGATCATCGAGGAGGGGCTGATGTCCCACCCCGAGGTTGCTTTCGTCGGCGCGATCGGCCAGCCGGACGCGCATTCCGGCGAAGTCCCCGCGGCCTATGTGGAGCTGAACGACGGCGCGGATGTGAGCGTCGGCGATCTGGTGGCGCATTGCAAAGACCACATCTCCGAGCGCGCGGCGGTCCCGAAACATATCGAGATCCTGCCCGAGTTGCCGAAAACCGCCGTGGGCAAGGTGTTCAAACCCGACCTGCGCCGCCTCGCGATCAAGCGCGTCTTTGACGCAGCGCTCAAAGAGGGCGGCGTGAATGCCGAGATCGGCGAAATCCGCGAGGACAAGAAACGTGGCCTCGTCGCCAAAGTCGAACGCGCTGACGGCGTCAGCGACGATAAAATCCAAGAAATCCTGGGCGTCTTCTCAGTACCCTGGGAGGCGTGAGCGGTTCAAACTGCGAAAAGCCGCCTCTATTGGCGGCTTTTTCATGTGGAGACACGAACAGCCATGCGGCGCTGTCAAAATACTGACTTTAAAGGAAAAACTGGTGCTGCTGGAGAGAATTGAACTCTCGACCTCTCCCTTACCAAGGGAGTGCTCTACCTCTGAGCTACAGCAGCATCGTGGGAGCGGCTTTTAACGGATCTTGCGCCGAGTGCAACCCTTATCTGGACCATTCTTTCGCCTCTTTGTAAAAGAAACCTCATGACGCAGGGAAAGACCCCAAGTAAGACAGGCACATCACAGGGTGAGCCGGACATGACCGAGGCGACGCGGGCCGAAAAGGCCACGCGGGAGGCGCGGCTGGCCGAGGCCCTGCGCGAGAATCTCAAACGCCGCAAGGCGCAGGCGCGCGGGCGCAAATCCGCGGGCGATCAGGCATCCGAGGAGTAAGCATGGACAAGATCATCGTGAAGGGCGGCAACAGCCTGAGTGGGCAGATTCCGATTGCGGGGGCGAAGAATGCGTGCCTCACGCTGATGCCCGCTGCGCTCCTGACCGACGAGCCGCTGACGCTGACCAACGCGCCGCGCCTGTCGGATATTCGCACGATGAAGGAGCTGCTGCGCTCGCTCGGTACGGAGATTGCGAGCCTGTCGGATGATCAGGTGCTGGTGCTGGCGACGCCCGAGATCACGAATTCCAAGGCCGATTACGAGATCGTCCGCAAGATGCGCGCGTCGATTCTGGTGCTCGGCCCGATGCTGGCGCGGCTTGGCCATGCAGAGGTGAGCTTGCCGGGTGGCTGCGCGATTGGCGCGCGGCCGGTTGATCTGCATTTGCGCGGGCTGGAGGCGCTTGGCGCGGAGCTGGATCTGCGTGATGGTTATGTGTTCGCGAAGGCACCGGGCGGGCTCAAGGGCGGGGTGTTTGAATTCCCAGTCGTTTCCGTGGGCGCGACCGAGAACCTGATGATGGCGGCGACGCTGGCCAATGGCAAAACCGTGCTGAAAAACGCCGCGCGGGAGCCGGAGATCGTCGATCTGGCGGACTGCCTGCGGGCCATGGGCGCGCAGATCACGGGCGACGGCACCGAGGAGATCACCATCGAGGGCGTCGAAAAGCTGCATGGCGCGACGCATCGCGTGATCACCGACCGGATCGAATTGGGCACCTACATGCTCGCCCCCGTGATGGCCGGCGGCGAAGTGGAGCTGCTTGGCGGGCGCCGCGATCTGGTGGAAGCGTTCTGCGAGAAGCTGGAGCAGGCGGGCGTGACCGTTGAGGAAACCAAGGCGGGGCTCAAGGTCCGCCGCACCAATGGGCGTCTGACGGCGGTGGATGTGACCACCGAGCCGCATCCGGGCTTTCCCACCGATCTTCAGGCGCAGATGATGGCGATGTTGACCCTTGCGGATGGCGACAGCCACCTTGAGGAAACCATTTTCGAGAACCGCTTCATGCACGCGCCGGAGCTGGCCCGCATGGGCGCGAATATCGAGGTCCATGGCGGGACTGCCACGGTCCACGGGGTCGAGACACTGCGCGGCGCGCCGGTGATGGCAACGGATCTGCGCGCCTCGGTCTCGCTCATTCTGGCGGGGCTCGCGGCGGAGGGCGAAACCAGTGTGAGCCGCGTCTATCACCTTGATCGCGGCTATGAGCGGCTTGAGGAAAAGCTGCGGGCCTGCGGCGCGGATGTGCGGCGTGAAAAGGAAGTTCAGCCAGTCAAAGAGGTGGCCGATGAGTGACGCTCGTTTTGCCGATGGCGCGGAAGAGGCGCTGGCGCTGAAAGCCGAAGGCGCGGAGGATCTGCCGGTCATTTCGGCCATGATCCAGGACGCGGTCGGGCAGGTCAGCGAGATGCGCTGGATCCCCAAACAGCACCGGCTGGCGTTCCTTCTCAACCGCTTCCGCTGGGAAGATGCGGATGAGGCGGCGGCGCAGAGCCGGCCTTATGAGCGGGTGCAATCGGTTCTGGTGATCGACGGCGCACTGAAAGTCTCGTCGAGCGGGATCGACCGCAATGATCAGGAGCTGGTGTTCTCGCTCCTGTCGCTGGAGTTCACGCCCGGAGAGGATGGCGCGGGCCGGATGATGCTGACGCTGGCGGGCGATGGCGAGATTGCGGTGGATGTCGAGACCATCGACGTGATCCTCAAGGATGTCTCGCGCCCCTATAAAGCACGGGCCAAAGCGCTGCCGCGTCACAGCGAGGACGGCTGATGCCGGTTTTCCTCGATGCGTCCGCGCCGGATTTCGAGGCGGAGTTCACCGCGCTGCTTTCGGCGAAGCGGGAGGCGAGCGTCGATGTGGACGAGGCGGTCGCGGCGATCATTGCGCAGGTGCGGGCCGAGGGCGATGCGGCGCTTCACGCGCTGACGGCGAAATTTGATCGCTTCACGCCCGAGGCGCTGGCCTTTTCCGAAGATGAGGTCGAGACGATTATCGCCGATGTGGCCCCCGGCGACCGTGCGGCGCTGGAACTCGCGGCGGGCCGGATCCGAGCTTATCACGAAAAGCAGCGTCCCGAAGATCACCAGTTCACCGATCAAGCGGGCGCGACCCTTGGCTGGCGTTGGTCGGCGGTGGACCGAGCGGGACTTTATGTGCCGGGCGGCATCGCGACCTATCCGTCTTCGGTCCTGATGAATGCGATCCCGGCGAGTGTGGCCGGGGTGCGCGAGCTGGTCATGTGCGTGCCGACGCCGGACGGGGCGGTGAACCCTCTGGTGATCCTTGCGGCGAAACTCTCGGGCATTTCGAAAATCTTCCGTGTCGGCGGCGCGCAGGCCGTGGCGGCGATGGCTTATGGCACCGAAAGCGTGCCCGCTTGCGACAAGATCACCGGTCCGGGCAATGCCTATGTGGCCGCCGCCAAGCGCCGGGTTTATGGCCATGTCGGGATCGACATGATCGCCGGGCCGTCGGAAATCCTCGTGATTGCGGATGCGGACAACAACCCGGATTGGCTGGCGCTTGATCTGATGAGCCAGGCCGAGCATGACGAAAGCGCGCAGAGCATTTTGATCACCACCAGCGCGGAGCTGGGGCAGGGGGTCGCGAAAGCGGTGGAGGCACGGCTGGAAACGCTGGAGCGGCGCGCCATTGCGGGCGCAAGCTGGCGCGATTTCGGCGCGATCATCACCGTGCCGGACTTGGAGACGGCGAGCGCGCTCACCAACCGCATCGCGCCGGAGCATCTGGAGATCTGCACCGCTGATCCGGACGCCGTGGCCGCCACCATCCGCCATGCGGGCGCGATGTTCCTCGGGGCCTACACGCCCGAAGCGATTGGCGATTATGTTGGCGGGCCGAACCATGTGCTGCCGACGGCGCGCTCGGCACGGTTCTCGTCGGGGCTGTCGGTGCTGGATTTCATGAAACGCACGACGATAGCGAAAATGACGCCGGAAGCGCTCAAGGCCATCGGCCCGGCGGCGGCAACACTTGCGCGGGCGGAAAGCCTTGAGGCGCATGGCCTGTCGGTAACGGCACGGCTCGACACGCTCAACCATGGGGGCAAGGATGAGTGACACCAACCGCATCAGCGACGTGACTTTGGACGAAACGGGCCTGCCGGTCCCGACGCCGGAGATCGCGCAGGAACGCAAGGTCGCGATTTTCGATCTTCTGGAGGAGAACAGCTTCGCGCCGCTCGCCAAGGAAGGGCAGGAGATTCCGCCGGGGCCGTATCATCTGAGCCTCGCCGTGCGGGACAAGCGGCTGGTGATGTCGATTGCGCCCGAAGCGGGCGGCGATCCGGCGGAGCTGCATCTCTCGCTCTCGCCCTTCCGGCAGGTCATCAAGGATTACTTCGCTATCTGCGCCAGCTATTTCGACGCGGTGAAGAACCTGCCGCCCTCGAAAATCGAGGCGATCGACATGGCCCGCCGGGGGATCCACAACGAGGGCTCGCGCATCCTGATGGAGCGGCTCGAAGGCAAGGTGGAGCTCGATCACGACACGGCGCGCCGCCTCTTCACCCTGATTTGCGTGCTGCATTTCAAAGGCTGATTTATGGGCCCCGGAGCGGTACTTTTTTGTTGTGATCACAACGCCGTCCGCTCGCCGATGGCCGAGGGGATCTGCAAGAAATTGCTGGGCCGCAGCGTCTATGTGCAATCCGCCGGGGTGCGCCATGATCTCGAAATCGACGGGTTTGCGGTCGCCGTCTGCCGTGAAATGAATATCGAGCTGGAACGCCACCGCTCGCGCTCGCTCGAAGAAATGGAAGAGTGGGGCGACCAGATCGAGAGTTTCGATCTCATCATTGCCCTTTCGCCCGCCGCGATGCGCCATGCGCAGGAATATGCCCGCAACGCCCATATCGATGTGGAATACTGGCCCGTGATGGACCCAACCGGCCTTGGAGAGCGCCGTGAGGAGAAAATGGCGGCCTATCGGAACTGCCGCGACGACCTTTATGCGCGGATTCAGTCACGTTTCGGCCTCGCTGTTTAACATTCCCGCTTGTGCCCGCGCTTTGCCCTTGAATTTCGGGCGATTGAGGCGCATCTAAAGCGCATTGTAACAAAACCTCGGAGACCCCATGGCTAAGGAAGAGCTTCTTGAATTTCCCGGAGTCGTGACCGAGCTGCTGCCGAACGCGACCTTTCGGGTGGAGCTTGAGAACGGCCATGAAATCATCGCACATACCGCTGGCAAGATGCGCAAAAACCGCATCCGCGTGCTGGCAGGCGATAAGGTGCAGGTCGAGATGACCCCCTATGATCTGACCAAGGGCCGGATCAATTACCGCTTCAAATAAGGCGATCTCGCGGCTCATTCTGGCCTCGGCCAGCCCGCGTCGGCGCGATTTGCTGGCCGAGGCCGGGATCGTGCCCGCCGAGATCATTCCCGCTGATATCGACGAGACGCCCGCAACGGGCGAAGCGCCGCGCGCCTATGTGCGGCGTATGGCCGTGGAAAAGGCCGAAGCCGTGCCGGGCGATTTGGTGCTGGCGGCGGATACGGTCGTCTCGGTCGGAACGCGCATCTTGGGCAAGCCCGCCGATGCGGAAGAAGCCGAGCGATTCCTGCGTCTTCTGTCGGGTCGCCGTCACCGCGTGATGAGCGGTGTGGCGCTGAAGACCGCGGAGCGCCTGCATGTCCGCGTGGTCGAGACCGCCGTGAAATTCAAACGCCTCGATGAGGGCGATCTCGCGTGGTATCTCGGCACCGGCGAGTGGCAGGGCAAGGCGGGCGGCTACGCCATTCAGGGGCAAGGGGCGTGCCTTGTGCCCGCGATCATCGGCTCCTACACCAATGTCGTCGGCCTGCCGATGGTCGAGACGCTGAACCTATTGAAAGGAGCGGGCTATGTGGCGCGTTCTCATTGACGAACTTCCCGATGGCCGGGCCATTGTCGCCCGGATGCGCGGCACGGTGCTGGAGGATCTGCTGGTCGATTCCAAGGACGACACCCCGCAGATCGGCGCGATCTATCGCGGCAAGGTGGACCGTCTCGTCAAAGGCATGGGCGGCGCGATGCTGCGCCTTCCGGACGGGCAATCGGCCTTTCTGAAGGAAGCGAAAGGCATGGCGCAGGGCGATATGGTGACCGTGCAGATCACCACCCATGCAGAGCCCGGTAAGGCGCAAGCGGTTACGCCGCGCCCGCTTTTCAAATCGCGCTATGCCATCGTCACGCCTCATGCGCCCGGCATTAATATTGCCCGCAAAATCAAGGACGAAGCCGAGCGCGACCGTCTCTTGGAGCTGGGTCACGAAGGCATGGAAGGCAGTGATTTCGGCCTCATCCTGCGCTCCGCCTCCGATGGCGCGGACAGTGAGGCGCTGGCCGAAGACATCTTCGCCATGCGTGATCTCGCCGAGGCTGTGATGCAGGATCAGGCCAGCGAACCGTCGCTGCTGGTCGAAGCGCCCGATGCTGTGCTGACCGCCTGGCGCGACTGGACCGAGCCGTCCCCCGAGCGGGTGGAAGAGGGCGAAGGCACCTTCGAGACCGCTGATGTCTGGTCCGCCATCGCCGCGCTGGAAACCGCGCGCGCGCAGATTGGCACCGAAGCCTGGATGGAGATTCAGCCGACCCGCGCGCTCACCGCCGTCGATGTGAACACCGGCGGGGATTTCTCGCCCGCCGCGACCCTCAAGGCCAATCTCGCCGCCGCCCGCAACCTGCCGCGCCAATTGCGCCTGCGCGGGCTTGGCGGGGTGGTCACGGTGGATTTCGCGCCGCTCGCCAAACGGGACCGCTCGAAAATCGAGGGCGAACTCCGCGCCGCGCTCAAAGCCGACGGGATCGATACGGTCATCGCCGGCTGGACCCCCCTCGGCCTCTTGGAACTCCAGCGCAAACGCGAACGCCGCCCCCTCTCGGAGCTGCTCTGATGCGCTGCCCGATCTGCCGTAAAACCGTGCCGCAAGAGGCGGAAAAATACCGCCCCTTCTGCTCCAAACGCTGCGCCGATGTGGATCTCGGCCGCTGGCTGACGGGCAGCTACCGCGTGGAAACCGACGAGGCCCCGAGCGACGCGGTGATGCTGCCGCAGGACGAGGACTAAAAAAGAGCGAAAACGCTCTGGACAGTCCCGCCGCAGTGGCCTAGAAACCGCTCACCCGACGCCAAGCGTCACCCGTGCCCGGGTAGCTCAGGGGTAGAGCAGTGGATTGAAAATCCTCGTGTCGGTGGTTCGATTCCGCCCCCGGGCACCATTTAAATTATTGAAAATATTGGATAATTTTAGGTGCGGGGATCTCGCGTCGAAACGTTTCCTGTTTTTCCGTTTCTCTGCCTAGCTGGCGTTAAGATTCCGAACTTTATCATAAACGCGCATTTTGCGCCTAACGCTTCACCCGCGCGCCGCTTGCGTGCCCCTTCAAAATCTCGATGAGCAGCGCTGCGTCGCCTTCGAACTCGGCGGATTGGAGTTGCGTCAATCCGACCGCGCCGGAGAGAAATTGGGCGCCGGTGTCGATGGTGACGAGCTCGCCTATATCGACTTCGTGGGCGACGACGCCGCGGGAGATGAACCAGACGGCGTCGGATTGCAGCAGGAGGCTGCGGCCGAAGGCGAGGGAGACGGTCTCGAAAGCCGGTTGCAGTCCGGCGAGGCCTTGGGCGTGGAGGAATTGGCCAACGATGTTGCGGATGATCGCGCCTTTGGGGGGCAGCACGAGCGGCGCGTGCCGGAGGATTTCGCTGATCGGCGCGCCGAGCATGGGGTGGCCGGCGCGGGCGCAGAGGACCACATCGTCTTCGTAGAGATGGCTGAAGCTGAGGCCGTCCATACTCGCGCCATCGGGCAGGCGGCCGACCATGAAATCAATGGCGCGGGCGCGGAGGCGGTCGATCAGGAAGGCGTTCGGGCCGGTCATCACGCGCACCCGGCAGTCGGGGCGAAGCGCGTGGAAATCGAGAACGGCGCGGGGGAAAAAGCTGGTGGCGACCGTGGGTAGCACGCCGACGGCGATGCGGCCCGCGGGCGCGCCGCCTTGCAGCGCGGCGGCACCGGCGTTGAGGCTGTCGACGGCGCTGAGTGCGTGGCGGTGGAACATCTCGCCGGCGCGGCTCAGCGCAAGCCGCCGTCCTTGCCGGGTGAAGAGCGATTGATCCAGCAGGGTTTCGAGTTCCGAAATGGTTTTGGAGAGCGCGGGCTGCGAAATGCCCTGCCGCCGCGCCGCGCCGGTGACGGTCCCCTCGGCGGCGACGTCGAGGAAGGCGCGGATATGGCGGAGTTTGATGCCGGGATGCATAGTCATATGGTTATACGTTTCCCCCCATTTTATATTTCACGCAAGGTAAATATTATGGAATGATCATTCGCAGGGAGGATTCCATGAAAGCCATTTCACGCGATTGGGGGGCGATGCATTACCGCGAAGACGGGCCTGCAGATGCGCCGGTGATCCTCGCCATTAACTCTCTTGGGACCGATCTGCGGATGTGGGATTCGGTCGTGGACGCGCTCCCGGACTATCGTTTCCTTCGCTATGACAAGCGCGGCCATGGGGTCAGCGATGCGCCGGAGGGGGCCTATACCATGGCCGGGCTGACCGAAGATGCGGCGGCGCTGCTCGATCATCTCAATATTAAAAATGCTGTGATTCTCGGCTGTTCCATCGGGGGCATGATCGCGCAGAAACTGGCGGCGACGCGGCCGGAGTTGTGCCGCGCGCTGATCCTCTCGAACACGGCAGCCAAGATCGGCACGCCCGAGATGTGGGCTGAGCGGATTGATCAGGTCCACACGGACGGGCTGGCGGCGATGGCTCCCGGCATTATGGAACGCTGGTTTTCGCCGGACTTCGTTAACGGAAATCACCACCAGCTTTGGTCCAACATGCTCTCGCGCCAGTCCCCGGCAGGTTATGCGGGCTGCGGCCATGCGATTTCGGGCGCGGATTTGACCGAAAGCACCCAGAAGCTTGACCTGCCGGTTATGCTGATCGCGGGCGGCCATGATGGCTCGACCCCGCCGGATCTGGTGCAAAGCACGGCGGATCTCATTTCTGGTAGTCAATACAAGCTGATCGACGAGACGGGTCATATCCCGGCCATCGAGGCCCCGGAAAAAGTCGCCGCTTTCGTTACAACCTTCATCAAGGAGTTGCCCAATGTCTGAGCGTTTTGAGCAAGGGATGGCCACGCGCCGCGCGGTTCTGGGCGATGCGCATGTGGACCGGGCGGAAGCGGCCAAGACCGATTTTGACCAGCCGTTTCAGGAGTTTATCACGGAAGGGGCGTGGGGGTCCGTCTGGTCGCGGGACCAGCTGACCCACCGCGAGCGCTCCATCGTGACCATCGCGCTGCTCGCCGCCTTGGGCAATTTCGACGAGGTCGCCATGCATACGCGGGCGACGGCCAATACGGGCGCGACCCCGGAAGATCTGCGCGAGGCGATGCTGCATGTCGCGGTCTATGCCGGGGTGCCGCGCGCCAATCACGCGATCAAAATCATCAAGGACACCTTGGAGGAGATGGACACATGAGCGGAGGATTGATCGAACGTCCGCTGGGGCTCAACCCGCCAGCGTTTACGCCAGCCTATAAAACCAGCGTGCTTCGGTCGCCGCAAAAGGCGATGATCTCGTTCCCGAGCGGGCCGAGCGAAGAGACCGGGCCGACCTTTGGCCACGACATTATTGGCGAGCATGACAACGATCTCATCATCAACTGGGCCCAATCCGGCGAGTCCGCGATTGGCGAGCGGATTTTGGTTCATGGCCGGCTCCTCGATGAGAACGGTAAGGGCATTCCCGGCGCGCTGATCGAGATCTGGCAGGCCAATGCGGGCGGGCGTTACCGCCACAAAAAAGACGGCTATCTCGCCGCGCTCGACCCGAATTTCGGCGGCTGCGGGCGGACGATCACGGGCGAGGATGGCTCTTACGTCTTCCGCACGATCAAGCCCGGCGCCTATCCGTGGCCGAACGGGACGAATGACTGGCGCCCGGCACATATCCACTTCTCGGTCTTCGGCCACGCTTTCGGTCAGCGCCTGATCACGCAGCTTTATTTCGAGGGCGATCCGCTGATCCCGCTTTGCCCGATTGCCAATACGATCCCGGATAAGGAGGCGCTTGGCCGTCTCGTCGCGGCGCTCGATATGGGCCAGACCAAGCCGATGGATTCGATTGCTTACAAATTTGACATTGTCTTGCGGGGCCGCCGCGCGACATTCTTCGAAAACCACCGGGAGGGTCTCTAAATGGTTCAGAAACTTGACACTCTGCCGGTGACGCCGTCGCAAACGGCGGGGCCTTACGTGCATATCGGCACCGCGCCGGACTATGCCGGTCTCGATCCCGTGCCTTACGAGTCGGTCGGCAAAACGACCTTTGAGGCGGGGGCGAAGGGCGAGGAAATCGTGCTGACCTTCCGCGTGATCGACGGGGCCGGAATGGAGCTGAAAGACGTGCTGGTCGAGATCTGGCAGGCCGATGCTGAAGGACGCTATCCGGGGCAGGAGGGGGCGGACCCGAAAGTGACCGGTTTTGCCCGCCGCTCGGCGGATTTCGACAGCGGGATTTTCCGGCTGGAAACCATCAAACCCGGCGCGATTGACCGCGGCGATGGCAGCACCGAGCCGCCGCATCTCAATCTCTGGATCGTCGCGCGCGGTGTGAATACGGGGCTGTCGACGCGGGTCTATTTCCCCGAGGATGATCTGTCCGCCGACCCGCTTCTCGCGCGGATCGAGCATAAGACCCGGATCGCGACGCTGGTGGCCGAAAAATCCGACGAGGGCTACCATCACGATATCTATCTTCAGGGTCCGAAAGAGACCGTGTTTTTCGACATTTAAGGACGCATCATGAGCGAATTTGACCCCTGTATCATCTGTGTGGCCATCACCGGCTCGGTCGGGCGCAAGGCGAACAATCCGGCGATTCCGATCACGATTTCGGAGCAGGTGGAGAGCATTCAGGAAAGCTTCGAGGCGGGCGCGACCATCGCCCATTGCCATGTGCGCAATGACGATCAGAGCCCAAGTTCCGATCCCGAGAAATTCGCGCGGCTGGTCGAGGGGATCAAGGAACATTGCCCCGGCATGATCATCCAGCTCTCAACCGGCGGGCGCTCCGGTGCGGGCGAGGCGCGCGGCGGGATGCTGCCGCTTTCGCCCGACATGGCGTCGCTCTCCGTCGGGTCCAACAATTTCCCGACGCGGGTTTACGAAAATCCGCCGGATCTGGTGGATTGGCTCGCCAGCGAGATGAAGCAATACAACGTCCGTCCCGAGATCGAAGCCTTTGATCTGTCGCATCTTTTCCAGGCGGCGAAGATGGTGGCGGACGGGCGGCTTCCGGCGAATGTCCATGTGCAGTTCGTCATGGGCGTGAAAAACGCGATGCCGGTGGACCGCGAGGTGTTCGATTTCTACCGCCAGACTCGCGAGCGGATTTTGCCCGAAACCACATGGTGCGCCGCCGGGATCGGCCCGCATCAGGCTACGCTGAACGAATGGTGCATTGAGACTGGCGGGCATTGCCGCACCGGCCTTGAGGACAATGTGCGGATCGACAAGGACACGCTCGCGCCGTCCAACGCCGCGCTGGTCAAACGCACCGTCGAGCTTTGCGAAAAAGCGGGCCGGGAAGTGGCCGACTGGAAAACCGCCCGCCGCCTTCTGGCACTGGAGGGCGTGTGAGTATTTCGCTGGCCGATAGCGCGCTTTGGGCGGATCTCTTCAGCGATGGCGAGATCCGCGGGCTTCTTGATGATGCGGCGCTGGTCGGCGCGATGATCGAGGTCGAAGCGGCATTGGCCGAGGCGGAAGGCGCCTGCGGCGTGATCCCGGCGGAGGCGGGCGCGGCGCTGGCGCAGGAATTGCGCGGGCTTGAGGTGTCGCCCGCGGCGCTGAGCGAAGGCGCGGCGCGGGACGGGGTGCCGATCCCGGCGCTGCTTGCGGAATTGCGCAAAAACCTCTCGCCCGAGGCATCGGCCTATTTGCATTGGGGCGCGACCTCGCAGGATATTGTGGACACGGCGACGGTCATTCAGCTTGGCAAAGTGCTGGACTTGCTGGACGCGCGGCTTTCCAAGGCTATGAAAAGGCTGGCAGAGATCGCCGAAGAGGGCGCGGAGATCCCGATGGCGGCCCGCACCCGCAGCCAGATCGCCACGCCCACCACCTTCGGCGCATGGGTCGCCGTCTGGGGGCAAGCGCTCTACGCGGCGCGCGGACGGCTCAAAGCGCTGCGCCCGCAGCTTCTGCGCGTCTCGCTCCACGGCGCGGCGGGCACGGATGCGGCGATTGGCGAGAAGGCTGGCGAGGTCCGCGCGAAGATGGCGGACACGCTTGGCCTCAAAACCGCCGAGATCCCGTGGCATGCCGATCGCGGCACCATGGCCGAATGCGGCGCGGCGCTGACCTTGCTCGCGGGGAGTATCGGGAAGATCGGGACCGACGCGATCCTGCTCGCGCAAAGCGGTGTGAATGAAGTCAGTTTCGCAGGCGGTGGCTCGTCCACCATGCCGCATAAATCCAACCCCGTTCTGGCCGAAGCGCTCATCACGCTCGCCCGCAGCACGGCGCGGCTTCAGGGCGGCATGTTCGATGCCATGCTCCATGGCGGCCAGCGCGACGGCGCGGCCTGGGCCGAGGAATGGGCGGTGCTGCGGCAGATCGCAGTGGCCTCCGGCGCGGCGCTCGCCCGGCTTGGCGATCTGCTCGCCGTGTTGACGCCGAAGCCCGAGACGATGCTGGCCAATCTCGCCGCCGCCGGGGACGGCCCTTACGCCGAAGCCGCGACGTTCCAACTGGCGCAAACTATGCCGCGCACCGACGCGCAGGCGGCGGTGAAGGCGGCGCTCAAATCCGATCAGGGTCTCGCCAGTCTCGACATTGGCGATCTGACGAACAATCCGCTGCGCGTCACGGGCGCGGCGGCCACAATGGCGCGGAGGTTCGCGGCCGAATTCAGGGAGGACTAAATGAAGATAGATATGTTGATCGGGGGGGAGGCCCGGTCTGGCGAGGGGTTCGAGCGGGTCGATCCGGTGACGGGCGAGGTCGCGACCACAGCGCCGAAAGCCACAGTGAAAGACGTTGAGGACGCGGTTCAGGCCGCGCATACGGCGTTTGCGGAGTGGTCCCAAATGGGTCCCGGTCCGCGCCGCGCGCTGCTCCTGAAAGCCGCCGAGGTGATGGAAAGCAAGGCGGGTGATTTCACCCAGCTGATGATCGCCGAGACCGGCGCAACCGGCCCTTGGGCGGGGTTCAACGTCATGCTCGCGGCCAATATGCTGCGCGAAGCGGCGGGCGCGACGACGCAGGTGTCGGGCGAGATCATCCCCAGCGACAAGCCCGGCAGCATGGCGATGGCGACGCGCCGCCCGCATGGCGTGTGCCTTGGGATCGCGCCGTGGAATGCGCCGGTGATCCTTGGCACCCGCGCCCTCGCGATGGCGTTGGCGACCGGGAACACGGTGATCCTCAAAGCGTCCGAAATGTGCCCGGCGACGCACCGGCTCATCGGCACGGTGTTTGAAGAGGCGGGCTTCCCGCCCGGCGTCGTCAATGTGCTGACCAATGCGCCAGAGGATGCCGCTGAGATCGTCGCGGCCCTCATCGCCGCGCCCGAGGTCAAACATGTGAATTTCACCGGCTCCACGAAGGTCGGCAAGATCATCGCGCAAAAGGCGGCGGAAGGGCTGAAACCCGCGCTCTTGGAGCTTGGCGGCAAAGCGCCTTTCGTGGTGCTGGACGACGCCGATCTCGACGGTGCAGTGAATGCCGCGATTTTCGGGGCCTTCATGAACCAAGGGCAAATCTGCATGTCCACGGAGCGGATCATCGTCCACGAAGCGGTTGCCGATGCCTTTGTCGAGAAACTCGCGAAACGCGCCAATGAGCTACCCGCAGGCGATCCGCGCGGCCATGTCGTGCTGGGCGCGCTGGTCACCAAAGACGCCGCCGAGAAGATGGACGATCTCATTGCCGACGCGACCGCCAAGGACGCAAAGCAAGTGGCGGGCGGCGCGCGGGACGGCGCGATTGTTCCGGCGACCCTGCTCGACAATGTCACGCCCGAGATGCGGATTTACCGCGAGGAAAGCTTCGGCCCTGTCAAACCCATCATCCGGGTGGCGAGCGAAGAGGAGGCGATCCGGGTCGCCAACGATACCGAATATGGCCTTTCGGGCGCGGTGTTCAGCCAGGATATCCGCCGCGCCATGGCCGTCGCGCAGCAGATCGAGACCGGCATTTGCCACATCAACGGCCCGACCGTGGCCGACGAGCCGCAAATGCCCTTCGGCGGCGTGAAAAGCTCCGGCTATGGCCGCTTCGGCGGGCGGGCCGGGATCGACGAGTTTACCATTACACGCTGGATTACCATTGAAGATCCGGCGCAACATTACCCGTTCTGAAGCGGGCTTTCTGGGAGGAAAACATGAAATATATCAAAACACTTACCGCCATCGCGGCTCTGGCTGCATCGGGCGCTTCGGCGCAGGAATTCCAGTTCAAATTCCACCACTTCCTGAGCGCGCAGGCGCCGGCGCATACGGACATGATCGTGCCTTGGGCCGAGCGGGTCGAGGAGCTGTCGGGCGGCAAGGTCGCCATCGAAGTGTTCCCGAACATGACACTTGGCGGGCGTCCGCCGGAGCTGGTCCAGCAGGCGCGGGACGGAGTGGTCGATCTCGTCTGGGCGCTCAATGGCTACACGGCGGGGCAGTTCCCGCGCAGCGAGGTGTTCGAGCTGCCCGGCGTCTTCGTGAACGATCCGGCGGCGACCAATCTGGCCATGAAGGATCTCTTCGAGAGCGATCTGGCGGAGGATTATCGCGGGCTTGAGGTGATGTTCCTGCACGCCCATGCGGGTCAGGCGATCCATATGCGCGATCAGGAAGTCCGCAGCCCCGAGGATCTGGCGGGCGCGAAAATGCGCATCCCGACCCGCTCTGGCGGGTGGGTGATCGAAGCGCTCGGCGCGACGCCGATCTCGATGCCGGTGCCGGATCTGCCGCAATCGCTGCAAAAAGGCGTGGTTGATGGGGCGTTTATCCCGTGGGAGATCATCGCGCCACTCAAGATCTTCGAGCAGACCGATTACCAGATCGAGGGCGTGAACAAGGAGCGTTTCGGTACCTCGATCTTCCAGGTTTCCATGAACAAGGCGAAATGGGACAGCCTGCCTGACGATGTGAAACAGGCCTTCCGCGATGCGTCCGACGAGGACTGGCTGGCCGAGGTCGGGCAGATCTGGCGCGATGTGGATGAGCGCGGCATTGCGCTCGCGGTTGAGAATGGCAACACCCATGTGACGCTCACCGAAGAGGAAACCGCCGCGTTCCGCGATGCGATTGCCCCGGTGCGGGATCGCTGGGTGGAAGAGGTCTCCGGCGCGGGCTTTGACGGCGCGGCGCTGGTCGAAAAGGCGATTGCGGCGACCGAAGCCCATGCGGGCGCAGGCGATGCAGCGGCTGAGGAGGCTCCTGCCGATGACGCCGCTGCGACAGAGACCCCGGCTGAAGAGGCCCCCGCTGAGGAAGCCGAGGCCGCCCAATGACAAACGAGATCACCCGGCGCAGGCCCTTTGGCCTGCTTCGGCAGCTTATCACCGGCTGGGCGCTTCTGGGCGGCGCGATCCTGATCGGGATCGTGCTGGTCAATGTCTGGGCGGTCATTGCGCCGCTGATCGGCATGAGTTTCGCCGGGGACTTCGAACTCACCGAAGTCTTCATCGCCATCGCCGCCTTCATGTTCCTGCCCTACACGCAGCTCATGGACGAGAACGTCACGGCGGATATTTTCACCTCCAAGGCCGGGCCGGGCACGCTCCGGTTTCTCACCGCCATTGCCGGGGTCGTCGCGCTCATTTTCGCGGGGCTGCTGATCTGGCGCATGACCTTTGGGATGCTCGACCAGAAAGCCTATAACGCGACAACCGCGATCCTCCAGCTCCCGATCTGGCTCGCCTATATCCCGATCCTGATCTCCATCGCGCTTCTCGGCCTCGCCGCGCTGCTCACCATTTACGACAACACGCGCGGAGACAGCCATGTTGAGTGACCCGATTACCCTTGGCCTTCTCGGGCTCGGCCTCCTCATCGCGCTGATCGTGATCCGGATGCCGATTGCCTATGCGATGATCATCGTCGGGGCAGGGGGCACGGTGCTGATCAACGGCCCCTCCGTCTTCCTCTCGCAGCTCAAGACGCTCGCTTACGGCCAGTTCTCCATCTACGACCTCTCCGTCGTGCCGATGTTCATCCTGATGGGGGCGCTCGCGACAAAAACGGGGCTGTCCAAAGACCTCTTCCGCGCCGCCAATGCCTGGCTTGGCTGGATGCGCGGCGGCACGGCCATGGCGGCGATTGCGGGCTGCGCGGGCTTCGGCGCGGTCTGCGGCTCGTCGCTCGCCACCGCCTCTACCATGGGCAAAGTCGCCCTGCCGGAGCTCAAACGCTACAACTATTCCGGCGCGCTCTCGACCGGCTCGGTCGCGGCGGGCGGGGTGCTGGGCATCCTCATTCCGCCCTCGGTGGTGCTCATCATCTACGCGGTGATCGTCGAGGCCAATATCGTCACCATGTTCATGGCGGCCTTCATTCCCGGCATCCTCGCGGTGATCCTCTTCCTGCTGGCCATCGCGGTCTATGTCTGGATCTTCCCCGAATCCGGCCCCGCCCATGGGGCCAGCTCGCGCGAAGAATTCTGGGAAGCAACCCGCGGCGTGATCCCGGTCCTCGCGGTCTTCGGCATCGTGATCGGCGGCATCTATGCGGGCTTTTACAACCCGACACCCGCCGCCGCGATTGGCGTGTTCCTCGTTGCCATCTTCGGCTTTGTGCGCGGCAAACTCGGGCGCAGCGATATTCGCGAAAGCTTTCTGGAGACCGCCGGCACCACGGGCATGATCTACCTGATCCTGCTTGGCGCGGAACTGCTCAAGATTTTCATGTCCCGCGCGGGCGTGCCGCAAGCCGCCGCCGAATGGGTCGCGACCAGTGGTCTGTCGCCCATGGGTGTGATGATCCTGCTGCTCTTCGCGCTGATCCTGCTCGGCTGCCTGATGGACTCGCTCTCGATGATCCTGCTCGTCATCCCCTTCTTCTGGCCGGTGCTGCTCGAAGTGAATGGCGGGATTTACCAGGGCGCGGAAGGGTCTGGCTACGGCATGTCCACCGAGGATCTGAAAATCTGGTTTGGGATCCTGGCGCTCATAGTTGTGGAGTTAGGGTTGATCACGCCCCCCGTGGGCATGAACGTCTTCGTCATCTCCGCCCTCGATCCCGACACGCCGATGCTGGAGACCTTCAAAGGCGTTCTGCCCTTCTTCATCGCCGAGATGTTCCGGGTGGCGCTGCTGCTCATGTTCCCGGTGATCGTGCTGATCCTGCCACGGATATTGGGGGGCTAGATGTCGACAACCACAGCCGGAGCCGCGATTTTCACGCGGCTCGGCGCACTTGGGGTGCGCTATGTCTTTGCCAATTCGGGGACGGATTTCCCGCCGATTATCGAAGGGCTGGCCGAAGCCGAAGCCTCCGGCGTGCCGCTCCCCGAAGCGATTGTCATGCCGCATGAACACGCCGCCATGGGCATGGCGCATGGGTTCTACCTCATGTCGGGCGCGGCGCAGGCGGTGATGCTGCACACCAATGTGGGGCTGGCAAACGGCTCCATCGGCGCGATCAACGCGGCCTGCGAGCATGTGCCGATGATCGTCATGTCGGGCCGCACCCCCGTCACCGAGGCGGACCGGTTCGGTGCGCGCACCGTTCCCATCGGTTGGGGGCAGGAAATGCGCGATCAGACCGCCCTCATCCGCGAGGCGGTGAAATGGGATTATGAGCTGAAATTCCCCGAGCAAACGGGCGTGCTGATCGACCGGGGGCTGGCGATTGCGGACTCCACACCCAAGGGCCCCGTCTATCTCTCGCTCCCCCGCGAAGTCCTGTGCGAGGACTGCCCGGCAGCGCCGCTGACCGAGCCCGCCACGATGGCCCCGACCCGGATCGCACCCGACCCGGCGTCGCTCGCCGCGGCCGCGCGTTTGCTGGCCGAGGCCGACCATCCGCTTGTCATCGCACAGCGCGGTGCCGGGGATGCCGCGAGTTTCGCGGCTTTCTCTGACTGGGCGCACCGCTGGGGAATCGCGGTCTGTTCATGGTGGGCGACCCATCTCGCGATCCCGACCGACCATCCCTGCCATATCGGGCCGGACCCAGGCCCGGCGATGGCCAAGGCCGACGTGGTGCTGGTCCTCGATTGCCTCGCCCCATGGTGGCCCGATCAGCACAAGCTGAAAGACGGCGCCAAGGTCATCCAGATGGGACCGGACCCGCTCTTTTCCCGCTATCCCGTGCGCAATTTCCACTGCGATCTCGCCATTGCGGGCGAGAGCGCGGACACGCTCCCGGCGCTCATCGCCGCGATGGACGCGATCGGGGCGGGGGAGGCCCACACCGCCCGCGCCAAGGCGCTCGCCCAGATCTCCGCGACATGGCGCGAAGCCACAAAAAGCCACGCCGAAAGCGGCAAGCTGACCAAGGAACTGGTCAGCCTCCGCCTCGGTGAAGCGCTGGACACCATCCCCTCCAGCGTCTTTTCGGAACTTGGCGTCCCGCTCGCGCCGCTCCTTCGCCGCGAGCCGAAAAGCTGGTTTCAGGAACCCCATGCGGGCGGGCTCGGCTGGTGTTTCCCGGCGGCGCTCGGCGCGCAACTCGCGGAACCGGACCGGCTCATCGTCGCGAGCATGGGGGATGGCTCCTACATCTTCTCGAACCCGACCGCCTGTCACCAGATCGCCGAGGCGCTGAACCTGCCGCTCCTGATCCTCATTCTCAACAATGGCGAATGGGGCGCGGTGCGCCGCTCGGTGACGGATCTTTACCCGGATGGCCACGCCGCGAAGGCGAACCGGATGCCGCTCACCAGCCTTGAGCCGGTGCCGGACTTCACCCAGACCGCTGCCGCCAGCCGGTGCTGGGCCGAAGCGGTGGACGCGGCGGATGCGCTGCCGGATGCGCTCGCCCGCGCCCTCAAAATCTGCCGCGAGGACCGCAAACCCGCGCTGCTCGACATCAGGCTTGGCTGAGATGGGCGCGGTTCTCTCGGTCTCCGGTGCCGTTTTCGTGCTGATCGGCCTCGGCTTTTTCTCCGTCAAACGCGGGCTCTTCAAGGGCGAGGACATGCCCATTCTTGGCCGCTACGTCCTCAACTTCGCCCTTCCCGCGCTGATCTTCAGCACGTTGACCAGCCGCGATCTCAGCGAAGTGCTGAATCTTGGTTACCTTCTCGCCTACGGCGCGGCGAGCGTCGCGGCCTTCGCCATCGCCTATCTCGGCTCGCGCCGCGCCGGGATGACCGATCTCGCGGCGAGTTTCCAGGGCATGGGCATCTCCTGCGCCAATAGTGGCTTTATCGGCTATGCCATTGTCATCATGGTGTTTCCCGATGTGGCGGCACCGGCGCTGGCGCTCCATTTCATCATCGACAATCTCGTCGTGATCCCGCTGACGCTCTTCATGGCCGAACGCGCGTCCGACAGCGCGCGCGGGCTCAAAGTGCTGGGCCGGATCTTCGCCCGCGTGCTGATGATCCCCATTGTGATGACGCTGATCGTCTCGCTGATCCTCGCGCTCATCTCCATCACACCGCCCGCAATCATCGCCCGGCCTGCGGAATTTCTCGGCAATAGCTCCGTCGCCGTCTCGCTCTTCTTCATCGGCGGCACACTGGCGACGCTTCCGATCAGCTCTTTCTCGTCCAAGGTGCTGCCCGTCGTCTTCGGCAAATTGATGCTGCACCCGCTGCTGGCGGCGCTGGCGATCCTTTTGGTCGGGCTGATCGGCCTGCCGGTTGGCGACGGGGACATGGTCCGCGCGATGATCCTCTATGCCGGGATGCCGACCGTGACCATCTATCCCATTCTCGCGCAGCGCTACGGGGAGGCGGG
Source organism: Jujubicoccus corallicola (assembly GCF_047345645.1). Lineage (GTDB taxonomy): Bacteria > Pseudomonadota > Alphaproteobacteria > Rhodobacterales > Rhodobacteraceae > JBLEFH01. The sequence continues at coordinate 108,956 of NZ_JBLEFH010000003.1, read as the reverse complement.
CCGCGCCTCGGTCACGCTGTTCGCTATGACGATCCTGTCCTTCGTCACCCTCACCGCGCTTCTCTGGCTGCTCGTGCCGGGAGGCGGGTGATGTCTGCGCTGACGCTCCGGCAGATCGAGGTGATCCGCGCTGTGATGATCGCGGGATCCATCGCAGGCGCGGCGCGGCATCTCAACACCACCGGGCCGGGGATCAGCCGGATGATCAAACATGCGGAGGAATCGCTCGGCCTGCGGCTCTTTGAACGCAAATCCGGCGCCTTCCTGCCCGCCCCTGAAGCGCGGCGGGTGTTCGACCAGATCAACGAAGTCTTCGGCAAGATGGACGGGCTGGAGGCCGCGCTGAGTGACCTCAAATCCGGCAAATCGGGGCTGCTCGCCTTCGGCTCCGTGCCGTCCGTCGCGCAGTTCATGGTGGCGCGGTCCTGCGTCAATCTGCGCAAGCGCTTCCCCGAACTCAGGATCGACCTCAATATTCTGAAGCTCGAAGAGGCGGTGGATTATCTGCTGCTCGACCGGGGCGAGCTGGTCGCGATGAGTTACGATTACGAACACGCCTCGCTTGTCTCCACCGAGATCGGGCGGGGTAAGCTGATCGCCGTCGTGCCGGATGAGCATCCGCTGGCATCGCGCAAGAGCCTTTCGATCACCGAACTTGCCCGCGAGCCGCTCATTGGCGTGCCGCCCGAAGACCCTTACGGCGCGGTGATGGCCAAACCGTTTCGGGATGCCGGGCTGGACTATGTCCTCTCCATCCGCGCGCGCTTTGCACAAACTGTGGTCAGCCTCGTGCGCCACGGCCTCGGCGTTGCGGTGATCGACGAGTTCTCCGTGGCGGGGGTCTATATGCCGGGGTTGACGCGCATCCCGTTGGAAGAACATGCTGAAATTACAATTTACACGCTGACGCGGAAGAACCAGCCGCTGTCCTCCTACGCCGAAACGGCGCAGGATATGCTGCAAAAGGAGCTCAAGAAGGCGGTCGCAAGCCGCCCTTGGGAGGGATCAGGGCATTAACATCATGTTACTGATCCTTCGATTTGATTCATAACGGTATTGGTTAACATACCGTATGATGACGGAGATGGGGGCGAAGAATCCCCATAAACCATAAGGGAGATCAAACCATGAAAACCTTTCTGACCAGCGCCGCGATGGCGCTTGTGCTCGCCACACCGGCGCTTGCCGAATATCCCGAAAAGACCATTCAGGGGATCATTCAGTGGGGCGCGGGCGGCTCGACCGACACGGTGATGCGCGCGGTCTCGCCCTTCGCCGAAGAAGTGCTGGGCGAGGATATCGTTCTGACCAACCGCACGGGCGGCGTCGGCGCGATTGCCACCAAATTTGCGATGACCCAGCAGGCCGATGGCTACACGCTTCTGATGGGCGCAGAGAACCCGCAGATCTATAAGGTGATGGGCCTCGGCGATGTCGATTACAACGATTTCGTGCCGATCAACATCCTCGCCCGCGGTGTGCCAATGCTCGTCGCAGCGCCGGATGCGCCCTATAACACCTTCGAAGAACTGATTGCCTATATTCAGGAAAATCCGGGCGAGGTGCGCTTCGGATCGACCGGTCCGGGCGGTCTCGCTTCGGTTGTCTCGGCGATGATCACGACGCAGATCGAAGGCGTGGACGTGACCACCGTGCCTTATGATGGCGACGGCCCGGCGCTCACCGCGCTGATGGGCGGCGCGATCGACGTGATGCCGGCGGTGCTTGGCGCGGCGATCGAGAACATCAAGGCCGGCCGCATGAAGCCGCTGGTGGTGTTTGAGCCCGAAGCCAATGAAGTGCTGCCCGACACGCCCGCCATCGTCGATACCCACCCGGAATTTGGCAAATATCTGCCTTGGGGCCCGTTCTTCGGCGTCTTTACCAAGAACGGCACCCCAGATGAGGCGGTCGCCAAGCTGACCGAAGCGTTCCATGCGGGCGCGCAGGCGGAGGAATTCCAGACCCTTCTGGAAAACCGCGGCTATGAGCTGATGGATCTCTCGGGCGACGAGGCCCGCGAATTCCTCAATCAGTGGCAGTCCACCACCGCCTGGCTGATTGACGAAGCGGGTCTGGCGAAAGTCTCGCCGGAGGAATTCGACATTCCGAAGCCCGAATAAGCCAAACATCGCGCGGGCCGCTCATGGCCCGCGCCTTATCCTGAATATGGCGCCGTCAGAGCGCCGCGGGGGAGGATAAAATGGATCTTCATGAACATCGCAGCAAAGCGCCGGGGGAGGGCCTCTTCGGCCTGATCGTCCTGGCCATTTCGGTGCTGCTTTTGTGGCAAAGCTGGGCCATCTCCGGTTTTGAATCAATGAGTTCTGCCGGTGCGGTGCCGATGGCGGCGGCGGCGGTGATGGTGATCGCCGCGCTGATCGTGGTGATTGGCGATGCGGGCAAGCGGGTCAATCACGACACGCAACCTCTGGTGACACGCCCCATCGTTCTCTTCACCTTGCTGGTGATCGCCTATGCGGTGGCGCTCGTCCCGCTCGGCTTCATCCTTTCCTCCTTTCTCTTCCTCGTGATCGGCACCAAGATGCTCTATCGCGGCGGTTGGGGCTTCACCGTGCTGCTCGCGGCGGGCTCGCTGGCGGTCATCTATATCCTGTTCCGCGTGATCTTTCAGGTCATTTTGCCCGAAGGCATCGTGCCGGAACGTGAAATTCTCGGGGCCATTGGCGATCTTTTCGCCGGGGCGGAACCCGCAGCCGAAGAGGGGGCACAGTAATGGAAAGCTTTGCATATTTCTTCACCGCCTGGACCGATCCGTGGCTCGTCAGCCTGATCGCCATCGGCACCTTCTGCGGCATTTATGTGGGCGCGATTCCGGGCCTCTCCGTCACCATGGCGGTCTCGATCCTCATCTCCTTCACCTTCGCATGGGACGTGAATGACGCGCTCTGTCTGATGGTGGGCATCTTCATGGGCGGCGTTTACGGCGGCTCGCGCACGGCGATCTTGCTCAACATTCCCGGCGCACCCTCAGCCATCGCCACCGCGCTGGACGGCTACCCGCTCGCGCAGCAGGGCAAGGCGGGCGAGGCCATCGGAATCGCCACCGTCATGTCCGTCGTCGGCGGGTTCTTCGGGATTGCCGCGCTCGCGCTCGCCGCACCGCGCATCTCCGAATTTGCCCTGACCTTCCAGCCGCGCGACTATCTGCTGCTCGCCATTCTCGGGCTGCTGCTCGTCGGCTCGCTCGCGGGCGAGTCGCTTGCCAAGGGCGTCGTCGCGGCCTGTTTCGGCATCCTCATCGGCGCGGTCGGGCTCGACCCGCTGACCGCCGAAGAGCGCTTTACCTTTGGCCGGGTGGAGCTGTGGAACGGTATTTCCTTCATCGCCGTCATGATCGGCCTCTTCGGGGTCGCCGAAGCGCTCGACCAGACGCGCCATATCGACAAAGCCGCGATGAAGCAGAAGATCGACAAGATCGTGCCGTCGCTCTCTTCGGTCCGCAAATATCTGCCGCTCTCGCTGCAAAGCTCGGGTATCGGCACGATTGTCGGTGCGCTTCCGGGCGTCGGCGGCGACATTGCGGCGCTGATCTCCTATGACCTCGCCAAGCGGACCACCAAGAACCCGGCGGTCCCCTTCGGTCAGGGCGCACAGGAAGGGCTCGTGGCCCCCGAGGCGGCGAACAACTCCGCCGTTGGCGGCGCCTTCATCCCGATGCTGACGCTCGGCATCCCCGGCGATGCGGTGACCGCCATCTTCATCGGTGCGCTTTTCATCCACGGCCTCAACCCCGGTCCGATGCTGATGATCGAACAGCCGCAGATGTTCTACTTCATGGTGGGCAACCTCGTGCTGGCGAATATCTTCCTGCTGATCTTCGGCCTGACGGGCATCAAGCTCTTCACCAAGATCGTGGAGATCCCGCGCGGCATCCTGCTCCCGCTGATCCTTCTTCTTTCCGTCGCCGGTGCCTATGCGGTGAACAACTCGATCACCGATGTCTACTGGACGCTGGCCTTCGGGATCATCGGCTTCATCCTCAAACATTACGGCTATCAGGTCGGCCCGATCGTCCTCGGCGTGATCCTCTCGCGGCTCATCGACGAGAACTGGCGGCGCGCGATCCTGTCGGAGCAAGGCAGCCTTGGCGGCTTCTTTGGCGAGCTCTTCACCAGCCCGCTCTCGATCTGCTTGCTGCTCGCCGTGGTGCTGACGGTGCTGAGCCAGACGCCTTTCTTCCGCTGGATCGGCCTCTCGCGCCGCAATTCCGACCAAACCCAATAAAAAGGACCCAACGTGACGGACGGACCTCTCATCCAACTCGGTTTGATCGGCGGCAATATCGCCGCATCGCGCTCGCCAGCTTTGCACGAGCTGGCGGGACGCTTGACCGGGCGCAATGTGCGTTATGAGAGGCTCGTTCCCGATGCCCGCGGCGAGAGCTTCGAGGAGGTCTTCGCCTTCGCCAAAGAGGCGGGCTATCGCGGCCTCAATGTCACCTATCCCTATAAGGAACGGGTGGTGCCGCTGGTCCGGGTCGAGAACCCGCAGGTCAAGGCGCTCGGCGCGGTCAACACGGTGAAATTCACCGAAAGCGGGCCGGTTGGGGACAATACGGACTATACCGGCTTCATCTCCGGCTATCGCCGTGTGCGCGGCGAGGCCAAACCAGGGCCGGTCTGCATGATCGGGGCGGGCGGCGTCGGCAAGGCGATTGCTTTCGCGTTAATGACCCTCGGCATGGAGCGCCTCACAATCGTCGAGCGGGACCTCGAAAAAGCCGAAGCGCTGGCCGAGAATCTTCGGGCGGCGGGCCTTGCGGATGTGCGCGTCACCGGCGAGATCGCCGAGGGCGTCGCGGGCGCGGCGGGTCTCGTCAACTGCACCCCGGTCGGCATGGTCGGCTATGGCGGCACGCCCGTTCCGGCAGCGCTTCTGGGCGGCGCGGAGTGGGTGTTCGACGCGGTCTATACCCCGGTGGAGACCCCCTTCATCCTCGATGCAACAAAGGCCGGGCTGACCATCATTTCCGGCTATGAACTGTTCTTCTACCAAGGTGTCAATTCCTTCGCGATCTTCCATGGCGAGGCGATTGACGAGGCCGAATTGCGCGCCGCGCTGGAGGCGGAGACCGTATGAAACACGCCATTGCCACCGTCTCCATGGGCGGCACCTTGCCCGAAAAACTGCGCGCCATTGCCAGCGCCGGTTATCACGGGGTCGAGATTTTCGAGAATGACGTGCTGGCCCATGATGGCGGCCCCGCGGAGATCGGCCAGATGGTGCGCGAGCATGGGCTCGACATCGTCGCCTTCCAGCCCTTCCGCGATTTCGAAGGGATGCCCGAGCCGCAGCGTAGTCGCAATTTCGAGCGCGCCAAACGCAAATTCGCCCTGATGAATGAGCTTGGCACCTCGCGGATTCTCGTCTGCTCCAGCGTCTCGCCGGCCTCCCTTGGCGGGATCGACCGGGCCGCCGAAGACTTACGCGAACTCGGCGAGATCGCCAAAAGCTTCGATGTTGAGATCGGTTATGAAGCGCTCGCCTGGGGCCGCCATGTGAATGATTACCGCGATGCGTGGGAGATCGTCCGCCGCGCCGATCATCCCAATGTCGGCACCATCCTCGACAGCTGGCACATCCTCTCGCGCAAGCTGCCGGTGGACAAGATCCGCTCCATCCCGGCGGACAAGATCACCTTCGTCCAACTCGCCGACGCGCCGCTGATGGACATGGATCTGCTGCAATGGTCGCGCCATTTCCGCAATTTTCCGGGGCAGGGCGATCTGCCCGTCGGGGCCTTCATGGAGGCGGTGGTCGCGACCGGCTATGACGGCTGGCTCAGCCATGAGATTTTCAACGACCGGTTCCGCATGGCCGCGCCGCGCCGCATCGCCGAGGATGGCGAGCGCGCGCTTCTCTGGCTCAACGATCAGGCGAAACCGGGCGGGATGCCGCCGCGCGTCGAGCCGGAAAAGGTCGAGTGGATCGAATTCGCCGTCTCCGAAAGCGACGCCGAGGCGCTCACCACGCTCTTCACCGCCATGGGCTTCGCCCGCTCCGGCGCGCATCGCAGCAAGGATGTGACCCGCTTTTCCCAAGGCGAGATCAACCTCGTTCTGAACACGGACCCGGATGGCCTCGCCCATTCCCACCAACTCATGCATGGCCCTTCGGTTGTCACCATGGGCCTGCGCGTCGGCGATGCGGCCTCCGCGATGGACCGTGCCAAGGCGCTGCGGATGCAAAGCTATTCCCAGGCGGTCGGGCCCGGGGAGCTGGACATTCCCGCCGTCAAAGGGCTCGGCGGCTCGCTTCTCCATTTCGTCGATGGGCAGTCGGAGCTATCCAAGGTCTGGGACATCGAGTTCGAACCGCAGGACGAAGCGCCCGCTGGCCCGCTTCTTGGCATCGACCATATCGCGCAATCCATGTCGCCGGACGAGATGCTGAGCTGGCGGCTCTGGTATCTCTCCCTCTTCGATTTCGAGACCACCCCACAGGTCGATGTGGTGGACCCGAACGGCATCGTGGAAAGCATCGCGCTACAGGATGAGGACCGCGATTTGCGCATCTGCCTCAACACCAGCGCCTCGCGCCGCACGCTCTCCTCGCGCTTCATGGCCGAATATCTCGGGGCAGGGGTGCAGCATATCGCCTTCTCCACCGACCGGATTTTCGAGGTGGCGGCGCAGTTTAAGGCGGCGGGCGTCAACGTCCTCCCGGTCCCGCGCAACTATTACGACGATCTCGAAACCCGCTTCCCGCTCGACCCGGACTTCGTGGACCAGCTTCGCGCGGGCAACCTGCTCTATGACGAGGATGAGCACGGGCGCTATCTCCACCTCTATACCGGCGCGTTCCATGACCTCTTTTTCTTCGAGGTCGTGCAGCGCGAGGGCTATCAGGGTTTCGGCGCCGCGAACGCGCCGATCCGCCTCGCCGCGCAGGCCCGGCAGGCCCCGCCAGAGGACATGCCCCGGCACTAAAATCACAAATTTTATAGCCGGAGAGTTATGCTTTCCGGTGTATTTTATATTTTGCCAGAAGCGCAGCCTATGAGACTTTACGTCAAAAGGGAGGATATTCATGCGTGTTCAGGTTGCGATTATCGGGTCGGGTCCGTCGGGGCTGCTTTTGGGGCAATTGCTCCACACCATCGGGGTCGAGGCGGTCATTCTCGACCGGGTGGATCGGGAGTATATTTTGGGCCGCGTCCGGGCCGGGGTGCTGGAGCAGGGCACATGCGATCTGCTGACCCAGGCGGGTTGTGACGACCGGCTCAAGGCCGAGGGCTTGCCCCATGACGGCTTTCACATTGCCATGGAAGGCAAGCTCTACGACATCAATGTGCGCCAGCTCACCGGCGGCAAACATGTGACCGTCTACGGCCAGACCGAGATGACCCGCGATCTGATGGATGCCCGCGAGGCGGCGGATCTCAAAACCATCTACAACGCCGAGCATGTCACGCCCCGCGATTTCGACAGCGAGAAGCCGTGGCTGACCTATGAGAAAGACGGCCAGACCCACCGGATCGACTGCGACTATATCATCGGCTGCGACGGCTATCATGGCGTCTCGCGCCGCGCGGTGCCGATCGACGCGATCCGCACCTTCGAGCGTGTCTATCCCTTTGGCTGGCTTGGCATTCTCGCCGAGGTGCCGCCGGTCCGCGAAGAGCTGATCTATGGCCGCCACCCGCGCGGCTTCTCGCTCTGCTCGCTGCGTTCCATGACCCGCAGCCGCTATTATATTCAGGTGCCGATGAGCCATAAGGTCGAGCAATGGTCCGACGATGACTTCTGGGACGAGCTGCGCCGCCGCCTGCCGCAGAATGTGGCGGATGACATGAAAACCGGCCCGAGTTTCGAGAAATCCATCGCCCCCTTGCGCAGTTTCGTGGCCGAGCCGATGCGCTTCGGACGGCTGTTCCTCTGCGGCGACGCGGCCCATATCGTCCCGCCGACAGGGGCCAAGGGCCTCAACCTCGCCGCGAGCGACGTGCATTACATCTTTGAGGGTCTGAAGGAGTTTTACGGCGAGAAATCCACCGCCGCGCTCGACGCCTATTCCGAGCGCGCGCTCTCCCGTGTCTGGAAAGCCGAGCGGTTTTCGTGGTGGATGACGACCATGCTGCACGCCTTTGCGGAGGATGATCCCTTCGTGCAGCGCGTCCATCAGGCGGAGCTGGATTACACGCTGGAATCCGAAGCCGCGATGACCGCACTGGCCGAAAATTATGTCGGCTTGCCCTACTAAGAGGGCAAGCCGCGAGGTTTAGAAAATTCGCGTCAGCATCCAGAGCGCCATGCCGACCATCATGACGTTCTCGGTCAGCGAGACAAAGCCGAGCGGGACGTTGGAATCGCCGCCCACACAGGCGCATTTCAGCTCCCGCTTGTCGATATAGACCGCCTTGAACACGCTGATCGCGCCGATCCCGCCAATGACCAGCGCCACCGGGGCGGCCAGCCAAGTCAGCGCGCCCGCGAGCATCAGAAGGCCCGCGCCGGTTTCAAGGAACGGGTAGACATAGCCGTAGCGGACCTGCCGCTGCGCCAGCAAATCATAGGTCAGGAACATCGAGGAGAAGCTCTCGATATCCTTGAGCTTTTGCAGCCCGAGCAGGACCATCGAAATCGCGATGAATTTCGGGAAGGTCATGCCGCTCACGAGCGTCCCGGCGGCCAGCCACGTCACCGCAATCGCCATCAGCGCGCCAACCGCGAAAAGCGCGATCACCGGCTGGTAGCTGGTCTCATTCTTCTTGGGGGCCTCTTTGCCAAAATATTTCAGCGTCGCCTCATAGCCGCCAATCGCCTTGCCATCGACGAGAAGCTGCGGCGTCGTCTCCACCCCATGCTTTTCCTTGAACGCATCGACTTCGGGGCGGCTCGTCAGGTGGTGATCTTCGAAATCAATCCCCTGACGGTCCAGAAAATCCTTCGCTTTCAGGCCGGACGGGCACATATGCTCCGTCATCACCATCCGGTAAAGCTCGTATTTGGGTTCGGAATCCTTGGCCATATCGCCCTCTTGCGTTTGTGTATCCCGATGATTTAATCCTTCCAGTAACTGGAGGGTCAAGGAGATATCTATGAATATTTCTCAGGTCGCGCAAGAGGCGGGGCTGCCGGTCAAAACCGTGCGCTATTACGATGATATCGGGCTGGTCGAGGCCGAAGGGCGGACCGAGGCGGGCTATCGCAGTTATGGCGATGCGGCGCTCCGGCGGCTCATCTTTGTGCGCCGCGCGCGCGACTTCGGCTTTTCGGTGGAGGAATGTCGCGATCTTCTGGGGCTCTATCAGGACCAGAACCGCTCCAGCGCCGATGTCAAACGCCTCGCCAAGCACCGCCTGACCGAGATCGAGGAGAAACAGCGCGAGTTGCAGGCCCTTCACGACACGCTCGCCAGCCTCGTCCGCGCCTGCAACGGCGACGCGCGGCCCGATTGCCCGATCATCGACTATCTGGGCTGAACCCTGCGGAACCCCTTGCCCCGCTCCGGGCGGGGTGGTTTTCTGCGCCCCAACCAACCGCAAAGGAGCGATATGCAGCGCGACACCCCCTGGCTGATCCCGGCGCTCTGGACGCTGGCGGCGCTGCTCTTCGCGGTCTCGCTCTGCGTCGGCCCGGCGGAAGCGGGGTGGGGCGAGAGCCTGCGCGCGCTCGTGACCGGGGAGGGCGGGCCAATCGCGGTCGTGATGCGCGAGATCCGCCTGCCGCGCGCGGTGCTTGGCGTGATCATCGGGGTCAGCCTCGGCCTCTCGGGCGCGGCGATGCAGGGCTATCTGCGCAACCCGCTGGCCGAACCGGGGCTGATCGGCGTCTCCGGCTCCGCCGCCCTCGGCGCGGTTCTCGCCATCCATACCGGCCTTGCCGCGAGTTTCGCCCTCGGCCTGCCGCTCGCCGCGCTCATCGGCGCGCTCATCGGCACCGGCATCATCCTGATGCTGGCCGGCCCGCGCGGTGGCGCGCTCACGCTGATCCTCGCGGGGATCGCCATCTCCGCCCTTGCCGCCGCGCTGACCTCGCTCGTCCTCAACCTTTCGCCCAACCCCTTTGCGGCCAATGAAATCGTGTTCTGGATGATGGGCTCGCTGGCGGACCGCTCGATGATCCATCTCTGGCTCGCACTCCCGCTCTCGCTGCTCGGCTGGGCGCTGCTCCTCTCGCTCGGGCGGGGGATCGACGCGCTCACCTTGGGCGAGGACGCCGCCGAAGCGCTTGGCATGAACCTTTCCGCCCTGCGCCTGCGCCTCGTGATCGGCACCGCCTGCGCGGTTGGCGCGGCGACGGCGGTGGCGGGCGCGATCGGCTTTGTCGGCCTCGTCGTCCCGCATTTCTTGCGCCCATTCGTCGGCGCGGTCCCGTCCCGCCTCGTCCATGCTTCCGCGGCGGGCGGCGCGGTGATGCTGCTCGCCGCCGACATCGCCGTGCGGGTGATCCTGCCGGGGCAAGACCTCAAGCTCGGCGTCCTCACCGCCCTCGTCGGCGCGCCGCTCTTTTTACACCTCATCTACAAGACGCGGCAGGAGGGGCTATGAGTTTGCTCTCCCTCCAAAATCTCTCCGTCACCCTGCGCGAGCGGGCGGTGTTGAAAGACGTCTCGCTCACCGTCGCGCCGGGCGAATTCATCGGCCTTATCGGCCCCAATGGCGCGGGCAAATCGACCCTGATGCGCGCCGCGCTTGGCCTGATCCCCTTCGACGGCCACAGCTCCCTTGCCGCGCTTTCGCCCCGTGCCCGCGCCAAGCAAGCGGCCTTCCTGCCGCAATCCCATGAAATTGCGTGGCCCGTCACCGTGGAGCGCCTCGTCGCCCTTGGCCGCAGCCCCTATCTCGCTGCGGGCCGGAAACTTTCGGACGAGGACCAAACCAAAATCGACGCCGCGATCCGCCATATGCAGCTTGAGGATTTCCGCAGCCGCACCGCGACGCGCCTTTCGGGCGGCGAGCAAACCCGCGCCCTGATCGCCCGCGCGCTGGCGCAGGACACGCCGCTCCTTATTGCCGACGAGCCAGTCGCGGGCCTTGATCCGGCGCATCAGATCGCGACCATGCGCAGTTTCGCGGGGCTGGCGACGGGGGGCCGCGCGGTCATCGCCTCGCTCCATGATCTCGGCCTCGCGGCGCGCCATTGCACACGGCTCGTCATGCTCGGCGAGCGGCGCATCATGGCCGACGGCCCGCCCGCCGCCGTGTTGACCCCCGAGAATATCCGCGCGGGTTTCGGCGTCAGCGCCTATTACCAAGAGACGGCGGACGGCCCGATTTTCCAGCCCCTCGACACCCTCACACCGCGCCCGCGCTAGACAAGGGCGCGGCGCTTTGAAATACCAAGCGCACAGCCCGCCATGGGCCAGCCGACAGGAGCCGCCATGCCCGAGACCCTCAGCACCCGCCCGATTTTCGTGACCGGCACCGCCGGGTTCATCGGCTTCCACCTCGCCAAACGTCTCCTGGAGGACGGGCACCGCGTGGTCGGGATCGACAATCTCAACAGTTATTACGATGTCGCGCTGAAAGAGGACCGGCTGAAAATCTTGGACGGCTATGACGGCCACCGCACCGTCCGCGCCGATCTCGCGGACCGCGCTGCCGTCGATGCGATCTTCGCCGAGGACAACCCCGAATATGTCATCAACCTCGCCGCGCAGGCCGGGGTGCGCCACTCGCTCAAAGCGCCGCGCGACTATATCGAGGCCAATATCGCGGGCTTTCTCAATATCTTGGAGGGGTGCCGCAATGGCGATGTGAAGCATCTGCTCTATGCGTCCTCAAGTTCCGTCTATGGTGGCAATGAGAAAATGCCCTTCTCCGTCTCCGACAATGTGGACCATCCCAAAAGCCTCTATGCCGCGTCGAAAAAAGCCAATGAGCTGATGGCCCATTCCTACAGCTCGCTTTACGATATCCCGACGAGCGGGCTCCGGTTTTTCACGGTCTACGGCCCGTGGGGGCGGCCCGATATGGCGATGTATCTCTTCATGAAGGCGATGAAGGACGGCGAGCCGCTCAACGTCTTCAACAATGGCGATATGTATCGCGACTTCACCTTCGTCGATGACATCGTGGAAAGCATCGTGCGCCTGATCCCGCAACCCGCCGCGCCGGACCCGGATTTTGACGCGAAAAACCCGGACCCTGCCGGAAGCTGGGCCCCTTACAAGGTCTATAACATCGGCAATTCGCGCAAGGAGCGGCTGATGGATGTGATTGATCTTCTGCAAAAACACGCTGGGATTGAGGCGAAACTCAATATGATGCCGATGCAGCCCGGCGATGTCTCCGCGACCTGGGCGGACACGGCGGCGCTGGAGAAGGTCACGGGCTTCACCCCCAACACCTCGATCGACGAGGGGATCGCCGCCTTCGTGCGCTGGTATGAGGAGTATTACGGTTAACGCCGCCTGCCCCAATGGGTGCGACAATCCGCCGCAACCCTTGATTTCTTCTCCCGTCAGCGCGAAGCTGGAAGAGCAGGGTCAGAACACATGACCCGCTCTAGGGAGTAAAATCATGAATACACAGCAAAATGCGCCCTCTGCGGCGCTCGACTCATCGCATCTTGATGTGAAGTTTCCCTATAAATCGCGCTACGGAAACTTTGTGGGCGGTGAATTCGTCGCGCCGAAATCGGGCGAATATTTCGAAAACACCACCCCCGTGACCGGCGAAGTCATCTGCGAAGTGGCGCGCTCCAATGAAGATGACGTGAATTTCGCGCTCGATGCGGCCCATAAAGCGGCGCCCGATTGGGGCAAAACCTCACTCGCCGAGCGCTCGAACATGCTCTTCAAGATCGCGCAGGTCATGGAGGACAATCACCACCTGCTCGCCGTCGCCGAAACCCTCGACAACGGCAAGCCGATCCGCGAGACGATCAACGCCGATATTGCGCTGGCCATCGACCATTTCCGCTATTTCGGCGGGGTGATCCGGGCCGAGCAAGGCTCCATCGCCGAGATCGACGCGAACACTTATGCCTACCATTTCAAGGAACCTCTGGGCGTGGTCGGGCAGATCATCCCATGGAACTTCCCGATCCTGATGGCAACATGGAAACTCGCGCCGGCGCTCGCGGCGGGCAATGCGGTGGTCATCAAACCGGCGGAGCAAACCCCCGGCTCGATCATGGTGCTGATGGAACTCATCGGCGATCTTCTGCCGCCGGGCGTGCTGAACGTCGTGAACGGTTTCGGCATCGAGGCGGGCAAGCCGCTCGCCAGCTCGAAACGCATCGCCAAGATCGCCTTTACCGGGGAAACCACCACCGGGCGGATGATCATGCAATATGCGTCCGAAAACATCATCCCGGTGACGCTGGAACTCGGGGGCAAATCGCCCAACGTGTTCTTTGAGGACGTGATGAGCGCCGACGACGCCTATTTCGACAAATGCCTCGAAGGTTTCGCGATGTTCGCGCTCAATCAGGGCGAGGTCTGCACCTGTCCGTCCCGCGCGCTCATCCAAGAGTCGATTTATGACGACTTCATCGCCCGCGCCATCGAGCGGGTCGGCAAGATCAAGCAGGGCAACCCCTTGCAAATGGACACGATGATCGGCGCCCAAGCCTCGACCGAGCAGATGGAGAAAATCACCTCCTATCTCAAACTCGGCAAGGATGAGGGCGCGGAAGTCCTGATCGGCGGCGACAAGGGCAGCGTCGAGGGCGCGGAGAAGGGCTGCTATATCCAGCCGACCGTCTTCAAGGGCCGCAACGATATGCGGATCTTCCAAGAGGAAATCTTCGGCCCGGTGCTGGCGGTGACAACCTTCAAGGACGAGGCCGAAGCCCTCAAGATCGCCAATGACACGCTCTACGGCCTCGGGGCCGGGGTGTGGACCCGCGACGGCTCGCGCGCCTTCCGCATGGGCCGGGGCATTCAGGCGGGCCGTGTCTGGACAAATTGCTACCACCTCTACCCGGCGCACGCGGCCTTCGGGGGCTACAAGCAATCGGGCATCGGGCGCGAGAACCATCTGATGATGCTCGATCATTACCAGCAGACGAAAAACCTGCTCGTCAGCTATGATCCCAATCCGATGGGCTTCTTTTAAAGCGCGCTGATGGTAAACTCGGCGGGGCGGCTCCGGTCGCCCCGCCTTTCGAGGAGAGACAAGCATGGATGTGACGGCAACCGACGCAGCGCTGGATTTGCTCAGGGCCATCAAGGCGCGCCATGGCGAGGCGCTTTTGTTTCACCAATCGGGTGGCTGCTGCGACGGCTCCGCCCCGATGTGCTTTGCCGAAGGGGATTACCGCCTCGGCAGCGGCGATGTGAAGGTGGGCGAGATCGACGGCGTACCGTTCTACATGAATGGCGACCAGTTCGAGCGCTGGAAACATACCGACCTCATCATCGACGCGATTGACGGGATCGGCGGCATGTTCAGCCTCGACAACGGCACCGGCCGGCGCTTCCTGACCCGCTCCGAAGTCTGCGCGATCTGAGGCGAAAAGCGCCGATGCGGGGCCCCGCCGGGGCCGCCGTCACCGACGCTCATGCAAAAGCATGGGTCACGCCACGGCTTTGATCGTGCCGCTTATCGCCGTGATCTTTGGGTTTGCGCCATCGCCGAGCAATGACGCACTCACCCCCTGAGCCTGTTACAGATTTGGGCGAGATAAGCGGTCGAGAAGGAGGCTTTGAAATCTCTCTCACGGATTTCTCTGCGTTTGGATTTTGATCGCTCGCCGACGATGTCGGGAGGCAGTGATCTACTGAGCCATACGCGCGCATACTCAAAAGACCGGTTTGAATTTTCATCATTATCAAACCGGGCTTCTAGACTGCATCGCTCACCGGTCGCGAATTCGACAATGCCAACAGCCTGCAGTCCCGCGAATGCGCGCCGTCCATTCAGGATATTGACCGGCTTCATTGCGGAGCAGGCGATGTAATCGGGGCCTGTCAGACATAATTCCGGCTGTGATGCGGCAAGGGCGCGCGTCGTAATGAGGATCTCATTTGCATGTCTGTCCATGCCACTTCGCACAGTTGCTTCACGCATCGCGCGGTTCACAAAGTCGAAGTTTACATTGGAGATATGATCATCCGGCGCCCGGTTCTCGATCCAAGCAGCCCCGCACCCCGCCAGAAGCATCAGACAGAGCAGCGCTGTTCTTCGCATCATTCAGACCCTCACCTCAAAGATATCCGCGCGACCACCGCCGCGCGTGACCATCCCGAACACCCGACTCTTAAAACCCTCACGCCACCGCTTTGATCGCCGCGCCCACATCCGTGATCAGCTTGTCGATTTCGTTTTTCTCAATCGTCAGCGGCGGGCTGAGGGCGATGGTGTCGCCGGTGGTGCGGATGAGGCTGCCGCGCTCATAGCAATCGAGGAAGGCGGAGAAGGCGCGCGCCGTCGGCTGGCCTTCGAGCGGCGTCAGCTCAATCGCGCCGACCATGCCCATGGTGCGGATGTCGATGACATTGGGGTGGTCCTTGAGCGAGAAAATCGCATCGGCGAAATAGGGCTCCATCTCGCGGGCGCGCTCGAAGAGGCCCTCGTCGCGATAGGTATCGAGCGCGGCGAGACCGGCGGCGCAGGCCAGCGGGTGGCCCGAATAGGTATAGCCGTGGAAGAGCTCGATCATGTGATCCGGCCCGACCATCATTTCGTTGTAAATATCCTCGTTGAGGATGACCGCGCCCATGGGCACCACGCCGCTGGTCAGCCCCTTGGCGGTGGTCATCATGTCCGGCTCGACGCCGAACCGCTCCGCCCCGAAGGCCGCGCCGAGACGCCCGAAGCCGCAGATCACCTCGTCGAAAATCAAGAGGATACCGTATTTCTTCGTGATCTCCCGCAGGCGCTGGAGATAGTTTTTCGGCGGGAAGATCACCCCGCCCGAACAGGCGACCGGCTCGACGATCACCGCGGCAATCGTGTCCGGCCCGTGCAGCGTCACCAGATGCTCCAGCGCGTCGGCATATTCCATCCCATGCTCCGGCTGACCCTTGGTGAAGGCGTTGCGCGAGAGGTCATGCGTGTGCGGCAGATGGTCCACCCCCGACATGAGCGATCCGAACATCCGCCGGTTCGGCCCGATCCCGCCCACGGAAATCCCGCCGAAATTGACGCCGTGATACCCCTTCTCCCGGCCAACCAGCCGCACGCGCTGCGCCTCGCCGCGGGTGCGGTGATAGGCGATGGCGATCTTGAGGGCGGTCTCCACGGACTCGGAGCCCGAATTGGTGAAAAACACATTGTTCAGCTTGCCGGGTGCAAGATCCGCCAGCCGGTTCGCCAGCTCAAACTGCTTGGGGTGGCCCATCTGGAAGGGCGAGGAGAAATCCATCTCCGCGACCTGCTTTTGCACCGCTTCCACGATGCGCGGCGCGCCGTGACCGGCATTGCAGCACCACAAACCGGCAATGCCGTCCAGCACCTGCCGCCCGTCCGCGGTCTCCAGCCACACGCCTTTCGCGCCGGTAATCATGCGCGGATTGGCCTTGAACTGGCGGTTCGCCGTGAAGGGCATCCAATAGGCGTTGAGATCGTTCGGAATGTTGTGCGTCATAACGGGCCTCCATGCAAAAGGGCGGCCCGAAGGCCACCCTCAAAGCAATCCACAATTCCCGCGCCTTCGCAACTTATTCTTTGACCAATTGCTCAAATTTGCGGCAAAGCGCCGGCGCGGCTCAACTCGCCAGCATCCGCAGACGCGGCAGGGAGGCGAAGGCGGTGAGCCAAGCCAGTAGCCCGCAAAACGCAATCGCCGGGACCATGGTGGCCGAAGTGTTGTCCATAAAGGGCGCGACAAGGGCGATCATCGCGCCGCCGGTCAGCATTTGCAGCGTGCCGCCGATGGAGGAGGCCAGCCCCGCAATATCGGGATGCGGGTCGAGCGACATCACCATCGCCGTCGGCATCACCAGCCCGAGACAGGCGTTCGACAAAAACAGCCCCGCAATCACGATGGGCAGTGCGTCAAACCCCGCCCAGACGATCCCCGTGAGCAGGCTCGCCAGCACCGCAAACCCCGTGATCGCCAGCGAAATCACCCGCTCCATGCCAAAACGCTCCGCCAGTTTCCCCGCAAATTGCGAGGCGGTGAAAAAGCCGATGGCGTTGACGGCGAAGGCCAGCGAGAAGCCCGTTTCATCCAGCCCATATTGCGCCGTGTAGACGAAACTCGCCGTCGAGAGGAACACGAAGAAACTCGACATGCCGAAGCCGCCGATCATCGTCAGCCCCATGAAATGCCGGTTGGTCAGCAGCCGTTTGGCCCCGCGTGTCATCTGGGCAAAGCGCACCGGCTGGCGGGTCTCCGGGCGCAGCGTCTCGGGCAGGGCGAAAACGATCAGGCCAAGGCTGATCAGCGCCGCCACGGCCAGCACCGCGAAAATCTCGCGCCAGCCGCCCCATTGCATGACAATCGAGCCGGTGAGCGGGGCCAGCATGGGCGAAATGGAAATGACGATCATGATCGCCGCCATCATCTTCGCCGCCTCCGGCCCGGTCGCCATGTCGCGGATGACGGCGCGCGGGACGACCATCAGCGTCGCCGCCCCAAGGCCCTGCAACCCGCGCGCGGCGATCAGCCAGCCCATGCTCGGCGCCCGGGCGGCCAGAATGGTGGCGATGGTGAAAATCACCACGCCAAGGATCAGCGGGCGCTTGCGGCCAACCGCATCGGCCATCGGCCCGTAAATCATCTGCGCAATGCCAAAAACGATGAAATAGGAGGTCAGCGTGTTCGCCGCCACGGCCTCGGAGGTGCCCAAGTCGCGGGCGACCTCGGGCAGAGCGGGCAGATACATGTCGATCGCGAAGGGACCAACGGCGGACAAAAGCCCCAGAATGAGGGCCATACGAAACAGCGGATCACGCATCATTTTTGGGCCTTTTTTGCGGCGCGGCGCGGGGAGCGGGGCGGCGCGCAGGAAAGAAAAATCGCCACCGCCATGGGAAAGCCCGTGCGGTGACGATCCGGCTCGTTTACCTAATGAATCGCCCGAAAGCTACCGTTTTTCATGCGGCTTTCGGGCGCAGCGGGCGTTATTCCTTGAGCAACTGCTCAAACCCGCCCCACATCATGCGCTTGCCATCAAACGGCATCTCGCCCATGGAATTGTGGAACTCTTCGTCGCTCATCATCTTCTCAAAGGCCGCATCCGCCGTGGCCTTGTCCGGCCAGATCATCCATCCGAGAACGACCGTCTCGTCCTCTTTCAGCTTCGTGGCCATGGGAAAGCTGGTATGCTCGCCGTCGGGCACATCCGCGCCCCAGGCCTCAACCACTTCGAGCGCGCCGAGCGATTTGAAATAGGGCGCGGCCTTGGCGGCATGGTCGTGATACGCGTCCTTGTTCGCGGTCGGCACGGGGCTCAGAAATCCGGAAATATAGGTCATGGTCAGTCTCCTTCAGGGGGGTGTTTAGCTGTCTTTTCCAGCGGCCTTGAGCGCGGCCACGTCGATTTTCGTCATATCCATCAAGGCCATGGCGGCCTTGGGGTTTTGCATCAGCTCCGCCATCTCGCGGGGCACGACCTGCCAGTGAACGCCGAAGCGATCGCTTAGCCAGCCACAGCGGCCCTCCTTGCCGCCTGCGCTCAGCTTCTCCCAGAGACGGTCAATCTCGGCCTGCGTGTCGCAATTCACGCAGATGGAAAAGCTATGGTTAAAGCCGTTTTCCTCCCGGCCATTGAGGGCGAGATACACCACGCCGCCAATCTCGAATTGCACCGCCATCGGGGTGCCTTTGCCCAAGGGGTGGCCCTCCGGCGCCTCGACAACATGGTGAATCCGGCTGTCGGGGATAATCTCGCAATAGGTCTCCGCCGCCTCTTTGGCTTCCCGCTGGAACCACAGGCAACTCACCGTGATCTGGTCTCTCATGATCTCCTCCTTCAGAGCGACGTTTTCAGATTTTTCAAAGGGTTTTGGCGAGGGCTTCAAGCTGGTCGGCGCAAATGCCCCAGCCTTCGTGAAAGCCCATCTCCTCATGCTGTTTCCGCGCCTCGTCGGACCAGTGCCGCGCAATCGCGGTGTAACGGGTCTTCTCGCCATCCCGCTCCAGCAGGATCTCGGCGGTCATGAAGGGCGGGTTTTCGCTCGGCATCCAGTCGCCGACAAACGCGTCCGTGGTGACGATCCGCTTTTCGGTCTCCAGCGCGAGATATTGCCCGCGCTGCGGCATCACCTCGCCATCGGGTCCGTGCATGGTGAAATTGCAGCGGCCTCCGGGACGGTTCTCCAGCGTAATCTCGTCGATATACCAAGGCTTTGGGCAGAACCATTGCCCGAGCAGCTCCGGCTCCATCCAGCAGCGCCAGATGTTTTCGACCGAGGCGTCCAGCACGCGCTCAAGGCGCAGCTCACGGGTAGCGGATGGATGGGGGGCTTGGGGCATCGGGTTTCCTTCCGAAAAGCGATTGAAAATAAGCGCGTAGGTGGCGAATGGCCTCCCGCGCGGGTTCCGGGTCATTGGCGGCTTTGGCGATGATGAACCCGCCCTGAAGCGCCGATTGCGTGAAGCGGGCCAAACTCGCCGCCTCGCTCGGATCGCGGCCCGCGCCCGCCAGCGCCGCCGCAATATCCATCTCCAGCGATTGCGCATGGCCAAGGATCGCGTCCCCGCAAGCTTCCCGGATCGCGGGCGAGCTGTCATATTGCTCCTGCACCATCGTCCCTGCGACACAGGTGAATTCCGCGAAATCCTCGCTGACCAGCAGTTCGCGCAGATCGAGATAGGCAAAGAGCCGGTCCTTGGCGCGTTTCGGCTTGTGATAATCGGCCTCGGCGAAGAGGGCGGATGTGGTCTCGCCCCAATATTTCGCCGCCGCGACGCCAAGCGCTTCCTTGCCGTCGAAATGGTGGAAGAACCCGCCCTTGGTGACGCCCGCCGCCTGGCAAAGCTGCTCCACCGTCATCGCCGAAAACCCGCCCCGGCGGATCACGGTCATCGCCGTCTCCAGCAGTTTTTCGCGGGCCTCTCCCCGGCGTGGACGTTTGCTGTTCGGTTCAGACATCGTTAACTCCTTCCCCTCAAACATACCGACCGGTCGGTATGTTTCCTAGCAAAAAGAGTCGAACGTTATCGCAAGGTTAACGTATCGCCTGAGTCGCGGTTGCGGTGCGCTAGGGCTTGCCTTGGCCGCGCAAACCCCGCAATTTGGCGAAAACCGCGCGCGCAAGGTGCGGGGGAGCAGGGGGTGCATGAACGCGCTGATTGGGGTCCTTTCGACCGTCAACCGATGGATGCTAAGGCTGGCTTACGGCGCGGCGATTTTGGCGATGATGGCCATGGTCGCCATCGTGCTTTTGCAGATCATCCTCCGCTATGTCTTTGATAACGCTCTGCCTTGGCCCGAAGAGGCGGCGCGGTTCCTGATGCTTTGGGTGACCGGCCTTCTCGGCGCAAAGGCGCTCCGCGAAGGGGCGTTTGTCTCCATCGACATGGTGGCGGACAAGCTGCCCGAACGGGCCGCCGCGCTGCTGACGCTCATCTTGATGGGCCTCTCCATGGCGGTGCTGATTATGCTCTTCCCGCTCGCTTGGGACCACGTCTTCGGCTTCGCCGGACGGTTCAAATCCAGCTCCCTGACCATCCCCGGCATGGGCGCTATGCCCTTGAAATACATGCATATGTCGCTCCTCGCAGGGGTGATCCTGATGATCGCGGCGACGGCGGAGTTGATCCTGCGGGCGCTCGCCAATGTCGTCGCGCCGGGCAGCGCCGCCATGACGGGAGACGCATGATGGCGTTGCTGCTTCCGGTCTTCATCGTCCTGCTGATCCTCGGCCTGCCGGTGTTTTTCGCCCTGCTGCTGGCCCCCGGAAGCCTCATGCTGCTCGGCGGTCAGGAAAGCGATTTCGCCTTGATTTGGCGCAATATTTACCGCGGGATCGACAGTTTTCCCCTGATGGCGGTGCCGTTCTTCATGCTCGCGGGCGAGATCATGAACCGGGGCGGGATCACCACGCGGCTGGTCGATTTCGCCAGCGCCCTGATGGGGCACCTCCGGGGCGGGCTGGCCCATGTGAACATCCTGTCCTCCATGCTTTTCGCGGGCCTCTCCGGCTCGGCGGTGGCGGACACCTCGGCGCTTGGCTCGATGCTCATTCCAGCCATGGAAAAACAGGGCTATTCACGCCGTTTCGCCGCCGCGATCACCGCCGCAAGCTCGGTGATCGGGCCGATCATCCCACCCTCCGGGATCATGATTATCTATGCCTATGTGATGGGCGAAAGCGTCGCGGCGCTGTTCCTCGCGGGCCTCGTGCCGGGGGTGATGATTGGCCTCTCGCTGATGCTGCTGACCGCGTTTCGGGCCAGTGCCGACCATCTGCCCGCCGCGACGGAGAAGGCCAGTTGGGGCGAGCGGGGGCAGGCCGGGATGCGGGCGTTTTTGCCGCTGATGACGCCGATTATCATCCTCGGGGGGATCCTTCTCGGCATCTTCACCCCGACGGAGGCCGCCGCCGTCGCGGTGGCCTGGGCGCTGATTATCTCGCTCTTCGTTCTCAAGACCCTGCGCTTTAAAGACCTGCCGGATGTGTTTGGAAAGGCAGCGCAAACCACGGCGATCATCCTGCTTCTCGTCGGCGCGGCCATGGCGTTCAAAACGGCCGTCAGCCTCGACCGCACGCCGGAGAAACTGGCCGATCTGATGCTCTCGCTCAGTCAGAACCCGCTGACGCTGCTGCTCCTCATAAACCTGCTGCTGTTCGTCACCGGCATGTTCCTCGATGCGGGGCCCGCGATCATCATTCTCGGCCCGATCCTCTGCCCGATTTTCACGCAGCTCGGCGTCGATCCGGTGCATTACGCGATGATTATGTCGATCAACCTGACCGTCGGCCTCGCGACCCCGCCAATGGGGCTGGTCCTCTTCGTCGCCTCCGCCGTGTCGGGCGAAAAAGTCAGCGCCATTGTGCGCGCGATCATCCCATTTTTGCTGGCCGAAGTGATTGTGATCTTCATGGTCACCTATATCCCGGCGATTTCCTTGACCTTGCCCCGCCTCTTCGGCTTTGTTGATTAGGACAAGAGGAGGACTCCATGACACATTTCGCCCGCGCGGCGCTGCTTTTGGCCGCGACCGCACTCGTCACCCCCGCTTTTGCACAGGATTACACCCTGCGCGCGACGGCCAATTCCAATGAGGATGACGAGGATTATGACGGTCTGGTCGTGTTCAAGAATTACGTCGAAAACGCGTCCAACGGCGCGATTGCGGTCGAGATTTTCATGGGCACGCAGCTTTGCACCACGGGCGAGGAATGTTTGCAGGGCGTCGCGGATGGCTCGATTGACATCTATATGTCCACTTCCGGCGGGGCGGCAGGGATTTTCCCCTATATTCAGGTGCTTGACCTGCCCTATCTGATGGATAACGACCGGGTGGCGGAGCATGTGCTGTCCGGCTCCTTCCCCGAATGGGTGCAGACCAAGGCGCTGGCCGACAGTGGCGACACGATCCGGCTGATGACGATTGGCAATACCGGCGGCTGGCGGTCCTTCGCGAACACGCAGAAGACCGTGAAAACGCCTGCGGATCTGGAGGGGATGAAGCTGCGCACGGTGCCGGCCGATTTGCCGCAGGAGCTGACCCGGTCGCTCGGCGCAAGCCCGACGCCGATTGCCTGGCCGGAGCTCTTCACCTCGCTGCAAACCGGCGTGGTGGAGGGGACCGCGAATGGCATCACCGACATCATGAATATGAAATTCACCGATGCGGGGCTGACCTATCTGACCCTCGACAACCACGCATACATGGCGGCGTTCTGGTGGATGAACAACCAGAAATTCAAAGAGTTGCCGGAGGATCTTCAAGCGGTGGTCGCCGATGGGTTCGCGCAGCTTCAGCAGGCGACTTTCGCCTCGCCGAAGCGCAAGAGCATTGCCGCTTATGAGGCGTTTACCGAAGCGGGCGGCGAGGTCTATGTGCCGAGCGCGGAGGAAAAGCAGGCGTTTCGCGATGCCGCACAGCCGGTGGTGACATGGTTTGCTGACAATGTGGAGGGCGGCGACGAGGCGCTCGATGCGCTTGGCGATGCGGTGGATGCGGCCAATACCGCTGTGGAACGCTCGCGCCGCGCGCAGATGGACTGATCCTTCACCACGTTCAGAAAAGCCCGATGAAAACGCCGTATCCCGCAAAGGATGCGGCGTTTTTTCGTGACGCTGCGGTCACGAGAGCGTGGACAGGCGCGGCGCGGGATGCAAATGTATCCCGGTGCGGGGCGGTGCGACCGCCCGCCGCGATCAATGAGACCATGGGAGGTATGAAATGGATCGTCGTTCTTTTTTGACTAAGGCCGGGATGGGGGCCGCCGGTGCGGCCGGAGCCACCACCCTCGCCGCGCCTGCGATTGCGCAGGAAAACCCGAGTGTGACCTGGCGTTTGACCTCGTCATTCCCCAAATCGCTCGACACGATTTATGGCGGCGCGGAAGTGCTGTCGCAGATGGTGTCCGAAGCCACGGGCGGGCAATTCAACATTCAGGTGTTTCCGGCGGGCGAGATCGTCGGCGGTCTGCAAGCCACGGATGCGGTGATCGACGGGACGGTCGAAGCCTGTCACACGGTGGGCTATTACAACTGGGGGAAAGATCCGACCTGGGCGCTTGGCGCGGCGGTGCCGTTCTCGCTGAACGCGCGCGCGATGAATGCGTGGCATTACCATGGCGGCGGGATCGACCTTTACAATGAATTCCTTGCCGAGCAGGGGCTTTACGGCCTGCCGGGCGGCAATACCGGCGTGCAGATGGGCGGCTGGTTCCGCGAGGAAATCAACAGCGTCGAGGATCTGAGCGGGCTCAAGATCCGCGTCGGCGGCTTCGCGGGCCGGGTGCTGGAGCGTCTCGGCGCGGTGCCGCAGCAGCTTGCGGGCGGGGATGTTTATCCGGCGCTGGAGAAAGGCACGATCGACGCGGCGGAATGGGTCGGTCCCTATGACGACGCCAAGCTCGGTTTCCAGAAAGTGGCGCCCTATTACTACTATCCCGGTTGGTGGGAAGGCGGCCCGACGGTCCACTTCCTCTTCAGCCAGGCGCAATTCGAAGAGCTGCCCGACAACTACAAATCGCTCCTGCGCACCGCGGCGCAAGCGGCGAATGTCGACATGCTCTCGGAATATGACTGGCGCAACCCGACCGCGCTCAAGGAGCTTGTGGCCGGCGGCGCGCAACTGCGTCCTTTCAGCCCGGAGATCCTGGAGGCCTGCTACGCGGCGGCCAATGAGGTCTATGACGAGATGACGGCGGAGAACGAGTTCTTCAAGCGGATCTGGGAGAACATCAAGGAATTCCGCAACGACTATTACCTCTACGCGCAGACGTCGGAATACAATTTCGACACCTTCATGATGCTGCAACAGCGTGGCGGAAATCTCTGATTTCTGAGGTTGTGTGAATGGAAACCGGGGTGGCAACGCCCCGGTTTTTTTGTGTCTGGTGAACGGCGGGAGCCATTCAAAAGTCTTAGAATTTTTACAAAAATTTAATCATCGATGGATTGTACGGGTTGATTTTTACCTTTTACCTTATGCCGTCAGGATTTTAGGGGTATTTCTGTGCGTATTTTGTATTTCGACACGCTTCGCAGCTTCGCGATGATCTTCGGCGTTTTTTTTCACGCGCATCAATTTGCGCCGAATGTGGCCTCGAAAATGGTCTGGCAAACCTCTTGGGCGTTCCGGATGGCAGCATTTTTCTTTGTGTCGGGGCTTCTATTTTCAGTGGTATTGGAAAAGCGGGGCCTTGCAGCCATCCTGCGTCGACGCGCGGTAGCGATTGGCGTGCCGCTTATCGCCGGGTTTCTGACAATTGTTCCCGTTCTGAAATGGGCGACGAATGCGGTGAAAGCCTATCCTGAACGCTCGGAAGGTTTTCTCGACACCCTGATTGGAACCTACACATTCCAATACGAAAATGTTTTTTCACATTTGTGGTTTCTTCTTGCGCTCTTAATTTATATCCCGCTCGCCGCAGTTGTGGTGGAGATGATGCAAGCGCGTCAGTTAGCAGGCCGCCTAGCGACCTATTATGATCGCCACAGGTTGTTTTGGGGGCAGGTCGGGTTTGTCGCGTCCATTGCCCTGCTATGCGGTGTTCTGCATTTTCTCGTCCAGACTGCGGATTTGGATGCCCAGATCGACAATACGGCAGTCATCATTGTCCATCACTTGCCGTTTTTCCTTCTAGGGGCGATGAGCTGGCTTTGCTTCAAGAATTTTGAAAAACTGCTGATCATCGACTGGCGGCTTATATTGCTTTGGGTTTTGCTACTGGGGGTCCACCTCTTGACCCGCGGCGACGTTCCCTATGCGGTGACTTATGCCTTCAAAGGTGCTCTGAACATGATCGGTACACTGCAACTCCTCGCCTTCTTCCGGCGCTTTGCCAATTGGGACGGGCCGATTTCCCGGGGCGTGAGCCGGTCGATCTACACGGTCTATCTGTTCCATTACCCTATCCTTGCGCTTCTGGCCTATGGGACCGTCCGCATCGGAATGGAGCGCGGGATCATTTATTACTTCGCTTCGGTTGCCATCGCGCTTGCGCTCAGTTTTGCGCTGCATTTCGCCGTGATTGAGCGCGTGCCGCTGCTGAAATTCCTTTACAACGGGCGCTGGGGATTTACCGGCTCTTTCCTGCGCAGACGGCGGGCAGAGAGCCGGTAAAGATCAGTTGAAACTCGGCGGTTGGCTGAGGTCCATGTTGGGGGCCTCGGCCTCTGGTTCTGCGGGGTCCTCCGCTGGCTCCGCGCCGCCGAAATCGGGCGGGGTGGAGAGGTCAGGTGTGCTGGGGGCTGCGTCTTCTGCCGGGGCAGGGGTGCCGAAGTCCGGCGGGGACGAGAGGTCGGGCGCGGCGGGGGCTTCGGGTGCGTCCTCCGCCGGGGCGGGGGTGCCGAAGCTGGGGGGCTGGCTGAGGTCCATTCCGCCGGCGGCGGGGGCCTCGCTGCCTGTTGATCCGCCTGCGGGGGCGCCGCCGAAGCTGGGGGCGCCGTCGAGGGACATGCCGCCGAAGCCGCCGAGACCGCCCGAAGAGCCGCCGCTGCCGGACGAGCCGAAATCGGGGACCGTGAATTCGACATTGGACGTGTCCACCGGCGCGCCTTTGTAGTGCATGACGAGGCCGGGGAAGAGCATCACGATCGCGATCATCGACACCTGAATGCAGATGAAGGGGATCGAGCCCTTATAGATCTCGCCGGTTTTCACCTCGTCGATTTTCTGGCCGGTGATGCGGTCGAGATAAGGCACACGGGCCGCGACGGAGCGCAGGTAGAAGAGCGCGAAGCCGAAGGGCGGGGTGAGGAAGCTCGTCTGCATGTTGAGGCCAAGGATCACGCCGAACCAGATCAGGTCGATCCCGAGGGTTTCCGCCGCGGGGGCGAGAAGCGGGACGAGGATGAAGGCCAGTTCGAAGAAATCGAGGAAGAAGCCGAGCACGAAGATCAGCAGCGAGACCACGATGAGGAAACCCCATTCGCCGCCCGGCAGGCTGGTCAGCAGATGCTCGACCCATTGGTGCCCGTTCAGGCCATAGAAGGTCAGCGCAAAGACGCGGCTGCCGATCAGGATGAACATCACGAAGGCCGAAAGTTTGGTCGTGCTGTCGAGCGCCGAGGTCAGCATTTGCAGGTTCAGCCGGCGTTTGGCGGCGGCGATGATGAGCGCGCCGACGGCCCCCATGGCGCCGCCCTCGGTCGGGGTGGCCACGCCGAGGAAGATGGTGCCGAGGACGAGGAAGATCAGCGCCAGCGGCGGGATCAGCACGATGATGACCTCTTGGGTGAGGCGGCTCATTACGTTGAGTTTGAAGTATTTATCCGCAAGGGCCGCGCCATAGAGGATCAGCACGGCGAGACCGGCGGCAATGATCGGCGCGTCTTCGGGATTGGTTTGCCCGAAATGACGACGGGCGAGCCAGAAGATTGCGAAGCCGAGCGCGAGCGAGATGATCAGCGAGAGGAGCCCGGAGCCGAGCCGCCGTTCTTCGGGCGGCAGGGCGGGCATGGCTTTGGGGCGCAGGATCGAGATCACCAGCACATAGGCCATATACATGCCGACGAGGATCAGGCCCGGCAGCAGCGCGCCCTTATACATATCGCCCACGGAGCGGCCAAGCTGGTCCGCCAGAACGATGAGGACGAGCGAGGGCGGGATGACTTGGGCCAGTGTGCCGGAGGCGGTGATGACGCCGGTGGCGATGCTGCGGTCATAATTGTAGCGCAGCATGATGGGCAGGGAGATCAGGCCCATAGCGATGACGGAGGCGGCGACGACGCCGGTGGTGGCGGCAAGCAGCGCGCCGACGACGATCACCGCATAGGCCAGACCGCCGCGCACCGGGCCGAAAAGCTGGCCGATGGTGTCGAGCAGGTCTTCGGCCATGCCGGAGCGTTCCAGCACGATGCCCATAAAGGTAAAGAAAGGCACGGCGAGCAGCGTTTCATTCGACATGACGCCGTAGGTTCGCGCGGGCCAGGCGTTGAGAAGGTTCCAGCCGATATTGATGGCGCCGTCCGCATAGGGGGTCAGCAGCACGCCGATAATGTAGAAGAGAAGACCGTTGGCGGCGAGGGAGAAGGCCACCGGGTAGCCGATCAAGAGGAAGATCACCAGCGAGGCGAACATGATCGGCGCGAGGTTGAGAGCGATAAATTCCAGCATCAGTTCTGCTCCCAATCCCGGTTCGGATCTTTGAGGCTGTCCATGCCGATGCCGCCATGGCCTTCCATTTGCGGATCATCGGGGCCGTGGAACGGGTGGGGGTCTTCGATATCGCCGCGCATCACCGCGATTTTCTTGATGATTTCGGAAATGCCTTGGGCGAAGAGCAGGCCGAAGCCGAGGACGACCAGCAGTTTCGACGGCCAGAGGATCAGCCCGCCGGCGTTGTTCGACATCTCGCCACTGTTGAAACTGCGCATGAAATAGGGCCAGGCGAGCCAGAGCGTGATGATGACGAAAGGCATGAGGAAGAAGAGGTGGCCGAACAGGTCTATCCAGTGCTGGGTGCGGCGCGACCAGCGGCCATAGACGATATCGATGCGGATATGTTCGTTCTGTTGCAGCGTATAGGCGGCGGCGCCGAGGAAGGCCGCGCCGAAGAGATACCATTGCATCTCCAGCCACGCATTTGAGGAGGTGTCGAAGACCTTGCGGATCACCGCATTTGTGGCGCTGACGAGCACCGCGACCAGGATCAGCCAGGATACGGCCTTTCCAACAAGTAAAGTCACGCGGTCGATGACCCGTGACAGCGCGATCAGTGCGCCCATTCTGTCCTCCCTTACGCGGCCTCTTGTGCCGCGGTTGGTTCGGTATGACGCGGCGGCCCGGTTCGGTCAAGAAAGGGAGCGAAATCGGCTTAAAAAACCCTGCCCCGGTTCGGTAACGGGGGCAGGGGGATGGTGAGGCGGGGTTAGCCGAAGACCTCGTCGAGCGCGCCCGACATGGCGGTGACGATCTGGTCGCACTCGGCCTCATTGATGCAGAGCGGCGGCGCGAAGCCGAGGATGTCGCCCTGCGGCATGGCGCGGGAGATGACCTTGCGCTTGAGGAGCGCCGCATTGACAGCGCCCGCCTTCGCCATAGGCTGATCGAAGAAGGTGCGCGGATTGCGGTTTTCCACAAGTTCGACCGCGATCAAGAGGCCCTCGCCGCGGATCTCGCCGACATTGGGGTGATCACCGAAGGCCTCGACCATCTTCTGCTTGAGGTAAGCGCCGGTTTTGCCTGCGTTTTTCACAAGGTTCAGTTCATCGACCAGCTTGAGGTTGGCGACGCCCGCCGCCGCGCCGATCGGGTGGGCGGAGTAGGTCCAGCCATGGCCGATCGCGCCGAATTCGTCGGTGCCTTTCATCAGCACATCGACCATTTTTTCGGAGAAGATCGAGCCGGAGAGCGGCGCATAGGCTGAGGTGAGACCCTTGGCGATGGTGATGATATCGGGGGTCATGCCATAATGCGCCGAGCCGAACATGGAGCCGAGGCGGCCAAAGCCGGTCACGACCTCATCGGCGATGAGCAGGATATCATGCTTGGTCAGCACCTCCTGAATCGCCTCCCAATAGCCCGGCGGCGGCGGGACAAGACCGCCCGTGCCGAGCGCCGGTTCGCCGATCATGGCGGCGATATTCTCCGCGCCTTCCTTCTCAATCAGCGCATCGAGGTTCTTGGCGCATTGCTGGACGAACTCGGCTTCGGACAGGCTCTCATCCTCGCGGCGGTAGTAATAAGGCGCGTCGGTGTGGATCACCGCCTCCATCGGCAGATCGAATTTCTGGTGGAAGGCGTGCAGACCCGTCAGCGAGCCGGACATCAGGCCCGAGCCGTGATAGCCGCGCCAGCGCGAAATGATCTTCTTCTTATTCGGGCGGCCAAGGATGTTGTTGTAATACCAGACCATTTTGATGTTGGTCTCATTCGCGTCGGACCCCGAGAGACCGTAATAGACATGGCTCATATGCTCCGGCGCGCGGTCGAGGATCATTTTCGACAGGGTAATCGCGGCCTCGGTTCCGTGGCCGACATAGGCGTGGTAATAGGCCAGCTCCTTGGCCTGTTTGGCGACCGCGTCGGCCACCTCCTGCCGCCCATAGCCGACATTGACGCAGTAGAGCCCCGCAAAAGCATCGAGCAGGCGGTTGCCCTCGCGATCCTCGATAAAGACGCCGTCCCCGCCGGTCACGATCCGGTTCCCCATATCGCCGCGCACGAATTGCGCCAGATGGGTCGAGGGGTGCATGAAATTCTCTCGGTCCCACTGGGACAGTTGGTCATTGGTCAGCATAGCGTCCTTCCTTGTTTTTCGATGCGCGGTCATAATTCCGGCAGACATATTTGATATCGGTAAAAGCTTCGAGCCCCTGCCGTGCGCCTTCGCGCCCGAGACCCGATTGTTTCATGCCCCCGAAGGGGATCGGCGCGCCGGTGACCTTGGTGCGGTTGACCGCGACCATGCCGTATTCGAGCGCCCGCGTGATGCGGTAGATCCGCGCCGCGTCGGAGGTGTGGAAATAGGCGATGAGGCCGTATTCCGTCGCATTGGCCTTGGCGATCACCTCGTCCTCATCGTCAAAGGGCAGGATCGGGGCGACCGGGCCGAAGGTTTCTTCCGACAGGATCGAGGCGTTTTCCGGCACGTCTTTCAGCACAGTCGGCTGGAAAAACAGCGGGCCTTGCGCGTCCACCTCGCCGCCAGTCAAAAGCACCGCGCCTTTCTCCAGCGCATCGGCGACATGATCCTTTTGTTTCTGCACCGCATTGGCGTTCATCAGCGGGCCGAGATCCTTGTCCTCGATACCGGGCGCGAGGGTCAGCGCCTCGGTCGCCTCGGTGAAGCGCTGGCAGAAATCGTCATAGACGCTGCGATGGACGTAAAAGCGGTTCGCGCCGAGGCAGTCCTGCCCGGTGGTCGCGAATTTCGCCGCAATCGCGCTGTCGATGGCGCGGTCCATATCCGCATCGTCGAACACGATGAAGGGCGCGTGGCCGCCAAGCTCCATGATGAGCCGTTTGATGGTCGGCGCGGATTGCTGATAGAGCAGCCGCCCGATTTCCGTCGAGCCGGTAAAGGACAGCACGCGCACGCGCGGGTCCGCCGTCCACGGCTCGACCACCTCGGCGGGCTGGCCGGTCACGACGTTGAAGACGCCTTTCGGCACACCGGCGCGTTCGGCAAGTTCCGCCAGCGCAAGGGCGGAGAAGGGCGTTTCCTTCGAGGGATGCACCACGCAGACGCAGCCCGCCGCCAGCGCCGCCGCCGCTTTGCGGGTGATCATGGCCGAAGGGAAATTCCACGGCGTGATCAGCGCGGCGACCCCGCAAGGCTCGCGCCACAGCTCGACCTCGGCATTGCGCAGATGTGAGGTGATGCCCTCGATATTCGCGCGCTTGGCTTCCTCGGCATAGAACTCCAGAAAGACGGCGGCATAGTCGATCTCGCCGCGACATTCGGAGATGGGCTTGCCCTGTTCCAGCGTCATGATGAGCGCCAGATCCTCGCGGTGGTCGTGCATGAGGTTGCGCCAGCGGCGCAGGATCTCGGCGCGTTCCTGGGGGAGCGTGTCGTCCCACCCGCGAAACGCCGCCTCGGCCGCATCGACCGCGGCCCGCGACTCCGTGCCGGAGAATTGCGGCACCGATCCCAGCCAGTCGCCATTGGCGGGGTTGGTCACATCGACCGTCGCCCCGTTCTGCGCCGCACGCCACTCGCCATCCACATAGGCAAATTCGCGCATCAGCGCTTTGTCTTTCAGCCGGTCAAGCTCCGGCGCTCGTCTCTTTTGCATGGGTAAACCTCCTCTGATCGCTTGAATATCAGGGGCTTGGCAGAGGGTGCGTCTAAGTTTTGCGGGCGGCGCAGAGAAATCCTCTGGCGCGCGCCGCAATGGCAGAGGATTTCTCTGCTTGCGGGTTTTGGCGCGGGCTGGCATGGGGGAGAGACCCCCGAAAAGGAGCCTCCCATGAGCGATATTTATGCCGGTCTCGAACAGCTTGGCCAGAACAGCGCCCTGCCGCAAAGCCCCGAAGAGGCGGTGCTGGAGCGCGTGAAAAACCCGCAGGACGTGCCTTATTGCGTGCGCTTCACCCAGCCGGAATTCACATCGCTCTGCCCGATCACGGCGCAGCCCGATTTTGCGCATCTGGTGATCGACTATGTGCCGGGCGACTGGCTGGTCGAGAGCAAATCGCTGAAGCTCTATCTCGGCAGTTTCCGTAATCACGGGGCGTTTCACGAGGATTGCACCGTCTCCATCGGGCGGCGGATCGTGGAATTGCTGGATCCGCAATGGCTGCGCATCGGCGGCTATTGGTTCCCCCGCGGCGGGATGCCGATTGATGTGTTCTGGCAGACCGGCGTCGCGCCTGAAGGGGTGTGGATCCCGGAGCAGGGGGTCGCGCCCTATCGGGGGCGGGGCTAAAGGATAGACTTAGGCCCGTCAGGGCTTTCCGCTGAGTTCCCTTGGCAAAAGCTCTATTCCGGCACTGGCGGGAAGGGCGCGCGTTTCACCTGTTTGGTGACGATATAGGTGTAGTAGCGCTGTAGCCCGATCCCGTCCGCCAGCATCTTGTCGACGAGGCGCTGATAGGCGTTCACGTCGCTGACGGCGAAGTGCAGCAGGTAATCCATGCCGCCGCCAATGCTCCAGCAGCCGGTGATTTGCGGGACTTGCGCGACGGCGGCCTCGAAGCGCTGGAAATCCTCGGTGCGGTGGCTGCCGATCTCGGCCTGCATGAAAATCTCCATCAGCGGGCCGAAGGCACTTGGTGCGATTTCCGCCCCGAACCCGGTGATGATCCCGGCGGCTTGCAGTTTTTGCAAACGCTCCCAGCAGGGGGTGGGCGAGAGGTCGATCCGCGCGGCCAGCTCGGTTTTGGTGATACGGCCCTCGGTCTGCAAGATGCGCAGGATTTTCAGGTCGCGATCATCGAGGGGCGTCATGTGGTTTCGATCTCCGTGCCAAGTCCCGCCGCGCGTGCCCGGCGAAGCGCTAGGGCGGCGATGACGGTATCCTGTACGCCCATGCCGGTGAGATCGCAAAGGGTGATTTGATCGGGGTCGGTGCGGCCTGCGGCGTCGCCCGCGAGGATCGCGCCGATCTCGGTGGGCGTGCGATCCGGCGCGGCGGCCCCTTCACCAAGCGCCTGCGATTGCGCCGTGCTGTCGCAGGCGAAGAGATCGAGTCGGGCGAGCGCCGCCGCCGCGATCTCGTTCTTGCCCGCCTGATCGGAGCCCATGGCGGTGATATGCAGGCCCGGATGGAGCCAGTCCGCCTCCACCACCGGCGTGGTGGCGGGGGTTGTGGTGATGACAAGCTGGGCGCTGCGGACGGCCTCTTCGGCATCCGTCACCACCGTTTCAATCCCAAGCGTTTTAGCAAGATCGGCGGCGCAGGCGGCGGCTTTGGCGGGGTCGCGCCCGGCGATCATCAGGCGGGTGAAGGGGCGCACGAGATGCGCCGCCTCCGCCTGAAGCCGCGCCTGTTCGCCCGTGCCGATGATCGCGGCGGTCTCCACGGTTTCGGGCGCGAGGGTTTGCGCCGCCACGCCGCCCGCCGCTGCCGTGCGCATGGCGGTCAGAAACCCATTGTCGAGCAGGACCGCTTCGGCCACGCCCGTCTCCGCATCCAGTAGCATCATCAGCCCGTTGAGCGACGGCAAGCCTTTGGCCGGATTGTCGAAAAACCCCGGCGAGACCTTGATGGCAAAACCGTCTTCCCCGCGAATCCACGCGGTTTTCACATCCACCTCGCCATGGACTTCGGGCAGGGCCATGGAGAGCACCGGCGGCTGGACCGCGCCGCCTCCCGAGAAGGTGCGGAACGCGCCCGCAATCGCGTCGATCAGATCGCGGTCGAGGCGGATGATCTGGCGCAGATCGCGCTCGGTGAGGAGGGTTACAGTTGCCATGGTTGCCCTTTCAGGATGGTCTCGCCAAGCGTCACGTCCTGGCCCGCCATGATGGCGTTGAATTGCGCCATGTCCACCGCGTCCCCGGTGATGACGAGGCCGACCGGGCCGCTGCCGTCAAGGCCCGCGAGGAGGGCCGCCAGACCCGCCACCGCGCCGCCTTCGCTGACGAGGCGTTCGCGGTAGTAAAGTGTTTGCATGGCGCGGTAGATCTCCGCCTCGCTGACCGTCCAGTGATCGTCGATATGGTCGCGGCAGGCGGCGAAGGTGAAGCGGTTGTGAAGGCCGATCCCGCCGCCGAGACTGTCCGCGAGGCTGTGCGGCTCGTCCACATCCACGGGGCGGCCCGCCTTGAGGCTCGCCGCCATGGCCGCGCCGTGCTGCATGGAGACGCCGGTGATGCGGATCGCCGGGTTCATCGCCTTCGCCACCCTTGCCATGCCGCCCGCCAGCCCGCCGCCGGAGAGTTGCAGGACGAGATGGGCGAGGTCAGGGCGGTCCTCCAGCATCTCCAGCGCGATGGTGGATTGGCCCGCCATGATGTCCGGGTGATCGAAAGGGGGAATGTCGGTCATGCCCTCTTCGGCCACGAGGCGCGCCACTTCCACCGCCGCTTCATCCTGCGAGCGGCCGATGCGCCGGACCTCCGCGCCGAGCGCTTCGATGGCGGCGACCTTGTTCGGGGGCACCAGTTCCGAGAGGCAGACCACCGCGCGGATGCCGCTTTGCTGCGCAGCATAAGCGACCGCGCGGCCATGGTTGCCGGTGGAGCAGCAGACGACGCCCTTGGCCCGCGCCGCCGGATTGAGCCGGGCAATCGCCGTCGCCGCGCCGCGCAGTTTGAAGGCGCGGGAGGGCTGCATGGTTTCCATTTTCAGCAGCACCTCACGCCCCAGCATCTCCGACAGCGCGGGCGCGGGCAGCAGCGGCGTGCGCAGCGCAACGCCCGCCATGTCGCGGCGTGCCGCCTCCGCATCCGCAAGGGGCGGCGGGAGCGCGACTTGTGTATCTCTTGGGCAATTTTGCTGCATATTCGTCGGATTTACCTGAATTTTTGACCAAGAGATATAATTCATTTGCATCTTCCGGCGGAGTGTCCTTAGCGTCAACCGAAAGACAAGCGTAAAGGAGGCTCTATGCCACAGCCCGACATTTCCTTTCAGACCGAGGAATATCTTGAGCGTGTCGCCAAGGTGCATAAGGAGATGGAGGCGCGTGGTCTCGATCTGCTGATTGCGACGGACCCGAGCAATATGGCGTGGCTGTCGGGCTATGATGGCTGGTCGTTCTACACCCACCAAGCGGTGATCGTGCCGCTTGGCGACACGCCGATCTGGTGGGGCCGGATGATGGACAGCTGGGGCGCGGAACTCACGGTATGGCTGCCGAAGGACCGGATCATCGGCTACCCGGATATTTATGTGCAGAACCCCAAGCAGCACCCCCATTCGCATCTGGCGGATTTGCTGAAAGAGAAAGGTCTCGCCAAGGGGCGGATCGGGGTTGAGCTGGACAATTATTACTACTCCGCCAAGGCGCATCAGGAGCTGACCAAGGGTCTGCCGGATGCCCAGATCGTGGATGCGACGGCGCTGGTGAATTGGCAGCGCGCGGTGAAGTCCAAGACGGAGCTGGCCTATATGCGCCGCGCCGCGCGGATCGTCGAGCGGATGCATGACCGGATCATCGAGGTGATCGAGCCGGGGATGCGCAAGAACGAGTTGATCGCGGAGATTTACGATGCGGGCATTCGCGGAACGCCGCATTATGGCGGGGATTATCCGGCGATTGTGCCGCTCGCGCCGTCCGGGATCGACGCGACCGCGCCGCATCTGACGTGGAATGACTGGCCGATCCGACCTGGCGAAGGCACGTTTTTCGAAATTGCCGGGTGCCATCGCCGCTATCACGTGCCGCTCTGCCGCACGATCTGGCTGGGCGAACCGCCGGATGAGGTGCTGCGGGCGGAGGCGGCGCTCTTGGAGGGGCTGGAGAACGGCATCGACGCCGCCCGCGCCGGGAACCGCGCCTGCGACATTGCCCATGCCCTTTACGACGCGCTTGGCCGCGCCGGGATCGAGCGGGACGGGCGCTGCGGCTATCCCATCGGGATCAGCTATCCGCCCGATTGGGGCGAGCGCACCATCTCCATCCGCAAATCCGACGAAACTGTGCTGGAGCCGGGCATGACCTTCCATTTCATGCCGGGGCTTTGGATGGATGAATGGGGGCTGGAGATCACCGAAAGCATCGTCATTCAGGAAGCCGGACCGGCGCTCTGCATCGCCGACTATCCGCGCGAACTGTTCGTGAAGCGTTAAATGACGCCGTGGAGGCGGAAGAGCATCCCCGACAGCGCGTTGCGGATGATATAGCCGATTGCGGCCACGTCGCCGCGGTTGAGCGCCTCGAAAATGGCGCGGCAGTCTTCCTCAAACGCCGCCGCCTCGCGGGCGATGTTCAGATCGTCGAGATGGAGTTGCCAGAGCCGCGCGGTGATGTGGAACATGCGGTCATAGGTGACATGCAGCCACGGATTGCCGATGAGCGTGCAAATGATTTCATGCACTTCGAGGTCGATCTCGCCGAAGCTGCGGGCGTCGAGATCGCCAAAGGCGCCGCGGTCGAGAAAGGCGCGGAGGCGGTTGAGGGCTTCCGGGCTTGGCGGGCAGGGATCGAGCGCGCCGATCTGCTCCGCTAGGCCCATGCGGAAGAGAAAGGCCGGGCGGAGTTGGTCGAGATCGACCGGGCGCACCGTGGTCGGCACCCCGTGGCGCGCCCGCACCAGCCCGTCATCGCAGAGCTTTTGCAACACGCGCCGGAGCGGCGTGCGGCTGACATCGTAATGCTGCTCCAGTTCCGCGAGATCGAGTTTGTCGCCGGGGCCGTAATCGAGCAGGACGATCTTGCGCCGCAGGTCACGATAGATCGTGTCGAAGCGGCGCTCCGCCGGGGTCATGTCGGGTTCTGTCTTGTCGGTCATGTGCTGGCCCTCTACCTTCCCTGACATGACATATAATTTTACCAATGGCCAATCGCGGGCGGTGGATGCACGGCGCACCGGGCTGGTGGCGCTGGCGACGGATCTGGTGACGGAGAATGATTTCGGCGCGCTCAGGGCGGGACCGGATCATTGGCTGCACACGACCCGGATCGCCTTTGGCAATCCGTTCACCGAGGAGACCTTGCGCGCGACCTTGCCGCAGCTGGGCAAGGCGGCGGCGCTGATCCTGCCGGGGGTGGAGTTGGGCTCCATCATGTTCTCCTGCACCTCGGCCACGGCGGTGTTGGGAGAGCAGGCGGTCAGCGATGCCTTTGCCGAAGGGCGGCCCGGTGTGCCGGTGGTGACGCCGCCTGCTTCGGTGCTGCTCGGGCTGAAAAAGCTGGGACTGACGCGGCTCGCGATGCTCGCGCCCTATGAAGCGCCGGTGGCGCATTTGCTGGCGGACTATCTGGCCGGACAGGGGGTGGAGATTGCGGGGCTGAAGATCCTTGGCCTCGGTGATGATCAGGCAATCTCGGCGCTGACGCCGGATGAGATCCTTGCCGCCGCCAAGCCGCTGGTGCAGCCGGGCGCCGCACTTTTCATCGCCTGCACGGCGACGGATGCGGCGCGGCTGGTGCCGTGGCTGGAAGGGGAGCTCGGGTGCCCGGTTCTCACCAGCAATCAGGCGATGATCTGGCGGGCGATGCGTCTCGCCGGGGAGACCGGCGAGATGCCACAATTCGGCGCGCTCGGCGCTATTTGACCGTCAGGCAGGCGCAGGGCGCGAGGGATGTCACCTTGTGCGACACGCCGCCCAAAAGAAACCCGCCCATATCGCCAAGTCCGCGTTTGCCGAGGATGATCAGATCGGCGTCGAGTTTCTTCGCCTGATCCACGATCTTGCGCGACGGCGCGCCGCGCACGGCGTGGGTTTTGGCCGTCACGCCCGCGTCCTTCGCCTTGCCCGCGCCATACTCCGCGACCTCTTTGGCGTAGGATTTTAGGGCCGATTCCGGGGTTTCGAGATCCTTGCTGCGGATCATCGACAGGCTGCTCTCCGACGGCGAGTGGTGCCGATAGACGGTCATGATGTGGAGTTTCGCCCCGCAGGTCTTGGTCAGCGCGATGGCGTGATCGAGCACCCGGTCGGAATGGGACGAGCCGTCAATGGCGGCGAGAATGGTCTGATACATGGTTTACCTGAAAGCAAGATTAGGCAGGAACAGGGCGATTTGCGGGAACAGGATGAGCATGACACTCACGGCCAGCAGCATGAAGACGAAGGGCGGCGTGCCCTTGATGACTTCGAGATAGGGCCGTTTGAAAATCGCAATCGCGGTGAAGATATCGCAGCCAAAGGGCGGCGTGGCGGAGCCAACCGCGACCTGCATGGTGATGATCACACCGACGAGGACGGGGTCGAGGCCCGAGGCCTGCACCAGCGGATCGAAGATCGGGACCATCACGAGGATCACGACAATCGGGTCCACGAACATACAGCCGACGAAAAACGCGATGGAGATCGCGACGAGGATCATGGTTGGCGAGGCTTCGGCAAGGCCGAGACCGCCGATGATCTGCTGCGGGATCTGGTTGAAGCTGATCGCCCAGCTAAAGGCGGTGCCTGCGGCGACGAGGATAAAGACGACGGCGGTGATGAGGCCAGTCGACTTCGCGACGTCCCAGAGGTCCATCAGCTTGAGTTCGCGGAAGATCACCAGCTCCAGCAGGATCGCATAGGCGACGCAGACGGAGGCGGCCTCAGTCGGCGAGAAGATCCCGCCATAGATGCCGCCGACCACGATCACCGGGAAGCCGAGCGGCCAGAGGGCGGAGAGAAACGCCTGCCCGCGCTCGCCCCAACTGGCTTTGGGCATGGTCGGGATGTCGTTTTTGACAGCGTAGATCACGCACCAGATCGAAAAGAGCAGCAGGATCAGAAGGCCGGGGCCGACGCCCGCGATGAAGAGTTCCGAGATGGAGGTGCCGGAGATCACGCCGTAGATGATCATCGCAATCGAGGGCGGGATCAGCATGGCGATATCGGAGGCGTTGATGATGAGCGCCAATGTGAAATTGTCCGAATAGCCGTTTTTCAGCATCCGGGGGCGGAGCGGGCCGCCAATGGCGACCACGGTCGCCTGCGTCGAGCCGGAGACCGCGCCGAACAGGGTGCAGGCCATGGCGGTCGAGACGCCAAGCCCGCCTTTGACATGGCCGACGAAGCTCATCACGAGGTCGATCAGCCGGTTGGCCGAGCGCCCCTTGGTGATGATATCGGCGGCGAGGATGAACATCGGCACAGCGATCAGCGCGGTCGGGCGGATGCCTGCGACCATCTGCTGGATCATCACTTCGGGCGGCACCGACATGAAGACGAAGAAGGCCACGAAGCTGCCCGCCAGAAGCGGGATCATCATCGGGAAGCCCGCGAGCAGAAGCACCACCATGGTGCCGAGCATGATTAAGGTCATCTGGTCCATGGTTTATACCCCGCTGATTTCGTCGTCATGTTCGTCATAGCTGTCGACGACCGAGGCGGAGAGATAGACATCCTC
Organism: Jujubicoccus corallicola; assembly: GCF_047345645.1. Classification (GTDB taxonomy): domain Bacteria; phylum Pseudomonadota; class Alphaproteobacteria; order Rhodobacterales; family Rhodobacteraceae; genus JBLEFH01. Next base: position 70,052 of record NZ_JBLEFH010000003.1, on the reverse strand, counting down.
CCGCGTGAGGTTGGCAATCGCCGTCAGGATATACTGGATCCCGGTGATTGCAAATCCGGCGGGCATCCAGAGCAGGGTCCACCAGATCGGCACCCGGAGCGACGGGTAGATCCGCCCGGTTTGGGCCTGGCTGACGACATATTCATAGGAGTAATAGGCGAGGGTGAACATGAACCCCGCCGTGACGACGCAGATCAGCACCATCATCGCCTTGCGCCCGCCATCGCCAAGCGCGTCGTAAAAGGCGGACATGCGGATATGTCGCCCCATCCGGGCGGCATAGCCGAGCCCGACAAAGGTGATGAGGATGATCAGAAACTGGTTCAGTTCCTCGGCAAAGAAGATCGACTGGCCGAAGAGAAAGCGCCCCAGCACGTTGGCCACCGAGACGGTCGCCATCATCAGCGTGCCTGCGGCCAGGACAAACGCCTCAATTTTGGCGATCATGCCGTCAAGCCAGGCGAGCGGCGCGAGAACGCCGCCAAACTGTTCGGGCGGCGTGGGCGGCGCTGTTGGGGGTGAGGGGTCCGGCAATCTTTGGTCTTGGTCTTCTTGCATCGGGGCCTCCCGGTTTCGTGATCGTTGCCTCAAAAAAAGGGCGCGCCTTTCATGTGGCGCGCCCCCTTTGTCTTAGTTTGCGGTGGCGTCTTCCGCTGCATCCGCCGCGTCGCTTGCGGCATCGCTGGCCGCGTCAGCGGCGTCATTTGCCGCGTCGGCGGCTGCATCTGCTGCATCACCTGCCGCGTCCGCCGCCGCATCGCCTGCATCGCTGGCGGCATCGGCTGCGTCGCTCGCTGCGTCCGAAGCGGCGTCACCGGCATCGCTTGCGGTCTCTTCGGCGGCATCCGCTGCGTCACCCGCATCGGCGCTGCCATCCGACGCATTCGCGTCATCCGTGGCCGGCGCTTCGGCGTCGTCACCGGATTCGGCGGCACCTTCCGCCGCTTCCGCTGCGGTGTCGCTGCCGGTTTCATCGCCGCCTTGCTCGGCGTTTTCCGCTGCGGCCGCATCGCCGCCCACAGCCGCTTGCGCTGCTTCGATGTCAGCCGCGAACCCATCGAGAACCGCCTGCGCGTCCGGGCCGCCTTCCGCAAGATAGACCTCACGCACCTGCTGCGCGGCGTCGCGGAACGGCTGGCGCTCTTCATCGCTCAGGACCGTCACCGTCATATCCGGCTTGGCTTCGAGGATCTTGGCTTCCGACTCTTCGGTCAGGCCCTGCTGATACTCGATGATGTGGTCATAAGCCGCATCCGCCGCGTCACGCACCAACTGCTTGTCCTCATCCGACAGACCGCTGAAGAAGTTCTGGTTCGCCAGAACGGCGGTCGTGAAGGTGTTGTGGCCCGCATAGGTGATGTGATCCGTCACCTCATACATCTTGGTCGACTCGACGAAGAACATCGGGTTTTCCTGACCCTGGATCATGTTGAGTTGCAGCGAGGAGAACACCTCACCCCAGGGCAGCGGCGTCGGCGTCGCGCCAAATGCATTGTAGGTTTCGACCAGCATCGGCGAGGTCATCACGCGGAATTTCACCCCGTCGAGATCCGCCGGGCCCGAGACGGCTTCTTTGGTCGTCATGACCACTTCGCCCTCGGGATACATGTCGATGAACTCAAGCTGCTGCTCGGCATATTTGCCGGCGAGCATCTCGTTGATCGTCGGGCTTTCCTTGTAAAGCTCGGCCAGCACCGCCTGATCTTCCGGCAGAAGATAGGGCAGCAGGAACGCCTGAAGCTCTGGGATCAGCGCGCCCATGAAGCCGGGGCTCGCGGTGACGAACTGGATCGCCCCCATCTGCGCCAGCTCGGTCGTGTCGGCGGACTCGCCAAGCGTGCCGAAGGGGAAGATCTCAACAGTGTGGTCGGAATTTTCTTCAACGTAATTTTTGAATTCAGTCGCGTAGACGCCTTGAACCTCGTCAATCGCCTCCTCCAGCGCGTATTTCCACTGATCGGCCAGAACGGGACCGGCGACCATTGCGCTCGCGAGGGCGGCAAGACTGGTTGTCTTAAAAAGCGTTTTCATGCGTGAACCTCCATTGTCTTTGTCTGCCAGATCGGCAAACTTTCACGAAGCGTAACAAGGCAGATCGCAAAACCCAAGGAGATATATGTCTCTGGCTTGCGGGCTGTTTCGGTGAAAATGCGAGGTGATAAAAATTTACGCAATTTCAGGGGGCTATGCCCGTTAATTAACCTCTGTTTATGCGTGAATGCGCCTGTAAATCGCCGAGAAAAACATATCGTGAAGAGGAGACGTTATGACAAATGCCGCATCCGACGCCCTTTCCCGCTGCACCTCCCTGCTGGCGGATCTGGTCGCTTTTCCCACGGTTTCGGGCGGCTCGACCGGCCCGATTTTGGACTATGTGACGGAGTATCTCGCGGGCCATGGCATCACGCCGAGTTTCTCATGGGACGAGACCGGCGAGCGGGCCAATCTTCTCGCGCGGATCGGGCCGGAGGCACCGGGCGGGGTGGTGCTGAACGGGCATACGGATGTGGTGCCGGTCGCGGGGCAGAACTGGTCGCGCGATCCCTTTACGCTTCATGAAGAGGACGGGCGGCTTTACGGGCGCGGCGCGCTCGACATGAAGGGGTTTCTGGCCTGCGCGCTCGCCATGGTCCCGGATTTCGCGGCGGCGGAGTTGAAAAAACCGATCTGGATCGCGCTCTCTTATGATGAGGAAACCGGGAGCAAGGGCGCACCGGTTCTGGCGCAGCATCTCATCGACGAGAATGTTGCGCCCGAGGCGATCATCGTGGGCGAGCCGACGGAGATGAAAATCCTCGGCGGGCAAAAGGGCGGGTTTGAGGCGCAAAGCACTTTCCTTGGCGCGGCCTGCCATTCCTCGGACCCGCGCAATGGCGTGAACGCCATAGCCTATGCGGCGCGGTTTATCACTTTCCTCACCGATTTGGCTACCGAGATCGCGGCAAATCCGCAGGATGGCCCGTTCAACCCGCCTTACAACACCATCAATATCGGCGTGATCCATGGCGGCGCGGCGGGCAATGTGGTGGCCGCCGATTGCGTGGTCGAGTGGGAGCTGCGCAAGACGCCGCCCAATGATGGGCGCGACCATCTGGCGCGGATCATGGACGAGCTGGCGCGCATCGACACGGAGATGAAAGCGGCGGGGGAGGGCTGCGGCGTCACCACCGAAATGCTCGGCGAATATGAGGGCATGGCCTATGATCCGGCGAACCCGGCGATCTCGCTGGCGCAGGCGCTGAGCGGGGAGAATGCCGTCTCCACCGCGCCCTTCGGCACCGATGCCACCGCCTTTTCCGCCCGCGATCTGCCCGCCGTGATCTTCGGGCCGGGCAGCATCGCGCAGGCGCACAAGCCGGATGAATATATCGAAATCAAAGCCCTGGAGCGCTGTCTTGACGTGCTGGGCAAACTGGCGGAGCGGCAGTCCCATGGCTGAGGCGCAAAAAGACGCCCCGCTCAAGGGGATCAAGGTGCTGGAACTGGCCCGCATCCTCGCCGGGCCATGGGCGGGGCAGCTTCTGGCCGATCTCGGGGCGGATGTGATTAAAGTCGAGGCCCCCGAGGGCGATGACACTCGCCGTTGGGGCCCGCCCTTTATCGACGGCACCGCGGCCTATTTCCACGCCGCCAACCGAGGCAAACGCTCGATGATCGCGGATTTTCGCAGCGAGGAGGATCTCGCCCGCGTCCGCGAACTGGCCGCCGAAGCCGATGTGGTGATCGAGAATTTCAAACTGGGCGGGCTGAAGAAATTCGGGCTCGACTATGAGAGCCTCGCGGCCCTGAACCCGCGGCTGATCTATTGCTCCATCACGGGCTTCGGCCAGACGGGGCCTTATGCGGCCCGCGCGGGCTATGATTTTCTCGTGCAGGGCATGGGCGGGATCATGTCGCTCACGGGCGATCCGACCGGCGAGCCGCAGAAAATCGGCGTCGCTTTTGCGGATATTTTCACCGGGCTTTATGCGGTGATCGGCATCGAGGCGGCGCTGATGCAGCGCGCCCGCACGGGGCAGGGGCAGCAGATCGACATGGCGCTGCTCGATTGCATGACCGGGGTGCTGGCCAATCAAGCGATGAACTATTTCGCCAGCGGCATCGCGCCCACGCGGCTCGGCAATGCGCATCCGAATATCGTGCCTTATCAGGTCTTTGCGGTGGCGGACGGGCATATCATCCTCGCCGTCGGCAATGACCGGCAATTCGCGCGCTGCTCCGCAAGGCTCGGGCTGACGCTCCATGAAGAGGAGCGCTTTGCCACCAATGCCGCGCGGGTCGAGAACCGCGACGCGCTGACCCCGCTGCTCGCGCGCGCCTTCGCGGAATGGACCAAGAGCGACATTCTCAAAGCGATGGAAGAGGAGGGCGTGCCTGCGGGCCCGATCAACACCGTCGATGAGGTGTTCGCCGACCCGCAGGTGCAGGCGCGCGGCATGGAGATCGAGGCGGATGGCGTGCGCGGCGTGCGCAGCCCGTTGGTCTTTTCCGCTGCCGATCTCGATCTCAGGGACGGCGCGCCGACCCTGGGCAGTCATAAGGGCGGGTGGCGGTGAGCGATCACATTATGCCGCCCGCACCGGAAAACACTGGTCAAGCGCGCGCCGCCGGGCCAAGCTTCCGCCAAAAGGGGGATTTCATGAAACATCTCATCACATTGGCGGCGCTGGCCGCACCTTTTGCAGCGGCCGCCGCTTGCCCGGAGCCCGCCGTGATGGCGAAGGCCGCCGAGGGCTGGACCAAGGGCGAGCGCCTGCCTGCGCTGGAGTTGGAGAGCATGGAGGACGCGACCTGCGCCGCCGCCTCTTTCGAGGAGGTGCTGATCGCGGCCTATGGCGATCCGGTCGGCGTGAAGGTTGGCTTTACCTCCGCGCCCGCACAGGAGGCGTTCGGCGTCGATGCGCCGGTCGCAGGCCCGCTCTATCAGCCGATGATTTTGGAAGATGGCGCGGAGGTCTCGCTCGCCGGGACCCGCAGCCCGCTCTATGAGGCCGATCTCGTCGTGACCGTCGAGGATGCCGAGGCGCTGATGGCCGCGACCAGCAGGATCGAAGCGGCGATGGCGCTGGATGAGATCCGCCCCTTTATCGAACTGCCCGACATGGCGCTCGAAGAGGGCGTCCAGCCGACGGGCCTGCTCATGGCCGCCTATGGCGTGATGCCGTGGCGCGGTGTGATGGGCGAGGGCGTCCGGGTGAAAGACCTCGAAGATCCGCTTGGCGCGCTCGCCGCGATGACGGTGGATCTGAAGCTCGACGGCGAGAGCGTCAGCACCGGCACAGGCGAGATGCTGCTCGGCCATCCCCTTGATGTGGTGTTGTTTTTGATCGAAAGCGGCGGGTTTGAACTCTCCAACGGCTCGGTGATTTCGCTCGGCTCCCTGAGCCCGCTGACCCCCGCCGAGCCCGGCGTCGTCTCGGCGGAATATATGCTGGCCGATCAGCCGATGAGCGTCTCCGTCACGCTGACCGACTAAACGCCGCAGCGGGTCAGCAGCCTCTCCACCATGGGGCGATAGCCGCCGCCGAAAAGCCGCAGATGCACCAGCGCGGGCCAGAGCGTGTATATTGGCCTGCGCGCCTCTGCGCCGGGCCGGGTTTCATAGGCGAAATCCGCACCGGGACGCGCGAACAGATGGAGCATCGCCAGATCCACCTCCGCATCGCCGTAGGAGCAGGCCGGGTCGATCAGCGCGCTGACTTTGCCCTTTGCGAAAAGGATATTCCCGCCCCAGCAATCGCCATGCAGCAAGGATGCGGGCGGCGTGGCGGGCAGGCGGTTCAGCAGGTCTTTCGCGAGCGTTTCGAGACGCTTGGCGAGGCCCGCGTCAATGTGGGGGAGATGGCAGAGGAGCCGCCGTTCGGCCCAGAACTCCGGCCATGTTTCGGAAGGCGAATTGTCGATCTCAACCGTGCCGAAGGCGTAATTCTGCGGCCAGCCATAATACGGCCCGGTGGTGGAATGCAGCCGTGTCAGCACCGCGCCAAGATCACTCCAAGAAGCCTGTCCATCATCTTGAATATATTCAAGGATCAGCACATCCGCTGCCGCCAGAACCTGCGGTACTGGCGCGCCCGCATCGCCCATGGCGCGGAGCATGTCGGCTTCGGCCCGCGGGTCCGGCCCGGTCTTGGCGACAACCTCGCGGTAATCGTCCAACGTAAAGCGCGCGATTTGCGACAAATCCCCGCCGGAGAGCGGACCGCCGCCCGTCACGGCGGCGCCCAAAAGCGCCTCGGTCCGGGCGCGCAAATTCACGCGAGCTTGTCCAGAAGCGCCTCCGCGCCCGCGCGCACATCCGCATAAGTCACGGAAAATCCATCCGCTTCGCCAAACCACGGATCGGCCACCGGCTCTCCGGCGCGGCCCTCCACATGATCGAGCAGAAGCGACAGTTCCGCCCGCGCGTCCTGCGGCGCGATTGTCTTCAGATCCGCGAGATTCTGGCGATCCAGCGCGATGATATGATCGAAGCGATCAAAGTCCGCCCGCGTCGCCTGCCGCCCGCGCAGGCCCGAAATATCGACGCCGTGCCGCGCCATCTCCGCAATCGCGCGCGGGTCCGGCGGATCGCCGACATGCCAGTTCCCGGTGCCCGCGCTGTCGATCTCGACCGCCACGCCGCGCGCCTCCGCCAACGCCCGCATCGTGCCCTCCGCCATCGGGGAGCGGCAGATATTTCCAAGACAGACAAAGAGGATAGCGGGCGTCTCAGCCATGGCGGGCTCCTTCAGATGGCGAACCGGATCGCCTCAGTTGTGACGCAGCGCGGACGGCGTTTCAAGCGGATGAGGCGCGGAACCGTTCCACATCTTCGTGGATAACCTCGGGCCAGCCCTCTTTAATCGGCGCGCGCAAACAGCGCATGGCGGCATTTTCTACGCCCTCCTCGTGCCGAACCAGTGTGATGAAAAACGTCGCCTTGGGGTCCCTTACCATACGCAAATGCTCGCGCCAGATGTCGCTTGGGACAGTCGGGTGCTTGTATGGATCCACCAGCTTTATGATATCGCTGTAATATTCAGGCGTGTAAAAATAATGCGCGCCATCCTCGCGGTCTCGCATCTCCATATAGGGATATTGGCGCAGCGTCAGCAGATGCGGCTGAGGGATCGTGGTGTGGATAAAGCAGTAATCCGTCATGGGTTGGCTCGCGATGAAAGTTTTCTTATTAAACTCTTCAAAAATGCACTCAAATCAATGCGCGCTGATGCCGCAGGTTTGTATGCGTGCTCTGTTTCGGCGCTAGGTGTCCTCACGCGACGATCGTGAGATGAAATAAAAAATAATAATCAACAAGATGCTGCGATTAAGTCCACTTCCCTTCAATTTTCACCCAAAATGGCGCCGCGATGCGCTACGAAGGGATGTGGAGGGTGATTTTATGAAAAAATATATTCTTTTAGCATGTTTGGTGGCGGGTCAGGCTCATGGCGGGATTCTGACGTTTCGCTTTTACATCACATCCGGTGTTGTCACGAATGACCAACTCCCGCCCGAGATCCCCGGGAGCTTAGAGCAGCCGGACTATGTCGGCTCAGGGTGGTCGTCCTTCAGATTCGTTTTCGACGTGAGCGATATGGTTGGGCCGAACTTCGAATATTCGGGTTATTTTAGTCACGTGGATTGCTTCGACGATTTGCCAAACGAGTATGGTGGTCTCTACGACTCCATCATCTACAATCCGCAAAACGCCGAAATCCTGTCGCGGCCCAGCGTGAATGAAGCCTGCGGCACTTATGACTTGTCTATCCGGAATGGAGAGGTCGATGTTTCGGCACTTTTCGGCCCACCAGACTACGCGAATTCAAGCGAATTTTCCGCGTCGAATACCAGCATCGGTATCTGGAGGAATTTTACAGTGCGTGAGGACTATAAGGGTTTGTGGTCTGCGCACTATGAGACCGATGACATAGAGGACCAAAGCTTCCGTGTCCCCAGTGCCGTGCCGCTCCCTCTCTCCGGAGTTGGCCTCCTGTCTGCGCTCGGCGGTCTGCTCCTGCTTGGTCGGAAAAGACGAGGATAGGGCTGTCTCGACAGCGAATTTAAGGCCACCGCAGGGTTTCTATGCTGTCGCGCTTATCGATAGATCGGGCTGAGAGACGAGGTTCCGGAGTGGACCTTGCGCGCGTTATGCATTGAGTATCAGGTCGCTTGAATGCGCATCATCGCAGCATGTCTCCCGCTGCGATGATGATACGTTCGCGGCACTGACGCAGATGAGCGTCACGCCTTCCCTTCAAACCCAAAAGTCTCCGTCACATAGTCGATATCCTTGTCGCCGCGGCCGGACAGGTTGATGAGGATCGTCTTGTCCGGGTTCGCCTTGGCCTCGCGCATGGCGAAGGCGACGGCGTGGGCGGATTCGAGGGCCGGGATGATGCCTTCGAGCCGCGAGAGTTTGTAGAAGGCGTCGAGCGCTTCCTTGTCGTCGGCGGCGGTGTAGTTGGCGCGGCCCGTGCGGTAGAGATGGGCGTGTTCGGGGCCGACGCCGGGATAATCGAGGCCGGAGGCGACGGTGTGGACGGGGGCGGGCTCGCCCTTGTCGTCTTTCAGGACCATGGTGCGGAAACCGTGAATGTCGCCGTCCTCGCCGTAAGTGATGGTCGCCGCGTGATCGCCGAGTTTCGACGAGGTGCCGAGGGGTTCCACGCCGTGAAGCGACACGCTGTCATCGTCGATGAAGCCTGAGAAAATGCCCATGGCGTTGGAGCCGCCGCCGACGCAGGCCGCGACCATGTCGGGGAGTTTTCCGGTCATTTCAAGGAATTGCTCGCGGGCCTCGATGCCGACGACATGCTGGAAATCGCGGACCATCATGGGGAAGGGGTGCGGCCCGACGACCGAGCCGATGGCGAAAAGCGCGGTGTCCGCCTGATCCAGATAGGATTGGAACGCGCTGTCCACCGCCTCTTTGAGCGAGCGGCCGCCAAAGCCAACCGGGACGACGGTGGCGCCGAGCAGTTTCATGCGGGTGACATTGGGCGCTTCTTTTTCGATGTCGATCTCGCCCATATGGATCTCGCAGTCCATGCCGAAATAGGCGGCGGCGGTGGCGAGCGCCACGCCGTGCTGGCCCGCGCCGGTCTCCGCCATCAGCTTGGTTTTGCCCATATGCTTGGCCAAAAGCGCTTCGGCCATGCAGTGATTGAGCTTATGCGCGCCGGTGTGGTTTAGGTCTTCGCGCTTGGCGTAAATCTGCGCGCCGCCCGCCGCTGCGGAGAGGTTTTTCAGATGCGAGACCGGGGTGGGGCGACCCTGAAAATGTTTGCGGATATAGCGCAGTTCTTCGATGAACGCGTCGGAATTTTTAATCCGTTCATAGGCTTCGCGGATGTCCTTGAAGTGTGGCTCCAGCGGCGGCGGAAGCTGCGCGCCGCCATAGTCCCCGAAAAACCCGTCCTTATTGGGGTGAGATGTGAGATAGGACATGCGCGCCTCCCTTGCGTGTTTTCCGTGTCAGCGCAGAGAAAAGCGCGGGGGACGCGGGGAGGCAAGGAAATTCAGCCGCCATGCTCCGGCAGGCGGCCGCGTTTGCCGGTGAGGCCGTGGCGGACGGCTTTGGTCAGGACCTTCAGGAACGCGCCCTTGTCCGCCCCGTAATGGGGGAATTTGAGATACCATTTCGGCAGGATCGCGAGCAGGGCCGGGTAGAACCAAGGGCCTGCGGCCTTGCGATAGACGAAGAGCAAGTTGCGGTAATGATAGTAGTTTTTCCACAAGGGGCGCATGGCGATGCTGCCTTCGCTCTGGGTGGAATAGGCGTGCTCAAAGCGGACTTGCGGCACGAAGCCGATGCGGCCGCCGCGTTCGGTGAGAGTCAGCGTGTAGAGCACATCGTCGCCATAGATGAAGAGTTCGCGGTCGGGATAGCCGGCGATCTCGATGGCTTTTCGGGAGAGGAACAGGCCGACGAAACTGCCCTCGTCGAGCGGGCTCGGCGGCTCGTCATAGCGGGCGTCCGGGATGTGGAAACCGGCGCGGCCTTTGGTGAGCGCTTCGCGAAAGATGTCTTTGTGCCAGAAGGGGTTGAGGGCCGGGCGGTTCATCTCGCAGATGCGTCCATCGGGGTGGTAAACGGCGGCGACGACGGCGTCCCAACGGGTGAGATCAGCGCTGCGGAAGGCGTCGAAGGCGCCGGGCTGGGGCCGCGCGTCATCATCCATGACGACGCACCAATCGGGATCGAAACGGGCCACGGCTTCGCGCAGCCCGATTTCAAACCCGCCCGCGCCGCCGAGATTTTCCTCGTTATAAATGACGGTTACGCGCGGGTCTTCAAGTGATTTCAGCCAGTCCCTCGTGCCATCGGTCGAGTTGTTGTCCACGATCACCACATGATCGACGGACTCCGCGAGCAGGCGCGCGACAGTCGTGTCGAGCTGTGCCTTGCGGTTGAAGGTGACGACAATGGCAGCGAGGGTCAGATCACTCATAAGGGCTGGACGGCGAAGGCGGGCATGTCGGTGCCCTCGCGGGCGGTGCGCAGGAACATGTCGGCGGTGTTGAGCGCTTCGCGGATGGTCACGTCCATGTCGAGATAGCGGTACGTGCCGAGCCGCCCGACAAAGGTGACGCCGCGTTCCTCCTTTGCCTTGGCCACATAGTCCTTGAGCAGCTCTTTTTCCGCGACCATGCGGATCGGATAATAGGGGATATCGTCGGGCTCGCAGGCGCGGGAGAACTCGCGGTAAAGGACCGAGCCCTCGTGATTTTCCCATGGGCTGAAATGCTTATGCTCGGTGATGCGGGTGTAGGGGACCTCTTCCTCGCCGTAATTCATCACCGCGCAGCCCTGATAATCGCCCTCATAGGTGAAGCGCTCGAAATCGAGGGTGCGGTAGCCGAGACGGCCCAGATCGAAGTCGAAATAGCCGTCGAGCGGGCCGGAATAGAACACATGGTCGAATTCTTCGGCCTGATCGCGAGTGAAAGTGGTGCCGAGACGCAGCGTAATGTTCTCATGGTCGAGGATTCGCTCCACCATCAGCGTGTAGCCATTCTCCGGCATCCCCTGAAAGCGGTGGAAAAAATAATTGTCATTGTAGTTGAAGCGCACCGGCAGGCGCTTGAGGATGCTGGCGGGCAGTTCCGACGGGTGACACCCCCACTGCTTTTGTGTGTAACCCTTGAAGAACGCTTTATAGAGGTTCGGTCCGACGAAGCGCAGCGCCTGTTCCTCGAAGGTCTGCGGGTCCTCGATGCTGGTGTCCGCCTGCTCCTCGATAAAGGCTTTCGCTTCATCCGGCCGCATCGTCTTGCCGAAGAACTGGTTTATGGTGTGCAGGTTGATCGGCAGCGAATAAACCGCGCCGCCTGTGGTCGCTTTCACCCTGTTTTCATAGGGTTTAAAGGTCTCGAACCGGTTCACATAACCCCAGACCTCGGCGTCATCGGTGTGGAAAATATGCGGGCCGTAGACATGCACCATGACACCCGTTTCAGCGTCGCGTTCAGTGTGGCAATTCCCGGCAATATGGTTGCGGCTGTCCCAAATGGTGACCTTGTAGCCTTCCTCGGCCAGCCGCCGTCCGATCACGGCCCCCGAGAGACCTGCGCCGACCATCAGCATATGTTTCCCTGTCATGATGTCTCCTGCCCTTTTCCCCGTCTGACTACCTGCGACGGGGTCAAAAGAAAAGCCCTCGCGGCCTCAGGTTTTGTTTGCTTTTCGGGGCGCGGGTTGCGCATCATCACTCATATGTTAGACACCGCCCCAACATGAAATAAAAAACAATGAGGAAATCATGTCTTATGAAGATGAAGCAGAGCATGATATCGGCGAAGACAACGTCGATGGCTCTCTAGGCCCGTTTCAGTTCGATGTACATAACCCGGTCTTCCCCATTTCGGCGATCGGTGTTGTTCTGTTCGTGCTCTATGCCATTCTATTCGCGGATCAGGCGACGGCGCAATTTGAAGCGATGAAAAGTTTTGTCATCAACAGCTTCGATTGGTTCTTCCTGATGGCCGGGAATATCTTCGTCCTGTTCGGCATTTTGCTGATTTTCACCCCGATGGGCTCGGTCCGTCTGGGCGGCAGAGATGCCAAACCGGACTTCTCCTATCCCGGTTGGTTCGCGATGCTTTTTGCCGCTGGCATGGGCATCGGTCTTATGTTTTTTGGTGTTTCCGAACCGATTTCGCACTTCTCCTCCTCGGTGGCAGAAGGCGCAGGAAGCCCTGAAAGCTGGGCGCCCCTTGGCGGCGCTGCGGGCAACCCGGAGCTTGCCAAAGAGCTTGGCATGGCGGCGACCATCTACCACTGGGGTCTGCACCCCTGGGCGATGTATGCCATCGTGGCCCTCGCGCTGGCGCTCTTCTCCTATAATCTCGGCCTGCCGCTGACGCTGCGCTCGGCCTTCTTCCCGCTCCTTGGCAACCGTGTCTGGGGCTGGCCCGGCCATGTCATCGACATCGTAGCGGTGATGGCGACGCTGTTCGGCCTCGCGACCTCGCTCGGATTTGGCGCGGAACAGGCGATTGCGGGGATGAACTTCCTCTTCGGCATCCCGGTCAATGATTGGTCGAAAACCATCCTGATCACGGTGGTCACGCTCATCGCGCTGGCATCGGTGGTTGCTGGTCTCGATGCGGGCGTTCAGCGCGCGAGCTTCATCAACATGGTGTTGGCCTTCTGCCTGCTCGTGTTCGTGTTCCTCGTCGGCCCGACCGGCCAGCTGGTGAAGGATTTCTTCAACTCGCTCGGCGCGTATGCGAAAGATTTCGCACCGCTCTCGAACCCGATTGGCCGGACCGATGACAACTTCCGTCAGGGCTGGACCGCGTTCTACTGGGCGTGGTGGATCTCCTGGTCGCCGTTTGTGGGCATGTTTATCGCCCGCGTCTCCCGCGGCCGGACCGTGCGCGAGTTCCTGATCTGCGTCATGCTGATCCCGAGCCTCGTCTGCGTCATCTGGATGACTGTCTTCGGCGGCACCGCGATCAACCAGATCGTCAATGACGGCTACACCGCTGTTGCGGATGCCTCGACCGAGCTGCGTCTCTTCGAGATGTTGGCCGCGCTGCCGCTGGCGCAGCTGACCTCGGGCATCGGGATCATCCTTGTGCTGGTGTTCTTCATCACCTCGTCGGATTCCGGCTCGCTGGTGATCGACACCATCACCGCAGGCGGCAAGACCGACGCGCCGCTCCCGCAGCAGGTGTTCTGGTGCATCTTCGAGGGTGTGATCGCGATTGTGCTTCTGATGGGCGGCGGCCTTGCGTCGCTGCAGGCGATGGCCGTGACCACAGGTCTGCCCTTCGCGATGGTCCTTCTGGCGATGTGTGTGTGCATCTGGATGGGCCTCAAGGAAGAGCGCAACAAGCTTAAGGCTTACGCGTAAGCGCCTGACAGCACGAAAGAATGAGAGGACCCCGCTTCGGCGGGGTTTTCTTTTGCGCAGGCGGCTGTCAGGGTGGCGGATATGAGCACATCACCCGTTCTTCTCTGGCTGCGCCGCGATCTGCGGCTGGCCGATCATCCGGCCCTGACCGCTGCGGCGGAGGCGGGCCCCGTTATCCCCGTTTTCATTGCCCATGAGACGACGATCCCGGTTGGCGCGGCCTCGCGGTTTCGGCTTGGACTGGCGCTTGAGGCTTACGGCGAGGCGCTGGAGGCGGCGGGCAGTCGGCTGATCCTCAAAACCGGCGATCCGGCGGAGGTGTTGCCGGCGCTGGCCAAAGAGGTGGGCGCAGCGGCGATCCATTGCAGCCGGTCCTATGATCCGGCGACCAAAGAGGTGGACAAGGCGCTGAAAGAGGCGTGCGAGAAAGACGGGCTGGAGATCACCGGCCATGAGGGCTTTCTGCTCTTTGAGCCATGGACCGTCGAGACCGGGCAGGGCGAGCCTTACAAGGTCTATTCGCCCTACCGCAAAAAAGTCCAGACCCGCGATCCGGGCGCGGCGATCGGCGCGCCGGATCTGACCGCGCCGGAGAGCTGGCCCGAGAGCGAGAGCCTGAAAGACTGGGCGCTTCATGCGGATATGAAACGCGGCGCGGCGGTGGTGCGGCCCCATGTCGAGGCGGGCGAGGCAGCGGCGCAGGAGAGGTTGGAGTCGTTTTTGGAGGAGGATCTGTCCGACTATCCCACGGATCGCGACCGGCTCGACCGGCAAGGCACGTCGCATCTTTCGGCCTATCTGACATGGGGCGAGATTTCCCCCCGGCAGGTCTGGCAAGCGGCGCAGCGCGCGGCGGAAGAGGGCAATTCCGGCGCGGGCAAATTCATCGCCGAGATCATCTGGCGGGAGTTCGCGTGGCATCTGCTCTGGCATTTCCCCAAACTCTCCGAGGACAATTGGCGCAGCGCGTGGGACGGCTTTCCCTGGAAGGGTGAAAGCGAGGTCGCAACCGGCTGGCAGCGCGGCGAAACCGGCGTCGATGTGGTGGACGCGGCGATGCGCGAGCTTTACGTCACCGGCTATATGCACAACCGCGCGCGAATGCTGGTCGGCTCTTACCTCACCAAAAATCTGCAAACGGATTGGCGGATCGGGCGGGCGTGGTTCGAGAACTGTCTTTGCGATCACGACCCGGCCAATAACGCCATGGGCTGGCAATGGATCGCGGGCTCCGGCCCTGATGCCGCGCCTTATTTCCGTATTTTCAACCCGGTGACGCAGGCCGAGGAATACGACCCGGACGCCAAATATCGCGATTATTGGCTCAAGGGCGAGGGCGCGGCGCAGTTTGAGAAGGCGATCCCTAAAAGCTGGACGATCACCCGCCCGGACGGCCCTCCTGAACCTGTGAAGGAGAGCCGCAAGCGGGCGCTTGACCTCTATCACGCCTTCAAAGATGAGTAGCGCCAGATAAGGGGGCGTTTATGGCCGATTGGGATGATCTGCTGCCGGACGATCCGGCGCTGGCCCGCGAGATGCGGCGCGAGTTTGAAGAGCTGGGGCCGGAGGAGGACGCGGCCAAATTGCGGCGCGGGATCGAGATCCGGGCGATTGCGCGGCTCCATGCGGGTGGCGGTGAGGTGGGCAAGGTTCAGTCCGAAGTTTCAACGCCTTATCGCCATTACTTCAAGGTCGAGGATCACAAGCTGCGCCACCAGCGTTATGACGGAAGCTGGACCGGCGAGCTGGACCGCGCGGTCTTTGTCGCGGGCGATGCCGTGACCGTACTGCCCTATGATCCGGTGCGCGACGAGGTGCTGATGGTCGAGCAGTTCCGCCTCGGGCCTTACGCGCGCGGCGACAGGAATTGCTGGACCATCGAGGCCATTGCGGGCCGGATCGACAAGATGGAAGCGCCCGCCGAGACCGCCCGCCGCGAGGCGGTGGAGGAGGCGGGTCTGAAGCTCGATGATCTCATCAAGATCGGCGAATATTACGCCTCGCCAGGCGGGTTCACTGAATATCTGACGAGCTATCTCGCGCTGACGGATCTGTCGGATGCGGGCGGTGTGCATGGGCTGGACCATGAGGAGGAGGACATCCGCTCCATCCTCAAACCCGCAGAAGAGGCCATCGCCATGATCGGCACGGCCGAGATCCGCAACGCGCCGCTGATCGTCTCGCTCCTGTTCCTCGCCCGCGAGCGAAGCCGCTTGCGCGCGGAAGCCGGATGAACGCGGCCAGAATGACGTGCCCTGTTGAACTTGTGCGGGCGGCAACTTAATCTCCCGCCGAATATAAGGAGACGCAGATGACGATTTGCCCCGATGTGACCGCCGCCATTGGCAACACGCCTTTGATCCGCCTCAAGCGCGCCTCCGAAGAGACCGGTTGCGAGATTCTGGGCAAGGCCGAGTTCATGAACCCCGGTCAGTCGGTCAAGGATCGCGCGGCGCTCTCGATCATCCAGCACGCGGTGGAGTCGGGCGAGCTCAAGCCCGGCGGCACGATTGTCGAAGGCACGGCGGGCAATACGGGTATCGGCCTCGCCATGGTCGGTGCGGCGCTTGGCTACCGCGTCATCATCGTGATGCCGGAGACGCAAAGTCAGGAGAAGAAGGATGCGGTGCGTCTTGCGGGCGGCGAACTCGTCGAAGTGCCAGCGGTGCCTTATAAGAATCCGAATAATTATGTGAAATATTCCGGTCGCTTGGCGGAGACACTTAAAGCGACCGAGGAGAAAGGTGTTCTCTGGGCGAACCAATTTGACAACACCGCCAACCGGCAGGCGCATATCGACACGACCGGCCCGGAAATCTGGGAGCAGACGGGCGGCAAGGTCGATGGGTTCATCTGCGCGGCAGGCTCGGGCGGCACCCTCGCAGGGGTCGCGACGGCCCTGCGGGCGAAGAACCCGGATGTGAAAATCGGCCTCGCGGACCCGGATGGCGCGGCGCTCTTCGAATTTTACGAGAATGGTGAGTTGAAAACCTCCGAAGGCGGCTCGATCACCGAAGGGATCGGGCAGGGGCGCATCACCGCCAATCTCGAAGGGCTGGCGGTGGATTACCCGTTCAACATCCATGACGACGCGGCGCTGAAGATCATTTTCGATCTCGTGCCGGAAGAGGGCCTGTGTCTCGGCGGCTCCAGCGGCATCAACATTGCGGGCGCGATTGCGATGGCGAAGGCCATGGGGCCGGGACACACGATTGTCACGATCCTTTGCGACTATGGGCATCGCTATCAGTCCAAGCTGTTCAACCCTGATTTCCTTGAGGAAAAGGGCTTCGATGTGCCAGCGTGGCTGACACATAAACCCGACATTCCCACGGTGTTCGAGGACGCTTAAGACGATGCTTCGCGGTTTCAAAGGGGTGGCGCTGGCGGGCCTTTTGCTGCTGGTCAGCGGTCTGGCGGCGCTTGCGCAGGATGATCTGGCCGCGGATGTGGCCCGCTGGGACGATCTGGCGAGCCGCGTCGAGCAGGAACTGGACAATTCCGACGAGCTGTCGGGCGAGCGGCTCAATGCGCTGCGCAGCCAACTCGTCTCGCAGCGTGAGCAGGCGGCGGCGGCGACCGGCACGAATTCCGCGCAGATCAAGACCCTTGAGGCGCAAATCGCTTCGCTTGGCGATCCGCCCGCAGAGGGCGACACCGAACCGGAAGAAACCGCCAACCGCCGTTCCAGCCTGAACACGCAGCTTTCCGAACTTCGCGCGCCCGTCATTGCCGCCGAAGAAGCGCGCGTCCGGGCGGACGGGTTGATTGCCGCCATCGACGCAATGATCCGCGACCGCGACACCGAAGCGCTGCTCACCCGGCACGAGTCGCCGGTTCTGCCCTCCGTCTGGGCCTCAGGGTCGATGGAAGTGCTGAATTACGGCCGCAAGATCGTGGACGAAACCGCCATCAACCTTGGCAGCGCCGAGCAGAGACAAGCCATTTTTCGCAACCTCCCGGTGGCCATCCTCTACACGGTGGCCGGGCTGTGGCTGCTGTTCTGGCTCGGGCCGCGCCTGCCGCAAATCGGACGGACGCGGATGCAGGATGCGTCGATCCGGCGGCGGGTGGTGGTCAGCAAACTCATTGTCATCTGGGAATTGCTGGTCCCCCTCGGCGCGACTCTGCTCCTGCTTGAGGGCTTCATGCGTCTCGGGCTCGTTGGCACAGCGGGGGATGGCCTGCTGACGGCAGCCATTCCGTTCTTCTTTGCCATGGTCATCGCGCGCTGGATCGCGCTTGGCCTCTTCGCCCCGCATTTTGCTGAGGCGCGTTTCGTCGGCTCCGATGATGAGACCGCGCTGCGCGGATATCGCTGGATGGTGGTGATGGGTGTGACGCTGGGCGCGGCCATGTTCGTCCAGACGCTCAATGACAGCCAGCAATTGACCGACTCGACGCGCTCCATGCTGGTCACGCCGCTGATCTTGATCGAAGCCTTTGCGCTCTGGCGGCTGTTCCACACCTTGCGCCCGCTGAGAAATGCCGAAATGGCGCGCATCCGCGCCGCCAATGCCGAGATCGAGGAGGATGACGAGGCCTCCCGGCAGGTCCCCGTCGGCCCGATCCTGAGCTGGTTCTTCGAACTCTGGGGGCTGGCCGTTGCCATTCTCGCCCCGATTGCGGCGCTGCTCGGCTATGAGATGCTTGCCGGGCGGCTCATGTTCGGCACGGTCACGACCTTCCTGCTGATCGGCATGTTGATCGTGATGTACAGCATCATCACGGACATCATCGAGGCCGCGATCCGGCGCGGCAAATCGGGGGAGGGGCTTTCCTTCGTGCCGATTATCACCGCGATCTCGCTCGGGATCGTCGGGTTTCCGGTCATGCTCCTGCTCTGGGGCGTGCGGCCTGAAGAGATCGGAGAAGGCTGGATCAAGCTCAAAGAGGGCGTGACCTTCGGCGGCGTGACGATTTCGCCCACCGATCTCGTAACCTTCGTGATCGTGTTCCTCATCGGCTACGCGCTGACGCGGCTGGCGCAGGCGCTGATGCGCAGCACGGTCTTGCCGCGCACGAGCCTCGATACCGGGGCGAAGAATGCCAGTGTTGCGGGCCTTGGCTATGTCGGGATCCTGCTCGCCGGGATTGCGGCGGTGTCGGCCACGGGGATCAACCTCTCCAGCCTCGCCATCGTCGCCGGTGCGCTCTCGCTCGGGATCGGGTTCGGGCTGCAAACCATCGTGTCGAACTTCGTGTCCGGGATTATCCTCCTCATGGAACGCCCCGTGAAAGAGGGCGACTGGATCGAGGTCGGCGCCTATTCGGGCTATGTGCGCAAGGTCGCGGTGCGCGCGACGCGGATCGAGACCTTTGACCGCTCCACCGTGATCGTCCCGAACGAAAACCTGATCTCCCAGCCGGTGCTGAACTGGACGCATCAGAGCATGATGGGGCGGGTGATCGTGCCTGTTACCGTCGCCTTCGGGACGGACCCGCGCCAGGTGGAGGAGATCCTGCTGGAGATCGCCGAGGAGCATCCGATGATCCTCAAACGCCCGCCGCCCGCGATTCTCTTCATGGGGTTCAATGGCGACGGGATGCGCTTCGAGATCCGGGCCTATTTGCGGGATGTGAACTACATGCTCTCGGCCACCTCGGACATGAATTTCGACATTGTGGAGCGCTTCCGTGAGGCCGATATCGAGATCCCGCGCGCCCAGCAGGAGGTCCGCTTCCGCGCCGTTTCGGGCAGCGCTCTGCCCCCTGCCGCGACGCCCGATCCCGAGGAAACGCCCGCCAGCCCGCCGCAGCCCAGCGATGGCGAAGAGGGGCCGTAACCGCGGCGTGCTGTCGCAATTTTGACCACCAAATCGATACCCGTTCTGCGTTCAAATCGCTTTGAACGTTGAAAAACATAGGTTTCGTATGCGCAGAAAATTGCCTTTCTGCTTGTCAGAACGCAAAGAATCCCCCTAACATTCTCGCATCATCCGGCGGCAAAGCGTTTTGCCGCTGATGGCGGGGCAGCAATTCTGTCCCACAGAGAACAACAAGGGAGTGATCATGTTCACGAAAACCATGAAGATGCTGGCTGCTGGCACCGCGCTGGTAAGCGTTGCGGGGGTAGCTCAGGCACAGGAAGAGACCTTCATCAATATCGGCACCGGCGGTCAGACCGGCGTGTATTACGTTGTGGGCCAGTCGATCTGCCGTCTGGTGAACCGCGGCACCGCCGAGCATGGGCTGAAATGCACCGCGCCCTCGACGGGCGGCTCGGTGGCCAATATCAACGCCATCAAGGCGGGCGACCAGACCATGGGTGTGGCCCAGTCCGACCAGCAATATTACGGCTATAACGGCGAAGAGAGCTTTGCAGATGGCGGCGCCATCGAAAATCTCCGCGCTGTGTTCTCGGTCCACCCGGAGCCGTTCACCGTTGTCGCACGTACCGATGCGGGCATCGAGAGCTTTGAAGATCTCGCCGGCAAGCGTGTGAATATCGGCAACCCCGGCTCGGGCCAGCGCGCGACCATGGATGTCGTGATGAACGCCATGGGCATGACCACCGATGACTTCGCCCTCGCTTCGGAGCTGAAAGCCACCGAGCAGGCGCAGGCCATGTGCGACAACAAGATCGACGCCTTCGTCTATCAGGTCGGCCATCCGAATGGCTCGATCCAGGAAGCCTTCTCCTCCTGCGACGCGAATTTCGTGGCCGTGGAAGGCGATGCGATCGACGCGCTGATCGAAGAAAACCCGTTCTACGCAGCGGCAACGATCCCGGCGTCGGCCTATGAAGGCATCGAAGAAGACACCAACACCTTCGGTGTGCGCGCGACCTTCGTGTCGTCCTCCGATGTGGATGAAGAAACTGTCTATCAGGTGGTGAAAGCCGTCTTTGACAATTTCGACCGCTTCAAGGGCCTGCACCCGGCATTTGCCGAGCTGAGCCAGGAAGAAATGGTTCAGGCGGGTCTCTCCGCACCGCTCCATGATGGCGCGGCGCGTTACTACCGCGAACAGGGCTGGGTCGAGTAACCCGCCTATGGGGCCTCCGGAGATTCCGGGGGCCTCTTTTTCGTGTGCTCGCGGGTAACGGGCGCGGCGCGCGAAACTGGTCTTTGCCGCATAACAAAAAGTAAGGGAGAACGGCATGAGTCACACCGATGAGCAACACGGCCTGAGCCAGTCAGAACTGGACGAAATGGTCGCAGCCAGCGACACAGGAGGGCGGAACCCGACCGGACCGGTTGGCACCTTGCTTCTTGTTGTGGCGCTTTGTTGGTCGCTGTTCCAGCTCTGGATCGCGTCTCCCATTCCCTTCGCGCTGAATTTCGGCGTGTTCAACGATACCGAAGCGCGGTCGATCCATCTCGGCTTTGCGATCTTCCTCGCCTTTTGCGCCTATCCGGGTGCGCGCTCGCCGGTGCAGCTTGTCATTGGCGTCGGCATCCCGCTGCTTTTGGCGTTCCTCTTCATGTTCGGCGCGAAAGATGCGGTCCCGACATGGTGGATCCCGGTGGTCGCCCTCGCGGTGGCGGGCGGCGTTCTGCTTGGCTCGCCCAAGGATCACGTGGCCCCCTGGGAGTGGGCCATGGCCATCGTCGGCACCCTCGCGGCGCTTTATTACTACATCTTCTACGCGGATATTGCGGGCCGTGTCGGCGCGCCGATCCTTCAGGATTACGTCGCCGCCGTGATCGGCATCATGCTGCTTCTCGAAGCCACCCGCCGCTCGCTTGGGCCGGCGCTGGTTATCGTGGCCTCCGTTTTCCTCGTCTACACCTTCCTCGGCCCCTATATGCCGAACCTCATTGCCCATAAGGGCAACTCGCTCTCCGAAGTGGTGAACCACCAGTGGATCACGACCGAGGGCGTGTTCGGCATCGCGCTCGGGGTTTCGACGAGCTTCGTGTTCCTCTTCGTCCTCTTCGGCTCGCTGCTCGACAAGGCCGGGGCAGGGAACTACTTCATCCAACTGGCTTTCTCGCTCATGGGGCACATGCGCGGCGGACCGGCGAAAGCGGCGGTTGTCTCCTCGGCGATGACGGGCCTGATCTCGGGCTCCTCCATCGCGAACGTGGTGACCACCGGCACATTCACCATTCCGCTCATGAAAAAGGTCGGCTTCTCGTCTGAGAAAGCCGGTGCGGTTGAGGTGGCCTCCTCGGTCAACGGTCAGATCATGCCGCCCGTCATGGGCGCGGCCGCGTTCCTGATGATCGAATATGTCGGCATTCCTTACACCGAAGTCGTCAAACACGCCTTCGTGCCTGCGGTGATCTCCTATATCGCCCTCGTTTACATCGTCCATCTTGAGGCGCTGAAATCGGGGATGCAGGGCCTGCCGCGCTCCTACGAGCCAAGCCCGCTGAAACAGCGCCTGCTCGGGATTGCCATGGCGATCATCTTCGTCTGCGTACTGAGCTTCGCGGTCTATTACCTGATGGGCTGGATCAAACCCGCCTTCGGGGACGCCGCGCCTTACGTGATCTTCGCGCTTTTGACCGCCGCCTATCTCTTCCTGCTCTGGATCGCCTCGAAAGAGGAACCGCTGGAAATGGATGTGGAGGACGAGATTAAAGCGTTGCCCAAGCCCGGCCCCGTGGCCCGCTCCGGCTATCACTATATCCTTCCGGTGGTTGTCCTCGTCTGGGCGCTGATGGTGGAACGCCTGTCGCCGGGTCTCTCGGCCTTCTGGGCAAGCTGCTTCATGATCTTCATCCTCGTCACACAGCGCCCGATTCTCGCGATCATGCGTAAGGCGGGGGATGTCGGGGCGGAACTGCGCTCCGGTATTGGCGATCTCGTGGAGGGCCTCGTCTCGGGCGCCCGCAACATGATCGGCATCGGCATCGCGACCGCGACCGCCGGCATCATCGTTGGCGCGGTTAGCCAGACCGGCGTGGGCTCCGCGCTTGCCGAAGTCATCGAAGTGCTCTCGGGCGGCAATATCCTCGCGATCCTTGCACTGACGGCCTTCCTGTCGCTGGTGCTGGGGATGGGCCTGCCGACCACGGCGAACTATATCGTCGTCTCGTCGCTGCTCGCCCCGGTCATCGTGACCCTTGGCCAGCAGAACGGGCTGATCGTGCCGCTGATCGCGGTCCACCTCTTCGTGTTCTATTTCGGGATCATGGCCGATGTGACGCCCCCTGTGGGCCTCGCGAGTTTCGCCGCCGCCGCCGTCTCCGGCGGGGACCCGATCAAGACCGGTGTGGTCGCCTTCATCTACTCGCTGCGCACGGCGCTTCTGCCCTTCCTCTTCATCTTCAACACCGATCTGCTCTTGATTGATGTGGGATGGGTGCAGGGCATCTTCGTCTTCATCACGGCGACGATTGCGCTCCTCTTGTTCTCAGCGGCGATGCAGGGCTGGTTCCTCGATCGCAACAAGATCTGGGAGACGGCCGCGCTGGTGCTGATCGCCTTCACGATCTTCCGTCCGGGCTTCTGGATGGACATGGTCTCGCCGCCCTATGTGGAACGCGAGCCCGCCGAGATCGTGCAGGCGGCGGAGAATACCGAAGCGGGCGAGGCGCTGCGCCTCCGGGTCTCGGGCATCGACCAATATGGCGAGCCGCTGGAGTTCGTCGCGCTGGTCGAGATGTCCGACGCAGCTTCCGGGGACCAGCGGATCGCCGATGCGGGCATCACCCTTGTCGAGCGTGACGGGGCGACCATTATCGACGATGTGGCCTTCGACAGCGCCGCCGCCGAAGCGGGTCTCGACTGGGATCAGGAAGTCCTATCGGTCCAGCGCCCGGTGCCGCAACCGTCGAAATACCTGCTCTACATCCCGGCCTTCCTGCTGCTCGCCCTCGTCATCTGGGCACAGCGCCGCCGCAACCCCCACGGCCGCGGCGACACCGAAGCCCGGGCGGAAGAGCAGGGGCTGACCTAAGCGGGATCGGTTGAGATGAGAAAAGAAAAACGGCCCTTCGGGGCCGTTTTAAATTATTAACTGCTGAGATTTCCAAAAATGAATAATGATATATATCTAGCTTTCTCAAAGGCCTTGCGAATAGAGCGATCTGACATTTTCGGTTCAGAAGATCAGCAAATGCCGATCAGCGAACCCTTAGATGCGATCATACCACAGGCTGGATTTGTTGGGCGCGACTATCAGAAAGGTGGAACCGTATTGCTAGGTATTAACCCGGGAGGTGGTGGCGATACATATATTAGGACAGCGGAAGATGCGGACCTCCTGCCATTGATCGAAAGGTGCCGCGAAGGTGAAGCCTCCCTCGAAGAGACATTGGCTCTTTGTGAAAAGTGCGCGACAAATATGCAAACTTGGAACCTGTGGCGAATTGTCGAACCGGTCTTACAAGCTTGCGGAGAAAACCAGTCTGAGATTGCTTATTTAAACTGGTGTCCTTTTCGGACGCGGTCGGACAAAATGCCGCATGCCCACGTGATGCGTCGTTGTCGCGAAGTCTACCTGCTTCCTATTATCGACAAGCTAGCGCCAAGCCGGATTATTGCGCTTGGAAAGAAGGTTGGAGCTTGGTTGGAAAAAGAGCCTATCGGTGCAACTGAAAGATACATAGTTCCTCGGACGATAGGCGATAGCTACTTAAGCGCTGAAGCAACAGAGGTTCTGGCCGATATAGCTAGATCTTCGAATTAGCCGAAAATAGTGCCGGTTATTAGTAATTTTGACGATCTGAATACTTCAATCCTGAAACTTATAAAGCGGCATCGTAAAGCGCTATAATTCTATCGCCACGATGCCGCCTTTGAGCCTTATCTGTCCAAGCTAAATTGCTTACTCACGCCGCCTCCGTATCCACCTCTTCGCTCTCATCCGGCGCGATCATCTCGGCCACCGTTTTCGTCAGCGTGATCATCCCGAGATGCTCGCCACCCTCGTCCACGATATTGGCGAAGCGTACTTCGGCGTTGGTCAGCTCGCGGGCGGCTTGTTCGAGGAGCGTGTCCTTGGGGAGCGTCACCGGGGTTTCGGCCCGCTCGCCCTTGCGCAGGATGGATTTGACCGTGATGACCTTGCCGCGGTTCACCTCCCGCACGAAGCTTTCGATATAGTCATCCGCAGGGCGCAGGACGATCTGCTCGCCGGTGCCTTGCTGGATCATCGCGCCGTCGCGCAGGATGGCGATCTTGTCCCCGAGGCGCAGGGCCTCATCAAGGTCGTGGGTGATGAAGACGATGGTCTTTTGCAACTCCTCCTGAAGGTCCAGAAGGACCGACTGCATGTCCATGCGGATCAGCGGGTCGAGGGCGGAAAAGGCCTCATCCATGAGCAGGATATCGGCGTCATTGGTGAGCGCGCGCGCAAGGCCGACGCGCTGCTGCATGCCGCCCGAAAGCTGGTTGGGATAGTGGTCCTCATAGCCCTTGAGGCCGACGCGCTCGATCCATTTCTGGCCGCGCTGGCGCGCCTCGCTGTCCTTGATCCCCTGAATTTCCAGCCCATAGATCGTGTTGCCCATCACCGTGCGGTGCGGCAGGAGGCCGAATTTCTGGAACACCATCGCGGTCTTGTGGCGGCGGAACTCGCGCAGGGCGTTCGGGGACATCTGCACGATGTCGCTGCCCTGATAAATCACCTCGCCCGCCGTCGGCTCGATGAGCCGGTTGATATGGCGGATGAGGGTCGATTTGCCGGAGCCCGAGAGGCCCATGACGACGGTGATCTTGCCGCCGGGCATGGTCAGGTTGATGTCGTTGAGGCCGAGGACATGGTTGAATTTTTCGTTCAACTCCTCCTTGCCCATGCCGTTCTTGACCTTCTCGACCATCGCTTGAGCGTCCGGCCCGAAAATCTTGTAAAGATTGCGGATTTCAATATCAGCCATGGACGACCTCCGAATGTTTCTGAAGACGTTTGCCATAAGCCTGCGTCGCGCGGTCGAAGATGATCGCGATGGCGACGATGGCCAGGCCGTTCATGACGCCCAAGGTAAAATACTGGTTATTAACCGCTTGCAGAACCGGCTGGCCAAGTCCGCGCACCCCAATGAGCGAGGCGACGACGACCATGGCGAGGCTCATCATAATGGTCTGGTTGACGCCCGCCATAATGGTCGGGAGCGCCAGCGGCATTTGCACATCTTTGAGCTTCTGCCAGCCATTCGCACCAAACGCATCGGCGGCCTCGATCACCTCGGAGGAGACGAGACGGATGCCCAAATTGGTCAGGCGGATGATCGGCGGGATGGCGTAGATGACCACCGCGATCACGCCCGGCACCTTGCCGAGGCCGAAGATCATCACGACCGGAATGAGATAGACGAAGCTCGGCATCGTCTGCATCAAATCGAGAATGGGGATGATGATGGATTGCATCCGGTCCGAGCGGGCCATGATGATGCCGATGGGGATGCCGAGAACGATGGCAATCAGCGCGCAAACGGTGATCATGGCAATGGTGCGCATCGTGTCTTCCCACATGCCGAAATAGCCGATCAGCAGCATAGCGATGATCGTGCCGACGGTGATCTTGGTGCTGCGGCTCATGATCCAGACGAGGCCCGCGAGCCCCGCGAGGACCAGCACCCAAGGGCTGTCGATGAGCAGATCCTCGAAGAAGATCAGCAGCGTTTCGATCGGTTCAAAAAGGTTTTCCAGCGTTTCGCCATAGGCGCGGGTGAAGCCCTGAAAGGCGGTGTCGATGGCGATCCGCATATCCCTCAGATCACCGCGCCCCATGGCGGGAAAATCAACAAAATCCATAATTCATCCTGTGGGTAAAAAGGCCGGGAACGAGCCCCGGCCTTTGTGTGTTTAGATCGCGTCCCTGACCTTTTCGGCGGTCTCGTCATCGAGCCAGGCGGTCCAGACATCCTCATAGTTTTCAAGGAAATACCAGGCGCCATCCTCATTGGTGGCCTGATTGTCGCCCATCCAAGCGAGCAGCTCGTTCACCGTGTCATTCGACCAGGCGCGCTCACCGAGATAGTCCATCGTAATCTGGTTGCTCTCGGCGAATTCCTTGGTCACGGCGGTGAACACATCCGAGCGCGGCCATTCGTTCAGCGCTGGCTCGGGGCAGTTGTTGACCACGGTGCACTCATCCCACTGCTCGCGGTTATGCTCGACGCCAAGCTCCAGCTTGGTCATCTCATATTTGCCGAGGATCGCCGTCGGGGCCCAGTAATAGCCGAGCCAGCCTTCGTCGCGGTTAAACGCACGGGCAATCGAGCCGTCGAGGCCCGCGGCCGAGCCGGGATCGACGATTTCAAACCCTTTGTCCTCCGCACCAAGCGCACGGGCTTGGTTCTCGGTGATGATCTGGCAAGCCCACCCCGACGGGCAGCTAAAGAACGCGCCCTTACTGTCATCTTCCGCACCGGGGAAGAGTTCCGGCTTGGCGAGTGCATCCTCGATGGTCACGATGTCATGCTCTTCGGCAAGCGCGGTCGGCACCCAGAAGCCTTCGACTCCGCCATCGGTCAGGATTTCCGAGGCGATGATGATGCGGCCTTCCTCGGTCGCTTTGTCGAGCGGGATTTTCACCGCATTGACCCAGAGCTCGGGGGCCAGATCCGGCTCGCCCTTTTCGTTCATCGAGGTGAAGGTGGGGACGGTGTCTCCCGTGACGAGACCCACATCGCAGCCATAGCCTTCTTCCAAAATGATCTTGTCGACCCATGCGGCGAGACCCGCCGAGGCCCAGTTCATCTCCGCAATCGTCACATCGCCGCACTCTTCCTGCGCCAAAGCAGGGGTGGCCAGCGCACCAAGTGCCGCCGCAGTGGTTGCCGAGAGAAGTGTCTTTCGGGAAAGCTTCATTGTCATCCTCCTGTCAGGGATTTTTTGGCGTCCTGTTAGGACACGCTTTACGTTCACTGTTCCCTAATGTGAAACAAGCGAGACCAGATTGCAAATCGCGCTCCCGCAGCGCAACGTGAAGAGCGCTCCGATGCCGCATAAGTGACGCTGCGTCACGGGGCTCGCTTGTGCGGCGGTGCTGGGCGAAACTGTGAAATGACAAAGGGGGGGCTTTATGCAGGCGGCGGGTGATCTATCCGGGATGTTCGCGGCGATGAAGGCGGCGCAGGCGGCGGAGCCTTATCCTGACTACCAGACGCGGCTCAAACGGCTCAAGGCGCTGGAGGCGGCGCTGGAGCGCTATGAGGACCGGTTTTTAGCGGCGCTTGATGCGGATTTCGGCGGGCGAAGTCCTTGGGAAAGCCGGTTTTATGACACCATTCAGGCCATCGGTGCCGCGCGACAGGCGCGGCGGAATCTGCGGCGCTGGATGCGGGCGCGCCATGTGACCCTCGCGCCGAATATGTGGCCTGCGACGGGCCGGATCGTGCCGCAGCCAAAGGGCGTTGTCGGGATCATCGGGCCGTGGAATGTGCCGCTCAACCTGACGCTGTCGCCGCTCGCTGCGGCCCTTGCGGCGGGCAATCGCGTGATCCTGAAACCCAGTGAGTTTGTTCCCGAAACGTCAACAATCCTCGCGCAGATGATCGGCGAGATTTTCGCGCCGGACGAGGTGGCGGTGGTCACGGGCGGGGCGGATGTGGCGCAGGCCCTGACCGCGCTGCCGCTCGACCATCTGCTCTTCACAGGGGCGACGGAGATTGGCCGAAAAGTCGCGCTGGCGGCGGCGCAGACCCTGACGCCGGTGACGCTGGAACTTGGGGGCAAATCTCCGGCCATTGTCGCTGAGGATGCGGATCTCGCCTATACCGCGCAGCGTTTGGCCCATGGCCGCGTCGCCAATGGCGGCCAGCTTTGCGTCGCGCCGGATTACGCCATTTTGATCGGCCACGACCCGCGCGCCTTTGCCGAAAAGGTCGCGGCGGCGTGGCGGGAGATGTATCCGGACGGGCTGGCGACCGAGGCGCTCGGAGCGATCATCAACGACGCGCATCTGGCGCGGGTGACGGCGCTTTTGAAGGAGGCCGAGGCGCGCGGAACCGAGATCATCGCGCCTTTCGGCACCACCCCGCAAAACGGAAAAATGCCGCCCGTGGCGCTGGTGAACCCGCCGGAGGATGCGCGGATCATGCGCGAAGAGATTTTCGCGCCGCTTCTCCCCATTCTCTCCCTGCCAGACCGCACAGCCGCGCAAGCCTTTGTCGCCGCGCGCCCGCATCCCCTGGCGCTTTATCTCTTCACGCAGGACGCAGACACCCGCGAAGCGTGGACGAGAGAGAGCCTGTCCGGCGGCATGGCGGTCAACGACACGATCCTGCAAGTCGGCGCGCATGTGCTGCCCTTTGGCGGGATCGGCGCGTCCGGCATGGGTGCCTATCATGGGGATGCGGGGTTCGAGACCTTCAGCCACATGAAGCCCGTGGTGATCCAACGCCGACCGTCGCTGTCGCACCGTTATGTCGCGCCCTATGGCCGGTTGGCGCAGTGGGTGGTGCGGCTCTACAAACGCACGATTTGAGGGGGTTGCGCCGCGCCCTTCCGCCCGTCAGGGTGGGCGCAAACGGGAGGGCATCATGGACCATCACTTCGCGCACTACCCAAGCCTGAAGGGCAAATCCGTCATCATCACCGGCGGCGCGAGCGGCATTGGCGGCGAGATGACGCGCGGCTTTGCGGAGCAGGGCGCCAAGGTCGGGTTCATCGACTTCAACGCCGAAGCGGGCCGCGCCATGGCCGAGGAGACCGGCGCGACATTTGCCGAGGCGGATCTACGGGACATCGACGCGCTGAAAGCCGCGATTGCGGAACTGGCGTCGGCGAATGGCCCGGCACAGATCCTCGTCAATAACGCTGCCCGCGATGATCGCCATGGCTGGGAAGAGGTCACGCCGGACTATTGGGACGAGCGTTTCGCCACAAATCTGCGCCATATGTTCTTTGCCATTCAGGCAGTTGCGCCGGGAATGATTGATGCCGGGGGCGGGTCGATCATCAATATGGGCTCGAACAGCTGGTGGGAGGCGTCGGGCGGGATGCCGGCCTACACCACGGCGAAATCGGCGGTGCATGGGCTGACGCGCGGCATGGCGCGCGATCTCGGGCCGCACCGGATCCGCGTCAACACGGTCGTGCCCGGCTGGATCATGACGGAGCGCCAGAAAGAGCTGTGGGTGACGCCCGAGGCCATCGAAAACCACCGCAAAAACCAATGTTTGCCCGATCTGATCGACCCGGTGCATGTCGCTCGGATGGTGCTGTTTCTGGCCTCCGACGATGCGGCGATGGTCACGGCGAATAATTTCATGGTCGAGGCGGGCTCGATCTGAGCCGCATTGACCCGGAGGCCGCCGCTTTCTATCGTCACGCGGACCAATGAGGGGACCCCCATGACGCATGCCATAACCGTTCTCAACGGCCCGAATCTCAACCTGCTCGGCCAGCGCCAGCCGGAGATTTACGGGCGCGAAACCCTCGCGGATGTGGAAGCGCTGTGCCGGGAGGGGCTGCCTGCGGGCTATGATCTCGTCTTTGAACAGTCGAACCATGAGGGCGCGCTGGTCGAGATGATCCATCGCGCGCGGGAGACTTCCGCGGCGATCATCATCAACCCGGCGGCCTATAGCCACACTTCCGTCGCCATTTTTGATGCGCTCAATGCCTTCGAGGGGATCGTGATCGAGGTGCATATCTCCAACATCCACAAGCGCGAGTCGTTTCGCCATCATTCTTATGTCAGCGCCCGCGCCGACGGGGTGATTTGTGGTTTGGGCATAGAGGGTTACGCGCTTGCCATGCGCCGGATTGCATCGCTGCTTGCATCCGCGGGCCAAATTGGTAATTGAACCCGTTCCGCGTTATGCTCGCGGGGGTGACTGCAAGGAGACAGGCAGATGAGCGAAGCACGCGCCGTTGTTGAGGCCGATCTCAGCCCGAAGCCTGAGCGCTGGTGGCAGAAGGATGCCGTCTGGGACGAGGTGCGGGCCGAAGCGGATCGTTGGGCCCATCTGAATGACGATCCGGTTGCGCAGCGTTTTGGCCGCGATTTGCTGGCCGCCGACAGTCTCGAAGCGGCGATTGCGATGCGCCTGGCCGCGATTCTGGCGAGTGATGCGATGCCCAAAGACGCGCTGCGCGAGACCTTTCTGGCCCATGCGGGGGCGTTGAGCGACACCGCCTGGCGGGATCTCGTCGCGATCGTTTCGCGCGATCCGGTGGCGAAAACGCCGCTGCGGCCGCTCTCGTTTTTCAAAGGATTTCATGGGATTAGCGCTCAGCGTCTGGCCCATGACATGCTCGGCGCGGGCAAGGAAGCCTTTGCGATCTGGCTGCAAAACCGGGTCAGCTATGTGATGAATATGGATATTCACCCGGCCGCCCCGATTGGTCACGGCATCATGGTGGATCACGCCAGCGGGCTGGTGATCGGCGAGACGGCGGCGGTTGGCAACAACGTCTCGATGCTCCACGGCGTGACCCTTGGCGGCACCGGCAAGGAAGGCGGCGACCGGCATCCCAAGGTTAGCGACGGTGTGCTGATCGGGGCGGGGGCGAAGATCCTCGGCAATATCCGCATCGGCGAATGCGCGCGCGTCGCGGCGGGTTCGGTCGTTCTGGAAAACGTGCCGGACCGGACCACTGTTGCCGGCGTTCCCGCGCGGGTGGTCGGTACCTCTGGCTGCCCGGAACCCGCCCGCACGATGGACCAGCATTTCCACACCACCGATTAACCCCCAAAAACGGCGAAAAAATGCTATTCTGCCCGCAGGGTTGGGGAGGATATCATGGTTAGATCTTGGGTTTTTATGGCCGCGCTGCTGGTCAGCGCACCGGCATTTTCATGGGATTTGGAGCAATCAGACGGCGTTGCGCGGACGATGACGGCGACGGGTCCGTTTGATCTGACGCTGTCTTGCAAGCGCGGGCAGGGGGAGTATCTGGACCTCTTTCTGGGCGACCGGGAGCGGCGCGGCGTTTCAGGGGGTTAGCGGCGTGATGGTCTGGATCAGCGCGCCCGATGGCCGCACCGCGCGTCATGCGGTGGATGTGGTGAAAGAAGGGCCGGGGCTCCGCGGGCCGTTTTACACAAGCGATGTGGTGCTGGAGCAGTTTCAGAATGGCGCGCGGATGGTGGTGGACAGCCCGATGACACGGCGGATGTTTATCGACACGGATATGCGCGGCACCGGCGCGGCGCGTCTCGCCTTTCTGGAGCAATGCGGGATCTGACGCGCTCAGGCTTTGCGCAACTCGCTCTGTGATTTCAGCACCTTGTCACCGTCCTCCTGCTCAATCAGGAAGGCGGGTTCGTCTGCGCTGGCCTCGCGGGTGACCTCGGTGCCCTTGATGCTGCGGGTGACTTTTTCGGTAAAGCGCTCGGTAACCTTCCCGGTCCCGGTGCCCTGGCCCCAATCCCATTCGACGGTGTCGCCGACCTTTATCTCCGCCATGTCTCTTCCTCCAAAAGAAAAAGCCCGGCGCGAGGGCCGGGCTTCTTTGGTCTGCGGCGTTACGCCAGCATCGTCATCGGGTTCTCGATATAGCCCTTGAAGGCCTGCAGCCATTGGGCGCCGAGCGCGCCGTCGATCACGCGGTGATCGACCGAGAGCGTCACGGACATCACCGTTTTGACGACGACCTGATCGCCATCGACCACCGGCTTTTTCACGCCCGCACCGACCGCGAGGATCGAGGCATGGGGCGGGTTGATGACCGCATCGAAATTCTCGACGCCGAACATGCCCAAGTTGGAGACCGCGAAGCTGCCGCCCGAATATTCCTCGGGGGAGAGCTTGCCGTCACGGGCGCGGCCCGCCATGTCCTTCATCTGTGCGGAGAGGGCCGAGAGGCTCTTGTGATCCGCATCCTTGAGGACCGGCACGAAGAGCCCGCCATCGACCGCCACGGCGACGCCGACATCGGAACGCTCCATTTTCAGGATCTTGTCGCCCGCCCAAACGGCGTTGCAATCGGGTACATCCTGAAGGGCCAGCGCGCTCGCCTTGATGACGAAATCGTTGACCGAGAGCTTCACGCCCTTTTCCTCAAGCTGCTTGTTGAGCTGCGAGCGGAAGGAGAGCAGCTCGTCGAGGATGATCTCGCGGCGCAGATAGAAATGCGGGATGGTCTGCTTCGCCTCGGTGAGGCGGGCGGCGACCGTTTTGCGCATCCCGTTGAGTTTGACCTCTTCGTAATTGCGGCCTTCGTAGATCTTCGCGACGCCGCTGGCATCCGCTGCGGGCGCTTTCGCGGCCCCGGCATCGGATTTGTCCTCGGCGGCAGGAGCGGCTCCCGGTTTGGCGTTCTCTACATCGGCTTTGACGATCCGGCCTTTCGGGCCAGAGCCTTTCACCGACGCGAGATCAATGCCCTTCTCCTTGGCAATGCGCCGCGCGAGGGGGGAGGAGAAAATCCGCTCCCCGTCCTTTTTCGGCGCCGCGCCTGCGGCGGGCTGATCGACCTTTTGATCGGAGGCGGGCTTGTCGTCCTCGGGCGGTTTGGACTCGGCTTTCGCCTCCTCCTTCGGCGCGTCTTTCGACCCGCTATCGCCGCCGGACTCCTTGATATCATCCGCGCTTTCGCCGTCTTCGAGCAGGACCGCAATCGGCGTGTTCACTTTCACGCCCTCGCTGCCCTCCTCAATCAGGATCTTGCCGATGGTGCCTTCATCGACCGCTTCGAACTCCATCGTCGCCTTGTCGGTCTCGATCTCGGCAATGATGTCCCCGGAGTTGACCTCATCGCCTTCCTTGACGAGCCATTTTGCGAGCGTCCCTTCCTCCATGGTGGGGGAGAGCGCCGGCATGAGGATTTCAGTTGGCATAATCTTTCCTCACTTGTAGCAAACGGTTTTCACAGCGGACATGACCTCATCGGTCGTGACCAGCGCGAGACGTTCGAGATTGGCCGCGTAGGGCATCGGCACATCTTTCCCGCAGACATTGATGACCGGAGCGTCGAGATAATCGAACGCCTGCTGCATCAGAACCGAGGTGATGTAATTG
This sequence comes from Jujubicoccus corallicola, assembly GCF_047345645.1. Classification (GTDB taxonomy): domain Bacteria; phylum Pseudomonadota; class Alphaproteobacteria; order Rhodobacterales; family Rhodobacteraceae; genus JBLEFH01. The sequence continues at coordinate 36,895 of NZ_JBLEFH010000003.1, read as the reverse complement.
CCGACGGAGCTTTGCGGGAAACCTTCCTCGACGGTCACACAGCGATTGGTTTTCTTGACCGACTCGAGGATCGCATCGGTATCCATCGGGCGGATGGTCCGAAGGTCGATCACATCGGCGGAAATCCCTTCCTCTGCGAGCTTGTCGGCGGCTTCGAGCGCATAGGTCATGCCGATGCCGAAGGACACGATGGTCACATCGTCGCCCTCACGCCATTTGCGCGCCTTGCCGATCGGGACGGTGAAATCGTCCATATCGGGCACATCGAAGCTCTTGCCGTAAAGGATCTCGTTCTCCAAGAACACGACCGGGTTCGGGTCGCGGATCGCCGATTTTAGCAGACCCTTCGCATCGGCCGCGGAGTAGGGCTGAAGCACGATCAGGCCCGGCACATGGGAGTACCATGCCGCGTAATCCTGGCTGTGCTGCGCCGCCACGCGGGCCGCCGCGCCGTTCGGGCCGCGGAACACCATGGGCGCACCCATCTGACCGCCGGACATATAGCGCGTTTTCGCCGCCGAGTTGATGATCTGGTCAATCGCCTGCATGGCGAAGTTCCATGTCATGAACTCGACAATCGGTTTCAACCCGCCAAAGGCCGCACCAACCGCAAGGCCGGTAAAGCCATGCTCGGTGATCGGCGTGTCGATAACGCGCTTATCGCCGAACTCGTCGAGAAGCCCCTGCGAGATTTTGTAAGCGCCCTGATATTCGGCGACTTCCTCGCCCATCAGATAAACGCTTTCATCGGCGCGCATTTCCTCGGCCATCGCGTCGCGGAGCGCTTCGCGGACCGTTTGCTCCTTCATCTTGGTGCCTTCGGGGATTTCCTCGGCAGCGGGGGCAACATGTTTCGGCGCTTTCGGGCCGGAACCGCTATCCTCGTCGTCGCTCTCCTGACTTGCGGCGGGCGCATCATCGCCGCTGTCGGCTTTCGCCTCACCGCCACCCGAAGAGGCGGAGCCAATGTCATCGGCGCTCTCGCCCTCAGCCAGCAGAACCGCAATCGGCGTGTTGACCTTCACGCCCTCGGAGCCTTCCTCAACGAGGATTTTCCCGAGCGTGCCTTCGTCCACGGCCTCGAATTCCATCGTGGCCTTGTCGGTTTCGATCTCGGCGATGATATCCCCTGCGGCGATCTCATCCCCTTCTTTTTTCAGCCATTTCGCAAGGGTGCCTTCCTCCATGGTCGGCGACAATGCGGGCATCAGAATTTCAGTCGGCATTCAGTGCCCTCCTTATGCGTAAATCTCGGTGTAGAGCTCGGACTCATCCGGCTCCGGGCTGTCCTGCGCAAATTGCGCGGACTCGTTGACGATGGCCTTGATCTCCTTGTCGACCTCTTTGAGATCATCCTCGGTCGCCATGTCGTTCTCGATGAGCAGCTTGCGGACCGCGCCAATCGGGTCGCGCTCATCCTTCATCTTGTTCACCTCATCGCGGGTCCGGTATTTCGCCGGGTCCGACATGGAGTGGCCGCGATAGCGGTAGGTGTTCATTTCCAGAATATAGGGGCCTTTGCCGTCGCGGCAGTGCTTCATGGCTTTCTGGCCCGCCGCTTTCACGGCCAGAACGTCCATCCCGTCGACCGCTTCGCCCGGAATAGCGAAAGCTTCGCCGCGGGTGTAGAGGCTGGGGGTGGAGGAGCCACGCTTGAGCGAGGTGCCCATGGCGTATTGGTTGTTCTCGATGACGAAAATCACCGGAAGCTTCCAGAGCGAGGCCATGTTGAACGCCTCATAAACCTGTCCCTGGTTGGCCGCGCCATCCCCGAAATAGGTCATACAGACATTGTTGTTCTCTTTGTATTTATTGGCAAAAGCGAGACCCGCGCCAATCGGCACCTGCGCGCCGACGATGCCGTGACCACCGTAAAAGTCCTCTTCTTTCGAGAACATATGCATCGAGCCGCCCTTACCTTTGGAGTAGCCGCCCTCGCGGCCGGTCAGCTCGGCCATCACGCCTTTGGGGTCCATCCCGCAGGCGAGCATATGCCCGTGATCGCGGTAGGCCGTAATCATCTGATCGCCCTCGATGGACGCGGCCTCAAGGCCGACAACGACCGCTTCCTGACCGATGTAAAGGTGGCAGAACCCCCCAATGAGGCCCATGCCATAAAGCTGGCCAGCCTTCTCCTCAAACCGACGGATAAGGAGCATGTCCTTATACATCTTGAGCAATTCATCCTTCTTAGGGAGGGGGGGTGCCTTCGCTTTTGTGCTTCGGCTGGTCGATCTTGCTGTCGCCATGGCGTTTCCTCTAAAAGTAGTTAAACGTCTAACTATCAGTATAAAGAACGTGGCGTCACGGTGAAACCCATTTTTTCACCAAATTGTAAGCTTATTAACGGATGACGATTTCGTCGGCGGCAGTGAGGCCGAGAGTGGCGCGGGCGCGCTCGTCCAGAAGTTCCAGATCGAGATAATCATCGGAGAGGCGGCGCGTCTTGTTTTCGAGCGCCATGCGCCGGTCGGTCAGCGTGTCCAGCTCGCCCTGAAAGGCGTCCTGCGCACTTTCGATCTCGATCCGGCGGAAGATCCCGTGATCGCCGCTGATGGCCGTAAACGCAAAATATCCCGCCAGCGCGAAAAACGCGACCGGCGCGATCTTGCCAAAAGACCACCCTGCGAATGTGGGACGTTTGCTCATGCTGCCTGCTCTTATGTTTTGTTCACTATGGCAAAAGAAAAGCCTTGTGTGAATCCCCCAAGAGGGCAGGCGAATCAAAAAGGGCGCCAAAGCGCCCATTCTGAGTCATTTGTGCAACGGGGCGCGGCGCTTATGCCTTGCCCTTATAAATGTCGATCAGCTTGGAGAGCATGTCGAGCGCTTCCGCGCGCGGGCGCTGGAAGGTGTTGCGGCCGATGATCGAGCCATTGCCGCCGCCGTCACGGATTGCGCGGGCGTCGTCGTAAACGCTGTCCGAACCCTTCTTCGCACCGCCGGAGAAGACCACGATGCGGCGCCCGTTAAAGCTGGATTTCATCACATCTTCCACGCGTTTCGCTTGGCTGGAGAGGTCGATTTTCTCGTCCTCATAGACCTTCTTCGCTTCCTTCAGCGACAAATGGTCGCTGGAGAGCTTCACCTTGATGATATGCGCGCCGAGCAGCGCCGCGATCTGCGCCGCGTAGGAGCCGATATCCGCCGCCGTCTCGCCATCCTTGTCGAGCGCTTCGCCGCGCGGATATGACCAGATCACCGTGCCGATGCCGACGGATTCCGCTTCGGCGCGCATTTCCGCGATTTCCTCGAACATATCGAGCGCGGTGGAGGAGCCGGGATAGATGGTAAAGCCGATAAAGCCCGCACCGATGCGCAGCGCGTCCTGCACCGACGCGGTGATCGCCTGATCTTTCGGCGCTTCATTCGGGATGAGCGAGTTCGCGCTGTTGGCTTTCAGGATCAGCGGAAGCTGCCCCGCAAAGGTCTCCGCGCCCGCTTCCAGCATCCCGAGGGGGGCGGCGTAAGCGCTGAGGCCCGCGTCGAGCGCGAGCTGGAAATGGTAATGCGGATCGTAAGCCGCCGGGTTCACCGCGAAGCTGCGGGCCGGTCCATGCTCGAACCCTTGATCGACGGGGAGGATGATCATCTTGCCGGTTCCGCCCAGTTTGCCCTGCATCAGGATGCGGCAGAGATTGGCCTTCACGCCGGGGCTGGTGCCTTCGTAATTGGCCAGAATTTTCTGAACGGCTTTGGTCGCTTTCATCATGCTCTCCCGCATTGCATTGTTACGGGGTCGGGCTTAGCGAGCAGGGGGTGCGCAAACAACCCTGTGTGTGCGCTAACAGATTTTCACAGCGCTTTGAGGCGCATTTCACGCGGCGATCTCCCCAATCTGTGAGACCGCCGCGAGGTTTTGAGCTTAGCCGAGCGCGGCGACGCCGGGCAGGGTTTTGCCCTCCAGCCACTCCAGAAACGCGCCGCCGGCGGAAGAGACATAGGAGAAATCCTCGGCCACACCGGCGGCATTGAGCGCCGCCACCGTATCGCCGCCGCCCGCGACGGAGAGCAGCTTGCCCGCCTTGGTCAGTTCCGCCGCATGGCGCGCGGTGAGGTTGGTCGCGGTGTCGAACGGCTCGATCTCGAAGGCGCCGAGCGGGCCGTTCCAGACCAGCGTTTTCGATCCGTCAAAGGCCGCCTTGATCTCGTCAATCGCCTGCGGCCCGGCATCGAGGATCATCGCATCGGTCGGGCATTCGCTGACGATCTCATTGTCCGCGCCTGCCTTGAACTCCCGCGCGACGACGAAATCTTTCGGCAGGATGATCTCGCAGCCCGTGCCTTTCGCCTTCTCCATGATCTCCCGCGCGGTGCCTGCAAGATCATGCTCGCAAAGCGATTTGCCGACCTCATGGCCCTGCGCGGCGAGGAAGGTGTTCGCCATGCCGCCGCCGATCACCAGCTTGTCCACCTTGGCGATGAGATTGCCCAGAAGGTCGAGCTTGGTCGACACTTTCGCCCCGCCCACAACCGCCACCACCGGACGCTCCGGCGCAGACAGCGCCTGTTCCAGCGCGCGGAGTTCCTGCGCCATCAACTCGCCCGCGCAAGAGGGCAGCAGATGCGCGATCCCTTCGGTCGAGGCATGAGCGCGGTGCGCCGCCGAAAACGCGTCGTTGCAATAGACATCGCCAAGCGCCGCCAACTCCTTGGCATAGTCCGCATCATTGCTTTCCTCACCCGGATTGAAGCGGGTGTTTTCCATCAGGATCACCTCGGCCTCCGTCTCCGCGTCGTTGAACGCGACCTTGCGGCCAAGCGCGGATTCCAGCGCGGGCATGATCTGCTCAAGGCTCATCTCCGGCACGACCTTGCCCTTGGGGCGGTCGAAATGGGCGAGCAGGATCGGCTTGCCGCCCTTGTCGATGATCTTGTCGATGGTCGGCACGATGCGGTCGATGCGGGTCGTGTCCGTCACCTTGCCGTCTTTAACCGGCACGTTGAGGTCCACACGGGTGACCACGCGCTTGCCATTGAGGTCCATGTCGTCGAGGGATTTCCAGGCCATATTGGGCTCCTATCGCCAGAATGCGAGCCGGTCGATGGTCTCGATGAGAACCCCGCCGGCGAAGATCAGAATGCGGTCATCGTTAAGAAAGTGATCGGCGGCTATCGCACCGCCGATCAGAAGGGCTGTTATCAACAGTCCACGCGGGCCCATGCGTCAGAGCAGGGCGCGCGCCGCATCGGCCACGGCGTCCGCCGTGATCCCGAAATGTTTGTAAAGATCGCCCGCCGGTGCGGATGCGCCGAAGCCCTCCATCCCGACGAAAGCGGCCTTGCCGTCGCGCCCGCGCTCGCCCGTGAGCCAGCGGTCCCAGCCTTGCTGCACGGCCGCTTCCACGCCAACGCGCACGGCACCTGCGGGGAGAACCTTCTTGCGGTATTTCTCGTCTTGCTGCGCAAAAATCTCCATGGAGGGCATCGAGACGACACGGGTGCCAATCGCTTCCGCTTCCAGAATTTTCTTGGCTTCCATGGCGATGGAGACTTCCGAGCCAGTCGCGATCAGGATGACCCGGCGGCGGCCTTCGGATTCGGCGAGGATATAGGCACCGCGCGCCACTTCGCTTTGCGGCTTATAGCTGTCCCGCACCGCCGGCAGACCCTGACGCGAAAGCGCCAGCGTGGTCGGGCCGTCCGTATGGGTCAGCGCATATTCCCATGCCTCAAGGGTTTCCACCGCATCGGCGGGGCGGATCACGGTCATGTTCGGGATCGCCCGGAGCGCCGCGACATGCTCCACAGGCTGGTGCGTCGGGCCGTCCTCGCCGACCCCGATGGAGTCGTGCGTCATCACATAGGTCACCTGAATCCCCATCAGCGCGGAGAGGCGCATGGACGGGCGCGCGTAATCCGAGAAGGTCAGGAAGGTGCCGCCATAGGGGCGCACGCCGCCATGGAGCCGCATCCCGTTCATCGCCGCGGCCATGCCATGCTCGCGGATCCCGTAATGGACGTGACGCCCGGTGCGGTTGTCCACATCGAAGGTGCCAAGCCCGTCGGTGTTGGTGTTGTTCGAGCCGGTGAGATCCGCCGAGCCGCCGATGGTTTCAGTGACAATCGGGTTGATGACTTCCAGCGCGCGCTGCGAGGAGGCGCGGGTGGCGAGCTTCGGCTTCTCTTCAGCCAGCGTTTTCTTTTCCTTGCGGATCGCATTGGTCAGCTTTTTCGGCAGCTCATCAGCGAGCAAGCGGCGGAACTCATTGCCCTTGCCACCCTTCGCCGCCTCAACGCGGCCTTCCCATTCCTTGCGCTCTTCGGCGCCGCGCTGGCCAGCTTCTTCCCAAGCGGATTTGATGTCAGCGGGAATCTCAAACGGCCCATGCTCCCAGCCATACGCCTTGCGGGTGCCGGAAACCTCATCATCGCCGGTGATCGCGCCATGGGCTTTGTTGGTGTCCTGAAGTGTCGGCGCGCCGAAACCGATATGCGTTTTACACGCAATCATCACCGGCTTGCCGAAACCCTTCTTGGCTTTCGTAATCGCCGCGTCGATCTCGTCCGGGTTATGCCCGTCCACATCGAGAACTTCCCAGCCATGCGCCCTGAACCGCGCGCGCTGGTCGGTGACCGAGGAAAGCGAGACCTTACCGTCGATGGAAATATTGTTGTCGTCCCAGAACACGATCAGCCTCTCCAGCTCGTGACGACCCGCCAGACCAATCGCTTCCTCGCTGACGCCTTCCATCAGGCAGCCATCGCCCGCGATCACATAGGTGTGGTGATCGACCAGCTTCTTGCCGAATTTCGCCCGCAGATGCGCCTCGGCCATCGCAAAGCCAACCGAATTGGCGAGGCCCTGACCAAGCGGCCCGGTGGTCGTCTCGACCCCGTCCACATGGCCATATTCCGGGTGGCCCGCCGTGATCGAGCCAAGCTGGCGGAAATTGCGAATCTGCTCGATGGTCATGTCCTCATAACCGGTGAGATGCAGCAGACCATAGATCAGCATCGAGCCGTGACCCGCCGAGAGAATGAACCGGTCGCGGTCAAACCAGCGCGGCGCCTTGGCATCGAACTTCAGATGCTTGGTGAAGAGAACAGTCGCCACATCGGCCATCCCCATGGGCATCCCCGAATGGCCCGAATTGGCGGCGTCCACCGCGTCGAGGGCCAGCACACGCAGGGCGGTTGCTTTGTCCCAATGTTCCGGATGGGCGGATTTCAGCTCGGTCAACTCCATGGATAAGGTCTTTCTGCGTTAGGATATACAATCGTCCACCTGTGTTTGGCGTCCCGCGCCCCATTGGTCAAGCATTGGTGAAGGAATTGCCGATCTCGCTGCCCGCCCTTGCGCCGCTGCTTATAAGGGATAAAAAGGAGAGAACAGACAAAGGAGGTCGTTCATGGCGGATCTGGCCGGGCTCAAGGCTCGATTTGACAAGGCGCTGGCGAAGCTGGAAGCCCAGTCTGCTGCGGCGGGCGAGGGCGGCGATCTTGCGGCGGAAAACGCGAAGCTCCGCGCCGAGCTGGAAGCGCTCAAAGCCGAGCGGGAGCGGGATGTTTCCGAGCTGAACCAGCTTCTGGCCGAGCTTGGCCCGATGATCGAGAGGGAGGCGCAAAATGGCTAACGTAATGCTGAGCATTGGCGGGCGGGAGTATGAATTCACCTGCGAGCCGGGCGAAGAGGACAAGCTGAAACGCGCCGCCTCGCTCCTCGACGAGGAAGCCAGCCGGATCCTCGAAGGGGCCGGGGCCAGCGTCACTGAGTCGCGGATCATGCTGCTCTCGGGCATCCTCATCGCCGACCGCATCCTCGACCAAGAGCGCTCCTTCCGCGACCAACAAACCCGGATCAACAAGCTCGAAGCCTATATCCGCAACCTCGAAGCCGAGCGCGAACGCGGCTACGCCGACGCCGGCGCCGATGGCGGCGCAGCCGAGCGGATGGTCGAAGAGATGGTGAAAAAGCTGGAAGCGGCGGCGAAGTAAGCCGCGCGCTCAGTTGGACATGAAAAAACCCGCAGCCGAGACTGCGGGTTTTTTCTTTGGTGCTGACGCCCGGCTTTTACCCGTTCGCCTCACGGATCTTGTCCGCCGCGTCCTTGTCGAAGGTGATCCCGTTATTCGAAAACAGCGTGTCCAGCTCGCCCGAGAGGGTCATTTCGGTGATGATGTCGCAGCCGCCGACGAATTCCTGCTTCACGTAAAGCTGCGGGATGGTCGGCCAGTCGGAGAATTCCTTGATGCCCTGGCGGACCTCTTCATCGGCCAGCACATTCACGTCGGCATAGTCGACGCCCATGTAATTCAGCACCCCGGCGACCCGCGCGGAGAACCCGCATTGCGGCATTTCCTTGGTGCCCTTCATGAACAGCACCACGTCATTGGCGTCGATGGTGGATTTGATCGTGTCTTCTGCGCTCATCGCTGATCCTTCCCGCCCGCTTTGGGGCCTGAGAATGTGTAAAATCCCCTCAGGGTTTCAAAACTTTCGTCGTCAGGGCGAGGGCGTGCAGATCGCCCGCGGGCCCGTCCATTTTGCCTTGCAGCGCCGAATAGACCATGCGCTGCTGCTGCACGCGGTTCAGCCCCTCGAACTCCTCGGCTTCCACCTCGGCGGCGTAATGATTGCCGTCGCCCGCCAGATCGCTCACGCGGATTTTGGCGGTCGGGAAGGCTTCCCGCAGCATATGTTCGATTTCATGGGCTTCCATGGCCATCGGCACAATCCTTTCGTTTTCCTCAATCTAGGAAGTGGTGCGGCGGGTCTCAAGCCCCTGCTGCAATCGGCTGAGCCGCGCTTCCATGCGGTACACCGGCACCTCGCGGCCATCATTGCCGGTCCAGATCTCCGGCTGACCGTCCTTTTCAAAGCCTAACGATTCGTAAAACCGAATCGCCGCGCCGTTGTTTTCCGCTACCCGAAGCCAGATCTGGGTGAGGTGCATATCGCCGAGTTTGGCGACGAGCGCCGCGATCAGCGCGCGGCCAAAGCCTTGACCCGGCGCGGCAATCGCCAGCTCCTCCACCTTCACCGTGCCTGGGCGCTTGCCGATCTGGCTGAGCCAGACATAGCCCTTCGGCGCGCCGCTCGCCGGATAGATCAAGATGTCCATCGCAGGATCGCTCACCGCCGCCGCAAAGGCGTCCTCACTATAGCTGTCGAGCCGCCCGGCATTTTCGGGCCGGGCGAAAATATCGCGCACGAAGCTGTAATCGCTGGCGGTGGCGGGGCGAAGATCAGGCGTTGGCATAGGCGGGCAGGGCGCTCTCATAGGTCTCGCGGAGGGTGGCGAGCGGGATTGTATGCTCGCCCAAAGTCAGGCTGTTGCCGCCCACGGTCCCGATTTTCTCAAGCGGCAAATCGGCCTCGGGCAGGTCGCGGGCGATCAGCACATAGCGCCCCTGATCCTCGCCAAACCACTCCGCCGCCGCGCGCGCCTCCAGCGTCATGCCGGTGCCGCAATCCATAGCGAGTTTCGCGACCGCCATGGCCAGCCCGCCATCGGAAATGTCTTCCGCCGCCGAAATCGCGCCGCGATTGGCGAGGATATACTCGCCCGCCGCCTTCTCCTCTACGAGATCCACATGGGGCGCATCGCCGGAGGTCTCGCCGGTCAAAAGCGCCTGCAGCGCCGATTGCGTGAGATGCTGACCCGCGCCGCCGAGCAGCCAAACCGTGTCGCCGTCCTTGGCCTCGCGCGGGATAAGATCGCCGAGCGTGTCGATCAAACCAACCGCGCCGATGGTCGGCGTCGGCAGGATCGCTTGCCCGTCCGTCTCGTTGTAAAGCGAGACATTGCCAGAGACGATCGGCATGTCGAGCGCGTCCACCGCCTCGCCAATCCCCTGAATACAGCCGACAAACTGGCCCATGATCTCCGGCTTTTCCGGGTTGCCGAAATTGAGGTTGTCGGTGGTCGCGAGCGGTTTCGCACCGGTGCAGATGAGGTTGCGATACGCCTCGGCCACGGCCTGCTTGCCGCCCTCAAGCGGGTTCGCGCGGCAATAGCGCGGCGTCACATCGGCGGTGAACGCGAGCGCTTTCTCCGTGCCGTGCACCCGCACAACCCCCGCCGGACCTCCCGGCACCCGCGCCGTATCCGCGCCGACCATCGTGTCATATTGCTCCCAAACCCAGGCCCGCGAAGCGTGGTTCAGATCGCCCGCAAGGCCAAGCAGCGCCTCGGCCACGTCGAAATCCGGCAGATCCGCCGCCGCATCGCTGATCGCGGTCGGCTGATGCGGGCGGTCATATTCTGGCGCTTCGCCCGAGAGCGCCTTCAGCGGCAGATCCGCATAGGTTTCGCCGTGGAGCTGGATAACAAACCGATCCTCCGCAATCGTCTCGCCGACAATGGCGAAATCGAGGTCCCATTTATCAAACACCGCCCGCGCTTCCGCCTCTTTTTCCGGGCGCAGCACCATCAACATCCGCTCCTGCGACTCCGAGAGCATCATCTCGTAAGGCGTCATCGCATCCTCGCGGCAGGGGACTTTTTCGAGATCGAGCCGCACGCCGAGGTCGCCCTTGTCGCCCATCTCGACCGCCGAGCAGGTCAGACCCGCCGCGCCCATATCCTGAATGGATATCACCGCGCCGGTCTGCATCAGTTCCAGGCAGGCTTCCATGAGCCGCTTTTCGGTAAACGGATCGCCGACCTGCACCGTCGGGCGCTTGTCCTCGATGCTGTCGTCAAATTCCGCGCTCGCCATGGTCGCGCCGCCGACGCCGTCGCGGCCCGTTTTCGCGCCGAGATAGACCACCGGCATCCCGACACCGCTCGCCGCCGAATAAAAAATCTTGTCCGCATCGGCGAGACCGGCGGCAAAGGCGTTCACCAGACAATTGCCGTTATACGCCTTGTCGAAGCGCAACTCGCCGCCCGCGGTCGGCACGCCGAAGGAGTTGCCATAACCGCCGACACCCTCGACCACCCCATGCAGCAAACGCCGCGTTTTCGGGTGGTCCGGCGCGCCGAAGGAGAGCGCATTCATCGCTGCAATCGGGCGCGCGCCCATGGTAAACACGTCGCGCAGAATACCGCCCACGCCGGTCGCCGCGCCCTGATAGGGCTCGATATAGGACGGGTGGTTGTGGCTCTCCATCTTGAAGACCACCGCCTGACCGTCGCCAATATCGACCACGCCCGCATTCTCGCCGGGGCCGCAAATCACCTGCGGACCGGTCGTCGGCAGGGTGCGGAGCCATTTTTTCGAGGATTTGTAGGAGCAATGCTCGTTCCACATCGCCGAGAAAATCCCAAGTTCCGTGAATGTCGGCGCGCGGCCCAGAAGCGACAGGATCCGCTCATACTCGTCAGGCTTGATCCCGTGATCGGCGATCAGTTGGTCCGTGATGGCGGGCTCGGTGATTGTGTTCGGCATGGTGATCCTCTGGCGGCGCTTGGCGCGTTTGTAGGATGCCGGGGCGCGGTTGAAAAGGTCACTTTGCGCCTTTGGCGGTTTGATTTGGCCCGGCGGCTGTGAGAGGTTGCGCGTTCAATGGCTTATGGGGGGCGAGATATGGCGGGCGCGCCGAAAGTTTTCGGGATCGGATTTCAGCGCACGGGCACGACGTCCCTGCGCAGCGCGCTCCGCAGCCTTGGCTACACCCATCTCGATTTTAACCGCCGCCGCGCGCGGCTCTGGGTCGAGGGGCGGCTCGATGAAGTGATCGCGGAAACGGAAGGCTATGACAGTTTCGACGACTGGCCCTGGCCGCTGATGGTCCCCGAGCTTCACGCGCATTTCGGCGAGGGCGCGCGGTTCATCCTCACCCGGCGCAGCTCGCCGCATTTGTGGCTGGCGAGCGTTCTCTATCACGCGATGCGCAAGGGCGGGAATGCGGGGTTTCTGCGCAAACAGATTTACGGCAAAGCCTCGCCGGAGAATGCCGAAACGCTCTATCTCGCGCGCTACAAACGCCATCTTTTCGAGACCCGCGCCTATTTCGCGCATCCGGACCGCCAGCATCTTTACATGGAACTCTGCTGGGACGAGGGCGACGGTTGGCAGAAGCTTTGCGCGTTTCTCGGAAAGCCGGTCCCGGACCTGCCGCTCCCCCACAAAAATCACGGGCGCGCGGCGCGGGAGGAAAAGATGATGCAGCTTGTGAAAAAGCACTATCCCGCGCTGGCGGCGACCTTGGCGGAAGAGGCGGCCGGACGGGGCGGCGATACGTCCTCTTGATTAACCGAACGCCATGGAGGCAGTGCCGCGATCGCCGCGACGGCTGCGCTCGATCACCGGCGGACCTTGCGCGACTTTGGCCTTATACATGGCCCCATCGGCCACTGCGCAAATGCGCTGCACCGAAATAAAAGGGTGATGCGTCACCGCGACGCCAATGCTTGCCTGAAGCGGGAGAGTGCGCCGATTCCATTCTACGCGGCTGCTCAGCGCCTGATAAATATCCTGCGCGAATTCTGCGGTGTCGGCAGTGTTCGGCGCGACCCGCGCGAGGATAAATTCGTCGCCGCCGATCCGTCCGACGATACCATCCGGCGTGGAAAGAGCTTTGAGACGTTTGGCCACCTCTTTGAGCACATGGTCGCCGGCCTCGTGACCGAAGGTGTCGTTGACCGGTTTGAACCCGTCGAGATCGATCATGATCACCTCCACCGGGCGGTGCTGCTCGGCGCGTTGCAACATCAACTCTAACCGGGTGTCGAAAGCGCGGCGGTTCAAAAGATCGGTGAGCGGGTCGTGATGCGACAGATGTTCCAATTCGCGCATCCGCATCTGGCTCTCCGCCTGCGCATGCGCAACGGCGCGGGTCAGGCGCGTGCTTTCACGAAGATTCTCATAGCTGTTATAGATAAAGCCGATCATCCCGCTCATGGCGATCAACCATTGGGCGGTCGTGCCATTAGAGTAATCGACCCCCGCGATCAGCACGAATTGCACCACCAGACCGCAGAGCACGATCGCGAACTGGATCAGCATGAAGAAGACGAAGCTGGCATAGGTGTTCGCGATATGTGTCAGTGCGCTGACCGACCATAGAACGCCGAAGAGTAAAAACGGAATTTCGCCATGAAGCGAAATCCCGAGACCGATCACCCCATGACCGACAAAGCCGATGCTGGTCGAGATCGTCAGAAGGACGATCTGTCCGGTGCTGATGCTGTTGTCTTTCGGCTTCAGGCCGCGTAGCAAAATCGACGTGAAGAGCCATTCCCCGAGGCCGAGACCGGCCCCCAAGATGCCATAAATATAGGCACCTGAGTAGATGGACATCGCCATGCCATAGGCGAGAAAAAACAGGAGCTTGACCCGCATCTCTGCCTTGAGATGCGCAAGGATCGGCACGGTTGGTGCGATCTGATCCCTGTCGAAATACCCACGAAGCTGTTCCATGCGCTGGAATATGGAACAGACTGGCTCCCAAGTCCTTAATGTTCTGCGTCGAAATATTTTTATTTCGATCTATTAATGTTTTGGTCATCTATGCCCTCCGAAAAGAAAAAAGCCGGGCACCAGGGCCCGGCAAAGTTCAACAGGGAGGTTGAAGAAGAACCGCATATGCGTGTTCGCTTCGAGGAGTGATTTAGGTGAGCGGGCACCATCCAGCAAGCCCGGTTGTTGCATAGCCGTTATGCAGAATCTTTAGGCGTTGCCTAAGTTTCGAGCGGATATTGTTTGCGGAAGTCCTGAATCTCGCTCAAAACAAAGTCGCGGAAGGCCGAGACGCGCGAGGAACTGCGCAGCTCTTCGGCATAGGCGAGATAGACCGGAACCGTGGTGCTTTGCTCGCCGGGCAGCACGCGGACCAGCTCCGAAAAGCCTGCGGTGACGTAATCGGGCAGCACGCCGATCCCCAGACCGTGGCGCGTGGCCTGCAAAATCCCGAAGTAATTGTTCACCGTCATATGCGCGTTCGGCGTCGTCGCGAGCAGGGTGTGCAGCCATTTCACCGAGGCCGAGACCTGCCATGTGTCGAGGTCTTGGCTGATGATCCGGTGATCGGAAAGCTGCTCCAGCGTGGTCGGTTTGCCATGTTCCTCGACATATTCGGCGCTGGCATAAAGCCGCATCCGCACATCCATCAGGCGGCGACGGATGAGATCGGCCTGGCTCGGCTCCTTCATGCGGATCGCCACATCGGCCTCGCGCATCCCGAGATCGAGCACCTTGTCGTCGAGCATCATATCGACATTGAGTTTGGGAAACTGGCTGAATAGCCGCCCGAGACGCGGCGCCAGAAAGAGCGTGCCGAAGCCAATCGGGGTCGTGACCCGCAGCTTGCCGAACACTTCATCCTCGGAATCGCGGATCCGCGCGGTGGCGGCATCGACGCTCTGGCTCATATGGCGGGTGGCATCGAAGAGAAGCTCGCCCTGTTCGGTCAGAATCAGCCCGCGCGCATGGCGGTGGAACAGCGTCGCATCGAGCGCATCTTCGAGCGCGCGAATCTGCCGGGACACGGCGGGCTGGCTCAGATGCAGCACATCGCCCGCGCCGGTCAGGCTTCCAGCATCTGCAACGGCGTGGAAAATCCGTAACTTATCCCAATCGAGCGACATTGCGGGTCCTTGTCCGTTTGCCGCCTAAAATGGCCTAAAGCGGCGAAGCTGTCACCCTATGATTGACGCGGCGGGATGTTCTTGCCGGGGCAGGGGCGGGCGCAGTGAGCTAAACCGCGATGTTGCTCGCCTCTTGCTGCATATTGGCCCATTCGCGAACGGCATTAAGCACCGGTTCGACCCGGCGCCCTTTCTCCGTCAGCATATATCCCATGCGGGCGCCACCCGGCGCTATGGGCCTTCGTTCCAATAATCCCGCTTCAACCAAAAGGCGAAGTCGCGCCGAAAGGATATTCCGGGCGATTCCGAGGCTGTCATGAAAATCGGCAAAACGACTCGTCCCATCGAGCGCTGCAAGCAGAATTCGAAGGGTCCATTTATCGCCGATCAATGTGATCGGGTCGTAAATCTTAGCGCTATCATCGCTTGTGTGTACTGGGCAATTCATGACCCGACTATGAGGTGTCATTTTTTATTTGTAAATAATTGATTTAGTTTCGTTTGCATGAGTAATCAACGCAGGAGTTGATTGGTCATGAATTATGACCTAATATCCTCGCAAAACCATAACACATCGGGAGGAATCACCATGCTGCAGGACGTGTCCCTGTCAGACCGATTTGATCTAGGAAAAAAATTCATTCTTTTGAGTGGGATACAGGCGCTTGCGCGTCTGCCGCTCATGCAGGCCGCGCGGGACGAAGCGTCCGGTCTGCAAACGGGGGGTCTTGTTACAGGATATCGCGGTTCGCCGCTTGGCGGGGTCGATAGCACCCTATTCAGTATTCAGAATGAACTCAAAACACACGACATTGTGTTCGAACCGGGTCTGAATGAAGATCTCGCGGCCACCATGCTGTGGGGCTCGCAACAGGCGGAACTGCGCGGCGAGGGCAAATATCAGGGCGTCTTTGGCCTCTGGTATGGCAAGGGGCCGGGTGTCGATCGCTGCGGCGATGTGTTCCGCCACGCCAATATGGCAGGGACTGCGGAACATGGCGGCGTCCTCGTGGCCATGGGCGATGATCACACGGGCGAAAGCTCCACCGTTCTCAACCATTCCGAATTCGCGCTCGTTGATGCGCTGATGCCGATCCTCTCGCCCGCTGGCGTGCAGGAAATCCTGGATTACGGCGTCATCGGCTGGGAACTCTCGCGCTATTGCGGCTGCTGGGTCGGCATCAAATCGGTGAAGGACACTGTGGAAGTCACCGAGGTCGTCAACGGCGATCCGCACCGCATCGAGATTCGCCGCCCGACCGAGGCGGAATTCGCCATGCCCGAAGGCGGGCTGAACATCCGCCTTGGCGACACACCGGTCGAGCAGGAAGCGCGGATGCACGACTACAAACGCTTCGCCGCCGAAGCCTTTGGCCGCGCCAACAAACTCGATAAGCGCATGATGGGCAATGACAAAGCCAAGATCGGCATCGTCTCCTCCGGCAAAAGCTGGCTCGACACGGTCCACGCGCTGCAACTGCTCGGGATCGACGAGGCGGAGGCCGAACGCCTTGGCATCACCACCTATAAAGTCGGCATGGTCTGGCCGCTCGACATGGAGAGCTTCCGCGAATGGGCCGAAGATCTCGAAACCATCATCGTGGTCGAGGAAAAGCGCAAGCTGATCGAAGTGCAGATCAAGGAAGCCATCTATGACGACCGCCGGGGCCGCCGTGTCTTGGGTTGGAAGGACGAGAAGGGCAATGTGATCTTCTCCGTCAAAATGGCGCTCGACCCCGTGAAAATCGCCCGCACCATTGGCGATCTCTTGGATCGCGAATGCGACGTGACCTCCGAGCGGCTCGACATCGCCCGCGGCGTGCTCGCCGATGCGCAAAAGAACGATAACGCCGAGGAAATCGCCGCGCGGATGCCGTGGTTCTGCTCCGGCTGTCCGCATAACTCCTCGACCAAAGTGCCCGAAGGTTCGCGCGCTTATGCGGGGATCGGCTGTCACTACATGGTGCAGTGGATGGATCGCGAGACGACCGGCTTTACGCATATGGGCGGCGAGGGCGTGAACTGGATCGGCGAAGCGCCGTTCTCCAAACGCAAGCATGTGTTCCAGAATCTCGGGGATGGCACCTATAACCACTCCGGCGTTCTGGCGGTCCGTGCGGCGCTCGCGGCGGACACGACCATTACCTACAAAATCCTCTACAATGATGCCGTCGCCATGACGGGCGGTCAGCACAATGAGGGCGATCTGCAACCCGAGCAGATCGTCAAGGAACTCAACGCCATGGGCGTGAAGCGCACCGTCGTCGTCTATGACGAGAAGGAAGACGTGCATTTCGACAAATTCCCCGGCGGCACCGAAATGGTTCCGCGCAGCGAATTGCTCCGCATCCAGAAGGAGTTGTCGGAAACCGAGGGCGTGACGGCCATCGTCTACATCCAGACCTGCGCCGCCGAAAAACGCCGTCGCCGCAAGCGCGGCAAATTCCCGGACCCGGATCGCCGCGTGATGATCAACCCGGCGGTCTGCGAGGGTTGCGGCGATTGCGGGGTGCAGTCGAACTGTATCTCCATCGTCCCGCTCGAAACCGAACTCGGCCGCAAGCGCGAGATCGACCAGTCGAGCTGCAACAAGGATTTCTCCTGCCTCGACGGGTTCTGCCCCTCCTTCGTGACCGTGGAAGGCGCGAAGGTGCGCAAACCCGAAGCAGCCGACATCTCGATCCCCGACCTGCCGGAGCCGGACCTGCCGAGCATCGACGGCACGTTCAACACGGTCATCACCGGGGTTGGCGGCACGGGCGTCGTGACGGTCGGCGCGGTGCTGGCCATGGCGGCGCATCTCGAGGGCAAGGGCGCGGGCCTCATGGAAATGGCCGGTCTCGCGCAGAAGGGCGGCGCGGTCTATATCCACTGCCGCATCGCCGATAAACCGAAAGATATCAGCGCCATCCGCATCGCCGTTGGGGAAGCGGACAGCATCATCGGCTGCGATCTGGTTGTCTCGGCGGGCGCGAAAATGCTCGGCCTGATGACCCGTGGTCGCACCAAAGCGGTCGTGAACTCCCATGAGATCATCACCGGCCAATTCACCCGCGACCGCGATTTCCACCTGCCGACCGAGCGTCTGGAAGTCCAACTCAAGGGCCGTCTCGGCGAAGAGGCGATCTCCATGATGGATGTCACCAAACTCTCCGCGCGGCTCCTCGGCGATGCGATCTACGCCAATATGATGATGCTCGGCGGCGCCTATCAGATGGGCCTCATCCCGGTCAGCCGCGAGGCGATTTTCCGGGCGATCGAGCTCAACGGTGCGAAGCCGGACGCCAACAAGCGCGCCTTCGATATGGGCCGCTGGGCTATCTCGCGCCCCGAAGAGGCCGAGGCGGCGGTGCCCGATCCCGCGAAAGTCACGGAGATCGTCGATCCCGTGGCCTACCGCGCCGATCACATCCGCAAATATCAGGACAAGCGCCTGCGGGACCGTTTCCTTGCCCGCGTCGACAGCGCCCCCGACGAGGATCTGCGCGTCGCCGTGGCCAAGGGTTACCACAAGCTGCTGACCTATAAGGATGAATATGAGGTCGCGCGGCTCCATCACGAAACGCTGGAAAGCGCCATTGACCACCGTTTCAGCGAAGCGAAGAAGGTGTATTTCCATCTTGCGCCGCCGCTCCTGCCGCTCGGCAAGGACAATCAGGGCCGCCCGAAAAAGATCAAACTCGGGCCGTGGATGGGCACCGTCTTTGGCTGGCTGGCCAAGGGCAAACGCCTGCGCGGCACACCGTTCGACCCGTTCGGTTACATGGCCGAGCGCAAGATGGAGCGCGCGCTGATCACGCAGTTCGAGGCCGATATGGACGAGATCCTGCCCAAAGTGACGGCGGACACCCATGACCTCGCCATCGCCCTGATGGAGCTGCCTCTGGAGATCCGCGGCTTCGGTCCGGTCAAGGAGAAGAGCGCCGAAGCGGCGGCCAAGAAGCGCGAAGAACTGCTCGCGGCCTTCCGCGCTGGGGGCACCCCAACCGCGATGGCGGCGGAGTAAAGAGAGGCTACGCCCGGCGGGGCCCGCCGCGCGGCGGACCACCTTCGGGCGCAGATGCCGCTTACGCGCCATGCGGCACATGGAAACGGCAAAGCGCGCCGGGAACGGGGCAGGGCGTCTCTACGCACCGCCCGGCCCGGCGCTTTCTTTGGCTTAGCTCTCGTCCTCCGCGTCGCGCGCGAGCGGGTGATGGGTCAGCACCAGATCGCGCAGATGCTGGCTCGACACATGAGTGTAAATCTCGGTCGTCCCGATATCCGCATGGCCGAGCAGCGTCTGGATCACCCGCAGATCCGCGCCGCCTTCCAGCAGGTGTGTCGCGAACGCGTGGCGGATCACATGGGGCGTCACCTTGTTCGGGTCGATCCCGGCCTGCGCCGCCAGCTTTTTCAGAAATCCGAACACCCAGACCCGCGTGATCGGTTTTGCCGCATTGCGCCCCGGAAAGAGCCAGCGCGAGGCCGGTTTGCCCGCCGCCACCCGCGCGTCATCCTCGGCATCGCGGACCGCCAGCCAGCGCGTCACCGCCGCCTGCGCCGAGGGGGTCAGCGGCACCATGCGGTCCTTCCCGCCCTTGCCGCGCACCATCATCATTTCGGGCTGACCGCGCGAAGTTTGCGCCGGCAGTTCAACGAGTTCCGTCACCCGCAGACCCGTGGCATAGAGCAGCTCGATCAGCGCGCGGCTCCGCTCCGGGGCGGGCATCTCCTCGCTCGCGGCGATCAGCGCGTCCATCTCCTCCTGCGACAGCGTTTTGGGCAGGCTCCGCCCTCGATGCCGCGTCTCGATATGCGTCACGGGGTTGTCGGCGCGCAGCCCTTCGGAAAAGACAAATCCGAAAAATTGCCGCAGGGCCGAGAGTTTGCGCGCCCGTGTGCTGCTCGCCAGCCCCTCGGCCTCCAGCCCCATCAGCCAGCGCTCGATCTCCTCGCGCGACACCGTGGCCGGATCGCCAACCCCCTCAAAAAACCCGCGCAAATCCCGCTCATAGGCGGCGAGGGTATTGGCGGAGGCATCGCGTTCGGCATGGATCGCATCGAGAAACGCGCCGAGCCAGGCGCGGCTCATGTCAGCATGTAATGCAGCGCAATCGCCCGCGCCGCATCCTCTTGCCCGGCCTGCCGCAGCGCCCAAAGCGCGCGGGTGAGATCGCCTGGATCAGGCATCGCGGCATCGCCCAGAAGGGTCAGCGCCTGCAAGATCACCTCACCAACGCGGCCCTGCTCCAGAAGCGGCGCGAAAATCTCTGCGCCCTCCGCCTCTGGGCTTTCTTCGGCAAAGCCCGCGCGAATGGCATCGGCAAGCGGGCTGCGCGGGCTGTCGGGCAAATCCGCACCCCGCGAGAGCGCGCCGAGAAAATCCTCGCCCTCATCTTCCATCCCGGCCAGAAGCCGCAGCTTGCGGGCGGTGTCGGTCGTCAGATCCTCGGGCAGCCGGTCCGCATATTCGCGGGCCAGCGCGGCGCTGAGACCCAGCGGAGCCAGCAGTGCGTCGGTCTCCTCCAGCGCCGGGCCAATATCTTTCTCAAACCCAAGAGCCTGATCGAGCTTGCGGATCGCGTCCGAACGGTCCCACACGCTGCCGGACGCCGCCGGGCGCTGCGCGCGATACATGCCAAACAGCACCCGCGGCGGCATCGCGCCCGCGGCCACCAAACGCTCCGCCGCCAGCATCCGCTCGCGCGGCGGCACATCGCCGCCCGTGGCAATATACAGATAAGGCAGCGGCAGGCGCGGCGGCAGGGTCAAGCCATTGGCATCGCGCAGAACAAAGCGCATCGGGGTCAGCGGCGCTTCGGGGATCGGCGCGCCGGTCTCGAAGAGATCGGGGTCCAAAAACCGCTCCATCAGCACCACATCCGGCTCCTCGATGGTGCCGAGCGCATTGGCCACGATCAACGTCTGCTGGGCCATCATATGATCGCCGCCGCGCATGAGACACAGCGATTTTTGCAGGGCATTTTCCCCAAGGCCGGGGGCCTCGCGCAGCCGCTCGCAAACCTCCGTGGTGTCGCCCGCCAAAAGCGCAATGTCATAGGCGCGCAGGAACTGATCCTGCGAATTCACGTCGCTGACTTTGAGCAGCGCCTGCGCCTGATCGAGCGCACCGCGGGCGATCAGCGCATCGAGCCGGGCGAGGAAAATCGTCTCCCCCTCCAGCCGCGCGAAACTGCGCGCTAGCATCAATTCGTCAAACAAATGCTGGGCCGGGGCGGGCTGATCAAACGGCACGGCGCGGATGAGGCGCGCGGCTTCCGCCGGGCTGGAATGGGCCCAAAGCTGGCGCGGCAGCCCGGTTTCCTCCGCCCCCAACACGCCAATCGCATCGGGCGCGACATCGCGGCCCGCTTCGGCCAGCGCCGACTCGGTAAAGGGCCGCGCGCGCGGCTTCATCCGCCCGTCGGGAAGCGAGCGCTCCGGCGCGGTCTCCTGCCCGAAACTGCTCTCCTGGCCGCCATCCTCGGGCGGGCGCACCACCTCGATCTGCGGGGCTTTCATCGCCTCGTTGAGCCAGTCGATCGCACTTAAAGGGGCGCGCTGCGCGGCTGCCATGGCGGGCAGCAGCAGAAGCGCGACTGTCAGTTTAACTGCCGCCATTGCCGGCTTCCGGCTCAACCGGCACCGAAATCTCCGTTTGCGGTGCGGGCAGCTCCGCGAATACTGCATAAAGTGCGAGGCCGATCAGCCCCAAAATCACGAGATAAAAAAGATATTTGAGAACACGCCCCATTGGCTCGTCTGCTCCATCTGCCTCTGCCCCGCCTTGTCTCGACGGATGCGATTGCTTATACCGCACTGACTTTATCGGAACTCGCCGGATGCATCAATCACGCATCGGACGAAAAGACGGCCCGTTCAGGGCCGCGGACAGAGGGGAGACGCGACGCGATGGCTCAGACGGTGCTGACCCGGCCCATCGTTCTCGTTGGTCTCATGGGGGCCGGAAAAACTTCTGTTGGCAGATGCTTGGCCGAAGAACTTAAAGCCCCGTTCCGCGATTCAGACGCCGAAATCGAAGCTGCTGCGGGCATGACGATCCCCGAAATTTTCGAGCAATTTGGGGAACGCGATTTTCGTGCGGGCGAAGTCCGGGTGATCGCGCGGCTGCTCTCGGAGGGTCCGGCGGTGCTGGCGACCGGGGGCGGGGCCTTCATGAATGCGCAGGTGCGGGCGAATGTCGCCGCCGAGGGGCTCTCCGTCTGGATCAACGCGCCGGTTGCGGTGCTGTGGGACCGGGTGAAGGGCCGCACGCATCGCCCGCTGTTGCAAAACGCCGACCCCTACGGCGTCCTCTCCAACCTCCATGCGGAGCGCAGCCCGGTCTATGCCAAGGCCGATCTCATCGTGCCGAGCGCCGCCGAGGACAAGCAGGTCGATGTGGCGGGCCGCATTCTCGACAAGATCCGGGCCGAGCGCCCCGAGTTTCTCAGGAGCAAGACATGACGGATGTGGTGACGGTCGGCCTTGGGGAGCGCAGCTATGAGGTGCGGATCGGGGCCGGGCTTCTGGCTGAGGCGGGCAGCGACATCAAACCCTTGCTGCGGCGGCCTAAAGTAGCCGTCATCACCGAGGACAACGTCGCCGCGCTCCATCAGGAAACGCTCTCGGACGCGCTCGGCGATGCCGGGATCGCGCAGGACTGGCTGTCGCTTCCGCCGGGCGAGGGCACCAAAAGCTGGGCGCAAATTCAGCATGTCGTCGAATGGCTGCTCGAACGCGAGATTGCCCGCGACGATGTGGTCATCGCCTTTGGCGGCGGCGTGATCGGCGATCTCGTCGGCTTCGCGGCGGCGATCCTGCGGCGCGGTGTCAGCTTCGTGCAAATCCCGACCAGCCTTCTGGCGCAGGTGGACAGCTCCGTCGGCGGCAAAACCGGCATCAACTCGCCCCATGGCAAGAACCTCGTCGGCGCATTTCACCAGCCAAAACTGGTGCTGGCGGACATCGCGCTGCTCGACACGCTCACGCCGCGCGATTTCCTTTCCGGCTATGCGGAAGTCGCCAAATACGGCCTGCTTGGGGACGCGGATTTCTTCACATGGCTGGAGCAAAACGGCCCCGCGATCCGGGATGGGAGCCGCGCGGCGCGGCAAAAGACCGTCACCCATTCGGTGCAGATGAAAGCCGATATCGTCGCCCGTGACGAGCGCGAATCCGGCGAGCGGGCGCTGCTCAATCTCGGCCATACCTTCGGCCATGCGCTGGAGGCGGCGACCGGCTATTCGGACCGGCTCCTCCACGGCGAGGGCGTCGCGACCGGCTGCGTTCTGGCCTTCGCGCTCTCCGCCCGCATGGGGCTTTGCGCGCAGGAATTGCCGGGCCGGGTCGCCGCGCATTTCGCTGAAATGGGCCTGCCGCATCAGGTCCGCGACATTCCCGGCGATCTGCCGGATGCGGACGGCCTTTTGAAACTCATGGGGCAGGACAAGAAGGTGAAGGATGGACGGCTGACCTTCATCCTCGCTCGGGCCATCGGCGAGGCCTTCGTCACCCAAGACGTCGCCGCGGAAGATGTGCGCAAACTGCTATATGAATCTCTTTCGGATAATATTTAGAGATTAAAGGCAAAGAATCGGTTTAGGCTCTTCTCGGTGGAAACAAGGAGAACGCCAATGCTGAACAAGATTCGCCCCGTAAAACTCGCCGTGGGTATTTCGCTGATGACCATCGTTGCTTGCGCAGCGTCTGGCGACACCATCGAGGAGCGCCGCGAGGTGGCCAAGCGCTATGTGAGCCTGCCGTCGCAGCAGCAGATGATCGACGACATGCTGGGTGTGGATGTCATGCGCTCCAGCCTCGACATGGCGATCCCGCCGGAACTGGGTGTATCCGATTCCGCGCTCGATCAGGCGGCGCAGGTGATCGCGGATAGAGTCCAGGCGAAAAAGCCGGAACTTCTGGGGGTTATGGTCGAAGCAGCGGCGCAGAACTTCACCGTCGAGGAGCTTGAGGCGGTCATCGACTTCTACACCTCACCGGTGGGCGACTCGGTGTCGCGCAAGATGGGGGCCTATATGGTGGATGTGAATCAGCTCATGACGCCGATGATCATGGAGGTCCAGAAAGCCGCAGAGCCGCAGCTTATGGAAATCTTCATGAGCGATATGGAGTAGCCTCAACCAGCGGGGCGTCCCAAAGCTCGCGATAGGGCGCCTCGGCCTTGCCTTCGACCAGATCGACAATCATTTCCGCGACTTTGCCGCCCGCATCGCGGATGGAACTGCGGGTGACGGTCAGCCGCCGGTCGCCGTAATTCATGTCGGCAAAGGAGAGGCAATCATCGTGACACACAATCTCGACCGCGCGGCCCTCGGCGCTGCGCAGCGCCCGGCGGGCCCCGACGGCGAGCAGGGTTGAGGAGCAGAGCAGGGCGGTCGGCGGCGCGGCCCCATCCATCAGCGCGCGGGTCAGCCGATGGCCATTATGCTCATTCATATCGGTGCGGTGGATCAGCGCCTCATCGACGGGCAATCCGGCCCCCTCCAGCGCCTCGCGATACCCACGCTCACGGAAGATCGAAAAGCCGAGATGCGCCGGACCGTTCAAAAGCCCGATCCGCTTATGTCCCTTATCTATCAAATAGTTGGTCGCCGTTCTGAAAGCCCCGTGATTGTCGATATCCATCCAGTTGGTCGGCTCGGTTTCGCTCGCCGTGCGCCCGTGAAAGACGTAAGGCATATCCAGCTCATCAAGGATCCCGACACGCGGATCTTCATGCCGCGTCACCTGCACGACGACCCCGTCCACCAGCCCGCGCCGCTTGAGCCGCCGCACGACCTGTTCTTCCTCACCTTCCTGCGCAATCGTCAGCATCATATCGTAACCGAGCGCCGCATAGCGCGCACTCGCCCCCGCCAGAAAATCCGCGAAATGCGGGTCGATCGCGTCGTGGCGGGTGGTGTTGATGATATGGCCGATCACGCGGGTCTTGCCGGTGGCCAGCATTGTCGCGGCGGTGGAGGGCGTATAGCCGAATTTCTTCGCCGCCTCTTCGACACGGGCGCGGGTCTTGGCGCCCACCTCGGGATAGCCATTCAGGGCGCGGCTCACCGTTGTCTGCGACAGACCAAGACGTTCGGACAGTTCTTTCAGATTCATGTCAGCGGGTTTTGGGTTTTGGCGTGAAAAGGTCAAGGATAGGCCCCGACTATAGGAGTGTTGCGCCGCGTGCTGCAAGCTTAACGCTTGATTTATATGGCGCGCGCGGCCGGATATGGCCGGATTCGGGTGCTCTTTCCTGTGTCGATTTCAAAGCGAAACCGATAAGCGGCGCGTTCCGGCCCGGATGGCACCGCGCATCTCGGGCGGCGCGCGGGCCTCTTCCGCCGCGCCGGAGCCGCAAAGCGCGCTAGAGCCGCCGCGCAAGTCGCCCAGAGAGCCAGCCGAACCCATCTCCTTGCCCCTGCGACATTTTTCCTTTCAGAAACCGGATTGCAATCTGCGCGCACCGAGTCTAAGTTAGCGGTAACACAAATCGACATCTGGAGCCGTCATGGTCGCACGCGTCATTCCCGTCGAACCCTTCGATCTCGTCATTTTTGGAGCCACCGGCGATCTCGCACATCGCAAGATTTTCCCCGGTCTCTATCGCCGCCGCGTGGCCGGGCAGATGCCCGCAGAGGCGCGGATCATCGGCGCGGCCCGCTCGACCATGAGCAATGACGCCTTTCGCAAGGACATTCGCGCCGCCATCGAGGAATATGTCCCGAAATCCGAGCGCGATGCCGAGCAGGTCGAGGGCTTTCTGGAGCAGGTCAGCTACAGCCAGCTCGACGTGACCGATCAGGCGGGGTGGGATGCGCTGAAGGAAACGCTCCGCGACGATGTGGTCCGGGCGTTCTATCTCTCCGTTGCGCCGTCGCTTTTCGGCACGATTGCGGATTACCTTTCCAAGAACAAGATCGCGACCAAGGACAGCCGGATCGTCGTCGAGAAACCGCTCGGCAAGGATCTGGAGTCGGCTGAGGAGCTGAACCGCCAGCTTTCCGCCTCCTTCGACGAGCGTCAGATCTACCGCATCGACCACTATCTCGGCAAAGAAACCGTGCAGAACCTGCTCGCGATCCGCTTTGCCAACTCGCTCTTCGAGCCGCTCTGGACCGCCGCCCATGTCGATCACGTGCAGATCACCGTGGCCGAGGATATCGGGGTCGCCGGGCGCGGCGGCTATTACGACAAATCCGGCGCGATGCGCGACATGGTGCAAAACCACCTGATGCAGCTTCTCTGCCTCACCGCCATGGAGCCGCCCGCGAAATTCGAGCCGGACCTCGTGCGCGATGAAAAGCTGAAAGTCATCCGCGCCCTCGGCCCGGTCGCCCCCGGCGAGATCGTCCGCGGCCAATATGAGAACGGCAAGGACAGCTATAAAAAAGACGCCGAGAACGCCGAAAGCCTCACCGAGAGCTTCATCGCCATGAAGGTCCATGTGGAAAACTGGAGATGGGCGGGCACCCCGTTCTATCTGCGCACCGGCAAGAAAATGGCCAAGCGCGTCTCGGAAATCGCCGTGGTGTTCAAGGACCCGCCGCATTCGATCTTCCCGAAGGAAGACGATCTGCACGGCAATGCGCTGCTTATTCGCCTCCAGCCCGATGAAGGCATCACGCTGCATATGGCGGTGAAGGAGCCGGGGCCGGGCGGGATGCGTCTCAGTGACGCGGAGCTCGATATGAGCTTTGCCGACGCGCTGGAGGAGCGCAAGATTCGGATGCCGGACGCTTATGAACGCCTCATCATGGATGTGATTCGCGGCGATCAGACGCTGTTCATGCGCGGCGACGAGGTGGAGGCCGCTTGGGCCTGGGTCGATCCGATCATTCAGGAATGGACCGAGCGGGGCGACCGTCCGAAACCTTACGATCCGGGCAGCGCCGGACCCGAGGATGCGATGGTCATGCTCCACAAGGAAGGCCGCCGCTGGAGGAAATTGTGATGATGCTGGGCGAATATCAAAGCCGCACCGATCTCGCCGAAGGGCTGGCCGAAACCGTCGCCAAGGAGCTTGGCGAGGCGCTGGAGACGCGCGGGTCCGCCACGCTCGCCGTGCCGGGCGGCACCACGCCGGGCCCGTTTCTCGAAGCGCTGTCCAAGGCCGATCTCGACTGGTCCCGCGTCCACGTGATGCTCACCGATGAGCGCTTCGTGCCCGAAAGCTCGGAGCGTTCCAACACCGCCTTGCTGCGCCGGACGCTGATGCAAAACAACGCCGCCGCCGCGACGCTGATCCCGTTTTATCAGCAGGCCGAGACCCCCGAAGAGGTGCTGGACGACATCACCCTCGGTGTGGCCAAGGCGCTGCCGCTCGATGTCTGCGTCCTCGGCATGGGCGCGGATATGCACACGGCCAGCCTCTTTCCCGGCGCCGATATGCTGGAAGCCGCGCTCTCCGATGCGGCCCCGCCGGTCCTGCCGATGCGGGCCGATGGCGCGCCCGAGCCGCGCCTCACCCTGACCGCGCCGATCCTCAAAGCGGCGCGCCATATCCACATTCTCATCACCGGCGCGGAGAAGAAATCCGCCCTCGATGTTGCGCAGCATGAAGGGTCGGTTGCCGCCGCGCCCGTCCGCGCTGTGCTTCCCCAAGCCACCGTCCATTACGCGGAGTAAGCCATGACAGCCGATACGCTCAAACGTGTCACCGACCGGATCACCGAGCGGTCCGAACCTACGCGCACGCGCTATCTCAACACGATGCGCAAGATGATCTCCGACGGGCCGGGCCGCGCGCATCTCAGTTGCTCCAATCAGGCCCATGCCTATGCGCCGATGCCTGATGCCGACAAGGACGCGCTCGCCAAGGGCAGCGCGGGCAATCTCGGCATCGTCACCGCCTATAACGACATGCTCTCGGCGCATCAGCCGTTTGAGCGCTTCCCCGAACTGATCCGCGACGCGGCCCGCGAAGTGGGCGCGACGGCGCAGGTCGCGGGCGGTGTTCCGGCGATGTGCGACGGCGTCACGCAAGGTCAGCCGGGCATGGAAATGTCGCTCTTCTCGCGCGATGTGATCGCCCTCGGGGTCGGCATTGCGATGAGCCACAACGTGTTCGACGCCTCGGTCTATCTCGGGGTTTGCGACAAGATCGTGCCGGGCCTCGTCATGGGCGCGGCCAGTTTCGGCCATATCCCGGCGGTGTTCTTGCCTGCTGGCCCGATGGTCTCCGGCCTGCCGAATGACGAGAAAGCCAAGGTCCGCGTGAAATTCGCCGCCGGCGAAGTGGGCCGCGAGGAACTGCTCGCCGCCGAGATGGCCGCCTATCACGGCCCCGGCACCTGCACCTTCTACGGCACCGCCAACACCAACCAGATGCTGATGGAATTCATGGGGCTGCACCTGCCGGGCGCGTCTTTCGTGAACCCCAACACGCCGCTGCGCGATGCGCTGACCGTGGCGGGCGCGAAACGCGCGCTGGCGATCTCGCATCTCGGCAATGAATTCACCCCGGTTTGCGAAGTGCTGGACGAAAAAGCCTTCGTCAACGGCATCGTCGGGCTGATGGCCACGGGCGGCTCCACGAACCTTCTGATCCACCTCGTCGCCATGGCGCGCGCCGCCGGGATCAAGCTTGACTGGGAAGATTTCTCGGAACTGTCGGACTCCGTGCCGCTCCTCGCCCGCGTCTACCCGAACGGGCTCGCGGATGTGAACCATTTCCACGCGGCGGGCGGTCTCGGCTACATGATCGGCGAGCTGCTCCAAGGCGGGCTTTTGCATGAAGACGTGCGCACCGTCGCCGGTGACGGGCTCGACCGTTATACTCAGGAGCCGAAGCTGAAAGAAGGCGAAATCGTCTGGGAAGCCGGGTCCGGCAAAACCCATAACGACAAGATCCTGAAGCCGCTCTCCGCCCCGTTCCAGAAAACCGGCGGGCTGCAAAAACTCTCCGGTAATCTCGGCAATGCGGTGATGAAGGTCTCCGCCGTCGATCCGTCGCGCCACATCATCGAAGCGCCCTGCCGCGTCTTTCACGATCAGGAAGAGGTGAAAGCCGCCTTCAAGGCTGGCGAACTCGAAAAAGATGTGGTCGTCGTCGTCCGCTTCCAGGGGCCGAAAGCCAACGGGATGCCGGAACTGCACTCCCTGACGCCGCCGCTCACGATCCTTCAGGAGCGCGGGCACAAGGTCGCGCTCGTCACCGATGGCCGCATGTCCGGCGCGTCGGGTAAGGTGCCCTCGGCGATCCATGTCAGCCCCGAAGCGCTCGATGGCGGGCCGATCTCGAAATTGAAAGACGGCGATATCGTCCTCGTCGATGCCACCAACGGCACGCTTGAGGTGAAAGACCCGGCCGCGCTTGACCGCGCCGCCGCCACCGCCGATCTTTCGGATTATCACGACGGCATTGGCCGCGAGCTTTTCGCGGGCTTCCGCCGCCTTGTCGGCCCGGCGGAAACCGGCGCCACACCCCTGTTCTCGGAGGATGTCAGATGACCCCTGAAACCGCTTCGCAAAAAGCCCGCGAAATCTGCGCTTTGGCGCCCATCGTTCCGGTGATCGTCGTGCAGGATATCGCCCATGCCAAGCCGCTCGCCGAAGCGCTGGTGGCGGGCGGTCTGCCTGCGCTCGAAGTCACGCTGCGCTCCGATGCCGCGCTCGACGCGATCCGCATCATGGCCGATGTGCCGGGCGGGGTTGTCGGGGCAGGGACGCTCCTGACCCCCGATGATGTGAAACGCGCCAAGGATGCCGGGGCGACCTTCGGCGTCTCGCCGGGCTGCACCGATACACTTGTGCAAGCCTGCGAGGACGAAGACCTGCCGCTGCTCGGCGGCGTCTCCACCGTCTCCGAAGCGATGCGGATGCTGGAGCGGGGCTATAACGTCATGAAATTCTTCCCCGCCGAAGCCTCGGGCGGCGCCCCGGCCATCAAATCCATCGGCGGCCCGATCCCGCAAATCGGCTTCTGTCCCACGGGCGGCGTCTCCCCGCAAAACGCGGCGGATTATCTCAAACTGCCCAATGTGCTGTGCGCCGGCGGCTCCTGGGTCGCGCCGCAAAATCTCATGGATGCCGGGGAGTGGGGCGAGATCGAAGCGCTCGCCCGCGAGGCATCGAAATTCGAGAGGTAAGCCATGACGGACGCGCTTCACACCCATTGGGACGAGGTCAAAGAGCGGCGCATCGCCCATCTCTTTGACGAGGATAAAGACCGGTTCGAGAGCTTTTCCGTCTGCCATGACGGGCTGCTCCTCGACTATTCCAAAACGCAAATCGACGCGCGGGCCCGCGATCTGCTCCTGAAAGCCGCCGAGGCTGCGGGCGTCGCCAAAACCCGCGACGCGATGTTCTCCGGCGAGATCATCAACACCACCGAAGGCCGCGCGGTGCTGCACACGGCGCTGCGCAATCTCTCGGGCGATCCGGTGATGGTGGACGGCGCGGATGTCATGCCGGGCGTCCTCGAAACCCTCGACAAAATGGCCGATTTCGCCGATGGCATCCGCAGCGGCGAGATTGCGGCCGATGATGGCCAGCCCTTCACCGACATCGTGAATATCGGCATTGGCGGCTCGGATCTCGGCCCGGCCATGGCGGCGCGGGCGCTGTCCCCCTATGCGGACGGGCCAGAGACCCATTTCGTCTCCAATGTCGACGGCGCGCAGATCGCCGATGTGCTGGCCGGTCTCGACCCGAACCGCACCCTCGTGATCGTCTCGTCCAAAACTTTCACCACCATCGAGACCATGACCAACGCCGAAACCGCCAAATCTTGGCTCGGCGGGCGCAATCATTTCGCGGCGGTCTCGACGGCGGAAGAGAAAACCAGCGCCTTTGGCGTCTCGAAGGATCGCGTCTTCGGCTTCGAGGACTGGGTCGGTGGACGCTACTCCATGTGGGGCCCGATCGGTCTTTCGCTGATGATCGCCATCGGCCCGGAAAACTTCCGCGATTTCCTCGGCGGCGCCGAAGCGATGGACCGGCATTTCCGCGAGGCCGAAGGCGCCGACAACATGCCGCTGATGCTCGGCCTCGTCGGCTATTGGCACGCCACCATCTGCGGCTATCCGACCCGCGCGATCCTGCCTTACGAGGAACGGCTCGGGCGGCTCCCGGCCTATCTCCAGCAACTCGATATGGAGAGCAACGGCAAATCCGTGCAGCAGGACGGCAGCGCCGCCCCCTCGACCGGCCCCATCGTCTGGGGCGAGCCGGGGACCAACGGCCAGCACGCCTTTTACCAGCTCATTCACCAAGGCAGCCACATCATCCCCTGCGAATTCATGGTCGGGGCGGAGGGCCAGGAGCCGGAACTTTCGCATCACCACAAGCTGCTCGTCGCCAACTGCCTCGCGCAATCCGAAGCGCTGATGCTGGGCCGCGATTTTGCCGAAGCCGAAGCGCTGATGGAGGCCGAAGGCCATCGCGGTGACGAGTTGGAACGGCAGGCCCGCCACCGCGTCTTCCCCGGCAACCGCCCGTCGCTGACGCTGATCTATGACAAGATGACGCCCTATGTGCTCGGCCAGATCGTCGCGCTTTACGAGCATCGCGTCTTTGTCGAAGGGGTGCTCTGGGGCATCAATTCCTTCGATCAATGGGGGGTGGAACTCGGCAAAATCCTCGCCAAAAAGCTCGAACCGCTCTTGGGTGGCGGCGATCTCTCGACCAAGGACGGCTCCACGGCAGGTCTCATCGAAGCGATCCGCCAGCGCAGCTAACAGCGAGCGCGGCCTTCGGGGGAATGCCCCGGAAGGCCGCGCCAGCCGCATGGCGGCTGCGCCGACAGCGCCGTGTGAGAATGTGCGGCGCAGACATCCCGATCCATACTCTTAAGAATGAGGTCATCCGCGAGTGTAGCTAACAGTCGGCTTGGCCTTCAGGGGGATGCTCCGAAAGGGCGCGCCAGCCGCATGGTGGCTGCGCCAACAGCGCCGTGTGACCTTGCTTGGTGCAGACACCCTTATCCATACTCTTAAGAATGAGACCACCCGCCAGTGCAGCTAATAGTCGGCTTGGCCTTCGGGGGATGCTCTGGAAGGCGGCGGCAGCCACATGGCGGCTGCGCCAGCGACGCCGCGTGACCCTGCGCGGCGGAAAAAACCAAGCCAAACCCTTGAGAATATGACGCTTTAGCTGGAGGCGCGCAGGCGCTTCGGGCTTTAGGCTGAGGAAAACAGGCCGCACAGCGAAAACGCTTCCGAGGACACGACCAAACTCCGCAGCCCGCTTTGCGCGGAGGCAACGGTCCCACTCCAAGCCGCCACCACAGGATGCCGAGGACCCGCGCCCAAATTGGCGTCCCGTCACGTACTGCGGGAAGCCGGGGCGGCCGCGCTCCGGGTGGGTGTGGAGAGCGCGACCTCCGCAAGCCATGAGCGTTTTTCCGGGCCGCCTCTATTGCGCAGAGGTTTATAGGCCTCATCCGGAAGGCCTAAATCGCCGCCTAAACCAAATTTTATGGACGGTGCTTTCCTGCGTCCCTGCTTGCGCCGCAGTTTACCCCAGTCGCACCTTTCATCTGCGCGTGGCATTGCCCTCCCGCTTCGCCTAAAACCGAAGGGAGGAGGCCAGATCATGACCCATTTCACCCCCGGACCCCGCAATCTCATCACCGATGTCGCGGGCCTCAAGGTCGGTAACGCCTCGGACGCGCGCGTCAAAACCGGCGTGACCGTGCTGACCGGCGACGCGCCCTTTACCGCCGCCGTGCATGTCATGGGCGGCGCGCCCGGCACGCGGGAAACGGATCTGCTCGCCCCCGACAAGATGGTGCAGGAGGTCGACGCGCTCGTCCTCTCCGGCGGCTCCGCCTTCGGCCTCGACGCGGCTTCGGGCGTGATGGACGGCCTGCGCGCCATGGACCGCGGCTTCGCCGTCGCCGGGCAGTTCGTCCCCATCGTGCCCGCTGCCATTCTCTTCGATCTCGCCAATGGCGGGGCGAAAGACTGGGAGACGCCGCCCTACCGCGCCCTTGGCCGCAGCGCTCTCGACGCCGCCAGCGCGGACTTCGCCCTCGGCTCGCACGGGGCCGGAACCGGCGCACTCACCGCGACGTTGAAAGGCGGCCTCGGCTCGGCTTCCGTCGTCCTGCCCTCCGGCGTGACCGTCGGCGCGCTCGTCGCCGCCAACCCAGTAGGGGCCGTGACCGACGCCGAGGGCCGCTTCTTCGGCGCGCCGTTCGAAATGGCAGGCGAAGTCGGCGGCCATGGCCCGGCCCGCTTCGATCCCGCTGCACCGCTCCGCACCAAACCCGTCGGCTGCGGCAACACGACCATCGCCATCGTCGCGACCGACGCGGCGCTCACCCAGGCCGAAGCGCAGCGCCTCGCCACCGCCGCCCATGACGGCATCGGCCGCGCGGTCATCCCCGCCCACACCCCCTTCGACGGCGATTTGGTCTTCGCGGCGGCCACGGTCGCAAAACCCGCAGACAACATGCTCCCCCTCTGCCACGCCGCCGCCCTCTGCCTGACCCGCGCCATCCAGCGCGCGGTCTATCTGGCGGAGGCGGCGGAGGGTGACGTGCTGCCGGTTTGGACCGCGCCGGAGGGGTAGGGAGGCGGATTGGCAATGGCGGGGCGGAAATGGGGCGCGATCCTTTCCGAGAATGATGGATCGTGGGGCATTGGCGTTCTCCGGGCCGCGTTGGCCGGATGGAAACCGGCGCGCCATCCTTTCGGTAATAGATGGGTTGAGGATGCGGGGCCGGGCGATATTTGGGACAGGTTAGCCGAGCGGAAGTCGGCGTCGATATTCTCGGCGATGGATTGTAATGCGGCGGGGCGTTCTTTTGGCCCGGTTTACAGGGAGGACGAGATCCGGCTTGCTATCTTCTCGGATTTGGCGTGACCGGGCATCAGGGTCAGAACGGAACGGTTTCGGTGCGTGGGCGTCAAGTCGGGCAACGTTTCTTATTCTCCCAATAAAAGAAGCCGCGAGGCGCTCACGCGAAACGGACGGATCTGAAGTGGAGCAGGCTTGAAATGGGCATGAACAGAACCCTCATCGGCGTTCCGGTCATCACCATCCTTAATCGGTTCTCAAGCGTCTTTCGCGCCATCAGCGCCTCCATCGGCAATGGGCTCAATGCAATGAGGCAAAAGGGCGACGAAAAAGGGCCAATAAGATGATGAGATCAGCACAAGCCTTCATTCCCTGAACCGCTGGCTCTGGTTTTCATATTTGAAAAGACAGTGACCCTTCTTTTCACCGGTGAAAAAGGGCGTCACCAAAACTCGCCTTTTCGCGACCCGCAAGTAATGTGCGACGAAATGAAAAGACTTCGCCGGATCTTTTCATCTATGAAAAGAGACTCGCCGCCACGCCCGTCGCCAACTTTTACGCACTGTCGCCGACCACTGGCGTCCCAAACACCGCATCTCAATGCCCCAAATGAAAAGAAAACCTCGCCTCTTTTCAAAAACGAAACGCCCCCCCTAGCACGGAATCGTTAAAACCGCCCGCAATCCGCCGAGATCGGCGCTGTCTTCCAGCCGCAGGCTCCCGCCATGGGCGCGCGCCACGTCGAGGGCAATCGCCAGACCCAGACCCACGCCGCCGCCGCGATCCTGATTGCGCGACTCGTCGAGTTGGCTGAAGGGTTTCAGCGCCGCCTCGCGGTCCTCGGGCGCGATGCCGGGGCCGTTATCCTCGACCACAAAGGACAGGCTCGACTGCCCGCGCTGCAAGGTCAGCCGCCGCTTGTCGCCGTAACGTTCTGCATTGGCGAGCAAATTTTGCAACGCCCGGCGCAGCGCCAAGGGCCGCAGCCGCACCGGGTCGGCCGCGTCATCGGGCAGAAACAACTCCGCGTCCATCTGCTCCGCCATCTCCCGCGCGAGCGCTGCGGGATCGACCTTTTCGCGTTCCTCACCGCCTTCGCCGCGGGCGAAATCCAGATAGCTTTCGATCATCCGGCTAAGGGTTTCGACATCCTCTTCCAGCTCCGCCTTGTCCGGTCCGTCCTCCATCATCGCGAGCGACAGTTTCATGCGCGTCAGCGGCGTGCGCATGTCGTGGCTGATCCCCGACAGCATCGCCGTGCGCTGCTCGATCTGCCGGTCGATCCGCTCCCGCATGGCGAGAAATGCGGTCCCGGCACGGCGGATTTCAGACGCGCCACGGATCCGGAGCGGCGCCGAGCGGCCCCGCCCGAACTCATCCGCCGCATAGGCGAGATCGCGGATCGGCCGCATCTGGTTGCGTAGGAAAATCGTCGCGATCCCGGCCAGCAACAGCGCCGTCAGCACCATCAGGACGAGAAGCTGATGCGGGTTCGAGGCGGACACACGCTCGCGGTCGAAATCGAAGCTGACCGGCCCCACATCGGTCTGCGCCGTCATGCGCACCCGCCCGTTTTCGCTTTGAAGATCAATGACAACCGGCGCGTCGATATGGGCGTCGAGATAGGAGATCAGCACCCGCCCCGAGAGGTCGAAATAGGCCACCTCGTTCTGCGCCGCGAGCGGGCTGCCGGTGGTGATCTCCATCTCGAGCGCCGTGCTCAGACCCTCGGCGCGGATGCTGCGCTCCACCTCGGTCGCCGCCGTCTCGATGGCCAGCAGCACCATCTCCACCTCGATCGCGATCGAGCGCGCCATCTGTTCGGTCACACGCTCAAAATGCCGCTCGATAAACACCCGCCCGACGACGAGTTGCAGCAGCAAAAACGGCACCAGCAAAATCAGCAGCGAGCGGACAAAGAGGCTCTTGGGTTTGCGCAAAATCATGGGGTGACTTTGGGCCGCGCGGGCGCAAAGCGCAATGCGCGAAAGGGGTTTTCTTTGGCGCGAGGGCCGCTTAGCGTCAGCCCATGTTGAGCCAGGATCACAGCCCGCCGATTGGCCCGCCCGAAACGCTCGCCCCGGGGATCCGCGTGGTGACGGCCCCAAATGCGAGCCCGATGACCTTCACCGGCACCCGCAGCTATCTGCTCGGGGAGGGCGCCGTGGCGCTGATCGACCCCGGCCCGGACCTGCCCGCGCATCGGGACGCGCTGCTGGCCGCGCTGGCCCCCGGCGAGCGCTATGCCGCGATCCTCGTGACCCATGCCCATCTCGACCACAGCCCGCTGGCAAGCCGTCTCGCCGCTGAGCTGGATTTGCCGCTTCTGGCCTATGGCGACTGGCAAGCGGGCCGCCGCGAAGGCTTGCCCGAGATCGGGGGCGGGGAGGGGGTCGATCAGGCCTTCGCACCCACGCAAACCCTTGACCATGGCGAGGTGTTTACCATCGGCGACCTCACCCTCACCGCGCTCCACACTCCCGGCCATCAGGGGAATCACCTTTGCTTCGCCGTGCCCGCGCTGGACGCGCTCTTTTCCGGCGATGTGCTGATGGGCTGGTCCACCACGCTGATCTCGCCGCCCGATGGCGATCTCGGCGATTTCTTCGACTCGCTGGATCTTCTGGCGGGGCGGGAGGAGGCGGTGTTCTACCCCGGCCACGGCGCGCCCGTAACCAATCCGCGCGAGAATATCGCCTGGCAAAAAACGCATCGCGAAGAGCGCACCGCGCAGATCCTCGCGGTTCTGGAACGCGGCCCGGCGACGCCCGAGGCGATCACCGAGGCGGTCTATGAGGGTCTCAACCCGGCGCTCCTCCCGGCCGCCAAACGCAATGTGATGGCGCATCTCATCTGGCTCGACCGCAAGGGCGACGTGACCGCCGACGGCCCGCTTTCCCCGAGCGCCACCTATCGGCGGAAAAACTGACATTTCCCTCTGGACGCCCGGAATCGCCTTTGCTATACGCTCCGACACGGTGACGCGCTCCGGCGCGCACAGATGAAATGTTCCGGCGTAGCTCAGCGGTAGAGCAGTTGACTGTTAATCAATTGGTCGTAGGTTCGATCCCTACCGCCGGAGCCATAAAAAGCCCTCACGTCGCCAAGATGTGAGGGCTTTTTTGGGTTTTGGGGCGGGCGTAAGGATCGCGTTTCTCCTCCAAAGTAGGGCGAAGCAGTGGGCTTAGAGCAGCGGTCATTTTAGGTTTGAAAACGCCTTTTGTTTTGGCGCGCAGCTACTTGTCGAACTCATGGGAAGCCGCTGATCATTCACTTGAGTTTGGCGTTTTCGCGAGCATCCGCCTTCGACGCGAAGGTGGAGGATCTTACCGTCATTTTATTGTTATCATTTTCTTAGATTTACGTCAAAAAAGTCTGCCTATAGGCATTTATGTGCCGATCGTTTTGACGTCCAAGGCATGCGTCATTTTTTCCACTGACGAATATTAAGAATTCGGTAATGTCTGGCTGAGAGCGAATCTTGAGCTGCTGGAGTTGTCGGTTATGTCCTTGTCCTCTGTGATCCAGGCGATGCGTATTTTGCGGATCGAGACGCCGCTGGGGGCGGATGCGCTTTTGGCGCAGAAGCTGCAGTTTCGTGAGGCGATTTCGGAGCTCTTCGAGGGGCGGATGTCGGTGCGCTCGAAGTCTCCGGATCTGAAGCCGCAGGATCTCTTGGGCAAGTC